>CAYMEX010000038.1:0-2916 GCA_964389525.1 uncultured Muribaculaceae bacterium | reverse complement strand
GTGACTGTCCTGTTCTGGGCCTGTTCTGGGTATTTTTATTCGCTGTGACGCAGTGGATTGACAATTTGCAAAAAGCACAGGCAAAGCACAAATCAAAAAAAACGTGGCCTTGCGTGGGCCCGGAGCATCTTTTGAAGACGGAAGGTGTGCAGAGTGCCGGAGGCAGGAGATCCCAGGCCAGTTGTCTGTTTGTAGCCTCATGTTTCGGCTACAGCATTTGTCCCCGTCGAAGACGGGAATTAATGCCAAGCCCCACATCGAGCGCGTGTAGCGCGAAGGTGTGGGGTACAATAGGCATTTATAAATACGGCCTCGAAGAGGTCGGTTATTGCCACGGATAATAAACCAATCCGTTCTTTAGGATAAGATTCTTAAATTCAGTTTCCAGATCGTAAAGAGAGTGGTGTGTCTGTTGCGACATTATGTAATCATAAACAGCCTGCCTGTGTGATGCAGACAACGAGAATGCACCATATTCTTTTCCCCATCCTTCAAACATGGGGAAATAACCGGACTGTTTCATCCACATTGACGATGCCGACTTGATATCACGCATCAGATCAGACAACGCAACTGTTGGATTCAGGCTTAGCAAAATGTGTATATGATCGTGAACACCATTTATTATGTGAACCTTGCAATTTTTTGAAGCGATCCGTGAGGATATGACACGATATAAATCCTCACGGCGATCATTGGTAATCGTCGGTTGGCGGCGATAGGTCGTGAAGACCACATGATAAAAAGATGTAACATAACTCATATCACAAATCTAATCATATTTTTTCACTATGCAAATAGCCGACCTCTTCGAGGCCGTATTTATAAATGCCTATTGACCCCACACCTTCGCGCTACACGCGCTCGATGTGGGGCTTGGCATTAATTCCCGTCTTCGACGGGGCAAATTTAGGCGTTTTCATGCGGCATTGCGACAGCCTCCGGCAGTGCCCTAACGTCGTGTTTTCGACGGGGCAAATGCAGGCGTTTTCATGTGGCATCGCGACTGCCTCCGGCAGTGCCCTGACGTCGTGTTTCGACGGGGCAAATGCAGGCGTTTTCTGCGGCATTGCGACTGCCTCCGGCAGTGCCCTGACGTCGTGTTTTCGACGGGGCAAATGCAGGCGTTTTCTGCGGCATCGCGACAGCCTCCGGCAGTGCCCTGACGTCGTGTTTCGACGGGGCAAATGCAGGCGTTTTCATGCGGCATTGCGACTGCCTCCGGCAGTGCCCTAACGTCGTGTTTTCGACGGGGCAAATGCAGGCGTTTTCATGCGGCATCGCGACAGCCTCCGGCAGTGCCCTAACGTATGTCATTTACTTGTGGGCCCGGAGCATCTTTTTATATGCCTTGTGGTGGGGCGGGGAGGCTGAGGATGGCGGCGCGTCGGAGGGAGTCGACCGCGCGGGTGTATTTCTCGGTGTGGCGTATCGTGCTGTGACCGAGCAGAGATGCGACTGTCTTGATGTTGGCTCCGTGGTTGAGCAGCCTGAGTGCGAAACTGTGTCGGGCGCAATGCCATGTTATATGTTTGTCGATGCCGGCGGCCGACATCCAGCGGCGCAGTGCGGTATGTGCCACGCGTCTCGAGGGCAGTCTGAAGATCAGTCCTTGGCGTCCCTCGTCGCCCGGGCTGCCTATTATGCCGACAAGCAGGGAACTGAGCGGGAGTATGACTGAGCTTGCCGAACTTTTCCCTCGCGTCTTGGCCTGCTCAAACCGGAGCATCTGGTTGGAGTAGTCGACGTTGCCGTATGTGAGCCGCGTGACGTCGCTCCATCTCAGTCCGGCATAGAGGCAGAATATAAATCCGCGGCGCACCTCGGTGTTCTCTCCTCTGTAGTGTGTGGCGATCAGGCGTTTTATCTCGTCGTCGGCGAGCACCTCTTTGTGGAGCACGCCCTGGTCGGTCTGCAGCACGATTCCCTCGCACGGATTGGAGCGCATGACTCCTGCGGCGACAGCTGCCTTGATGATCTTTTTGAAGCGGGCATAGAGTGTGTGGGGGCCTTCTCCGCGAAATCTCCGGCATAGATATTCGGTGAACGCCGTCACAAGCGCGGGTGTGAGCTGTGGCCCGTGGATCTGTCCCGCAAAACCGGGCATAAGCGGAGTCGAGCCGAGAAAGTCGCAGAATACGCGATAAGCCCTGTAGATGTGGCGGTGGTCGGCTTTGGTGTATGTGCTGTGGTAGTCGAGCATCCATTGCAGTATGTCGGAGGGCGTTTTCTTTGTCAGACAGTATCCGCAAGTCTGCTCGGCCAGTTTTCTGTCGCGCTCATATCTCAGATTTCTGGCAAGTTGCAGCGACATGCGGTTGTGGTCGCGCTGCTCGGCCGTCTTCGGTGCGTGATAGAGATACAGCCTGAGCATCTCGCATCGGCGGAGGTTTTTTTCATAGGCCGTGCCGGTCCTGCGGCTGACGGCTGCAGTCTTGCCGTAATAGTACTCCAGATAAAGAGTCACTCGGTTGTCCGATCTGAGCCTCCCCATGAGTTTTGGGTTGTCTCCTCTCTGGCCGTCAATGAGAAAAGTGTTGTCGGCGCGGAGTTTCTGTCGCTTGTTCATGTCTCGGTAGTTTTAACAGAATTAAATAGTAATTGCCCTTGTTTGGAAAAGCACAAAAAATGCACATTTTGTGGCAAAATGTGTGGAAAATGTTAATATTTTTATGCCTTGATGGTTTTTTAGATAAAAAATACGCGGTCATGTGAAAAATATTTAAAAATAATACTTATATTTGCAGCGAAACAATCAGCCAACATTTCCAATAGGCACGTTCAATCATCAGGCGTGATGAAGCTGGTATTTCATTAAATCATTCAATATTCATCTTTTATGAAAAAATTTCTCTTCATGCTTCTGGCGGTCCTGACGGCGACGCTTGGCGCGTATGCCCAGAACAGGACAGTCAC
>CAYMEX010000037.1:0-3139 GCA_964389525.1 uncultured Muribaculaceae bacterium | reverse complement strand
ACCCGGCGAAGCCGGAGCAAAACCCCATCCTGCGCGCGAAGCAAGCAGGGTGGGGTGTCACAGACAAAATCGTAATCAGTCTTGTAAAGACTGAACCGCATCACTATCTTTGCCGCATGAGCTATGTAACATCATATTACCACTTTGTTTTCTGCACTTACAAGCGCAGAATGACGATACCCGAAGCACACGAGCGCGACCTCTATGCCTACATATTTGGTGTCATAAAGAATAAAAACTGCCAGCTCATCAGGATTGGAGGCACACCAAACCACATCCATCTTTTGGTAAACCTGAATGCAGATACGGCACCATCCAGGTTTGCACAGATCGTCAAGCAGTCATCAAGCCGATGGATGCACCAGAACGAAAAATTCCGGCACTTTGAATGTTGGGGCAAAGAGTACTTCGCCTTTTCAAAATCACAAGAAGATGTAGCCACAATTAAGAACTACATCGCGAATCAGAAGCAGCATCACTGCATGGGGAGATCGTTTGACGACGAACTAAAACAACTCATGGAAGAAAGTGGGTTTACGACAGACCAGATTGATCTTGTAATGAAACGCATTGACGGCGAGGTTCAGTCTCTGCGAGACTGAGGCGAGACTGTCTCTATATACCCCACCCTGTTCGCTGCGCTCACAGGATGGGGCTTTACTCCGGCTACGCCGGGTCACGGCATCTGCGATGCCTCCATTAGATCAGAGGCTACCATTGACCCCTCATCGGCATTCCGGCATGCCCAACCTAATACCTGTTACATCACCACTTCACGTTTTACGATACCGACATATTAGTAATAACATTATTACTAATAAACTTATTACATCCTTGCTATTTTTCGATCATAGCATCGCAGATGCCAAACCCGGCGAAGCCGGAGCATACCCCCCATCCTGCGAGCGAAGCAAGCAGGGTGGGGCGACTGAATCAATCAAGTAGTGTACTATCCGCACACGGCATCGCAGATGCCCGAACCCGGCGAAGCCCGAGACTAACCCCATCCTGCGCGCAAAGCAAGCAGGGTGGGGCGACTGAATCATATCAAGCAGGATACTATCCGTGAATGGCATCGCAGATGCCGAACCCGGCGAAGCCGGAGCAAAACCCCATCCTGCGAAACGAAGCAAGCAGGGTGGGGCTGCACAGGCAAAAGCATAATCAGTCTTGTAAAGACAGAACCGCATAATAACCCCATGCCGAGAATCGCAAGTCATGTCTCCCACGGTCATTTTTCTTGTAACCATAAAAATTGTACATTTTAGAAAATAATTATATATTTGCGCCACATCTTGACCGCAAGAGCCGTTAGCGGCTTGTGGGCGGGATAAATGCCTGACAGAGGTCGGGCAATTCTAACTAAAAAGCGTTTACTTAACGCTATATTCTTGGCTGATCCGAAATGTGGCAGTTTCTAAATCAAGGTCGAGAGTTAGCAACGGTAGATGCCTATGTGGATATGTGTATATTGACACGTATACGGCTCAACGTGAGTTGGGTCATATAATATGTGCATTGTATATCATATCGCGTGAGGCTCTTGCGTCGTTGCTCATTCTACCTTGATGGGCACGCCACAGCCTTGGATCAGCGGGATGAGCAACAAGTACGGCTCTCACGCTTTTTTTGTATAACCACATTACCGCCAATGTGGAGAGCTCTGCGGCAATTATAGAGAATGAAACTCACTCAAATCATCGAAAAAATAGCCTCAGACGTAAATGAGCAGATCCTCTGTCAGTTCTCTCCAACTTTATATTTATATATTGGGAAAACTCAGGATTTGCAGCGTAGAACTGCAGAGCATCGAGATGAAGGACTCATATACACCCTACCGCTTGCTCATGGGACCCCTCAGCAAATAGCAGAATTAGAGAACGATCTTATTTCTGCCCTTCAGAAAGTTCCAGGTTGTCGTTTGGTCAATAAAGAGAGCAACAGCAATGGCAACCCGGATGCCGAATGGTTATACCTTAGCCTTAGTGAGTATCATCCAAATGATGAATTGTACGAGTACGATGTACAATTTTTACTTGGCAATGATTACCCTTTGGAATTAACCGAAGATAGATAAAACTATCCAGTTTTATATCTACACTATAGACACTACCATAATTACACTAGTAAAACAAACCGTAAACAGTCATTACAACACATGAAGATCTTACGACTACTATTATTCACTCTGAGCTTTGCGACAACACTTGTCGTGAGTGCTTACGACTTTGAGGCAAATGGATTATACTTTGACATTGTCTCACCCACAGACTTTACCTGCGCCCTTACCGACGGTCCCTCTGACCATAAGTATACAGGAGCTCTTGTCATACCAGACGAGGTAGAATATTCCGGCAAGAAACTTAAAGTAGTTTCAATCGCGTGCAAATTGTCCGAAGTTTCCTCCGTAAAACTCGGCATAAATATAACACAAATAAGTAGAGAGTGTTTTAATGGTAACCAATTAATTACCACTATCACGCTACCAAGTTCAATAACTGAAATAGGTGACAATGCATTTAAAGGGTGTACCTCTCTTACTTCGGTAAAATGGGAAGGAGACATGGTATTGTCTGAGGCAATTTTTATGGGTTGTAACCAATTAAAAAACCTATCGTATAGATCAATTAGCAAAACGATTCCAAGAGAAGCATTCTATAATTGCTCATCATTGTTGTTCAAAAACTTTTCAGAGGTAAATAATGTAAATGATAGATCCTTTTATGGATGTAAGGCATTAAGCAAGATAGACCTTTCATCAATCCAGGAGATAGGAGATAATGCTTTTTACGACTGTGGTAATATATCACTCCTCGTCATAGGATCTAATATTTCTGCAATAACTCAGAACGCTTGGAAAAAATGTGTCATAGACTCTCTTGCAATATTACCCAGTACAACAAGTCTTTATCTAAATGACCCAGAATCAGGACGTAGATTAGTGGGTTACCGGACAACGTATTACGAACCTTTTTTTAAAGAGACATCAATAAATAGTCTGTATTTAGGACGAGAAACAGGTCCACAAAGTATTAGTCAGCTAAGTGCATATTTTCCTCCTTTTGCACAAAAAGATCTTAAATCTATAATCCGCAAAACGAAAAGTTGCAAACTCCCAAAACGAAGCGTTCTTTTCCGT
>CAYMEX010000036.1:0-3996 GCA_964389525.1 uncultured Muribaculaceae bacterium | reverse complement strand
AATTGCGTACTTGAGAGGTTTTAATATGATTTTATTACATTTTAGTGGGGGCTTTCGGGCTCCCTTGTTTTGTGCTGTAAAATGAGACTTGGCGAATACTGGGTGGACAAGTGGGTGGACAAGTGGGTGGACAAATTTTGTGAAACTGGGTGGACATTTTGCAAATAAAATATGGCGATTGGAAGATAGAAACGGGATTAAAAGTGCTTGAAAAAGGGTGAAAAATATGTATTGAGGAGTACAAACTACCCTCAATACACCGTATTAAACCAATAGCTTTTATAGCTTATATAGCTGATACATAAACAATAAGCATGTTAAACACTTGAGAATAGGTGTATATTTGTCGAAAATCGCCTGATTTGTCACTCAAGATGAATGATGCCAACGACCCGCGCAATACCTAAAACTTCATCTTTAGGAATATCAAAAGGCGGATAGCTTGGATTATTTGAAACTGCCAAAAGACAATCCGGATTTGAGCTTTGATTAAGTCTTTTTACGATTAATCCCTGATCTGTTGTGGCAAGCAAATGTGTCTTGTTCCATTGGATAAACTTTGAACTCCGAATAATGGAGCAAGCAATAATATCACCCGCGCAAATTTGGGGAGTCATCGAGTCACCTGTCAATTCAATCATAAAGTCAACATTCAAATTGCGGAATTTCGGAATGACATAATATGATTTAATGTCACTTTCCTCAATAGAGAAGTCTGAGCCAAAAAAGCCACCAACCGCTTGAGTAGAAACTAAAGGGATTGCCCCTGGCGTGTACTGATCTAATTTACCCGTTCTGTAATGTGAAGCAGATGTGTTTTCGTTTGGTTTGACTAATGCTTGGCTTCCGTTTTGCTCTTGTTTTAGCATTTCTCCTTCTCCCGAAAAAAGCCACAGTGGATTTATGTCACAAGCGTATGCGAGAAATCTTGCAAGATTATCTTCGCTTATCCCATTGTTCTGTGTAAGTATTCCCCTTGTAACCCCTGCATTTTTATAAAACTCATATGTGCTTATTCCTTTATGGGATAAATACTGCAGGATTTTTTGCTTTATAGGCGATTTTTCTTGCATAATATTTTTGTAGTCGAGATTTCTTGTCTATATTTGCATCGAGAAACGGTGTTGCACCGCCTTAAAGATACAAAAAGGTGTGAGATTAGTGAATTTTAAAGTTCTCAAATATGCAGGCGACAGATGAAATCAAGGTATGGCAGACGCAAAGCGTAAAGCATAAAGTGGGCGGAGTCCTGATTATGGACGGAGTGTCATTCCGATACGATAAGGAGAACGGTATAACGTTCACGGCTCCGGAATCCTATGTGAAAGAACTGAAATACCGATTGGTTACGGTTTTTGGTTGTTCTGTAAAACCGATAATAAATGAGTTCAAATAATAGTGAGCGCCGTCAATCTGAAGCAAGCGGGGATGGCGCACCGGGGCGAGGGTAATGACCTTGCTCCGGAATAAAATGGGAATAGTCCCGCAACAACCATAAAACAAAAGAAACATGATGTTAAAAGGAAAAGATGCCTTAGCTGAGTTTGTTAACAAACTCGCTTATGACACAGAGAGTGGTAAGTTTTTTGTCGACGCGAATGATCTCGCTGTTGGTAATTCAATAAAAACGCCGCACTCCGAGGAGCACGGCGAGAAAGCAGAAAGATATGTCCTTGTTAGCGAAGGAGGTCTGCAAGGACAAATCGCGCTACATAGCCACAATTGAGGCAGGTTACTGTTGCGGTTGGTAGCATTGTAACCGATGAAACATCAATGTTCCCATTGTTGGGGTGGTTCATAGAAAGGAGTTGAAACTCCTCTTCGCGTAGACCCTTGAGCTCGTGCTTTCCGCACATAGGGCATTTGTCAGACACGCCCTTTCTCTTGAGGGTGTCTGCTACAATTGAAAATGAGATCTTTTCCATAGTAGATGATGACGTAAAATAGTTCAGCACAAAAATAGTGATCTTCAGATTGATTTGAAAGAAAAGTTTTCATCTTGGGAGATCTTGGGTAATCCGTGAGGACCCCTGCGGCAAGAGAGTCGCGAAACCTCCCCTCCGGCACATGCAGTGTAATACTGATTGGTTAAGGTGAGAATCGGAGGGGCAAATGGGAAAGTAGCTCAATTGGAGAGAGCGCGGCCCTGATCGGACTGAGGGTTGCGGGTTCGAGTCCCGCCTTTCCCGCCAAGGTTAAACAACTAAAACGTGAGAATATGAAAAAATTGATCAAAAGGTTCAGAGAATGGCGCGACCGCCGTTTCCGTGAGCGCATCGACAGGGTGTATTTTGACTGCGATAGGCAGGGCAACCGGTATCTGCGTGGCAACCTCAGGGTTGTAAGGGATCCGGTGTCGGCTATGGGTGGTAGTCTTGCTGTAGCCCGTGACACATGGATTGTCGGGGATGTCAGGGTATCTGGCGGTTTAGCAGCCGGAGAAGACGGGGTGTTTGGCCTGAATATGTATCCTGAAGGGGAAGTGCACCGTGAAAGAATTAGGATAGCCTGTGAAGGTCCCTCCGTCGTGAGACGGGAATCGTGAGAATTTAGATATCAGATTGGTTTTGGTTTGCCTCCCTGGTATGCTGCAAGGCCGGGGAGTTTTTAAGGAGGGCATAGCTCAGTTGGTAGAGCACGCGGCGGTATCCAATCCGACTGCTTCGTCCCCGGTTCGAGTCCGGGTGCCCTCACAAAGATTAAAACAGTAAAAAAGATGAAACAATCAGCAAGAGAACCGCTTATCAAGCCCGCTGGAGAGGCCATAATGGGCATGACTGACATGCTGATAAAGCATGGCAACTCTGTCGACACGATCCTGGAGCAATATGAAAAGAAGTGCCCGGAAAATGAGCTTGAGAAATCGGTGACATACCAGGTGTTGAAAGCGGGCAGAAAAGGGATGCAGCGCACTCTCGACGAGATGAATGATGTGCTTGAGAAATTTGGATTCAAAGAATAAGACAATGAAAAAGCGGATTCTTGTAGACGTAGACACGGCCGTATTTCTTAAAAAGGCCTTTAACGTAAGCCGCACGACGGTATGGCGCGCGCTCACATTCGAGATAGATACGGATCAGGCGCGTCGCATACGCACACTCGCCCTCAAGCGTGGCGGGAGGCTGACTGACGGGCGCCCCGCCAACTGCGAGACTACGCACGACCAGGCGAACGGCACTATGACACAAACATTCGGTGAGCGCGCCCAGATAGTAGCAGATCTTAAAACCGGCGAGATCGCTGTCTGGATCGACGGCGAACAGGAGTCGGCGTATCATAACCTGACGATCCTGGAGTTTATGAAGCTCCAGAAGGATCTTGAGGCAAGAGTAATGAGTCTGTAAAAACGGGGGGGGGTATATACCGAGCTGATGGAGATACATAACGGCATAGTATGTGTGACTTACAACGATCTGCTGTCTACGGAAGGCGGCGAGGCGATTGTGAGTGAAGCTGCCCTAAAAAAGTTTCTTCAGCGCAATAAAACGGCCAGAATAGAGCGCGGTGGCGGCAGTTCCTCGGACTATGCCCGCATCGACTACTATGCCCTCCCGGAGAAATGGCGCGCCTGCTTCGAGGCGAAATACGGCGATCCGGGCAAACTGCTCGAGAAAGAAAAAGAACAGAACCGGCTCGGCCTGGTGATGGATGCCGGTGCCCGCGCGTTCTACATGTCGTATACCTATTGGCTAAAGGGGAAGGAAAAGACACTGGAGGGAAGATTTATCGAGGAATACACGCTGAACGCCTCGGTGCTCAAAAGACTGCGTGACTCCTACAATGACCGCATCGCCTACCGCAAAGCCCGTAATGGCAGCACACGCGACATTTGGGCGACAATCTGCCGGGAAAGTGAGGACCTGCGAAAATTCTATGACCACACATTGCCAACGAGCGCGCTCAGGTTGAAAAAGAAGCTGCGTGAGTTTGAAACCGATGGGTATGTCGCGCTGATCAGCGGCAAGATGGGTAATGACAACACCCGGATTGTCACTC
>CAYMEX010000035.1:0-4536 GCA_964389525.1 uncultured Muribaculaceae bacterium | reverse complement strand
TTCAACAGCAGGTTCTTCATAGTGATGCCGGATACAGTTTTCCGGTCTTTCCTGTAGTACCTCTTTTTCTTTTCGTTGTGCAATATCGGGTTTTGCATCCGTCAGGGAGCATCGTTCCGTTTCCGGGCTATAAAGTTGAACGTGTCGCTTTCGGTGTGCATGGCTCTCAATCGCTACATAAAGATACAAAAATTTTTTGAGGATTCCAAATCTGCACAAATTCCCATCAGCGGAAGACCATCTTGTCAGCTATCGTATGTATGATGTAGGTGTGTCAATAGCTACCATAAGCGTCACGCTTGAATACAGACACCGGCATCGGTGTAAGCGTCGGGTATGCACCCGCACACCGATTGGGTTCGCATAAGTCGCTGAGCCGGTTGCGAAATTCAAGCACACACTTTTGGGGGTTGTGCGATAGTGTTCGACCCATCGGGGTCGAATCATAGTTCAGCCCTCTCTTGGGCCGGGAGGTATGTATGCGGTGAGATAAAGGCGCAACCGTCACGGCAGAGCAATCTGACGCTCCGCTATGGTCGCAAAATATGCCACCGTAACTTTCACAACAAAACTCTGTTCAGAAAAGTTCACGATTTGACGAAAAAAGTTATCCATAGCCAAAAATAGTGCATGACCGGGCATGGCAATCGCTGGCTCTGAGTTCTTTTTCACCGGCAAAGATAAGAGGCAATTCTCAATCTCGCCAAACATTTTCCGCCCGATATAGCACAAGGTTGTACATGTATCTCGGTATATACAACCGATATAGCTTAGAAGTAGTGTTGGCACCGAAAACGATGTCTATCGCTATGGCGTGTTAAACAAACTTTTAAGAGCTAATTCGTGTTCTTAATTATATGAGTGAGATATTAATCATAACAGGAATTGTAATAGCGTTAGGCGCAACACTTGTGTTACTGGTATTCGGAATAAAACAGTGGCATATGAGGCAGAACGTCAAGGATGTGCCTATGCGCTATAACGAATGGTTGGCGCAATACAAAACCAAACGAGGCTATATACTGATTGCACAGTTAATAGGCATTATAATTGGTATTATCGGTCTCTCAATCTGACCGCCATGCATTATCAAAAGACCCTTAAAATATGCTTATAATCCGCCAAATCTATTGATTTTGACCCACTTTTGGCGGATTATAACGAGATTATCTCAAATCTTTTGCCCTTTCTTTTGCCCTTTATTGACAGCCGAAACATATAAGTATCAGCCGATTGATGTTGTTTATCTTGTGAAAACGCACTGATTTATGGATTTCTTTTGCCCTTTAATTTTCATTGCGCTTTCGTATAATGGTGAGTCCATTTACCAGAGCCTCATCATCAGTTGCGAATACATTGGTAGATACTCAAATCTACCAATTTAGCAGTTCAGGATTAAGGAGGAAGTCAATTAATCCGATTGTGACAATTCCTTCCTGATTTCTTTTTGGTTTAATGTGGTCTTTAACGATAATGATTTTCTTGAAGGAGTCATCAATGTTAAGCAGAGAGGCAGACTCTTGACGTTCTTTGGCATCCGTAGGCATTATGAATGCGGATTGGATATAGTAGCGTTGACTGCCTCGGTTTACCACAAAATCAACCTCATACTGTTTCCGTATTCGTTTACCATCTTCTCCAACAGGACGAGTTTCTACTACACCGACATCAACAGAATAGCCCCTCATCCGCAATTCGTTATAAATTACATTTTCCATAATATGGTTTTCCTCTGTTTGTCGGAATCCCAATATAGCATTTCTCACCCCCATATCAGTAAAATAATGTTTTGAGAGCGTATTGATGTATTTCTTACCTTTGATGTCATAGCGTATCGCCTTTTCTGTTAGAAACGCATCAGCAAAATACGAAAGGTATGCGTCTATGGTCTTATCTGACAATGTTACATTCTTTACACTTTTGAATGTCCTTTCCAATTTAGATGGATTGGTTGGGGAACCTATTGAGGAAGCAATTATCTCCATCAATTCCTTAAGTTCCGCATCAGATCGTATGGAATGGCGCTCTTTTATATCGGTAAGATATACTTTAGCATATAGCTCCTTCAGATAGTTTTCCTTTGCTTCCTCATCTGCGAGGCTTAATGTATGCGGAAGTCCACCATAAGTATAATAGTCCGGCCATGCGTCAAGTGGATGGCGGTCGTCAACCGTCATGAACTCTGCAAATGAAAGTGGATAAACATGAATCTGGTTACCCCTGCCACGAAATTCTGTGATAATATCAGTGGAAAGAAACTTGGAATTACTGCCTGTTACATAGACATCAGCATTCTCAATTTTCAGATAACTGTTTAACACATCCTCAAATTCCGGCACGTGCTGCACTTCATCCAAGAGAATATAGTGCATTTCATCATCCGTAATTTTAGAATCAATGTATGCAAGCAGAGCATCCGGATCGCGCAATTCCTTATTACGTCTATCTTCCAAATCAACTTGGATGATATGTGAATCAGTCACTCCGTTTGACAAAAGATGCTCATTGAACAGATTGAACAGAAGATAGGATTTCCCGCATCGGCGTAAGCCTGTTATTATCTTTATTAAACCGTTATGCTTGCTTGTAATAAGCTGGTTAAGATATTTGTCTCTTTTTATTTCCATGATTCTTATTTCGGATTTGTGGTACATGTACCAGTTTTTCGGAATACAAAGTTAATCATAAGCTCCCATACCTCCAAATCAATATTCCGAAAAAGTGGACATTTGACCATTTTTTCGGAATATTGATATTGACTGCAACTTTTTCTCTACCACATATCGCTCTCTTTCTTCGACATGGCGGCGATTTCGTCGGCTATCTCCTCGGAGGATAGCTTGATGTAGTCCATGAAGGTCTTTTGCGTCTTGTGGCCGCTGACGTGCATCATCTGGAGGATGGTGTACTTGTGGCTCAGATACATATTTGTGATGCCGGTGCGTCGGGCGGTGTGACTTGTCACGCAGTCATAGCGTGGCACGACCACATTGCCGTTAAGGTCGGTCTCCGGTTCTTTCTTCTCTTTTCTCAACGCCTCCTTCTGCTTCATGGTGAGCTTGGTCGGCACTTTCTCTTTCAGTGACGGCAACTGTTCCGACAGGTCTTTCAGAATATCCTTGATGTAACGGTTAAGCACCTGTTCGTTGGCTTTTGGAATGTTGTAGCCGTATTTCTCGCATATGGTGATTAGATTCTCGTTGAGAATGGGGATTGTCACCTCGGTCTTAGTCTTTTGCTGGACAAGACGGATTATGCGCGTTCCCTTGCGGGTGGTCTCAAAGTTGTCTGCATTGAGATTGTTGTAATCACTAACGCGCTGACAGGTATAACAGCCAATAAGAAAAACATCGCGGATATGTTCTTTCTTCCCGGTCAACGGCATCTCATAGAGGGCTTGCAATTCCTCCTCGGTGAGATAAATCTCGACAGCCTTGTCGCGGTCTTCAATCTTTTTCTTGACAATGAGAGCCGCCGCACGTTGATTGTCGTGTACTCCGTCAATGAAGGCGGCGTTGATAAGAGCCTTCAGGTTTGTCAGATGCTTGTTGACCACCTTTGCCATGTAACCGTGCTTCTGCAAATAGTTGATATAGCGCGATACAAACGCACGGTCAATGTCTGCCCACCCGAATTTATGCAATGGGTCGAAGCCCTCATAGACCCCGATAAAACTTTTCCATGCCTTGCAGGTACCGGGTGCATAATCGTCACTGCCAATCTTGCGCGCTCCGCTCTTGATGTCATCGACAAATTGGACAAGAAACGGCCAGATAAGACGGTTCTTCTCGTCCTCGATACGTTTCTTTTCCTCGGCTTTCTTGCGGGCTTTTTCTTTCGCCGCCTCACGTTTGGCGATAGCCTTCCGCTCGGCTTCGGCGGCTTCCTCCATCGCCCGGCGTTCAGCGTCCACCTTCTCCGGCTCAGAAATGTAGCGCACATCCATGTCGAGTGCCTCACGGTCAAAGTTCACCTTTGCAAGATGAGCCTTGACTATGCCCTCAATCTGCGTCAGCTTGGCGTGAAGCTGATAGTTCTTCTTCTGATGCGCCAGCCATGCGCGAGGCGATGCCGTAGCCTTCTGCCAGTCGGCAACCTCAACCTGAAGCATGGTCGATACAAGCACGTCAACCTTGCGAGTATGTATGCGGATAAAGAGGGTCGCAGAGTCCTTCTTCAAATCCTTAGTGCGGATGTGAAACGGTGTCAATTTTTTCGGAGAGGGTGATTTTGTCATATCTTCGTTGTTATAAATTTCTGAATAGTGGCATTCACAGTTATTCACAGTCAGCCACTTTGGTTCTGCAAATATAACAACCCAAACCGCATTTTGTCAAGTCGGGTCACCACGTAGGTCACCACGTTTTTTGAATAAATCTGAAAATCGGCAAAATTCATTAAAGTTCATATTTCGCTATTATTCAGCGTTTTGCTCCAATACAACGTTCAAATTCATTCGTATTCATTCACTTACTCAGGTTCTGGTGGCACCACAACCTAAAGCCGAAAGGCGATGCAAAACACTGAATATCAGAG
>CAYMEX010000034.1:0-5480 GCA_964389525.1 uncultured Muribaculaceae bacterium | reverse complement strand
GCAACATCAATCAGATATCGGTTTATGGACAGGAGCTTAACTCCAACACCTGGCGACTGGCGCAGATGAACCTTGCCATCCGCGGAATTGAGGCCAATTTCGGCTCATCATACGCAGACTCCTTTCACGATGACAAGCATCCCTTTCTCAAAGCCGATTTTGTGATGGCAAATCCGCCATTCAACATATCGAAATGGGGCGGTGACCAACTGAAGGACGACCCTCGTTGGGTGTATGGTATGCCCCCCGAAGGGAATGCCAACTTCGCATGGATGCAGCACATGCTTTATCACCTTGCCAACACCGGCCGCATTGGTCTTGTGCTTGCCAATGGTTCGCTCTCTTCCGAACAGGGGGGCGAGGGCGAAATTCGCAAAAACATCATCAATGCCGACCTTGTGGAGGGTATTGTGGCTATGCCGAGCCAGCTTTTCTACAACGTGCAAATACCATGCTGCCTGTGGTTCCTCACAAAGAAAAAGTCGCAACCCGGCAAAACGCTTTTCATCGATGCCCGCAACATGGGATATATGAAAGACCGCACCCACCGCGAACTCGATCCTGACATCGACATCAAGAAGATTGCCGACACATTCGAGGTGTTCCGCCGTGGAGAAGATGTTGCTGAGAAAGGCTTTGCAGCCGTGTCCACCACGGCCGATATTGCCAAAGAAGGCTTCGTTCTCACTCCCGGGCGCTATGTAGGGGTAGCCGATGTAGAAGACGATGGCGAACCCTTCGAAGATAAAGTAGCCCGCCTCACCGGCGAACTCAAAGAACTCTTCGCCAAGTCCGCCGCCCAAGAAGCCGAAATCTGCAAACAACTCGCCTCCGTCGGTATAAACTTATAATACAATGGATATCGTTGTTTTAGTTTGCTCAATAATCGCTGCCATAACAGGGGTTGCTTCTTTAATTGTCGCAATCCTTACACGACATGATAGCAAACGTAGTCTCTTAAAGCAGATTGAAAAGAAGGAGCACAAGATTAATAAAATTGAAAATCAACTTTTTCTGCAAAGAAGATCTAATTTTGGGGGCTGGGGCGATGGCGAGTTAAAGATGAAACAAGACAAACTACAGTCAGAGGTCGATTACCTTAAAAAACTTCTTTGATATGAGTGAGTGGAAAGAATATACCATAGAAGATATATGTGAACAAATATTTGCTGGAGGTGATGCTGCAAAATATCGGACAACAAAACACCAAACGTCGTTGTATAATATCCCGGTATATGCAAATTCTACTGAAGATGATGGATTGTATGGCTATTGTGATAAAGCAGTTGTTTCATCACCTGCTGTTACTATTGCAGCAAGAGGAGCAGGTATCGGATTCGTGGCTTTCAGAAATAAGCCATTTGTTCCAATTGTAAGATTGATTACATTGATAACAAACAATTCAGTAGATACTAAATTCCTTTATTATTATCTTAAAAACAGAAGATTATCAGGAGATGGTTCTGCAATCCCTCAAATTACTGTACCTATGGTAAAAAAAGAGACTGTTATAGTACCCATCTTAGAAGAACAGAAACGTATAGTTAATATTCTTTCCTCTCTTGATGAAAAGATTGAGACCAACCGCAAGATAAATGCGCGGTTGGAGGAATTGGCACAGGCTCTCTTCAAGTCATGGTTCATCGACTTCGAACCTTTCGGCGGTAAAATGCCTGCAGACTGGGAAACTTGCACTCTTGGCGACTTAACAGTTGAATGCAAAAATAGGGTAAGGAATAGAGAGGATGTGAAGGTACTATCCCCAATATCAGCTGGGGAATTAGTGCTTTCGGATGAATATTTCTCAAAGCAAGTTTATAGCAAGGAATTGTCCAAATACATAATTGTTGCCCCCAACGCATTCGCATATAATCCAGCACGTGTCAACATTGGTTCTATTGGGAAAAACAATTTTAAATTTGATGGCTGTGTTAGTCCTGTGTATGTAGTCTTTAGAGCGATAGACGGATATGAAGAATTCATCAATCAATTTATTAAAACAAAGCTCTTTAAGGATGAAGTTTTGCTCCGCGCTATAGGAGGAGTAAGGCAAACTCTTGATTACCACGATTTTTCATTGATCGAATTTAACAAGCCGAATATAGATGTAGTGACACATTATACGAATATAGTTAATCCACTTTATATCAAGATGGGGGCTCTTAATACAGAATCTGCTCGGTTGGCGGCGCTTCGCGACACCCTCCTCCCAAAACTGATGTCGGGCGAAATTAAACCGGAATGAGCTATGACCAATACCTATCACTATACCGAAGACTCTTACGAGCAGACAATCCTTGACCTGTTCAACGAAATGGGCTATGAGGTTCTGCATGGTCCTGACGTTGACGCCGAAACGGGTCGCGACCTGACCGATGCCGCCATTCCGGGCAAATTGCGGGAAGCAATGCTCCGCATCAATGGCTCGGACAAGACGGCTGCTGTTGATGAGGCAATCCGCAAGATTCACGAGCTGTTCTCGCAATCGCTCGTTCCCGCCAATGTGCAGATGACCGACTGGCTGCAAAACGGCCTTGACGTGACGTTCAAGACCGGAGAGGGGACTCTGCGCAGTGACCATGTGAGGATTCTGGATATCTACAATCCTGCAAATAACAGTTTTCAGGTCGTCAACCAATGGACTGTGGTCAACGGTCAGACTCGGAAAAGAGCCGACATAGTGGTGTTTGTAAATGGTTTGCCAATCGCGGTGATAGAGTTGAAATCACCTAGCCGCGAAGTGACAAATTCCGAGGAAGCATATCTGCAGCTGCAAAACTATATGCGTCTGGTGCCGCAACTGTTCACTGCCGCGCAGATGCTTGTAATCAGCGATATGGCCGATACGCAAGTAGGCACAATCACCGCACCGCTCGACCGCTTCATGGAGTGGAAAACCACCGACGGCTCCTATGAGAGCACTGCAATTGCCGACTTCCAGACATTCTTTGAAGGGATTTTCGATAAGTCACGGTTTATAGATCTTATCGCCGACTTCTCGCTTTCGATGGGCAGCGACACGAAGAAGACAAGAATCCTCGCCGGCTATCACCAGTATTTTGCCGTGAAAAAAGCGATAAAATGCACTCAGGAAGCATTGCAGCGCAAGGATGGCAAAATCGGCGTGTTCTGGCACACGCAAGGGAGCGGCAAGAGCCTGTCGATGGTGTTCTATGCCCGTCAGTTGCTCAAAAACCTGCTGAGCGCGACAATTCTTGTGCTCACCGACCGCCTCGACCTCAACGACCAGTTGCACTCAACATTCGCCGCCTGCAGCGACTATCTCCGCCAGACACCTGTCAAGGCTGCCGATGGCGAAGATCTTTATGAACTGCTCGAAAAGCGAAAGAGCCACGGCATAATATTCGCCAACATCCAGAAGTTCAAGGACCGCCGGGAGCTGATAACGTCGCGCAACGACATAATAGTGATGAGCGACGAGGCACACCGCTCGCAGAGCAATGTCAAGGCCAAAGTCGATACGGCGACCGGCGAGATAAAATTAGGCTTTGCCGCCATAGTGCGCAAACTGCTCCCCAATGCGGCATTCATCGGCTTTACAGGCACTCCTATTGAATCCGATGACAACGATACAAGGGAAGTGTTCGGCAACTATATCGACATCTACGACATGACTCAGGCAGTTGAAGACGGTGCCACAGTGCCGGTCTACTACGAGAGCCGTCTTATTCAGCTCAACCTCGACGAGGAAACCCTCCGGCTGCTTGACCGGGAATATGACAAACTTGCCGAGGAAGGCGCGGAGGAAGAGGACATTAAACGTTCCAAGCAGGAGAACGCGCAGCTACACGCGTTGCTCCATGCTCCGGAGACTATAGATACTCTCTGCCACGACATAATAGACCATTATGAAGCCAACCGTCAGGATCACTTGACCGGCAAAGCTATGATAGTCGCGCTCGACCGCGCAACAGGCATTGAAATTTACAAGAGGCTTGTGGAACTGCGTCCGCAATGGAAAGATATTATCGGTGTGGTGATGACACAGGGCAATCAGGATCCTGCCGAATGGAACGATATTATCGGCTCATCGGTTCATAAGCAAGAGCTTGCGCGTCAGTTCAAAGACAACGATTCGGCAATGAAGATTGCTATCGTAGTGGATATGTGGCTCACCGGATTTGATGTGCCGAGTCTCGCCACGATGTATGTCTACAAGCCGATGAAAGGTCACAACCTAATGCAGGCGATAGCCCGTGTCAATCGCGTATTCCCTGAAAAGAGCGGCGGCTTGGTGGTGGATTATATCGGTATAGCCCAAGCCCTTAAGAAGGCGATGCACGACTACACCAACCGTGATAAAAAGCGGTTTGGCGACCCGGACATAAAGAAGACGGCATATCAGGAGTTTCTTGCCTCTATTGCCCGTTGCCGCGAGTGCATGAACGGTTATGACTACTCCGGTTTTGCGACGTGCTCCAATCTACAGCGTGCAAATCTAATCAAAGGTGGAGTAAATGTATTGCTTGACCCTAACAATATAATCAGCACTCTTTGTGAAGGAAACGTCACAAAATATGATGCTGCCCGCAAAGTATTTGCTGACGAAAGCAAACGCCTTGCTCAGGCAACTACCTTATGCCGAAGTCTGCTCTCTCCGGCTGAGAAATTCGAGGAAGCATACTTTGAGGCAGTGCGGACGCTTTTGGTACGTCTGACATCAAACAAGAAAATCACCCGCAAAATCATTGATGAGAGAATCACTAATCTTTTGAAGATTGCGGTAAAGGCTGACGGTGTTGTCGAAATCCTCAACACCCAAGGTTCCGAGTTCAATCTTTTTGATGAAAAATTCCTCAAAGAGATTGCCGAGATGAAAGAGAAGAACTTAGCCCTCGAACTTCTGAAGCGGCTGCTTGAACAGCATATCCGTAAGCATGCCAAAAAGAATATAACGCAGGCAGATAAGTTCAGCGAAATGCTCGATGCCCGACTTGCTGAGTATCTTCGCGGGCTAATCAGCAATGAGGAAGTAATACAGGAGCTGCTCAAAATGGCTCGGGAGCTTAAAGCCCATGCCGAACAAGCATCAGAGTTAGGATTGACCGAAGAAGAACAGGCATTCTACGATGCACTTACCCGCCCACAGGCAGTGAAAGATTTCTATGAGAACGACACACTTGTTACCATGGCGAAGGAACTAACCGAAGCTCTGCGCAACAGCAAGACCATTGACTGGCGTCAGAAAGAATCCGCCCGCGCCAATATGCGCCGCATGGTCAAGCGACTCCTAAAGAAATACAAATACCCCCCCGAAGAGCAAGAGAAGGCCCTTGAGACCGTCATCAAACAGTGCGAACTCTATGCTGATAGTGACAATTCCGATTCCCCTATGCATGGTTTCAAACCATATGAAATAAACAACATCGATTATAGGATAGCAGCAGAACCTTAAAACTGCCAATTATGAATACTATTACACCATCTAAGGAACAAAGCAAACGTTCTGCAGCTGATAT
>CAYMEX010000033.1:0-10126 GCA_964389525.1 uncultured Muribaculaceae bacterium | reverse complement strand
TTTTGTACATGCCGTACATGTAGCCTACTTCGCGGCCGCCTACGCCGATATCGCCTGCGGGAACGTCGCGGTCGGGACCGAGGTTCTTCCACAAGCCGAGCATGAAGGCCTGGCAGACACGCATAATCTCACGGTCGCTCTTGCCGCGCGGCGAGAAGTCGCTGCCGCCCTTGCCGCCACCCATCGGAAGCGTGGTGAGGGCATTTTTAAATGTCTGCTCAAATCCGAGGAACTTCAGGATCGAGAGGTTTACAGATGCGTGGAATCGTATGCCGCCTTTGTACGGGCCGATGGCATTGTTGAACTGTACTCGGTAACCGAGATTGTTCTGTACCTCGCCGTTGTCGTCGATCCACGTCACGCGGAAGGTGAAGATACGGTCGGGCTCGACCATGCGCTCGATTATCTTGTTGCGTGCAAATTCAGGATGGCGGTCATAGATGTCACCTACCGACAGAAGAACCTCTTTGACAGCCTGAAGATACTCTTTCTCACCCGGGTGCTTGGCCTCAAGGTCGTTGAGAATTTTATTAATGTCCATGATATTGATATTAGTGTCAGCCCGACCGAATCGGGATATGCAAATATAGCATTTATCTTGTCACGGGTGTTCAATATGTGTATGCCGATTTTGTGTTTTATAGCACGTTTTCACATAATTTTACTTATGACCGGTGCTTAGTCTTTTTTTATGAAGTCGGCCGACGGAGCCGCGTTCAGATCCACGTCGCCCTTGATGCCGGGCATAGAGCCGACATTGCAGTATTGCCAGATGACCCAGTCGACGGAGTCGGGGAGGGGCGGATCGGTGAATGATGAGATCCACAGTCCCGGCCGCGGACTGACGTCAAGACGGTCGATAAAGCGGCTGACTCCGTAGCGGTGTGTGTAGATGAGCGGATCGTGTCCCGCTTCGCGCAGAGCGGCTATCATCTCCGACAGGCGGGCGACGACCTTGTCGTCGGGTTGCGACGCTTGTGTGTGGGTCTCGACATCTATCACCGGCGGCAGATCAAGCGAGTGGTGGCGTGTCTGCCATAGGAAATTTTCGGCCTGTAGCCGTCCGTCGATCGTGAAGTTGAAAAAGTGGTAGGCTCCTACCGCTATTCCCGCTGCTTTTGCCTGTGCGTAGTAGGTGTTGTACATCGGGTCGCGCCATGTGGCTCCCTCCGAGGCTTTCAGATAAAGGAAATCGATTTTGTCGGCAAACGCCTGCATGTCGACCTCGCCGTTGTGGTGCGACAGATCGATGCCTCTGACGGGGTAGTCGGCCTCCGACGGCTCGGGATACATACCCACCGGCCAGCTCCCGTATCGGAAGTGCGGGGCATATGTGGCGAATATGCACGATATGGCCGATAAAAAAACACATATCGAACCGATGAGCATGACAGGTCTCTGTATTTTCATCGGCGATATGTGTGAGTTTGTTATGTGAAATGATTGTATCGGGTGCCGTCGCGCATCACCTGAAGCGCCAGGTGATGGTGCCGGTCTGGTCGGCGTCATTGCCGTCTCTCACCGAGAAACGCGATGCTTTAGAGGCGGCGATACATTTCTGGCGCATGGCCGCGTCGGCCGATACAGGGCCGCTTCCTCCGGCATAGGTGGCCGAGATCACGTGACCGGCGGCGTTGACCTTGACGGTGATGCGTATCTCGCCCGATTTTGTCGAGGAGTTGGCGCCCCACGACGACACGGTGCGGCCGGCAAGGTCGTGTCCGGCGGCTCCGGCTGTCGATCCGCCCGAGTCGCCCCCTGTCGGGGAGCCGCCCGACGGTGTGGCGTTTCCGGCTGCCTGGCCGAAGTTCATCTGTTTCCTGATGCGCTGGCGTGCCTCTTTTTCGCGTTTGGCTTTCTCGGCGGCCGCGATCTCCTCGGCCGTCGGACCTGCTTTTTCGGGGCGCGGCTGCTCCTTGACCTTCATCGGGCTTTCCTGCTGCGCGGCCACCACAGGCATCGGGTCGCCCTTTGTGCCCTCGTTGGTCAGATCGACTGCTTCGGTGGCATCGGTGTTTTTGGGCATCTCCGACGGCATAGGCTCGTCGGCGGTCGGCCGTGTCACGGGAGCTGAGTTGGCTACATTTCCGAGCTGGACAAACTCACCGCCGAACAATATCTCGTCGTTGTCCTCGAGTTCCATCGGGTCCATGTCGGCCGGAGGCCATGACAGGTAGAGAAACAGGCACAATATCAGCACACCGGCGTGAATGACGGCGGTGACGGCAAGCGAGATGATCTTGTCGGATGGGCGGCTGTCACCTGCTTCAGGGATTTTGAAGCTCGAGGACATCGGCTGTTTTTTTTGAGGTTGGTGAAACGGGCTTGGTGGCAAGTACCATCTTCAGGCCGGTGGCGGCTCCGATGTTCAGAGCCTCTACGATCTTGCCGTAAGGGGTCTCCTCGTCGGCATAGAGAGCGACATATTTCTCGCTGTCTTCCTGCTGGGCCACGAGGCTCAGAAACTGGGTGAGCTCCTCGGGAGTCATGGGGCGCGGCTCGGCCGACTCGCCGTAGGCGGCGTGGTAGACCTGCTCGCGGTCGATGTAGACCCTCGTGCCGGGTTTGATGGCTGTTGACTGTGAGCTTTGCGGCAGATTCACTTCAAGGCCGTTGGGAAACACAAATGAACTTGTGGCCATGAAGAATATCAGAAGCAGGAATATAACGTCGGTCATCGATGCCATCGAGAATGTGGCCGTGACGCGGTGGTGACGTTTCAGCATTTCAGTGCGTGGTCAAAAGAGGGTTAGACTGCTGGTTCGTTGAGGATATCCATGAACTCTGTCGTGCGTTCCTCGAGCTTGTTTGTCACACTGTCGATGCGTGCCGTCAGATAGTTGTAGGCAAACATGGCGATGATGCCTACTATAAGGCCGGCCACGGTGGTGACGAGAGCGGTGTAGATGCCGGCCGAGAAGGTCGATATGTCGGCCGACGAGCCCTGGCTGGCAATGTCGAAGAATGCCTTTACCATGCCTATCACGGTGCCGAGGAAGCCGAGCATCGGGGCTCCTGCGGCCGTCGTGGCGAGCCATGTGAGTCCTTGTCCGAGGGCGGCCACCTCCTGGTTGCCGGTGTTCTCTATCGCGGCCTGCACGTCGTGGATCGGGCGTCCGATGCGCGAGATGCCTTTGCCTACGAGACGGGCATAGGGGGTCGAAGTCTTTTTGCAGAGATTGAGCGCACTCTCGATCTCACCGTCGTGGATATAGTCTTTGATGCGCTGCATGAACGACGAGTCTTCGCGCGACGCGCGGCTGATGACGATCAGGCGTTCGATGAAGATGTAGATGCAGATCACCGACAGCAGGGCGAGCGGTATCATAAGCACTCCGCCTTTTAGGCACATGTCCCAGAGCGAGAGTTCCACGACCTCTATCTCGGGTGTCTGCGATAGGATTGTCTCGTTGATTATCGATGTGGTGTCTGAGGAGAGAGTGGCGAAGTCGGCTGCTGTAAGAGTTTCCTGAAGCATGGGGCTGTTATGTGATTAATGGAGAGACGTGGTTCTGTTTATTTTAAGCATTCGAGATATGATTTCACGGTCTGCCGGAGTCCGAGATAAAGGGCGTCGCATATCAGCGCGTGGCCGATTGACACCTCGTCGAGCCAGGGTATGTTGTCGTGAAAGTATTTCAGATTTTTCAGACTGAGGTCGTGTCCGGCATTCAGCCCGAGCCCTGCGTCGCGTGCGGCCTTTGCGGCAGCGATGTAGGGGGCGATGGCCGCGGCGGGGTCGCTGTCGTAGTCGTCGGCGTAGTGCTTGGTGTAAAGCTCGACGCGGTCGGCTCCGACCGAAGCGGCGGCTTTGATCTGGGCCTCATCGGGGTTTACGAATATCGACACTCTTATGCCGGCGTCTTTGAACTGCCGCACGATATCGGTGAGAAACGCCCTGTTGGCCTCGACGTCCCACCCGCTGTTTGAGGTGATTGTGTCGGGCGCGTCAGGCACGAGCGTCACCTGTGCCGGCTTGACGCTTGTCACGAGTTCTATGAAATCGGCCGATGGGTAGCCCTCGATGTTGAATTCTGTGGAGATGGCGGGAGCAAGTGCCCTGACGTCGGCGCGTCTGATGTGACGCTCATCGGGGCGGGGGTGCACTGTGATTCCCTGTGCGCCGAACGCTTCTATGTCGAGAGCCGTCGCCACGACATCGGGGTTATTCTCGCCCCGCGCGTTGCGTAGAGTCGCTATTTTGTTGATATTGACGCTAAGTCGGGTCATCGTGAATGTTAGGTCGTCGTTGTTTGTTGAACCTTATGCAAATTAATGTGAAACATTAGGCAACGAGTACGCAATGACATGATGATGTTAAAAAAAATGCTTATCTTTGCCTATGTCATCAAGAGACAAAGTTAACGACAATTAGCCAAACGGCGAAATTATAGGAAAAGAATTTGACTTCACGTACAGAAAAGAATATTGCGAAACAGTCGGCTGTGAGCGGTGTCCGTGATTTCGGGCGCCTCTTTCCATATACTCCCGACTGCTCGTCGCTTATTGTCGAATGCCCCGCTTCCGATTACAGCGCGTCATCCATCGCAAGGGCGGTGGAAGACTGCGATGCGCATCTGCTCAATCTCAATGTCACCTCGGAAGTGTCGGCGCAGCCGGGCAATATAGTGGTCGATCTGCGTGTGAATCACCGCAATGCCGATGCCGTGAGCCGCTCGCTCGAGCGCTACGGCTACATGGTGACCTCGCGGGGCTCCGACATGACCCCGGTCGAGGAGAAAGCGCGCGGCAACGCCCTTGAGCTGCTGCACTACCTTGAAATGTGACTTAAAACAGTAAAATCAACATCATTACACATATCAACATAGATGTCGACACATACACCCCAGGCACCGCTTCCTAAGGTTGAGAACATGCGGGTAGCCATAGTGAAAGCCATGTGGAACGGCCACATTACCGACCGACTTACTGCAAGTGCGCTCGAAGTGTTCAGGCAGCAGAATTTCCCTGAAAGAGACGTCGTGGTGTTTGACGTGCCGGGAGCCGTGGAGCTTACGTATGCCGCATCACAGATCATCGAGACCGGACTTTTCGACGCCGTGATAGTGTTCGGATGTGTGATTAAAGGTGATACACCTCATTTCGATTACGTGTGCCAGAGCGTCACACAGGGCATAGCGATGCTCAACAGCGACTGCGACATACCGGTGATATTCGGTGTGCTCACTGTCAACGACGAGCAGCAGGCTCTCGACAGGTGCGGCGGATGCTGCGGCGACAAGGGAGCTGAGGCTGCCGAGGCTGCGATAAGGATGCACGACTTCACGGTGAAGGTGAGAGATCTTTGATAACAAACAGACAGTAATACACCTGTAATTATGAATATGTCACGTCTCGCGTTTGTCGCTGCGCTCGCGCTTGCCGCGCCGGCAATTGTGGCGCAGAACAATATAGCCGAGGAGGTAGCGTGGATGGTCGGCGACCAGCCCATATACAAGAGCGAAATCGAGGAAGCATACCAGCAGGCCCTGTATGAGCACACGCAGCTCAATGGCGATCCCTACTGTATTATCCCTGAAAATCTTGCGATAGACAAGCTCTATCTGCACCAGGCCGATATCGACACGGTCGAGGTGACACCGTCGCAGGTGGCTGCCGCCGTTGAGCAGCGTCTCAATTACTTTATCACCAATCTCGGCACTAAAGAGAAAGTCGAGGAGTATTTCAGAAAGACAATCCCCGAGTTCCGCGAGCAGATGACTGAGGTGATGCGCAACCAGTACCGCATACAGGACGTGCAGCGCAACCTTACCAAAGACGTGAAAGTGACGCCCTCCGACGTCAGAAAGTACTTCAACGCCCTTCCCGAGGACTCGATACCGTTCGTCCCGCTGAAAGTGGAGGTGCAGATCATGACGCTTAATCCTGCCATACCTCGTGAGGAGATCGAGAACGTGAAAGCACGTCTGCGCGACTACACCGATCGTGTCAACAAGGGTGAGGCCGATTTCTCGACCCTTGCCATTCTCTACAGCGAGGACCCAGGTTCGCAGGCTCATGGCGGAGAACTCGGTTTCTTCGGGCGCGGTCATCTTGAGCCGGAGTACGCCGCTGCGGCGTTCAATCTCTCCGATCCCAAAAAGGTGTCGAAGATCGTCGAGACGCAGTACGGCTACCATATCATACAGCTCATCGAACAGCGCGGCGACCGCGTGAATACACGTCATATCCTCCTCCGCCCGCATGTGAGCGAGGAAGATCTGGTCAAGTCGGTAAACCGTCTTGACTCGGTGAGAACTGATATCATGGACGGCAAATTCACTTTTGAGGAGATCGTGCCCTACGTGTCGCAGGACAAAGACTCGAGAGCCAACAAAGGCATTATGGTCAACACCGAGGACGGCAGCGGCACAACCATGTGGGAGATGCAGCAGCTCCCGCAGGAGATATCGAAAGTCGTGGGAGCGATGAATCCGGGCGACATATCGGAGCCGTTTGTGATGATGGACCCGAAACGCAACCGCGAGATGGTGGCAATGGTGAAGCTGACCTCGCGACTCGACGGACACAAGGCAAACCTATCCGACGACTATCAGCTGATCAAGGGAATGTATGAAAATTCCCAGAGAAATGAGATACTGAAGAAGTGGCTCGCGCAAAAGATAAGCGAGACATATATCAAGATCGAGGACGGCTGGAATGACTGCACGTTCCAGCACGACGGCTGGGTCAAAAAACAGTAATGCCGGTCATGCGGCCGGTGGCTAAGTGAGATAATGAGGAAACTGCTTTTTGTCATTTTGGCTGTTGCAGGGATGGCAGAAATGTTCCTGCGGGCATCGGGCGCACCGGTCGATCCAAAGATACCGTCGGCCAACCGCTACGACGGCGACCGTGTGTTTCTTGAGCGTGCGTCGCGTCTTTATACACGTCAGGGCGAGGATTTCCAGATACTTGTCGGCGATGTGGAGTTCCGCAAAGCCGACATGTTCATGTATTGCGACAGCGCACATTTTTATCCCGACAACTCTCTGAAAGCGTTTGGAAGCGTCAGGATGGAGCAGGGCGACACACTGTTTGTATTCGCCGACTCGCTCTACTACAACGACAGCCTCGAGCTTGCCATACTCTACTCATGGGACGGCAAGAAGGTCGAACTAATCAACCGCGATGTGAAACTCGAGACCGACGAGTTCTTCTATGATCTTGGCATTGAGCTTGGATATTATCGCGACGGCGGCGTGCTGACCGACACGGCCAACCGCCTCATATCGCAGGAGGGAGAATACAATCCGTCGACCAAGGAGGCGAATTTCTATCGCGACGTCAGGCTGAATTCGAGAGACCGTTCGGGCGATACGTTGCAGATACTCACCGACACGCTTCTCTACAACACGGCCACGCATATGGCCGAACTGACTTGTTTCAGCGAGATAGCCAACGGCGACGGCATGATTTTTACCACCGAAGGCCGTTATAACACTGACAGCGGGTTCGGCGAGCTCTTTGAAAGATCGAAGGCCGTGATGAACCGCGGCACGACTCTGATAGGCGATACGCTGATTTATGACCGCGAGCGCGGCTATGGAGAGGCATTCGGCAACATGGAGCTTGAGGACACCGCCAAGAAGTCGATATTGCGCGGCAACTACGGCTATTACGATCAGTTGCGCGACAGTGCGTTCGTCACCGGGCGCGCGTTGGCTATGGAGTATTCGTCGGGCGATACGCTTTATCTTCACGGCGACACTATCAGGGCATTCAGAGTGCTTCTCGACGAGATCAAGGTGAACGACACCACATACATTGTCGCCGACACAACAAACTACATCATCGCCTATCCGCGTGTCAGATTCTATCGTGTGGACATGCAGGGACTGTGCGACTCCATGACGTTTGTAAGCCTTGATTCGACGCTTTACCTCAACCGGCACCCGATTGTGTGGTCCGACAGCCGCCAGATAACCGGCAACGAGATTCATGTGCATTTCAATGACTCTACTGTCGACACGGCCACGCTTCCAAATCAGGCACTTGTGGCTGAGGAGATCGAGGAAGGCTTCTACAATCAGCTCAAGGGGCGTGAGATGGTCGCATATTTCGATAACGGTGAATTGCGCCACCTCGATGTCACCGGCAACGTGCAGGCCGTGTCGTTCCCGATGGAGAATGACTCGACCTACAACAAGGTAGTGACGATGGAGAGCAGCACCCTTGCTGCCGACTTCTACAAAAGCACATTGGAGCGCATGAAGATATGGCCTAATGTGAAGTCGGTGGTGACGCCTCTATATCTTGCAAAGAGCACGATTTTTCGGCTGCCGGAGTTCCAGTGGTATGAGATCCTTCGCCCGGTTGATCCCGACGACGTTTTCAATGTGTCGCAGAAGATGATCGAGTATCTCAGTCAGAGCGAGGAAGGCACCATAAGAGACAAAGAGCCTGAGAAACGGACGACAAAGGTAGAGATACCGCGCGGGCGCCGTGTGGAGATCCGTCCGACCGAAGCAGCGGCTGCCGACAGCATCGTCATCCCCGACACACTGTCCGCTCCGTTTTTGCCCGACAGCATTATGCCGGTCGATACGATATCCGCCTTGCAGCCCGACACAGTTCCTTCACTATAAGATTATTCAGCATATTACCATGAATTACGTAAATGACCTGATAGACTTTCTTAATGAGAGTCCGTGCAACTTCTTTGCGGTCGAGGCTGCCGTGTGCCGTCTTGAGGCAGCCGGTTTCAAGCGCCTTGACATGCGTGACGAATGGCATCTTGCCGCTGGCGACCGCCGCTATATAGTAAAAAATTCATCGGCTGTGTTTGCGTTTGTCGTCGGCACGGGCAGTGCTTCCGACGGCTGGCGTATCATTTCGGCGCACAGCGATTCGCCATGTTTCAGAGTCAAGCCCGATCCCGAGGTGCTTTGCGACGGCCGTATACTGAAACTAAGTACCGAAGTCTACGGCGGCCCGATACTCTATACTTGGTTCGACCGTCCTCTTTCGCTCGCCGGCCGCGTCATACTCCGCGGTGCCGACGCGCTGCATCCCGAGACGAGACTTGTGCGATGGGACGAGGCGCTGCTTACGATTCCGCATCTTGCCATACACTACAACCGTGGCGTCAACGAGGGTAATCCGCTGTCTAAGCAGAAAGACATGCTTCCCGTGCTCGGACGTCTTGCCGATGGGGAGAGCAAGGAGGGATATGTAACCCGCATGGTGGCCGATAAACTCGGGGTGGACGCCGCCGATATCCTCGACTACGACCTGATGCTTTACGACACGACTCCGGCGTCGGTCGTGGGGCGAAACGGGGAGTTCATCACCTCGGGACGTATCGATGATCTTATGATGACCCATGCCGGAATTTCGGCTATTATAGCTTCAGCCGGTGAGTCGTGTGCCCAGACCCGCGTCACGGCAATTTTCGACAATGAGGAGACCGGCAGCGGCACAAAACAGGGCGCGGCATCGCCGGTGCTTCACAACCTTCTCCGCCGTATCGGCTCAGCTCTCGGAGGCGACGACAGCGCGTTCATCCGTGCGATTGACAGCTCGTTCATGGTGTCGGCCGACAACGCCCATGCCACACATCCCAACTATGTGGAGAAGCAGGATCCGACCAACCACCCGGTTGTCAACGGCGGCCCGGTCATCAAGGTCAATGCCAATTGCAAATACATGACCGATGCCGACTCGGCGGCAGTATTCCGCACGATATGCGATCAGGCCGGTGTGCCGGTTCAGTATTTTGTTAATCACAGCGACGTTGCCGGAGGCTCAACACTCGGCAATATCCTCACATCGCAGATCGACCTTCGCGGCGTCGACATGGGCGCTCCCCAGTGGGCCATGCACTCATGCCGGGAGACAGCCGGCACCGCCGACGTCGGCTACACCATCGCCGCCTTCAGCAAATTTTTCACCCTCTGATCCCCACAACCCTCTACGTGCATCCCGCATACCGTCATCGCGATATGCGGGATGCCCCGTTTAAATCCCCACCTTCCATTTTCAGCTTTGGCCATCAATAGTGTTACTGCTGTGTATCTTCCTATCAGGAGCATCAATTTTGACTTTGTGTGTCTCACTCACGAACTAAAATATGGGGCGGAAAACGAAGCGTATAAATTGAGGGTGTGGGAAAATGCGGTGGATT
>CAYMEX010000032.1:0-15742 GCA_964389525.1 uncultured Muribaculaceae bacterium | reverse complement strand
GTAGGGTGCAGTCAGTCAACGCTTAGCCGCGAACTTCGCCGAAATTCCACGGCCAAGGGGCGCTATCTTTGGGAGAAAGCCCACGCCAAAGCGATGGAACGCCGCAAACGAACTACATCCAACCGAAAACTTGACAGTATTCTTGTATGGCGGATAAAACAGATGATCACCGATCATCAGTGGTCGCCGGAACAGATCCGTGGAGTATTGGGTAAAGAGGGCATAAGCGTCTCGATACAGAGCATCTATAATATCATCAACGCCGACGTCAGCGGCGAGCTGCGCAAGCACAGACGTCACCCGAACTTCAGGCGACGCCACATCGCGGAACGCAAATCGACGAAAGCAACCAACATTTCCGACCGCACAAGCATCCATGAGCGTCCGTCAGAGGCCGACGGGCACCGCTTTGGAGATTTTGAGATGGATCTGATCGTAGATTCTTGCGGACACGCCATACTTGCTCTTCTGGAACGTCTTACGGGATTTGTAATGATGGAGAGGATGCCCTACGGCAAGAGAGCCAAACCATTGTCGAGGCTGTCGTAAGATTGCTTTTCGCTTATCGTAAATGCGTCAGAACCATCACAACCGACAACGGAAGCGAGTTCGTGGCACATTCCGACATCGCCGCCGGACTTCGCATGAAAGGGCGTGATGATGTCATTGTCTATTTTGCTGATGCTTACTGTTCATGGCAGAAAGGAGCCGTCGATAATGTGAACAAGCTCATTCGTCAGTACATACCTAAGAAATCTATTTTCAACAACTTCTCTGACAAATTTTTTATGGATGTCGCAAAGAAACTTAACCTCAGACCGAGAAAAAACTCGGATTCTCTAATCCAAAAACTGAGCTCTTCAAACAAATAGATAATATTGCACTTGCCAGTTGAACCTGCAGGAGAGGGGCGGAGTGTAAAATTATTTGTCGGGAAAGAGTGTATTCACTATCTTTGTCGATGTGAAATGAGTCTCCGTAGTTCAATGGATAGAATATTGGATTCCGGTTCCAACGATTGGGGTTCGACTCCCCACGGGGATACAAAAACGCGCAGGATGCTTTTCTTTTTAAGCTCTTGCGCGATTTGTTTTATGTTGTAGTTTTTCAGAAGGGGCATGTGCGCCACTTCTCGATCAGGGCGGTCATGTCGGCGGGGAGTGGGGCGGAAAAATCCATTTCCTGGCCGGTCTTGGGGTGCCGGAAACCGAGTGTGCGTGCATGGAGTGCCTGACGCGGGCATATGGCCATGCAATTGGCTACGTATTGCCTATAGCGCGAGGTGTCGAGGCCGCGCAGTATTTTGTCGCCACCGTATCGGGCATCGGCGAAAAGTGGATGGCCGATATGTGTCATGTGCACACGTATCTGGTGTGTGCGTCCGGTCTCGAGGCGGCATGTGATAACTGAAACGTAGGTGAGCTGTTGCTCGACGTTGTAGTGTGTGACGGCGTGTTTGCCCTGGTCGCTTCCTTCGGGGTACACGGCCATTTTGAGGCGGTCGCGTATGTCGCGCCCGACATTGCCTATGACGGTGCCTTGCCGCGGCTCGGGAGTTCCCCAGCACACGGCGGTGTATTCGCGGCGTGTCGTTTTATTGAAGAACTGACGTCCGAGATCGGTCTTTGCATCGGGTGTTTTGGCCACGACGAGCAGGCCGGATGTGTCTTTGTCGATGCGGTGTACAAGGCCGAGGCGCGGATCGTTGACGTCGTAGTCGGGGGTGTCGCGGAAATGCCATGCGAGTGCGTTGACAAGTGTGCCGGTATAGTTGCCGTGTCCGGGATGTACGACCATGCCGGCGGGCTTGTTTACGACAAGCACTGTGTCGTCTTCGTAAACTATCTCAAGCGGTATGTCCTCGGCAATGATCTCATTTTCATAGCGCGGACGATCCATGACTATCGAGACGACATCAAAGGGCTTGACGCGATAGTTGCTTTTGACAGGACGCCCGTTTACGAGAATGCAGCCGGCGTCGGCGGCCTGCTGTATGCGATTGCGTGACGATGCTTTCGGCATACGCTCGACGAGAAACTTGTCGACACGCAAGAGTGTCTGTCCCTTGTCGGCGACAAAACGAAAATGCTCGTATAGGCCGGATGCGTTTTCGTCTTCGCTGTCGGCGATATCAGGGTCGTCTATGTCGCACGACAGATCGCTTTCATGCAATGGGTCGGGTGTGAAATCAGAAATCATCGGCGGTCGGGTCTGTCTCGGCTTCGTTGTCTTCTTCAAGTCCGGCACCTACTTCAATTATGACAGACGCCGTTGTCGGGATCTTCATGCCGCTCTGGAGCGGGAGGCCGTTATAGCGTGCTCCGAGCACAAGGTCTTTGTACTCGGAGGGTACTTTCACAACCTCGACTTTGCTCAGTCCGAGTCCTTCAAATATCGATATGCCCTGACGTAGCGATACGTTGACAAACTCGGGTACTGCAACGAGTTTAGGCGAGAAGGCCACGATTGTCAGATAGACTGTGCGTCTGGGCTTTACCTTGGAGTTGTTTTTGGGGTTCTGGTCAACGACGGTGCCGGGTGCTATCGCCGATTCGAATATCGAGTCGGTGATTTCGGCAGTCATGCCTGATTTCTTCAGGACTGTTTCGGCCTGGTTGTAATTCAGTCCTTTAACGTCGGGTACGACATCTTCATCGCCGTGAAGTGTCCATACGTCGAGCAGTGCAAGCATTATCCATATCAGCACAAATGCCGAAAGGATGATAAGGATTATATTCCAGATTACCGGGTAGTCTTTGGGGAAATTACTCCAGCGTTTTGCTGATCTATTGGTGTTGTCGTTTTTCGTTTCCATATTGCAAAATTAAGAAAAAACATATAATGCGGGAGTTGTATTTGCTGATTATGGTTAAATTTGCAAGTCAAAATAAAAATACGGTTGTTTATGACTTGTGTGTCGGACGTTCGGTCTGACTCTGTCGCAACTAACGAATTATAATAAACGAGTATATAGGTCATGCTTAAAAGAATCTTAGCTATTTCCGGTCGTCCGGGTCTGTATCGTCTTGTCAATCATGGTAAAAACAGTCTGATTGTGGAGTCGCTTTCCGACGGTAAGCGTTTTCCTGCATTCAACCATGAGAAGGTGATGTCGCTTGGGGATATTGCAATCTACACATCGGATGGCGGAGAAACTCCTCTTGCAGACGTGCTTGAGAATCTTAAGTCGGCTGAGAATGGCGCGGCTATCGACATAAAGGCTCTTGAGAAGGATGGCGCGTTGCGTGACGAGCTTGCCAAGGCACTTCCCAATTACGATGACGAGCGTGTGAAGAACTCTGACATAAAGAAGCTTTTTGCATGGTACAACTGTCTGATCGCAGCCGGTGTCGAGAAGTTTAAGGACGAAGAGATCGCAGAGGATCAGGCCGCTGAAGCAGCTGAGGCAGCTGACGAAAAAACGGCTGAGTAAAAAACGAGATATTGCAGAATAATCTAACCGGGTCTTAATTGGATTTCAAACTGTCATCGGCTTATAGCCCTACAGGTGATCAGCCTCAGGCGATCGAACAGATCGCCAGGGGAATAAGGCTTGGTGTGCCTGCCCAGACGCTTCTCGGCGTTACGGGTTCGGGTAAAACTTTTACTATGGCAAATGTGATCAAGGAGGTGAATAAACCTACCTTGATCCTTAGCCATAACAAGACGCTTGCCGCACAGCTTTACGGGGAGTTCAAGACTTTTTTCCCTGATAACTCCGTGCAGTATTTTGTGTCTTACTACGATTACTATCAGCCGGAAGCATATATACCTTCGGTCGACAAGTATATCGAAAAGGATCTGATGATCAATGACGAGATCGACAAGCTGAGACTTGCGACCACGTCGGCTCTTCTGTCGGGGCGCAGAGATGTCATTGTCGTTTCCTCAGTGTCGTGCATCTACGGCATGGGCAATCCAGAGGATTTCAATGCCAATGTGGTGCGCATCGCTGTCGGTGACAAGATCACCAGAAACGAGTTTCTGCGTCAGCTCGCCGAGTCGCTGTATTCGCGTGACGAGGTGGAGGCTTCGCGCGGAACGTTCAGGGTAAAGGGCGACACGGTTGACATACGCCTTGCCTATGAGGAAATAACGGTGAGGGTCGTGTTCTGGGGCGATGAAATCGAATCGATCTCTACGGTACACAATACCGACGGCACGACGCTTGGATCACATGACTCGTTCAAGATATTTCCCGCCAATATTTTTGTGACGACCAAGGAGCGCATCGGTACGGCTCTTGCCGAGATCGCGACCGATCTCGAGGATCAGATCGATCATTTCAATCGGGAGGGGAAAGATTTGGAGGGGCGGCGCCTATATGAACGTGTCAACTATGACATGGAGATGATCAAGGAGATAGGTTATTGCTCGGGTATTGAGAATTACAGCCGGTATTTCGACGGCCGTCAGCCCGGCATGAGGCCTTTCTGCCTGCTTGACTATTTTCCGGATGACTTCCTGACGATAATCGACGAGAGTCATGTGACTGTGCCGCAACTGCGGGCGATGTATGGCGGTGACCTTTCACGCAAGATGAATCTTGTCGAATACGGGTTCAGGCTTCCTGCCGCACTCGACAACCGTCCGTTGAAATTTGAAGAGTTTGAGCATCTGACGCCTCAGGTGCTTTATGTGAGTGCCACGCCGGCCGATTATGAACTTGACAAGAGTGAAGGGGTCGTGGTCGAGCAGATCATACGTCCTACCGGATTGCTTGATCCTGTGATAGAGGTGCGCCCGTCGATAAATCAGGTTGATGATCTTGTGGAGGAGATACAGCTGCGTGTGGAACGTGATGAGCGTGTGCTTGTCACGACGCTTACCAAGCGCATGGCCGAGGAGCTGAATGACTACATGCTCAAGCTGGAGATGCGAACGGCCTACATACACAGCGATGTCGATACTCTCGACAGAATACGCATACTTGATGATCTGCGGGCCGGAAATTACGATGTGCTCATTGGAGTGAATCTTCTCAGGGAAGGACTGGACCTGCCGGAGGTGTCGCTTGTGGCTATACTCGATGCCGACAAAGAGGGCTTTTTACGCTCTCACAGGTCTCTTACCCAGATAGTGGGACGCGCGGCCCGTAATCTTAACGGTACGGTGATCATGTATGCCGACCGTGTGACGGAGTCGATGCAGCAGACTATCGACGAGACCGACCGCCGCAGGGCATTGCAGCTGAAATATAACGAGGATCACGGTATAACGCCGCATGCAATCGTGAAGTCGCGTGTGCCGATCATCGGAGTGGACGGTAAAGATGATGCGGGCTCCAAGGGGGCGCATGGCGGAGGCCGACGCAAGGATGGTGCTCAGAGGTCGCAGATGTCGCCTTATGAGCGCGAAATGTCGCTTGAAGTGGATATTGCGGCTGATCCTGTGATCCCATACATGAGCGCGTCGGAACTTGAAAAGTCGATAGAACGGATGCGTCTTGAAATGGTCGAGGCTGCAAAGAAAATGGAGTTTATTGAGGCGGCTCGTCTGAGGGATGAGGTGCTGAAGATGGAAATTAAGCTTAAAGAGCTGAAATCCAAATAGAAATCCACTATAATATAAGGGCCGGAAAAATAGGTCGGCCAATGCTGTGGAATTGCGGATTTTTTATTAAATTTGTGAAGCTTTTTCGATGCCTTGCCATATAAGGCAAGTATACTGATTGAATGAGCAACGCAAACGATTTATGGTAGAAAAAGAAGAATATAGCGCCAGTAATATCCAGGTACTGGAGGGGTTGGAGGCAGTCAGAAAGCGTCCGGCCATGTATATCGGAGACATCAGCTCCAAGGGATTGCATCATCTGGTTTATGAAGTCGTCGACAACTCTATCGACGAGGCTCTTGCCGGATTCGCCGACCGAATTGATGTTACTATAAACGAGGATAATTCAATCACGGTTGTCGACAATGGCCGCGGTATTCCCGTGGACATGCATGAGAAGGAGCATAAGAGCGGACTTGAGGTCGTGCTGACGATACTTCATGCCGGCGGTAAGTTTGACAAAGGCTCCTACAAAGTGTCGGGCGGCCTGCATGGAGTGGGCGTGTCGTGTGTGAACGCACTTTCGACATATCTGCGTGCGGAGGTGCATCGCGGCGGTCACTCATATGTGCAGGAGTACAGCTGCGGCAAGCCTACGACCGGTCTTATGAAAACCGGGGAGGTCTCAGACACGGGTACGTCGATCATGTTTAAACCCGACGGATCGATCTTTACAGTCACCGAGTATGATTACGGCACACTTGCCAACCGACTTCGTGACCTCGCGTATCTGAATGCCGGAATCACGCTGACTCTGACCGACCGACGCAACACTGATGCCGATGGAAATCCTTTCGGTGAGGTGTTTTACTCATCGCGTGGCCTGAGCGAGTTTGTCGAGTATATCGACAGCAACAAGGAGTCGCTTATCGCCGATGTGATCCACCTGAATACTGAGCGTCAGGGGATACCGGTCGAAGTCGCACTGACCTACAACAACACCTACAACGAGAATATCTATTCGTTTGTCAACAATATCAACACGATAGAGGGCGGCACGCATCTCACCGGCTTCCGTCGCGGCCTGACATCGACTCTGAAGAAATATGCCGATGACAACCGGCTGCTTGAAAAGGCAAAGGTAGAGATCGCAAGCGATGACTTCAGAGAGGGTCTTACGGCTGTCATCTCGGTTAAGGTCATGGAGCCTCAGTTTGAGGGCCAGACGAAGACTAAGCTCGGCAACTCTGAGGTGATCGGTGCGGTCCAGACGGCAGTGAGCGATGCGCTCAAGACATATCTTGAGGAGCATCCCAAGCAGGCACGCACTATTGTCGACAAGGTGATACTTGCCGCACAGGCCCGACATGCCGCATACAATGCGCGTGCCAAGGTGCAGAGAAAGTCTCCGCTTGGCGGCGGAGGTCTGCCTGGCAAACTTGCCGACTGCTCGTCGCGCACGGCTGAGGACTGCGAACTGTTTATCGTCGAGGGTGACTCGGCAGGCGGAACGGCCAAGCAGGGCCGCGACCGTCAGTTCCAGGCTATTCTGCCTCTGCGCGGTAAGATACTGAATGTGGAGAAGGCTATGGATCATAAAATCTTCGACAACGAGGAGATAACCAACCTTTTCCGTGCGATGCGCGTGACAATCGGCACGCCCGAAGACCCGAAAGAGGCCAATCTGTCGAAACTCGCATATCATAAGATCATCATTATGACTGATGCCGATGTCGACGGAAGCCATATCGCCACACTCCTGATGACGTTCTTCTTCAGAAGGATGCGCCCGGTTATCGAACAGGGATATCTCTATCTCGCCACTCCGCCTCTCTACAAGTGCAAGCGTGGCAAGAATGAGGAGTATTGCTGGAACGACGCACAGGTGCAGCAGTTCATCACAAAGTATGGTGACGGAGTTAAGGTGCAACGTTACAAAGGTCTGGGTGAGATGAGCGCAGAAGAACTGCGTGACACAACCATGGATCCTTCGCAGCGTCTGCTCAAACAGGTCAAGATAAGTGATGCGGCAGAGGCCGACAGAATCTTCTCGATGCTTATGGGTGAGGATGTAGGTCCGCGCCGCGAGTTTATCGAGTCGAACGCTAACTATGCGAACATCGATGCTTGATTGAACGTCTATTATGCGTGCGGGCGTCTTCAGATAGCGTGAAGACGCCCGACGATATAATAGAAAGTCAGGAGGAAGGTGGGAACGTTTAGGCCATGGCGAGTGTTATATAATTAAGTGAGATTATATGCGTACAGAAAACAGCGCTTATAATTCACTTTCATAATTCATCTTAATTATTTGGAATACAATGGCAAAAAAGTTTACAAAGAAAAATATTGAACGGCTGATCGCGCAGGTAAAGGATTATATCGATCGACAGGGTAATGCGACGTTCAATTATAAGAATGTGGCTCAGGATCTTGGAATTACGTCTCATGCTAATATCGGTGATATAGCGGTAATTCTCGAGACGCTGGCGTTTGACGGGGAAATAGTGGAGGTGACTCCGGGGCGGTATAAGTCTCTGAGACGCTCGAATGTGACAACCGGAGTGTTTGTGCGCCGTTCAAATGGTAAGAACAGTGTAATTACAGATGATGACGGCGAGCAGATAATGGTTGCCGAGCGCAACTCGATGCATGCGTTCAACGGTGACAAGGTGAAAATAAGTGTCGCCGCCCGTACTCCCGGACTGGAAACGGAGGCGGAGGTGATCGAGATACTTGAGAAGAAGGAGCAGACGTTTATCGGGAAACTGAAAGTCGACAGGCATTTCGGATATCTTCTTACGGACTCGAAATATCTTGCGACGGATATTTTTATTCCGAAGAACAAGCTGAAAGGGGGAGTCACCGGCGACAAGGCTGTGGTGAGAATCACTGAGTGGCCCGATGACTCTAAAAACCCGAAGGGGGAGGTTATAGACATACTCGGCAAGGCGGGCGAGAACAATGCGGAGATCCATGCGATACTGGCAGAGTTCGGACTTCCTTACCGTTATCCGGAGAATGTCAACAAGGCAGCTCTGAAGATCGATGCCGGTATAACTCCTGAGGAAATATCGAAGCGTGTGGATATGCGTGATGTGACGACTTTCACGATCGATCCTAAAGACGCCAAGGATTTCGATGACGCGCTTTCGATCAGGACGCTCAAAAACGGCAATTATGAGGTGGGTGTGCATATCGCTGATGTGACTCATTACGTGAAGCCCGACTCGCTGCTCGACCGTGAGGCAGAGAAAAGGGCGACTTCGGTCTATCTTGTCGACCGTGTCGTGCCAATGCTGCCGGAGCATCTCAGCAATGGCATATGCTCACTGCGCCCCAATGAGGAGAAGCTTACATTCTCGTGTGTTTTCGAGATGACTCCGGCCGGAAAGGTCGTTGATTCAAAGATCTGCCGGACTGTCATAAAGAGTAACCGGCGCTTCACTTATGAGGAGGCGCAGAATATCATAGAGACCGGCGAGGGTGACTATAAAGAGGAGGTGCTCGCGCTTGACTCTCTTGCCAAGATCTTGCGAAAGAAACGTTTTGAGAACGGCTCTGTTGACTTCGACCGCACAGAGGTGAGGTTTGATATCGATGAGACCGGTCATCCGACGGGCGTTTACTTCAAGGAATCAAAGGATGCCAACAAGCTGATCGAGGAGTTTATGCTTCTTGCAAACAAGACTGTCGCCAGCTTTGTCGGAGATGTGAAAGAGTCTAAGCGCAAGAAGGCGAAGGCATTTGTATATCGTGTGCATGATATGCCCGATCCTGTTAAGCTTGAGGATCTGTCGCGACTGTCACGCACATTCGGCTACAGGCTGAAATCGCACGGCTCGTCGCGTGAGGTGAACAATTCGCTTAACCGTCTGCTCAAAGACGTGAAGGGGCGCGGTGAGGAGAACCTGCTTTCGACGCTTGCGCTGAAATCTATGGCAAAGGCCAAATACACGACTGAGAATATCGGCCACTATGGTCTCGGATTTGACTATTACACACATTTCACATCACCGATCAGGCGTTATCCCGACATGATGGTGCACCGGCTGATCGAAAGGTATCTTGACGGCGGCCGCAGTGTGAATCTGGCTAAACTCGAGGACAAGTGCAAGCATTCGTCGGACATGGAGCAGCTCGCGGCAAATGCCGAGCGTGCGTCGATCAAGTACAAGCAGGTCGAGTATCTCAACGATCATCTCGGTGAGGTTTATGACGGCGTCATATCGGGTGTGACAGAATGGGGGCTGTATGTAGAGCTGACTGAGAATAAGTGTGAGGGACTTGTTCCGATCAGAGATCTGACAGACGACTACTATGATTTCGATGAGAAAAACTACTGTCTGACAGGGCGCCGTAAAAACAACCGCTATCAGCTTGGCGACAAGGTGAAAGTGAAGGTGGCGCGTGCGAGTCTCGAACGCAAGCAGCTTGATTTTGCGCTGATCGATGAAAGCCATCAGCGTCGTGACGAGGATGAGATAGGGCGTAAAGTATCGGTGAAGGAGGCTCTTAAAAGCAAGAAGAAATCACCTCGTCAGAGTAATAAGAAAGATCGTGTGAAGAAACGCAGAGGGAGATGAATGCGTTGAGTATTGTAAGAAAAAAACGTGTGGGCCGCGGCTATCTGCTTGCGGCCATCGCTTCGTGTACCTACGGGCTTAATCCGCTTTTTGCCGTACCGCTCTATGACATGGGACTGAATGTGAACTCGGTGCTGTTTTACCGTTATACGGTGGCGGCAGCTGTTCTTGCTCTTGTCATGGTCGTGACGAGAGTGTCGTTCAGGCTTCAGCGCCGTGAGATACTTCCGCTCGTGTTTGCGGGAATATTGTTTGCGGTGTCATCGCTGTTTCTGTTCTACAGCTACAAGTTCATGGATGTCGGCATCGCGTCGACGATACTCTATGTAACGCCGTTTTTTGTCGCGGCGATCATGGCTGTGTTTTTCCATCAGCGCATACCTCTGACGGGTATAGTGTGCATAGCAGTGGCGATGATCGGTATAGGCATGCTTTCGATCAAGGCCGACAGCACGATACAGAATCCTGTAGGCATACTGTGTGTTGTGGGTTCGTCGCTCACCTATGCCGTCTATATGATCATAATAAACCGCACGTGTCTCAATGGCATGGGCATTGTGCCTCTGACATTTTATTCGATACTTGTCGGCATCGTTGTCTTTGCCGTGTTCATGGATTTCTTCAGAGATCTTGTGACGCTGCCTATGACGTACAATGCGATCTACAATGTCGCCGGGCTTGCGATATTCCCGACGGTGGTGTCGATACTTACAATGACTGTTGCGATACAGGACATCGGCCCGGTGCCTACCTCGATACTTGAGGCTCTTGAGCCTGTCACGGCTCTGATGATCGGATGCTGGATGTTCGGCGAGTCGCTGACGGCTCTGAACATGGCCGGAGTGGCCGTGGTGCTGTCGGCCGTGACACTGTTTGTTCTGTCGAAGCACCGATGAGACGATATGTGATAATCGCAAACCAATCATCAGCAAATGGAAACAATCAAGCGTCTAAAGGATAAGGTGCTTGCCGGAGGCGAGATCACCTATGAAGAGGGTGTCGGCCTTATACTGACGGATCATGTGGATGCTCTCCTTGATGCTTCGGCGGAGATCACCCGCAGGTTCTGCCCGAAAAGTTTTGACTCCTGTTCGATCGTGAATGTCCGCTCGGGCAAGTGCTCGGAGAACTGCAAATGGTGTGCGCAGTCGGCTCACTACGACACCGGGTGCAACACCTATGAGCTGATGAGCACAGAGGAGTGTCTTGAATCGGCCAGATATAACAAGCAGAAGGGTGTCAAGAGGTTTTCGCTTGTGGCAAGCGGCCGTGCGGTCAACGGCCGCATTCTTGACGGCATATGCGGGATACTCCGTGAGGTGAAGGAGCAGGTCGGCATATCGACGTGCGCGTCGCTCGGACTGCTGACGCGCGACGATCTGCAGAAGCTGTGGGACAGCGGCGTAAGACGCTATCACTGCAATCTGGAGACAGCGCCGTCTTATTTCCCGCATCTCTGCACCACACACACGATTGAGGACAAACTGAAGACAATCGCAGCTGCGCATGAACTCGGCATGGACGTGTGCAGCGGCGGCATAATAGGGATGGGGGAGAGCGCCGAGCAGCGTGTGGAGTTCGGTGTGACGCTCCGCAAGGCCGCTCCTTGCAGCATACCGATCAACATACTGTCGCCCATCCCCGGCACGCCTCTGGCCGATGCCCGTCCAATAAGCGACGCGGAGATCCTTGCCACGATCGCGGTATTCCGCTTCCTTCACCCGCACGCACAGATCAGGTTTGCCGGCGGACGCGCCCGTCTGTCGCTTGACACTCAGAAAAGGTGTATGGAAATCGGGATGAACGGTGGCATAGTCGGCGACCTTCTCACCACGATAGGGAGCAAGATCGATGAAGACCGTAGGCTTGTGGAGGAGTCGGGCTATAAATTCTGATTGTATCCATCGGGCAAAAACAAAGGTGTCAGCCTGGATTTAACAAATATTATTCCGCGCGGGCATCTTTTGATGTGAATGAATTATTACTTTTGCATTAAACTTTATTAACAAGCATAGATCAATGAGAAAGAACGTAGTTGCAGGCAACTGGAAGATGAACACCACTCTTGAGGAGGGTGTAGGACTGGCCAAAGACGTCAACGAGGCCCTTAAGAATGTCGATGCAAAGTGCGACGTGGTTATTTGCGTGCCTTTCACTCATCTCGCTTCGGTGAATGCAGTGATCGATCCCGCTAAGCTCGGTCTTGGAGCAGAGAACTGCGCCGACCATGTGAAGGGTGCCTATACAGGTGAGGTTTCGGCTTCTATGGTGGCTTCGACAGGTGCTACATATGTAATCCTCGGTCACTCGGAGCGCCGCCAGTACTATGGTGAGACTTCGGAGACTCTTAAGGAGAAAGTAAATCTCGCTCTTGCCAACAATCTTACCCCGATCTTCTGCATCGGCGAGGTGCTTGAGCAGCGTGAGAACGGCACATATCTCCAGGTTGTAAAGACTCAGATCGAAGAGGCTCTCTTTGACCTCAGCGCAGAGGATTTCTCGAAGCTTATTCTCGCATACGAGCCTGTATGGGCTATCGGCACAGGCAAGACCGCAACCGATGACCAGGCTCAGGAGATGCACGCACATATCCGCGGTGTCATCGCCGACAAGTATGGCAAAGAGGTTGCCGAGAACACATCGATCCTCTACGGCGGCAGCTGCAAGCCGAGCAATGCCAAGGCTCTCTTTGCAAAGCCCGACGTTGACGGCGGCCTTATCGGTGGCGCAGCCCTCGAGGCAGAGTCGTTCATGGGCATCGTGACCGCATTCTGACCGCGACCACAATACGACCAAAATAACTGATGACGATGAAACGTTGGTATAGAACAGCAGTCATGTCGATCGCGGCGCTTGGGCTTCTGCCTGTCACGGCAAAGGCTGAGGAGCGTGACTCGACAGAAACTATCATCGACCACATCCAGGCTTCGGGTATAATCACGATAGTCCAGCCTGAGAGAATGCTTGAGCGTCTCTCGGGTGGAAAACCGGGATCGAAACATCAGGTGCTGAATATGGGTGATAATGCTGCTGTGCCGGCTGTTGAGTCGTCTAACACAAACGAAAACACCGAGGCGGTATCCGGCACGGCACGAGTGGCCGGATACCGCGTCCAGGTGTTCAGCGACAACAATGCCCGTTCGGCCAAGAGCGAAGCCCGCAGCAAAGCTCAGGCAATAAACGAGCGCATGCCTCAGTATCGCACTTATGTTGTCTACCAGTCGCCTTACTGGCGATTGAAGGTCGGTGATTTCACTACGGCCACAGAGGCAGAGAATGTCGCAGACATGATAAAGAAAATGTTTCCCTCGTATGCCCGTGAGGTGAGGGTTGTGAGAGACCGAATAAACAAATGACCGAAGAGAAGACAATAGCCGAACTTGCCGGACACTATGAGGCAATCTTGCGTCTGCTTGGCGAGGATCCTGAACGTGAGGGTTTGAAAAAGACTCCTATGCGTGCTGCCAAAGCCATGTGGTACGCGACCCAGGGCTATCGCCAGAATCCGTCGGAAATAATGCGTGAGGCAATATTTGAATATTCGGGATCACGCATGATTGTTGTCAAGGATATCGAGTACTACTCGTTTTGCGAGCATCACATACTGCCGTTTTTCGGCAGGGTGTCTATCGGCTATATTCCCGACGGGAATATGATAGGACTTAGCAAACTCGCACGTATTGTCGACGCCTATGCCCGCAGACTGCAGGTGCAGGAACGCCTGACGGCGCAGGTGTGCCGTGAGGTCTATGAAACGCTGTCGGCCAAGGGTGTGATTGTAGCATGCACCGGCGAACATCTCTGCATGAAGATGCGCGGTGTCGAGAAGCAGCAGTCGGCTACTACGACTGTCGATTACCTCGGTGTATTTGAGGATAACGCCAAACTCCGCGAGGAGTTTTTCAATTCACTGCATCACTGAGGACAGAACTGCCTCAGATTCTCATAGATGAGATGGGTCGGCAGACCCATTACGGTGTAGAAGTTCCCGTTGATTGAACGTATACCGGCAAGTCCGATCCATTCCTGAATACCGTAAGCCCCGGCTTTGTCGAAAGGCCGGTATTTTTTTACGTATTCGTGAAGCTCGTCGTCGGGTAGCGACATGAACTCGACATCGGTAGCGTCTGAGAATGACACTTTGCGGTCGCGTGTTGTCATGGTGACGCCTGTGACGACACGGTGTCGTGAGCCGGAGAGCAGCCTCAGCATGTCGTGAGCCTCCTGCTCGTCTTTCGGTTTGCCAAGCACGCGTTCAAAGGTTTTTCCGGCGAGGACAACGGTGTCGGCTGTGATAAGAAGTCGGTCGTCAGCAAGATGCGGCATATGTGCCTCGGCTTTTTTGCGGGCGATGTAGAGCGGTATCTCTTCGGTCGGTATTGACGCCGGATATGACTCGTCGATATCAAGCGACGGTGCGAGTTCAAATGTCAGTCCCATTGAAGACAGGAGCTCTCGACGTCGCGGAGAGTTGCTTGCGAGTATAACTTTATAAGGCAGTCGGTCGAATAGTGTCATTTTGCGTTAGCGATTTGAACTGCAAAATTAGTAAAGAGTGAGAGTCTGTCAAAACAGATGTGCCGGGACTGTGAAGTTTGGCTGCATGAAATATGCTTAATCAGATTTATAGCTTTATATTTGTAAAAAGAAGTAATCGCATGTATTATGAATATAAGTAATGTCGGCCGTGAAGCAGTGATTTTAGCGGCAATGATCTTCGGGATGAATGCAGGTGCGTCGGAGCCGGTGACGGTGGCCGAGGAGCATGTGGTGCACGGAAGCCAGTGGGAGGGGAAGCGCGTGGGTGTGCTCGGTGACTCGATGAGCGATCCGCAGGTCGGAGCCACGTCGTTGCGGTACTACAATTATCTTGAATCGCTGCTTGGCATCGAGACGCTGCCTTATGCGCGCAACGGATATAAGTTCGCCGAACTGCTGCCGCTTGCCGAGAAGATGTACAACGAACAGGGCGACAGCATAGATGCGATCTTCATATGGTGCGGAACCAATGATTTCAACGCATCGAAGCCGATCGGCGACTTCTATGAGGAAGAAACTTTGACGGTTAACGTCGACGGTCGACAGGAAGCCCGTCGTCACAGGGTGCCGGTAATGTTTGACTCGACGTTTTGCGGAAGCATAAACATGGTGCTGTCGTATCTTAAAAAGAATTTTCCTGAGCAGCAGATTGTGATTTTCACGCCGATCCATCGTGGTTTCGCCCAGTTCGGCGACCGCAATGTGCAGCCTGAGGAGATGTATGCCAACGGTAGCGGGGATTATATCGACTCGTATGTCGATGTTCTGAAGAAAGCGGGGGAGTTGTGGAGTGTTCCTGTTGTTGATTTCTTCGGTGTCAGCGGCATATTTCCGATATATGAGAGCCAGGACATCTACGTAGCCAATCGTGAAACCGACCGGCTGCATCCCAATGACGAGGGGCATTATCGCCTGGCAAGAACTGCACAATATCAGCTACTTGGGCTCCCCGCGACGTTTAAGAAGTAAAATTTTGTAAAGTTTTTTGCATTTTTCTTTGGCATTGTGCAAATAGTGTGTTATCTTTGCACTCGCAAAAGCGAAGATTGAACCTCGACAGGAATCTGAAAGGCTCCTTAGCTCAACTGAATAGAGCATCTGACTACGGATCAGAAGGTTACAGG
>CAYMEX010000031.1:0-17197 GCA_964389525.1 uncultured Muribaculaceae bacterium | reverse complement strand
CCCAGGACCCCAACATTAAAAGTGTTGTGCTCTACCAGCTGAGCTAGCGAATCAATCTTTTGTCGTGCCGCCCGTAACCTTGGAACGGAGTTGAGCCGCGAGTGGGACTCGAACCCACGACCTTTTCGTTACGAATGAAATGCTCTACCGACTGAGCTATTGCGGCTTAGACATCTTAAAGCCGCCTCTGCGGCGCCGATGCGGTTGCAAAGATAGTCATTTTTTTATTGACTGCAAACTATATGTCAAAATAATTTTCACTTTATCCATATTCAACTCTGCCATAGCAGGTTGCTCAACATATGGACTGACTCCGATAGTGCGCACCTGCGATTGCGGGTAGTAAATTGAATAGTTATATGACTCGTCTACAGCTGTGACAAGTGAAACCGGAGTCAGACAAAACTCAAAGTCGGCATCAGTGATTTCCTCCTTTTCGAGAAGGTGAAGGAAATAACCGCGCATTTCGCCGAAAGTATATCGTTTCGTCGCACTGTTATATGTACCGAGAAATGATGTGACGTTATCGTTGAGTTTGTTGTCGGCAAAGAATTTCTCTTTGTCAGAAGCGAGCACCAACAGCACGTTGTCGGGAGGCTCGATGCCGTAATTGTTGGGGATCTCAGACACCGGCAGGGACATGCTCAGCGTGTTGACAACCGAAAGTTTGCCGGCACTCGCCTCACGGAAAGACTCAAGCATATCGCGTCCGGGGAAGGTTATCTTAACGTCGGTTCCGGCCGGACCCGATATAATATTTCTTCCCTGAGCCACCTGCGCCTCAAGCGCCGGCGACATCTCATAGGCGATGTTGTTGTTTGTAACTACCTCGGGCGTCGTGGCATAATAATTGCCGATGTAGCGGTATATAGTGTCGTTGCCGGTTTTGGGTGACACTGAGTCTACATGGAAGTGCAGACGCAGCATTGTCTGGGCTATCTTGACTACACGACCCGAGCCAAACGAGTTCCTGACATATATACCCGGAAAGATCTTGGCGAATGACTGCGGCGTGAGGTATGAATCAGGGTTGTCAATATATGCCTGATAGAGGTCACGCCCGAGCTGACGCGGCATGTCGATGAAATGGAATACATAATCATAATCTTTCAACGTGTCGGGCGCGTTCACGTTACTTCCCGTATAAACAAACGATGTGAGTTTATCTTCGGGATCATAATAGTCTTTGGGGTCGAAATCGCTGTATATCGGCGACGGGAGCTGGCGGTTGAGGGCGTATATCTCAAGCCCCATCGGCACAAGCGAGTCTCCGACATAATCACCCATGGGGATGCTGAGGACAAGCTTACATGAGTCGATATGCGACACCGGGACGCCGACTGTGTCAATGCGACCGGCCGGCATAAACTGGGTGACGTAATCGCTTGAGAATTTTCCATATTCTCCGGCCTCGATGATTCCAAGCAACTGTGTTGTCGTCTTGGAGGCGAGTTTTGTATTGGTCACAGGCTCGCCTGTGCAAACCCATGAGGAATCCATGACTATGGATATTTCATCCTGCACCAGTGATGAGCCGATATTGGAGGTATCTCCACAAGCCTGAGGCAGCAACGCCACGGCCATGACTGCAAGCAGAGAGCTGATTCTATTCATATTTCAGATGAATGAGAGAAGACCCGTCGCGACAGATAGTTTTTTTTATCAGCCAAGCACCGAAGAAAAGAAGTCGGCATAGGCGGCAAAGTCGTTTTCGGGAAAAGGTAAGAACGGTTTTCCTGTGCTCTTTGCCATGTCGATAATTTCAGCATCGGCGTCGGCATCAGACTGCACGACTGCATCGGCATACCTCATGGCAAGACTCACGAGATCTTTGATCCCGGCAGCCTTGTCGGTCACAGGCGCGATATCTTCGTCGGAAAAACCTTCCATTTTAAGTTTTTCTCCAAACCGAGGATCAAGTGGCTCAGGAAGCGAGTCCTTGCCGAGGGCGAGGACAACCTTGACGTTTCTGAACGACGGATCGTCGGCAAAAAGTTTTTTCAGATACAATGGTGCAAGCGATGTGATCCAGCCGGAGCACTGCACGATGGCGGGCTCCCAGCGGAGTTTCTTCACAGTCTCAAGCACACCGCGGGCAAAGAACATCGCCCGCTCGTCGTTGTCGGCCGACGAAGACTCGGTCTCAAGGCCGGGAGCCGTCGATGCCGAACGATGGAAATAGTCGTCGCTATCGATGAAGTACACCTGCATGCGAGAGGGCTGCAACGACGCGACCTTAATGATAAGAGGATGGTCGTTGTCATCGATAACCAGGTTCATTCCTGAAAGCCTGATAACCTCATGCAGCTGGTTGCGACGCTCGTTGATCACTCCGTAACGGGGCATGAAAGTACGCACTTCAAAACCCTTCTCCTGCATTGCCTGCGGGACTTTCCGGCCAATGTCGGAGGTATGTGTGGATGGGAGATAGGGTGATATCTCCTGGGAGATGAAGAGGATCTTTCCTTTGCTCATACGATGGAATAACGTGAGAATTAATATGCAAATATAGTAAATTTAAGCCATACGAGCCTGTTTTTGGACTCGTTTTTTGAATTTTAAACAAATTGGGTTACATTTGGGGAAAGAAATGGCCCGTTTCGGCCCCCAAAATATATCGACATGATCAAAGATAAAGCCGACATTAAAGACATTGAATCACGTGGCGCAACATTGGCAAATGTTGAGGCCCAGCTCAAACGTTTTTCAACCGGATATCCATATCTGAAGCTTTCAGCGACGGCAAGAGTCGGAGCCGGAATCCTGCATCTGTCTCCCGATCAGGAGAAAATAGCGCTGAACCGTTGGGAGCAATATCTAAATGACGGAGGCAGAGTCGCAAAATTCGTGCCCGCATCAGGTGCAGCCTCGCGCATGTTCAAGTCGGTATTTGCTTTTGCCGACGGCGACACCGACGCGCTTAAACCCGGCAGCGACATAGAGTCGCTGCTCAGCAACATACACGACATTGCATTTTTCCCCGAACTCGACGCAGCTGCGACACGGATGTACGGCATCGGAGTCGACAAGCTGCTTGAAAGCGGAAGAAACCGCGACATAGCCGCTGCCATAGTAAAACCCGAAGGACTGAACTACGGAGCCCTGCCCAAAGGACTGCTCACCTTCCACGCCTATGACAACGGGACGACGCGCACTCCTCTTGAAGAGCATCTCACCGAGGGAGCGCAGACTGCACGCGGAGCCGACGGACATGTGAGACTGCATTTCACCGTATCGGGCGACCACCGCAACCTTTTCAACGACAAACTGGCAGCCGCTATTCCCGAAACGGAGAAACGCACCGGCGTAAAATTTGACATCGACCTGTCGGAGCAAAAAGCATCGACCGACACGATCGCCGCCAACGAGGACGGAACGCCCTTCCGCGACGACAACGGCCGGCTCGTATTCCGTCCGGGCGGTCACGGGGCGCTTATCAGCAACCTGTCGGACATCGACGCAGAGGTCGTGTTTATAAAAAATATCGACAATGTCGTGCCCGACTCACTGCGCGACTCCACGCTTCTCTACAAGCGCGTGCTCGGCGGTGTACTCGCTGAGATACACGATCACGTCTCCGACTACCTCAAAGACCTCGAGGATAACAACGTCACCGACTCCAAGCTGAGAGAGATCGCCGGTTTCATGCAGCAGGATCTCTGCATACACTTCGATATGCCCGCGACGCGTCAGGAGACAATCGACTTCATGCGCCGCAAGCTCAACCGTCCGCTCAGAGTCTGCGGCATGGTACGCAACGAGGGCGAGCCCGGAGGAGGACCGTTCATCGCCTACAATTCCGACGGCACGGCTTCGCCGCAGATACTCGAGAGCAGCCAGATCGACATGTCGGACAAGCAGTCGGCCGACATGCTGAAATCAGCCACGCATTTCAACCCTGTAGACCTTGTATGCTGGCTTACGGCACCCGACGGAAGCAAATATGACCTCAGCAAGTATGTCGATCAGGAAACCGGGTTCATTTCATCGAAATCATATAAAGGCCGCGCCCTGAAAGCACTTGAGCTTCCCGGACTCTGGAACGGTGCCATGAGCGACTGGAACACTGTCTTTGTCGAAGTACCCGTTTCGACATTCAATCCCGTCAAGACCGTCAACGACCTGCTGCGCAAGTCGCACAAGGGAGGTAAGGTGACATCGGACGTAAACGCCGCCGCCGGACAGCGCTACATGATGCGTGGCGTGTCGGCTTCAAAGGAAGATGTACACGCCGCCATCAAGAATGTCGACAAAGGCCTTTACCCCAAAGCATTCTGCAAGATCATCCCCGACGTGCTCGGCGGCGACGCCGAGTGGTGCAACATAATGCACGCCGACGGCGCAGGCACAAAATCGAGTCTCGCCTACATGTACTGGAAAGAGACCGGCGATCTGAGCGTATGGAAAGGCATCGCCCAGGACGCACTTATCATGAACATCGACGATCTGCTCTGTGTCGGCGCTACCGACAACATACTGCTTTCGTCGACAATCGGCAGAAACAAACTGCTCGTGCCCGGCGAAGTGATCTCAGCAATCATCAACGGCACCGAAGAGCTCCTCGCCGAACTGCGCACACAAGGAGTCAACATCATATCGACCGGCGGCGAAACCGCCGATGTCGGCGATCTTGTGCGCACAATCGTAGTCGACAGCACCGTAGCATGCCGCATGCGCCGCAAAGACGTGATCGACAACGCCAACATTGCCGCCGGCGACGTGATCGTAGGCCTCGCATCATACGGCAAAGCAGCCTATGAGACTGAATACAACGGTGGAATGGGCAGCAACGGACTCACATCGGCCCGCCACGACGTATTCGGAAAGGACCTTGCCGACAAATATCCGGAAAGCTACGATCAGGCCATGCCCGCCGAACTTGTTTACTCAGGCACGAAAGGGCTGACCGATGAAATCAAAGGATCGCCCGTCAATGCCGGCAAGCTCGTCCTCTCCCCCACCCGAACGTATGCGCCGATAATCAAACGCATACTCGACGTCATGCGCAACAAGATCCACGGCATGGTGCACTGCTCGGGTGGAGCGCAGACAAAGGTGATGCACTTCGTCGAGAACAAGCACGTCATAAAGGACAACCTGTTCCCCGTGCCAGTGCTCTTTGATCTTATCCAGAAAGAGAGCGAGACATCGTGGCAGGAGATGTACAAGGTCTTCAACATGGGACACCGCATGGAGATTTACGTGGCACCCGAAAACGCGGCCCGCATCATCGAAATCTCGGAGAGTCTCGGAGTCGAGGCCCGCATCATCGGACGCGTCGAGGATTCTCCCGAGGGCAACCGCCTCACCATCGTGTCGGAGAAAGGCAAGTTTATCTATTGATGCCACGCCGCGTGTCGACATCACCAGCAAACAGATACCTGACGAAGGGCATGACGCGATGCGTCGTGCCCTTCGCTCTAATCCTTCTTTTAGTCACCGCCGCCTGCTCCAGGCACAGCAACGCCCCACAGAGCCGGCTAACCCCGGGCGTATTGCCCGACACACTCAGAGTCGCCACCCTCTACGGCCCGACATCATACTTCGTATTCCGCGATGAGCCGATGGGATATGACTACAACCTTGTCAACCAGCTCGGTCAGGACAAAAACATGGTCATCGATCTCACCGTGGCCTACTCGCTCGGCTCGATGATAGAGATGCTCGACTCGGGCAAGGTCGATCTTATCGCGTTTGAGGTTCCCGTCACAGCCGAGTACCGCGAATATGCCGTAGCATGCGGCCCCGAAAACAGCACAAGCCAGGTGCTCGTACAGCCCAAAGGAAGCGGCCTCATCACCGACGTCACCGAACTTTCGGGCAAAGATGTGTACGTCGAGAAGGGATCCAAATACCAGTATCGCCTCCAGAATCTCAACGAAGAGATCGGCGGCGGCATCAATATCCATCCGATTGACAAAGACACAATATCGGGAGAAGATCTTATAGGCATGGTGTCATCGGGCGACATACCGCTGACAGTGGTAGACAGCAATGTGGCACGCCTGAACAGGACATACTTCCGCAATATCGACATCTCGCTTGAGATCAGCTTCCCGCAACGCTCGCGCTGGGCTGTCTCACCAGCATGCACATGGCTGGCCGATACAATCGACGCATGGATTAACCAGGCCGAGCCCCGACGCACAAACGCAGCTCTTCTACGACGCTATTTCGAGCTTTCAAAGCAGGAAGACCGGTCTTACAGCATCGATTTCTCAAAAGGCTACATATCGCAATACGACAACCTGTTCAAAAAATACGCAGACTCAATTGACTGGGACTGGCGCCTTCTTGCAATGCAAGGCTACGCCGAGAGCCGCTTCGACACAGCCGCCGTATCGTGGGCCGGCGCCCGCGGTATAATGCAGATAATGCCTGCTCCGGCACGCGCTTTCGGGCTCGAGCCATCAAAGATGACCGATGCCGAAGCCAATATTGCCACAGCCGTCAAGATACTGCAGGAACACAATACGGCACTAAAAGACGACATCCCCGACGACTCAGAGCGTCTGAAGTTCGTACTTGCGTCCTACAATTCAGGCCTCGCCCATATTCTTGACGCCATATCCGTCGCCAAAGAGACAGGCAAGAATCCACAGTTGTGGGACGGCAACGTCGCCGATGCCTTGCTCATGAAGTCACAGCCCGAGATATACAACAACAAGGACATATGTCGCTTCGGCTACTTCCGCGGCCGCCAGACAACATCATATGTCAAAACCGTGATGCAGCTCTACAGCACCGCCTGCGACAAAATCCCCCGATAACATCACACGACACCTACAAATACAACTGATTATGAACTCATTCCCCCCCCCCTATCAATTAACACCGAACAACTCTGACTCAAATAATAAGAAGAGGGAGAGAAGCTCAAACCTGGAGCTTTACCGTATTATAGTTATGTTGCTAATTATAGCACATCACTATGTTGTTAATTCTGGTCTTCATCAGATGATTCTGGAGTTTCCTTTTTCAGCTGAATCTGTAACAATGCTTATATTCGGTGCCTGGGGCAAAACAGGTATAAACTGTTTTGTTTTCATTACCGGATATTTTATGTGTCGCTCAAAAATTTCCGGTCAAAAATTACTAAAGCTCTATTTACAGATCACATTTTATAGTTTTATTATTTACGGTATCTTCTGTCTTTCAGGACATGAGCATTTTTCAATCGTAAAAGTTATAAAAAGAATTTGGCCAATATGGGATGTTCAATACAATTTCGTAAGTTGTTTTCTTGTTTTCTATCTCATAATCCCATTCTTGACAATACTTGTAAATAGCCTAAATAAAAAACAGCATTTTTATCTAATAATTATATTATTATTAGCTTACTCTGTCTTACCCAGCTATCCATCAGTCCGTTTTTCTTATAATTACGTCACATGGTTCTGTGTTGTATACTTGATAGCCTCCTATGCAAGATTTTACAAGATTGACAGAGTTCTATCTCACAAAAACTGGGGTTTCCTGACTTTAGCATTAGTTATGCTCGGATCACTTAGTATTTTTTTCATAAAATACTTACATAATGTAGGATATTTAAATTCATTATGGCACTATCATTTTATTGCAGACTCAAACAAATTCCTCTCAATTGCAATAGCATTCTCTTCATTTATGTATTTCAAGGGGTTAAACATTCCCCACTCAAGGCTTATAAATGCAATCGGAGCTTCTACATTTGGAGTTCTTTTAATTCATGCCAATTCTGATGCCATGCGACAATGGCTCTGGAAGGAAACCGTCGATTGTATGGGGCATTTTGGAGGGTCTATCCTATGGACTCTTTCTTATGCTGCCATCAGTGTTCTGATTATATTCGTTGTCTGTGCCGGCATTGATTGGTTCAGAGGCAAATATATCGAGCCCCATTTGATGAATGGAGCATACCATATAATCGACAAGATCAAAAATTCAAAATTTTGTTCCCGCTTTATCAAACAGATCGAGTCACATCTATCTGAATAACGACCACTTAATAAGTATTTACTCCTGAGAAAGAATAAGTTTCTCAGGAGTATTTTTTGCTTTCGTTTTATATCAGAGGATTTGCGGATGTCGCATAATAGATTTAACTTAGCGAAATAATAGATGACACAACCTTAATACAGTACCGCCTATCGAAACACTTTACTCCTAAGAATCCGATAAACCAAGGAGACGGCATTGCCGTCGGGTCACATTTCACAGCAGGATTCTTTCGGACCGTTACGGCCTGAAGGGATTATCTGTATGCCTGACCGACAGCGATATGCCTGATCCGCCAAGAGTAAAGTGCCTTATGAACCATAATACCACTACAATCCCTGACAGCGAACTTACGCTTCGATACATAGCCGGCGATGACAGAGCTTTCGACTCAATACTCGCACGTCACGGCTCCCGCATATACAATCAGATAAACTACATAGTGAAAAACCGGGAGACTGCCGATGACCTCTTTCAGGAAACATTCATCAAAGTGGTAGTACTCCTGCGCGACGGACGCTACAATGAGGAAGGGAAACTTCAAGGCTGGCTGTCGCGTGTGGCAAACAATGTAGTTATGGACCACTTCAGACGCACCCCGGAGGCTTTAAGCCGAACCGTGTCGACCGACGACTGCGACATTGACATACTCAATCGCGAGGATCTCGCAGAAATGCCTGTCGAGCATTCGATCGTCATGCGCCAGAACGAGGACGATGCCGTCAGAATAATGCGGTCGCTGCCCGAAACACAACGCGAGATACTCGAAATGCGTTTCTACCGCGACATGAGTTTCAAAGAGATCGCCGACCAGAAGGGCATGAGCATCAACACCGCTCTCGGACGCATGCACTACGCGGTGAAAAACATGCGACGCATAGCCGCACGACACAACATCACACTTTAAAGCTTGTTTAAATGTTATCGACAGGGCGGCCTATCGTCGAGCAGATTAAACAAGCTCTTACTGAATCCAGTCGCGCCAGTGATCGCACGACCGCCGTATCAAAGCCGCTGTCTCCGTGTCGGGATAGCGACGCACCACCGTTTTAAGATTTCCAATCCTGTAGTATGCTTTTGCACGTGCATCGTCGGTCCGCAATATCTTTATAGCCTGACGGGTCATGTGCCGGAATCGCTCCTCGACTTTCTTGGAGTTGTCATATTCATAGATAAACGGATACTGTACGGGCGGGAAACCAGACTCAAGCGACGCATAACTGCGTCCGGGCACATACTCTCCACGCCAGTACTGCGTCAGTGCCCAGCATTCCTCAAACGAGTTGCGCCAGGCTATGGCATAGTCGATCATTGCCAGTCCGACTGTATCGGGATCGGCCGACGGTTTGATTATCTTGTGACGCAGATCGGCCATCGCTTTCGCAAAATCAAGTTTGGCGTTGTCGGAAGGCGGTAACAGTGTCCGCTTTGTCGACACTGACGACTCCGACTCATCGGTCCATGTCTCATGTTTCACCACCTTGTGGCGCGACGGATAGCAATACATGGGATCGCGCAGAAGATATGGCCGCGTGTTCAGTCTTTTCATGTATTCTGGAGAAACGCGCGACAGATAGTTTACCGCATCGGCGTACCTCTCCTCTCTCAGACATAGCGTGCCTGTCAACTCAAAGAAATAGTCAGTATCGACGCGGGCATAGTTTTTCAGAAACCTTGAGAGCGGATCTTTGGAAGCGACAATCTGCTTGTAGACTTTAGAGAGCTGCGTTGATTTCAGCGACTGCATCAACTCGAACGTCATCGACGAATAGTCGACCGTGTTGCGTGTTGCCGGATCACGCCGCATCTGATCGTATGTAATGTAGGCTATCTCGTTGCCATTTGCGTCATAAGCGTCCTGATAGTGCATCGTGCTGTTGGCGGCAAGATTGTCGGCAAATCCACAGAGAAGTACAGCTCTGGAGTATTCCTCCTCTCGCATCAGTGTCGGCAGCCAGTGTCCGAACACGATATTCTGCAATAGATCCTTCCACTCGGTTTTGGTGGGCGAGAGTATGTCGATCTTGTCCTTGATCCACTGCAGATCGGCAAGCAGACTATCGCCGTTGTTGTCGTCGGCATCGAGCATCATGCGGTAGGCCCGGGCATGATCAGAGAAATCATCAGACGAAAATGCCGACTCCATTGCCCTCTTTATCGAGTTACGCGCGCCGGCACTGTCTCCGAGATAATCGTTTTCGATATATGCCGAAAGAAACTCCCAGTCGCCGCGATAAGCCGTGACCGAGTCGGCAAGCACAGCCTTGGCCAATGGAAGCAACGCCGTGACACGGGTCGTATCGCCGTCGGCCACAATCGACTGAATGTGCGACAGAAGCATCGGAGAATCGGGATTGCGGACGGTCATGTATTCGACAGGATCATCATGCACGATCGAGGATATATCGCCGACAGCTGCGAAATAGTCGTTTGCGCGGTCAGCATCGCCGAGACGCGTCCAGCACCCTGCGATATACCCCAGAGCCATACGCTTCATCAGATTGTCGTCGGGCAGCGAGTCAAGCCGCTCGTCAAAAATGCCGATACATTCCTGATAGCGTCCGGCGGCAAAGCATGCTCTGATCATCTGCAACGCATAGCGGTCGGCAAACCGCCGTCCCTTATAAGCCTTGCAACGGTCGATTACCTCCTGATATCTGTCGAGATCGACGCCGGTGTCGCGTGTCGCAGGATAATACCAGGGGGAGTCGGCGTCGCGCCGCGTCTCCTCGAGCTGCTTCGCCGTAAGCAGGAAGTCCACAGTCTCGCGGTCACCGGCGTTTCGGATGAATGTATAGAACGCGTTATCTTCCGACTTGTCGCTGCTGCGTTTTCTGAACATGTCATAGCTGTCGGTGTACACCGCCTGCCGCACATCGGCCACAGGGATGCGCTGCGAGGTCTGCTGCTGCCAAAGAAGTATGTTCTGCCTGATCTGTGCGTCGCGCACTGTCTCGGGTCTCGACGACGAGGCAAAGAAGCATGGGCGCGGTATGCCGTCGTAGTACGGCCCGCATGCCGACGCTCCGAGGCATCCGACGACAGCCATGCTAACGACGGCAAGTATATATCGAATCAATTTCATCACAGGTAAATGAGGAGAGAACTTTGGGATCGAGGTGATAAAGCGTCGACGAGTAGTTGGGCGAACTGATGCGGCTGTCGATCAGCTCCTTTATGTCGCGTATCTGACGGTAGTCCGACGTCTCGGTGCGCACGACATCTCCTTTGTGTATGATCGTGCGTCCCGACACTATGTCGCGCTGCGCCTCATGCAGGCTTTCGCCTGTCTGCACGAAATCATCGGGATCCGATATATCCACATCGCGCAACAGACCGGCAAACTGCCGGTTACGGAAAAGCAGCTGCCACGTGTAGAGCGGGTATGCCACATCGAGCGGGAGCCTATAGCCCGACAGGTTGCCAAGATATGGGCGCACGTCGTCGATATCGAGTATCGAGTTACGCGCATCGGGGTCAGCAAAATTTCCGGTATTATAGACCATAAGTACGCCGTAGTCGACCGGCGGCTCAGGCTTTGACAGCTGATGAAGCCTGATTGTCGAGCTCAGACGGTAGTCGCGGTTTCTCACTGCAAGTGCCTCCTTCACTGCTTCACACAGGTCGAAGAATGCCTGCTCGGTCGACTCTGTCCAGTCGCAGTCGAGCTGAAACTCGTCGACGTTGGGTATGAAGTTGTATGACACCATATTGCAGACCCTCCCGACAATTTTTTCGGCCCAGCTGTCGATGTCGTGCGCCATGATGCGTAGAGCGTCGACAGTGATATAGACCGTCGGCACATAATCGGCCTGCGAGAGCACACTGCTCGACTGCCAGTAAGCGGCATTCTCCACAGCCGGAAACCGAAGTGTGGCATTAGGCACTACCGGGTCTTCGGGAGGAGTCGCGCCCTGGTTGGCAACGATGTCGAACATGCGCATGTATATCCGCTTCACGTTATGATCCTCAAGGAAATCGAGTTCCTCGCGTCCGGGATCGAAGACAGTTTTCCAGAAGTACACCGCATTGGCTGGATGGTGAGGCAGTTCCGGCCTGTATGACAGGTTGAGCCCCACGCCGACAAGCGTCACGAATCCCATAAGGAGTGACAGAAGATAAAACTGAGATATTCGGCTTTGCGGGAAGTTCATGGCTGAAGCAAGGGATGTCACATGACGTGATGCGGAGAGTTACAATTCCGTGTAAATATACCAAACAGAAAACTGTTGTACAAATAATATCCCCTGTTTAACGGCCGGATTCCTTTGCCGGGGCTTTCTGAGGTCTTTTCGGGAACCACCCTCTCTCCACACGCTTACGCTGCTCGTAGAGCTCGCCGATCGACCAGAACGATGACGCTCCCCACACGGCCAGCAACGTCGACCAGAGAATGTCGGCGACCGCCACCGAGGCAATGACAGCGGCAATGCCCATAAGCAGAAAGACCCACCAGCACCTGACGCCGAAATAATATTCGCCTTTTATGACAAGCGGATGAAACAGACCGATAATCAGGAAAGTCGCAGCTCCTATGACCAGGCCGGTGAGATTGTACTGTTCTATAAAGTCCATAATGGTTGAATTTGTCGTTTCATTTAGCGACAGTCGGCCTGACAGCATGGCGACTGAGCAGACGGTGACCAATGCGGCAGTAGAGGCACTTGCGCGGCTCGCAGTAGGCGCGCCGCAGCTGTATGAGAGCCTGAGAGGCGAACGCGTCGCGACACGCCAGTCCACTTTTAACAAACAACGCCACGATACTGTTCTCTTCGGCCGGAAGCTGCTCAAGCAGCCCCAGAGCATGATCCTGAAGTCTGTCGGCATCGGGAGTCCTCACAACAGTGCCATAGGCATATACCAGCGGCACCGCCACGTTGATCACGAGCGACTGCAACGCTCCCCGCCCGAGCGGCGAGGCAGGGCGTCCGGGTGTAGCTCCGAAAGTGTAGCGTGTCTGCCAGTAAGGCGACAGCCGCACATCGAACAGCCGCATGACTTCATCGGCGCTTCCGGCCTCAAGCAGTTTAGAGAAGAGCGAGAAGCCGTCGGAGACCATAGCGGCAAGAAGCGCGATGCGACGGTGAGGGAAACTCTGAGGACGCATGCCCGACGTGCGCCATGCCACGGCACGCGGCTGCTGCAGCCCGAACTTAGCGCGATAGAACGTGTATTCACGCTGAAGTGTCGCGTAGTAGTGATCTTCGACCGACTGACTGTCGAGCATGCCGGCCTGTCCGAAAAGTATCGACTCGAGAGCCACGGTCGAGTCGGAGTGTTTGCGCAGAAACCGCAACGGTGTCGACAAGGCGAGCTGCTCCATGGCCTGCCCGTTGACTCCCCGCCCCAGAGCGCGGGCGAGAGTGACGTAGGCTGTCTCCTCCCAGTCGCCGTTGAAACGGCCGAGGAGCGTTGTCACACGCTCCGATTTCTCAATAACACGTTCGTGAGCAAGTGCCGAAATCCAGTCGGCGATGTGCAGCGGCGACATTCCGGCAATCGACGACGCACACGGCAACTCTGTCGACGCGTTTCCCACCAGCTGCGAGTAGCGCGATGCGAAGTCGGCCACACACGGCATCCTCACCTGCGGTATGCGTCCTCCGCTCACCGGGCGGTCTACCGGAGCGTCGTCGGCATCGACCACATGCAATATCACCGAGTCGTAGGCCGGATCGGTGTGATGGCCGTGGCGATACCAGTCGGACGCCCGCACATGTATCTCGACATTGCCGGCCCACAGCTCACCGTCGATCCTCACCTTGGCGTTGAAGAAGTCGGGACCAGAGCCGGTGTTGGGCTGACCGGGATCGATCACCGTGACGCGACGCCCGTCGACTGTCTCCATCGACGGGTTGCTCCACAGCCTGTGCCGCCAGACATAGTGCATCACCTTTTCCATCATTACAAAAGTAAACCGCGGCAGCAAAGGAAATCGTCCATTATCATTTTTTAACCGATCGTCGACTCATTTTAACATCCCGGTCAGAGTTGTTGCCCGACGTGCACGGTAAATTTGCGCAACGACATCAATCACCCACGACACATGGCACGCGACCTCATATCACGCTACATATGGATCGTCGACACGATCAGACGATACCGCCGCATCTCGTTCGAGCAGATAAGGGAGCGGTGGAGCCTGTCGCCGTTCGCCACCGAGAGCGCGACAATACCCCGCCGCACGTTCTACAACTACCGCCGTGCCATCGAGGATGCGTTCGGCATCGAGATACGCTACAATCCGTCGACATTCGAGTATTACATCGAGGAGACCGACGAACCCCGCCGCGGCGCGTCGATCACCGACTGGCTTCTCAACTCGGCGGCGACAAACAGTGTCGTCAGCGAGTCGCGCCAGATTTCGTCGCGCATCTTTCTCGAGGACATACCGTCGGCCCGCGAGCACCTCAATGTCGTAATCGACGCGGTGAGATGCAACCACCCGGTGCAGTTTGACTACGCACCCTACACACGCGTCAACCCGTCGAGAGACGTAGTGGTGGAGCCGTACTTTCTCAATCTGTTCAGGCAGAGATGGTATATGACGGGGCGCAACACCGCCGACGGCAAGATAAAGACCTATGCTCTCGACCGCATCGTCAAGGCCTCGATGCTCCCGGAGACCTTCGAGATCCCGGCCGATTTCGACGCATCGCGCTACTCGTCGGACTCGTTCGGTGTCATTTTCTCGATGGGCGAGCCCCACGACATAAGACTGCGCGTCGCCTCACGCAGGGCAAGATATCTGCGCACTCTCCCTCTCCACCACAGCCAGAACGAATACGCCCACGACGGGTTCTCCATCTTCACCTACCATCTGCGGCTCACACCCGACTTCGTTTCGGAGATAGTGTCGATGGGAGGCGACGTCACAGTCGAGGCTCCGGGGCAGCTCCGGGCGATGGTGATCGACCAGCTACGTAACGCGCTTGCCAACTATGAGTAACCTGCCCCGCCACATCATCGCCACCGTCCTGACGCTTTTCATGTCATTGCAGGCATTGTGCGCTCCGACAGGACACGGCCCGATGAACCGCCCTTATGCCGATCTGCGCCGCGCCCACCTCGGTTTCTATGCCGGACTGCATTTTCAGGACATGACATTCGCCAACACCGGCGCGACAGCCTACGACGGCACCGAGTGGTATGCCGACCAGCCGTCGTTTTCGCCCGGATTCTGTGTCGGAGCCGCCGGCGACCTGAGGCTCAACCGATGGTTCAACCTGCGTTTCACTCCCGGACTATACTTCGGCAGCCGCGGCATAGTCATGCGCGAGATCTCGACCGGCGAGACCTGCCGCCAGACCCTGAAATCAACTTTTCTCGTCCTCCCCGTCGATCTGAAATTCTCGGGACAGCGCTACCGCAACTCCCGCCCTTACCTGTCAGGCGGAGTTATGCCGGCGTTTGACGTCGCCAGGAAAAGCGCCGGCACCCTGATGCTCCGCACCGCCGACGTCTACCTGACGGCTGCTATCGGCTGCGATTTCTATCTACCCTACTTCAAGCTGATACCCGAGGTCAAGTTCTGTTTCGGCCTCTGCGACATGCTGCGCCACGACCGGCCCGACCTTGCCGACGACCCTGCGACAATGCGCTTCACCAATGCCATAAAGCGCGCCACGTCGTCGATGGTGGTGCTTACGTTCTATTTCGAGTAAGAGCTTGTTCAGAGTCTGAAGCCAAAGTAAACATACTCTTAGAAACAGGTAGTCAGACGGTAGTCGGGAATTGCCCTACTTTTGCCATGACATGACAAAACTTAAAATTCAACCCATGGCAACTACCCGACGCGAATTATCGCAAAAAGTAAACAGTGCGGGGCAATCCGAGATCATACTGCGGCTTTCAGTAGCCCGAGGGATACAGCCACGCCTACACACCGGGCTCTACATCGCCCCGGCCCGATTCAGGAGCGGAACATTCATACGCCCGCGTGCCGACAGAAACGAAGCAGCAGCACTGCAGAAAATCGAAGCCGAGCTGACGGCTATCGAACAACACCTGCTCCACATCGCCACCACGGTGCCGAGACACTGCCTGTCGCGCGAATACCTCAGGCGCAAGCTTCAGGATTATCTGCATCCGGTCATAAAGTCACCCACCGACAGGCCATTCTACGAGTTATTCGACAGATTTCTCTCAGTCCACTCCTTCTCGGAGTGGCGCATCAAACGCTACAACGTACTCCGCAGGGCTCTTCGCCGCTACGAAGCCTGGCGCACAGCCGACGACGGCGTCAGCTACTCGCTGCAGGTGACGACATTCACCACCGCCGACATTGTAAGTTTCGAGAACTTCCTGCGCCATGAACATGAGATATGCGCCGACTATCCCGACATCTACCACGACTATCACACCGCAATCGGCAAGAGCACCCTACCGCTCCCCCGGGGCAACAACACAATCATAAACCTCCTCAACGCCCTGCGTGCGTTCTTCAACTGGTGCTTCAACCAGGAGATCACCTCCAACCGCCCATTCGCACGCTACAACGGCATCACCGCCGAGCTCTACGGCACCCCCTACTACATCACCATCGACGAGCGCAACACCATAGCCGGAGCCGACCTGACTAACAACCAGCATCTTGCCACACAACGCGACATATTCATCTTTCAGTGTCTGATAGGATGCCGCGTCTCCGACCTGATGCGCCTGACTACCGCCAACATCATCGACGGCGCAGTCGAGTACATCGCCGGCAAAACGCGCCAGAAACATCCGGAAGTCATACGCGTGCCGCTGCATCCGCAGGCGACCGCCATCGTAAGCCGCTACCCTGGTCTTCCCGGGGGGCGGCTGCTTCCTTTCACGTCGGCGCAGCGCTACAACGACTCGATAAAACAGATCTTCACACGATGCGGCATCACACGCCCGGTCACGATACTCAACCCTCTGACCGGCCTCGAGGAACAGCGTCCGATCAACGAAATCGCGACAAGCCATCTCGCCAGGCGCACATTTGTAGGCAATCTCTACAAGAAAGTCAAAGATCCGTGTCTTGTCGGACGCCTGTCGGGCCACAAAGACGGCAGCAAAGCTTTCGCCCGCTACCGCGACATCGACGAGGAGATGAAACGCGACCTCATAAACCTGCTATGACACCTGCAAAGGCTCCACGTAGTCGGCCGGTAGTCACCCGGCCGCAGCCGCGCACATCAGCAACGCGCTATAAAACACAAGATTTCACACCTGTCAGGTTGCTCGTCAAAGG
>CAYMEX010000030.1:0-18305 GCA_964389525.1 uncultured Muribaculaceae bacterium | reverse complement strand
TGGCCGGTATACTGGCGGCGTGCGGCATCAAGCGTCCTCGTGCTCACACCCTTTGATATAAAAGCCTCGATCTCGCGCGACACAAGCTGGTGGCATCTGGCAAAATCCTTGGGATCACAGCCATAGTACACCGTGGCCGAGCCGACATCGGTGCATACCGAGGTCGACATGTCCACAGTATAGACAAGCCCGCGTTTCTCACGCAGCGACACATTGAGCCGCGAATTCATGCCCGGGCCGCCAAGTATGTTGCATATAAGATTAACTTCAGGCAGCAGATCATAGTCAAGCCCCGGAAGCCTGAAAGACTCGGCAGCATGACACTGATGTGACTCTATGATCATTTCCTCATTATATGTGTCGGCATACAGAGGCTTATCGCGTCTGATGATCCGGTCAGCCCTGTCATATCCGGCAAAATACCTGTCGACCATCTTTACGACCCGCTTCATCTCAAGCGGCCCCGTATAATAAAATACCGAATTGCCCGGCGTGAACATTTCGTCAAGCCAGTTGCGGCAGTCTTTCGACGTAAAACGGCCAACCGTATCTTTGGTTCCGAGCACGTTATGGGCAAGGGTCGACCCCCTCCACAGCCGCTCGTCCACTTCATCGAATATCATCTCAGAGGGCACGTCGCGATACGAGTCGATCTCGTCACACACGACATCACGCTCCTTCTCGAGCTCACCTTCAGGGAAATCTGAATTGATCACAATATCAGCCAGAAGCTCACACGAGCGGTCGAAATGCCCCGATGGAGCGACTGTATAGACCGTGGTTTCCTCCTTGTTGGTATATGCGTTCAGCTCGCCGCCGACGCTTTCCATGCGGTTGAGTATGTGCCAGGCACGCCTCTTCGCCGTACCCTTGAACAGTGTATGTTCTACAAAATGCGCAAGTCCCTCCCTGCCGGTATCCTCGTCGCGGCTGCCGGCATTCACCATTATTCCGCAACATTCGACATTCGCGCCGTGAGAGGTATGCACAAGGACACGGAGGCCCTTACTTGTCACACCACACTCCATCATACTTCAGAAGCTCGATAAGACGTTCGATAGCTGCCTCCTGAGGTATATTACGCTCCACGCACTCCTTGCTGCGGTAAAGGCTCACCTTTCCGGCCGCGGCGCCGACATATCCGTAATCGGCATCAGCCATCTCTCCGGGGCCGTTTACAATACACCCCATCACACCTATTTTCAAACCTTTGAGATGCGAAGTCGCCGACTTGACCTTGGCGAGAGTCGTCTGAAGGTCAAACATCGTGCGGCCACATCCCGGACATGCTATATATTCAGGACGTGTGATACGCGAACGCGTGCCCTGCAATATGCTGAATGCAAGTTTTATGGTCTCCGGCCCGGTCATGCGGTCGGTCTCTATCATTATACCGTCTACAAGTCCGTCAAGAATAAGCGCACCGAAATCTGCCGCCGCTCTCACACTCACCTGCCACGGCTGCAGCTCACTGTCGTTATAACAGAGTTTCACCACAACAGGATTCTCTATGCCATTGCTGATCAGGCTGTGCACGACACTCTTTATCGCTCCGACCGGGTTGGCGTGTGAAGTCGTGAGAAGTATCGCCTTGTCGTGACTTGCGACAGCCTTCTCCAGAAGGCAGTCAATCCCATCGGCTGTATCATGCAATATCAGATCATGTACGTCGGTTATGTCAGGCGCAAACTCGCCGCAATCGCAATTACAGCCGTCTGCCACGACAACCGGGACCTGTCCGCCGCCTATGCAGCCAACACTCCGCGTTTTCCTCCGTACGGGTTTTATCCGGTCGAAACTGTCGGCAATCTCTCCGTCGATATGCGGAGCGTTTTCGCGTGCAGTGATATAGTCGCGGAGCTCACGTGCCACCGGCACCTCATTTTCAGGAGCCTCACTCAGCGACACCCTTATTGTGTCTCCGACACCCTCTGCCAGAAGCGTGCCTATGCCGATAGCGCTCTTCACGCGGCCATCTTCACCGTCTCCGGCTTCAGTCACGCCCAGATGAAGCGGGAAATCCATCCCCTCCTTATCCATCGCATCGACAAGACGGCGCACGGTTTCGACCATCACTGTCGTGTTCGACGCCTTTATCGATATGACTATATTTCTGAATTCGATCTTTTCAGCGACACGAAGAAACTCCATCGCGCTCTCGACCATTCCGGCCGGAGTGTCGCCATAACGCGACATGATGCGATCCGACAGAGATCCGTGGTTCACACCGATTCTCACCGCAGTGTTGTTGGCGCGACATGTCTCATAGAAAGGCACGAGCGCATTTTCAAGGCGGATGAGTTCGTCGGCATATTCCTTGTCGGTAAACTCGATCTTCTTGAACGTTCGTCCCGGATCCACAAAGTTACCGGGGTTTATACGCACTTTCTCGACTTGTGAGGCCGCAGCAAACGCTGCCTTTGGATTGAAATGTATATCGGCGACAAGCGGGACGTCGTAGCCCGAAGCCCGCAATTCAGTACGTATCTGACCGAGGTTCTCGGCCTCTCTTATTCCCTGAGCGGTAAGTCTTACAATATCGGCACCGGCATCGGCGATGCGTTTCACCTGAGCCACCGAGCCAACGGTATCCATCGTCGATGTGTTGGTCATTGACTGCAGCCTTATAGGATTGCACCCTCCTATCGCAGTATTTCCGACCTTCACATCCCTTGTTTCACGACGTTTGTAATTAAAGTCCACTGTATTGATTTTGTTTACTTTATACCTCGTTTGTTAAGAGCCTCTCTGTATCTCGACGCATTGGCGTTGTGAGCCGAAAGCGTTGTGGCGAAGTTATGACGCCCTGAGAAATCCTCCTTTGCGCACATATACAGATAATTATGATCAGGAGCATCGAGCACGCCGCTCATAGTCGTCGCCGACGGCATCCTTATCGGGCCTGGAGGCAGACCCTGGATCTGATATGTGTTATACGGCGATACTGTCTCAAGGTGGCGGTTGAGTATTCTGCGCAGACCGAAGTCGCCGACAGCAAACTTCACTGTCGGGTCTGCCTGAAGTTTCATGCCTGTCTTCAGGCGGTTGAGATACAGACGCGCCACAATCGGACGTTCACTCTCGGCCGCAGTCTCCTCCTCGACTATCGACGCTATGGTCGCTACCTGCACAGGAGTCAGTCCAAGCGACTTCGCCTTTGCCCGGCGCTCGTCGTTCCAGTATTTGTTACGGTAATCAAGCAGACGCTTCACCGTCGGTTCGGCACCCGAGGTCCAGTAGAACTCGTAGGTGTCAGGCAGGAAAGCGGCCACAAAACCCTCCTTCTTAAATCCGGCCTCCGGTAGCACCTTTTCACAGGCTGCCATGAAGTCTTCTGCGCCAAACTCCATCTGACGCCCTACGGTTTCCGACAATTCCGACAGAAAACGTATATTGTTGAATGTAATCTTCACAGGAGTCTGCGCACCGCGTTTCAGACGCCGTGCGACATCTATCACCCTGTCTCCATTTTTTATCAGATACGCGCCGTGAGCGGTGGCGGCTTGTCCTTTCGCCAGTTTCCACACATCGGCTACACTGCCGCCATAATTTGCCCCGAGGGCGCTCCGCAGCGAGTCTTCCAATGACTTTTCCGTAGCGTCACGCGGTATGTAGACCCATGCGTCACCTCCGTCATACGACGATGTAAGACTATGCCAAGTCTTTATGCCGAAGTATGCTGCGACCGCAAGAATCACGATCGCCGCTGCTAAAAAATATTGTTTTGTCCTTTTCATAATTCCGACCCCAAAGATACGAAATATCCGTGGGAAGTTGCTATATTTGTCCACACTTAACCAATCGTAGCGCACACATCATGTGTGTCTTCAAATCAATATCATATAACGACATGTTTGCTGAATCGACCTATATCCGCCGTCGCAATGAACTGAAAAAAACGGTAGGAAACGGAGTGCTGCTTTTCCTCGGAAATGATGAATCAGGCTGTAATTATGCCGATAACACCTACGATTTCCGTCAGGATTCAACCTTTCTTTATTATTTCGGTCTACCATATGCCGGGCTGTCGGCCATTATCGACATCGACAACGACCGCGAGATCATTTTCGGCGACGAGCTGACCATCGACGACATTGTCTGGATGGGATCTCAGCCCACCCTTCATGAAAAAGCTGCGAAAGCCGGCATTAAGGACGTGCGTCCTGCCGCTGAGCTTGAAAAATACATCTCGTCGGCAACCGCCGCTTCCGTTCCGGTCCACTATCTGCCTACATACCGTGCCGAGCACCAGCTCAAGCTCATGCACCTTCTCGGCGTGAAGCCGGGAGCCGAGGCCCCATCCGTGCCGTTCATACGCGCAGTTGTCAATCAGCGCAATCACAAGACCGACGAGGAAATCGCCGAGATCGAGCGCGCATGCGACGTAACAGCCGACATGCACATGACCGCAATGCGCGTCCTGCGTCCCGGCATGAAAGAGTGCGAGATTTCCGCTGCCCTCGAGGCTGTAGCCCAGGCTGCCGGATGCCGCCTCTCATTCCCCACGATCGCCACGATCAACGGACAGACACTCCACAACCACTACCACGGCAACGTATGCCGCCCCGGTCAGATGCTTCTTGTCGACGCCGGAGCGGAGACCGCGATGGGATATGCCGGAGACATGTCGTCGACCATCTGTGTCGACAAGACTTTCACCCCGCGCCAGAAATCAATCTACGACATTCAGGTAGCAAGCCACCTTGCAGCAGTCGGAGCCCTCAAGCCCGGTGTACCGTTCAAGGATGTCTATGAGCTCTCATGCCGTGTTGTATGCGAGGGACTTAAAAATCTCGGCATAATGAAGGGCGATCCTGCCGATGCAGTCGAGGCCGGCGCACATGCAATGTTCTATCCGTGCGGACTCGGCCACATGATGGGACTCGACGTACACGACATGGAGAATCTCGGCGAAGTATGGGTCGGATATGACGGACAGCCGAAATCAACTCAGTTCGGACGCAAGTCGCTCCGTCTCGCACGTCCGCTTGAACCTGGATTCGTACACACTATCGAGCCGGGCATCTATTTCATCCCCGAACTTATCGACCTTTGGCGCGGCCAGCACAAGTTCACCGACTTCATCAACTACGACGAAGTCGAGAAGTGGAAAGATTTTTCAGGCATCCGCAACGAGGAAGACTACCTCATTACCGAAACAGGAGCACGACGCCTCGGAAAGAAGATACCTCTGACGACCGAAGAAGTCGAAGCACTGAGATGAACCGACAGACAAAAGCTGTAATTTGCGCGACAGGGGCCGTTCTCTGCTGGGCCACGGTCGCTTCGGCCTTTAAGATAGCATTGGCGCAGGCTTCGGTCTACGCCATGCTGTCTATTGCAGCCCCGGTCGCGGCGATAGTGTTCGCCATCGGACTGACAGTACAGAGAAAATGGAGCGAGATCCGACACATACGTCGCAGCGACCTGATATATTGCTGTCTGCTCGGTCTTTTCAACCCGTTTCTCTATTATATAGTGCTGTTTGCAGCCTACGACATGCTTCCGGCTCACGTGGCTCAGCCGTTGAACTATCTTTGGCCGCTGTTGCTGACGCTGCTGCTTGCAGTCGTCGGGCATCAGCGCATACCCGCACTGAAATATCTCGGCATGGCTGTCTCGCTTGCAGGTGTAGCGGTCATCTCGATGGGAGGAGGCGACAGTGCGGAGACATTCGACATTGCCGGATATGCGGTCGCCATACTCAGCGCACTGCTGTGGGCCGTCTACTGGCTTATGAATGACCGTCTGAAAGACCGTGTCGACTCCACGCTTGCATTGTTTCTCGGCTTCACAACCGGGAGCATAGCTCTCTATATCGGACTAATTTTCTTGCCCGTAACCTTGCCGCCGGTTGCCGCATGGCCTTCCTGCGCCTATATTGGCGTGATGGAGATGGGGCTTCCGTTCCTTCTTTTTGCAATGGCATTACGCAACACCGACAACCCCGCGCTTGTCAATCAGTTGTGCTATCTTGCCCCATTCCTTTCACTATTTATTATCGCAATTGTACTTCACGAGACAGTCACACCCATGACATTTCTCGGACTTACCCTCATAATCACAGGCATCATGTTTAACCAATATGGAGTCGAATGGCTGTCGCGACGACTTGCAGCCATGGCTCTTGCATTCTTCATTCTTCCTGCTCCTGCCCGATCACAGGATCCGGTCGTGAATGTCTCGCTCGAAGCGCGTGCCGACTGGCAGCACGACCGCATAGACGGCGAGAACATCAACGACAATTCAGGCTTCAAGGGACGCTATCTCAACCTTAAAGTCTCCGGACAGATCAACGACCAGTGGAGCTACAACTTCCGCCAGCGTCTCAACAAGACCATCTCTGAAGGCACATTCTTCGACGCGACCGACTGGGTGTACCTCACCTACTCCCCCACGTCGCGCATCTCATTCTCGGCCGGCAAACAGGTCGTAGCCATAGGCGGATATGAGTATGACCGTGCGCCGATCGACCTATATTCATGCTCCGAATACTGGAACAATATCGCATGCTACCAGTTCGGTGTGAGCGGAGCCTTCCGCATCTCAGGCAACGATGTGATTACGGCTCAGGTTGTCGCATCGCCGTTTCGCAAAGCCGAAGGCAACAACAATAACATGTATGCCTACAACCTCATGTGGAACGGCAGTCACGGATTCTACCAGTCAATCTGGTCGGCCAACCTCATCGAGTGCATGCCCGGAAAATACATAAATTACCTCGCTCTCGGCAACAAATTCACGTTCGGCATAACCAGCCTTGAACTTGACTTTATGAACCGTGCCGGAGGCGGCCAGCGGTTCAGCATCAAAGACTGGTCGCTTATGACTGAGGCGTCGGTGCGTCCGTCATCGCGTCTGAGACTCTTTGCCAAATTCACCCACGACTACAATAACTCAGGATCAAACTACGATCTCTGCGTGCTCGACGGCACCGACCTCTGCATGATTGGCGGAGGTGCCGAGTTTTTCCCGCTTACAGGACGTCACGAGGTCCGCGTACATGCAGCCGCATTCCGCTCATGGGGACGCAACGGCAACCCTTCGGGCACGATGCAGAATCACCAGACCTTCATCGACCTGGGCATCACCTGGCGCATGGGCATTTTCTCACTCAATCGATAATAGCTTACACTCTGTATTGTCATGGAACGCATTTCTTCTGCAATCAAGACAAGCATCCCGTCAGGTGTGATATGCCTGCTTGCCGTGTTCGCACTGTTCGGTTACCTCGGCAACGTCATGGGCACATCATTTATGATGAAGACCCTTATGGCCACTGCCCACGATCTGCTCATTAACACGTGCTTCTTCCTGATGGCCGTGTGCGTTGTCACAGGTGCTATCGGCAGTCTCTTTATGGAGTTCGGCGTAGTCCGACTTTTTGAGAAACTGCTCCGTCCGCTCATGAAGCCCGTTTTCCGTCTCCCAGGCGTGGCATCGCTTGGCGCCGTCATGACATTCCTGTCCGACAATCCGGCAATTATCACACTGAGCCGCGACAAGCGCTTTTCAGCCTACTTCAAGAAGTTCCAGTTCATTTCGCTCACCAACTTCGGCACAGCATTCGGCATGGGGCTTCTTGTCATCGTCTTTATGATCGGACAAGGTTTCATCGTTTCGCCTCTTGTAGGCTTTATCGGAGCGATCATAGGCTGCATCACATCCACACGTATAATGCAGGGATTTGTGCTGCGGGCATACCCTGCATATCGCGATGAAGATGTCGTCAGTGCCGACGAGCGGGCCGAGTCGGCTGAAGAAGAAAAGCAGAAGTCCAACGACACCCTTTTCACACGCATTCTCAACAGCCTGCTCGACGGCGGCAAAAACGGCGTGGAAGTCGGTGTCGCAATCATCCCGGGCGTACTGATCATCTCGTCGATCGTGATGATGCTCACATTCGGAGCCGGTCCCGACGGAGTCTACGACGGAAGCGCATATCAGGGCGTAGAGTTGCTTCCCATGCTTGCCGGAAAAATAAACATTGTGTTCCAGTACCTGTTCGGGTTTGAGGATCCGCATCTCATCGGTTTCCCCATCACCACTCTCGGAGCTGTCGGAGCCGCTCTCGGCCTCGTCCCGCGATATCTCAGCGAAGGATGGGTCGACGGCAATGCCATTGCGGTTTTCACAGCCATAGGCATGTGCTGGAGCGGTTTCCTCTCTACCCACACGGCCATGCTCGACTCTCTCGGCTATCGCCATCTCACATCCAAGGCCATAATATCGCACACTATAGGCGGACTTGTGGGAGCGGTATTCGCCCACTGGCTCTACGTGCTCCTCACGGTCATATTCCCTGCGCTTCCCAACTGATGTAAAGATCCGGGGTCACAACTCCATATCAGGCGTGCCGACACCTTTCCCGCAGATCAGAGCGGAGAGTGTGGCACGCCTGACTGTTTTCAGCAATATACAGAGCCCCGTATATTGTTAATTTTATTTAAATACACCGATACCCTACTTATGCCCAAAGGAAATGTTTTGCAGTCTGATTAATTTTGCGGAGAAGTGATTAAAATTCGCACTTCATCATTGCACACGAGCGAACACACCGCCATTCTTCTGGTTTATTTAAATAGGTAAAAGATTGTATTTTGATATGGATAATAAGACTGACAAGAAAAAGATTGTAGTACTCGGCGGAGGATTTGCCGGGCTGAATTTTATAAAACATATCGATCACAGGCTCTATGACGTCACTCTCATAGACAAGCACAATTACCATACATTCCCGCCATTGTTCTATCAGGTGGCATCGTCGGGACTCGACTCCACAAGCATCAGTTTCCCGTTCCGTCGCGAGTTCCGCAAGGCACGTGCAAGAGGCACACGCCTCATCATGAGCCAGGTATCGGAAGTCGACAGCGTCCGTAAGGTCGTCATAACTCCATGGGCCACCGTTCCCTACGACATACTGGTTGTCGCACTTGGCACAACCAACAACTTTTTTGGCCAGCCCGACCTGATAAAGCGCGTGTATACGCTTAAATCGGCCGCACAGGCCATCAGATGCCGAAACGACATTCTCGACCATCTCGAGAGAGCCGTAGCGACACGCGACAGCAATCTGCGCCGCAGACTCATGAGCTTTGTCGTTGTCGGCGGAGGACCGGCCGGAGTTGAAATCGCCGGTGCGCTCGGTGAGATGAAACGCTACATCATACCGCGCGAATACCCCGATCTCGATCCCGAGGAGGTCAACATCACACTGCTCGAAGGCACTCCGCGTCTGCTCGGCACAATGTCGGAAAACGCATCGGCTAAAGCCTACAAATATCTCGGAGAGCTGCTTGTCGATGTAAAGCTCAACACGCTTATGAAAAGCTACGACAACGACATTGTCACGCTTTCCGACGACTCGACACTCGATGCCGGACTCGTCATATGGACGGCCGGAGTAACAGGCACACCGTTCCCCATCGTCACTGCCGATGAAGCCGAGATTGCACGTGGAAGAGGCAACCGCCTGATCGTAGACAGCACGCACGCTGTCGAGGGGTTGAAAGACATATATGCAATAGGCGACATCGCACTCATGACCTCCGACAAAGCATTCCCCGCCGGACACCCGCAGCTTGCACAGGTGGCGATACAGTCGGCACGCAATCTCGCACGCAACCTCAACAATGGCACTGCCACGCCATTTGCCTACAACGACAAAGGCACAATGGCGACGATCGGACGCAACAGAGCCGTTGTCGATCTGAAGCATCTCAAATTCGACGGATTCTTCGCGTGGCTGACGTGGATGTTCATCCACCTAATCACCCTTCTGGGCATACGCAACAAAGTCACCGTGCTCGTCAACTGGCTGTGGGCATATTTCTCTTACAGCACATCACTGAGGCTCATCATGCACCCAAACAAGTTTCCGCTGCGATCGCGCTGGGGCGAAAAATGATCCTTTTTACCGATTATATTTCCACGTTCAGCCGCTTCGGCTTATCTTTGTATTAAATCTATCTATCAACTAACGCCGGACAACAGTGAACACGACATGGTGCATGAGGGCATTTGCAGTTGCAGCGATTTCACTCGCCGTAGCCGCATGCGCCAGTATCGGACGCCCTGAGGGAGGGCCGAGAGACGAGACACCGCCCGAATACGTCAGGAGCAATCCGGCACCGGGCACTACCCGATTCAACAAGCAGCAGATCGACATTGTATTCGATGAAAACATAAAAGTCGAAGAAGTCGTGAACAAGGTCGTGGTTTCGCCGGCACAGCAGAACCAGCCCGCAATCGTGGCCAACGGCAAGCATCTTTACGTAACGATTAAAGACACGCTGATACCCGATGCCACATATACCATCGACTTCTCTGACGCGATACGCGATCTCAACGAAGGCAACATCCTCGACGGATTCGCCCTCGACTTCGCCACCGGCGATTCGATCGACTCACTGCGCATTTCGGGCATGGTGTTCGACGCCGCCACTCTCGAGCCGGCACAGGGCATGATCGTAGGCGCATACCGCAACGTTGCCGACAGCGCCATCTCGACACTCCGGTTTGAACGTATAACAAAGACCAACCAGCTCGGACAGTTCACACTCCGAAATCTGAAAAAAGAACCATATCGCATATTCGCTCTCAACGACCTGAACCGCGACTATCACTGGGACCGCTCGGAAGACGTCGCTTTCTACAATGCCCCGGTCACACCGTGGACCGAGACAATCGAAGTGACCGACACATTTGTTGCCGCCGACGGCTCTGACTCTATCGTCTCGCGCATGGGAGTCAGCTATTTTCCCAACGATATACTACTCACATGGTTCAACGAGAACTACAAGGCACAGTATCTGCGCAACTACACGCGCCCCGAGCCGCATAAGATCAACATTGAGTTCGCAGCCCCGTCCGATACATTCCCAGTACTGACGGTTGTTAATGGAGATAACGTCGGTCGGCGCATCGGCGATGTTTCACGCATCCAGTATACGGCCGGACGCGACACACTCACCTACTGGATCGAGGATTCCAGCCTTATACGTCAGGATTCACTGCTTGTCGAGACACGCTATCTGCGCACCGACAGCACCGACAACCTTGTATGGAATACCGATACCCTGAAGTTTATATTCAAACTGTCTCAGGCACAGAAGCGAGAGATCGAGAAGGCCGAGAAAGCGAAAGCAAACAAAGAAAAACGTCGTCGTGAGCTCATTGAGAAGGCTTTGAAATCGGGCGACAGCATTGCTCCGGCCGACACCATGCCCGAAGTCGAGCCGGTCAAACACCTGTCCGTAAAAGCCACGACAGGCACTGACCAGGACTATCACCTCCCAGTAAAGATTAACTTCGATCAGCCGGTCCGTTCGATCGACAGCACGAAGATCTCGCTTGAATGGCTTGAAGACTCTGTCTGGATTAAATTCGACGACCCTTATACCGTGAGACCTGACACGCTCGGAAACATACTCGATTACATAGTCAGCGCACGATGGGACTACGGCACAAAATATCGCTTAGAGATCGACTCTGCCGCCATTGTCGGCATATACGACCTGACAAACGATAAATTCACACACGAGTTCACCGTGAAGTCCGCCGAAGATTACTCGACCCTCATCTTCAACATCACGACCACACCGTATTGGCCTGAAAAACCCTACGACTGGGAGCACAAAGACACCGTCGAGGTTGCACCGGCCGACACATCGGCTGTTGCCGAAATATCGATAACACCCGACAGTATTGTCGTCACCGACAGTCTGCAGGCCGATTCGACCGTAGTTGATTCGATTATCGTCACACAACTCCCCGACTCCCTCCCGTCTATCGTCGTGCAGCTCCTGTCATCCGACGACAGTCCGGTCGCGTCGGCCAGAGTCATCGACGGAAAGGCACGCTTTGATTTTGTCGCACCCGACACATACTATGCACGCGCATTCATAGATGTCAACGGCAACGGAATATGGGACACCGGCGATCTTCTCAACTGGCGGCAGGCCGAAGACGTCTACTACTACCCCGGCAAAATCAAGATCAAGCAGAACTGGGATCTCGAGCAGCCATGGGATCTGTTTGAGACACCACTCGACCGGCAGAAGCCATATGATATCCTGAAGAACAAGCCCAAGACCTCTGAAAACGATCGGAACCGCAGACAGGAAGACGAGGATGAAGATGAAGACGGATTCGGCAACAACAACTTCATCTACGGCAACGAGGCCACAACCTATGGCAACGGATCGCGCTACAACAATGCCCGAATGAACAACCGCTGATGTTTTTTCCCGATACAATATACGAAAAAGACCTGCCGGCCGATGTCGACACACGGCAGCTCGCAATGTCGCTTGCTCCGGGCCGATGTGATGCCGCCGTGTGGAGTGACAGCGAGCCCGGATCCATGCGTCTCATCTCCACCGACAGCATATCGATAGACCGTACAGGACAATGGAACGGATTTGAGGATTTCTTTTACAACAATCCCGGACTTCTTGCTCCTATGTCAAAGACGACCGTTCTGGTCGAAACCGACAGCACAGCTATTGTACCGGCATCTCTGCAACGCGACGTCGCTTCACGCCTCCTGCGCATGTCGGCAACCGAGAGCGGCACACAATGCACCGAGACATGGCATGACTGCTGCGGGTCATCAGTCGGACTGTTGCTGCCGTCAAGACTATTCAGATTCATCAATCGGTCATTTCAGCCGGTCGAAATACGCTGGTATGCGTCCCCATTAGCCGCATACTGGAGCGGAACGGTGGTTGCGCACAAAGCCGGATCGCCGACTCCCCTGCATGCTCTGGCAGCCGTCTCCCCCGCAATGCGCCTTACTGTCGTTGTCGTCGACAACAGTGGTAATCTTGTATCCGCGATAAGCCGCAAAGGATCTGTCCACACCGACCTCTCCTATCATATACTGTCATTACTTTCATCGCTTGCCGCCCGATCCCCTGTTCGCGACCAAGTCAGCCTGCGCCTTTTCGGAGCGCCAAAAGAAGTCATGGCCATAAAAGAAGAACTTTCAGGATGGATAGATGCGGAACTCCACACCTATATATCCCGAAAGCCCTCGTTGACCGATCCAACACAGTTCCACCTCTTGCCGCCTGAACTGCTTGCGGCTATCGATCAATACTAAAACACTGTTTAAAGCTTGTTTAATACATTGGCCTGAACGGCTCGCTTTTCACAAGTCGGTCGGTGACATCTCCTATATAGTCATGACTCTTTGAAGTGTCAAGCTTCATTACCGGAGCGCCGGGAGCGAGATCACATCTTTTGAGATCTATATAAAAGACTCCGGGATTAGTCACGATATCGAAATAATATCTGCGGTCACGTATATTGGAGTATGAGCGCCACTGCGTCGACGAGACATTGGGTTCCGTCTCGATTGTATACAGATACGGGACAGAGACATTCGCCATAATCGACCTTATGATCGTCAGGCCAAGATCAGCGTCATCAGTCTTGGCTACATGTCCGTCAAAATAATCTCCGCGCACAAATCGGTCGGGACTCTTGACCGTGCCGGGAAGCATATTGCTTCCGCCTACTTTTTTCCAGTAGTCGTTGATCGCATTCATTTCCGGGAAAGTCGGATCATTGGTCATCACCGGCATATCCTGTCCCTCATATATATTGATTGTTCCGTTATCAAACTCTATCACAGCGCATCGTCCCTCTGCATCGGTCACACCCCAGTGAAGAGTTGACGACGTTCCACCGTCAAACGTTGCGCCCGATATATTGAAATCATGCTTCCGCAGCACATCCACCACCTCAGGTGTTGTTGCGTTCATATCGAGAAGCCACGCGACAAACACAGCGAGCGACATAGGCGGACGCGCCTTTGTCGAGTCATTGTCATATACCGTTCCTTTGCAGAACAGACCGTTTATCACAAGCCCCTTTTCATTCATTCCCTCTGTGACACCGCCGTCATATCCGACGGCATACACAGCACCATATTTCGACGTCCATTCCACCGATCCGGGCAGTGTGTTGCCCACTTTGTGCATTCCGCGCGGATATACATAAAGATTTGTAGGAATAGGAGTCTTCCAGTCGAGCGAACGGCCGACGATGCGAAGTGCGTTGTCACTTCCCACATAAAGGATACGGCTGCAGGCAACGGCCTCCGTATAAATACCTGCAAATGCGGCGAACGCCATAATAGCGCCTGCGGCAAAGTGTTTTACTCCCATGATTTTCATAATATGTAGATATGCTTGTTTTATTATAAAAAACAACCATACCGCATACTATGTTTAATGAAGCCCGCCAAAATAGACTTCGTGAGGTTTTGACACAGCCGCTCCCCGTATTATCATACCTTCGGCACCTTAACCTCGATCGACATGACGCAATCCAGCGGTATGACCGACTTGTCCTCCATTGCAATCAGCCGGTCTATAGGATCGACTTTCGCGATGCGCCCCTTTGTCTCCACATATGCGCCCCCCTTTTTCAAGGCATCAGGCTTGAAAAAGACGATCTTCACCACCGGGCGTGGCGACATCGACATCGCAGCATTCAGTTTCAGCGACAGCATCCTCGACTCATCATCCGTCAGTTCCGGCTTTGTATCGGTAAACCGTGCGGTTTCCTCAATCGCCTCCTCGTGTCCCGAGAGAGCCGCAAAAGGAGCGAACTGAGCCGCTCTGGACTCCATCGACATGGGCTGACGCTTGCTCGACCTGTAGTGAGGCAGATTGATTATATCGTCGTAGTTTTTCATGCCTTGTGTCCTCCAATCTGCTTGTTTCGGTCGCGCTGCGTAGCTCCGTCGGCAAAGTTCAGCCCCCTGCACAATGCGTTTTTTCCGAACGTCTGTTTGATGCTCACCACAGCTTCCTGAAGTCGCCTCTCACGCTCAAGACTTTCATTGTCATATCCATCCGCATCATCATGTCCCCCATCCGTTTCAAAAAGACACAGCTGTCGGCTCTGTTGCCGGCACGCACGATCCACACAGCTTTCACTCACTATGTTGTTGGTCGCGATAGTCAGCCTTCTGACGAGCAATATCCTGTTTACTATACGGTCAAACAGCTCCGCCACATGCCTGGAGATAATACGCGTCGACGAAGTGTAACTCTCGAAATTCGATGTGCCGTGGGCATGATAAGGCACCTGTCGGCCATAATGGTCGGTTGATATGCGCCCATCGTAGCGCGACCTTATCTCATCATGCGCAAGACTTGACGCATCATATCCCACCGTAAGAGTCATCTGGTTTGTCACCAGGCGCTTCTCTACGAGCTCGAGAGCTATGCTCTCCGCCATCTCAAGAGCCACGATCCTCGCCTTCTCTGCACTGTAAGGCTCATGAAGCACCTGTCCGCTACTCATCGAGTGAGTCTCGGGGCGGTAAGCCCGCACCTGCTCCATAGTCACAGGCTCCCAACCCCACGCATGATCGATAAGAAGCTCCGCATTGACCCCGAACATCGAGTATAGCGAGTCCTCATGCCTGATCGAAGCCCTCGCTATGTCTCCCATCGTTGTGATGCCGTACTGGGCCAGTCGGCGTGCGATGCCGGCACCGACACGCCAGAAGTCGGTCAGAGGCTCGTGGCTCCACAACCGGCGTCTGTATTCCATCTCGTCAAGCTCGGCTATGCGCACCCCGTCTTTGTCGGGCGGCATCTTCTTCGCCACTATATCCATCGCCACCTTCGCGAGATACATGTTTGTGCCTATCCCTGCCGTAGCCGTTATCCCGGTCTCTGCAAGCACAGCCCTGATCATCTTCATTGCAAGATCATGGGCGCTGAGACCATACATCCTCCGATAGGCCGTGATATCGATGAACACCTCATCGATCGAATATACATGAATATCCTCGGCAGACACAAAGCGCATGTATATGTCAAATATGCGGGTACTGTAGTCCATATACAGAGCCATACGGGGCTGTGCCACCACATAGTCGATCTGATAGTCCGGGCGACCGTCAAGCACACTCTGCGAGAAAGAGCGCCCGTTGTTACCCCTGTGTCTGTTGGCCGAACGCACCTTCTGCACGACCTCAAAAAGACGCGGGCGTCCCCCCAGTCCAAGCGTCTTCAGCGATGGCGACACCGCCAGGCATATAGTCTTCTCGGTGCGCGATATGTCTGCAACGACAAGATTAGTGTCAAGCGGATTCAATCCACGCTCGACACACTCCACCGAAGCATAAAAAGCCTTCAGATCGATTGCCACATACTGTCTGTCCGTCGCCGACATTCCAATTCAATTCTTATCTATCCTATTCAAAAATCTCCCGCAATCGGGAAGAGGGTTTCTGCTAATTGGATTTTTTCTTGGATGGCAAGGTTGAAAATATCTTGCTTCATTAGGTTGTGATAGATTTCCATACTCGGTCTAATGAATTTTCGATGACGTTTTCCATTGATAAGTGCCGAGACCTCAATATGTCTTTTGGAGTTTACAGAGAGGGAAAGATTATCAATGGTTCTTCCATACGTGTCAATGAACGATGAGTTGGCATCATCCTCTTTATCAAGACAACCGAATGTCGTCAGATTTTCGGTTAGAGTCTTCTGTATGATGCTGCGCCAGGGTTGGGTAATGCCATTTTCGTCCGCGTATCGGTCGAAATTCTTGATGGCATCTGCAACTCTGGTTATCATTGCATTGGCATTCTTTATATCGTTTTGCTTTGCGAAATCAAGCAAATCGACCTTAGTTATCTCGCTCGTTTTACCTCCGATGCTGAGTCTACGTTCGATATTAGGTCCTGTTCCGTTGATGTTAAAGATGAATGTCATGTCATATGCCGGAGCTAATCGCCATTTGCCATTTTCTTCAAGAAGGAATGCGAAATTCTTGTTATGATCGTCTGTGTTGTTGGTCATAACATTAAAAACAATACGGCAGAAAAGCTGCTCGATCTCCGACTCGGAAATAGAGAGTTCCCGACAGGTGGCAACAAGGTCTTCGTAGCTGCGGGCCTCCGGATTCATTGCTGCCAGAGTCTGCATGTGTATTTTCTTTCCTTTTGCTCTGTCAAATCGCTTCGTGAGGAAATGATTGATACCTTCAACCGGGAGCATCCGACACTCCTCCATGACGATTCCGGCGGCAACAGCCATCATATAATAAGCAGTCTCAATTTCTGCGATAGGCATAGACTTGTCACCGAATTTGAGAATATAATAGCCAAAGCCATCAAGTCCGTCGGTCTGGCCTGAGCGGATTTCTCCAGTCTCTTCATTTATGGCAATAATCGCTTTCATCTGTCTGCCACCGGCCGAGGTTCCAACCGCGAGGAGTGCTTGCAAAGTCGGTTCCTCATTGGCATTCAGCACCATATTGTCTCTGTCTTCAAGAATTTTCAGAGACATATCGTATAGTGATTTAATATTGACGGTACGGGTATGGGTAAGATCGTCAGCATATGGTTCATATTCCAATGCACCCATCCCTCGTGTGCCTGTAAACATCAGCATGTAGAGCGGAGTCACTTTGTTGCGGGGAATTTTATCGTCCTTTACCCATTTATCAAAAAGTGTATTACCCCACGAATCAGGCAACGAATCTGCAATAAACGGTGGTAGACCCTGATATAGCGGACGGTCATCGCCGTAAATCGGCAAAAGGGTATTTCGGCGGAGTGAAGATGATAGCAGAGGAGCAATGTCAGGGATATTCCTTAGATTGGGGTTATACATAAAGTATATTCGCCTGGTTGAGGATTCCCATACGAGCCGACCTATCTCCTGTCCCCACAGCTTGACTTTCAGATGTCTCATAACAATCACTTTTTAGTGGAATGACGGACGCGCTGAATTTTCTTATCACTCTCATCATACATATATGGTGACTCTGGCAATTCCGGCAGCAATGCCTCCCAGTTCTCGCCAAGCCCTATCACTCTCAATAATCTGAGCAGGGTACTAAATGAAATATCCGTCATATTGCCCGACTCAAACTTATAGAGGGTTGTCATACCGATGGATGCAGATTCCGATACCTCCTTACGGGTCATCCGTAGACGCAACCTGTAATCGCGAAATCTCAATCCAAGATTCCGAATCACATCAGGCGTAGCCAACGATTTATTAGATAGTATCACCATAATGATAATTAAGCTTAAATACCCACTATAACATTCCGCATAATGACATTTACAAATGTACCCAAAATTCTCCAGCCTGCCAAATATACCACCCGACAAAAGAACATCCGTCTGTTACACCGCAGCCACGCCGCAGCCGACAAAAAAATGCGCTACCGTATAAACCGATAGCGCATCTTATCAAAAGTATGAAACGTGACTCCTACAGGATTCAAACCTGTAACCTTCTGATCCGTAGTCAGATGCTCTA
>CAYMEX010000029.1:0-24794 GCA_964389525.1 uncultured Muribaculaceae bacterium | reverse complement strand
TGCCGCTGCGCCTGGCGGAGTTCGGCACCGTCTACCGCTACGAGCAGACCGGCGAGCTCCACGGCCTGACCCGCGTGCGCGGCTTCACGCAGGACGACGCGCACATCTTCTGCGCTCCCGATCAGATCAAAGACGAGTTCCTGAAGGTGATGGATATCATCCTCTATATCTTCAAGGCGCTTGATTTCGATAACTTCGAGGCACAGATCTCGCTCCGCGACCCCAACAACAAAGATAAGTATATCGGCTCCGACGAAAACTGGCATCTTGCCGAGCAGGCCATCATCGAGGCCTGTGCCGAGAAGGGACTCAGCGCACGCAAGGAGCTCGGCGAGGCCGCATTCTACGGCCCGAAGCTCGACTTCATGGTCAAGGACGCCATCGGGCGCCGCTGGCAGCTCGGCACCATTCAGGTCGACTACAACCTGCCCGAGCGTTTCCAGCTCGAGTACACCGGCTCCGACAATGCCAAGCACCGTCCGGTGATGATACACCGCGCGCCCTTCGGCTCGATGGAGCGCTTTGTGGCCGTGCTGCTCGAACACACTGCCGGACGATTCCCGCTTTGGCTCGCTCCCGAGCAGGCTGTGGTGCTCCCGATCAGCGAGAAATTCAACGACTACGCCCAGAAAGTCGCCGACACCCTCAACGACATGGATCTCCGCGTCGTCGTCGATGCCCGCAACGAGAAGATCGGCCGCAAGATACGCGACAATGAGCTCAAGCGCATCCCCTACATGCTCGTCGTAGGCGAGAAAGAAGCCGAAAACGACGAAGTTTCTGTAAGAAAACAGGGTGAAGGTGATAAAGGTATTATGAAAATTACTACCTTTGCAGCGCATTTGGCCGACGAGGTCAACAAAATGATTAAATAAACAAACAACTCCCCGACGATCCTTGATGGACCACAACCACAACAACAACTCCCCGAAAGGCCCTGCCGGCAACAGCCAGAGCGGCCGCACAGGCGGAAGTTACTCATCGGGCGACAGGCAGTCAACATCCGGCAATCAGGGCGGCAACGGCCGTCAGCAGACCGGAGGCCCGCGTCCATATAACAACCAAGGGCAGAACCAGTCGCCCCGTCCTTCATATCAGGGCGGATCGAGACCTGCAGGTGCAGGCCCGTCGCGTCCGGCCGGACAGCGTCCCCCCTATCAGGGAGGCGGACAGCGTCCCGGCGGTGCAGGAGGTCAGCGCCCGATGGGAGCGCGCCCGGTGCCCAGACAGGAAAAACAGGAGTTGCATGCGATCAACGAGCGCATACATGCCCGTGAGGTACGCCTCGTAGGCGACAATGTCGAGAACGGCATATTCTCAATACAGGAGGCACGCCGCATCGCCGAGGAGCTTGAACTCGATCTCGTCGAGATCTCGGCTACCGCCACGCCGCCTGTATGCCGCGTCATCGACTACCAGAAATTCCTCTATCAGCAGAAAAAACGCCAGAAAGAGCAGAAAGCCAAGGCTGCCAAGGTCGTTGTCAAGGAGATACGTTTCGGTCCTCAGACCGACGACCATGACTACAACTTCAAGCTGAAGCACGCGCAGGGATTTCTTCAGGAAGGCTCCAAGGTCAAGGCCTATGTATTCTTCAAGGGACGCTCGATCCTCTTCAAGGAGCAGGGCGAGGTACTTCTCCTCCGTTTCGCCAACGACCTTGAGGAGTACGGAAAAGTCGAACAGATGCCCGTACTTGAGGGAAAGCGCATGATCATCATGCTCAGCCCCAAGAAAAAGTAAAAAGACATGAACGGTCGATCCGTCTGCCGTAGGGCGTCGGTGACACCACAATTAAATATCGTTTTATAAACAAAAGAAATGCCCAAGATTAAGACTAACTCCGGTGCCAAAAAGAGGTTCGCCCTTACCGGATCAGGAAAGATCAAGAGAAAGCATGCGTTCAAGAGCCACATCTTGACCAAGAAGACCAAAAAGCAGAAGCGCAATCTCACCCACTCGGGTCTCATCGCCTCTGTAGATCAGAACGGTGTAAAATCGCTCCTCGGTCTTCGCTAAGACTTTCCGCCCAGGCCGTCAAGGCTACGGCAAAACAACATTCATTTCTATAATTTTCTAAACCGCAAGCCAGCCAACCAAGTACTCTTCACGTCTATAAGAGACGCTGGCAAGCACAAAACCAAAAGAAAATGCCAAGATCAGTCAATCATGTGGCCTCGCGCGAGCGTCGCAAGAAGATTCTTAAACTCACCCGCGGCTACTTTGGCGCACGTAAAAACGTCTGGACCGTTGCCAAGAACACATGGGAAAAAGGTCTGACCTACGCCTACCGCGACCGCAAGAACAAAAAGCGCAACTTCCGCGCCCTCTGGATCCAGCGTATCAACGCCGCTGCACGCCTCGAGGATCTCTCATACTCGCGCCTGATGGGTCTCATCCACAAGGCAGGTATCGAGATCAACCGCAAAGTTCTTGCCGATCTTGCCGTCAACAATCCTGCCGCTTTCAAGGCAATTGTAGACAAGGTAAAGAACGCGTAAACCGCGGCCGGTTTATACATACGGTAAAAAAAGCGTCGCTCCCCTCGACAGGCGGGCGGCGCTTTTTCTATCTGATCTATCTGGTCTATGATGGAAATCAGATCCACACTTTCGATCTTCTTTTCGTCGGATATTCTTGCTATCTTTGCAGGTAATATGGAAAAGATTACTCGTGCGTTTCTGGCCGGAGTGTGCATAGCTATCGCGGGGACCGCCTACCTTAATGTGGGAGGGCCGGCCGGGATGGTGCTTTTTGCGTTCGGGCTGATTGTTGTTGTCGCTTTCAGATATCTGCTGTTTACGGGCCGCTCGGGCTACACCTGGGGGACCGGATATGGCGGCCTTGCAGCGATGCTACTGTGGAATCTCGTGGGATGTGTCGCTGTGGCTTCGGTCACGGGCGTAGGCGAGGTGGCCGAGAAAAGTCAGGCGATCATCATGGCGCGGCTTGCGTCCGGGCCGATACGCTGCGGGCTTATGTCGATAGGCTGCGGATTCATCATGACGGCGGCTGTGAGAGGCTACAACGAGCATGGCACATGGCTGCCGCTCCTCTTCGGTGTGCCGGCCTTCATAGCCTGCGGTTTCCCGCACTGTGTGGCCGACGGCTTCTATATGGCGGCGTGCGGATCGACTTTTTTTGTAGAAAACGTGGGCGGCCTGATCCCCTTCTATTGCAGTATTGTAGTGGGTAACTATTTGGGCTGTAACTTATATCGTCTTGCAGAGCCATCGATGCTGCGGTGTGTGCGCAAAGAAAAAAGCGTAATTTGAAAAAAAAGTTAAGGGGCGATTAAACTCACGGGCGTTTTTTGAGTCTATAAAGTGTAACGAAGCCCGAAAAGGCAGAACAAAAAACTCGGTAAAGTGGAAAACAAGAAAAATAAATATAACGGCCGCGGAGCAGAGGAGAAGCTCCCCGAGTTGCTGGAGCGGATAGGCAGAAACGACGGCATGACGGTGCCCGAAGGATATTTCGCCGATTTCGCCGCACGCATGGAAGGAATGCTGCCGCTCAATCTTGAGGCAGAGGCTCCCGACAAGGCTTATGCGCGCCAGAAACGCACACTCTGGACAAAGGTAAGGCCATATGTGTATATGGCGGCCATGTTTGCCGGAGTGTTCTGCATGACAAAAATGTTCGGCCTCATGGGGCAGGCCGACAGCCTCGACATGCGCATCGACCGCAACCCGGTGATGATCGCCGCACTGAGCAATCAGGAGTTTGTCGACGATTATTTCGGTGATGATATGAATGAGAGCGATCTTCTCGACGACATGTGGTCATCGGGTATGGATGTTTCAGATCTTGAAGATTTCTAAGGTTTAGGATACAATGAAAGTATTGCAGCTGTTTTTGTTTGCCCTGCTGATCGGGCTCCCGGTCTCAGCTCAGGACCGCGACGGAAAGCCTGATGGTGGCAGGGAGAATTTCGAGAAATGGTTTAAGGAGATACGCGAGTTCAAACACAAGTATATGGTGAGAGAGCTTGGCCTGAAAGACAACCAGAAAGCCGATTTCTTCAGAATCATCGATAGAATGGAGGATGAATGCGGCGAAGTCAACCGCAACGCCCGTGATCTTGAGAAAGAGATCAGAGACAAGGGCGACAAAGCTACCGACGCCGATTATGAGAAAGCATCCCGGGTCTTTTTCGAGCAGAAACAGAAAGAAGCTGAAATCGAGCTCAGAGCTTATGATGAGCTGAAGAAAGTGCTTACTCCGGAGCAGTTGTTTAAGTTGAAGAATGCCGACTGGAAGTTCTCAAGAGGGCTTATGGAGAAGCATAAACGCCTGAAAACCGGCGATAATCAGAGGTCGTCGGGGCAGAATGCAAGGCGTGAGCGGCGCAATGCCGAACCGTGTGTGGTGATCTGATGCTTCAGATCATCGGCATTCAGTAAGAATAAAGGTTTCCAAATTCAGACTATACGACCGTCAGTTATGACTGACAGCCATAGGTGTGCCGTGTCCGACGGGATGCCGAAAGCTGCCGGAAGGGGAGAAATATGCCTTTGCGAAACGCATTCCGGCTGCTGTTCCCGGCCAGTCATATCGGGTGATAATCAGAGAAATATATAATAATAAGATACGATGTCAGTAACTATTAAATCGTTTACCGGGAAGTGGATGGTGTTGGTGGCGATGTTGCTCGCGACTATACCGGCAATGGCTTACAACCTAAAGGGCTCGGTAGTTGACGCTTCAGACGGATCAGGCATGGCCGACGCAACGGTGCGGCTGCTTCACGCCAAAGACAGCACGTTCTACAAAGGCACGGCCGCAGATATCGACGGCGCCTATGTGTTTAATAATATCCCCAACGGCCGGTATATCGTTGAGGCGACTTATCTTGGTTACGACAAATCGTATGTCAATGTGACGGTCAAGGGTGCCAATATCACAGATCTGAAGGTGAAGCTCAACGAAAGTTCTATATTGCTTGCCGAGGCGACCGTGACGGGTGTGAAGACCCCTGTGAAGGTGATGCAGGACACGGTGGAGTATAACGCCGACAGCTACAAGACGCAGCCAAACGCTGTGGTGGAGGATCTGCTCAAGCGTCTGCCCGGTGTCGAGGTCGACAGCGACGGAGGCATCACCGCCAACGGCAAGACGGTGTCGAAGATACTTATCGACGGCAAGGAATTTTTCAGCGATGACCCCAAGGTGGCCTCAAAGAATCTGCCTGTCGACATGGTGGACAAGCTGCAGGTCGTCGACCGCAAGAGTGAGCTTGCCCGACTCACCGGTGTAGACGACGGCGACGATGAGACTGTCATCAACCTCACGGTGAAGAAGGGAATGCAGAACGGCTATTTCGGCACTGCGCTGGCCGGCTACGGCACTGACGACCGATATACGGTCAACTTCAACCTCAACCGCTTCTGGAACGGAAACCAGATCACTCTGCTCGGCAACGCCAACAATATCAACGAGCTCGGATTCACCGACAGCAACGGCAACCGCTTCATGCGTTTCGGCGGCAACCGCGGCATCAACAACTCGCAGGCGTTCGGCCTCAACTTCAATATAGGCAAAGAGGAGATCATCAGAGTGGGCGGCAACGTGATGTACAGCCACAGCGACCGCAACACGCGCACCCGCCAGAACCGCGAGTATCTGCTCGATGAGGACTCCTACACCTCGAGCTCGCTGAACGACGCGACCGACAAGGGACACAACGTGCGTGCCGACTTCCGCGTGGAGTGGAATCCCGACTCGTTCAACAAACTTGACTTCCGCCCCCGTTTCTCCTACAACACCAACGACTCGTGGCAGGAAAATTTCAGCCATACAGGGGGTAAAAACGAAAGCCTTGGCCGCATGTTGTCAAACGGTGACTCATATGAGTTTGGCGGCCGACTGGTGTATAATCACAATTTCCGTCAGAAACGCGGCCGCTCGTTCTCGGTGTTCGGCAACTACTCGATGAGCAATGTGCATGAAAACTCGACCGACTACAGCTATTACAAATATCTGTATGAGATGACCGAGGAGGACGCCGACGACTGGGAGTCGTATGAGCAGTACACCAAAAATCATACGTGGAGCAACTCGGCCGGCGGACGATTGAGCTGGACCGAGCCGATCGGAGACGCTAAAAACGGCAACTTCCTTACACTCTCCTACAACGCAACCATGCGCTGGAACAACGCCGACAAGTTTGTGACGCAGCTCAATGCCGAGTCGATGAGCGGAGACGCTTTCTGGGATTATGTCCTCAATGGCACTATCTACAAGGTGCCGCAGCCGGTGTGGGGCAACAGCGAGATCATACCGATGGATGACCTCTCGAGCCAGTATCGCTATAAATACTTCAACCAGGAGATACGCGCCGGTTACAAGAAAGTAAGCAAGAACATGAATTTCGAGGCCGGACTCGCACTCGTCCCGCAGATGTCGTCGGGCAAGGAGCTGACAGGCTCAAAGGCTTCGATTCCCGAGAAATGGTACTGGAATTACGCGCCTTTCCTGCGCTACCGCTACAAGTGGAGCGGAATGCGCTCGATACAGATCATGTACAACGGCCGGTCCAACACGCCCTCGATGCGCCAGTTGCAGCCTGTGGCCGACACCTCCGATCCTATGAACATCGTACAGGGTAATCCTAACCTGAGTCCCTCGTTCAATCACGGCATGAACATCCGTTTCCAGGACTTCAACGCCGAGACACAGCGCTCGGTAATGTTGATGGGCGACTTCTCGCTGACACAGAATTCGATCGTGTCGCGCACCGACTACGATCTCACCACCGGCGGACGCCGCACGACTTATGAGAACGTCAACGGCGTGTGGAGCGGACGACTGATGAACATGATCTCAATGCCGTTCCGCAACAAGAACTGGCAGTTCAACAATCATATCTTCACCAATTTCAACCAGAATGTAGGCTATCAGCAGGCGCAGGGAGGTGCGGCGCAGAAAAACACCTCGCGTTCGCTCATGCTTGCCGAGATGTTCTCGATAGCTTTCCGTCCCGACAACCTCGAGCTGTCGCTTCGCCCGGAATACCGCATGCAGAAGACCTGGAACACGCTCAATATGGCTAACGGCAATGCGCTGATCCACAACTATGGCGCTACGTTCAACGGTACTTGGTACACCAACTGGGGACTCGCGCTGAGCAGCGACCTCCGCTACACTGCATCGTCGGGCTACTCCAACGGTTATGATCAGAACTACTGGATGTGGAACGCACAGATCGCATATCAGTTCCTCGCCGGCAAGTCGGCAACAATCGCCCTCAAGGTGTATGACCTTCTGCAGCAGAACCAGAACGTGCAGCGCAGTGTCACCGCCAACTATATCGACGATACCGAGTACAACTCGCTCACCCGCTACTTCATGGTGACGTTCACCTATCGCTTCAACACGTTCGGCAAAAACAAGCCCAGCGGAGCTATGGATGGTCCTGGCCGCGGACACGGCGGCCCGATGGGCCCGCCTCCCGGTGGCGGTTTTGGCGGAGGACGAGGACGCTTTTAAAATCCCCTCATAACTGAATGTATATGATGAAGAGGAGGCGGCCGCTTAGCGGTCGCCCCCTTCTTTTTGTCGTGTCGCGCGAGGCGACGGCTATTTCAGGAAAAAGTCGGTGATGACGGCGGCGTGATCCGACGGCCATGCTACACCGTGGTGTGAGAATGTCTCGGTGAAGTAGGGCCTGAGTCCCTTGCCCTTGTAGTATATGAAATCCACGCGGTTGGGCACCGGATTGCGCATGCCGTTGTAGAGCGGGGTCCATGTCGATCCGGGGTATAGCTCTGAGTCGGGATAAAGCTGGCGGAAGCTGTCGATGTAGCCGAGATCGTCGACCATTACTTTCGACGGCCACGATATTTCCGGGTTGTCGATGCGCTTCTCGCCGTAGACGCGGTAGGCGAATCTGTCGAGATGTGTGCCCGAGTTGTAGTCGCCGACCGAGATGACGGGAATCTCGTCGGCGTTTTTGCCGTAACGCTCAAGTGTCGGGGCTATGCCGCGTATGTCGTTTGAACGGATCGTGTCGGTGTCCCAGCGCCAGTTGAGCCAGATGTCGAAGAATGCGATTTTCTTGCCGTCGGGGAGATCGGCGATTATACCTCCCGATTTCTGCGGCTTGAAGACTTTTATGGTCTCTTTGAACGGATAGCGGCTCAGTATGGCGAGATTGTCGCTGAGCAGATAGTAGTAGTAACCGAGCGAGTCGGCCACCACCGATGCTCCGCCGTAGGCTTCGACTATCCCCACAAGATCGGGGTCGGCATCCTTGATCACCTCGGCGGTGCGTGCGAGGCCGACATGCTGGCCGAAGCGTGCGCCGCCGTGCCATATGTTCCATGCCATGACCCTGAGGCGGTCGGTGGGCATTGTGGCCGCGGTGGGCTGTGCGGGGAAGTGGGTCTCATACTCGGCTGCCACCTCGTCGGGAGAGAGTGTGCGGTCGTAGATCTTCACCTCGTCGACGCGTCCGTTGAACGCCGACCGCTCTCCGCGCGAATAGTTGTGCGGCAGGTCGGTGTACTCGTCGGCGCCACCGATATATGTCGGGTGGCTGCCTTTGACGTGTCTGAGGTCGGGCGTGTTGTAGACGGCCACGTTGCGTCCGTCGAAATACGCCCACATCTCATTGTTGTCGAGGTCGACGCTGACTGTGATATTGTGCCAGCGGCCGTCATTGATGCGCTGTCGTTCTGCGGTAGGCGTGTAGGCATACCATGTGGTGCTGTCGCACATATGCAGATACCACCCGCCGAGATCGGTCGTGCCTATGATGAAGCCGGGGGTCTTCGTCTGGTCGGGAAATACCTCTTCGTCGCATATGTTGCGCCACTCGCGGTGCACTTCGAGTTGCGGACGATATGGGCGTTTGTTGGCAAGTATCGGTGTGCCCTGACGTGCGCCGGGTTTGGTCTGCACCCACACCGAGTAGGTGAATGACTTGCTGTAGTCGGGAGTCATGGTCTCGCTCAGGCGCACCGGCATGCGGTTGGCGACCTCGTCGGTGAGATCGAGTGCTGTGCCTTGCAGCCCCGGGCACAATGAGATCGTGTCGGCTGCGCGGTAGATGCGGTTTGTTGCCTGCATTTTCTCGACGTGGTCGAAGTCGACGGCCGTTTTGTCGAATGTGAGGTGAGTGATGCACTCGCGCGGTGAGGGAGGTGTCTTGGGCTTGGCCGCCGACGCGTCAGTGGCGATGAGCAGAGCCGCCGCGGCTCCTATCAGAAGCCGTGTGCTGCGATTGGTCATAATGGTAATGATTAGAGTTTATATATTGATTTAAAGAGTCGGGATGTTGGCGCCGTTTATCACAAAATATTGATAGGTCGCGCCGCGTCTGCGCTGAGTATATCAGCGCAGACGGTCGTAGGAACGCAGCAGTTTCTCGTCGGCGAGAATGTGGCGGTAGGCCATGAAAGTGAGTATCAGAGCCAGCGGAAGGAAGCAGCAGCTGAACCCGAACACGATGTCGGGCTCGGTGCCGTGGAGCGGACCGATGGCAAAAAGGCCGCCGGCGGCGGAAATCAGCATCAGTATCATGGCGCCGGCAAGCATGCGTCGCTGAAGACGTGTGTTGCGGTATAGAAATATCGATACAAACAGCAGCAGCGCTATGATGATATTGCCGATAAAGTTGCCCGGGAAGTCGATCGGAAATACGGTTACGATGTCGGGGCTGTCGTAGAGTGTGGCTGCGGGGAGCAGGCTGTAGGCTCCCATGAACACGGCTGCAAGAAGCAGAAATACAGATTGCCAGCGTTGTATGACCATATTTTTTTATTGTTGTTTTTTTATGAGTGGTTTAATAGCCTGTTTTCAGTGGCTTTTAGAGTTCATATAGGATGTGGTCGAGCAGAAGCGGTATTACGGTCGGGTCGGCACCGGCTTTCGTGAGATACGGCATGTCGGTCTCGACGGTCTCGACCAGCTGTGCGGGAGTCATGTCGCCGAGAGTCATTGCGAGCCGATAGGCGTTTGATGCCTCGCCGTAGTTGTGCTCGATGAGGTGAATGTGCCCCATGTTGATGTAGTCGGCGGGCGACGGCGACGCGTCGATGACCTTCTGATATTGCCTGCGTGAGTTCTCGAGGTCGCCGTTGAGCAGCAGGACCCATGCGAGACGCCGGAGTGTCGGCATTGAGCCGGGTCGCAGATAAGCGGCTTTGTAGAGAGCCTTGACAGCCTCGGCATATTTGTCGAGCTCGGTGAGGCATTCGCCGATCGCGAGTGTCGTGGCCGGTTTGTCGGGATCCTGGGCGTCGATACGGCGGTAGTAGTCGAGTGCCTGTTGCCACAGTCCTGTCGTCCGTGAGCACGACGCTATGCGGCGCAGGGTCCACAGGCTCGACGGGTCGAGCAGCTCGGCCTGCAGATAGTAGTCGAGGGCGTGGCTCATGTCGCCGAGATTCTGATGGCAGAACCCGATTTTCTGGTACAGCGTCGCATCGGGCGGCGCGATCGTGTCGAGCTCGTTGAAAAGGCGCAGCGCGTCGTCCCACATCTGGTGTGTGAAGTGGAACTCGGCGAGAGCGGCTATTGTGTCGCTGGTGCGCAGATAGGGCGCGATAGCAGGTATGTCGAGCGGCGACGGCATCGCGGCAAACGGGTCGTGAAACTCTACTTTGCGCCTGTAGAGCCTGAAGAAACGGTAGATGTTGCGCACGTAGCGGTTCACGACGGCTTTTGTGTCGGTCTCGTCGCGGTTTATCATGTCGGCGGCGATTGCGTCGATCTCGGCTTTCTGTGCCTCGAGCTGCGAGGCGATCATGTCGCGCTGAGGGCCGGGCATCATCGACAGCGAGAATGCCATGGAGTATTTGTCGCTGTCGCATAGCATCGGCGAGGCGTTGATCATGCGTGCGATCGGCGATGCCGGGTCTACGGCAGCTGTCACCGACGTGTGTCCTGGGTCAAAAGGCAGAAACCAGTTGGCTGCGTCGTTGAAGAACGGGAAAGACTTTAGATGCGTGAAAGTGCTCATCATCACGTCGGCGCCTTCCTGCTGCATCTCCGAGATCTCGCGGAAGGTGTCGGTGAGCCCGCTCTTGTCGAGCATCTCCATCCATTCGGGCGACTGCTCGGGGTCGGCGAGGTCGGCCGGATCTATTTCGGTGAATCTCTGCTGAAATTTCGGACGCATGCTCATTATGGTCGGCATCACCTCGTCGCGCATCTTCTTGTTGATGCGCTCGGTATCGCGTGTGCGCGACAGCTCGGTGATGACGATGCGCAGGTCGGTGCTGAAAGTGCTGTCGGAGGCGGCGGCTACCGACGCGGTCGGTCGGCTCACTGCCGGCACCCGTGTGCGCTCAGGCTTGTGCGACATCGCCACTATCGCGGCTGTCAGAGCTATAGCACGCAGGCTCTTGTCGGCCGAGTCGCGGTAAAACTCGAGAAGCAGCCTTATGCGTGCTGCCTCAAAGAACTCGAGAGCCCCGAGCATGACGGCCGATATCAGCAGCGACTTGAAATCGTGGGGGAGAAGCGGCGACCGCAGTGCCTCGTCGATCGCTGCGGTGTCGGCACGTGAGAGGGGAAAAGTTGTCCACACGCGGTTGAATATGCGGCGCTTCATGCGCTCTTCATTCTCGCGGTCGTTGTGCTGTGCGCTGTCTCCGAGTATGCCGCCGAAGAGCCCCGACGAGGCATCGGATGTGTGTCGCCCTATGAGCGACGCTATGGTGTCGGGCTGCATCAGCTCGTAGCGCAGGGTGCTGTAGTAGAGAGCGGGCGAGTTGTTGTCAAGGCGTGCACGCCGCGTGCATTGGTCGGTCACCGACAGTATGCCGTCGGCCAGCCCGAGAAGTGTCGTGGCGCGGCCCGGATCCTCGGTGTCGGTCATGGCATACTGCAGCAGGTAGCGGTAGGTGCGTTCCAGCTCGCCGGCTTTCTCTGTCAGATCCCACTGCATGGCTGCCTCGGTGAGGGCATGCAGGTTGGAGAACGCCTCGTGGAGGTGTCCGATGGCTGTGAGCGAGTATATTTTTTCGGCAAGTGCCGTCGTGTCGGTAAGTTTCATTTCGGGTGTTGATGGAGAGAGTAAAGATTATGCAAATATAACAAACTTGTGCAAGGGTGCCGGGTGTATACACGTTCAAAAAACGTGCCGCGATCTTGGGAATGCGTCGTCGTTAACATGTTTTAACTCAATATAACATAGTTATTGGCTATCTTTACAAAAAGAAGTATAACCATTCGTTTTTAACGCTGTATAAGCCAGCAAAACATATATGTATGAGGACAAGAATATTGGTGATTGACGATGAGGAATCAATCTGCGAAATCCTTAGGTTTAACCTTGAAAAAGAGGGCTATGAGGCCGATTGTGCATATAGCGCCGAGGACGCATTGGAGATGGATCTCACTCCTTACCAGTTGTTTATCGTCGACATTATGATGGACCGACTGAGTGGCTTCGATTTTGCGAAGAAACTCAAGAATAATCCGGCGCTGGAATATAAACCCATAATTTTCTGTTCGGCGCTCAGTGGCGAGGACGAGACGGTCATGGGATTGAACATAGGTGCCGACGATTACATTACTAAACCGTTTGTGATCAGTGAGGTTATTGCGCGTGTCAAGGCTGTGTTGCGACGTTCGGGAGTGACCCCGCCGGGATATGACACTACACGCTTTGGAGGCGGCGCGGCATCTGTACAGACGGTAACCCCTTATCAGACGCAGACAGTGACTGCGCCGACGCGTCAGGGTGCCTCCAACGAGCACCACGAGCCCGATATAGTGTTCAAGGGATTGCGCATAAACCGTAACGCCAAGTCGTGTACGCTCGACGACGAGCTTGTGCGTCTCACAAAAAAAGAGCTCGATATACTGCTGTTTTTCCTTACACACCGCAACCGCATCTACTCGCGCGAGGAGCTGATAGCGAACATATGGGGTGCCGATGTGGTAGTGACAGACCGCGCGATAGACACCAATATGGCGCGTCTGCGCAAGAAGCTCGGTGACTACGGGGCTCACATTGTCACCCGACTCGGATTCGGCTATGGATTCCAGGACGAAATTTAGATTCAACTACAGACTCAGGATATTTGTCCCGACAGCGTTGCTGATTCTTGCCACTGTCGCAGTGATGGCTGTGTACTCTTATAAGAGGGAAAAAGACTACAAGGAAGATACTGTGCATAGCGACCTCGTGCTTATCGCCGACCGGTTTATCGACATGTATGAGCAGGGTATCGACTATGACACTTTTCTGGAGTTTGTCGAGCAGTATTATGGCAAGACCGATCTCAAAGGCATACGCATAACATTACTTAACCCTGTGACAGGAGAGGTGATACGCAGCCTGGGAGAGCCTATGAGCGTCGACGGGGATATAGAGAGGCGCGATGAGTTTATCTCATATCACGAGAAGTATTCGCCCGGACATGAGATAAAAGTGATGGCCGCTCTTCCGTTCGATGTCTCGTTAGGGGCATGGGCTACGGAAAACTCAGGCTACTGGTTCTTCATGCTTCTGCTTGCGGCAGGCGCGTTGATGGTGGTTTATTTCGCCGCCTATCATCAGGCACGCAATATTACGCTTCTGCGCGATTTCGCCGACAAGGCTGCGGCCGGCGATGACACTTTCACGGATACTGGCAAATTCCCTAACGATGAGCTCGGCGATATCTCGCGTCAGATCATCGACATATACAAGTCGCGTCAGGTGGCGATGGCGGCTCATGAGCGCGAACACCGTATCGCGCTTCGTGCGACAGAGGAGAAAATCAAGGTAAAGCGTCAGCTTGCCAACAATGTCGGCCATGAGCTGAAGACTCCGGTCGGCATCGTGCGCGGATATGTCGACACACTCGTCGAAAATCCCGACATGGACGTGCAGTCGCGGCAGCATTTCCTGCGCAAGACACAGCAGCATGTCGAGCGGTTGTGCACGATGCTTGACGATCTTTCGACTCTGACACGGCTCGACGAGGCCGGAGGCATGATCACTCCGCGCGAGGTCGACATGAACATATTGCTTGCCGATCTTACAAATGAGATTGACGACAGTGGTATCGGAGGTGACATGACGTTTATATATGATGTGCCGGCGCATTGTATCGTCTCGGGAAGTGAGACACTTATAAGCGCCGCTCTGATGAATCTTGTCAAAAATGCCGTCGCCTATTCCAAGGGTACGGAGATGGGGGTGCTGTTTACCGGCAAAACGTCGTCGCATTATTCATTTGTATTCTACGACAACGGCACGGGTGTGGGGCCCGAGCATCTGCCGCGGCTCTTCGACCGTTTCTATCGCATAGACACGGGACGCTCGCGCAAGACAGGCGGCACCGGGCTCGGTCTGCCGATTGTGAAATCCACATTTATTAACATGGGAGGTACGGTAAACGTGCGCAACCGTGCCGGAGGCGGACTGGAGTTTAACTTTACCATACCGGTATGGAATCCAAAGAACTGAACGTCGCAGGTCCTGTAGGTGTTTTCGACTCCGGCTATGGCGGCCTTACAGTGCTGCGTGAGATAGCCCGCAGGCTGCCCGGATATGATTATCTGTATCTTGGCGATAATGCGCGTGCTCCCTACGGCACGCGTTCGTTCGATATAGTTTACAGGTTCACGCTCGAAGCCGTGAAATATCTGTTTGACCGCGGATGCAGTCTTGTCATACTGGCTTGTAACACAGCGTCAGCCAAGGCGCTGCGCACCATACAGCAGGTCGATCTGCCGGTCATGGCGCCCGACCGCAGGGTGCTCGGGGTAATCCGGCCCACTGTCGAGGTGCTCGGGTCGATGACGGCGACAGGGCATATCGGCGTGTTCGGCACTCCCGGCACTATCGCCTCACGCTCCTACGATATGGAGATCGGCAAGCTCTATCCTGCATTCAGTTGCCGCGGACAGGCGTGCCCGATGTGGGTACCCCTTGTCGAGAATGGCGAGGCCGACGGCGAGGGAGCCGATTTTTTTGTGAAGAAATATGTCGGCAGTCTCATGGCCGCCGACAGTAAGATTGATACCGTGATACTCGGCTGCACGCATTATCCGCTGCTTGCCGCGAAGATCAGGCAGTATATGCCCGAAGGCACAGGCATCGTGTCGCAGGGCGAGATTGTGGCGGAGAGTCTGGCCGATTATCTGCGGCGTCATCCCGAGATAGACAGCCGCTGCTCGCGTGGCGCGACGGTCGAATACGTCACTACCGAAGATCCCGAAAAATTCGACGGACTGGCATCGCTGTTCATGGGGAAGAGTGTCCGTTCGACTCAGATTGTATTATGATAGGAATAATTGTTGCGATGGACAAGGAGCTGGAGCTCCTTCTCCCGTTGGTCGACGACGTCAGAGAGTTTGTCGACGGCCGTTTCACGTTTTATTGCGGCGGTATAGGCCGGCATGAGATCGTGGCGATGAAAAGCGGCATAGGTAAAGTTAACGCCGCATTGGCCACTCAGGCGATGATCGACCGTTTCAGCCCGTCGTTTGTGATGAGCAGCGGCGTTGCAGGTGGAGCCGGTGGCGGAGCCGGAATCCTCGATGTCGTTGTCGCCGACCGTGTGGTCTATGGCGACGTGTGGTGCGGTCCCGGCACGATGTGGGGCGAGGCGGCCGATTGTCCGCTTTATTTCCCCACCTTCCCGCTTGGAGTCGGCGAGAGCGATGGCGTGAAGATCGGTCTTATCTGTTCGTCCGACCGTTTCATCTCCACGGTGGAGGATGTCGAGTTTCTGCGCGGCAATTTCCCCGACGTCATGGCGGTGGATATGGAGTCGGGAGCCATAGCGCAGACATGCTACCTCAACAACATCCCGTTTGCGGCTATCAGGGTCGTGAGCGACACGCCTGGCGACGGCGACAACATAGCCCAGTACTCCGATTTCTGGAGTGATGCGCCCAAAGCCACATTTAAAGTTGTAAGAAAGGTGCTCGAATCAGCAGAAAACTTGCAAATAGATTAAAGAATGCTTAAATTTGCGGCTTAAATTTTCAAATTCATAGGTGATGAGCGACAGATTATTTATTTTTGATACAACTCTCCGCGACGGGGAGCAGGTACCCGGTTGCCAGCTTAATACGGTAGAGAAGATTGAGGTTGCAAAAGCACTCGAAGAGCTTGGTGTAGACGTGATTGAGGCCGGTTTCCCGGTGTCTTCGCCGGGAGATTTCAACTCGGTTGTAGAGATCTCGAAAGCAGTGACATGGCCCACGATATGCGCCCTGACACGTGCAGTCGAGAATGATATACGTGTGGCCGCCGACGCCCTGAAATATGCCAAGCGTGCCCGCATACACACCGGCATCGGCACATCCGACTACCATATAAAATATAAATTCAACTCCAATCGCGAGGATATACTTGAGCGCGCCCGTGCATGTGTGGCATACGCCAAGCGTTATGTCGAGGATGTGCAGTTCTATGCCGAAGACGCCGGACGCACCGAAAACGAGTATCTCGCACGGGTGATACAGGCCGTTGTCGACGCCGGAGCCACTGTAGTCAACATCCCCGATACCACGGGCTATTGCATGCCGTGGGAGTTTGGCGAGAAGATCAAGTATCTCATGGAGAACGTCAACGGCATCGACAAAGTCACCATCGCCACACACTGCCACAACGATCTCGGCATGGCCACCGCTAACACCGTGGCCGGTATCGTCAACGGTGCACGTCAGGCCGAGGTGACTATAAACGGTATAGGCGAGCGTGCCGGCAACACTTCGCTCGAAGAGGTCGTCATGGCGTTCCGCTCACACAAGGAGATCAACATCGACTCCAACATCAACGCCACCAAGATATATGGTGTAAGCCGTCTGGTGTCGAGCCTGATGAATATGCCCGTGCAGCCCAACAAGGCCATTGTCGGGCGAAACGCTTTCGCACACTCCTCAGGCATACATCAGGACGGAGTGCTCAAGAAGCGCGAGAGCTACGAGATCATCGACCCCAAGGATGTCGGCGTCGACGAGAACTCGATTGTGCTCACAGCACGCAGCGGACGCGCCGCGCTCAAGCATCGTCTGCATGTGCTTGGCGTCGAGCTCGACAAAGAGCATCTCGACAAGGCTTATGAGTCGTTCCTGAAACTCGCCGACAGAAAGAAAGAAATCAATGACGACGACGTGCTCATGCTTGCCGGACAGCATCGCTCGGCCAAGCGCCGCATCACCCTCGATTTCCTCCAGGTCACTTCGGGAGTCGGCATACACTCGGTCGCCAGTGTCGGTCTCGACATCGCCGGCGAGAAATTCGAGGCATGCTCGAGTGGCAACGGCCCCGTCGACGCCGCGCTCTCGGCCATCAAGCAGATCATACGCCGCACCACCACCGTCAAGGAGTTCCTCATCCAGGCCATCAACAAGGGCAGCAACGATGTGGGCAAGGTGCACATGACGGTCGAGCACGACGGCAACCACTACTACGGCTTCTCGGCCAACACCGACATCATCGCGGCAAGTGCCGAGGCATATATCGACGCGATCAACAAGTTTGTGAAATAATCGCAGGCAGGATATGGGAAAGACTCTTTTTGATAAAATCTGGGACGCGCATGTGGTCAACCACATAACCGACGGTCCCGATCAGCTTTATATAGACCGTCACTACTGCCACGAGGTGACGAGTCCGCAGGCTTTCGACGGTCTGCGCCGCCGTGGTCTCGGCGTCTATCGTGTCGACCGCACGTATTGCTCGCCCGACCACAATGTGCCCACCGTCGGGCAGGACAAGGAGATCGCCGATCCCGTGTCGCGCAACCAGATCGAGACACTCAACCGCAATGCGGCCGAGTTCGGCCTCACGCTCTTCGGGCTGGGGCATGAGCGCAACGGCATCATCCACGTCATCGGGCCGGAAAACGGTCTGACGCTCCCCGGCATGACGCTCGTCTGCGGCGACAGCCACACCTCGACCCACGGCGCTCTTGGCGCGGTGGCGTTCGGCATCGGCACGAGCGAGGTCGAGATGGTGCTTGCCACGCAGTGCATCCTTCAGCCCAAGCCGCGCACAATGCGCGTCAAGGTCAACGGTCACCTCAACCCCGGGGTTACTGCCAAAGATATCGCGCTCTACGTCATCGCAAAGCTCGGCACCGGCGGTGCCACCGGTTACTTTGTGGAGTATGCCGGACAGGCGGTCGAGGACCTTTCGATCGAGGGACGCATGACGCTCTGCAACATGTCGATAGAGATGGGAGCACGTGGCGGCATGGTAGCTCCCGACGAGAAAACATACCAATACATCAAGGGACGCGACTTTGCGCCCAAGGGAGAGGCCTGGGAGGCCGCTGTAGCCGCATGGCGCACGCTTCCGAGCGATAGCGACGCTGTGTTTGACCGTGAGGTCGAGTTTGACGCCGCCGACATCGAGCCGCGCCTCACGTTCGGCACCAACCCCGGCATGGGTATCGGCATAAGCGAGAAAGTCCCCGCATGCGACACACCCGACGATGCCGCCGCTGCCGCTTCGTGGCACAAGGCACTCGACTATATGCAGTTTGAGGAGGGGCAGTCGCTCGAGGGCGTACCTGTCGACTATGTGTTTCTCGGCAGCTGCACCAACGGCCGTCTCGAAGACTTCCGCGCGTTTGCATCTGTCGTCAAGGGACGTCGCAAGGCCGACAATGTCACGGCATGGCTCGTGCCCGGATCGCGTGCTGTGCTCAAGGCCATAAAGGCCGAGGGCATCGACAAGGTGCTCGAGGATGCCGGATTTGAGCTGCGTGAGCCCGGATGCTCGGCATGTCTGGCGATGAACGACGACAAGATACCGGCCGGAAAACTCTCCGTTTCGACCTCCAACCGCAACTTCGAGGGCCGTCAGGGTCCCGGAGCACGCACAGTGCTCGCCGGCCCGCGTCTGGCCGCTGCATGTGCCGTTACAGGTGTAATTACTGATCCACGTAAACTTGAGTCGATATGAAAGAGAAATTTTCGGTAGTGACATCGACGTGCGTTCCGCTTCCGATGGAAAATGTCGACACAGACCAGATCATACCCGCCCGCTTCCTCAAAGTCACCTCGCGCGAGGGATTCGGTGAAAACCTTTTCCGCGACTGGCGATATGACAAGGAGGGCAATCCTATAAAAGATTTTGTGCTCAACGACCCCACCTACAGCGGTCAGGTGCTTGTGGCCGGAAAGAACTTCGGCTGCGGCTCGTCGCGCGAGCATGCCGCATGGGCTATCCATGACTACGGCTTCCGCGTCGTTGTGTCGAGCTTCTTCGCCGACATTCACCGCAACAACGAGCTCAACTCGTTTGTGTTGCCCGTGACTGTGAGCGAGGCGTTCCTCTCGCGGCTTTTCAGCTCGATAGAGGCCGACCCGAAGACTCAGGTCAGTGTCGATCTCGAGGCGCAGACGATCACCAACCTCGCCACAGGCGACGTCGAGAAATTCGACATAAATCCATATAAGAAACAGTGTCTTGCCGAGGGACTCGACGACATCGAGTATCTGCTCACACGACGCGCCGACACTGCGGCGTTCGAGCAGGCCAACGGCAAATAAATCATAATAAAAACGATGAGCAACCTGAAGATAGCCGTGCTTCCGGGCGACGGCATAGGCCCTGAGATCTCACGTCAGGGCGTGGCTGTGCTGGAGGCTGTGGCCGAGAAGTTCGGACACACGTTCAGTTTTGAGTACGGACTCGTCGGAGCCGCCGCGATCGACGACTGTGGCGATCCGTTCCCCGAGAAGACCTATCGGCTGTGTCTTGATTCAGACGCGGTGCTGTTCTCGGCAGTAGGCGATCCGAAGTACGACAACAATCCTTCGGCCACCGTGCGCCCCGAGCAGGGACTGCTGGCGATGCGCAAGCAGCTCGGCCTTTATGCCAACATACGCCCCATGCAGACGTTCAAATGCCTGCTTCACATGTCTCCGCTCAGGCAGGAGATTGTCGAGGGCGCCGACTTTGTGTGTGTGCGCGAGCTCACCGGCGGCATGTACTTCGGCGAGAAATATGAGAGCGACGAGCGTGCCTACGACACCAACGCCTACACCCGCGACGAGATCGAGCGAATACTTGTTACGGCCTACGGCTATGCCCGCCGCCGCAACCGTCATCTCACCGTGGTCGACAAGGCCAACGTGCTTGCATCGAGCCGTCTGTGGCGCAAGGTAGCCCAGGAGGTGTCGCAGCGCTATCCCGACGTGACGACCGACTACATGTTTGTCGACAACGCCGCCATGCGCATGGTTGTCGATCCGCGCTTCTTCGACGTGATGGTCACCGAAAACACTTTCGGCGACATCCTCACCGACGAGGCAAGCGTCATCTCCGGCTCGATGGGGCTGCTCCCATCGGCCTCGACAGGAGAGAAGACGCCGCTTTTCGAGCCGGTGCACGGCTCGTGGCCCCAGGCTGCAGGCAAGAACATTGCCAACCCTATCGCACAGATCCTTTCGGCCGCAATGCTCCTCGAGTACTTCGACATGAAGGAGGAGGGCGCTCTCATACGCGAGGCGGTCGACGCGTCGCTTGACAGTGAGGTGCGCACACCCGAGATTCAGGTGCCCGGCGGCGCCGTCTACGGCACGGCCGAGGTGGGCGCGTGGATCGCCGCATACATCCGCAACAAATAGCCGAAATTCAGGATAAACCATGAAACTTGCATTGTCGCTTCTTGCTGCCTTGACTTCGCTTTCGGCCGCGGCTCAGTCGGTCGATGTCAGGGAGTTCACATACCGCGGCCCGGTCACGATTGGCCGCCCGGTGATGGTTGATACCGTCGACGTCAAGTCAAAACCCTACGATGTGAAGTCGGCACTGCGCTACCACGTCAGTCTCGATGCGCTTCCCGCGCAGGCGTGGAGCGGAGATGTGGCGCCCGGCTCCGACGAAGCTCCGGCACTCAACTTCCTCAGCTTCCCGCTTGTAAACAGGCATTATGCCGAGGTGACTGTGGCTACCGGGCTCACCGACTGCCAGATACTTGTAGACGGAAAGCCCGTCGAGGGCAACACGCTCAAGCTTACTCCGGCATCGCGTGAGATCACACTGAAATACATCTCTCAGCCCGGTGTGCGCGACTCGGTAAAAGTGACTCTCACCACCTCCGATCCGTCGCTGCTCTCGGTTGTGGCTCCGGCTGCCGGACGCTCTTTCCGTCTCGACGACATCGCGTTCTGCACGCGCGTCGGCGGTGCCGAGGTCTCTCCGTCGGGCAAGTATGCCGTTGTAAGCTACTCGACGACCGGCAACGACAAGCGCACACGCCGCACGGCTAAGGTGCGCGAGATGAAAGCCGGGGGCAAAGTCATTGTCGATCAGCTACCAGATGGATCGTGGCACTGGCTCGACGGCAGCGATCTGCTCTGGAGCACGCAGACACGCCCCGACGGCGTGCGCGAGCTTGTGACGCTCGATCCGGCCACACAGCAGCGCGATGTCATCGCGTCCAACCTGCCCGAAGGCTCGTTCCAGCCCGTTCCCGGAGGCAAGCGTCTCATCTACTATACCCGTGAGGAGGGTCCGAAAGAAGACCAGCGCATATATCGTGTCATCGAGCCCGACGACCGTCAGCCCGGCTGGCGCAGCCGATCAGGCATCGCTCTCTACGACATCGCCACCGGCCTCTACAGCCCGCTCACATTCGGCTCGCACAACGCATGGCTCTATGACATAGCCCCCTCAGGCGACAAGATGCTGTTCGGCGTGAGCCGCAGCCGTCTTGAGAAGCGCCCGACCACGGTGACTTCGATCTACGAGCTCGACCTCAACACAATGAAAGTCGACACGCTGGTGCGTGAAGACGGCTTTGTCGGCGGAGCGCAGTACTCGCCCGACGCTACCCGCATCCTTGTCTCGGGTAGTCCCGAGTCGTTTGACGGTATCGGCAAGAAGGTGAGCGAGGGACACTACCCGAGCATGACCGACGGTCAGCTCTACATCATGGAGATCGACAGTCGCAAGGTCACACCTATAACGCGCGACTTCAATCCAGCCGTGCAGAGCAGCCAGTGGTGCTACGGCGACGGCCGCATCTATTTCACTGCCGAAGACAAAGACCGCATACACCTTTTCAGCTACGATCCGGCAAAAGACAAGTTCACATTGGTCGATGTGCCTGAAGACGCCGTCGGCTCCTTCTCGGTAGCCCGCAACGGCAGCGTCATCGCTGTGACAGGCCAGAGCGCGTCAAACACCGACCGCCTCTATGCCGTCGATCTCGGCAAGCGTCAGGCTACGCGTCTGCTCGACGCTCCCGGCGATGCGGCTCTCGAGGGAGTGGCGTTCGGTGAGGTGCGTGACTTTGATTTCGTCAACTCTATCGGCGACACCATCAATGGCCGCTATGTGCTTCCCCCCGACTTCGACCCGACAAAGAAATACCCGGTGATCGTGAACTATTACGGCGGTTGCTCTCCCACGTCGCGCATCTTCCATTCGCGTTATCCCCACCACCTCTATGCCGCCATGGGCTACATAGTGTATGTGGTTAATCCGTCGGGTGCCACCGGCTTCGGACAGGAGTTCTCCTCGCGCCATGTCAATACGGCAGGCACCGATCCGGCCCGCGACATCATCGAGGGCACAAAAGAGTTCATCAGGCAGCATCCGTTTGTCGACGAGAAAAAGATCGGATGTATAGGCGCGAGCTACGGTGGCTTTATGACCATGTATCTGCAGACCGTCAGCGACCTCTTTGCCGCCGCAATATCACATGCCGGCATAAGCGACCATACGAGCTATTGGGGCGAAGGCTACTGGGGCTACTCCTACAGCGAGACCTCCATGGCCGGAAGCTATCCCTGGACCCACCCCGATCTCTATGTGAAGCAGAGCCCGCTCTACAACGCACACAAGGTCAACACGCCGATACTCTTCCTCCACGGCAACACCGACCCCAACGTGCCGCCGGCCGAGAGCCATCAGATGTTTACCGCGCTCAAGCTGCTCGGCAAAGACACATCGCTCGTCGAGGTCGACGATCAGGAGCATCACATCCTCGATCCCGACAAGCGCGAGATGTGGCAGAACACCATCTTCGCCTGGTTTGCAAAATACCTCCAGGACGACGATAGCTGGTGGGAAGCCCTCTACCCCTCCACCTCCCTCTGATCTGCGTAAAGTATCGCGATACTCCTACAGGTGTGCCACAGTTTTTGTGGCGCACCTGTTTTTTTGTTCTGTTATGGATTTGTGCTATTTTTGCACCACCAAAAATATAGTAAAAGAAAGTAGTAGCTAAATAGTTGGTAGATAATGTTATCTTCCTTTTGTGGGGCGGCTGAAGCTCAAAAACGAGTTTCAGTGGTTATACCCATGTACACGCGCGATATAAGCGAATATGAGATGATGTCGCTCAGGCACAACTGTGAGGTGCTTGCCCGTTATCCGATAGTAGTGGTCAAACCGGAGTCGCTTGACCTCGGCGATCTGTTCGACGGCTTTCCAGGTGTCAGGTTTGAGAACTTCGACGACAGCTTCTTCAAAAGCATAGAAGGCTACAACCGGCTGATGATGTCCGAGGAGTTTTACCGGCGTTTTTCTGACTCAGAGTATATACTAATATGCCAGCTCGATGCCTGGGTATTCTATGACGCGTTGCTCGACTGGTGCGAAAAAGGATATGACTATATCGGTGCTCCGTGGCTTGCAAAGCTGTCGCATACCAGGTTTCCTGTCAGCATGTTCTTTGTGCTTAGAAAGCTGGTAAACGATATCTTCGGCAAGCGCGACCGCAGCATCACCGACAACAGGGTGGGCAACGGCGGCCTGTCGTTGCGTCACGTAGGCCGTCATCTGCTTGCTGTTACCCGGATGAAAGATGTCGTCGGGAAATATCTCGCGCATCCCGGTCGGCCGAAATACAATGAGGATGTGTTTTTTGCAATTGAGCCGGCGCGTCACGGTCTGGACTTCCGTTATCCCGACTGCATGGAGGCCCTGCAGTTCAGCTTCGACAAATATCCCGCATATTGCTGGCGTGTCAATGGCGGGAACATGCCGTTCGGATGCCATGCCTGGTACAAATATCCTATGTGCGATTTCTGGTTCCCGATTATTCTCGGATAAGATGACACAGCCTCAGTGTCGGTCCTTGATTTTTACGATATCGTAGTTCAGACGGGTTGCCGCTTCCTGAAGCCTGTCGTTGATCAGGCGCAAGGTGGAGTCGTTGATGATTTTGAAGTATGTAGATTGCCTGTCATCGTCCTGTTTCAGGCAATAGTAGCTTATTGAGTCATTTTCTGTAAGCTGGAACTTGCCTGTCGATGTAAAGCTCCTGCTTTTACCCGGCCCTTCCGCGTCGATATATGTCATAAGCATGTCATATTCGTTATTACCTTTATCAAGGCTTAGCGAATACTCGATGCCCGGGCAGTCGGCGGCAGGTAGCACACCTTTGTATACTGCTATTTCAAAATCTGCCGATGTCTTGTCAGTGCCGTTATTCCTGTCCGACACAGCCGCTCCCGGCTGGCAGGCGCTTAACAATGTGAATGCGATTGCAGGCAATATGTATTTTGTCATAGATAGTGTAATATGAGGTTATGTAAACATTTTTCGTCGGCATATACAGCTCTTGATACAAATATAACAATATTCGATGAAAAGCAGAGCGACCGTCGGCCTTCTGTCCGGGAAGCGGTGGCGATAGCCACTTCTTTGAATCAAATATAGCAATATTCGATGAAAAGCAGAGCGACCGTCGGCCTTCTGGCCGGGAAGCGGTGGCGATAGCCACTTCTTTGAATCAAATATAGCAATTCATGTGGGAATACACTGGATGTCAGTGAAAAATGTGTAACTTCGCGTATTGGCATATATGCCATATATGAAACAATGGCAAAGATTACAGTTCAAAATACCAATATTACAATTATCGCCGTCA
>CAYMEX010000028.1:0-25343 GCA_964389525.1 uncultured Muribaculaceae bacterium | reverse complement strand
GTATAAACCAGCAGATTTACAGTCTGCCCCATTTGGCCACTCTGGTATTCGCCCGTGTAGAGTGTAATAGAAATTTCGTCTATCTCACTCAGTGAGCCTCTTGTCGGATTCGAACCAACGACCCCGAGATTACAAATCACGTGCTCTGGCCAACTGAGCTAAAGAGGCGTCTTTAAAAGATCTCTTGATCTCCCGGATCACATAGGTCGTCCGTGAAATCGCTTGCAAAGATAGAGCCTTTTTTTGTTTCGCCAAAAAAAATGAGACTTTTTTTTGTTGAGATCGCCATTTTTGCAGCGTTATCTGTTTTTTTCACTATGTTTGTACTGTGAGGAAGGGCTACGTTTAACGTCTTAAAGCAGCATTTCATATATGGGAAACAGCATTTCAGAGCGCCTTGAAGCACTAAGATCGGCGATGAGAGACCACAATGTGTCGGCGACAGTAATTCCACAGAGCGATCCACATCAGAGTGAATACCTCGCATCACACTGGCAGACGCGACGCTATTTCTCAGGATTTACAGGATCAGCCGGCACACTTGTCGTGACAATGACCGACGCGATGCTGTGGACCGACTCACGATATTTCATACAGGCAGCCGCACAACTCGCCGGAACAGGCATCGGACTGATGAAAGACGGACTACCCGGCACACCGTCGATCAACTCATGGCTCGCATCCAACATGGTGCGGGGAAGCGTCGTCGGAGTAAACGGATGGCTCATCTCCGCAGAGTCGGCACGCAGCATGGAAGCAGCCCTCGCCCAGTACGACCTCAGACTCGACATGGAGTTCGACCCCATAGACAGCCTATGGCCCGACCGACCGGCACTACCAAAAAGCAAATGCTTTGTGCACGAACTGAAATATGCGGGCGAAAGCGCAGGAGAGAAACTGAGCCGCATCAGAGAAGCACTCGCCTCGAAAATGGCCGGAGCAGCCTTTATCTCCGCACTCGACGAGATCGCATGGATATTGAACCTCAGGGCACGCGATGTGAAATGCAACCCCGTCGCCACCGCATTCCTGTATATAGGCGCCACAGAATGCGTGCTGTTTGTCGACCCCGACAAACTCACCGACGAAGTGACCGCACATCTCGGCGAAGCAGGAGTGAAGACACGGGGCTACGATGAAGTCGGCGACTTCATCGCCGGACTCGACAGCGACCGGCGTGTACTCATCGACCCGTCAAAGACCGGAGCAGTCGTAGCACACTGGCTCGGAGCAAGGGCAATCGAAGGTGAATGCCCCGCCGCAATGATGAAAGCACAGAAAAACCGTATACAGATCGAAGGATTCCGCAACGCGATGGTGCGCGACGGAGTGGCACTCACCGAAGCCTTCGCCGAACTCGACCGCAGAATGCGCCAGGGAGTGAAGACGACAGAAATCGACGTGGCAGACATACTCAGAGACAGACGTAGCCGACAGGACCTCTTCTTCGACGAGAGCTTCGACACCATAGCTGGACACGGAGCCAACGGCGCCATCGTCCACTACTCGGCCACCGAAGTGTCGAACGCCGAACTGAAACCCGGAAACCTGCTGCTCGTCGACAGCGGAGCACAATATCTCGACGGCACAACCGACATCACACGCACAATATCGCTCGGCGACCCGACACCACTACAGAAACGCGACTTCACACTCGTGCTGAAAGGCACGATAGCACTCGACATGGCCGTTTTCCCGGCCGGCACACGAGGCGTGCAGCTCGACATACTCGCCCACCAGTACGTGTGGCGCGGACAGAACAACTATCTGCACGGCACAGGACACGGAGTCGGACACTTCCTGAATGTGCACGAAGGACCACAGACGATAAGAAACAATAACAACATGACCCCGATCGCCGAAGGCATGGTGACAAGCGACGAGCCCGGACTCTACCGCGAAGGAGTGCACGGCGTCCGGTGCGAAAACCTCGTGCTGACAGTCAAAGCCGCACCCGTAGCTCATGGCGACACGACACCCTTCCTGAAATTCGAGACACTGACACTCTTCCCCTTCGACACCACGCTGATCGACCAAAATCTCTTCACCGCCGAAGAACGCACATGGCTGAACGCATATCACCAGAGAGTGAATACAGCCCTGATGCCACACCTCACCGACGACATCTCGCGCCGCTGGCTCGAGAACGCCACAAAACCGATATGACAACACAGACACAACAGAAAACAACCGACATCCACAATACACAGAAATGGCACTTATAATACCCCTGCGCGGCATCATGCCCAAAATCGGCAAAGACTGCTTTCTTGCCGAAAACGCAACCATCGTAGGCGACGTCGCGATCGGCGACGGATGCTCCATATGGTTCAACACAGTACTCCGCGGCGACGTAAACTCAATAAGGATCGGCGACCGGGTCAACATACAGGACGGATCTGTACTGCACACACTCTACCAGAAATCCACAATCGAGATCGGCAACGACGTGTCGATCGGACACAACGTCACACTGCACGGATGCAAGATCCACGATCTGGCACTGATAGGCATGGGAGCCGTAGTGATGGACGACGCCGAAGTAGGCGAAGGAGCACTTGTCGCAGCCGGATCGGTAGTACTGTCACGCACCAAGATCGGACCACACGAGCTGTGGGGAGGCGCACCCGCAAAATTCATCAAGATGGTCGAGCCCGACAAAGCACGCGAGATGAACCAGAAAATCGCACGCAACTACCTGATGTATTCACAGTGGTACGACGAGCCACAGGACAACCCCACCCCCGCCGGAGAAGCATAACCGCCATCAAATTCGACAGGATATCATGTTTAAAACAACGATATCCTGTCGAATTTTAATACGTTGATTAGTATCTAAGCACTTTGGCAGCTGTGTTGCGAAACTCCGGCATAGCTCTTCCTATACCAGCCCCTATGTATGTGGGATCACATACAGTATATCTTACTCCGTTGACATCCACAAAGTCTCCCGGAGTATCACCGTCAAAGCGCACAGCAGTAGCAATATGGTTAGGATATTCGAGCAAAACCACATCAAGTTTCAAAAGTTCCTTTACGAGAAAGCGGTACAATATTGATCGATCCTCGCAATCACATTTTGGATAATAGAACGACTCTTCGACAAAAAATGGTTTTTCAAAACCGAATTGCTCCTTGTCTGTAGCGTAATCAAATCCATTCTGCACAAAATCAAGCAATTTCCCAGCAGCCACACGTTTGTCACTTTCTGCAGTAACAAATGAAAGTTGTCTGATCAACGCATCATTGACGCTTCTGTTTACTCCGGCATTGACATATACCCTATAGTCGCATTGTGGGTACTGAGAATAAAACCTCATCAGTACTTCGGGGACTTCCACCGTCACAGAGATACCAGCCGATGCAGCCGAATGTGATGATCTGGCAGTAGCCCCGGCCATACGCGGATGAGAAGAAGCGTTCATACATACTGTTTTTTTTGCTGTCGGCGAGTCTTTACGGCACATGAAAAACGCATATGGAACTTTTGCATCCACATCGTAGTATCGGACACCACCCTCTGTCACAAATATACATCCATATAATGGACAATCGGGAGCTACCATCAAAGTCAGACGGCCGCCATCGGCTATACGTGCCATCCGGGCTTTATAACCAAGCTGGTTCAGTAAAAACTGACGCATAACCATGCTTTCATTGCCTCCTGCAAACTCTGATGCCACTTGCTTGATAAACAAAAATAACGCCCACTCATTGCCATTGAAGTCGGCGTCAAGGATCTTTTTCAGATCCTTGACAATAGGCTGCCAGTCAGCGGCAAACAATGACTGATAGGCGTCGGCTATCGAGTTTTCATCAAGTCCGCGAAGCTTTATGGCTTTTTTCAGTCCATTGCTTATATGATAGTCAATACCACAGTAATTGAACCTGTCTCGTCCTGATCCACCCTTATAAAGCGGATCATCGGGAATATGAGCGGCTGCTGGAGCCGGCTGCTGCCGGGAGATGGATTCCGGCAGCGGATTCCCGACGGGAGTCTCCCGGACAACGGTCACTTTCGGTTTGCGTGTGATGACTGTGTCTGATTCTGGCTTCCCCGTGGGAATCAATTGTCTGTCGGCTCCGTCGGTATGTGTCAGCAGTCGCTGGTTTCCCTCAGAGGTAGTAAGATCCAGTATCTCCTGTATGTCGAGTTCCTGTGGCTTATCTTCTGCAGGGACATCTGCAGGATCAAATTTTATCGGTTCATGCGGTTCAGGAACGGTTCTTTTTTCAATCGGTTTTTCTGCTGCATACTTATCCCATGGATCGCGCATGAAATTGATGAAATCACGATTTGCATCATCAATGAACCTGTCAAATCCTGCTACAGCATCCTTCAGAAACTTGTCGAAGTCATCGTCATCGCCGGATATTCGGTCAGGATACATCGAAATTGCCGAGAATATCAGTGCGGCAATAATCAGAAGGCGTTTCATTCGGCTTCGACAGGTTCGCCTATGAATTCTTCTACCATTTCAGAAAGCGTCTGCATTGATGCCTGCTCCATTGCGGCCCGTGCAGCTTCCTCACGTGCTTTGCGCGCGCGACTCTCGTCGATAGACATAAATACGTTGTATTCTTTTGTTCCATCAGGATTGGTACGGACGAGCGCAAAATGTTCCTTTACAAGTCCCTCGATTCTGGCGTTTACCCCTGACTCGTATGCCGCTCCGAATTTATCAATCTCTTCTTGTGAAGTATTGTTGGCATCAGATGATATTACCGACTTTACTTTACCCACAATCTGAGCTTTAGCACGTGAAGCATAACTTGCGACACCCGAATGTATTGCATTCTCTCGGCCGATCTTGTTGTTTTTACCTATGGCTATCCCCGTGATGGGGATACGATTCTCGTCGTCCATCTCAATATAGGTGCGGTATTTGATCATGGAGTATTCCAAAGTAGAGGTGCTTGCAAGTGGCTCCCATCCGGCCTTCGACAATTGTTTACACCGTTTTTTTGCGTCTTTTTCGATAGCTTTAGTCTGTGATTTTGATAATTCCTGAGCGTAGACGGTTGAAGGTGCTGCGATGAAAAGACCGATTATCAAAGCGAGCATAACTGATAGTTTCTTCATGATTCGAGATGTTATAAATTTGAGGAATAGAAATACTTTGTCAGATCGGGATGTTTCATTCCCAGTTGGTGACACATGGTAATGACAGTCTTATGCGTTCAACAGCACCAGTCGCTGGATTGACCAAAGTGATTGAGCCGCTAACCAGCGACGTCACGCCTCGTTTTTTTTCGCGGACAATGAAACGTCCGTCGGTACGTGCGTTGATCTGTATGATTCCCTTTGATGTATATGTTCCATCTATGTTGTCGAACACTATCGGAGCTGTGAGTCGAGGTACATGCAGCTCGATTGATTTCAATCCGAACGGCATTGCGCCGCGGTTATTCAATGTCAGTCGTATATTAATTCCCTCGACCGTACGGTCCGTAGCCGATACTGTGTCAGCTGTGAGTATTATCTTGCCTTCAGGTACTACCGCGATTTTCTCGGCATCATTTTTATTGATTTCGCTATTTATGGAAAAACGGTTCTCAATCTTGTTCCCCTCAATGCGCATAGAAACAGTTATGTAATTGTCTTCGTCCGAAAGGCAGTCGGCAGTGTCGTATGTTATAGTGTATTCTCCATCGGCCGGAGTGTTGCCGGTGATCGCAGCACAATCTGATTTTACAGTGACAGGCTGATATGACTTTATGGTATGTCCGTCAAGCATAAGCCGACACCGTAATACCCCCGGAGCAATGATGCGTCCATCGAGGACTATCGACTTATACATATCTTTATAGCGTTTCCTGAGAGTCTTGACCTGCGACAGTCTTACGTCATCAAAAAAATACTGTCCTATAGCATCGAGAGTTGCTGTCGCGTTTTTGATCTCATCAACAGATGCGATGTTTCCAAACCCATTTTCAAGAGATTCATACTGCCTCGTTTTTTCTGCATCAAGTTCATCAAGCTGAGCTGACAGCTGTTGTTGTTCGGTACGTGAGAACGGGTATTTCACCGAATAGTCATAGAACTCCTGTCCCGACTGTTTATCTCTCATTTTAATCCAGTAAACGCCGGTAGCGTTGGAAAGAGAGACACCCTTGATAAATGGCAGATTGGCCGACCGAATGTGCGAACTCCGGATATATTCGTCACGAGAGTCGACCCCACTGCCTGTGACTATCTCGGATGCCGTATTGGAATGCGATACAGTCACGTTGCTTGCTACAGACATGATTATGCGTTCGGTAATCTCGTCCAGGGCTTTTGTCTGACAATCGGCCAAAGAACGGGCTCTTACAGTCACGACCAAGAATCCCTCGGTAGCGGTACCGAGCCATTCCGGAGCCTTTTTTGCACTCCGGTCTATTATTTTTGTTTCAGCTGATGCCGCAGCCATGACCATGGCAACCACTAAAAAGATTATTATCTGTTTCATTGTCGTAAAGTATGACACACGATGTCACCACTGCACTGCAAGATCACGCACGGTAATCTTAATGCCACGCACCATTATTTCAAGGAATGACAGCTCCATCACGTCACTGCTGGCTCCGCTTATATAGAATTCCACCTTTACAGGCACTCCATCAGGCATATTGATGTTACGCCAGTCGGTAGATCCCCCGCCGACATGCAGATCTGTCAATTCATTTCCATCATTATCAAATGCCTTTGTAAACTGTGTATAAGCTTTGTCCTTATAGCGGTTGAAGTTCTCTATTTCGGTAAGGATGTAGACACGGCTCTGTGTAGCATTGCCCTTGCATGTGAGAACTTTGAAAGATATTTCTTCAGAATCGACATTTATATGGCATTGTTTGGCCGATGGCTGTTGATTGGGGGATACGATCTGATTTCCCAATGTTTTAGCTATTGCAACAGTGTCGGTCTTTACCGGAATTTCCACTATTCGCTCTACCGGCCTCTCTACCACCCGTTCTATAATTACAGTGTCGGGCGTAACTGACGTATATGGCACTATTTCGGCAAGTATGGCAGATGCCTGCTCGAAACATGGTACCGCATCGGAGACTGCCGAGAGATAACTTGCCGCCTCGGCATATTTACGTGAGTCGGCAAGCAGCTGCGCCCTCTGAAGGATTTTCGCACAGTTCTCTGCATAATAGTCGTTGATCTTCTTTCGGGTATTTCGTATAAATCTTACAAAAAACGGATCAGTGTATTTAATACCGGAGGCGAGTGACTTCATTGCCGCGTCGAGACCGCCTGTCGCTGCGGCTTTCAATGGCATAGTCGCAGAATTGTAGACCGTGCTGTCGACAATGTTGCGTGCGGTCAGCACAAGCTCTGCCTTTATACTTGCGATTTCATGTACCATCCCTTCTGTCTGAGATATATCGTTAAGAATTATAACAGGTTCAATGGTGAAAACGGTGAATTGATCGTCACTTAAGGCATTCGTGCGATTAAAGGCCTGATTCAACCGCAGGTTGATTGTCGCTGCGGCATTGTCAGTCAGCTCCTCATGTGTTATTGACGCCAGAGTGAATCTGATATCGGGCTGGGCACTTCCCCATATGGCCATCAGTGTAAAAGCAATGGTTGCCAACAATCGGTTCATCGTATGGATTTTATTCGGTATCTGAATTGCTGATTCATTTTATCGTTACAACCAACTTCTGCCCAAGAGCTTTTATGTCGGCTTTGTAATCATCTCCGAGATGTGCCCTGAAAAACCGTCTTAAGTCACTGCCGAAGTTGGTAAGTGAGTATGACCGGTTTTTCTCAATGTCCCACAATGGTATGTTCAACGATATGTTGATGTATTTATCGGTACTTCTGCTCATATCGTATACCCCCCTGAAAGAACTGTCGCGCAACCATTCGTCAAGCACATCTTTAAATGACTCGCCTGAACCTGGCGAATCCTGATCGAAATCCCAGTCGCTGATCGTTTCGGCCAGACTGAGATCAATATATACTTCGCGTCCGTTTTTAACCATATCGTCGAATGACGACCGCAGTTGTTCAAAGAATCCGGTCTGAATCTTCTTTACGGCATGATCGGCCAAAAGCAGAGAGTCGGTAGTCATGTAAAGGCCGCTTGCAAATGGTTTGGTTGCCAATCTGCCATTTGTCTGTTTTTCTATAGCTCTGACATTGAGAGTAAGTTCACTCTGCTGCGATGGATTTGTCTGCATGTCGACTTCCACAGTTACAATGATATCGCCAGGCAACTGCTGCACCAGCATAGTCGCGTCATCGGTCAGAGTACCATCGCGCAGAAGTTCCATGTTTTTGGAATTCTGGAGCTGGCTTACGAAGTCACGTGTCTTGTATCCGTTATTTTGGAATTCTTCTGCTATGCGGTCGATGGCATAGCGTTCGACTCTGCTTCTTTCAAGTTTTTGCCGCATAGCTTCAAAGCTGTATCCGTCCGCTGCACTGACATAAGGGACTATGACTATAGTGGGGTTGAGCGCCGCCGTCGCTTTTACGGTTTTCGCGTCAGACCATCCGGGACTGAGCGTCATATTGTTACGCTCGAGATCAGCTTTAAGGGTCTTCAGGTTGATTGTGACGGTTACAGTCGCCTTCTGATTGTTTGCGAGTTTCTTGACTGAGTTGGTTTTTATCTCGCCTATCAGGTAGCTTATATACCTGTTTTCCGAGAAAAAACGATAGTCATAGTCCTTGCGCTCGGCTGCTATCATCGGCACTCCGTTTTTCACGCCTTCGATACCTGAGTGAAACAACGAATTAAAAGCTGACTTCACTGCAAGATCCACGGCATCCTTTTTCTTATCGGCTACTGCCGACGAATGAAGAGTTACGGTGTTCCCGTCACACTCTATCAGCTGTATCTCATCAGCGAAATTCTGGGCGTATACAGGGACGCCCAGAATTATACCGATGAGAAATATTATACTATGTCTAAACAAAGCAGAATCGTTTTATTATTCCCGTATGCAACAGTCTCTTATAGGCTGAATTTGCCGATCTTGTCAAAGGCGCTTTCAGGTTTACGTATTGATTTAAGGACAATAGTCTGTCCGGCATCCATCGCTGATTTTAGTTCCTTACCCCCTTTTTTGATTTTTGCAAGAGAAATGTCGTCGCCCTCAACACTTTCGACTTCCATTCGGCCTATCTCCTTCTGAGACTTGCGTCCTGCTACTTCTCTCTCAACGCATATTGCGAACCAAGATCCTTTGCTGACACCAGCCGCATCACCTACACTGATATATACCGACTTGATATCATCCTTCTTTACCTCGTTCGCCTCAAGTATGGTGCCGATTACAGGAAAAGCCTCATGTATCATAGGGACAACACCCTTTATCGCACGTTTACAAACCTTCATTACAGCCTCATCAGGGCTGGATGATGTCTCTATATTAGTCAGCTCGCCGCCGTGCTTGAAAGTTTCGGAAGCAACAAGCTTCCCGTCATTGGGATTGATGATCTTAAGAGTGTATGTCAATACTGCATCGTAGTAGACACCGCCGTCATCAGTAGCGTGTTGCTCAACAACGATCGAGCCGATACGTCCCTGAATCAGAAAATTAGCACCCTGTTGCGTCATGACTTTAAGTCGTTCGGCATCTCCGTCAGCATCAAGGTTGCCTGCTTCACGACGACTCTGCTCCACAGCAAGCGCGTCGTTGGAGTCCACATCGATAAGCGATACACGATTCGTGCTGTTTATTCCTTCGATTATATTGCTTCGGAGTTGTTCGGCAGCACTGAATGTTATCTCTGTCGGTCTCCAGAAATAATCAATGAATACGTTTGGTTTACTCTGTGTTTCTTGTGCGATTGCAGGGATAAAGTTCCAGACGCACAAAAATGCTGCAATGGCAAATCTTATGGCTTTCATTGTAACAAATGTGAATGTATTGATGATTTTTGGCAAATATAAACACAAAGTTACAAATTACCCCCCCCCCTGGTTAAATTTTGTTAATTCAAGTGATCCTGTAATGAAATAATAATTCCACAGAATAACCAAACGCACATAGTAAGACACGACAAAGGCCGTCTCGATCACGAAGATCTCGACGGCCTTTACGGTCTTTACCGACTTGCTACCGATTATTCTGCGGCAGGAGCTTCTGCTGCGGGTGCCTCAGTTGCAGGTGTCTCAGCGGCGGGAGCTGCCTGAGCGCCAGTGCCACGACGTGAACGACGTGTGCGCGCCTTCTTGGCGGGAGCTGCCTCCTTGAGCATGTTCTCGTTGTAGTCCACAAGCTCGATCATAGCCATCTGGGCATTGTCACCCAGGCGGTTGCCGGTCTTGAGGATGCGTGTGTAACCACCCGGACGGCTGGCGATCTTCTCAGCGATCTCGCGGAAAAGCTCTGTGACAGCATACTTGTTCTGGAGGTGGCTGAACACCAGACGGCGGTTGGCCATCGTATCCTCCTTGGCCCGGTTGATCAGAGGCTCTGCATACATGCGCAGTGCCTTAGCCTTGGCAAGCGTCGTGAAAATGCGCTTACGCTCGATAAGAGCGATAGTCATATTGGCCAGGAGCGCATCGCGATGAGCCTTCTTGCGGCTGAGATGATTGAAATTCTTATTGTGTCGCATCGCTGTGTTTTACTCTTTGTCAAGTTTGTACTTTGAGATATCCATCCCGAACGAGAGGTTCAGACGGTTCAGAAGGTCGTCGAGCTCCGTGAGCGACTTCTTACCGAAGTTGCGGAACTTCAACAAGTCATTCTTGTTGAACACCACAAGTTCTCCGAGAGTCTCGACCTCGGCGCTCTTCAGACAGTTGAGGGCACGTACCGACAGATCCATGTCGACGAGCTTCGACTTCAGGAGCTGACGCATTCTCAGCACCTCCTCGTCAAACTCCTCGTTCGTCTCTGCCTCGGGAGCCTCAAGAGTGATCTTCTCGTCAGAGAAGAGCATGAAGTGATAGATCAGTACCTTGGCGGCCTCCTTCAGGGCATCCTTCGGGTGGATCGAGCCGTCGGTGGTGATCTCGAGCACGAGCTTCTCGTAGTCGGTCTTCTGATCGACACGGAAATTCTCGACCGTGTACTTCACATTCTTTATCGGAGTGTAGATCGAGTCGATGGCGATGACGTGGATATCGTCGATACCCTCGGCATTCTCATCGGCAGGCACCCAGCCGCGTCCCTTGTTCACCGTGAGCTCGATGTTGAACGAAGCCGACGGATCAAGATGACAGATCTCGAGATCAGGATTCAGTACCTCGAAACCGGTGAGAACCTTGCCTATGTCGCCGGCCTTGAAAACCTCGCCCGAAACCGGGATAACGACCTTCTCTGTGTCGACACCCTCGGTTATATGCTTCAGATCAACCTTCTTGAGGTTAAGGATGATGTTCGTGACATCCTCCTTGACACCAGGGATAGTGTCAAACTCATGCTTGACACCGTCGATCTTGATAGAAGCAATGGCATATCCCTCCAAAGCCGAGAGCAGGACACGACGCAACGCGTTGCCCACAGTGATGCCGTAGCCCGGCTCCAACGGCTTGAATTCAAATTTGCCGAAGAAGTCATTGGACTCAAGCATGAGTACCTTGTCGGGTTTTTGGAATGCTAAAATTGCCATTGAGAGGGAATTTGTGAGATTATTACTTAGAATACAGTTCGACAATCAACTGCTCCTTGATGTTTTCAGGGATATCCTCGCGTGCAGGCACGTGAAGGAACTTACCTGACTTGCTTGTCTCGTCCCACTCGATCCAGGGATACTTGCTGTGGTTGAAACCTGCAAGATGATCGGCGATCACCTCAAGGCTCTTTGACTTCTCTCTCACGCCGATCACGTCGCCGGGCTTCACCTGATAAGAAGGGATGTTTACAACAGCCCCGTTGACTGTGATGTGACGGTGAAGAACGATCTGACGCGCTGCGGCACGGGTCGGAGCGATGCCCTCGCGGTAAACCACATTGTCGAGACGGCTCTCCAGGAGCTGAAGAAGAAGCTCACCGGTGATACCCTTCATGCGAGATGCCTTCTCAAACATATTGCGGAACTGCTTTTCAAGCACTCCGTAAGTGTACTTCGCCTTCTGCTTCTCACGCAGCTGAACCCCATACTCCGACGTCTTGCGACGCTTGTTCTGACCATGCTGGCCCGGGGGGAAATTGCGACGAGCAAGCACTTTGTCTTCTCCGAAAATCGGTTCGCCGAATTTGCGGGCGATTTTGGACTTTGGTCCTGTATATCTTGCCATTTTGGGTCGGTTATCTTTTGCGCTTGTACTACTGTGTCAACTGCAGCTGGAAATCTCTTTACTGTCTCGCGACGCTTTCTCGGACAATACCGATAGACAGTCGCTGTCAGGGTAGATGCCGCTTGCCGGCTGAAAATCCTTAATTCCTTTGATACGGCACTTTCCTACTTAAAACTCCCGCGGGGCTTCGTCGAGTGCAGCCGCGGCCATAGAGAGGTGATCTTGATTATGGCCCATCCACTACGGCGGTTCCTCCGGTCGATGAGGTTGGCAGTCTTGTGCCCGTTACCTGATTTTCGTCTGTAGTGCCGGCCCGGTCGGTAGCTTCTGTCAACATCCCGGGACACGTCCTCTGCAGCCTATGTTACTTGCGCTTATTTAAGATTTGATTATCTTTCACATCCTGCACCTGCATCGCGACAGCCCGATAAATCAGGCAGCGCCACCCAGGTGGCAATGCAATATTTTAATTACACACGGCGACGTTTGGGAGGACGGCAGCCATTGTGGGGAAGCGGAGTCACATCGATGATCTCCGTCACCTCGATGCCCGATCCGTGGATCGTGCGGATAGCCGACTCGCGTCCGTTGCCCGGACCCTTCACATAGGCCTTCACTTTGCGGAGACCCAGATCATATGCAGTCTTGGCGCAATCCTGTGCCGCCATCTGAGCTGCATAAGGGGTATTCTTCTTCGAACCCCTGAAACCCATCTTACCTGCCGAAGACCAGGAGATAACCTGACCCTCACTGTTGGCGAGGCAGACGATAATGTTGTTGAACGACGAGTGCACGTGAAGCTGGCCTTCGGCGCCAACCTTGACGTTTCTCTTCTTCGCTGCGACTGTTTTCTTTGCCATATAAGCTCAAGAATATATTACCTTACAATTTACTTCGTTGCCTTCTTCTTGTTGGCTACGGTCTTCTTGCGGCCCTTGCGGGTACGGGCATTGTTCTTCGTGCTCTGTCCGCGCACCGGCAAGCCGATACGGTGACGGATGCCACGATAGCAGCCGATATCCATCAGACGCTTGATGTTGAGTTGGATCTCACTGCGGAGATCACCCTCGACCTTGTAGTCTGTGCCGATCACTTCACGCACCTTGGCGGCCTGGTCGTCTGTCCAGTCCTTTACCTTGATGTCCTTGTCGATGCCGGCCTTCTCGAGAATGCTGCTGGCCGCACTTCTGCCTATACCGAAGATATAGGTCAAGGCGATTTCACCTCTTTTGTTCTGGGGGAGGTCAACTCCCACGATTCTTACTGCCATTTTCTAACTTGACTGTAGAGTTTGGAATTTGCGGTAACCCCGATCAGCCCTGACGCTGCTTGTTCTTGGGGTTCTTCTTGTTGATGACGTAAAGACGTCCTTTGCGACGGACGATCTTATCGTCGGCCGACCGCTTTTTGATGGAAGCTCTTACTTTCATATCTGTTTTGAGACGTTGTCTTTTTCTGTCCTGGGAAATCACGGCAGACATAAACCTGCCGCAAGCCCGGATTATTTATAGCGGAACGAAATACGGCCCTTCGTCAGATCATAAGGTGTCATTTCAACCTTCACCCTGTCGCCGGGCAATATTTTGATATAGTGCATCCGCATCTTTCCCGAGATATGGGCCGTCAGCTGATGCCCGTTCTCAAGCTCGACACGGAACATCGCGTTGGATAATGCCTCGACGATTACACCGTCCTGTTCGATTGCAGTCTGTTTTGCCATGAGTTTCCGTTGCCGTCTGTTTCCAGTCCGTTGATTAATGTTCGTTTGACAAGATTGGCGCTTCAGATAAACCTGTCACCAAGAGCCTCGGCGATATAGTCGAACGTAGTCAGCACCTCAGTGCCCCCGTCGTGCACCGCAACCGTGTGCTCATAGTGAGCCGACGGCTTACGGTCGCGCGTGCGGCAGGTCCAGCCGTCACTCTCGATCACGATATTCTTGCTGCCGAGATTAATCATCGGCTCGATCGCGATACACATACCGTTCTTGATCAGAGGCCCCGTACCACGGCGCCCGTAATTAGGCACCTCAGGATCCTCGTGCATCTTCTTGCCGATGCCATGACCGCACATCTCCCTCACAACCGTGTAGCCGCGACGCTCGACATAAGTCTGTATCGCGTTGCTTATATCACCTATACGGTTGCCGGGCTTGCACGCCTCAATACCCTTGTAGAGCGAGTTCTTCGTCTCCACACAGAGCCGGCGCACATCCTCGGCCACATCACCGACCATGAACGTATAGCACATGTCCCCGTTAAATCCGTCGAGCTCCACAACAGTGTCGATCCCGACGATGTCACCCTCACGAAGGCAATAGCTCGAAGGGAAACCATGGACAACAGTCTCGTTCACCTCAATACACAGAGTGCCCGGGAAACCACCGTAACCCAGACATGCCGGCTTACCTCCGTGAGCAAGCATATACTCCCGCGCCACACTGTCGAGATGACGAGTAGTGACACCGGGAGCGACCTGCTTTGCGACCTCGCCCATCACCTGACTGACGAGGTCGCAAGCACGACGCATCTTTTCTATTTCATCCGGAGTCTTCAGATAAATCATCTGCCCCTGTCAAATTCAATAAGCCATCGAACCGGTTGTGCGGCCCTTGATCTTGCCCTCCTTCATCAGGCCGTCATAGTGGTGCATCATCAGGTGGCTCTCAATCTGAGTAAGCGTGTCGAGAACGACACCCACAAGAATCAGCAGCGACGTACCGCCGAAGAACTGCGAGAAATTCTGGCTGATGCCAAACACCCTCGCAAAAGCGGGAAGGATAGCGACAACGCCAAGGAACAGCGAACCCGGAAGCGTGATACGCGACATGATCTGATCAAGATACTCCGCCGTCTTCTTGCCGGGCTTGATGCCGGGGATGAAGCCATTGTTGCGCTTAAGCTGCTCGGCCATGTCGGTCGGACGGACCGTGATAGCCGTGTAGAAATAAGTGAACGCAACAATCATCACGAAGTACACAAGATTGTACCAAAAGCCATTCACGTCTGCAAAGGTACGGAAAAATCCCGAACTTCCCTCATTTGTGCCAAATCCTGCCAAAGTGATAGGAATGAACATGATAGCCTGTGCGAAGATAATAGGCATCACACCGGCAGCGTTCACCTTCAGCGGGATATACTGACGTGCACCCCCATACTGGCGGTTACCCACGATACGCTTAGCATACTGCACAGGCACCTTGCGAGTACCCTGCACAAGAAGCACAGCGCCGACAGTAACGGCAAAAAGGAGAAGAAGCTCGACGATAAACATTACCAGACCACCTTCGCTGCCCGTAGCTCCCGGCAGGCGGCTTGTGAACTCGTAGAATATCGCTCCCGGAAGACGTGCGATGATGCCAACCAGAATGATAAACGAGATACCGTTGCCGATACCGCGGTCAGTGATCCTCTCACCGAGCCACATGATGAACATGGAGCCCGCTGCGAGTATGATAGTCAGATAAGCCACAGTCCAGAAGCCCATCGAAATGGCGCCTCCCGCCTGGCTCACCTGCACCTGCAGGTTCACCAGATAAGCCGGACCCTGAAGAAGCAGAATCAGCACAGTCAGATAACGAGTGTACTGGTTCAGCTTCTGGCGCCCGCTCTCACCCTCGCGCTGCATCTTCTGGAACGAAGGAAGAACCATGCCCAGAAGCTGGATAACGATCGATGCCGTGATATACGGCATGATACCGAGAGCAAAAATCGACGCCTGGCTGAATGCACCTCCCGAGAACATGTCGAGAAGCTGCATCAGACCACTGCTGCTCGTAAACTTCGACAAGGCATCGAGATCACTGGGCGAAATACCCGGCAACACGATATAGCAGCCAAGCCTGTATACAAGCACCAACAGGAGTGTCGCAAGCAGACGCTTGCGCAACTCCTCGATAGTCCAGATATTCTTTATAGTCTTAACGAATCCCATTGTCAACGCTTAGAGTTTGGTTACTGAACCGCCAGCGTCAACGATAGCCTTTTCGGCAGCTGCAGAGAACGCATTTGCCTCAACCGCAAGCGCACGTGTCACCGCGCCATTGGCAAGCACCTTCACAAGCTGCTTCTTGTTGATGATTCCGGCCGACACCATGTCGCCGACAGTGATCTTCTCAAGATTCTTTGCCGTTGCAAGAGCATCAATTACGTCAAGATTGACAGCCTTGTACTCTACGCGGTTGATGTTCTTGAAACCGAACTTCGGCAGACGGCGCTGAAGCGGCATCTGGCCGCCCTCGAAACCAATCTTGCGGCTATAGCCCGAACGCGACTTTGCGCCCTTGTGGCCGCGGGTTGATGTCCCGCCCTTGCCGCTGCCGGGTCCGCGACCAATGCGTTTGCGAGTGCGCACGCTGCCGATCGCAGGCTGAATATTACTTAAATCCATGATTATAGTGACAGTTTAAGGGTTTATGCCTCGGTCACCTTGACCAGATGACGCACTTTGTCCACCATACCCATCACCGAAGGAGTATTTTCATGCTCCACAGTGTGGTTCATCTTATGCAAGCCCAGTGCATCGAGTGTACGCTTCTGAACTGCCGGGCAGTTGATGCGGCTCTTAACCTGGGTGATCTTGATTTTTGCCATTTTCGCTGAGTCTCTTTCGATTGTTCTACATATAGACCATGCCACAAGGCTTAGCCCTTAAACACCTTCTCGACGCTGACTCCGCGATGCTGGGCTACACGGGCCGGCGAACGCATCTCTCCAAGAGCAGCGATCGTAGCCTTTACCAGATTGTGGGGGTTGGACGATCCCTTGCTCTTTGCAAGCACATCAGAGATACCTACGCTCTCGAGCACAGCACGCATAGCACCACCGGCCTTAACACCAGTACCGGTAGAAGCCGGCTTCAGGATGATGCGCGAACCGCCGAACTTGGCAGCCTGCTCGTGAGGAATGGTGCCCTTGTGCACCGGAACCTCGATAAGATTCTTCTTCGCAGCCTCCACGCCCTTGGCGATAGCTGCCTGCACCTCGTTGGCCTTGCCGAGACCCCAGCCTACAATGCCGTTCTCGTTTCCTACTACCACGATGGCAGCGAAAGTAAATGTGCGGCCTCCCTTCGTAACCTTGGTCACACGGTTGATTGCAACAAGCCGGTCCTTCAGGTCGAGATCGTTGGTCGTCTTTACACGATTGTTCTTGTTTGCCATTGTCGGTTCAGAATTTTAACCCGCCTTCGCGCGCTGCGTCGGCAAGCGATTTTACTCGGCCATGGAAAAGATAGCCGTTGCGGTCAAACACTACAGTGGTGATACCGGCCTCAAGAGCCTTGCGAGCGATCTCGCCGCCAACCTTGGCTGCGATCTCACACTTTGTGCCACCAGCCTCAAGACCACGCGACGAAGCCGATACAAGAGTCTTGCCGGCAAGATCATCGATCACCTGCACATAGATCTGCTTGTTGCTGCGGAACACAGTCATGCGCGGACGCTCCGACGTGCCCTCCTGCTTGCCGCGGATGCGGGCCTTGATCTTATTTCTTCTTTCTATCTTGGATTTCATGATGAAGTCGATTTATGCCCGTTCTTTACTTCGCTCCTGCCGACTTGCCCGACTTGCGGCGGATAACCTCACCCACAAAACGGATACCCTTGCCCTTGTAAGGCTCAGGCTTACGCAGCGAACGTATCTTTGCACACACCTGACCAAGAAGCTGCTTGTCGTCGCTCTCAAGTATGATGAGAGGATTCTTGTTGCGCTCAGTCTTTGCCTCTACCTTAACCTCGGGCGGAAGTTTCAGATAGATAGCGTGGCTGAAGCCAAGCGACAGCTCCAGAACCTGTCCGGTGGCTGTGGCGCGGTAGCCCACACCCACGAGCTCCATCTCCTTCTTGTAGCCCGTCGAAACACCCACAACCATGTTGTGGATAAGAGCACGGTAAAGACCATGCTGCGAGCGGTGCTCCTTGTCATCGGTCGGACGGGTCACGATAACGTGGCCATCCTCAATCTTCACATCCAGATCAGGGTTAACAGCCTGTTCAAGCTGACCCTTCGGACCCTTTACCGTTACAACACTGTCCTTTACGGTCACCGTCACTCCGGCGGGTATCTCAATCGGCGCTTTACCTATTCTTGACATAATTGAAGTCCTCCCTTAAAATCAATAAACATAGCAAAGCACTTCACCGCCGATCTTCTCCTCGGCAGCCTTCTTGTTAGTCATCACACCCTTCGATGTCGAGAGGATAGCGATGCCAAGGCCATTGAGCACTCGCGGCATATCTTTGTAGCCGGTATACTGCCGAAGACCCGGACGAGATACACGCTTCAGGCCCTTGATGGCATTCACGCGGTCAACCGGATCATATTTCAGCGCTATCTTTATCACGCCCTGCGTGTTGACACCGTCTATAAACTTGTAGTTAAGTATATAGCCCTGGTCAAAAAGGATCTTTGTGATCTCTTTTTTCAAGTTTGAGGCAGGCACCTCCACCACACGATGGCCGGCGTGGATAGCGTTCCTCAATCTTGTCAGATAATCTGCTATGGGATCAGTCATTTTGATTTGTTTGTTAAATTGATCGGGACACTCGTCGCTCCCGACAATATTTAATTGCCTGCACCCAGCGGAGTCATTTGTTCCGCAAGGCTCCCCGGCCCGGGTATGCGCCTGTCTGTTCTCCAACTCATGGAGCATGACCGGCGTCAGATTAAATCAGTTGCTTCTCTCTCGGCTGTAGCCGGGAGCTCAGACAGAGCCCCGGTCGCCTCGATCTCTGGTTACCAGCTTGCCTTCTTCACACCGGGAATCAAGCCCGCCGATGCCATCTCACGGAACTGAATACGCGAAATGCCAAACTGTCGGATGTAGCCCTTGGGACGCCCCGTGATGCTGCAACGGTTGTGCAGACGCACGCTCGAGGCGTTCTTGGGAAGCTTCTGAAGTCCCTCGTAGTCACCTGCCTCCTTGAGAGCAGCCTTCTTGGCCGCATACCGGGCTACGAGCTTCTGACGCTTCACCTCACGAGCCTTCATGGATTCTTTTGCCATAGTTGAGTGCTCTCTTATTTAGCGTTTTTGAAGGGAAGTCCAAACTGCTTCAGCAGAGCAAAACCCTCTTCATCGGTGTTGGCCGACGTTACGAAAGTGATGTTCATACCCATGAGCTTGGAAATCGAGTCGATGTTGATCTCCGGGAAAATGATCTGCTCGGTCACACCGAGAGTGTAGTTGCCGCGGCCGTCGAGCTTACCGTTGATGCCCTTGAAGTCACGGATACGCGGAAGAGCCACTCTGATGAGACGCTCAAGAAACTCATACATCTTCTCGCGACGCAGAGTCACTCTCACACCGATCGGCATCTTCTTTCTCACCTTGAAGTTCGAGATGTCCTTGCGCGACAGAGTTGCAACTGCCTTCTGGCCGGTGATCGCAGTCAGCTCATTGATAGCTGTCTCGATGATCTTCTTGTCCTGAGTAGCGGCACCCAGACCCTGGTTGATCACAATCTTCTCCAGGCGGGGAACCTGCATCGGAGTCGTGTAGCTGAACTCCTTGGTCAGAGCAGGAACGATGCGCTCCTGATAGTCTTTCTTTACACTGTTCTGGCTCATTGCTTGATCTCCTCTCCTGATTTCTTGGAATAACGCACCGTGTTGCCCTTCTCATCCTTGCGGAAACCCACACGGGTAGGCTTGCCGCTCTTCGGATCGATAAGACTCAGGTTGGAAATGTGCAGCGGAGCCTCCATCTTGATGATGCCTCCCTGCGGATGCTTGGCGCTCGGCTTGGCGCTCTTCGAGACAATGTTTATGCCCTCCACGATGGCGCGCTCCTTCTTGGGAAGCACCTCGAGGACGCGGCCCTGACGGCCACGGTCCTCGCCGGAAAGAACATAGACAGTGTCGCCTTTCTTTATCTTTAACTTGCTCATTTCTTAGCTTGCTTCTTGATGGGGATGGTTCGACGTCTGTCTCTTTCTCAAAGCACCTCAGGCGCCAGCGACACAATCTTCATGTTGGTCGCACGCAGCTCGCGCGCTACCGGGCCGAAGATACGTGTGCCGCGGAGCTCGCCGGCATTGTTGAGCAGCACACAGGCATTATCGTCGAAACGGATATAAGACCCGTCGGGACGACGCACCTCTTTCTTGGTGCGCACCACAACGGCCTTGGATACCGTGCCCTTCTTAATGTCAGACGACGGAATGACACTCTTCACCGACACCACGATGATGTCGCCTACCGATGCATAACGGCGTCCGGTGCCTCCGAGCACATGGATGCACAGTGCCTCCTTAGCGCCGCTGTTGTCAGCTACCGTGAGGCGTGATTCGGTCTGTATCATGGCTCGTTATTTAACCTTTTCTATGATTTCAACTAAACGCCATCTCTTGGTCTTGCTCAAGGGACGGGTCTCCATGAGGCGCACCGTATCGCCGATGCTGCACTCGTTCTTCTCATCGTGGGCGTGGAACTTCTTGGTCTTATTGACAAACTTGCCGTAGATCGGATGTTTTTCCTTCCACTTCACTGTCACAGTGATTGTCTTGTCGGCCTTGTTGCTCGACACCACACCGACGCGCTCTTTGCGCAGATTTCTCGTTTCCATATCGATGCGGCTTACTTATTGTTGATTTCACGAGCACGAAGCTCAGTCTTCACCCGCGCGATAGCCTTGCGGTCCTTTGTGATCTTCGCAGGGCTGTCGATAGGGCTAACTGCATGCTGAGCCTTCAGCTGGCGGTACTCCTTCTCCATCTGGGCCAGACGCTCCTTGAGGTCGGCCGTAGCCATTTCCTTTATCTCTTCCTGTTTCATGGCTGCTTAGACGTTTTGAGTGGGGTCATAGTCGCGGCGCACCACAAACTTGGTGGTCACGGGAAGCTTCTGGGCGGCAAGGCGAAGTGCCTCCTTGGCGATCTCATAGCTCACGCCCTCTACTTCGATGATCATACGTCCCGGTGTAACAGGCGCTACAAATCCCTCGGGCGAACCTTTACCTTTACCCATACGCACCTCTGCAGGCTTCTTGGTGATGGGCTTGTCGGGGAAGATCCTGATCCAGATTTGTCCCTGGCGCTGCATGTAACGGGTAACAGCAATACGGGCTGCCTCAATCTGGCGGCCGGTGATCCATTTGGCCTCAAGAGTCTTGATGCCAAACGACCCGAAGGCCAGCTGATTGCCACGCTGTGCGTTGCCCTTCATGCGGCCTTTTTGCTGTCGGCGAAACTTTGTTTTCTTTGGTTGTAACATTTTCTGCTATTGTATATTCAATGCAATATTGTTCAACGATTTCCACCGCGGGGCTTACGGAAGCCACCACGACGCTCCTCACGACGCTCCTCCTTCTGAGTTGCCCCAAAAGCAGGCGCAAGATCACGCTTGCCATAGACCTCGCCACGGCAGATCCACACCTTCACGCCGATAACACCGACCTTGGTGTGCGCCTCAACAAGCGCATAGTCGATATCCGCACGGAAAGTGTGAAGCGGAGTGCGACCCTCCTTGAACATCTCGGAGCGGGCGATCTCGGCACCGTTCAGACGACCCGAAACCTGAATCTTGATGCCCTCGGCGCCGGCACGCATTGTCGACGCGATAGCCATCTTCACCGCACGGCGGTAAGCGATCTTGCCCTCGATCTGGCGGGCCACGTTGGCTGCCACGATCTCAGCGTCGAGCTCCGGACGCTTAACTTCAAAGATGTTGATCTGTACCTCCTTGTCGGTGATCTTCTTCAGCTCTTCCTTGAGCTTGTCGACCTCTGTGCCGCCCTTGCCTATGATGAGACCCGGACGCGAAGTGCAGACAGTGATAGTGATGAGCTTGAGAGTGCGCTCGATGACGATGCGCGAAACACTCGACTTGGCCAGACGGACGTTGAGATACTTACGAAGCTTGGAATCTTCGAGCAGGGTATCTCCGTACTTCTTGCCGCCGAACCAGTTGGAATCCCAGCCGCGGATGACGCCAAGACGATTGCTGATCGGATTTACTTTCTGTCCCATATAACTTTAGGCTTCGTTGTTTTTAACGTCTGTGGCGATGGTGTCAACCACAACGGTGACATGGTTGGACCGCTTGCGGATACGGTAGCCACGACCCTGGGGGGCCGGGCGAAGACGCTTCAGCATCGGTGCCGGATTTACGAATATAGTGCTGATGTAAAGCTCCCCGGACTCTGCTTTACGCTCGTTCTTGGCCTCCCAGTTGGCGATGGCCGAACGCACGAGCTTCTCCAGACGGGCAGCTGCCTCCTTGTTGGAGAACTTGAGGATACCCAGCGCACGGAACACTTCCTTGCCGCGCACAAGGTCGGCTACCAAGCGCATCTTGCGCGGCGACGACGGAACGTTGGTGAGCTTCGCGAAAGCTATGTGCTTCTGCTCTTCCTTCCGCTGGTCGGCAGCCTCTCTTTTTCTTACTCCCATAGTTGCGATGTAAGCTTTTTGTTATTCAGTTTATGATTTGACCCGTTCCGGCTTATTTCTTCTTGTTGCCGGCGTGGCCGCGGAAGGTGCGCGTGGGCGCAAACTCACCCAGCTTGTGACCCACCATGTTCTCCGTCACATAGACGGGGATGAACTTGTTGCCGTTATGCACGGCAAAGGTGTGGCCGACAAATTCGGGCGCTATCATCGAGGCACGGCTCCAAGTCTTGATTACCGACTTCTTGCCAGTTGCATCCATGTCGGATACCTTCTTTTCCAGCTTGATGCTGATAAAGGGTCCTTTTTTCAGTGAACGACTCATGTTGATTCAGATAGTCAAGATTGATTATTTCTTCCTGCGCTCGATAATATACTTGTTTGAGAGCTTCTTGGGTCGGCGTGTCTTCAGGCCCTTTGAGTAAAGGCCCTTGCGCGAACGCGGATGTCCGCCCGAAGCACGGCCTTCGCCACCACCCATCGGGTGATCGACAGGGTTCATGACAACACCACGGTTGTGAGGACGACGACCGAGCCAGCGGCTGCGTCCTGCCTTACCCGAACGCTCGAGCGAGTGCTCGCTGTTGCCGACAACGCCGACTGTAGCCATGCACGCGCCAAGCACACGACGGGTCTCACCCGAAGGCAACTTGACTATCACGTAGTCGCCGTCGCGCGATACAATCTGGGCGAATGTGCCTGCCGAACGCGCCATAAGAGCGCCCTGGCCAGGACGAAGCTCGATGTTGTGCACTACGGTTCCCACGGGAATCTTATTGAGAGGAAGCGCGTTTCCTACCTCGGGAGCGGCATCGGGACCGCTTACCACCTTCTGACCTACTTCAAGGCCGTTAGGTGCCACGATATAGGCTTTCGCTCCGTCCACGTAGTAGAGAAGGGCGATACGGGCCGAACGGTTAGGATCGTACTCGATCGACTTTACTACTGCGGGCACACCTGTTTTGTTTCTCTTGAAGTCGATGATACGGTACTTGCGCTTGTGGCCTCCTCCGCGATAGCGGGTGGTCAGGTGACCCTCGGCGTTACGTCCGCCCGTACTGCTTTTTCCGACTGTAAGAGATTTTTCTGGCGTGGTGGCAGTTATCACTCCTTTGAACACGCCAATAACCTTGTGTCGCTGCCCAGGTGTGGTGGGCTTGAATTTTCTTACTGCCATTATGATTTGATCAGATGATTCTGTCAGATGTTGCTATAAAAGTCGATGGTGGCACCCTCTGCCAGCGTCACCACGGCTTTCTTCCAGCCGGCTGTCTTGCCGCGGAGGAAACCGCTCTTTGTGTAACGCGACTTGTTCTTGCCACGGACGACCATTGTGTTAACCGCCTCGACTTTCACGCCGTAAAGCTTCTCCACGAGATCTTTGATCTGAAACTTATTGGCCGACTCCGTCACACGGAACGTGTAGCGGTTGAGCTTGTCGGTAAGGCGGTTTGCCTTTTCCGTTACAACGGGGATTATCTGTATGTCCATCGTTATTCTCCTTCTGGGCCTTAAAGTTTATTAATCGCCTCGAGGCTACCCTCGGCTATGAGGATGGCCTTGTTGTTGAGAAGCGTATACGTATTGATGTCCGCTGCAGTAGTCACCACTGCATCGGGCACATTTCTCGACGACAAATATACGTTATTATCCTGGGAGGGTAAAACTACCAGCACCTTCTTGCCGTCAACTTTAAGATTTTTCACAATATTTATGAAATCTTTGGTCTTCGGCGCCTCGATGGTGAAGTTCTCCACTACAACGATTTCTCCGTCGCGGGCCTTCAGCGAGAGCGCGCTCTTGCGGGCGAGCTGCTTCACCTTCTTGTTAAGCTTGAAGCGATAGTCGCGGGGACAGGGTCCGAATACACGGCCGCCACCCACCAGAACCGGAGAATTGATATCGCCGATACGGCTGCCGCCGCCACCTTTCTGCTTGTGGAGCTTACGGGTGGAGCCGGAAACCTCGCTGCGCTCTTTCGACTTGTGAGTTCCCTGACGCTGGTTGGCCAAGTACTGCTTCACGTCCAAATAAATGGCGTGCTCGTTGGGCTCAATGCCAAACACCTCTTCGCTCAGTGTCACCTTGCGGCCGGTGTCTTCGCCCTTTATGTTATAGACTGCGAGTTCCATTTCCGTTTACTTCTCGATCATTACGATTGAACCCTTGGCTCCGGGGATTGAGCCCTTAATCATCATCAGGTTGTGCTCAGGGATGATTTTCACCACCTGCAGGTTTTGAACCGTCACACGCTCGTTGCCCATCTGGCCGGCCATGCGCATGCCCTTGAACACCTTTGCAGGATACGAGCAGGCACCCACCGAACCGGGAGCGCGGAGACGGTTGTGCTGGCCGTGGGTGCTCTGACCTACGCCACCAAAACCATGGCGCTTTACAACGCCCTGAAAACCCTTACCTTTCGAGGTGCCGACAACGTCGACAAAATCAGCCTCGCTGAAGAAGTCGACCGAGATAGTGTCACCCATCTTATAGTCACCCTCGAAACCTTTGAACTCGGCCAAGTGGCGCTGGGGTGCGACTCCGGCCTTCTTGAAGTGACCGATCTCGGGCTGCGTCAGATGCTTTTCCTTCTGATCGCCAAAACCGAGCTGGAGGGCATTGTAGCCATCGGTCTCAACAGTCTTGACCTGAGTAACCACGCAGGGGCCAACTTCGATAACAGTGCACGGCACATTCTTGCCGTCGGCACTGAAAACGGATGTCATTCCGATTTTCTTTCCAATTAATCCTGGCATTTCT
>CAYMEX010000027.1:0-30129 GCA_964389525.1 uncultured Muribaculaceae bacterium | reverse complement strand
TCTCGATGCGAATAATCGCCGACATCTTCGAGTACACCTCGCAGAACATGCCCAAATTCAACTCCATCTCCATCTCGGGCTACCACATGCAGGAGGCCGGAGCTACATGCGATATCGAGCTCGCATACACACTTGCCGACGGTCTTGAGTATCTGCGTGCAGGTGTTAACGCCGGCATGGACATCGACGCATTCGCGCCCCGTCTGTCGTTCTTCTGGGCCATCGGCATGAACTTCTTCATGGAGATCGCCAAGATGCGTGCCGCACGTATGCTCTGGGCGAAGATCGTCAAGCAGTTCAACCCGAAGAACCCGAAGAGCCTCGCTCTGCGCACTCACTCCCAGACATCGGGATGGTCGCTCACCGAGCAGGATCCCTTCAACAACGTGGGCCGCACATGTATCGAGGCAATGGGCGCAGCTCTCGGCCACACACAGAGCCTTCACACCAACGCTCTCGACGAGGCAATCGCGCTTCCCACCGACTTCTCGGCACGTATCGCGCGTAACACACAGATCTACATTCAGGAAGAGACTTACATCACCAAGGAGATCGATCCCTGGGCAGGCAGCTACTACGTAGAGAGCCTCACCAACGAGATCGCTCACCGCGCATGGCAGCACATCCAGGAGATCGAGAAGCTCGGCGGCATGGCCAAGGCTATCGAGACCGGCCTGCCCAAAATGCGCATCGAGGAGGCCGCAGCCCGCACTCAGGCCCGCATCGACTCCGGCCGTCAGACAATTGTCGGCATCAACAAGTATCGTCTCGACCACGAGGATCCCATCGACATCCTCGAGATCGACAACACCGAGGTGCGCAAGGAGCAGATCGAGCATCTGAACAGCACTAAGGCTAACCGCGACGAGAAAGCCGTGAAAGAGGCTCTCGAGGCAATCACCGAATGCGTGCGCACCAAGAAGGGCAACCTTCTTGATCTCGCAGTGAAAGCAGCCGGTCTGCGTGCTACCCTCGGAGAAATCTCCGACGCATGCGAGGAAGTTGTAGGACGTTACAAAGCAGTCATCAGAACAATCTCAGGCGTGTATTCAAGCGAAACAAAACAAGATCCCGACTTCCAGAAAGCACAGCGCATGTGCGAGGCATTCGCCAAGAAGGAAGGCCGCCAGCCCCGTATAATGATCGCCAAGATGGGTCAGGACGGACACGACCGCGGCGCTAAAGTTGTGGCAACCGGCTATGCCGACTGCGGCTTCGACGTCGACATGGGTCCCCTCTTCCAGACTCCCGCCGAGGCAGCCCGCCAGGCAGTCGAGAACGACGTCCACATCCTTGGCGTCAGCTCGCTTGCCGCAGGCCACAAGACTCTCATACCTCAGGTTATCGACGAGCTCAAGAAACTTGGCCGTGAGGATATCCTCGTAACAGCCGGCGGTGTGATACCTGCACAGGACTACGACTTCCTCTATAAGGCAGGTGTAGCAGCAATCTTCGGCCCCGGCACACGCATCCCGCTGTCGGCCATCAAGATGCTTGAGATCCTCGACCCCGATCTTGAGAACGCATAATTCTGCGAGTCAGATACTTCTGGACGCATAATTACGACATGTATTTTCTTCGGCGAGACTTGTCGCTGAAAAGATAATCCATAAATCTCCGGTTTCAGATTCTGAGACCGGAGATTTTATGTTGTAAAACATGTTTTACACAAACTTCTATATCACAGCGACTTAAAGACACATGTAACACATAATGCTGATAATTAGACTTTTTTAAACCGCATCCGACTTTCTCTTTTACACTCTATTCATTATCTTTGTAAAGACCAAATTGTTGTGAAATAACCAACATCATGTTAATGGAATCAACTCTCATTCTCATCAAGCCGTCGGGCATTGAGCGTGCTCTCACAGGCGAGATAATATCTCGTCTTCAGAGAAAAGGCCTAATACTTACCGGATTGAAAATGATGACACTTAGTGAGAGTCTCCTGCGAGAGCATTACGCTCATCTGGTCAACCGTCCGTTTTTTCCCTATCTTCTGGCTTCTATGACTGCGTCGCCAGTCATTGCGGTCTGTGTGAAGGGGAAGAATGCGATTGAGGTTGTAAGAAACATGGTAGGCAGCACTGACGGTTCAAAAGCAGCTCCCGGAACGATACGCGGAGACTACGCCATGAGCAATCAGGAAAATATCGTCCATGCCTCTGACAGCCCCGAAAGCGCCGAGATTGAAATCAAACGTTTTTTCAAGGATGATGAACTATTTGACTACATTCCGGCAAACATGGGATTTCTCTATGATCCGGAAGGAAATTAGTGATCCACAAAACCAATCGAACTAAAGAAGAGAAAAGACTACAGCCAATCTCTCCAAACAAACCAATCTCTCCGAGAAGGGGAAAACAACTCTGAGATGCAACGAATTTTAGCCAGAATAACACTTTTCACATGCCTGTTGGCAGCTCCGACTGTTTTCGGCCAGTCACTCCATCTGCCAGGCGCACATAAAGAAGAGCACGCCGAGCTTATCGCGAAGCAGCAGAATATAGGCGAACAGATCAAGGTAGAAGGCACACAGCAGTTTCTCGATCAGCTTTTCAAAGAAGAGGAAGAGCCTGAAATGGACATCTACACCGAGGGCTGGGACAGCCAGCTTGTCAATCCCTTCAAGCCGGCCGACGTGCCTCAATCGCAAGTGATCGACGTAAGCAAATTCGTAATGCCACATGCCGGCTACGTCACATCGCCCTACGGCTACCGCAGACGTTTCCGCCGCCAGCACAAAGGCATAGACCTGAAAGTACATATCGGCGACACAATCCGCGCGGCATTCGACGGAAAAGTGCGCCTGACAAAGTTTGAGCGACGCGGATACGGATACTATGTAATCCTCCGCCACACCAACGGACTCGAGACCGTCTACGGCCACCTCTCCAAATTTCTTGTCGAGCCAGATCAGATCGTAAAAGCCGGAGACCCGATCGCACTCGGCGGCAACACCGGACGATCGACCGGTCCTCACCTCCATTTCGAGACCCGCTTCATGGGCTACCCCATCAACCCTGCGGCAATCTTCGACTTTGCCAACCAGACGGTACACACCGACACCTACACCTTTGACAAGGACACCTATCAGATCGCACGCAACTACGATCCGGCAGCCAATTCAGAATATCAGAAAAAGTATCTCGCCGAGTATGCCGAATACATGAAGAGTCACCCGGAAGCAGCCAAAAATGCAGCAAGAGCCGCTGCATCGGGCGCACAATACTACACGATCAAATCGGGCGACACACTCGGGCGCATCGCTTCGCGACAGGGCACAACTGTCAACAAGATATGCCAGCTTAACGGCATCAGCACAAAGACCACCCTGAAAATCGGCCGCAAGCTAAGAATAAAATAAACGACAGGACAATGTCGATAAGCGCATACAGAAATCCGGATTCTCATTGGAGCTTCCGGATTTTTGTATTTTCTCACCGAAATTCACAGATTTTGTGTCAATTTTCGCTATTTTTGCACGGCAATAAACACGAGTCGGCAACAGCGGCCGCATGATAATGCGGCAAGACAACACAGACGGCTCGTCGACAACGATTTATAACTAAAGCTACATATATGTTCCGTAACAAGACTTGCGGCGAACTTCGTATCGCCAACGTCGGAGAAAACGTGACGCTCGCCGGATGGGTGCAGCGCATCCGCAAAATGGGAGGCATGACTTTTATTGACCTCCGCGACCGTTATGGTATCACTCAGATAGTTTTCAACACCGAAGTCAACTCCGGGCTACAGGACGCCGCCAACCACCTTGGCCGTGAATTTGTCGTGCAGATAAAGGGCGTTGTCACCGAGCGCACGAGCAAGAACTCAAAAATACCGACCGGCGACATCGAGATCGAAGCATCGGAAGTAAATGTGCTCAACACGAGTGCAGTCCCTCCGTTCACGATTGAAGACGAGAGCGACGGCGGCGACGATCTGCGCATGAAATACCGATATCTCGACCTCCGCCGCAATCCTGTCCGCAAGAATATTGAGCTGCGTCACCGCATGACGATGGAAGTGCGCCGCTATCTCGACAGCAAGGGATTTCTTGAGATCGAGACACCTATGCTTATCGGCTCGACGCCCGAAGGTGCGCGTGACTTTGTCGTTCCCTCGCGCATGAACCACGGCCAGTTCTATGCCCTCCCCCAGTCTCCGCAGACACTTAAGCAGCTCCTCATGGTTGCCGGCATGGACCGTTATTTCCAGATCGTAAAATGTTTCCGCGACGAGGATCTCAGAGCCGACCGCCAGCCCGAGTTCACGCAGATCGACTGCGAGATGAGTTTTGTCGAGCAGGAAGATGTCATCGCTCTTTTCGAGGGAATGGCCAAGCATCTTTTCAAAGAGATACGAGGCATCGAGATCGAGGGACAGTTCCCCCGCATGACATGGGCCGACGCAATGCGGTTCTATGGCAGCGACAAGCCCGACACTCGGTTCGGCATGACGTTTGTTGAACTTGACGATGTGCTCAAGGGTCATGGATTCAGCGTATTTGACAGCGCCGCATATATCGGCGGCATATGCGTGGAAGGGGCTGCATCCTATACCCGCAAACAGATCGACCAGCTCACCGAATGGGTAAAGCGCCCCCAGATCGGAGCCAAAGGTATGGTATATGCCCGCGTCGAGGCCGACGGAAACGTCAAGTCGAGCGTCGACAAGTTCTACACTCAGGAGACGCTTCAGCAGCTCAAGGACAAGATGGAAGCCAAGCCGGGCGACCTCATACTGATACTGAGCGGAGACGACGCAATGAAGACCCGCAAGCAGCTCGGTGAGCTCCGTCTTGAGATGGGCAGCCGTCTGGGCCTACGCGATAAAAACAAATTTTCATGCCTGTGGGTCATCGACTTCCCCATGTTTGAATGGAGCGAGGAAGAGGGACGCCTCATGGCAATGCACCACCCGTTCACACACCCCAAAGACGAGGATATACCCATGCTCGACACCAATCCGGCAGCAGTGCGCGCCGATGCCTACGACATGGTGATCAACGGTGTGGAAGTAGGCGGCGGATCGATACGAATACACGACTCGGCCCTGCAGGCCAAGATGTTTGACATACTCGGTTTCACGCCCGAGAAAGCCCGCGAGCAGTTCGGGTTCCTGATGAACGCCTTTACCTATGGCGCACCTCCTCACGGAGGTCTGGCCTACGGTCTCGACCGCTGGGTTTCGCTCATGGCCGGACTCGACAGCATACGCGACTGCATCGCGTTCCCCAAGAACAACAGCGGCCGCGACGTCATGCTCGACGCTCCCGCTCCGCTCGACCAGAAGCAGCTCGACGAACTGTCGCTTGCGGTAATCGACGAAGCCTGACTGCCGATGCCGACAATCGCGCAGATCATAGAGTCAGTCGAGGATTTCGCCAATCCATCGTGGCAGGAGTCTTATGACAACACCGGGTGGCAGACAATGCTGCCCGGACAGGCTGCCACGGAGTGCAGCGGCGTGCTTCTATGTGTCGATGCGACACCTGCGATCGTAGATGAGGCCGTAGCCAAAGGGTGCAATCTCATCGTAGCGCATCACCCCCTGATATTCAAGGGCATCAGGCAACTTACCGGAGCCAGCCGGGTTGACCAGACAGCGATAGCGGCAATCAAGGCCGGAGTCGCAATCTACTCGTCGCACACGGCGCTCGACAGCGCTCCGGGAGGCATCTCGTGGAATCTCGCAGAAAAGCTGAGACTTACCGACGCTCACCCGCTTGATCTACATCACGAAGAACAAGACAAGGGGGAGATAGGCCTCGGAGTCATCGGCAATCTGCCCGAACCGCTGTCTCCGCTTGATTTCGTGAACGAAGTCAAGCATATATGCGGCGCGAAAGTGGCACGATGCTCCGGGATACCGGCCGACGGGCACACTATACGCCGTGTGGCGATATGCGGAGGATCAGGAGGCGAGTACATACCGGTCGCCGCAGCCGACGGAGCCGACGTCATGGTCACCGCCGACGTGAAGCACAACCAGTTTCTCGACCACTCGGACGCGATAATGACAGTCGATCTGGGACACTACGAGACAGAATCTTGCGCAAAAGAAATTTTTTATGGCCTAATTCATAAAAAATTTCCTAAATTTGCACTCTATTATTCCGAGACAGAAAAAAACCCGATAACCTATCTGTAAAATAAATGTCAGCTGAAAAGACAAAAAGCGAGTCACTGACCATGGAGGAGCGTCTGAAGACCCTCTACCGCCTTCAGTCAATTAACACCGAGATCGACCGTATCACCCTTCTTCGCGGCGAACTGCCTCTTGAAGTAAGCGATATGGAGGATCAGATTGAAGGGCTCAATACACGCATCCGCAATTATTCGGGAGAAATCGACGATCTTACACGCCGTTCAGCTTCCGAGAAAGCAAAAATCGAGGAGGCTCACGAGAAAATCGCGAAATATAAAGAGCAGCTCGACAATGTGCGCAACAACCGCGAGTATGATCTGCTCACAAAAGAAATCGAGTTCCAGACTCTCGAGATCGAGCTTGCCGAGAAGCATCTCAACGAGTTCGCACGCATCATCGACACCCGCAAGGCCGAGATAGCATCGACTCATGAAAAGCTTGAAGACCAGAACCACATTCTGGCAGAAAAGAAAAAGGAGCTTGAGCAGATAATCTCAGAGACCAAGGTCGATGAGGAGCGTCTGACCGCCCAGGCAGAAGCACTTGAACCTTCGATCGACGAGCGCACACTCAAGGCATTCAAACGCGTTCGCCAGAATGCGCGCAACGGTCTTGCCGTAGTCACCATACAGCGTGATGCCTGCGGAGGCTGCTTCAACCGCATCCCGCCGCAGAAACAGCTTGAGATAAGGATGCACAAGAAAATCATCGTCTGCGAATATTGCGGCCGTATCATAATCGATCCAGAGCTCGCCGAGGACGAGACCGACGCCTGACAAAGTGTATCTACACCGCCATCTCCTCTCTCATTGACGCTGGCTAAGCCAGGTGTCGGGTGGTGTTGACACTGCAATTATCTCACTATCACAACTACAAGGAAGATCCAAATGGCCAAGACCAATCTACTGCAAAATAAACTCGCACAATACACAGCCCCGCAGGAGGCTATGGCAGCAGGGATATATCCCTACTTCAGAGCAATCTCCAGCGAACAAGATCCGGAGGTGATCATAAACGGGAAAAAGGTGCTGATGTTCGGCTCAAACTGTTACACCGGACTTGTCAACGATCCGCGTATCAAGGAAGCCGCGATTGAGGCCACAAAAAAATATGGAACCGGCTGTGCAGGATCGCCGTTTCTGAACGGAACCCTCGATCTCCACAAAAAACTCGAGCGCGCCATCGCCGAGTACATCGGCAAAGAGGATGTAATGATCTACTCCACCGGTTTCGAGGTAAACCTCGGAGTCGTATCGACACTCACGGGTCGCGAGGATTACATTTTATGGGACGAGCAGGATCACGCGTCGATCATCGAGGGACGCCGTCTGTCGTTCTCACAGTCGCTCAAATACAAGCACAACGACATGGAGTCGCTCGAGAAGCAGCTCCAGAAATGCGATCCTGACAAGATCAAGCTCATCGTCACCGACGGAGTGTTCTCGATGGAAGGCGATGTAGCCAATCTGCCCGAAATAACCCGACTTGCCGAGAAGTACAATGCAAGCGTCATGGTGGACGAAGCTCACGGCATAGGTGTGTTTGGCAAGGGCGGTCGTGGAACCTGCGACCATTTCGGCGTCACCGACAAGGTAGACCTCGTGATGGGCACATTCTCCAAATCGTTTGCCTCTCTGGGCGGTTTCATCGCTACCGACAAGGAGATCACCAACTTCCTCCGTCACCACTCACGCTCATATATTTTCACAGCCTCGATCACACCCGCATCGACTGCGGCAGCCCTCAAGGCTCTTGAAATCATGCAGACCGAGCCTGAGCGTCAGGAGCAGCTGTGGAAGCTGACCAATTTCGCGCTCGACGGCTTCAAAAAGATCGGATGCGAGATCGGCAATACGTCGACTCCCATCATCCCGCTCTTTATCCGCGACAACTTCAAGACGTTCACCATCACCCGTGATCTTCTTGACGAAGGCATCTTTGTCAACCCGGTTGTGTCGCCCGCCGTTGCACCTCAGGACACTCTCATCCGTTTCAGCCTCATGGCCACACACACTCAGGCTCAAGTCGAGTACGCACTTGAGAAGATCGAGAAAGTCTTTAAGAAAAACGGACTTCTGCTCGGATAAGCGGATTTCCAAAACACTGATACAGGCAGGAACCCGGTTGTCGATTGTGACATCGGGTTCCTGCTTCTTTTATCTAAAAAACTTTTATCTTAAAACGACAATCATTCGTGTAATCATTCGTGTAAATTTTCAATAACCGCTTTGCCAAATGTTTTTTATTTCTATTTTTGTGAAACAAAATAAAAATTCAATTCTTATATGAGAAAAGTAATTCTTTGGATCCTTGCTGTGGTATGTCTTGGCGCAATCCAGGCATCGGCCCAACAACTTCCTAAAATGCCACTTGACCCGCAGGTCAGATATGGCACACTTCCCAATGGACTGACATACTACATCCGTCATAACGAAAAGCCTAAAGGACAGGCAGACTTCTATATAGCCCAGAAAGTCGGATCAATACTCGAGGAAGAGAATCAGCGCGGACTTGCGCATTTCCTTGAGCACATGTGCTTTAACGGCACGGACAATTTCCCCGGCAACACGCTGATAAGCTGGCTTGAAAGCAACGGAGTGAAATTCGGAGCAAACCTCAACGCCTACACCTCGGTAGACGAAACGGTCTACAACATCTCCAATGTGCCTGTAGGGCGTGAAAGTGTGATCGACTCCGTGCTTCTCATACTTCACGACTGGGCCGACGGTCTCACTCTCGACCCCGAGGAGATCGACAAGGAGCGCGGTGTGATACATCAGGAATGGCGCCGCAGCATGGTAGGCCAGATGCGTATTCTCGAGAAACTTCTCCCCGAGATCTATCCCGACAGCCGCTACGGCTACCGTCTGCCGATCGGCACAATCGAGGTCATCGACAATTTCAAGCCGCAGGAGATACGCGACTATTACGAGACATGGTATCGTCCCGACCAGCAGGGCATCATCGTCGTAGGCGACATCGACGTAGACCAGATCGAAAAGAAGATAGCACAGACATTCTCGGTAATAAAGATGCCGGAAGTAGTGAAGGAGCGCGTTTACTTCCCTGTGCCTGACACAAAAGGCACTATCTATGCCATTGGCAGCGACAAGGAGCTCAGCAATCCGGTGATCGAACTTATGATCAAGCAGGACGCACTCCCCGACGAGCTCAAAGGCACACAGGCCGAACTCGCATCAACATTCCTCACCTATGTGATCAGCCACGTGCTCAACGAGCGTCTGAGCGACATTGCATCGAAGCCTGACGCTCCTTTTGCAGCCGCAAGCGCAAGCTATGGCGAATTTATGCTTGCCAAGACAAAAGACGCACTTGAAATCGCAGCTCTGCCCAAAGGCGATGAAATGGCGACGGCACTGGCTGCAATCTATCGTGAGATGCTCCGTGCATCGAACGGCGGAATCACTCAGAGCGAATTTGAGCGCGCAAAGGCTGAATACATGTCGACACTTGAATCGGCCTACAACGACCGTGCAAACGTCGAATCGGGAAAATATGTCAGGGAATATGTACGTCATTTCATCGACGGAGAGGCTTCGCCCGGCATAGAGGCCGAGTGGCAGTTCGCCCAGTTCATGGTGCCGCAGCTTCCGCTTGCCGCCATCAACGGTGCCCTGAAGGAAATGGTTACAGCCGACAACCGCATTGTCATGGCACTCGTTCCTGAAGCCGAAGGATATACCGTGCCAACCAAAGAGCAGCTTGCCGAAGCTATGGCAGCTGTCGACAAAGAGGATATACAGCCTTATGTCGATCAGACGCGCGATGATCCGTTTGTGAAGAATCTTCCTGCCCCCGGCAAGATCGTATCGGAAAAGAACCTGACACAGTGGGACGCCACCGAATGGACGCTTTCAAACGGAGCGAAGGTGGTATTCAAGAGCACTAAATTCAAAGATGACCAGATACTTTTCTCTGCGTTTGCTGTAGGCGGTTCGTCGGAGATTCCCGCCACCCAGGCCGCCGACCTCATCGTGATGCCCTACGCATTTGAGAAACTCGGTTACGGCGACTACACGGCAAGTGACACGGAGAAATATCTGTCGGGCAAGAAAATAAGCCTCACCCCTCAGATTTCGGCCTATGAGCGCAGACTCACCGGCTCCGCCACCCCGAAGGATCTTCAGACCCTGATGGAACTGACCTACAACATCTTCACATGTCCGTCGCTCGACGCCAAGGAGTATGACTCGCAGATCTCGGCCCTGAAGGCCATGCTTGCCAATCAGGAGGCTACGCCCAACTACAAGTTCTCTGACCTGCTGACAAAGTCGGTGTACAACGACGCACGCCGCGGCATCATCAACAGCGAGACCGCCGACAAGGCATCGCGTGAGGCTATCCTTGACATTCTGCACACTATGACCGACAATGCCGCCGACTATCTGTTTGTGTTTGTTGGCAATGTGAATGCCGAACAGCTTAAGCCCCTCGCCGAGCAGTATCTTGCGACACTTCCGGCCAATTTCGCAGAAAAGTCGACCTACAAGGATGTACCTTCGCTTGACATCACCAAAGGCTCGGAGACCATCATTGACAAAATGAACATGCAGACCCCCCAGACATTTGTCGCCATCATCGCAAGCGCCGACATGCCCTACAGCGTGCGTGACCGCGCTCTTGCCTCGATAGCCGGACAGATACTGAGCAAACGCCTCATCGGCACAGTGCGCGAGGAGATGGGTGCCGTGTATTCGATCTCGGCCTCGGGTTCGCTGACTCCCTATGGCAGCGGAAACGCTGTCATCCAGTCGGTATTCCCGATGAAGCCTGAGATGAAAGACGAGGTACTCGCCTACATCGCCGGCCAGTTTGACGACATGCAACACAACATCAGCCAGGATGAGTTTGCCAATGTGATCGAGTACATGGTAAAGAGTGCGAAAGAGAATCTGGAGAAAAATGAGGCATGGGGAAATGCGATCATACTCGGAGAAACAATCCCCGGCATCGATACGATAAACGGAATCGTCGAGCTTTATCAGTCGCTCAAGCCGTCGGACGTGAGCGACTTCATGACTCGCCTCATGGATCAGAACAACTATCGCGTCGTTGTTCTTGACCCGGAAGAAAGTACTGAAAACAAATAAAATACAAAAGAAACATAACCGCAAAAACCAATCAACACCATGGCAACCACCAGACGTGAATTTATCAAAAACATATCTCTTGCCTCTGTTGGCATGGCTATCGGCAGTGCCGACATGGTAGCTAAAGCCGCCGAGAGTGCCGGATACGGTGCAGCCCCGTCGGCTCCTAAAGGAGGAAAAGTGAGAATAGCATACGTCGGCATAGGCAACCGCGGCGAGCAGATCATCAACGATTTCGCAAAGACCGGCATGGTCGACGTCGTTGCTCTCTGCGATGTCGATCTCGGCGCGGCGCACACTCAGAAAGTGCTGTCGATGTACCCCAACGCCAAGCGTTTCAAGGACTTCCGCAAGATGTTTGACGAGGCCGGCAACACATTTGACGCAGTAGCTATCGCCGTACCCGATTTCTCGCACTTCCCGATAAGCATGCTGGCTCTGTCGGAAGGTAAGCATGTTTACGTCGAGAAGCCGCTTGCACGCACGTTCTATGAAGCCGAGCTTCTCATGCAGGCAGCCAAGAACCGCCCCAATCTCGCAACTCAGGTCGGCAACCAGGGTCACTCCGACGCCAACTATTTCCAGTTCAAGACATGGGTAGACGCCGGCATCATCAAGGACGTGACGGCAATCACAGCCCACATGAACGAGGCACGCCGCTGGCACAACTGGGACTCGAATATCGACCGTTTCCCGGCCGGCCGTCAGCTTCCTCCCGATCTTGACTGGGATACGTGGCTCGGTACAGCACAGCACCACGACTACCACGATGACTTCCATATGGGACAGTGGCGCTGCTGGTATGACTTCGGCATGGGAGCCCTCGGCGACTGGGGAGCGCATATCCTCGACACAGCGCACGAATTTCTCGAGCTGGGTCTCCCCTACGAGATCAACATGCTTTATGCCAAAGGCCACAATGACTACTTCTTCCCCTACTCGTCGACAATACTCTTCCGCTTCCCCGCACGCAAGAGCATGCCTCCGGTAGATGTGACCTGGTATGACGGCCTTGACAACCTTCCGCCGATACCGGCCGGCTATGGCGGCGGTGTGGCCACTGCCGACGTGCCTGCATCGGGATTCAACGACGGCCCTGCCTCAAAACTCAGCCCCGGCAAGATCATCTACTCCAAGGATCTGATCTTCAAAGGTGGCAGCCACGGCAGCACTCTCAAAATCATCCCCGAGGAGAAAGCCAAAGAGATGGCCGACAAGCTGCCGGAGATACCCAAGAGCCCGTCAAATCACTTCGAGAACTTCCTGCTTGCCTGTCAGGGACTGGAGAAGACCCGTTCGCCGTTTGAGATCAACGGCGTGCTGAGCCAGGTATTCTGTCTCGGAGTGCTTGCACAGCGCCTTAACACCCAGCTGTTCTTTGACCAGCGCACCAAACAGATCACAAACAACGCATTCGCCAACGCCATGCTCACGGGCACACCGCCGCGCAAGGGCTGGGATCAGTACTACAAAATGGTATAATCACACAATCTAGGAATGAATAAAAAATTTCTGCTTCTGCCATTAACCGTGCTCGCAGTCGCATGCGGCAACAACGCGCAGCCTGCGGCAGAGACCGAGATACAGGAGACTGTAATCGCTTTCCCCTCATCGGGACAGCCCGACAACACGCTGTCGGATGAGGATGTCGCCAACGGCTGGAAACTGCTGTGGGACGGAAAGACAACCGACGGATGGCGCGGTGCCAAACTCGACAAGTTCCCCGAAAGCGGGTGGGCTATCGAGGACGGAGTGCTTAAAGTCAAGAAGTCGGACGGCGCCGAGTCGGCCAACGGCGGCGACATAGTCACCACCGAGCAGTATGGCGACTTTGTTCTCTCAGTCGATTTCAAGATCACTCCGGGAGCCAACAGCGGCATAAAGTATTTTGTCGACCCTGACATGAACAAGGGTGAAGGATCGGCTATCGGCTGTGAGTTTCAGGTGCTTGACGATGATCTCCACCCTGACGCAAAGCTTGGCGTGAAAGGCAACCGCACATGTGCCTCGCTATACGACCTTATACCGGCTCCAACAACCAAGCCGATGCACAAGGAGGACTGGAACACCGCAGTGGTATATGTCAACGGCAATCATGTAGAGCACTGGCTCAACGGCGAAAAGGTGCTTGAATATGAGCGTGACAACGCCGAATGGAATGCTCTTGTCGCCTACAGCAAGTATCGCGACTGGCCTAACTTCGGCAACGCTAAAAAAGGACATATCCTGCTTCAGGACCACGGCGACGAGGTCTGGTTCAAGAACGTAAAGATCAAGACTCTGTAAGCAGTATAAGAAAGTCATACTTCCAACCGGCAGCCTGCGTCAGTATCAAGCCAACTGACGCAGGCTGTTTTTTGTGTGCATGATACATTTTTGACGTCTTCTGACACATAACCGGCCTTATCACACTCATTATTAATTAAAATTAACAATACCCCGGAACCGCCGTCACAAAACGGTTTCAGCCATGACTGCAAGCGCCCCGGCGCAGCCCCGCAGGGGTATGATTTTGTTTATACTGAACAAAATCATACATTTGTACCGTTATATCAACGATGTCATAGAGATGACGCAATGCCGAGAATCGGCAGGACACATGCCTCGCCCATCCATAATGAGTGTGTGGCGAAGCATAAGTTTCATAGCGCGTGAGCGCCGTTGAAACACGTGTCTTATTAGTTTACTTTAATAATATATAATGACGAAAACAATCTACGGGATTGTCGGATTTTTTGCTCTCATGCTTGCGTCCTCCGCATTCACGCAGAGGATCACCGCACCGGCCGTCGGCTGTCTTGCCCCGGCTCTGGCTGTTGCAAGCGCAGACTCGACAGAGGCGACATCGCTTTCGGCATATCGCGGAAGCTATCTGTTGCTCTCATTCTGGGACAGTAAGCAAGCCGACTCAAGGCTGATGGTGAATCAGTACCAGCAGTGGTTTGACACCAACGCATCGTCGAGCGAGAGCAGGAATATCTCATTGATGGCAATCAATCTTGACTCAAACGTCCGTATGTTTGAGGAAATAGTAAAGCGTGACCATCTTGACCGAAGCCGGCAATTTCATGTCGATGCTGAGCAGCTCACTCCAATTATCGAGAATTTCCAGCTCTCAGCACAGCCCAAATCATTTCTGATTGACCCGGAGGGACGTATCGTCTCCATAAACCCGACTATCGAAAGGCTCAATCAGATCTGACGAAGAATAGTCTGAATAACCACACATCAAGTTCTCTGCGCACTGGCACAGCAAGGAAGATGTCATCACCGGCTCTTCAATGCAGAGGCAATCGAATTACAAGACCTTTAATTGCCAGCGCAAGCCAAACAAGAAACTGTGTCGTAATTGAACTGCACCTCAAAAGTTCGACGAAAAGCTTTTGAAGTGCAGTTCGTTTTGTTCATTATGACTTGGGAAATACCATATTCAATTTGTGGGCGTACTTTCGCACGCCCCTACTAATCAATATTATACCACAATATCGATCTACATCTTTCGATGTATTGGCGTGCAAAAGTACGCCCAAAGCCAATTTTGACACAGCTGCGACTCTCTTTATAATATTCATGCTATTAAAGGACGCACGAGCCGTGCGTCCCTACTCCCGTGAGAGTGAGGTACAGCCCTTCCGGGGCTGACACGGTAGCGGGCGATCTAACCCGGGCTCGCAAGCGAACCCGGTTAACTAAATGTCATGCCTCCGGCATGAGACACCACGCCTGGCGAAAGAAAGTGGGGCGCGAGGGGTTGCAGAATGCCCGCTACGAATATGCGACGTCTTCGACGGACGTGGGCAGACTTTCGCTTTCACGATACCGCCATGGAGAGAGTGTGGGTGCAACGCAAAATGTCATGCCTCCGGCATGAGACACCACGCCTGGCGAAAGAAAGTGGGACGCGAGGGGTTGCAGAATGCCCGCTACGGATATGCGACGTCTTCGACGGACGTGGACAGACACTTTCGCTTTCACGAAACCGTCATGGAGAGTGTGTGGGTGCAACGCAACAGAAGTGCGAAGGAGGCGAGCGAGGAAAATCCCCACATGCTCAATTCCATAAAAATGATGCCGGATCATAAGGACCCGGCATCGGATATATGTATGGAAAATAAAAAGAAGTCTACCTGAAGTTTTACTCGTATGGCTTAAGATCGTAGGCGGTCATCGCGATCGAGAATCCCCAATAGATAAACGACAGAGCCGCAAGGAACGATACCATCATCATATTCTGCACGTATCCGGCTTCAAGGAAGAAGAATCCGATGATCATAAGGAGTATGCCGTTGATCAGATACAGCCACCATCCACGCCCGGCACGGACACTGACAGACTGTATAACCGCACTTATACCCCAGAATATGAATACTACGGCGAGGAAGTATGGGAAAACAAGCTCAGACAGCATCACACTTCTTACGAGCATGAAACCAATGAACATGTCTATGACACCTCCGGCCAACCACCATCCCCATCCGCGCGGACGGTTCTGCCCTGCCGAATAGCATAACTGCACAACTCCGGCAAGAATAAGAAGCCACCCGAAGATCTGGGAAGCAACAGCGTAACCGGCCTGCGGCCAGAACCAGTAAGCAAATCCGCCAATAACCAACAGAATGCCTACAATGAGAATAGCCCACCAATATCTGGTGGTCCCCCAGCAATTTACTTTTAAGGCTGACATAATAAATAATTTATTTAATTGATGTGTGTTTAATTTTCTTTTTGGAAATATAACGCGCTGCCGCCCGCATTTGTTTTTTCAACCAAAAAATAATAATTTTGACTAAGTTTTTTAATTGCAGCTACAATTGATTTTTCCGGATAATTTCGAGACCAAAATAGGCTTTCATGCAGTGCGCGAAGCCGTTACTGCCCACTGTATCTCAGACGACGCCAGATCTATGGTCGCCGGCATGACATTCAGTACAGATTTCACAACCGTGCGCGACAGTCTGCTTGCTGTCGGCGAGTATCTGTACACCCTGTCGGCCGACTGCGACGCGCATATCCCGCTCGACACCATGCCGCAGCAGTCGATGAGCGAGACCAACGGCCGACTCAGACTGCAGGGATCGGTGCTCGACGCCGACCAGCTTTCGCTGATCAGGCGCACTATGCAGTGCACCGCCGAAGTGCATGCTTTTTTCAACGCCGACCGCAGTGACTCGGGAAATTCATGGCCTCAGCTCGAGGCTATCGCTTTTGAACTTATGCCACTCCCCCAGGTCATCAGGCTCATCGACCGGGTGATCGACGGCAAGGGGGAAATCAAGGACAACGCATCGCCGGAACTGGCTTCAATCAGACAACAGATATCGACGGCGGGAGGAATGGTGAACTCGGTGATGCGCCGCATAATGGCACGTGCTTCGGCCGAAGGCTGGATCGACCATGACACGACTCCGACCGTACGCGACGGACGTCTTGTCGTCCCGGTCGCCCCGATGAACAAACGCAAGATCCCCGGAATCGTACATGATGAGTCGGCGACCGGCAAAACAATCTATATCGAACCGGCGGAAGTGGTTGAGGCAAACAACCGCCTCAGACAGCTGCAGCTCGACGAACGTCGCGAAATCGCCCGCATACTCGCACAACTGACCGACGAGCTGCGTCCGTTTGCCGATTCGGTGGAAATCAATATCGATGTGCTCACGCGCCTCGACTTCATCAGAGCCAAGGCCCTGTTTGCAAAAGATGTCGACGCAAGCATGCCGACAATACACGACAAACCGGTGATAGAGTGGTATGGCGCACGACACCCCGAACTCCTCATGTCGCTCAACCGCCAGGGACGCGAGATCGTGCCCCTCGACATCGTTCTGCCCGCAGGAGCCCGCATACTCGTCATCTCAGGCCCCAATGCCGGAGGAAAGTCAATATGTCTAAAGACCGCCGGCATCACGCAGTACATGACGCAGTGCGGACTACTCCCCTGTCTCTGGTCAAATTCACACATCGGCATATTTGACAGCATATTCATCGATATCGGCGACGACCAATCGATAGAGAACGATCTGTCGACCTACAGCTCTCATCTGCGCAACATGAAGCGTGTGCTGTCGGGTGGCTCGGCCGCATCGCTTGTGCTCGTCGACGAGTTTGGCGGAGGCACAGAGCCCCAGATAGGCGGTGCCATAGCGCAGGCGATACTCGCCGAGCTCAACCGCAAGAAAGTGTGGGGCGTGATAACGACCCATTATCAGAATCTCAAGCATTTTGCCGAGGACACCGAGGGGCTTGTCAACGGATCGATGCTCTACGACCGCCATCTGATGAAGCCTCTGTTCCGTCTGTCGGTCGGACAGCCCGGAAGCTCTTTCGCGCTCGAGATCGCACGCCAGACAGGACTGCCACAGAACGTGATAGACGCAGCCCGCGAAATTGTCGGCAGCGACTACGTCAACATGGACCGCTATCTTCTCGACATAGCGCGCGACCGCAAATACTGGGAAAACAAGCGTCTCGACATACGGCAGAAAGAGAAACGCATCGAGCAGGCCATCGAGCGTTATGAGACCGAGGCCGACCAGCTCAGGTCGCGACGCCGCGAAATCATTGCCGAGGCTCAGGAGGAAGCCCGCAAGATACTGCAGGGAAGCAATGCCGCCATCGAGCGAACGATACGCGACATAAAGCACGCCCAGGCCGAGCGCAACGCCACACTTGAGGCACGACGCAAACTCGAGGAAACAAAAAAGAGCGTAGGCCAGCTCACTCCCGACCAATCGCTCCCCAAGGAGCTTAAAAAGAAAACTCACCGTAAGAACAAAGCCGGCGAGCTCCAGCCGGCCAAGCCTACGGCAAGCAAAACGATAGAAGTAGGCGACATGGTGAAGATGGAGGGCCAGTCGACACCGGGCCGTGTGACCGAAATAAACGGAAACAAGGCTACTGTGACATTCGGCATCATCAAGACGACCATAGCGCTCGACCGCCTGCGTCTGACACAGGCTCAGGAAAAGAGCGCCGCCAAAGCCGCGTCGTTTGTATCGCGCGACACGGCAGACGCCATGCGTGAAAAGAGACTGAATTTCAAACAGGAGATAGACATACGCGGCATGAGAGTCGACGAGGGGCTGCAGGCCGTGACGTATTTTATCGACGATGCCATACAGTTCGGGGCACAAAGGGTGAGAATACTTCACGGCACCGGCACCGGCGCACTGCGTCAGGCCATAAGGCAATATCTATCCAGCGTTCCCGGAGTCGTGCGTGCCGCCGACGAGGACGTGCGGCTTGGTGGCGCCGGCATAACTGTCGTAGAACTGAGCTGACGCGCTGAGTGAGATCACTCGAGCATCAGGGACATATAGGGTCTGAGACTCGGTATACCGAACACGTCTCCGACTTTCGGTGTGCTGAAAAGGATAAGCGCGAGTGTCTGCACCGTCACATCAAGATCAAGCCTGCCACCGAAATCGGAAGTGGTCGACACCTGGCCTGAATCCATCATAAACACGGCGTTGTTGTCGCCGATAAGGTCATCGCTGACCCGGATGTTAAGTTTCAGAGCGGGGAACCGCCGGGCGATAACCGCAAGAGTCTCGCCGACGTTGACAATGCGTGCCATGCCGCGCGACGCGATCGGCACCGCTCCCTGATAGACCGGCCTTATGACAGTAAACGACTTGCCGGGATAAAGACGCCGGTATTGGTCGAGAAGACCCTCTGAGGCGTCTTCGTCGATCGCCAGCACATCTTTCACGACAACCCGGTTATCATCTTCATCGACAGTGGCAAAACCCAGAGCGGCTATACCGTCGGCCGACTCACGCCTGACTGCCAGCACCGTGCCTCCGTCGATAATATTGTCTTTCAAGATGCTTCTGAAATCGTCGCGGCTGTGAGTGAACGACCCGTCGCGCATGAGCTCGCGGTCTCTGAAAAAGCCGAAAACCTCGTCGGTATCGACATTGTCGACACAAGTGTAGCTTGCGGAGGGAGAGAAACTATGCCGGGAGGTGTAACGGTCTTCTTTTATATAAAAGACCGTGGAGAAGCCGAGCCTGCCGTAGAACCCGAAGAGTCTCCTTGACGCCGGTATGAGCGAGACAAGCAGATCGCCACGATGGCGCGCATGCCTGAGAGCGATCCTTATCAGTTCCGACATATAGCCGTGGCCACGGTCATGGCGCCTTGTCGCGGCACCCGAGACATATCCTACGGGTATCTCCTCGCCATGAAACAGCATCATATAGCGCCTGAGCAACATCGAACTGACAGGCCGGCCGTTGTACTCGAGCACAAGAGCCTCATCGTCGTCGTAGACCTCAGAGAAAAACATATCCATCCATTGGCGGCTGTCGTGAAAACACTCCTGCCATATCTGACGGACCGCTGTCTTTTTGTCATCCATAATAGTATGCGTCCATTATAAGTCCCTTTTACTTTAAACGCATCACACTACATAATTGTTATGAACAACAACAAAGTCATTTGACACGCTCGGGGTGACTCGCAATAAAGTCTTTCCATGACTTCGGCCCTCCGCTCGGCACGACCCTCGAGCTCTCATAGAAATGACACAATCCCACCGCAAGCGCGTCGGTGGCGTCAAGCTCGGGCAAGAGCGAGTCGCGGCTGATCGTCAGGATCCTTATGAGCATCTCGCGCACCTGCTCCTTGCTCGCGCCTCCATTGCCTGTAATGGCCATCTTCACTTTACGCGGCTCATACTCGAATATCGGCACGTCGCGCGACAGCGCGGCCGCCATCGCCACTCCCTGCGCACGGCCGAGCTTCAGCATCGACTGCACATTCTTGCCGAAGAAAGGTGCCTCGATCGCAAACTCGTCAGGCAGATACTGTTCGACCAGCCCCTGCACACGCTCGTAGATGCGACGTAGCTTCATATAGTGCGATCCCATGCGTCCAAGAGTAAGAACTCCCATCGTGATCATGTGTGGAGTCTTTCCCCTGACGCCTATCACGCCATATCCCATCACGTTTGTGCCGGGGTCGATGCCAAGTATAACCCGATCCCACTCCTTCCCTACCTCAGGCTTCACAGATTCAGGCATCTATTATCTCGATCATTGAGCTGAAATGAAGTATCTGCCGCATGCCGAGCGACTGTGCCATGCGAGTTCTCAACGAGCCGCCGACCGAGGCGTCCCACTTCTCGGCATCGCATTCGCTCTCAAACACGGCACTCGCCGTGAGGCCGATATGATCCTCCTCGACAGCCGTCAGCAGACGACCAAGCGTCGCGCCGCCACACCGGCCCTTCAGCTCCGGCATGTACTCGGCGACAAGCCACGACACGGCTTCATCGACCTTGTCGACAGGTATAAAGAAAGTTGTATTGAATTGTATCATAATGATTTTCTTTTTATCGCACGGGCGACAAATCCTATGTGACGCCATATTGCGGTGCAGAGGCCGAAATATACCGACATGATGCGGAAACGCTCAATGAGTGAACTAATACGGTTGCGTGTGGTGGCGCCTTCATTGAGATACTCGATAAGCGGCTCATCTCCGGCATAGACATTGTGCCGCGAGTGCTGCAGGCACTTTATACACCACTCGTAATCGGCCGAAAAACGATAGCCTGTATTGTAGAGGCCTGTTATACGCCGCAATGCCACAAATGCCTGATGACACACAAGCATGCCGTCGGCAAAGTCGCTCAGCCGCAGATCGGCGGGCGCCGTGAGATGACGCAGCCCGATAAGTTTCCGGTCTTTATCGACAATCACCGTCTGGCCATACACGATGCCCGGACGGTTGTCGCGCCCGATACAGTCGGCGATGCGCTGAAGCGTGCCGCTGCCGTGAAAGGCATCGCCGGCATTCAGAAAGATGACGTATTCGCCCTTAGCCCGTCCAAGCCCACGGTTCATGGCATCGTATATGCCGCCGTCGCGCTCGCTTACCAGCCTGAGATTGCGTATGCCGGCGTTCGTGACAAGGTCCACCGTGCCGTCGGTGGAGTCTCCGTCCTGCACGATATACTCAAAGTCGCCGAACGACTGAGCCCTGACACTGTCGAGTGTCGGCAAGATCGTCTTCGCAGCATTGAAGCATATCGTGATTATGGAGAACAGCGGAGCCTTTTCCATCTTTTACTGACACTATTTATCTTATTTCCTGAGAGATGACATAATCCTCATTACCTCAAGCGCAATGCGGCTCTTGTCGAGCATCGCCGCATAGTCGCCGGACAGGTATATGTCGCGGAAACGGCGGAACTCAAATTCCAGGCGGTGAGAATCGCGCGGAACCTCAAAAACCTTCGTCAGCTCTTTGCCGACGTGCACTTCGGCACGGGTGAGCACACTGACCGACGACTTGACTTCGATATATCCCTTGTCGCCCTGAATGACGGCACCCGAGGGGGCATCGGAATCCTTGGCCGAACAGCATACGACGGGAAATCCGTCGTACTCGAGCACAGCCGCCCCGGCAAGATCCACTCCGTTGTATCCGATGCGCGGGAAATATGTCTCTTTTACCGGGCTGCCGAAAAGACCTGTCACAAAATTTATGTTATAGACATTCAGATCCATCAACGCACCGCCGGCAAGCGCAGGATCGAATGCCGGCGCCACCACATGGTCGCAGTACATGGCATAGCGGCTCGACAGCTGGCTGTAGTTGCATGTCACCATCGATATGCGGCCGATGTCGGGCAACGATCGCGCAATCTCCGCATATACAGGGTTATACAGCAATGAGACGGCCTCAAATATGTAGAGATGTTTTTTCTGCGCGATATCGACAAGCGTGGCCGCATCGTCGAGAGTCGTGCACAGCGGCTTCTCCACAATGACATTACGGCCACACTCAAGAGCCCTCATCGCGTAATCATAGTGGGCGGTGTTGACATTGGCTATATATATGAAATCGGCATCATCCTCACGCAAAAGCTGCTCATAGTCGGTATAGACCGCAAGTATACCGTAGACATCGGCAAGCCGGCGTGCCTCATCGACATTGCTGTGGGCATAGACCGACGTGAGCGCATAGCGCATGTCGTCGCGCGTGATGAGCGGAAGCACCTCCTTTACAATCTTGCCGGTACCGACTACGCTCACTTTCAGTTTTCTGTCCATATATCTTATGTATTTTGGTTACTATTATTCAAACGATATCACTCTCACGGGGCGCACTGTCGATATGACCTTTACCGGCACAAGCATCGTGAGCACACCAAGCACCAGCGCCCCCACATTGACAATCGCAAAGATCTGCCAAGTCAGTTCGACAGGCACATAATCGAGATAGTAATTCTGCGGATCGAGAGGGAGAATGTGCGACGAACGCTGCAACATGATGAGTGAAACCGAGACGATATCGGCTATCAGAATGCCCCACAGCAAAAGACGCATGCCGAGAATGACAAATGCAGACTGGAGCTGACGGTTTTCAGCTCCCAACGCCTTGAGCACGCCTATCGAACGTACTCTTTCGAGCACAATCACAATCATCGATGACGTCAGCGTGAACGCGGCAATGAAAGCCATAAGGCCAATTATCACCAGCACATTCACATCGAGAAGCGCCAGCCAGCCGAGATAGGCAGAAGCCTTGTCGGCAAAGTTGTCGACCCTGTAGTAGTCGGAGAGCTGCCCTTTGAAATTAGCCTTAGACAGAGCACTCTGAAGCCTCATGGCCATTTCGGGGAAGTCGCCGGTTTTCCCGTCGGCAAAGACTTCGACCAACGAAGCATAGTCGCCTGCACCGGCGCCAAGCGCACCAATAAGCAGGGCAGAGTCGACGAACGCCATATTTCGGTCGTAGTCAACAAAATGAGTGTTGTAAATGCCCGACACCGTAGCACGGCGCAGCTTCATAGCCCCGTCGGCAAACATAGCCAGATCGACTCTGTCCATTGTGTCGACACCGAGCGCGGCAGCCGAGACTGAAGACAACAGTATCTCGTTCTTGCGCTCAGGCACGTTACCCCGGACCAGAGAGGAACCGATGAACCGCCGGTGGCTCTCGCCCGTCAGGTTTTTCAATATCAGTCCGTCGAATCCGTCGGGCGACTTCACCATAGCAGGAGTCTGCCACACGGGCACGCTCTCGGCACCGGGATACACGCCGTCGATTACCTCTTTCAACTGAGGTGTCACGGCAACCATCGACGTCGCGTCAATCATGTCGGGAGCAGAGACTGTCAGCGGCGCTTCAAACGCCAGCAGACGGGCTGTGACCTCGCTGCTGAATCCGCGTGAGACCGCAACCGTAAGCATCATCGTGCAGACAGAAAGTGCAATTCCGGCCACAGCGACCACCGATCCGATCATGCTGCGGCGATCGGATCTCATCAGGCTCATTCTGCGTGCTAAAAACGATGCAAACACTTTTACTCTGTTTCTGAACTTCAAATATACAAAGAATATTCGATGAGAAGAAGAGCGATAGTCGGCCTATCAAGGCCGGGTCGCGGTGGCGTAAGCCACTTCTTTGAGTCAAAGATACGAAGAATATTCGATGAGGAGAAGAGCGATAGTCGGCCTGTCAGACCAGAATCAGGCGCCTACTATCGCACAATAGATAAAATATCCGCATAACACGGCCTTGACAACTACGCTGAAGATAAAACCGATAAACGCACCAAATCCGGCTTTCGCAGCTTCGCCGACAGCTTTCCCACCGATCAGCTCCCCTATCCATGCGCCGATGAACGGACCGAGTAAGATACCCCAGGGAGCGAAGAAGAATATGCCCGCGACCGAACCGATCAGGCAGCCCCATTTCCCCCAGCTGCTTCCGCCGCTATACTTTGTGCCAAGTACCGGCAGCAGATAATCCATGGCAAAGACGATGACAACCAGTATCGCCCACACCACGAGCTGAGTTATGGAGAAATCGTAACGGTCGGTCGCCTGCAGCAGCAGAAGTCCGAGATATGACACCGGCGGCCCCGGCAGAACAGGCAGGAAGCATCCGGCAAATCCGATCAGAAGGCATATCGCCGCCAGTATATAAAGCACTATATCCATTTCACGTTTTGTTTATGCCACTAAAATAAGTCCAAATCCATTAAACTGAAAATTTACCGCCGATTTTTAACTGTCATCATATGTCAATCAAACAGGGCTATATGATTGTTATAAATCTTGAAGTGATTTCTGCTTATAAGTTAAAATCACTTCATTGTTTCCTACAGGACATTTCACTTATAGATATGAAAAACGCCACGTCAACGACTATTTCAGCCAATGCCGCGCACAAGCATGCGCCACACGATGAGCCCCAGAGCCGCAATGTGTTCTACACCGCCCGCCTGTCGCTCAAGCGCCATGCGTCGGGAGGCAATGTGCTGATCGCAGTGACAGCACTCGCACTTATCATCGCCAACATTCCGGGCATCAACCAGTATTATTTCGGATTCTGGGAGCATAAGGTAGCATTGCAGGTCGGAGACTTCAATCTTTTCAGCCACTCGGGACACCCCATGTCGATGCTCGACTTCATCAACGACGCTCTGATGGCGATATTTTTCTTCTCGATCGGCCTTGAGATAAAACGCGAGATACTCGTCGGCGAACTCTCTTCGGTCAAACAAGCGTTGCTGCCCATCATCGCCGCAGTCGGCGGCATGGTTCTTCCGGTTGTGATCTATATGATGTTCGCCCACGGCACACCATATGCCCGAGGAGCCGCCATACCCATGGCCACCGACATAGCGTTCTCGCTCGGAGTGCTGTCGATGCTCGGCAAGAGAGTGCCGTTGTCGCTGAAGATATTTCTGACGACACTCGCCGTTGTCGACGACATAGGCGGCATCATCGTCATCGCGGCATTCTACTCCACGCATATCGAAATAACCCTGCTTCTGGTCGCACTGCTGTTGCTCGGCCTGTTGCAGCTTGGCGCCGTGCTGCGTATACAGAACAACTGGTTTTATCTCGGCATCGGAGCCGTCATATGGTTTCTGTTTCTCAACTCCGGCATCCACCCGACCATCGCGGGTGTGCTCGTGGCCTTCTGCATCCCGGCCAAGCCGGTATTCGCGCCAAAGAAATACATTAAGACAATACGCGCCGAGATACGCAAGTTCAACGCCGCTGACGACGAACTGCTCAACCGCCGAAGCATACTCAACAAAGATCAGATGAACTGGCTTAAACAGATCGAATCGGCTTCCGACAAAGTGATTTCGCCGCTTCAGGAGCTTGAAGACTCACTGCATTCGACCGTCAACTACATCATACTTCCGCTGTTCGCGTTTGCAAATGCCGGTATATATCTTCTCGACACGGCTCCGGCATCGGTATTCGAGGGAGTGAGCATCGCCATAATGTGCGCCCTGGTGTTCGGCAAGCTGTTAGGTATTTTCACATTCTCATGGCTGACCGTTAAGCTGAAACTCGCGCCAATGCCTGAAAACACCGACTGGAAAATGATGTTTGCGATATCGATGCTCGGCGGCATCGGTTTCACAGTGTCGCTCTTTATCGCCAACCTGTCGTTCGGCGACGCATCGCCCGCGATGGCCGCACTTCTGAGTCACGCCAAACTCGGCATCGTGATCGGATCGCTGCTTGCCGGATTTCTCGGCTGGCTGCTGTTGCACCGCACCCTCCCCGCCGACGCCCGCACCCCCGAAGAACAAGAAGAATAACCCCACCTATACCCATTATTTCAGCCGGGGTGCATTGCTGCATCCCGTTTTTTTTGACACAAACTACCAAAATCTCAGAAAAATAGCTAACTTCGCAAATAACCAGAACAATATACGCACGAAATAAACTAACTGCATAATAAAAGCCATTGATCAAATAGTATCTTTATAGATCAGAAATATAATTTTACAATGAATAAGGTACAAAGCATAGACAGCCATATAATTACAAATATAGCAGAACGTGTTGAACGATTGATAGTAGTTGCACGGACACATGTCGCAAAAACAATAAACATTACCGAAGTTATCACCAAATATGAAATAGGGCGCATTATTGTAACTGTGGTGCAAGAAAGTGAAGAACGTGCAGCATACGGCAAGCAACTTTTAAAAGGTGTCTCAGCGATATTGACAGAACGACTAGGAGAAGGCTGGTCTATCGAAACTCTAAAAAGATGCCGCAAGTTTTTTATAATATATTCGACTAAAATGAATGACACAATGATGACCAATTTTTCAATCAATAATTTGGTCAACAGTGTTGACCAAATTCAAAAAAGCGCCGGAAGTACAATACAACTTACTGAAAAATATCCGTTTACACTTTCATGGTCCCATTATTTAGTACTGATGCGTATTGAATCTGATGCAGAACGTAATTTTTACGAGATTGAATGCCAGAAACAAAATTGGAGCGTGCGACAACTACAGCGACAATATAATTCAAGTCTATTTGAACGATTGGCCATTAGCAAAGACAAAGATAAGATCATGCGTTTGGCTCAAGAAGGGCAAACTGTGAATAATCCTGATGATATTATTAAGAATCCTTTGACATTAGAATTCTTAGGGCTTAAACCTGATATATTGTATTCTGAAACGAAGCTGGAAAATGCCATAATAAACAAAATGCAGCATTTTTTATTGGAATTGGGTAAAGGATTTCTATTTGAGGCACGTCAGAAACGATTTACTTTCGATGAAGAAAATTTCTATGTTGATTTAGTCTTTTATAATAGACTTCTACAATGTTATGTACTTATTGACCTTAAAGTAGGCAAACTAACACATCAAGATTTAGGGCAAATGCAAATGTATGTCAACTATTATGATCGACATGTGAAACAAGATTTTGAGAACCCGACAATTGGGATTCTACTTTGCAAAGAAAAGAAGGACGCATTAGTAGAACTTACTTTACCGAAGGATTCCAATATCTACGCACAGCAATATGCATTATATCTTCCTGATAAGCAGCTACTACAAGCAAAACTTAAAGAATGGCTAGAGGAACGGCCTTAATAACATTATCATTTGATTTACTCGAAATATAAAACCTATTGAAATTAAATTATGTCCGATCTCACAATAGCAAAATCATTGAATAAGGCTTACCGTCAAGTAAGTGTTGATAAATCGTCTTTTGACATATTCAAGAACCAACTGGGTATGTTTTTCGAACAAATTGCGACTTTAGATAGAGAGGAAAAAGTCAAAGGGGACTTGATGGATTTTCTAAAGCTTACTTTCTATGGACAAGACTACAAAGTATCTCCCACAGGTGATATTGATTTTGCAGTCCATCTTGGTCGTACTATTGATAATCCTGTAGGGGTAATATTCGAAGTAAAAATGCCGACCAACGCTTCTGAAATGATTAGTAAAGACAATCTGAACAGAAAAGCATTGCAAGAACTGCTGTTATACTATCTTCGTGAGCGCATCGGAAAGAAAAACTTTGAGTTAAAACAGCTTGTAGTTACAAATATCTATGAGTTCTTTATTTTCGATGCTCAAGAGTTCGAACGTTTATTCTACTCAAACAAAAAACTCGTCAAACAGTTCATCGAATTCAATAACGGTACTTTGACATCTGAAAAAACCGACTTCTTTTACAAAGAGATTGCTGCAAAAGCTATCGAATCAGTAAAAGACAGTATATCTTATACATGGTTTGATATTCTAAAATACCAAACCTTCTTAAACAATGGTACAGATAAAGGTCTTATAGAGTTGTATAAAATTTTCAGTCCAGAACATTTATTAAAAAAAAGCTTCCAAAGCGATAGCAATTCTCTTAACACAAAGTTTTATAGCGAATTGCTTTATATTATCGGTTTGGAAGAAATTGAAGAAAAAGATAGTCATAAACGCATTATTACCCGTCGCAATGTCACTCATCGAAATTCTGCATCCATACTTGAAAATACAATTACCATTCTTGACAGTGAAGATTGGTTAGACAATATACCAGACCGAACTTCGTTCGGAAAAGACAAGTCAGAACAGCTTTTTAATGTTGCATTGACATTAACTATAAGTTGGATAAACAGAATTCTATTTCTAAAATTACTGGAAGCCCAACTTATAAAATACCATAAAGGAGATGCAACATATGCTTTTCTACGACCTCAGTTTATTCCAGATTATGACGAATTAAACAAGTTGTTCTTTCAAGTATTGGCAAAACGCCCAGAAGATCGAACTAAAGTTATAAATGACAAGTTTGGTAAAGTACCATATCTAAACAGTTCTCTATTTGAAATAAGTACATTAGAGCGTAAAACAATCCGAATCAGCAGCCTAGATAACAGCGAACTACCTCTTTACAGTAGCACTGTACTTAGAGACGAGCGAAAACCACGATACAAGCAACTGCCAACATTGCTTTATCTTTTAGAATTTCTTGAAGCTTACGATTTTGCTAGTGAAAACTCTGAAGAAGTGCAAGAGACATCAAAATCTCTCATCAGCGCTTCCGTTCTAGGACTTATTTTCGAGAAGATCAATGGGCATAAAGATGGCTCTGTATTTACCCCTGGTGCCATTACAATGTATATGAGCCGGAAAGCTATTCAATCTACTATAGTACGGAAATTCAACGAGGAAACTAACTGGAATTGTGCCGATTATGAGACCTTGAAAGAAAAAGACATATATGACCTCAAAAAAGCCAATGCCATTGTGAATTCCATACGGATTTGCGACCCAGCCGTAGGTTCAGGGCACTTCCTTGTGTCTGCTCTCAATGAAATCATCCGTACAAAATACGATCTCGGTATCCTTTTAGATTGCAACGGAAAACGCATCAAAAAACAAGATTGGAGCTTAGAAATTATAAATGACGAACTTATTGTTTCTGATGCAGACGGGGATCCATTTATTTATATCCCCGGAAACAGTGAGAGTCAACGCATTCAGGAAGCGCTTTTCAGCGAGAAACGCCAAATCATCGAGAACTGCCTTTTCGGAGTTGACATCAACCCTAATGCCGTTAACATATGCCGTCTTCGTCTATGGATTGAACTGTTGAAAAATGCCTACTACACAAAGGATAGTGGATATCTAAACTTAGAGACACTTCCAAACATAGACATTAATATCAAAGCCGGAAACTCTCTTATACACCGTTTTGATCTCAAACAAGATATTTCAGAAATCCTCAAAAAGACAGGAACATCAATAAGCCAATACAAGGATTATGTAAATCATTATAAGAACGCCCATAGCAAAGATGAAAAACGTAGATTGGAAGATCTAATTTCAACGATTAAATCTACATTACGAACACAAATATGCGAGCATGATCCGAAAATTTTGCAAAAAAATCAGTTAGAAAAGGAACTTAATAATCTACTTGCTCCCCAATTATTTGAAATATCCACAAAAGAAAAAGCGCAACAACAAAAAAACGCACTAAAATTAAAAGCCAAGATTTGTCAGCTTAACAATGAAATAGACGAAATCAGAAGTAACCAGATGTTTATCGGAGCCTTTGAGTGGCGTATAGAGTTCCCTGAGATTTTGGATGATGCAGGACATTTTATAGGATTTGATTGTGTCATAGGTAATCCACCTTACATTCAATTACAAAAGATGGGAACAAATGCAGATGCACTTCAAAAAATGGGCTATAAGACATATAAACGGACGGGGGATATATATTGCCTGTTCTATGAAATGGGCATGGAGCTCCTGAAACAGAACGCATTATTATCTTTTATCACATCTAATGGCTGGATGAAATCAGATTATGGCCAATCCCTTCGCATGCTATTGTCAAGTCAGTATAATACTTCCGAGTTAATTGATTTTGCCGGATTCAAGATTTTTGATAAAGCAACTGTAGATGTAAATATCCTTAATGTCGAAAAACAACTTCCGAAGAAAATTACATATGCATGTTCCATTAAAAAAGAAGAATTTGACATTGATAAAATGAGCGATTATATCAAGACACATACAGTCAGTTGTACGTTTATACCATCTGAATCT
>CAYMEX010000026.1:0-30182 GCA_964389525.1 uncultured Muribaculaceae bacterium | reverse complement strand
CCGATGCAGAAGCGGGAGAAGATGGTTGTGAGGAGGTCGGGGGTGGTGATGTCGCCGGTGATGGAGGCGAGGCTGGCGATGGTGTGGCGGAGGTGGTGGGCGACGAGGTCGGGCGGAAGTCCGGCGGTGAGGGCGTCGCGGGTGTTTACGAGTTCGGCGCGGGCGCTAAGCAGGGCCTGACGCTGTCGCTCGTTGGTGATTATGACGTCGCCGGGCTGGTAGGTGGTGTGCGGCCGGGCGATGCGGCTGATCGTCGCGCGGAGTGCGTCGAGTGTCGAGCTGTCGGCTACTGTGTGCGGTATCGGATCTTCCAGCGTGACTCTATCAATGCCGGGAAGCATCCTCAACTCCCCCGCTATTCTCTCGACGTCGGCCGACGGATCGGCGGACATGTCGGTTTTCGTTATTACGGGCAACAGTGTGTGACTGCTGTCGAGGCTGGGTGCGAGATGCTCCCATATTTCGGCCAAGACCCCGGATGTAGTGTTTTGGCCAATTAACCATAAAACGAGGCGGGCTTCGTGTATAACTTTGCAGGTACGATTGATGCCCTCACGCTCGATCGGGTCATCGGTTTCACGGAGTCCGGCCGTGTCGGTGACGCGGAAAAGCGTGTCGCCGATGCTGAATGTGTCCTGTATCGTATCGCGGGTGGTGCCGTGTATGTCGGACACTATGGCGCGGTCATCGTCAAGGAGAAGATTGAGAAGTGTGGATTTTCCTGCGTTTGTGGCTCCGGCAAGGGCGAAAGGGAAGCCGGTGAGTATGGCCTGACCGGTAGCGAACGATTCGGTCAGATCATCGATGCGCCCGATGATCTGACAGGCGAGTTGCTGAAGTTTGTCGCGCGATGCAAACTCAACGTCTTCTTCCGAGAAATCGAGTTCAAGCTCGAGAAGCGACGCAAGTTCGATCAACTGCTCTCTAAGCTCGCGTATCCGTCCGGTCAGCGCCCCCTTGAGCTGATGTATGGCTATGCTGTGTGCTCCGGCAGTGCGGGCCGAGAGTATGTCGGCCACGGCTTCGACCTGTGCCAGATCAAGGCGTCCGGCCAGATATGCACGGCGGGTGTACTCCCCCGCTTCCGCCATGCGGCAAAAGCCGGTATCGATGAGCAGACGCAACAGGCGTGACTGGACGTAGACCGACCCGTGCACCGAGATCTCCACCGTGTCCTGCGAGGTGTAGGAATGCGGGGCACGGAACAGCGAGACGACAGCCTGGTCAAGCACCTGGCCGCCGTCGATTATTTCGCCTACCAGAAGTGTCGCATGACGCGCCGCTGCGAGATCTTTTCCTTTCCATATCTGATTTACGGCCTCAAATGCCTTCGGGCCGCTGACCCTGATCACTGCGATTCCACCGATGCCCGGCGGAGTCGATATCGCGCAAATCGTGTCTGTATCGCCTTCGATTATCATCGTCCGGTAGAGAAGTTATAGAAATCGAATACTGATTCTATCTGCTGCTCGATCGAGTCGGGCAGCGTCGTGAAAAAGTCGTGTCCCGTTATGTCCTCGACTTCATCGACTGTCATGGCGCATTTCTGCATGCCTCCGTCGACTTTTCCGTTGTTCATAATGAAGCCGATTGTCGCCGGCGCCCCGTCGGTACGGCGGTAAAGCACGACTTTGAAGAATGCGGGCGGAACCATGACCTGCGAGTCGCCTATCGTGGCGCGGTAGCCCTGAGTCATCACCGGGCCGCATATCACCACGGCTCTGCCGAGGCTGTCGACCGACGCGATGTTACGGCAAGCCTGCTCGAGTTTGTTCCACGCGCCGGTGTTGAGTGTTGTCGTCTGCGGAGCGATATTGGTGAACATGAAGCAGTCTTTCATGGCCTGACGGTCCCATTTCATGTCGGCGGCGGGAGCCATGTGGCCGCGGTCATATCCCGACCGACGGTAGTCGGCCGCTGTGGCGCAGCCCTGAACAGTGCGGTCGGTCGAGAACGATCCCTCGCTGCGCGACACCACAGGATGGCCAAGCATGTCGGCCGTCACGGTCCACGCAACCCAGTTGGGTATATGTGCCACCGAGTTAAATGAGACCGTAAAGCCAGTGTAGTCGATCATATTCTCATCAAGGTCCTTATTGGTCTGCGCCACAGCATATGCGCTCCAGTCATCGCCGATTGCCACGGCATAAGATGAGGATTCATCATCATTTCCCACAAATGTGTCATGCACTCCATCGGGAATGAGAAATGCCATTGCCACCACAAGAATGCACACGGCAAGCACAAGCCGACGCAGGCGATTGCGTTTTTTACGCCGCTGCGTCATTTTCTTCAGATAGTCGCGATTGGTCATCGGAGTCAATTGATCAGACAGCCGGGAGCGACTGCCCTTGCAGTTTACGGTAAAGATCGAGCGCATAAACGTCGGTCATGCCCGAGACATGGTCGAGCACGGCCTGTATGCGGCCGAACAATGTCGGGGCCTGCACGTCGTACTGTCCGGGCACTTTAGACAGCAGAAGCCGCGAATAGCTCAGCCCGGGATTTATGACCGCATCTATCAGATGCTTCATAAGCGATGTGATTATACGGTTACCGGCAAGCTCTACATCGACAACTTCCGGCGCATCGTAGATTTTGCGGTATGACATCGCCGCACAACGGTCGTAGGCCATTTTCTCGCGTTCGGGCAGACTCTTTATCAAAGTACCCGTGAACGTGCCGTCGAGTATTTCCTTCTCATGTCTGACAAAACTGTCGGCACAGCACTCGACGAGACGGCCAATCACACACGAGCGAAGATAACCGATCTTCTCGTTGGGGTCCTCGACGCTGTCCATAACCGCCTGCATCCGCGTCAGCCGATCGGGCGGAAAGAAAGATCCGAGAAGATCTATGACGGTCTCGGTCGAGAGTATCTTGAGTTTGTGGGCGTCCTCGATATCCATAACCTCGTAGCATATGTCGTCGGCCGCCTCGACGATATAGACGAGCGGATGACGCGAGTAGACCAGCGGCTCACCCGGCGCACTGAGACGCTTCATGCCAAGCTCGTCGGCTATCCTGATGAAATCATCGACCTCAGAGGTGAAAAAACCGAATTTGCCGCGCTGACCGGCCACCGAAGATTCATGCGGATACTTCACAATCGACGCGAGCGTTGAATAGGTCATGGCGAAACCACCCTTACGGCGTCCGCGGAACTGGTGGGTGAGCAGACGGAAAGCGTTGGCGTTTCCCTCGAAGCGCGTCAGATCAGCCCACTCGCGGTCGGACAAAAGATCTTTAAGATGCCGCCCCTCACCCTCGCTGAAATAAGTCGATATGGCAGTCTCGCCCGAATGGCCGAACGGCGGATTGCCGAGATCGTGAGCCAGACAGGCCGCACCGACAATTTCCCCGGCAAAGTCGAGACACTCTACCCACGGCTCACCCTCGTAGCGGCGGCGCAACTGACGCACGGCCTCGTTGGCCATAGAGCGCCCCACGCACGATACTTCAAGGCTATGCGTGAGCCTGTTGTGCACAAAGATACTTCCGGGCAACGGGAACACCTGCGTTTTGTTCTGCAACCGGCGGAATGGCGATGAGAACACAAGGCGGTCGTGATCGCGCTGAAAATCGCTGCGCATGCCGCGGCTCCGCGGATCATGGTAGTTTTCGAGCCCCAGACGCTTGTCGCAGATCAGTCGGTTCCAGTCCATCATCGTCAGGCATTATCTTGTTTATCGATCTCCCCGTCGAGTTTAGATGTCTCGGCCACGGTCAGATCATCGTAGTTCTGATAGAGGAAATCATTGTATGGGAACCGTGCGAGATGAATCTCCTTGGCACGTTCGTAAAGCACCTTTTTCAGCTCGTCGATATTAATGCCCTTCTTCGCCGAGATAAACACACAGCTTCCGGGCGCAAGACGGTTCATCCACGTCTCCCTGAGGCGGTCGAGCGAGATGTTTTCGCGGCGCTCCGGCGACAGGTCGTCGGGATCTTTCGGCGTATAGGTGAACGAGTCGATCTTATTGAAGACCATGATCACCGGCTTCTCGGCCGCGTCGCCACATATGTCGCGCAAAGTCTTGTCGACAACGGCAATCTGCTCCTCAAAGCCCGGATGACTTATGTCTACGACATGCACCAGTATGTCGGCCTCGCGCACCTCGTCGAGTGTCGACTTGAACGAGTCGACAAGATGCGTCGGCAGCTTGCGTATGAATCCCACCGTGTCGGTAAGCAGAAACGGCAGGTTGTCGATGATGACCTTGCGCACCGTCGTGTCGAGAGTCGCAAACAGCTTGTTCTCAGCAAATACATCGCTCTTGCTAAGCAGATTCATCAGCGTCGACTTGCCCACATTGGTGTAACCTACAAGAGCCACACGCGTGAGTTTGCCACGGTTTTTACGCTGTATCGACTTCTGGCGGTCGATCGACTTTAGCTCCTCCTTCAGTCGCGCGATGCGGTCGAGGATGATGCGTCGGTCGGTCTCTATCTGGGTTTCGCCGGGTCCACGCATGCCTATGCCGCCACGCTGACGCTCGAGGTGGGTCCACAGACGTGTGAGTCGCGGCAGCAGATACTGATACTGTGCCAGCTCGACCTGGGTGCGTGCATTGGCCGTCTGGGCGCGTTTGGCAAATATATCGAGGATCAGCGACGTGCGGTCGAGTATCTTCACCTGCAGCTCGCGCTCGATGTTGGACACCTGCTTGGTGGTAAGGTCATCATCAAAGATCACCATGCCTATGTCGTTGTTGGTGACATACTCCTTTATCTCTTCGAGTTTGCCTTTACCGACAAACGTGCGCGGATTAGGATAGTCGACCTTCTGCGTGAACCGCCGCACCGTGACAGCTCCAGCCGTGTCGGCAAGGAAAGCCAGCTCGTCAAGGTACTCCCCCACCTTGGCCTCATCCTGCTGAGGTGTGACAAGTCCCACAAGCACCGTGCGTTCTGTCGTCTCTTTATCTATTATAAACTCTTTCACTTCGATCAGTTATCGATTAATCATTCTTCACTAATATAACACCCGCGGTGCACCGGTTGTCAGAAGTCGGAACCGGTAAACTGGGCGCCGCCCGACACCGCTCCCTGCTTTTCTTTCATCGTCGAGTTGAAGTTGAACGTCAGCGAGAGGGCTATGTTCGGAAACTTCGGCCTTACGTTGGTGTACGACTCAAGCCCGTCGGCGATGCGGGTGCTGTTGTAGCGGGCAGTGTGAAACACATTATGCACAACAAGCGAGGCCCACAGCATGTTTTTAACGACCTGCTGCCTCACGGCCAGATCGAAATAACAATACGCTTTCTCGCGTCCCTGAGTCAGCACTGTCGGACCGACAAAATTGGCGTCAAACTGCATCCTGGTCGTCGGACCGAGCGTAAAATTATTTATCAGCGATGCCGAGTAGCTGACATTCGACGCCGAAGTGCATCCCTCGTATTTGCTCCTGAAACGGTAGCCGAAGACACTTCCATTGACATTGGCCGTCCACCATGGCGTGAAACGCAGACGCGACGACAGTTCAAGACCTATCGTGCGGTCGTCGCCGGCATTGATAAGCGAGTCAAGCGTCACGCCCGGCTCATAGGGGACGCGCACACGCCGTGCCACATCGCTGCGCTCGCGCCAGAAAGCTGTGGCCGTGACCGAGTTGTCGTTGCCGAAATTGTGGTTATATCCGAGTTCGGCCGAGTGCACATATGCGGGTCGTATGTCGGGGTTTCCTATAAGTTTTGTGTAATAATCCTCATATGTGATATAAGGCTCAAGCTGCCATATGCCCGGACGCACCGTGCGGTATGAATATCCGGCTGAGAGGCTTTCGCCCTCGCCTATGCGGTAGAGCATGTGGGCCGACGGAAACAGATTCCACCGCTTTATGTCGCGGTCGGCCCCGGCAACAGCTATCGTCAGCTCGTCGACAGTATGATCGCCGCGCAGTCCGGCGTCAAACTCCAGCGCACCGGCCTTATGGTTAAGCATCGCATAAAGCGAATGTATCTGACGGCGATAGAAGAAAGGCGCATACATGTCGTCCTGCCATATAAACGCCGTCTGATCACGGTCCCAGTACTTTATCGAATAATCGCCATGCTCGCTATACGACACATACTGGTATCCGAGTTCCATATGCCCGTTGTCATTATAGTTAAGACGATATGACGCCGTGCCGTCAAAATCCCAGTGATGCTCGTCCTCATATCCGCGCGTTCCCTCATATCTGACTCCCGACTTGTCGAAAAGATTACTCTCGGTGTACTCGAGACTGTTCCAGTCGTAGCGCAGACGCCCGTTGACGTCGATACGGTCGCCGCGGTCATTGAGTATCCACGCATATGTAGCCGTTATCTGCGCGAGATGCTTCACGTTTCTTATCTTATCGTGCGCGTCATAGATATTATCGTTTACGAGATCTCCGAGATACTCCCTGTGCTCGTCATACGACATGTGTCCGCCACGCTCGGTGCGCGTCTTGCCATGCTGTGCCTCGATGTTGAGACGGTGGCTGCCGCGGTCCATCTCCCAGCCCGCGATGGCTATATAATTGGCCGGAGAAGTATAGCGCGTGCCTTCGGCCTTCGACGTCGTCATATACCCGTCGACAAGCGTTGTCTTGGTCTGCAGGAAATCACTTTCGTTTTTCAGGCGGTTGGCGATGCCGCCGAGATACCAGCGGTTGCTCCCTTTGACATAAGCAAGATTAAGATCGAAATTGTAGGCGTTCATCGTGCTCTCCCCCGCCGTAGCCGAAGCCGAAAATCCACGGCGTGTCTGCCGCTTGGTAGTGATGTTGATTATGCCCACATCGCCATCGGTGCGGTAACGGGCCGACGGAGTCGTGATGATCTCGATATCCTCAATTGTTGCCGACGAAATCTGCTCGAGAGCCTGTGTGCCGTCGAGCATGCTCTTTTTCCCGTCGACATAGACCAGAAAGCCCGAACTTCCGCGGAACGATATCTCGCCGTCGGAGTCGACACGCACCGACGGCATCGATTTCAGCACATCGGCTGCGGTGCCAGCGGCGGCCGTCAGCACCGACTGCGCGTTGATTTTCTGGCGGTCGAGCTTATATATCACTTTTCCGCGCTCGGCAGTCACGACAACCTCGTCAAGCCCGACATCCTGCACATGCAGCCCGACGGTGCCAACGTCAACCGTTCCGCCGCTCTTCACCTCAATATCGCCCTGGCGGTATGTCACATATCCCACAAGCTGAACAGTCAGCACATATCGTCCACGTTTAGCTACGTTGATCGAAAAATCGCCGTTATCACCTACCAGAGCCGATCCTATGGCCACACTGTCCGACGTCATGACAGTTGCGACAGCGCCCACCGCCGGTTCCTGCGAATCGAAATCCACGACACGCCCCTTTACTATCGAGGCACTCAATCGCGGCGAGACAACCGCCGAAACAATAAAAAGAACAAGCAAACAAACGTAGCGCATAAGAGCTGTTAATACAATGCAGAATGAATGATTAGAGAACAATGAATCTCTTTCAAGCAATAAATTTACAAAGATTTTCCGACAATTAAATAAAATCAACACTTTTAGTAATATCCGGCTTACTTGCCAGACTTGTCCGACATTTCCGACACGTCCGACACGCCGGAGTCATTCATTGTGTTCCGATAATTGACACGGGCTCTATACATCTGTTCTTTTATGCCGCCCTGATGCAGAAATTGCTGTTGCTGTCTCTCAAGCAACCGCTTCAACATGTAAGTAGCCTGATTGATAAGTGTGATGCACATATTGCAGTACTCCTCTTCGTTCAACCGCATTGCATACTTTGTAGGATCCGCCATGAAATCATCGCTACGCAGATACTCACGCAGACGCAATGTGCGCTGATGCGACTTTCCCCATAGCGCAAGTGAGTGCTGACGTAAATAATCCTCATAATCAAGCATAAGTTCCTCGAGAGAGGCTTTAGCTACGTTTGTAAGTTTTATTTCTGTTTCCTTTGACGTCATCGACGCGATACTCCCTTCCGCTATGTTCTGTTTACCGCTACGGGCAGCCTGCTCAATCTGATCGCGCGTACGGCTTCCACGTCTTATAAACTTTTCGGCAAATATCACGGAAAGATCATAGATAACCTCAGTTATCCTATAAACCCTCAGTTCCCTGTAGCCACCGGATGCCGGCAAAAATCCCATATTCAAAAAAGTTATCTGGCAGATTGCACGAACCCGGGTTTTTCAGCAAAGGCAGAGTATGACGATCTGCACAAGAATCACTCTGGCGAACATACAGAGCGGATAGACCGTAGCATAGGCCACCGACGGACGATCGCTCGGCAGACTCGAGTTGGCATAATCAAGCGCCATGGGGTTGGCCATAGAGCCGCAAAGCATGCCGGCCGTCGTACCGAAATCTATTTTGAAGAATTTGACCGAGACGAGGCCAAGAATCAATGTCGGCACGATAGTCAGGAAAACACCCAGCCCGATCCACAGAAGCCCCTCAGAGCGGAACACCGTCTCAAAGAAATGCGCACCCGACTCAAGCCCCAGACAGGCGAGATATAGCGACAGACCTATCGCACGCAGCATCAGGTTGACGCTTGCCGTCGTGTACGTCACCATGTGGAGCCGCGGGCCGAACTTACCGACAAGTATGCCCATGATGATGGGGCCTCCGGCAAGACCGAGCTTCACAGGCAGTCCGATGCCGGGGAAATGGAACGGTATGGCTCCGAGCATCACACCGAGGACAATACCGATAAACACAGCAAACAGATTAGGCTCATTGAGCACGTTCACCGCATTGCCGATCAACGGCTCGATCTTGTCGATCGCCTTCTGCTCTCCCACAACGATGATCTTGTCGCCGAGCTGCAGCCTCAGATCGGGTGTAGCCAGCAGCGGAAGACCGCTACGATACACTCGGCTGATATTCACGCCATAAAGATTACGCAGCCTGAGCGAGCCAAGTGTCTTGCCGTTTATCTGGCGGCGCGACACGATGAACTGCTGCGACACAAGCTGACGGTCGACTGCATTCCAGTCTATGTCGTTGGCATTCCAGTCGGTCTTGTCCTGCTGACCGAACACGATGTGCAGTGGTTCGACATCGGCCGGCGTGCTTGTCACAAGCAATCTGTCGTGCAGCCTGAGCACAGTCGACGAGGTAGGTATGCTCACCATGCCGTCGCGCCACAGTCGCGAAATCACGAAATGGCAATTTGAGAAATGAGCTATCTGTGCCACCGTTTTTCCGCATATGCCGGGGTTGGTGACCTCAAACTCAGTGATCTTTGGTTTGGGCAAAGCCTGCACCGGATTGTCGGATATCTCGTGCGGTTTCACAAAGAAGCGCCGCATGAGTATTATTGTGACAATTACGCCGAAAACTCCGAGCGGATACGTCACCGCACACCCGAGAGCCGGAGTGCTCGACGGTATATCGAGTTGCGACAGAGTCTGCTGCACGGCGCCGAGAGCCGGCGTATTGGTCGTAGCGCCACAAAACACGCCCATCATGTCGGGCAGACTTACCGGAGTGACAAAGGCAAGCACGACCGTACACAGCAGCCCCGCCACTGCAAGTGCAAGTCCGATAAGATTCAGCCTGACACCGCCATGAGCCACCGAACTGAAGAAGCCCGGACCAACCTGCAGTCCAAGCGCATAGACAAACAGTACGAGGCCGAAATTCTCGGCATATTTCAGAGTATCGGGAGCGATGGATATGCCGAAATGTCCGGCAATAATGCCTACAAAAAAGACAAATGTGACACCAAGCGACACCTTGGCGATCTTGACCTTGCCGAGAGCAAGCCCGACGGCACAGATCAGCGAAAGTATTATTATAGCCTGAACAGCGCTGTGTTCAAAAATTATAGAGTGCAACCAGTCCATTACGTAATCATTCAAAACACGAGGCCGACAGTGATGCCAGCCCGTTGCGGCCGCAAAGTTAACGATTTATTTCATAACTGCAGCCTTCACGCGATAATTGCCTCTCAGCGTATGTTTAAAATATCAAAGAGGGAGGCACCCGTCGACGGGCATCTCCCTCTTTTTCTTATTCAGTCAGACCTTTACGGTCAGCTACGTAATCACTTATTGTTGTCGAGCGAGTGAACGAGGCGCTGGTTGGCGTCGTGCAGGCGCTTCTCATCCATCTTGGTGATCTTGCGGTCGTAGGTCATAATACCGTTCACCTCACCCTCGACGTCGGTTGTCTGTGTGTAGACACCGGCCGAGTAGCCGCGCTTCACAAGAGGCATGAACTCGTCGATGAGCTTCACATACTCGTCGGTGAGCTGACCGGCGTTTTCATACTTCACATAGCCCCAGTTCTTGTCTTTCTGCCACAGGTGGCCGTCGAGAGGCAGACCGAGTCCGCCGAACTCACCGAGTACGGTCACATTGTTGCCGTCGTAGAACGAGAGCGTGGGATTGGGATAATGGTGGATGTCGACAATGTCACCGGCACCGGGGATATGGTTGCCGCCGCTGGCCGAGTTGACGAGACGGCTGGGATCATAAGCCTTGGTCCAGTCGCTTATCTCCTTGGTCTTGAACTGACCCCATGCCTCGTTGAACGGAGTCCATACGACAATCGACGGATAGGGACGGCAGAAGTCCATGATCTCCTTCCACTCGTGGCGGTAGTTGGCCTCACCCGCCTCCGACGGATACCAGGGGGTGTCGTCAAACCAGCGGAAAGTGATCCACTTCGGACCCTTGTTGATACGCGGCATATCCTGCCATACGAGTATGCCCTCGCGGTCGCAGTGAGTGTACCAGCGTGCCGGCTCTACCTTCATGTGCTTGCGTATCATGTTGAAGCCCCAGTCTTTGGTCTTCTTGATGTCGTAAAGCAGAGCTTCGTCGGTGGGAGCGGTGAAAAGACCGTCGGGCCAGTAACCCTGATCGAGAGGGCCATACTGGAAGAGATCCTTGTTGTTGAGCTGCATGCGCATCACACCGTTCTCGTCGCGGCGTGTCGAGATCTTGCGCATTGCGGCATAGCTCTTAACCGAGTCGATCTTCTTGCCGTTTTCATAGAGATTCACCTCCATGTCGTAGAGGAACGGGCTGTCGGGGCTCCAGAGTTTTGCGTCGGCGATATTGAGTACTGCGGGGAAAGCCGGAGTAGTCTTTGCCGAAGCAATCTGCTTGCCGCCGTCAAAGGCGATAACCTCGATCACGCTGCCTGCTGCGGGAGCCGAGAGAGGCACGTCGACCGTGAGTGTGCCGTTGTCGATATCAGGAACACTGTTCACGGCTTCGATATGGTTGGCAGCCACAGGCTCCATCCACACAGTCTGCCATATGCCGGTCACGGGTGTGTACCAGATGCCGTTGGGATTTGAAAGCTGCTTGCCGATAGCCTGATATCCGGCGTCGGTCGGATCCCACACCTTCACTACAAGGCTCTGTTTGCCCTGCTTGAGATAGGGGGTTATGTCTACCGAGAATGGCACAAAACCGCCGATATGCTCGGCCACCTTGATGTCATTGACATAAACGTCGGCCTTATAGTCGACGGCGCCGAAATGCAGGATGACATTCTGTCCCTTCCACGCATTGGGCACGGTAAACTCGCGGTGATACCACAGATTGTTGTCCTTGCCGACAGTCTTGCCGACACCCGAAAGTGAAGACTCTACAGCGAACGGCACGAGTATCTCGCCCTGATAGCTCGAGGGAGCCTTGTCGGCGGTCGGAAGGATCGAATAGTCCCACAGACCGTTGAGGTTAACCCAGTTCGGACGCTCCATGATCGGGCGTGGATACTCGGGCAGAGGGTTTGACGGATCAACCTTGTCGGCCCAGGGAGAGCTAATGCGGTCGCCTGCCGGAGACCAGGCCATGGCGCATGCGCTCACAGCGAGCATCCCTGCAGCCAGTGTCGATTTCAGTTTAAGCATGATTGTGTATGATATTAGTTGTTCTACTTCTCGTAATAGAAGCACTCGCCCCATGTCATCAGACTGTTGGGGATCGGGAAGTCCTCGAGCTTGTTGTAGGAGAGCCAGTATGCCTCGCGGTGGTCGATGGTGTGGTCGCCAAGCTCATTCTCATGGCCTGTGAGCACGACCTTGGAGCCGAACGACTGGCACATTTCAGGGAGCTTTGCAGCCCAGCAGATAGGCATGAACACATCAACCGGGGTGATCTTACCCTTGAGATTGAGCACCATGTCAAGATCGCTCTTGAGCCACTGGTCGCCGGTCGAACTTACGGTATATCCGTCGGGAGTGGTCACGACATAGATGTTGTTCTGGAGATGATCCTGATGGCCGGGGATGATTGTAGCCTTGAGTTTGGCGCCGTTTGCAGCCTTGAAAGTCTCTTTCCATATCTCCTCCTTGCGGGTGTGGGTCACAGCCTTGTTGTCGGCAAGTATCTCGTCGGGAGCGACCACAGGCTTCCCTTTCGATGTGAAGCACTCGACTACAAACGGATCGACATGATCGCCGTGATTGTGTGTCAGGAACATGATGTCGCATGCGTCGGCAAGCGCCGTGGCGATGCTGTCGCTCATAAGGCGGCGGTCAGAGTCCTTCACCTTGCGGCCACGGTAGATGTCCCAGCCGATTGTCACTTTGGGGGTACGGATGATCCAGCCGTCATTATAGAGCTTGTATACCTTCATACCTTTTTTGAGAGGAGTCTTGAGATCGGCGAGCACCATCTCCATGCGGCCGTCGAGAAAATTGCTGACAAAGGGCGAGTTGTCGAGACGCGTGTCATGGAAGATCTGGTCAAGCAGATAGAGAGCGGCCTTGCGGGCCTGCGACGGAGCCTCGACCGAAGGCTTGTCGGTATTGATGATCTCATTGACAAGCTCAAACGTGAGTTCGGTCTGAGCGTTGATGATACCGTCCTTGTCCTGCCAGAAATAGGTGAGATCCTTTTTTGCGGATACCGTCAGGCAGGAAACGGCTACAAGCGATAGTGCTATGCGACGAAACATGATTGGATAATAAATGATAAGGTAATATTGACTGTGGCGTCACACACAGGAGCACATCACTTATACCCCAATGTATAAACCACAACGCGAATATAACAGATCTCGGCCGCATTTGCAAACGAAATCGCGATATTGCAGCGCAATTTCGTTTTTTCACGTCACATGTTAGCCTTTTATCGGATTAAACTTTTATTTCGGCATCGCAGCCTGCGCCTCTTTCACCTTGCGGTCGGTGATAAGTGTGAGTGCGCCGTCGGTAGTGACGTTGCAGGCTGTGCCAAATCCATCCTGCACAGTATAGATCGCCGTCATTATGCCTATGAAAGTCTCCGGATTCTCACCCCCGAGTATTATGCTGCCTACAATGGTCGAGCACGCCACATTCAGGCCGCCGGGCACGCCGGGCGATCCGATCGCTATCACACAAGCCACAAACGCGAAGATCGTCATATTGAGCAGCGAGGGCAATTCGCCGTTGAGCGTATAGTAGGTCGTCGTGACAAGGGCGATCTCGGCGATTACCGATCCGCAGAGATGTATGTTGGAGAAAAGCGGAAGCGTGAAATCATATGTCTCCTTCTTCACGATCGGACTTCTGGCGATGCACTCCATGGCAAACGGCAGAGTCGCGGCCGACGACATCGATCCGAGCGCAGTGAAATAAGCCTTGGGATAATAGCGCAGCACCTGCCATCCGTTACGCCCTGTATAGACCGACGCCACGACATACATGAAAACGATCCAGACGAGCTGGCATACAACCACCACCGCGATAACCGGCAGAAAAATACCCATATTGTTTATCTGCCCCGTATATGCCAGCAGAGCGAAGTTTGAGCCGACAAAGACCGGCAGAAGCGGCAACAATATCTTGCGCACAAGCAGCAGAACCATCTCCTGCAGCTTATCGAGCACCGCCACAGCGGCATTGTAGCGGGTCCACACCACACCGAGCCCTACAAGCACTGCAAGCAGCAGAGCCGACATAGTGTCCATCGTCGGGAAACTCAGGTTGACAAGAGGCTCTTTAGGCAGAACGACGACATCGGTCTGAGTCCCGAAATGAAACAACGGCACAAACACACGACTGACACCCATCGAGAAAAAAGCCGCACCGATCGACGACAGGTAGGCGATCGCCATTGTGAACACAAGCAGCGAAGTCACATTTCTGCTGAGACGAGTGATCGACGGCGTGACACAGGCAAAAATCAGCAGCGGCACCATGAAGAAAATTATCTGGCCGGTAGCCTTCTTAAGCGACATAAGCACCTCGCGGGCCACCGTCACCATGTCGCCGTCAAACAGCTTTATGCCATACCCTACAAGCGCGCCGGCGATTATAGAGATGATGAGCACCGACGCCGTGCTTCCGAGAAGTTTCCTCATATCTGCCTGACAGTGACATATTCAAATATGGCGGACGAGCCCGGCTCGCCTTCATGATACAGTCCGGGGCGGGCGACACGATCCCATCGCACCAGATCGCGCATCGTGCTGTCGGTCAGCCCATGATCGACCGTTGCCCAGCTGCGTCCGTCGGTGCTCCACGCAAAGCTCCCGGGCACGCCTCCTGCCACAGTCATGCGCAGGTGCAGGGCATCGGCGGGCGACGCCACATCCACAGCAGTCTGCTCCTTGCCGTCGCGCACAATTTTAACCATCAGCCTGTCACCGGCGACACCGTAGACAAGGTAATTGTTGTTGTCGCCATACATCGTGATACCCTTCAGACTGCCGTTTTTGTTGTTCACGGCCGTGGTCATCGTGTAGTCGGCTGTGACCGGACGCAGACACAACGCCTCTCCCCCGTCATATCCCGGCTTAGGCGAGCCGCTCAGATGAAGACGTCCCGACACAGCCCGCGCCTCGACCGAGGCATACGGGTAGTTCCACGTCCATTCAGGCCGGAGCCGTTCACCCGCGAAACTGTCATGAAAATCGGCCACCGGCTCCTGCACGCAGCCGGCCGACGGCATAGGCTGTGCGACACTTGCACACTCGCCGCCGGCAAAGCGCGGCCAGCCGTCATCGCCCATCGTCATTTCCATCAGGTAAGGCTGACGGCCGAGATAAAAATCATCGCCTTCCGCATAGGCATGACACAGATAATACATACGGCCGTCGGGAGTCGTCGTGAGTGTGCCGTGGCCTATCGACTTGACATCATCGCTGCCGTGCAGTATCGGATTTCTCTCACACTTCTCATACGGCCCCCTGAGAGTCTTGGAGCGCGCCACCGATACGGCATAGTCGCTGCCCGTCCCGCAGCAGTTTCTTATCGAATAAAGCAGGTAATAGTAACCGCCCATTTTAAACCAGTGCTGACCCTCCATGCCCTGACGCTCATCGTCGACAAGCAGACTGAACGGTTCACCGTCGAGTCTCAGACCGTCGGGAGTGAGTCTTGCCGCAAGCAGCTCGATTGGCCGTTTGTCCAGACCGTATGCCTTCCAGCTTATATAGAGATCACCGTTATCCTCAATGACAAAAGCGTCGATCGCTTCTGTGCCATACTCCACGACCGGACCGTGATCAGTGAATACGTCCGTCGGCGAGTCGGCAGTGGCGACCCCGATATACGACGTGCCGGCCTTGTTCCTTGCCGTGTAATAGACATAAACCTTCCCGTTATGCCGGTACCACTCAGGCGCCCAGAACGATGAGGTCGTCCACTCGGGCTGCGTCTCAAAAACGTGCCCCGTCTGCTTCCAGTTCACCAGATCCTTCGACTCGAATACCGGATAAAACGGAGCCCACTCCGACGACGTTCCCGTCGCATAATACGTGTCGTCAATCCTGATGATCGACGGGTCGGCCATATCGCCGTGTATCACGGGATTGGTGAAATATGTATCCGTATCGCGGGCGACTGCTGCAGACGCACATATTGCCATACACGATATTGCAATAAGCATTTTGGTCATATCGGTTTGTATTAAATAAGCTCTTAACACAAATGTAGCCGCTCTGAGCCACATCTACAAATATATTACCTCATTCCTGAGTCTCGACTCATCATACGACACATGCAGCCACGTCGCGCCACGCCGGTTGCGCTCCAGTATCGCCTGCGTCCACCGCAGCCCCGAATGCACAAGCACACGCATTAGCCTCGCATTGTCGGCTGCCGTGTTGGCCGCCGTGACAAGATCGGCTGCCATGCCACGCAGGTGATGCGACGTGCTCACGCCACCCACCGCACGGTTGAGGGCCTCGCAGCGATAGCCGCTTGTCACGGTGAGCGGAGCGCCCCACAGCTCGCGCAACGGATCAAGCAGCCGCGACACCAGCACATTCATATTCCTCACTGCCTCACTTCCGGGTCTGTTATCGATCCCCTCCCTTTCAGCTGTCGCCGACCGGCTCAGCTCGTCAATCGTAAAATACTTCATAGTTTAGAGTTTGTGTGTTTAAGTGTGTGCAAATATCATAACCCTTGGCCTTCAGAATCTGTCAAAATGGCCGGAAGCATCCACGTGCCGGTTATGCCCAAAACACACAAAAATAAAATCCACGCCGCGAAGATGATGTCTCTCTCCATGGCGTGGATCTGTATGGGTCACGGCCTGTGCCGCGCGGCCTCAGCCGCCGACCGAACTGATTTTCCTCGGTTTTTCACTGTATATCAGCGTCACACTCTCGTTTTTCTTGTTTGTCAGCATCACGCTGTAGCGGAGATTTTTTGTCTGAGCCTTCACCTCCACCATGTTTTTTGTACGGGTCAGATCAGTGATTCCTTCACCCTTGTCGATGAAATTCTGCACAGCCTCTCTCAGCTCTTTCACCTCCTTCTCGCCCGACACCGTCACGATGATCTCCTTCTGTATCACCTCTCTCGTGTCAGGGTTGCGACGCTCCGTGTAGAGCACGTCAGGATAGTTCTTATACTTGTCAATCAGTTTGTTCAGCTCCTTGCTCTGAGCCGAGGCCGCAAATGACACCATAGTCACGATTGCGACAAGCAAAACACGTAATACTCTCATATTCTTTTATTTTATTAATTATTTATACTGTTATTTCAACGTCGCCGCCTTTGACGGATTTTCTTATTTGTATTATTTTTATTCCAGTTCAAGATTTTCAACCGCCATGCAGTTGATGATCGAGTCGCAAGCCTCATACATCTCGTCATACATCTCGCTCCTTACAGATGTGAACTCCGACCGGGCCTCGTTTCTCATCTTCGCGGCACAGCGCTCGATCTCCAGTATCGTCGGAAGAACCTTTTTCAGATCAGTAACCTTTTTGCCGTCGCGCACCATATAGGAGCCCTCATACATTTCAAGAAGTTCCTGATCATATTCGGTTGCGCTACCGATGCCAAGTCTTCCGATCCCGGTTGTGACGACCAGTCCGATCGCCGCAGCCGCGGCCAGTCCGATCAGCGCACTCCGTCGCCATATTCTTTTTACGCTTATAACTGACGTTTTTGCCCTCGGCTCACGGCGTCCGCTCGCATCGAGGTCGGCAAACCAGCCCATCATGCCCGCATACGGCAACATATCTTCCGCTATATCGCCATGGGCGAAATACTCGTGAAGCTGTGCTTCCTCTGCATTGCTCGTCGCGCCGTCAAAAAACTTTTCGATCAGGCGCCGGGCTTCTTCGTGACCTATAGTATTCATGACTTCTGTAGCTTTAAAAACATTTCCCTGACACGCTGTCGTCCACGGCTCAGTATCACCCTCACATTCACCTCGGTCATATCCATGATCCGGGCGATCTCGTCGATCTCGAGTCCTTCGACATGGCGCATTCTCATTATCGACTGCTGCTGCAGAGGCAACATGGCAAGTATTCTGTCGACCTGATCCACACTGTCTCTCTGCTCGAGATGTTCTTCAGGAGTCGGTTCGCCCGACGCCTGAGGCAATACCTCGTCGATCGGAGCGGCATTTCGCACGCTCCTGCTGCGCATCGTGTCAAGACAGAGATTCCTGACGACGATTGTAGCGTATGCCTCGACAGTCCTGATATTGGGTATCTCGTCTTTCATCGTCCATAGTTTGAGCAATGCACTCTGAGCCACATCCTCAGCCTCACGTTCCGAGCCCAGCAGACGGCTTGCCATCCTCACCAGACGCGGTCGCTCGTTGCGCACCATCGATGTAAACTCTTCATGTGTCATATACCTCATTGACGATTCACCTCTCCGTTTGTTACACCAGTTCCCGTTTTTTTTCAGAAAAAAGCCCGGCGGCCTCCGCTACAGAGACACACCGGGCTGTTTATGAGCATAATATCTGTATAATCAGAATTTCATTCCTATCGAGACAACGATGTTATTATCGTGCTGGGCGACCTTTGCGGTGGGGATATCGGGGCTGTCGTTCCAGGCCGTGAACGGGTGGAAAGTCGACTTGCGGTAACGGTGCACATAGGCGAGATCGGCATAAAATGCCTTGTAACGATATCCGATGCCGGCTGCGCCATACTGTGTCGAACTGTCAAAAGTGTACGACGGATCGGTTCCCGAAGTGCCGATCTCTATCTGCTGGTTCTCGGCATCAGCTCTCACATTGCTGTCCTGATAGCTGTAACCGGCACGCACGCTGAACTGCGGCGTCAGACGCAGCTCGGCACCCAGTCTGTAGGTGTTAGATGCCTTGAAATAATTTTTTATGTTCTGGTTTACATAATCGTAGCTGTAGCCGTTGCCGTCCGACATCGACATGTTGCCATATGAGTCGCGCTGATAATCGAAGCTGAGTATGCCACGGCCGCCGATCACACCTGCCACACTCGCAATCATTTTCCAGGGCGAGTGCATCTTATAGTTGAAATATGCCACATCGGTGTCGGTCGATCCGTCATAACCGCTCTCATACGAGTAATCGGCAATAGCGTCATAGGTCTGGGTAAGCGAGTAATAGGTCGGAGTGTGGAATGCGATACCGAAGCGCAACTCATCGACAGGCTTCACGATCAGGCCGGCCTTGAAGTTAAAGCCGTTGCCGGTGATGCGCTTGTAGTTGTCGAGCGAGAAATAGCCGTTGCCGGTCACCGTGCCGCTGGCAGTCTCATTGGGAATGCGTGCTCCCTGTATCTCCTCGTCATAGAATACCTGACGTGAATATCTGATATCGGTTATGCCGACACCGATGCCCCAGTAAACTTTGTTGACGAAGTTGCCGCCGAAATTCACATTGTACTCGTCGACCGAGCCCCGCTCCCTCACTGAGAACTCGGAGTTGCCTGTCGATCCGTTCTGAAACAGTCCGTTGTATCTTGTGCTCGTCGGCGTCTGCGGATTGATCAGATATGCGTTGTACGACAGGATACTGAGCCAGTCGGGATACACTCCGTTGACGCCCTGATAGGGATTCTGCGAGTCACTGAGAAGAAGATCTCCCGGCTCCATGCCGTCGGCCGTCGTGTAGTCGGCCACATAATTCGACAGCGAAGTGGGCATCGAGTTGAAGCGTCCGCGGTAATCGCGGTTAAACGACGCGGCACGCGTGTAGGTGGCTCCCCAGGTGAATACCGGCATCAGCTCGCTTCCGGTGAATGCAGCGCCGACATATCCGAAGTTATTGCAATGCACATGCGTGTGATTGTCCTTGAAACTGTTTTGGGTAGTCACCGACTGTATGTCGAAGTCGACAGTCACACCGATCTCCGACGAGCGGTAGACTCCGATACCGGCCGGATTCTGATTGAGCGTCGAGAGGTCGCCGCCGAGAGCGCCGAATGCTCCAGCCATAGACATGAAGCGTGCTGTGCCTCTCAGGTCTCCCTGCGAGAGACTGTATGCGTCAATGGCACTCTGCGCCGACACTGTCATCAGTCCGCCGACACATACGGCGATTGCGAGCGATGTTTTTCTATTCATAGCGTGTAGAGTCGTAAATTCATCATGCAAAACGTGTAATCCCTTGATATTGTTCAGAACGCTCAACGACGTCCGCGGCTGCCGCCACCGGCTGCACCACCACCGCCGAAACCGCCGCCTCGCGATCCGCCGCCAAAGCTGCCGCCGCTACCGAAACTGCTGCCGCCACGGCTTCCGCTGCGCGTGCCGAGACCGCTGTTATTATTGTTGCTGTTACGGTTGGGCTGACGGTAATTATTGTTGGTGCCACTGTTGCGCGACGGTATGCGGGTGTTGTTGTTTCTGACATTGGCGCCCGGACGCTGTCCCGGACGGGCATTGTTGTTGATCATGCCGTTGCTCTGCGGGTTACGGCTCATCGGGACACTGTTGTTAAGACGTGTGCCGAGACCTCGGCGTGTGCCTACATTGCCCATATTGCCGACATGACCGCGGCTGCTGCCCGAACCATGCACAGTCATAGCGCCGGGAGAGGTCGGACGCAGCGGGCGACCCCAGCCGCCACCCCACGACGGGCCGGCCCATGCAGGACCCCAGCCTCCCCAGCCGGGTCCCCAGCCCCAGCCATAATCCCAGCCGAAGCCCCAACACGGACCCCATCCCCACGACGGACCCCAGTAGCCGGCCCAGTAAGGATCCCAGCCCCAGCCCCAGCTCGGACCCCATGCCCATGACGGGCCCCAGCCCCAGTTGAAGGACCACGACGGACCCCAGTAACGCGAACTCCAATAAGGCCACGACCATCCCCACGGACTGCCGAGGTAGACATTCACCTGCGTCACATTGGCGGCTGCATTCTGCATTTCCTGTTCGTCATTGTAGTAGAGATACTGCAGATCAGCATCCTGACTCCCCTCCACAATGTCAGGATTATGGTAGCGTTCTATACGGCGTGTATATGCGAAATCACCGTTGAGCAGACTGTCGGTCACGGCTCCGCCCTGTGCATATTTCTGGCTTGCGCTGGGGCCACGGCGGTTGTACTCGTCGACGTCGCGTGTCATGTCGCCCGACACCTGATATGTGTCAGCGGCAGGAAAATCCTGACTCTTGTTCTGTACGTAATTGGATGCGGCCTTGGCCTCAGCTCTCTTTTTAGCCGTCTCGACCTTCTCCTTCTTGGCCTTAGAGGCGTTGAAGTATATGTCATCGTCGTAATAACCCTGAGCCTGCACACCGATACATGCTGCAAGACTCATGGCGACTGCGATAAAAAACATCTTTCGGTTCATATTGCTGTTCCTTTATTTGGTGAGAGATTCTTATGGATTCATTCATATATTAGACCGATCTATACATCAAAGGTTTAAACCAAGCCACACCCATGATGCCTTTCACGGCATGTCACACAAATATAACGTTTTTTAAACACCATTGGTGCTGATTTTGGCCAAATAAGATTAAAAAAAAGTTATATTGGATATAATTATCAATTAATGCGATATTTAGACTTATTTCTACACCTCACATGGTGGAGGCATGATGTGATTGTGAGAGTGGCACTGCTTCACACCGCGGTCAACAATCAGATGCCGGTTGGCCATGCCCGAGATTCCTGACATCTCATGCGACACAAGCACGATAGTTGTTTTCTTGGCAAAACCGCTCAGAAGATTATAGGTCTCGTCGACAAAATGACGGTCGAGATAACTCAGAGGCTCATCGAGCATCAGCACATCAGGGCGGCTGATTATAGCCCGTCCCAGCAACGTGCGCTGCAGCTGACCGCCCGATATCTCGCCTATCGGAGCATTCCTGCGGTCAAGCATCTGTATTTCCGACAGCGTGCTCTCCACACGTTCCCGCCGTTCGTCGCGCCCAATACCCTTCACACTGAGCAGCCCCGTAGCCACGACCTCCTCCACCGTGATCGGAAACTTAGAGTCGATCAGATTTTTCTGCGGCAGATACCCTATGTTGAGATGCGATATAGGCTCTCCGTCGTCACCGAGATAGACAACCGACCCGGTAGTGGGTGCTATCAGCTTCAGCATGAGCCGCAGCAAAGTAGTCTTGCCACCGCCGTTAGGACCGGTCACGGCAATGAAGTCTCCCCTGTCGACCGTGAAATTCACATCCTCAAGTATCGTGCGGCCGTCGCGGCGCAGACCAAGATTCCTTATGTCAATTATCGGAGAAGGCATCATACAGTTTTTGCATTTCATCCTCCCACTCACGGTTCATCGGATTGATAGTTACCACATCCACACCGCTCTCCTTCACAAGCGAAAGAGCCTTGTCCGAATCAAACTCCTGCTGATAGAAATACACCCGGCAGTCATCGCCTCCGGCATTTTTAAGATTAGACACCAGCGATTTCACCGAAGCCTCCTTGCCCACATCTACAAGCGATATCTGCTTCAGGCCATAATCTCTTGCGAAATAAGACAGCGACGGATGCCACACGGCAAACGACGGCTTTGTATTCATCCCGTCAAACAGACGGCGGAAACAGCCGTCAACCGAGTCAAGACGAGCCTCAAGCCGTCCGTAGTTCGCACGATACACATCCTCGTTTGCCGGATCAGCATCGATCAGCGCGTCAAGAGTATTGAGCGCGATAACCTTGGCGTTTACAACACTGCTCCACATATGCGGATCAGCCTCGCCACCGTGGTCGTGATGATCGGCCTCATCCTCGTGTGCATGCACGTGTGTATCGTAGAGCGCGTCCACTCCATCGGTCACGCTCACCACTTTCAGATCTGGGCGGTTGCTCTTAAGGCGGTCGATGATCGAACGCTCGAACGCAAACACTCCCACCGGCATGTACACACGCGCCTTCTCAAGATCCATAAACTGCTTCATCGACGGCTCAAACGACTCAGGATCCGACGTCGCACCGAGCAGACACACCGTCTCGACACGGTCTCCCGCGATATTGTCGATAAAAAACTGCTGCGGAGGGATGCTGACTGCCACGATCGGACGACTGCCACTCCCCTTACGCGACCCGTTGCAGGCCGAGATAATCAATGACATCGCTCCCAGAGCCAAAGCCCCCAAAATTAGATTTTTTACGATCATAGCTACAAAGTTAATCATTTATTATCGTAAAAAAGAACCACTACATTCAAAAAAATAATTGCATCTTTGTCACCATGATCAGGCACGACGACAATCGGCTGCTAAACAACTTCGGCGCGTGGCTCACCGCCGAAAAAGGCATGGCGGAGAACACACATTCCGCCTACGCCTCCGACGTGAGAAAACTCATCACTTTCCTCGACGACAAAGACCGTAGCGTGACGGAAACAACACCCGCCGACCTCCACGAGTTTATCGCCGGGATGCACGACCTCGGCATCTCTCCGCGCACACAGGCACGCATCATCTCGTCGCTGCGCGCCTTCTTCACATTCCTCAAAGTCGAGGGACGTGCCATGTCAAACCCGGCCACACTGCTCGAGATGCCACACGTCGGCGAGCATCTGCCCGAAGTGCTTACGCTGAGCGAGATCGACAGCATGATCGCCTCATGCGACACCTCCGACATACTCGGCCGACGCAACGCCGCCATTATCGAACTCCTGTACAGCTGCGGACTCCGCGTTTCCGAGCTCGTCACCCTGCCACTTTCCGACATCTATCTCGAAGAAGAATTCCTGCTTGTGCGCGGAAAAGGCAGCAAGCAACGCTTCGTCCCAATGAGTCCGTCAGCCAAAAACGCCATAACCCAATGGCTTGCCACTGATCGTCCCACGCTGCTCGAGAGCCGGAAAGATCCCGGTTCACTTTTTCTCAACCGGCGCGGACAGCCACTCACCCGTGTCATGATTTTCTACGTCGTGCGCAACCTTGCCCGACAGGCCGGCATCATAAAAAAAATATCACCGCACACCCTAAGGCATTCATTCGCCACACATCTCCTCGAAGGCGGAGCATCGCTCAACGCCATACAGATGATGCTCGGCCACACCTCCATAGCCACCACCGAAATCTACCTGCACATCGACCGCACCGAGCTCCGACGTCAGATACTCCAATACCACCCCGCAAACCATCCTAATCCTTCCCACTGACCGCCTTCTCCCCTCTTCTCACCCACCGCTACAGCAATGCGCCAAGCCGAAGGCTGAGCTCACTTGTCAGCCTTCAGTTCGTGCAGATTCAAGCTGTTACCATCCCACACTGCATATGAGAAATGTCTTATCCAGTCGCCAAGCACTACAAGCCGGCAATTGACACCGACTTTGCGGTCAAGCAAAATATGACGGTGGCCAAGCAGGATGTAATCAAGATCGGGATGCGCATGCGAGTATCCGGTAGCCCAAGGCACCATCGGCTCGCGGTCATCTCCAAGATAACGGTCATATTTCCCGGTCGCCCCCTTGCGTGACGACGATGACCACTTGTGGGCGAACGGAATTGTCAATCCGGGATGAACGGCACTGAACACACGCTGGGCGATCTTGTTACGGAACAGCCACCGCATAAATCTGAATCCCGGTTTCAGACTCCCGACCGCATCTCCGTGAGCCATATAAAAGTTCGCACCGTCAATATTCTCAGTCACAGCACCGTCAATCACCCTCACGCCGAGTTCCTGAGGTATATAATCAAAGATCCATATATCATGGTTTCCGATAAGCCAGGTGATTTCAACCCCGTTATCGGCCATTGAGGCAAGTTGTCCGAAAAATCTGACAAAACCTTTAGGCACAACATATCTATACTCATACCAGTAGTCGATCACATCTCCCAGAAGATAGAGACGCCGGCAACGCGGCTCGATCTGTCTGAGCCACGTTACAACTTTCATCTCATGCGCTCTTTGATCGGCTATATATCCGGCACCGAGATGCAGATCAGAGATAAAATATGTCAGATTTCGATCTGCCATCACCTCGGTTTTACAGGAAACCAAGTTCGAGCTTGGCTTCCTCGCTCATCATGTCGCGGGTCCACTCCGGCTCAAACACGATCTCGATATTCACTTCATTCACGCCCTCAATCGACTGAAGTTTATATCGCGCGTCTTCAACGATGAAGTCTGCGGCCGGACAGTTGGGAGCCGTAAGCGTCATATCGATATTCAGCTTACCCGAGTCATCGACATCGATTTTATATATAAGACCAAGGGAATATATATCGACCGGTATTTCCGGATCATACACCGTGCGCAACAATTCGACCGCACGCTCCTCTATGGCAAGTTTTTCTTCCTGAGTCATCTGTCTTATTTCAATTAAATGTACCAAAGTTACTACAAAAAAACTGGATCAGAAAAAACAATGATATTAACGCATGTATAAAGCTTTATCTGCGTTTCAATTGCGTTTCAATATTTCAAATAGATCACAGCAACAATAACAAAAATACCTAAAAAAGTGTAATTACCCTTTTCTTGAGATGACATTTATCCCTAAAAATAAGTATTGACAACAAGTCATATCAAAAATAAATTTGCACCAATTTTTTATCAATCAAGTCATTCATCATGCTTCATCGCTTTTCTACGACAATCGCAGTCATTTTAACGATTGCTTTAAATGTATACTCTCAATCAGCTACAATTACCGATGCCAACATCACCGGACACGTCATTGATGCAGAAAACGGCGATCACATCCCCGGCTGCCTTGTAAAAATACTCGACACCAACATTGCCACGATGACCGATGCCTCGGGACACTATGTGTTCCGCGACCTAAAGCCCGGAGCCTATACTCTCGAAGTTTCTTTCATGGGGTATTCCTCGATGAAAAAGAGTACAGAGGTAAAAGCATCGCAGACAGTCGAACTGAACTTCGACATCCTTCCCGACGCTTTCATGCTCGACCAGGTAGTAGTCACGTCATCAAAAACAGAGACAGTACGCCGCGAGAGTCCTTCGCTTGTAAATGTGCTATCCGGCAAAAACCTTCTTAATATCGGAGCCGCCTCGCTTGCCGACGGTCTTGATTTCCAGCCAGGTGTCAGAGTCGAAAACGACTGTCAGAACTGCGGATTCACACAGGTGAGGATCAACGGACTCGACGGACACTATTCACAGATACTCATGAACTCACGCCCGGTGTTCTCCGCACTCACAGGCGTCTACGGCCTCGAGCAGATACCGGCCAACATGATCGACCGTGTTGAGGTGATGAGAGGAGGAGGCTCGGCATTGTTCGGATCGTCGGCGGTCGGAGGCACAATCAACATCATCACCAAAGACCCGCTGGTCAACTCCGCTCAGGTATCGCACACACTCACCTCAATCGGCCCGTCGGGGTCAATCGACAACAACACGACCGTCAACGCATCGGTTGTGACCGACAACAACAAAGCCGGCATATTTGTCTACGGCCAGAGCCGATACCGCGACGGCTATGATCATAATAACGACGGATTTACCGAAATAGCCCAGCTGAAATCACAGACACTCGGCGCACGCACATTTCTGCGCACAAGCGATATTTCAAAAATCACAGTCGAGTATCACAACACACATGAATACCGCCACGGAGGCGACAAGCTTGACCAGCCGGCCCACATGGCAATGATAGCCGAGCAGGTCGACCACAACATACACGCCGGCGAGGCCACACTCGACCTTTGGCTAAGAGACCGCCGCGATCACGTATCGGTCTTCGCGGCCACACAGGCCACACGCCGCCAGAGCTACTACGGATCGGACATGGATCCCGACGCCTACGGACGAACATCGGATATTGTAGTCACATCGGGCGCACAATGGAATCACCCGATCGACCACTTCCTGTTCATGCCGTCGCAACTCATGGCCGGTCTCGAGTATTCCTACAACCGTCTTCACGACGTGACCATCGGCTACGACCACGACATACTGCAGAATGTGAATATCTACAGCGGCTATCTGCAGAACGAGTGGAAAAACGAGAAGTGGGGCTTTCTTGTAGGCGCACGCCTCGACAAACACTCACTCATCGACGATGTGATCGTCTCGCCGCGAATGAACATTCGGTTCAACCCGTCGGCCGATGTAAACTTCCGCGCCTCATATTCTACCGGATTCCGTTCGCCTCAAGCCTACGACGAGGACTTTCACGTGGCCATTGTCGGCGGAGAGAGAGTTGTCACCGTGCTTGCACCGGGTCTGAAACAAGAGAGTTCACAGAGCGTTAGCCTCTCGGCCGACCTCTACCACCGTTTCGGCGACGTGCAGACCAACCTCCTCGTTGAAGGGTTTTTCACCGACCTCCGCGATGTGTTTGCGCTGCGTCAGCTCGACGGTCTGGACGCCAACGGCAATTCTGTGCTCGAGCGGTATAACGGCTCAGGCGCACGTGTCATGGGCATGAACGTAGAGGCAAAAGCATTTTTCTCAAGCAAATTTGACGTTCAGGCCGGCGTGACACTGCAACGCAGCCGCTACAAGAAGCCGGAAGTGTGGAGCGACAATCCCGATGTCCCGGCCGAAAAGCGCATGTTCCGCACTCCCGATCTCTACGGATATTTCACAGCTAACTGGAACATCCTCAAACGCCTTAAAGCGACCTTCACCGGCACTTTGACAGGCCCCATGCTCGTACAGCATATCGCAGGATCGGGCACCGATATCGACATAGCCGTAACGACTCCCACCTACTTCGACGCCTCGGCCAAACTCACTTACACATTTCGCCTCTACAACCGTGTAAATCTCGACGTCTCAGCGGGAGTCAGCAACATTTTCAACTCCTATCAGAATGATTTTGACCTCGGAGCAAAAAGAGACTCCGGATATATCTACGGCCCTGCCCTGCCCCGCTGCATCAACATCGGAGCATCCATAAACATATGACATAAGACCATATAGCCATAGATCACAGTAATTGACGTCCTGATTTAAGGGCGTCAATTATTTTTTAGATTATGCTTGACTTTAATAAAATTCATTATATTTGCACTTTGTAGTCAGGTAGGGTCGGTGCATTGCATCGCCCCTGCACTTGCGAAGTGAATATTTATATTTTCTATAATAATACCTTAACCAGCAATGGCAGAAAAGAATGAAAAACTCTTCGACCAGTTTCCCCCGGTGACCACCGAGGAGTGGAGAGCGAAGGTCGACGCTGATCTCAAAGGCGTCCCCTTTGAAAAGAAATTGGTATGGAGAACCAATGAAGGATTCAATGTCCAGCCGATGTATCGCGCCGAAGACATTGAGAATTTCACAACAACCTCGTCGTTGCCCGGCCAGTTCCCATACATCCGTGGCACCCGCACAAACAACAACTGGCTCACACGTCAGGAAATCACGGCATCGGATCCTGCCGAAGCCAACAAGCTGGCGGTCGAGGCAATTTCAAAAGGTGTTAACTCAATCGGATTCAATGTTGCCGAACCCACAGCCGATACTGTAAAGACTCTCCTCGAAGGTATCGATATCGAGAAAATCGAGATCAACTTCAAATCCTGCGCATGCAAGGCACTTGAACTTGCCAAAGCTCTTGTGGCCGTGCTCAAGGAGAACGGCAAATGCGAGGTTTTCAAAGGCTCGATCGACTACAATCCTTTCCGTCCGGCACTGAAGCACGGAAAGACTGTCGATGCAGCTGCAATGGCACAGAACGCAAAGGCAATAATCGAGACCGCCAAAGACGTTCAGGGTCTGCGCGTACTCGCTGTCGACTCCGACATGCTCAACAACGCCGGCGCCTACATTTTCCAGGAGCTCGGCTATGCACTCGCCTGGGGTGCGCAGTATCTTACAGCGCTCACCGAGGCCGGCATGAGCGTCGACGAAGTTGCATCGCGCATCAAATTCAACATGGGCATCTCCAGCAACTACTTCATGGAGATCGCCAAGTTCCGCGCCGCCCGCATGCTCTGGGCAGAGATCGTCAAGCAGTATGAGCCCTCATGCTGCTGCGCAGCCAAGATGGTAGCCCACGCCACCACCTCGCGCTTCAACATGACAATCTACGACGCCCACGTCAACCTGCTCCGCAGCCAGACCGAGGCCATGTCGGCCGCTCTCGCAGGCGTCGACTCAATCACCGTCACTCCGTTTGATGTAACATACAAGAACGCCGACGCATTCTCAGAGCGCATCGCACGCAACCAGCAGTTCCTGCTCAAAGAAGAGAGCCACCTCGACAAAGTTGTCGACCCCGCAGGCGGCAGCTACTATGTTGAGACTCTTACCGTATCGATCGCCAAAGAGGCATGGAAGCTCTTTTTGGCTGTTGTCGAGGAGGGCGGATTCCTCGCACAGGTCAACGACGGCAAAGTACAGCAGGCCGTGAAGGAGACATCGGATAAGCGCCACACCGACATGGCACGCCGCAAAGAGATACTCCTCGGCACCAACCAGTACCCCAACTTCAACGAGACAGCCGCCCAGAAGATCGAAAACGGCGGCAGCTGCTGTTGCTGCAAGCAGCATGAGGCAGGTGACAATGCAAAGGCTCTTCCCGCAGTGCGCATGGCAAGCGATTTCGAGGATCTTCGTCTTGCCACAGAGCGTTCGGGTCATCGTCCCAAAGTGTTCATGCTCACTATCGGCAATCTCGCCATGCGTCTGGCACGCGCCCAGTTCTCAAGCAACTTCTTCGGTTGCGCCGGATATGAGATCATCGACAACATCGGTTTCAATACCATCGACGAGGGTCTTGCCGCCGCTGCCGAGAAGAACGCCGACATCGTAGTGCTCTGCTCGAGCGACGACGAGTACGCCACACTCGCACCCGAAGCATTCAAGAAACTCGACGGCAAAGCCGAGTTTGTTGTAGCCGGCGCTCCCGCATGCACCGACGAGCTGAAAGCCATCGGCATCGAGAATTTCATACACGTGCGCAGCAACGTACTCGATACGCTCCGCAGCTTCAACGCACGTCTGCTTAAATAACCCATTCTTCCCGATATATCAAAATGAAACCCGATTTCAAAAACATCGATATTTTGGCGGTTACCGGCTGCGCCGGATCTCCCGCACCCAAAATTGACGGGGAAGACTGGCTCACCCCCGAGCTTATCCCTGTCAAGAGCGTCTACACCAAAGAGGACCTCGAAGGGATGGAGCACCTCAACTACGTAGCAGGCATTCCTCCCTATCTCCGCGGACCGTACAGCGGCATGTACGCCATGCGCCCCTGGACCATCCGCCAGTATGCAGGCTTCTCCACGGCAGCCGAGTCAAACGCTTTCTACCGCCGCAACCTCGCTTCGGGCCAGAAGGGTCTTTCCGTAGCGTTTGACCTTGCCACACACCGCGGTTATGACGCCGACCACGAGCGTGTCGTAGGCGACGTCGGCAAGGCCGGTGTCTCGATCTGCTCGATCGACGACATGAAGGTGCTTTTCGACGGCATCCCCCTCAACAAGATGTCGGTGTCGATGACCATGAACGGTGCTGTGCTCCCCGTGCTCGCCTTCTACATCAACGCCGGCCTTGAGCAGGGCGCCAAGCTCGAAGAGATGGCTGGAACCATCCAGAACGATATCCTCAAGGAGTTCATGGTGCGCAACACCTACATCTACCCGCCCGAGTTCTCGA
>CAYMEX010000025.1:0-32252 GCA_964389525.1 uncultured Muribaculaceae bacterium | reverse complement strand
TATAATCCGCAAAACGAAAAGTTGCAAACTCCCAAAACGAAGCGTTCTTTTCCGTAAAACGAAACGTCTCATTTTGCAACTTTTTTCACCGCGACAAAAAACATTCTCCAGAACATTGAAGACACAGCGAGCCGCCCATTTTAGGACGGCTCGCGGCCTATATATGCAGTCGGATTATGCAGCAATCAATCCGTCTTTAGGCGGAGTGTACAACATAATGTCGGTATACTGTGCGTTGTAGTTCAATCGTGCATTAAATTCCCGTCTTTCGCATCCCGAAAAGGGATCTCCTATAGAGGGATGTCGCCCCATCCACTCGCACAGCTCTGTTATCTGGGACTTGTTAGACGTAAAATATATGAAGTTGTGCCCTGCAAGAACAGACAAAACATCGAGATAATCGGAAAGCCCCCAGTACATGTTATATGTTCCTACATCTGTCGATAGATATGGAGGATCGACCAGAAACACAACCTCCGGGATGTCTTTGAACTGTTCAACCAGGATCTTGTAATCGCATGACACAATCTCAAGTCCTGACAGGTAGCCATCCGCAGTGTCATAGTCGTTTTTGCGGACATTATTGTAAAGCGTTTCATGTCGTATGCTATCGAGATTCGTGCGATACTTACCCGAAAAGAGCAACGACGAGGACAACGTGATATAATCGACATACCCAACAGCTGCCTCTTCTGACTTCAACAAAGAGAGTATTCTGTCACGCGACGTTCCGGTTATCGCTTTATGCCTTGGTAGACCTTCTGTCTCAGATCTGATCCTGCCAAGAAGGATATTGGTGCGGGGGATATTCTCGATACGCTGTCGGTAGTTGTCGAAATCATTGTATATGACACGACCGTTTGGATGGTAATGCCTGGCAATATGGGACAGTAGCCCGGATCCGCCAAAAAGATCCACAAACACAGTTCCGGGCGGATATTGCCGGACTATGTCGATAAACTGATTTGCGAACATTCGTTTTTGCCCCACGAATGGCAGTGGAGCGGAAAGGTACAACTTACTCATACATTTCTCGTTTTTTTATTTCTCAGAAAGAGACTATCATTTGTGTATTACAAAAGTATGGCGGACACAATACTTCTGGGCATGCGTGTCTTTGAATCAAGCTGTATCATATTTGCAGTGGAGTATCAAAACGCCTGATAATATCATATACCAATCTCTCAGAGACTTTGTACCGATCTGCCGCCATAGCCACGGCATACGTCTTTTTATTACCGGCGTCAGTCATCATCTTCACATCCATGTAGAGGTCGATATACTTGATGTCGCCAACACGAATCCCGGCTGTCCTCAGTGTCTCGATTGACTTCCTGTTAACTTTTAAAAGTTCGTAGATTGTCATACTTTTTATTAATTTTGCAATGTCTCACTTACATAAATATCACACGGTACATCGAACCGGGAGGACATAATGCCCCCGGAGGTTCGGTGTACCGTGCTTTTGTTAAAATGTAAGTGAGACGACAATTTAACAGGCCGGGGGCATTTTTACAGCTCCCCGGGTAGAATGTAGGTAATGTGTCAGGTCATGTTTTAATGGCGTTTTATCGCTATTTAAACAGTATTCAAACTATCACTCGCTCCTGCACAAGATTTGCGGCGAGATACTCGAGCCACAGCCATGCGGGCACCTTTGCGGGCTTGTAGTCCTTTGTGAGGTGCACCGAGCTCAGCACCTCTCCGGCCTCGATCGCCGCAGCGCAGACAGCCTCAAAAGCTTCTTTGCTGTAACGGCGGTCGGCCACCGTCGGTGCATCTTCCTCCGACTTCGGCGCGACCATGTCATTGAGACGTTTCAGGTAGGCGGCTTCTTCCTCGCCTTCCTCACGCGGCATGTCCTTGCCGACCTGCTCGCACATCGTCTGCCATTCGTTCATGCCCTTTGCATAGTGGGCGCGAAGCAGCAGCGTCTCCGACAGGGCTTTGGCCGATAACGTCAGCTGCAGGGCATCGCCGAGCACGTGCATGCGGTTTATCACTTCAACGTACTTCATGCCGCACCTCCTTCCTCTGTAGCATTTGCAGTTGTGTCCCTGAGTGCGCCGACCAGCTCTTTAGCGATAGCGGAAACCTCCTCGACGTCATGCCCGGAGTGAAACTGTATCGTGATGGCACCGTTGCGCGACCACGACTGAACATGAGCGACATTCACGCCGTCATCGCGCACGATGTTACCGCCGCTAAAATCTGTTATACCCCGGCTGTCGCTTATGCAGTTCCCCTCGAGGCTGTATTTACCGTCAGCGGTTACTACTCTGACCCTTTCGGTCTTGCTTACAAGCTCAAGCACTGTTAATCTCTCGTTCATAGTCTTATGTTTTAGATATTATTGTTGTATATTACAATTGGTTAATCTCTCTTGTGCAGTTACGTCCATGGCGGAAGCGTACCCTGATATATGTTTTGCGTACCTGAGTCCAATATGGCCACATGCACGCCGCCTGTCGCTACAGTATATATCCTTACCTCGGCTCTTGTGTACAGCTTGTAGCCCTCCACACTGCCACGATCAAGCATTATATCTGTCTGCAGGAACGTGCCGCCGGGAGCGAGCAGCTGACGTGACCAACTGCGGGAGTCGAGGACGTTGTTGTTACTGCCATTAACCAGAGACAGTGTCGGCTGTATATAATAGTCGTTCCGCGATTCGTTCACGAGCCTTAGACGGCAGTAGACTTTGGTATCTGTCTCCGTCCTGAGCTCACCGACAACTGTAACCATGATCTTTAGACCCTCTTTGCTGAAACGTATCGTTTGCTCTGAACACACGATCGGGCAGAACAGTCCGCTCAGGCTGCCCGGTGTCACAATCCCGGTAGGCTTGCTACCTGTCAGCGCGGCGAGAAATATAAATGCCTTGCAGTTGGCCGGGAGATCAGCGTCTTTGAATATGCTGAAAAACTGCGATGACACGATCTCATATTGCGCCTCATACGTCATATTCTGCGGCCTCATGTCCGAAAACAGCATTGCCATCTTGTTTGACGAATTACTCGAAACGCACAGCCCGAGATAGAGGCTGTCCTGACTTCCGGCCTCGCCGCCACCCCACCATACGCCCAGCTCACAAATATCTTTAAGCATAATCCCGGTGCTGTCACCGTTGAGCAAAGCAAGCATATATGTTGAGGCGTAAAGCGGCACCTCAACGCTCGATGTGCTGTAGCCCCTTGAAAGCGGCTGTGCGAGGTGATTGTAACCGTCGAAGTCGATTTTACGAAACTTTGTAGGCTTGCGCCAGGTCCATGTCCCACTCTTGTTCACACCATACAGATTGTCGGGATAGACACCGCTCTCTCCATACATCCAGCGCACCATGCTCGATGCACTTGTGAACCACGGTATATTGGTAATGCCATAACACCCCTTCTTTATTGCCTCATTGCGTGCCACAAGCTGCTCGGCATAGCTGCCATTGGAATAAAATGCCGGCTCCGTACCTGTTGTTGCGACAGACTGCGGTTTTACCTTACTGCTTAGATTAATCTTTGAGGACAGGCACAGTTCACCCTGCGAGCCCGTCGCCACACCAAGCACCGAACGCACATCCGACCACAGCCTGATAGGTCCCGTTATTATACCACCTGAATTTGCCATCGTTTAAGCGCATTTGTTGTTAACCGTTCCCTCCAACTCATTGACGCGACGATACAGCTGCCTGATCTCATCGTCATGCCGGCGCACAGTTCTGATTGTTTCCTGCACGGCTCCGAGCAGCGACGCCTGATAATCCTTGTTAAGCCAGTTGACAAAACCGTAGCCACGGCCGTCGACACCGCAGAACCCCGGTATGCCGACCTTGCGGGCACGCTGCCACACTACCGAGCTGTGCCGCACAGCATCATACTTGCCCGGATCAAGTGCACGGGCCTTGTCACTCCACTCATAGTCCATCACCGCACCAAGCCGCATGATGCGCGCCGTGTAGTCCTCGACAGCAAACCGCTGCTTCAACCGACGATCCGACGACGATGCCGACACTTGGTCACCCGGACTGAACAGATTACCGTTGATATCAATATAGATCCCTTTATCAACCCCGACGCCGAGATACATTTTGTCTTGATATAGCTGTGCATACCACCTGCGATTATTAAGCACCATAACCAGATTTGGGTTGGTTGCACTGTTTGACATACCAATGTACGGGCATGTTATAGCGTTAGTGGCATAGATTGTACCTGTTACATCGAGCTTATATGCGGGCGAGGTTGTGCCTATGCCGACGTTGCCACGCATCAAAAAGGTATTGGTTCCGTTTGTGCCGATCAGCCACCCGCTCCCGGAGTTGTCATACACACCTCTATTGGAGTCGGAATGCAGTGATACATTTCGGCCGTCTCGACCAGCTATAACCTGAGCCGCCGCTCCTGTCCTCGAACAGGTAATATTACTGGTAAATGTCTTGACACCGCTTATTGTCTGCGTGGTTCCAAGTGTAACATATCGGGCATCGATTATAGAAGCATAGTTGGCATCGGTCAGAACCCTGCGCCACGCACTCCATGATGAGTCAACACCATTGCGTACCCAAAAAGTCCCGTCGCTAATATTCTCAGAATTGACAAACAGGAACTGATTGCGATAACCTGCCCCGGATGATGATCCACCTGAGAATGCCGTGAGATCAATAAGAGTATTCCAGTAATATGAAGATGCCGCACCCTCTTTGCGTTTAAACCGCACTCTGATACCGGCAGGCAATGACGATGGAGTTTCAACAGAAGTGTCATAGTTGCCACGTGCCAATCCTGTAGCCTCTTCGAGAAATCGCGCTTTAGAAGCATGCGGCACTGTAATATTGTTAGCTGTTCCGTTCTTCGTCCAAGTCACATAATTGCCGCTGGTTCCGAGAGCTGTGACGGCATAGCTACCACAATTTACGCTATCAAGCAGCGTGCGCTCCGTGGCCCATCCACCATTTTCTGCGCTAATAGATCCCTGAAACCTAAGATTTCCGTCTTGTCTATTGTGCATCAATCTAAAAAAGCGAGCCCAACTATAACCAACATCAAAAACAACATCAAACTTGCGGATTGCGCCATAAGTTTCTGTTCCGCTACCAGAGCGCACAGTCAGACCTCTCAATCCGGCCATATAGGCATTAAAATCTGCAACGCAAGATGCTGTAGGTATACCTGTCAGATAAGAGCTGTCGTCCACGCTGCCGTCTGCTTTGAGGAACTGCGCAGACGTGCCACCAGGCTTGATAAACATGTTGGCATAGACCGTGCTCCATGGAATATCAGAGCGGCCGAGTAAAATTGTCCCCGCAAGTGAGCCAGCACTTCTTACGGCATTATTAGCCCCATCCAGTACAAGTAAAGACTTATTACCTGCTTGAAAGAACAGATTATTAATAGCGTCAGATTTAATCCAGCTCCCCGTGGCCGATGCACTGCCGGTTATCTGTATCTCTTTGGCAATTAAAGTAGAGACAGATTTAAGTGTTGCAGTAAATGTCTTTGCCCCCGCTATCTCCTGCGGCGTGTTCAGCGTCACATAGTTGCTCAGATCCACCGACCCACCTAAGCCAAGTTCCGACGCCTTGACATTGACCCAGTCCGTGCCGTTCCACTGGATCAGATCACCGACGGCAAGTCCCGCGAGCTGAACATCGGTCAGATCCGACAATGCAGCGACAACTGGCACATCATCTTCGCCCGGCGTCTGCCAACCACCCGACACCATATCACCGTCACTGTAGACGTTGTGCGAAAAGTGGAAATTGCCGTCTTCATCAAGTTCTATGTAGTGTTCTGCATCTTTGAAGTAGATACGATGTGAGGCATCACCGCCCATTGTAAGCGGCCCGGTTAGCGTGCCGCCCGTCAAAGGCAGATACCCGCCAAGATCCGAAGCGAGTGCATACCCCTTGCCCTCGACCCACTGTTGCGTCGCATATCCGGCAAGCGATTGACGCGTCAGATACCCCTGCGCTTTTACCCATGCCTCTGTCGCGTAACCCGTCAGATCCGGCGTTATGTCTGACTGTCGTATGTTGGTCCACTTTGCGCCGTTCCACGCAATCAGATCGCCATCGACACGATCCGACAGCTCCACATCGAGCAGGTCAAAGAGGTTGAGCGCACCGCTCACGCCACCGGCTCCACCAAGCCCATCGCTCTTGCCACCCGACACCATATCACCGTCACTGTAGACGTTGTGCGAAAAGTGGAAATTGCCGTCTTCATCAAGTTCTATGTAGTGTTCTGCATCTTTGAAGTAGATACGATGTGAGGCATCACCGCCCATTGTAAGCGGCCCGGTAAGCGTACCGCCTATCAAAGGCAGATAATCACTGAGATCCGAAGCGAGCGCATAGCCCTTGCCCTCGACCCATGTTTGCGTTGCATATCCGGCAAGCGATTGACTCGTCAGATACCCCCGTGCTTTCACCCATGCCTCTGTCGCGTAACCCGTCAGATCCAGCTTAATGTCTGACAGTCGTATGTTGGTCCACTTTGAGCCGTTCCACGCGATCAGGTCGCCATTGACACGGTCCGTCAGCTCCACATCGAGCAGGTCAAAGAGGTTGAGCGCACCGCCCACGCCACCAACCCCGCCAAGCCCATCGCTCTTGCCGCCCGACACCATATCACCGTAAGAATACACATTCCGCTCCGTGTACACATTACCATCCTCATCAAGCTTCCAGATCTGGCTCATACGAGCAAAGCCCTCGATCATCTGCTGCTGCGCACGCGTATATGCCTGGGTAAAGGCAGTATTCAACTCCTGAAGTTGTGATATTACAGCCAAGTTTGTATTGGCATTGACAACGTTGTCCTTTATCTCAGACATCGCGCCTTTTACCACTTCATTGCCAAGAGTGATCGTCTGTTCGCATGGACGGTCAAGTTTGCGCACAATCGACAGCACACGTGTAGACACTTCTTGGCCGTCAACATTGACAAAAACAACATTGCGCCCTACAGCAAGGCCGGGATCATTATCATAGAACCTTACCGCATTGCTCTGTACCTCATAGTTGTTCAGATCGCGATTTCTACGGTCGATCTCTTTCAATGCCGCCGCCTCAAGCTCAAGATAGGCCGATGCATAGTATTCCGTCGGCATTTTTATATTAAACAGGGTCAGAGCGTCCCCGTCCGCCGGCACCAGGGCTGTTACCGCCGGAATGATATAGCCTCCCTCCTCCACAAAGTTGATCTCAAAATCACCCTTGTCGACTTGCAGAGGCGTGCCATCTGTAGTATTTACAACCTTGGCACTATCGTGGTAGGTCAGTTCAAAATCGCGTCCGGTCAATGCACCTCCAAGAAACGATACCGACAACGTCTGCCGCTCAATAAGGTCGGCAGAGTCAAACAGATACTGCTTGCCTGTTGTTTTATCCTTGGCCTTAAAATACCAGATGGCATATTGGTCGTATATCGGATCGCCGGTGGCGGTCGTACCTATCAGTATCTTGTCACCGCTCTCATTCATGCGATAGACAAGACGGCACCGCACATCATAAGCGACAAGAGCAGAACGCGGATAGATATTATCAAATGTCAGATATCTCGGCACGATCTCACTCTTTGTCAGCCCCGGGCGTGTATCAATATACCCGCCCGGGTATTTGTCGGGATCAAGAGTGAGTTTCCGGGTTACCAGATTATTTACGTTGGCCCCCTCGTAAGATTGAGTTATATTACGGGATGACCCGAGTACATAATATCGGTTGCCATACTCCTCTCTGCTTGCAGTCGTTGACGGAACACCCACATTGTTCCCGACCTCCAGCCTTATAGGATCGCCATAAGATGCGGCACCGAGATGCAAAGTATTGGATTTCTTATCCGCTCTCCATTCTGTGCCAAAAGCAGAGGCAATTGCGTTAAGTCCCGACAATACATCTGTCGACTGAAATGTCACTGACGCCGTAGTCTGTTTAATATCATCACTGACGGTCACCGTCCAGCGTTCCCCGGTCTCGGCTTCTATAACGCGAGCCAGGTATGACATGAATGTCGCAGGTGTCGCCGTAAGTGACCATTCAGCTTCCCTTGAGGTTATGGTCACGCCGTCGGCCGCGTAAGTGTAAAAGAACAATGGTACGGCCGACCAACACATTACTCTCGACAAAAATTCAGGGGAATAATCACACCTCAACTCATTTTTTTGCGATGGATAATATGACCGGAGAAGCCTGTAACGTTCCCCGGCATCATCGGTTATGTAGGCCCCTTCTGGCAGCACAGAATAGCCCGTCGCACTCCATCGCAGCTCTATGCAGTCCTCTGTCATCAGCGATTCACGCGCAGCTGCATCCTTGGTCACGACGACCTCCATCAGCACTGTGCCGTCCGCCCGGTATATGTTTATCGTCGGAGTCATAGCGATCTGTTTTTAGGATTGGACTCGGTCAACCGCAGCGAAAAGTGTGCGATACCGCGCATAAACTGAGTAAATTGTGTGCATGACTGATATTTGCACCGGTAAAGTACAGTCGGCTGAAACGAGGTTCTGATATTGACAACACCCGGTTCAAGCACCTCTGTACAAAATGCCGCATAGCGCGCAAAAAACTGATCTTCAGTCGATGCAATGAGGTTAAACGTTATGTTGACCTGACGCTCGTCAACTTTTACTGTAGATGGATCATCTGCATATAATACACCATGATCAATCCGGCTATTGTTGGAGACATATTCCTTGTTTGGTGCCGGAGTCATCAGCGCGGACAACCCGTCCTGATTAAGCGAGACCCCCCATTTGACAAAGGCATCCACTCCGTTTATGTATAGCTGTCCTTTAGGCATGATTACGCAACTTTTTTACTTAGTTCTGTTATTGATCGGTGCAGATCTTCTCCTACAGAATCACAGATCTTTTTCTGGTACTCCACGATATCTGCCAGATGTGCGTTGGAAGTCACGTGCTGCAAAAGAATCGCATTGAGGGTATCATTGCCCTCTGTCGCAGTCAGCAACACCGTATGAAGTATCTGCATGCCGTTACGTATGTCATCAGCAATGCCCGACTGTCCTTCCCGGATCGCCTCGCCACAGATATAAAGCGCCGACATGCGTCCGTTGGCTTCCGTCATGGTATCCTCGCTTACGGTCTGATATCCTTTGGATGTCGCAGTCTGGCTTGTTGTCGACGCAGACCCGGTGTAGCCGGTTATAGCCGCGATGCGATCACGTTCAGCAATCGCCTCTTTTACAAATTGGTCATATTGTGATTTGAGTAATCCGATTTCATCCTGAGACAGCGCACCATCCCTCATATCTTCAGCCCAGGTATCATACCAGTTTCGTAGCCGATCCTGAAATCTGGCGCCGATCTCATTAGCCAGAAATGACTTTGCAAGCTGTTGGGATATGTCATCGGCAAATGAATCCACATCCGACTCCATATCCATAAGCATAGATACGAAGTTGCCATAAAAGCCGTCAAATGTTGTCTGAGTCAATGCCTCATTCAGGTCATCCGTCAAGCTGCCGAGTGTATCGGCCAATGCAATATAGTCGTCGATAAACTCCTTTTTATCGTACTTGCCGGAGTTATAGATTTTGCTCCATATCTCAGGCAGAGACTGGAGAGAAGCGAGCTGTTCGGGGGTAAGTGACCACAATTCCGATGCCGCCAGTTTGCGATCTCCTCCCGACAAACCGAGAAAAGAGTTGATCTGCGCCCAGTCGGCCGACGTCATGGCTCTGTTTATGTAATAGTTGTTGGAGTGATGCGACCCATTCAACCTTTGCTGTGCGGCAAGTATATTGCCTTGATTGGAGATCCGCTCCTTCTGCATGTCATATGCGCGCTGGTAGGCATTGACAGACTCGACCCCCTTTGCTGACTTAATCGTATCGGTCAGCTGCTCAATAGCTCGTGTCAGCGCCTCATTGCGTCTTGTAAGCGTCTCGGTAGTACGTTTGACCTCCGATGCGTTAGAGCTTCCGAAAAGGCCGGAGAAGATGCTTCCAACTCCATTAAAAAGTGATTTGAACACTCCTGTCACAAGCTCACCCGTAAACACCTGCTCAAGCAAACGGGATATTGCCCCGAATACACTGTCAAGCACTCCGGTGATAAAGCCGGAAGGATCGTCTCCGAGCGCATCAAGAATCTGAAGTATTGCTCCGACAAGACCGCCAATTTTACCTCCGAGCTTACCAAGAGCCTTACCAACACCATCGCCTCCTTTTATAAGAGAGGTTATCAGTTTTGACATGCCATTGGCAAACCCATACAGACTACCGCTGTTAATCTCCGAAAGGTATGATGCAAAGTTCTGCAATCCTTGCGCCGCCCCTTCCGTCGAGTCTTTTAATTCACTTTGGCGGTTACGCATGTCGGCCTGTGCTTCCGTCACAGCCACCGCAGTAGCGTCAACCCCTGACTTGGCTATGTCTAAAGCGGACTGAGCCATGGAGCGTTCCGTGTCATCTGTAGCGTTTTTCAGGCGTTCCTGAGCTGCGATATACGCATTCACGGCACGCGCATGCGCTTCATTGGCCGTCTGCATATCGCGGACACTGTTCTGGTAAGCCTTAGTCTGATCCGCAATCTTACTCCATTGTCCGAGAGCAAAAGGCGACGAAGCACCACCACCGGTTTCCTGTTTCAACTTATTGCGCAGATCGACATACGATTTTTTGTTGTCTGCCGAAAGAGCATCAAACTCCTCCGTGCGCATATAATCCTCAACCTTTGCAAGTGTCTCGCGGGCAATATCACCTAAAACATTGCCAACTCCCTCAAAGGCAAGCGACCAGTCGATCTCTGACGCAATAGACCTGGCGTCGATGGATGCGACGGCATTGTCACGTTCTTTCTCAAGCGACTTGCGCTGCCACTCATTCTCTGCCTCCGATATCTTCCGGGAATACTCCTGGGCAATGGCGAGTTTTTGCTGCTGCAGTGTGCCGTATTCCTTGAGATAATTATACATCGACTGCATCTGCGCACGGTACAGATCCTCGCTTTCCTTTTCCTGACGCGCTTTTACAGCCTCCAGGACACGGTCAAACTCAGCCTCTTCTTCCGGAGAAAGTGCGATCGTCGATTTGTCGAAAACCTTGCCCTTGTTAGTCTGATCAGCCTCAAACTCGGCGCGTGCAGTATCAATTTTACGCTGTAGATAGTCTTGTCGTTGCCTGTCAAGCTCCTCGAGTTCACGGTCGTGACTGAGACGCATCTGTGCAAGGATTTTTTCCTCGCCATCACGCATGGCGGCTATGCGCGCGTCCTCAGCCTGATATTCCAGATCCTTGAGTGCACGGGCTTCTCTAAGCGCCTTGGCCTCCGCCGCATCTGCCTTTTTAGCGGCGGCAACCTCACGCGACTCGCCTTGTTCCGCACGGCTGTCCACTCGGTTCTCCCGGCGTCTCAATGTAGCGAGCTGACGGGTGTATTCAACTTCCTTTTGTGCATCTTCCTCGCGTAATTTCGCCAGTTCCTGCTCTGTTTCGAGGGGATTGGTTGTCCACCGCGCTTCTTCCTCTTTTAACTTCAATCGCTCATCGGTGAAGTAACGCTCGGCCTCATACCTCTCCTTTAGCGCCGCTTTATATTCAGCGGCCGCTTTCTTCTGAGCAGAGGCGGATAGACTCTGATCATACATTCTAAGCTGAGCATTCGCCACTGCCTTGTCGAGATCTACCCGACTGCGATAAACTTCACCCGTTTTCTCGTTCCGAAGCTCCTGTGTGCCCCATTGCGCTTCAATCAGATCAAGCTCCTTGCGGCGTCGGTCGATCGCCCCCTGAGCCTTACCGGCGGCATCCATGTTTGAAAACGAAGTTCCGACCTGTTTTGCAGCAGCAACCACACTGTCGGCACAGTCTTTTGCAGACTGTTTCAGATCCTCAAATGCCTGTTTTGCGCCATCAAGATCGCCTGATATAAGATTCCATGCCGCACGGAAAGCATTGCCCATTGTTCGGTAATAGTCGTATATAGCCTTACCGGCGGCAATAACTATTTCCTTGAGCTGTCCGAGCACCCCAGACAAATAGCCTGACGCCTCCGCGAATTGCAACTGTCCCTCCGCTGATGATGTAAAATAACTCTGTAACGCCTCAAATGCAAGCACAATAGCCATTATTACGGCACCGATCGGAGTCGCAATGAATTTCAGGGACGCAGATGTAACTCCCTGGATCCCGGTTATGACATTTTTTAGCGGACCGGGCAAGACAGATACGATCTGATTGTATTTTTCCTGACCGCCGCACATCCGGACAATTACCGAGTTGGCTTTGTCGACCTCGGCGGACACATTCGCCCACTCTGTTCTTGCATCTGTCTGAGCGCCCCGTAGCCTGTTAAGCTCGGCAGTTGCATTGGCAAGCGCATCCCGCAGATACTCATACTGAGCCCTGGCATTGGCTACCTCTGTAGCGTTGCCGCTCTGTTTTGCGGCTTCAAATGCTGCCGCAGCCTTATCAGCTTGCGACTGGAGATCGGCGACGGTTTTTGTCTGAGCTTCAACTGCAGCATTTAGTTCATACAACCGCGCCGACGCATCGCCGGCCTTACCTCCGAGTTCGCTTCCCAAAGCAGCTGCTACGGCCACTGCTTCAGACTGCAATCCCCGCAACTCGTCGGTTGCGCCCACAAGCTCATTGTCAAGCTCCTCAAGACGCGACGGATCTATATCTACAACAACCCGCTCGCCGTTGATTTCCTTGATGCGTTTTGACAGGTCCTGTACTTTGGCATACTGCTCTTCTGTATAGAGTGCGGGGGCTTTTATATCGGATATGGATGTTGCTGTCACACCTGAGGCTTCTTCAAGCGTACGCAGGGCAACGGTATACGCCTCAAGATCGGCGCGCGAGCTACTAAGAGCGCCCGACAAGGCTTCCGCATCAGAGGAAAGTTTGTCAAAAGTTGCATCATCTCCCGATGCCACAGCTTCTTTGATCCGGCCGACCAACCCGGCAAGTTCAGACTCGCCTTTTTGTATCTGATCGGACAATATCCCTATTGTCGACCGAAGCCCCGCAATCTTATTTTCTACAGTCGAAGTGTCTAAGTCATAAACAAGTTTTGTCTGCTTAACAGCGTCATTGGTTGTAGATACAGCGGTCTTTACCGCATTCATTTTTGCGATAAAATCAGTATTATCAAGCCTGACATCAAATATTACGCTCTGCGCCATAGCTTAATTCCATTTGTGATTACGCAACCTCTTGCGGGCTTCCGGACTATTAGCGTCGACGACCTCGTCATCCGGCGCCGGTACGCCTAAATGCTTCCGTTCGTCATCAGAGAGAAAAACAGTACTGACGTTATCCGCCATCATAATCTGGAGAGAGGCAAGATCAATTCCCCAGACAATGTAGTCCTTTGTCCATCCGTAACGTTCGGCGGCACGATCGAGCAATGAGCCAAAAACAGTATGCCCTCCGAACTGTTCCGGCGCACTGCCTTTGCTTCGCTTGAACGCCGCTATGCGACTCTGACGCATACGGTCTGATTTTATACCGCATCCACTATAGATATCGTCGAGATCTGTCTGTTGCAATACCATTGTAAGCATCATGGCGAGCTCGCTGTCATCTGCATGCGCCGCGATATGTGCGGCACGCCTCTCAATGACAGAAGCATCCCAGGCCTCCTCTTTGCCCGATAACGTGAAAAGAGCGACAAGTCTGCACAAATCCGCACGACGATTGCACACAAGCTCCAGGATATAGGCATTCAGATCCATCTTCATTGCATGTTCGTCGAGATCAAGTGCGTGCAGATACCTCGCAGCCATCATTGATATGCCAAGAGTGGGAGCATAAAAATGATATCGTTCCCCACCGATAGCCACTCCCTGAGGAAGCGCCAGCAATATGTCGGTTATTTTGTCTTGCAGATCCATGATGTAAATATGATTGGTGAAAGATGCGGGTGTCACTCCGCATCTTCCTTATGTGTGTTATGCTTCCTCGTCAGGATTGTCCTGATTTTCCGGCTGAGCCGGTGCAGCCTTCGGATCAATTCCAAAAACAACAGGCTCCTTGTCTGGCTCATCTCCTTTGCCCCATTCGGTAAACTTTACGCCTACGACTTTGCCGTCGTCGTTCTTGAGGAACTCTACTTCACCCTCTCGCACCTGTTCTCCACCATCATCCGGCTCAACAGTGTCCATTGTATAGGGCCACATCAGACCGTCTGCGGTATCAAATGATCCCTGGGCGTTGATGTTGACTTTAGGCAGATATACACCGGTCCCGGTTTTGTCTTCCGGCTGTATAAAGACTTCATACTCGCCCTCTACGATACCGTCAGTATCTTTGAGGGGGCGTCGGCGGCCCTTGGCGCCACGAATGCTCAGCGCAAGCTGATTGGTGTTTTTCTCGTAGCGTACAGCCTCGTTGGATCCACCCTCTATCTTGGCCTCTTTTTTTGCTCCTTGCGTCGGAGTCAGCTTTGTCGACTCATTAGCCGGAGTCGGCAGCTGTATAAATATACTTGCGAACGTCTCGCCAAGACGACGCAGCACAATCAGGCATTTGCCCCACGATAATACCATAATGTCAGTTTTAATGATGTTTGATTTTTACTACAATCAGCGCACCGGCCAACAGTCCGAATGCAAAGGCCGCAAACGCTATTTTAATGGGACTCGACCGCGATTCTTCCACTGCCTGAAACTGCTTTTGCTGCTCGTGCAGCTGTTGAAGCGTCTCGCAGTATAAGTCGGAGTAATATTCAACCTCTCTCTCGAGGCTGTCACATGTTCCGGTGACATGAATCTGATCACCCTCCCGGCTTATCTCGATCTCGGCTTGCCCGCTGCGTCCATGCCATGACGCTCCCTCGGGTAGCGACGGTAGGCTGTCAACCGGGATCGTCAGATTCACCTGACTCATCGGGATCGCCTCCCTGCGGATCTGCCTTGTTGCGGTGACCTTTGTCCCAAGCGCTTCTGTTGTTGTCTGTGTCAGTTCCGTCTGACTCTTTTTGGCTGTTGCGCAGCTTGCCGAGCACAGGACAAGACTTAGACAGACGGCAATTGTTGGCAGCCTCGACAGCCCGCGCCAGACGTGACATAGTACGTTTGGCGGATGCCATCTCCTTCTTTGTGGCTTGCAGATCCTCTCTGGTTGCATTAAGCTCATCTTTTAATGGCTTGACAATGTTCTCAACAAGTATGCGCGTGGCATTTTCGGCATTAGTGATTCTCACCGTCCCTGCATCAGCCTCAGTCTTTTGAGCCTGAGCCTTTGCCTGTGCGGCCTCAGCTTCAGCCTTGCGCACGGCGGCACGCAAAGTAAACAGGCTGATGAGCAGGGTCACGACCCCTCCACCAAGACACAGATTAAGGATTTCACTAAAGTTCATTGCCGACGCGGTTGTTGTCTGTTACTGATTAATGCCGATTGATTTCAGCCATGCGGCTACATCGAAGCTCGGACATGCTTTAGTCCACTCCTCGGGCTCGACCACGCCGTTTCCGTTGAGATCCGGCGACAGATCGCGGTGACCGATGATTTTCACCGATGGATGGCGGCGGTGGAAATCCCGCACATACGCCTCCATTGCTTTGAGCTGTGCCGGAGTGCGTGTATCTTTCGGCTTGCCGGAACGGTCACAGCCGCCGGCGTACGCCACATGACGACAGACCGAGTTGTACCCTTTGGCTCCGTTGGTCACCTCCCACGGATCCACATTGCCATCTTCGTTGTTGTCAACCAGGCGCTCAATAGTGCCGTCCAGACGGATCAGATCGGTATAACCGACCTGTTTCCATCCGTTACCGCCGGCACTCACCGGAGAGGTGTGCATACGCCGTATGTCATCACCGGTAATGTCACGCCCCTCTGGTGTGGCCGTACAGTGCAATACGAGGTATTTGAGCCCTGCCATGTTCATTCATTGATTTCAGTATTCTGAACGGCATCGTTAATCTCCTGGGCGTCATCATTCGCTTCCGGAGTCACAGGATCATCAGCCTTGCCGGCTTCATCCTCCGCACTGCTGTAGGCGCTCATCATCACTGCACCGGCATCTGCCTTTTTAGGCATCACGATAAAGCGGTGTGTAAAGTTGATCAGATTACGCTGGTATTCCGGATCGGTCTCTGCCGGGCGATAATACATCTTTGTCGAGCCGGTGGCCTTAAAGACTCGCTGTTTGTAAAATGCAAATGAGCACTTAAACTCACCCTCGCCCGCTTTGGCAAAGAGAGCCTTTTTCTCACCGGCTGCGGTGTAGACCGGAGTATTGCCGTAGGTATAGATCTCAAAGCCCATCAGCATGCCGATCTTGCCGGTATTGCGGTCGATATTGAACTGCTCACGGAATGTCTGGCTCGACGAAAGAAGGTCATTGGTATGATCCGAACACAACACCAGGCGACGGTCAGAGTCCGGCACACCGAGATTGTCGAGTGCCGCCTTGAGGGCAATAAGATCATTTATAGTCATTCTGCGTCTTCCGGTCGCCGGATCAATCTCGCCGGTAGTGCTGAGCACTGGAGTCTTTTCCGTATCGCTCTGGGCGCACAGTGCATGGGCTGCCTTGGCAAGCTTGGCATCAGCAATGGCGTGGCCGTGACTTTCCTTCACGCGCCCCATCTTGTCGTAGGATATCGCATACAGCTCGTCATCGGTCACCGGCGTTCCCTTGGTGGTGAACTTGTCGAGCTTGACGGCGATATCATCATCATCGAGCACCTGCAGGGGGATGGGATAGGTTTTGTTGTTGATGATCACATCCGGATCCACCCCGACTTCTACAAGATGGATCGTATCATGGTCGACGATCGATGACTGATCGGGAATGCCGTCAAGCCATGATCCATCCAACAGGCCACGGAGGCTCTTGACAAGCTCTCCTGTCCAGATTTCCTTATACACCCCCTCGCGGAGGATGCCATCGGGCATCGGCACAAAGCTCATCACGGAGCCGACGCCCACCATTGCAGCTGCGCCATAAGCGGGCTGCACACCTACCACCGCCGCCAGTACTACGCCCATAACGACGTTAAAGAGCAGCCCGGTGATAGCTTTTACAATTGCATTCATTGTTTAGTTGTTGTTAAATGGTTAGATAGTGCAATCACATCCATACTCGGCCTTATACAGGCGACGGTACTGGTCACGGTCTTCATCACGCATCCGGCGTAGTTCATCCTCCGGCACCTCGCTCAGCTTTTTGTAAGTAGCCGGCGCTCCGGGAGCGGGAGTACCGCCTGAGTGACTGATCATCTGGCTGGGTCTGGTTACAGGCGTCATGGCGGCCAGCGTTGTCTTGAGCGTCTCCAGACCGACGGTCTTGCCAAGTGTGATAAAATGATCCTTTTTGTCTGCTGTAAGACGACGCTCGCCGATGGCCGTTTCGACGGCTGTAGTTATCTGCGCAAGCTCGAGATCCGCCTTGTCTTTTTTAAGAGTGACATTCTCGGCTGCCACGCCCTTAAACTCGTCAATCTTGGCAAGAACAGCGGCCTCATCCGCAGTTTCCGGCAGTCCGAGCCTGACTGCAATGGTTTTGATGTCCATTTCTTTTGTTTGTATTTGTGGTTTGTTATTAAGCAGCGGCAAGGGATTTTCACTATCCCTCCCAAGTGTTATCTGTTTGCCTTCCCGACGCATAACAATGGCATTGTTGTTGGCACCGATATCCACAACCGAGGTCTCGAATATCCTGCTGTGGGTAATAGTCGGACATGTCTGTCCGACAAGCAGCAGTGCCGGATCCTCACTCATCTCGAGAATGTCGATGCCAATACTTAGCATGCGGAGCGATCCTACCTCCCATTGTTTCTTGCACTGACGTGAGAGTTCGGTAGCCTCGTCAAACACAGGCTCTCCGGTGATCTCTCCCTTTTCTTTGTCATACTCCAGATCTTTGATATAACCGATGACTTTGCCACGCTCGTGCATATAGAGCAGCACAGGGTTGCGCTCATACTGCGCGAGCTCAATGCCCGCCGTCATTACGCGGCCGCCATGTGTATTGAGACTGTCATCTGTAAGTCGTGCCCGTTTTCCCATTTTTGAGTTATGCGATTAATGATTTTCGACGCAAAAATGAATGCTAAATCGTTGGACTCCAAGAAACACTGCCACCGTGGCAATGTTTACTGACATCGTGGCAGCCTTCTTTGCATACACAAGCATGACGACACACTTTTGCACCATAATTAACCGCATGTAATCACATACTTGCATGGCTACAAAGCAGGAAAACGAACGCAAAAAATCTCTTGCCCGCTCTCTTTTTCTTTCAGGAATGGAGATGACCGAGATCGCTGACAAGGTAGGGGTTTCAAGAGTGACTATATCGAAGTGGTGTGCATCCGACGGATGGAAGGAGGCACGTGCCGCAAAGACCATCACACGTCCGGAGCTTGTAAATCTGGTGCTCTCGACAATCCATAAATTACTTGTTCAGGTCGGTGACACAGATGATCCGGCCAGTGCCGCCGGATTGGCCGACAAGCTGTCAAAACTGGCCGCCGTTATCGAGAAACTTGATAAAAAGGCAAATATTGTCGATGCTATCGAGGTATTCAAGTCACTTACCGAGTGGCTCGAAAGACGTGCAGCCACCGACCCGGACGTAACGCCGGAGCTTATAAAGATGATCAATAAGATACAGGATAAATACATCATTGAGTCTATAGGCTCTAATAATTTAAACTGAGATGTTGACGGCGGCCGAAAAGAAAAAGGCATATGCCGAGTGGCGCGAGCTGTGCAAACGTGTGCAACAGCTTACGCCGGTCACTCTGTCGATCTCGAGGGAGACTCCTGTCGAGAAAGAGAAGCGCATACGTAGGCTGCTGTCGAATTATGCGGCGTTCTGTGAGTATTATTTCCCACATTATCTGACCCTGCGCGACAAGGCGACCGGCGATGTGATCAGGGTTATACACAATGCTCCGTTTCATAACGCAGCCGCCAACAAGGTAAAGAGCACTCCCAATCTCAAGGCGGTGTTCAAGTGGCCGCGCGGTCACGCCAAGTCCACTCATTTCGACATTTTCCTGCCGCTCTGGCTGATGTTTCAGAGCCGCCGGCTTATCAATTTTATGGTCGTGGTCGGCAAAAACGAGGACAGTGCGGCACGACTACTCGGTGACGTACAGGCCGAGCTCGAGTACAATCAACGTCTGATCGCTGACTTTGGCGAGCAGAAAAACCTCGGAGAATGGACCGAGGGAGAGTTTAAGACGCAAAGCGGTGTCAAGTTTCTGGCCGTGGGACGCGGACAGTCGCCACGTGGTCTGCGCGACCGCGAAGCACGCCCAGACTATATAGTTATCGATGACCTCGACGATGACGAGCTGTGCCGTAATGAGAAACGCGTAAAGGATCTGACCGCATGGGTCAAAGAGGCGCTTTTCGGTGCTCTCGATGTTGGCCGCGGTCGCTTTATCATGGTCGGCAATCTCATATCAAAGTGCTCGGTGCTTGCCAACATGTGCAAGGCTAAGGGTGTGTATGTCTCGGAGATCAAGGCTATCGACAAAAACGGCGACCCCGTCTGGCGCGACAAGTGGACACGTCAGGAGGCTCAGGATGTTGCCGATTTCATGGGGTACCGGGCCTGGCAAAAGGAGATGATGCATAATCCAATAACCGACGGCACCATCTTTAAGTACGAGTGGATCCGATACAAAAAGCTCCCGAAGCTCGACAAGTACGACATGCTTGTGTGCTACGTCGATCCGTCGTTTAAGTCCACTACGGCCAATGACTACAAGGCATGTCGTCTCTGGGGCAAGATCGGCACCGAGCTACATCTGATCGACTGCTATGTGCGTCAGGACACTGTGTCCGGCATGGTGCGGTGGTTATACAACCTGTATGAGTCGCTACCGGAGGGGGTGGTAGTGCATTTTTACATGGAGGCCAATTTCATGCAGGATATAATCCTCGACGAGTTCGATACAGAGGGCCAGATACGCGGGTACATGCTTCCGATCACGGCCGACACACGCAAGAAGCCGGAAAAAATACAGCGCATCGAAGCGGCATCACCACTATGGGAACGGGGATGCGTATGGTACAACGAGGCGCTCAAGGATACGCCCGACATGCAGGTGGGCATAGAGCAGACACTGGCTCTCGAGCGCGGATCACGCGCGCATGACGATGCGCCTGATGCCGACGAGGGGGCGATATGGTATCTGCAAAAGAGTACGAGAGCAGCCAAATTTAAGCCGGTTTATATCCGGCGCGAATCACCTAAATCAGTATGGTAATTATGATCAGGACTATCAGAAAAATGATTTTCGCATGGCGTTTCAAGCGCGCCGTGCGTAGTGCAAATGAGCTTTCGGCGATGTTTGGTCGTCGGTACTACGTGATAAACATGGGCGGATCGCTTAAAGTCGTGCCTAAACAGACGATAAAGGAGCTGATCAAGCGCAAGCGCTTCGTGAAAGGTACGACTGTCGAGACTATCGAGCGACACGCTTTATATATAACCATCTGATTATACGGCCATGTTTATCACCGACGAAGACTATACGGTAGTAGTGGGTCCCGACGCTCTTAAAATACTGTCTCAGGCATCACCGGAAAACCGACGTAAAGCCGAAGTGCGGGCCATCGAGGAGATATCCGGCTATCTGCGTCCGGTGTATGACTGTAATCTCACATTTGCAGCCGAGGGCGAAGACCGTAATGCATACATAGTGATGATCACGGTTGATATCGCGCTGTATCATCTTGTGGCATCAATGCCGCAGCGGCACGGGATCGAAATACGCAAGGAGAGATATGATCAGGCTATCGAGTGGCTCAGATGTGTACGGGACAGCACCGTTACGCCGGATCTGCCGCTTGTCGAGACGTCCGGCGGATCGGAATCGTTCTCAATGATATTTTCCTCAGATCCCAAACTGAATCATACTTGGTAACGCAATGAGCAAAAATTATAAACCGCGATACAATAAGCCCGCATCCGACCGGGGCGCACAGAAGCAACAGGGAAAGGTGCTGTACACAACACACGGCACACTCAATCTCGCCCGCAGCGGCGATCGTAAGCGGCTACAGAGCATCATAGTCAGTCTTCAACGTGCCACCGATGCACTGACCAAAAAGGATATAGGCGACTGGCGCAAAGCGTGGCAGCTTGCGGTCAATGTCGAAAATCCCGATCGCCGGTGGCTCTATGATATTTACCGGGACACCCTGATCGACTCGCATCTGTCGGGCTGCATTGAGCAGCGCCGGGGCTTTGTCATGTCGCGGTCTTTTAAGATCGTAAATGCAAAAGGCGTAGAGGATCAGGAGGCATTGCATTATTTTGATCAGGCATGGTTCAAGCAGCTCATACGCCTGGCACTTGACTCGGTGTGGTGGGGTTATTCGTTGATCGAACTCGGCGATATAACCGTTGACGGAGACGGCTGCACCTGTTATGCCGATGTCGATCTTATACCACGCAAACATGTGATCCCGGAGTATCATGTAATTGTCCGGAACGAGGGGGAGAACTGGCGATCGGGATTTAACTATCTCGAGCCGCAATACAGCCGCTGTCTGATTGCCGTAGGACGGCCGGATGATCTGGGTACACTGCTAAAAGCTGCTCCACAGACTATTTCAAAGAAATATGCGCTGGCATACTGGGATGAGTTTGCAGAGATATTCGGTATGCCTATGCGCGTGGCTCATACCACATCGAGAGACGCGGCCGAGCGTGAGCGCATAAGCCGGGAGCTCAAGTTTGGAGGCAGAAGTCAGGTTGCGGTTGTGCCTACAGATACCGAGATCCAATTTGTGGAGAGCTCACGCGGTGACGCATACAATGTCTATAACCAGCGTGTGGCACGGGCAAACTCCGAGCTCTCAAAGCTCACGATCGGCCAGACCATGACCATCGAGGACGGATCGTCGCTCTCACAGTCACAGACGCATCTCCAGGTGCTCGAAAACCTTGTGGAGGCCGACCGCGATATGCTGCGCGACATGATCAACAATCAGCTGATCCCGCGCATGATCATGGACGGATTTCCGCTCAAGGGGCTGCACTTTGAATGGGACTATGCCGTGGACTATACGCCGGAGCAACAGGTGGCTTACGAGACAATGATCGCCGACCGCTACGAGGTGGAACCGTCTTATTTTGCCGAAAAGTACAACATGCCGGTCGGAGAGCGGCGAAATATGCTTCCAGGCAATAGCAGCTCCGACAGTGAAAGTAGCAAGGAGATGATGCGCCTTATCAGGAGTATGGAGGGGATGCTGAAAACCATCGGCACACAAAACGGCGACTCTGATTTTTTCGACTGAGCCCCTCCGACTACGAGGGGCTGCACCGACGCTACGCCCGGCTGCTCGAGGGAGTGCCGATGACGGAGTGCATGGCGCTCGACAAGGGAGCCGGCAAAAAGCTCTCCGGACTGTTCGACGGCATGATGGAGGCTGTATACAAGACCAAGGGAGGCTCATTCTCGATCGACCTGCTCGCCGCGCCACAGGTACGGGAATTTATCGGCGCGCACGCCTCGGTGCTCGACTCCTCCTTTGACAGGGTGGAGATGCCGGAGGCGATGCGCCGCAGGCTGCACAGATCCGATTATATCTTTTCCGGGCTCAAGACGTTCCATGAGCTCAACGAGGCATTCCCGTCGCTGGTCGATTCAAACGGCAATCGTAAACCGTTCGAGACGTTTCTGAACGACGTTCGCAAGATCGACAACGCATACAACCGCAACTATCTGCGGGCGGAGTATAACTTTGCTGTCGCTTCGGCCGAAATGGCGGCGAAGTGGGAGCGATTCGCCGAAGACGGGGATGAATACAATCTCCAGTACCGTACGGCCGGCGACAGCAAGGTGCGCCCCGAACATGCAGCACTGAACGGTGTCACACTACCGATGTCCGATCCGTTCTGGCAGGAGTATTACCCGCCTAACGGGTGGAATTGTCGCTGTTCCGTGACTCAGGTGCGCAAGTCCAAATATCCGGCGACCGATCACAACGAGGCGATGGAGCGTGGCGCACAGGCGCTGCAGCGCGACAAAAAGGGGATGTTCCACTTCAATCCGGGCATCGAGGGCAAGACCTTCCCGGATTACAACCCATACACCATATCCCGTTGCCGCGACTGTGATATAGCCAAGGGCACACAGAATAAATTTGTCAGTCATGTGCCGGACAATGAACTGTGTGCTGGGTGCAAGATAATCCGAGGCATGAATGACTGTTATTCTGTCGTTCCAACCAAGAGGGGTGTAGTCAGGATCCACTCAAAACATGGCAAGAATGAGATGGCAGAAAACAGGAGCATAGCCGTCTACCTTGCAGAGAAACATGGTTATCAGATAGACTTACTTCCAAAAGAAGAGAGGCATAAAGATGCAGACTCATATAACCATACCTTATGTCGCAAGGAAGAATATAAAGCTAATGCAACCGGCACATTAAATGCAATTGATAGATTGTTGAGGGATGGGAGCAAACAGTCTCCACATATAGTGTTGCGCCTTGATGCGGATATACCTTTGGGTGCGTTGTCTAATACGATAACCGCCCGCACTGAACGATCGGAACGCATACAAAGTATCCGAATAATTAGAGCTGATAAGGAAGTGCTGCTTACACGTGATATTATCCTAATGGAGTACTTTAAAATACAACAGGAAGACTTCAAATGAAATCTTCCTGAGGAGGGCTCAAAGCCTTGCGGCGTAGAACCGATGCAAATATAACACAGATAATTGGATTTCGGTTATTCCCAACAGAAAAATTACTGCAAAGAATCTACAAAACGGCAAAATTTTACCGTTTTCATTGCCATAGAGCCAAAGAGAGCCGCCAACCCGATAAGTTGACGGCTCTCGCTGCCTCTGTGCCGCTACAGGCACATATTGCGATTATCTTACATCAATGCCGCAGCTGTCGCTAAGGACTGCGCGGAGAAGCCGGGTGAGCAGATGGATGTTCAATGAGTCAGTCTTGCTTAATACCATGTCAGCAGACTCCATATATCCGACATAAAACTCTATCGAGTCGATCAGCGCGCGGGCCGTATCCACACCGCAGCCGTCTGTGATCAGAGCGGCCAACGCCGGAGCTGCATTCATCGCACCACCTCCTTTCCATCAAAACTGAGCAACAGCTGTGCCGGCGCCGGAGTCTTGGCACTCCCACAGAGAAGTAGGCGCACTCCCAGCTCCGAAGCAAACCATCCGGGCTGAGTGACGCCGCGAATCCATATCTTTATCGCAAGCATCTGCCGGGCGTTTAACCGACGCGCACATTGCGAGCTCTCTGTTGATACTCCCAAGCAACGGTTAACATCGTTTATGCTATACCACTTTACGCCATCAATCTCAACTACGCGTATCGATTGACCGTTTGGGCCGATAGCACGCACATAAGGGATATCACGCGCATCCATGTAATCCTGGGCTTTTTTCCGAAGTCCATAAAAACCTTTCTTGCGGATTGCAGGGAGCACCTCAGATGTCACCCACTTGCGGAACTTCTTAGCTTCCGGCTTGCGAGACCGAAAAATCAGGTGGTATAGTCCACTTTCATTAACCATTGATACTCTTTGTGTTCTGCCTATGGTGTCGGTAATACCGACACCATCCATACGTTCATCCTCATCAAGACATGCAACAGCATCGCGATTATTGCTAATGCCTAAGATTTGACATACGTCCGCAGCAACGAACCAAGGTTCATCATCGACAAGCTGCACCCTGACCGGCGTGCGCTGTTGGCTGAAGTTGAAAACCTCAACCACCCCCTCGGGAGCATTCGTTTTGTTTAACATGTTGTTGTAAATTAAAGAGCATTATTTGCGGGCAATATAAAGACGGCGCCCACTCCCCGTCGCTCTAAACCTTTACAACATGGTTTGCCTACGCCATTACAACGTATGCACGGGATGGGTGCCGCCTGTATATAATCACCTTCGGGCATAAAAAATGCCCGTGCGGTGCATCGGACAGATAATTCCGTCCATGTTGTATGTAGTTTAGAGCACCGCAAATATATGCTTTGTTTGACAATTTCCGCTACTCCAAGCGGATTTTTATTTCACGACGGTATTATCCGCCGGGCGACACACTTGTATGTCTCGATATTTTCCACAAGCTGCTCATGGTTGTGGTTGGTCTGCGATGACTGAATGTCGAGCTCGACAAACTTGTCACCGCTCAGCCCCATAACGGTCTCATGGATCTTATCGAGGAGCCGGAACTGACCGATACCACGCTCCGGATCCCATTCAGTCACTACATGCAGATTGATCGTTGCCGGTGCCCGGTATTCCTCACCGGGGAGCCACTCCCGCCACTCAAGATCACCGTATTCCACAAACACGGCCGGGCATTGCCACGGCACTTCCTGCTCGATAAACTCGACGTTATGATTCCACAGGTCAACAGTCTTCACTGCGCGCTCATGCAGTCCGTCGTCGACCGCATCGGCATCCTCCGGCAGCATATAGTATTCACCGGCGGCATTTATACAGAGCATACCCAGGCGGGCTTTTAGCTTTCTGAAAAATTCTTCTCTCATTGTAGTTTGCAGTCATTGTTTAAATACTTCTCCACATTCTCCTCGATGATCTCCCTGACCGCCTTCTCGACCTCCGGCGCATTGCCGATAAACTGACGCTGCGGCATTCTGATCTTACTCCCTTTCTTTATCAGCGCCATATTGCGCCAGAACACAGCCTCGGTGGTCAACCGCAGATTATACTTATCCTGGCGCAAGTCTCCGTTCTTTTTTCGGCCGAGGCTGCCCTGAGCCTCGTAGTATTTATACCAGAAAAACTTGCGCATCTTCTCAGTCACCACTATCTCGCCGCCCTCGTTGTGTATGGCGGCCGCCGGATGGTGCGACTCAAACACCACATTGCTCTCGCCCGTCCGGCTCTTGATGCTACGCCTCAGACCACCGCTATCGACCAGTATTGCACCGCCGGGACGCAACGGACTCTTGCGCCGTTGCCAGGGCTTGGCAAAAAAGGCCTGACGCTCGAAATTTTTGTCAAACTCATCCGTCAGCTCCACCTGCACATCCCTGATAATGCGCCTGAGCATCCGCTGCATTACGTCATCCACGCTTCCCATGCCGGAGTGTTTATCCCGCTTGAGCGAGCGACTGAACAATCAGAGTGACAAGAGCGACACCGCTTATCGTAAGCGCGATCGCAGCCATCATAAAAGCAAGCTCTGCAAGCCCGCCGCCTCCATCACTCTTTCCGGGACACTTATCAGAATGACTATAACCATTTTTCTCTTGTGCCATTATATCGCCGGTCATCGCTTCATCCGACTTCGGGACAAACTGCGTATTCCCGTCATCAGGATTAGACACCGACACTTCCGCATCTTTGCCACCGGTTATATCATGGCCTTTGTCAAATCCTATCATCCAACCAAAACACATAGCCCCAGCCTCCATTACCGGGCGCTCATTGAGCTTGTATTCATCCCAAAAATCTCTCCTTGCTTTTTCCTTATCATCCATCGTTTTTTGTTTTTATATCATTATCTTTGTCACTAAAATCGAAAAGACAAGGCATGTCAGACGCCGCAGCGGATTCTCCCACCCTCGCTGCGGCGTTCAACATTCTGTAATATGTCCGCTCGCTCATCTCGTAAACCGGATAAATGTATCTGCGCCAGATTTCAACATTGCTGACTCCTTCCTTTGCATATCGGTCATAAATCCTGTTCACATCTGCGACGCGCTTGCGGTACATAGTGCCTCGCCTTTTCTTCATCTGATGTGTTCAATTATTCAACATCGGTCATGCTCAGTGGTATATATTTCCAGGCACCCTTATCATCCTTATACTGGGCGCGGATATACTTCTTAGAGACTGTCGGCTGGTAAGCCTCCTCGATGATCTTCACACCCTCCATAAACCGCTCGTCACCGCTGTCCTCGGCCATTTTGCGCAACTGAAGCACACGGCTCGCCTTGATGTTGCCCTGCCCGTCACGGCTGAGAAGACGCAGAACCGCATTCACCAGAGCCTTGGTGGCATCATCCTTGGCCAGACTCTCGATGTAGGCCCTCACCATTGCGATGCCATCCTCGACTGTGTCGCGGTAGCCGTCGATACAGTTGGCTCCGAGCATTATGCGAAGCGTGCTGTCGCTATTGGTGAATGTGTGGCTGAACTGATCGTCCGGGCTCACTCCAAGGATCTCCGACTTCATATCGAGGATCGTCTTGAAGTTGCTGAAAACAGCATCCTTTACTGTCTTGAGCGCCTCGCTCATCTCACGCAGCTGCGGTATGGCAGCCGCAATCTCATCGTCGACCAGAGCGGCATAATTCTTCCGCTGCTCCTTACGCTCTGCCTCACGACGCTTCTTCTCTCGCTCGGCCTTGAAAGCCTCATACTCTCTCCGCTCCTCAGCGGTCATTTCAACTTGTTCCATCATTCCCGTAGTGTTTTAAGTGTTAATCTATGATCGATGCCATTTCCGGCCCATACTCGGCAAGCTCGGCCTCTGATATCGCCCAGCTGCCAAGATTGCGCATAAACTCGGCGTAATCCTCTTGCTCAAGATCGCTCGTCAACTCTTTTACAAGCCGCTTGATGTCTTTAAGTGCCTCTTTCATTTATTTTTCAGTTGTTTTTAAAACCTGGACTCCCGGTAAGGTTTATCAGGTATGCGATGTGATGTTTCGCCGGAGGCGGTGTCGGCCATGAGCTGCGACGCACCCATCCTTTGCGCTTGATCGATCTGAGCTTTTTCGCCAGATCTGTGAGCTCGTCGATAGAGAGTTTTCCAAACTCCTTACCGGCGATGCGCGGATGACAGCAAAAATCATTTATCTGCGCCCAGTCGGTCGTGTCAATCTCGAGCTCCTGGAGCAATTTGAGCACCGTGCTGCGACGTGATCTCAGCTCGTTGCGATCCTGATTTATCCCCTCTATTGCAGCACAGAGGGCGTTATATTCACCCCGACGCATCTCCTTGAGGCTGTCGGTGCGACCGTTTGTAAACTGTCTCACAAACTCCCGCCGGCACTCTTCCGGATCGGCGTACAGCGTCAGCTGTCGGAACGCCGCCCAGAACCGCCCATAGCTTTTCTGCTTTGTCATATTACTACTTTAAAAGATCGTCAATAGCTGCTAAAACCCCTTCAAGCACCTGCAGCCGGTCCTCGTACTTTACACGAAGATTATCTTCCCTTGTTGTGGAATATCCCCCTTCGTGAACATCATTATAGTAGATGTATTTAGCCATTACTTTTTTGTGAATTTTCTTGAGCAGAGGAAGCAGTTGTAGACATTCTCTTTTTGACAAGCGTACAACATCTTCAAGTGGATCAAAATTTGATCCTCGGGTGCAATCTATAGAACTCATAATATCTTATTTATCTGCCAACTCATCCATAATTCCTTCATTGTATTTCCTGAGCCACATCTTAGCCTCATCGATCTTAGTTCGCACCAATGACAACTCACGTGCTCTATCAGTCACCTCTATCACACCGATACGATGCAATGCCGCGTTAAGATCCGTCTGAATTTTCGTGCAACACTCATAAATCACCTGCAACGCGATTTTATCCAACTCTTTAGCCATATTCAAAATAATGTCAGTTGTTTGTGTAATGCGTCATAATATATCCGGCACGCCTGATCGGCATATTTACGGTTAAACGCAATGTATTGATCTTCCTCAAGCCATTTCAGTCCAGACTTAAAGGCATCTATTTTATTCAGATATGCTTTTGAACTACGCCCCGGACGACTTATACATCCACCCGTTCTTGTTTCATACCCTCTGGCAACATGGTAACCATCTTCCCCTCTTGCGATGTGCAGAATGGCAATTGTCCCGATTTGCGATGGTATCAATATGCTTACGCAATCGTTATAAAAACCAGCATGATCGGGAGTCGATGGCGGAATATCCATCCGGGCAAACTCTTGGATTGTCACTCCGTCAATATGACGTCCCCACCGTAGCTTTATCTTCATTCCTGTAAGATCTCCAGTCTATCGTCACCATTGCGAACACCTCCCCGGTGCCGTCACAATCCGGGCACCGCTCCATATACCGCCCGCTTGCATCCTGTCGCGGAAAACCGCCCTGACCGTTGCAATAGGGGCACGCAACCGGCGCTGTCCCGAACACCTCCTTGTGGATCCGTCTGTCCGGCTTGACCACAATCACCGTCTGTCTCTCACTCATATCACACTGTTTTGTTTGATTTCACTATCAGGACCACCCCAATACCTGTCCGCACCTTCCTGCCATATCGTAAACTCGCCGGTCGGTCCGATAAAACGGCCTTTTGAGAATGCCTTGAAGCCCTCAACGTATATCTTGAGAGTGGCGTCGTACATCACTTTTTTTGCCGCTGTCCCGGCCGGGTTCTTACCGTCGGCATGACTTACAAAAATCAACAACTTACCTCTGTGAGCCTCCTTAAATGCAATATATTCCCGGTAGGTCATCTGCGTGTATTGAAAGCTGTCGATTATATAGAAGTCTGGGCTTTTATGTCTCTTGATTCTCGCCCCGAGCTCATCCATAGGTTCACAGTCGAGCAACTGAAACCGGCTGCCGGCTTTGTCCATTTCATATCGGCGCAGGGTGTTGATCATGGTCAACGACGTTCCCTCCTCGAGACTGTCGTATGCTACACGGCCATGTTCAGTGAGAGTCTTGGCAAGCTGCATGACAAACGAAGTCTTGCCATTGCCGGAATTACCCCAGATAAACCACACACCACTACGCTCCGGCGTGCCGAATGCGTCATACATGGCACCCTGCAGTTCCAGTGTCCGCTTCTTGATACTCATAGCCTCTCTTGCTGAAAATGCTCTTGCCATGTTTTTATATCATTCAAACGTTGGTATATCGCTATTAAATCAGTGTTCAAACGTTCCGGGTCGCCCGCACACGCTTCTCTGTATGGATCGCACCGCGCACGCAGCGCAGATCGTAATCCTCTTTTTCACAAGCCTTGACCACCTTGTTGATAGTCGATGTTTCCTCGAGACCGTTTGCCCGGCATATAGCCACTACATCATGGCCGCTTACTGGCTCGAGCTCGAAAAACTTACGGCCTATACGCGAATATATTTCATTATACCCCTTCTTGTTGGCATTCATTCCGCGCTCTAAGCGGTTCTGTATGTATGATGTTGACATGAATACGATCCCACAGCGCCCCTCGAGACGGTTGTACAGATTGATAAAGTAGTGGAAAACATTATCGTTGAGCTTGTCGCCCTCGTCAAATACAAGCAGGGGATTGTCAAGCCTGGAGATCATTTCGATTGCCGTGTCGAGTATGTCGCGTATGCGCATACCGGCACTTTTAAATCCGACCTTGCGGGCGATCTCGCGTACAAAGTCGCTTTTACGCATATCCTCGTCACACAGCACCACAAACACCTCACGGTTCTTGCTCGCATAGTAATTGGCGCCGGTAGTCTTGCCGCAGCCGGCATCACCTACGATCCAGCGCACTTTTTTGTAGTCCTGGGCATCTGCCAGTGCTATCTGGATCTCCTGAAAAGGAGTTGTCTCGACGATCTGCCAGTCGCGGTTCTTGGAAGTGGGAGCGATCTGAGCCGCGATATTGCGCCACATGTCATCGCTGATCAGATCATACTTGCCGTTGATGATCGCGCTCACCGTCGGTGCCGATACGCCGTTTAGGCTGGCGGCAGCACGGTTCTGACTCGGATAGCGGCCGACATACTCCGCAAGCATCGATCTTATTCCGTCTTTTTCTTTTGCAGTCATATTCTGTGTGTTGATTTAATTCGGTCGGTTATAATTTTCCTGCTACTTTGCGCTGATCAAGCGATATTTCTCCGGGCAGCTCGTCATAGAGTATATTGCTTATCTCTTTTGTTATTCGCCCGGGCTCGAGCCATTTTTTATCCATCCCGGCCTTGCGGGTACGGCGGCGCACTTCGCGCTCAATCTCAAGCTCGGCTTTTTGGGCGTCTGTCATACCGGCCATTGACGGACGGCGCAGCCCCTGTTCCTCAATCGACATGCCGTACTTTCGCTCTATAGTCCGGGCGGCAATCTGACGCTCTATGCGGTCCCGGCGGTTAGCTTTGATGTTCGCATCGATAAATTCGCGCTCGCCCGGTTGCTGATCCTGTATGGCACGGTGTATCTTGATGTATGGCTCAGCCACTCTCACAAAGCGCATCTCGCCGTTCGCCTCCTGCACATATAATCTCACCGACAGCATGTCGGCCGGATCATATTTGACAAAGAATTTACGGCCGAAGTTGTTGCGCAGAAACTCGTGATCCGGCATTCCCGGAGCGGCCATGACTTCGTAACTGTACTGCTTTTTGTTCACCTGTATCGTTATGCCGCTTGCGGTGTAGGCCGATGCGCGTTTGGTTGTCAGCCAGAACATATCGACCATTTCGCTGACCGTAACCGGATGTGTGCGCTCGTTTGCGCTGCTCTCATACATTTTCATGCGCGGAAGCCCGGTGGCGTGATGTTTTCCGTTGTTCCACTCCTCGCGGGCGGCATAATAGGCGGCCTTCAGCTCGTCAAGAGTGTAGAGCTTATCGATATTGGCCTTGATACGCTCGAGGTTCGGGCGGCTTGACTCCCGTCTGGCGGTTATGTTCTGACCGGTAAAACGCCAGTCTTTGTGCAGCACCTCGGCCTGAAAGCGACCGAAAATACTCTCGATTGTTTTTGACTGGCCACTGTACGGTGCTGTAGGGCGATGCACATGGGCGACTTTGTCGAGCCACGATCCTATCTTTTTGTGGCCGCCCTGGTTGTCATGCACAAACTCAAACGGACGACACCCCGACACCTGTATCGCCATGCGTATAGCGTTATATTGCGCCTCATTGTCCTCCGTCTCCGATATATGATATCCGAGCATCACCTCCGAATAGGCATCGATCACCTCGTAGACCTGCATTGTCTTTACCACCCAGCCGCGACCCTGTTCATAAGCGCGGTAATAGAGATTGAGACGTGTTCCGTCACCATACCACAGAGCGTCGCGCTTCGAGGCCATTTCCGTGCGGTTCTTTCGACCATAGCGCTGATTAGACTTGAGCTCGCCATGCACGGCGTCATACCACAGCTGCTCATCCTCCGGCCGCGACAAAATACGAGTGATGTAGTCAATGCTTTTGAGTTGTTTCCATCCGTTCTCCGGGGCGACACGGTTGTATTCCTCAAATATCTGTCTGTTGTTGTACACCGGCGCGATACTCCGCTTGAGTGCGATTATATACTCCTCTGCCTCCGGAGTGACAATCCGGGTGTTGTCATTACCCATCTTGCCGCTGATCAGCGCGACATA
>CAYMEX010000024.1:0-34924 GCA_964389525.1 uncultured Muribaculaceae bacterium | reverse complement strand
TTCTTTCTGCGAAAGCGCTTTCGCGGTTACAGCTTCCGACATAATCTATAATCTTTTCTTATTCAACGCTAATTTAAGAATAAAATCCTGTTTGGCAGGATTACCCCTCACTTTTTTACTGCACCTTCTCCATAAAAGCCATCCTGCCAAGTCTAAAGTAGCTATCTCAGCTATAAAAGCTAATCACACAATCAAAAAAAGTGCGGCCCACACAACCGTGGACCGCACTTCCTTATATAACCTTTTACTATTTTACTTCACTTCCTCGAAGTCGACATCAGTAACCTGGTCGTCACCGCCATTGTGGCTCTGCTGGCCGGCATTAGGCGCGCCACCCTGCTGCTGGGCGTTGGCCTGAGCCTGTGCCTGTGCGTTGAGGATATCCTGCTGTGCTGCGCCGAATGTCGTTTCGATCTCCTTCATTGCAGCGTCGATTGCGTCGACATCCTGTGCCTTGTGGGCATCCTTCAGCTTGCCGAGTGCGGCCTCGATAGCAGCCTTCTTGTCGGCGGGTATCTTGTCACCGAGCTCGCTGAGCTGCTTCTCGGTCTGGAAGATCATGGCGTCGGCATGATTCAGCTTGTCGATGCGCTCCTTCTCCTTGGCGTCGGCTGCGGCGTTTGCTGCGGCCTCATCCTTCATGCGCTGGATCTCGGCGTCGGTCAGGCCGCTCGAAGCCTCGATGCGGATGCTCTGCTCCTTGCCTGTTGCCTTGTCTTTTGCCGATACATTGAGGATGCCGTTTGCGTCAACCTCAAATGTCACTTCGATCTGAGGTATGCCACGCGGTGCGGGAGCGATACCGTCGAGATGGAACTTGCCAAGCGTCTTGTCATCCTTGGCCATCGGGCGCTCGCCCTGAAGCACATGGATCTCAACCGAAGGCTGATTGTCGGCCGCTGTCGAGAATGTCTCGCTCTTGCGGGTCGGTATTGTGGTGTTGGCCTCGATAAGTTTGGTCATCACGCCGCCGAGGGTCTCGATACCTACCGACAGAGGCACTACATCAAGCAAAAGCACATCCTTCACATCTCCCGAAAGCACGCCACCCTGGATTGCGGCACCCACGGCCACGACCTCGTCAGGGTTAACGCCCTTCGACGGAGCCTTGCCAAAGAACTTCTCCACAACCTGCTGGATAGCCGGAATACGTGTCGAGCCACCCACGAGTATCACCTCATTGATATCGTTGGCTGTAAGGCCGGCATCCTTAAGAGCCTGCTCGCAGGGACGGAGCGTAGCCTGGATAAGTTTGTCGGCGAGCTGCTCGAACTTCGCACGTGTGAGAGTCTTCACAAGGTGCTTGGGCACACCGTTTACAGGCATGATATACGGCAGATTGATTTCGGTCGATGTGGTCGACGAAAGCTCGATCTTGGCCTTCTCTGCGGCTTCTTTAAGACGCTGCAGAGCCATAGGATCCTGACGGAGATCAACGCCCTCGTCCTTCAGGAACTCGTCGGCAAGCCAGTCGATGATCACATGGTCGAAGTCATCGCCGCCGAGGTGAGTGTCACCATTGGTCGATTTAACCTCAAACACACCGTCGCCAAGCTCGAGGATCGAAATATCGAATGTACCGCCGCCAAGGTCAAAGACAGCGATCTTCTGATCCTTGTTGCTCTTGTCGAGACCATAGGCGAGTGCGGCCGCAGTGGGCTCATTCACGATACGTTTCACTGTCAGACCTGCGATTTCGCCGGCCTCCTTGGTGGCCTGGCGCTGCGAGTCGTTGAAGTATGCGGGCACGGTGATCACAGCCTCAGTTACAGGCTGGCCGAGATAATCCTCGGCAGTCTTCTTCATCTTCTGGAGGATCATGGCCGAGATCTCCTGAGGAGTATATTCGCGGCCGTCGATATCGACGCGGGGAGTATTGTTTGCGCCACACACTACCTTATATGGCACGCGCTTGATCTCCTCGGATACCTGATTGCAGTTCTCGCCCATGAAACGCTTGATCGAATAGATCGTACGCTTCGGGTTGGTGATTGCCTGACGCTTTGCGGGATCACCTACCTTGCGCTCGCCACCATCTACAAATGCAACCACCGAAGGCGTCGTGTTGCGGCCTTCGCTGTTGGGGATCACAACAGGGTCATTACCCTCAAGTACCGATACGCATGAGTTGGTCGTACCAAGATCAATGCCAATAATTTTTCCCATAATCTATGTAAGTAGTTTTTTATTTATTTCTTTTTTTATGGCTTGGCGACATTCACCCGGCCTCGGCCGGTTTCAGTCACGTCTGCCGTTCATTCTGTTCTTCAGTTAAACAAATATGTTGCCAAAAAAGTTGTACGATGCCCAAATTATTATTGAGCAATATATTACACAAAAAGCAGGGTGGCAGAAAAATCTGCCACACTGTCACATTTTGTCTGCCCCGCTTTGACGCGAGGCATATTATGGGATGTGTATTACTCTGCGGGGATGATGTCTACAACCTCAACCTCAAACACAAGAGTCGAGTTCGGACCGATGTTGATCTGGGGCACACCCTTTTCGCCGTATGCCAGATTGCCCGGGATGTAGAGAGTAGCCTTGCCACCCTTGCCGAGCATCTCAAGACCCTCGGTGAAGCCGGGGATGAAATTGCCGGCTGTCATCTCGAGAGGATTCTCCTTCGTCTCGTCAAATACATTGCCGTCGATCGTCATGCCCTTGTAGTTGAGCTTGACCTTGTCGGCCTTGGTCACCTTGTTGCCCTCGCCGGCGTTCTCGATCTTGTACGAGAGCCCCGACTCAGTGGTAGCTACCGACGAGTCGGCAGCCTTGATGCTGTCGACAAATGCGGCACCTGCCTTGCCGTTAGCCTCGATCTGCACGGCGGCGGCAGCGGCGGCCTTGCGGTCACCGAGCGACTGCACATTCATCTGCACGCGCTGATACTCGGCCTGAGCTGCTGCAATGTTAAGGCTGTCGGCGTCAAGACCGGCCTTGAATGCAGCTGCCATCTTCGCACCGTCTACAGGCACACCGCTCTGGGTGCCGCCGATCACGGTGTTCATCATCTGCATGCCGATCTGTATGCCTGTCAGGTATGACAGGTTAGAGGTGTCGGCGTTGAGCACTGTCTCGATGCCGCGCATGATCTGGCTCTTGTCTATCTTGTCGAAATCGGGGTTGTTTGAAGCCTGCATCTGCTGGAGCTGCTCGCCGAAACGCTGTCCCATCATATTGCCGAATGTCGTGGCGAGTGAGTCGCCGAGAGCCTTCTCCGAAGCATCATAGCTCGATGTTTTGCTACAAGACACAACGCCGGTCATCACGGCAGCTGCGCTTATTGCAAGGATTAACTTTTTCATTTCTTTATCAGTTAGTTGTTTTATTGTTATTCTTATCTCATCACTGAAGCGTCACCGTGAAGTCAAGAGCCGCGTTTCCGGGAATCACACCGTGGATGCCTTCAGGGCCGTAACCCATTTCCGACGGTATCACGATGCGGTATGTCCCTCCGGGCTTCATCCTCATAAGTCCCTGATTGAATCCCGGCACAAGCGTGCCTACCGTCATGGCGATAGGCGCTTCCGTAGCATCAAACACAGTGCCGTCCGACAGACGACCCTCATACGACACCATCACGTCCTCGCCGGCTGCCGGACTCTCGCCGACACCTTCGATCATTGTCACCATCACAACGCCCGACGGCAACGTCACCGCGCCATCAAGCTTGGCTACGCCGTCAACAAACGCCTGCTCGGCTGCCATAGCCACAGTGTCTGGCTCCGGACGCATGAGACTGGCGACATAATTGTTCAGATAGCCGTTGGCCTCCTCGGCGCTCATTTCTGCCTGAGCCTTTCCCGAGAGGAGAGCCGTCAGAGCCGCCAGAGTCTTCGGTCCCTCGACAGGCATCCCCATCGACTTCATGCTCTCTATGCGCTCTGCCACCGACAGCCCCACGAGCACGCCGCGGTAATACTGCTCCATCGGCGGCTGCACGTTCAGCGCCTCGGTCAGTCCCTCGAGAAACTTCGAGGCGGCCGCCGTGTCCTTAGGCATGTCCTGACGCAGATAATCGGCCCACACAGTCGCAAACGCGCCCGAGATGCTGTCGCTGACCGCCACATCGTCCTTCGCGCTTTTCTGAGCCGAAAGACCGAGCGGCGACACCGCCAGCGCAAGCATGACCGCCAGCGACTTCAGCATGGTCATTTTCCAATCACCTTGAGAAGTTCGACATCAAAGATCAGAGTAGCGTTCGGGCCGATAACCGGGCCTGCACCCTGCGGGCCGTAGGCAAGAGCCGACGGGATGAAAAGACGCCACTTCGATCCGGCCTTCATAAGCTGCAGAGCCTCAACCCATCCCGGTATCACCTGTGTCACACCGAATGTGGCAGGCACGCCGCGGTCGACCGAAGAGTCAAACACAGTGCCGTCAATAAGGCGGCCGGTATAATGCACCTCGACCTGATCGGCTGCAGTCGGCTGTGCGCCGTTACCTTCAGTGATAACCTCATACTGCAGACCCGAGGGAAGTGTCTTCACCTCGGCGCGGGCACCGTTCTTGGCAAGGAACTCCTCGCCTGCAGCCTTGTTGACGTCTGCCATCTTGGCAGCCTCGGCCTTCTGCTTCTCCTCAAGTTCAGTGAAAAACACACGTATCACCTCCTTAGCCTCATCATAGCTCATCTTGGGCTGTGAGCCATAGAACACGGCAGCCACGCCATCCGAGAAATCCTCTACATTCAGTTCATTTATGCCGGAGCTGCGGAAGTTATTGCCCATGCTTAGTCCGAGAGCATAACTGAGACGGTCAAGTTGCTTTTCGCTCATTATCGTTCTTTTTAATCTGTTTGTTAATCTGTTATATTCTGGCCCGGTCGTCATACCGTCACCACGGTGTGGTGAGTCATGCGTTCACGCGCCTTAGTAAGTCAACAATCCACACACGTGCAAAGTTGACTGTTTATCATTTGTTTGCACGCTTGCGCTCCAGCTCGTCGAGTATTATCTTGCGCAGTCTTATGTGATTGGGCGTCACCTCCACATACTCGTCAGCCTTGATATACTCCAGAGCCTCCTCCAGGCTGAACACGACCGGAGGTACGATTCTCGCCTTGTCATCGGCACCCGACGCACGCATGTTGGTCAGTTTCTTCGACTTGGTCACGTTCACCACAATGTCGTTATCCTTGGCGTTCTCACCCACGACCTGGCCGGCATAGACCTCCTCCTGCGGGAAAATGAAGAACTTGCCGCGATCCTGCAGCTTGTCGATGGCATACGCATAAGCCGTGCCCGCCTCCATCGCGATAAGCGAGCCGTTGGTGCGGCGCTCGATGTCGCCCTTCCACGGCTGATACTCCAGAAAACGGTGCGCCATGATAGCCTCGCCGGCCGACGCAGTCAGCACATTGTTGCGCAGACCTATGATGCCGCGCGACGGTATGTTGAACTCCATATGCACGCGATCGCCGTTCTGCGCCGTCATCGACACCATGTCGCCCTTGCGGCGTGTCACCATGTCAATCATCTTCGATGCATACTCCTCGGTCACGTTGATAGTCAGAAGCTCCACCGGCTCACACTTAACACCGTCGATCTCCTTGACGATCACCTGAGGCTGGCCCACCTGAAGCTCATACCCCTCGCGGCGCATCGTCTCGATAAGCACCGACAGATGAAGCACACCACGGCCATAAACCGTCCATACATCCTCGTTGGCCGCCTTCTCCACACGCAGAGCCAGATTCCTGTCAAGCTCACGTGTCAGGCGGTCAGAGATATGACGCGAAGTGACATACTTGCCGTCACGGCCGAAAAACGGGCTGTCGTTGATCGTGAACGTCATCGACATGGTCGGCTCGTCGATCGCTATGCGCGGGAGCGGCTCAGGATTATTGAAATCCGCCACAGTGTCACCGATTTCAAAGCCCTCGATACCGACCAGAGCGCAGATGTCGCCGCTCGATACCTCGCTCACCTTCTTGCGCCCCATGCCCTCAAACGTGTGAAGCTCCTTTATGCGCTGGCGCGACACACTTCCGTCCTTGCGGCACAAAGCTATCTCCTGTCCCTCACGCAGCGTGCCGCGATGCACGCGACCCACGGCAATACGTCCTACATAGCTCGAGAAGTCAAGCGACGTGATCAGCATCTGCGCGTCACCCTCGATTGTCTCGGGGCCCGGGATATACTTTATGATAGCGTCGAGCACCGCACGTATATTGTCCGTCGGCTTACGCCAGTCATCGCTCATCCAGCCATTCTTGGCCGAACCGTATATTGTCGGGAAATCAAGCTGATCCTCCGTAGCGTCAAGGCTGAACATCAGATCAAACACCATTTCCTGCACCTCATCCGGGCGGCAGTTCGGCTTGTCGACCTTATTCACCACCACCACGGGCTTAAGCCCCATCTGTATGGCCTTCTGGAGCACGAAACGCGTCTGAGGCATCGGGCCCTCAAAAGCATCAACCAGAAGCAGACAGCCGTCAGCCATGTTAAGCACACGCTCAACCTCGCCGCCGAAATCAGCGTGTCCCGGAGTATCGATAATATTTATCTTGTACCCCTCATAGTTGATCGACACATTCTTAGACAGAATCGTGATACCACGTTCACGCTCCAGATCATTGTTATCAAGTATGAGTTCACCCGTCGACTGATTGTCGCGGAAAAGATGACCCGCAAGCAACATCTTGTCTACGAGCGTCGTTTTCCCATGATCCACATGGGCGATAATCGCGATATTTCTTATCTTCTGCATGAAAATTCTACCTTCTTTGAATCCAAAGTGCAAAGTTAACAAAATATTTCTTAACCCTGCTTTTCGCAATTTTTTTTTGATCCTCGACGTAAAAACACTATCTTTGTCACCGCAAACAGCAAACGGTCCGGTAGCTCAGCTGGATAGAGCATCTGCCTTCTAAGCAGACGGTCATGCGTTCGAGTCGCATCCGGATCACCCAAAGCAAACCGTTGAGAACAAACACATTACATCCAAACCTCAACGGTTTCTTTGTATCTGTTAGATTAAATTACGCCTTTTTAAGCCCTGAAATTTATACCAAACTGTACCGATTTAATTATTTTTATACCGAATGTTTCAGCAATGTTTCACCTAAACAGATGAAAAGTTTATACAATTATTAATTCGACCAAACACTTATTGACGCAATACTCTCTAATAGATTCTATGTGCGCACTGACAAAAACGAAGCCCTCATTTCATAAGAAACTATAGAGAACAAGAAAGATCTCTATGCAAGTGGAGACAACAATCAATTCCGTGAAAGTAACCTTTGACCTCCAGACCCGTGAAGCGGAAAAGGCTGTTGTCGCTAAAAATGTCGCTAAAAACTTAACCGAGCGACAACAGCGAATCATAACCCTCATCAGTGAGAACCCGCAAACCACAAGAGCGGAGATAGCTGCTACAATAGGTGTTGCCACGAAAACTGTCGAGCGCGAACTTGCCTCTCTCTCCGAGATAGTTCGCTATTTCGGCTCAAAGAAAAGCGGCCATTGGGAAATTACAGCCTCTAAATAACACGTAATATTATGTTTTTTGACGCAAAATAAGATCCGATCGACAACCTTTTATCTCTAATTTATTTGAGATACTTGTAGGATCCACATTTTATCGCGATTTTCCATCCGCTTTTGGTCATTTTTATCTATTTTTGGTCTCAATGTTTCACCAATGTTTCACCCAGACTGAGCCATTAGGTCTCGTTAAAAAAAAGTGAATAAGTAGGTTGCATAAAGCTACGATGATGCTAATAAAGATTCATCGCAGCAATTAAACAGACGAATAAACAACAGCTTTACCTTGTCGGTGCTCTTTTAGATATGTTTGGAATAATTCTTTGGGCTGCGCTCATAATCTTCATTGTCATTTGCGTTGACGGCTGGGAATTCGTCGGAATGCTTTTCCTATTCGGCGCAGTATATTTAGCTCTTTACGGACTTTTCTATTGGATAAAGAAACGATACACTGCACGCTACAAAACAAGAAAAGACTTACGCAACCATAACAACATACACGCTTCGGAGCAAGAGAAGGGGAAGACCATTACCCCTGAACCTCAAACTAGCAGTTCTACTAATTATTCCAATGTTAATAGGGATTCTGCACTTTTCTGGTCTGCTAATGAGATTGCACAAGCATCACAAATTGACACGAATCAAGCCTCTCCTGTCAAAAAAATCACAAAAGGAATTGAGGATGAAGAGCGAATGCAAATTGCAATGGGGTTTAATTTAAATAATATCCTAATTGATGGCATACTACACAAAATCGAAGTTATTGACAAGATAAATGAATCTAAATATGCCATAACCAAACTAATGAAATCTCGTTACCCCTTTTCATGGGATCGGCTTGTAAAATCCGAAATTAGGGGCAATATGCTTTTGATCGACTATTGGCTGCCATCATTTGAAGATATGCCTCATTTTACCGAAATTGAATATAAAAACGGACATCCCATTTGCATTTCTCCGAATGATAAGAGGTTAAGGTCTGTATGGTCTGACGTAACCTACAAAATCACAATCCGTTCCCTCTATGAGCTTTTTTCTTCAACTCCACTAATAGGCATTGAATCTATTAGTTTCAATGGCATTATTAAGTCGCTTGATTTAGCCACCGGCAATGACTCAGAAAAATGCATTCTATCCATTATTGCCAATAGGTCTGATTTTGAGAAATTAGACTTGAGTCGAATTGACGCCAAGCAATGTTTCAAACGGTTCAAGGGCATTTCCGCGCACGATTTGTCAACCCTAACACCGATACATCCGCTTTTAATAATGAGTAAAGACGATAACCGCTTTTCGGAGTCTTATAATGTTATCACAAATATTGAATATGGCGAAAACCTTGCCGCTATGAATTGGCGAGATTTTGAAAATTTTATACGAGAGCTATTTGAAAAGGAATTTTCAGCAGACGGAAGCGAAGTGAAAATCACGCGTGCTTCAAAAGATGGTGGAGTTGACGCTGTTGTATTTGATCCCGACCCAATTAGAGGAGGTAAGATTATAATTCAAGCAAAAAGATATACCAATGTCGTGGGCGTGTCGGCCGTGAGAGATTTGTATGGTACAGTAATGAATGAGGGAGCAACAAAAGGGATACTAGTTACAACCTCTGATTATGGCGCAGACTCATATAATTTCGCTAAAGACAAGCCATTGTCTTTACTTAATGGAGCGAACCTGCTTTACCTTTTAGGAAAATACGGATGCCAAGCTCATATAAATATCGAAGAAGCCAAGAAACACTTTAACACAACATCTGATGAATAAGAAACAGTTAAAAGACTTACATTCAGCGTTAAACAGCATTGAGCTGAATGAGATGGTACTTTCCAACATTCAACAAATGCTAGAAAATGAAAAGATTATACTTGAAGATAAACGCGATAACTATGAGAGCAAAGGTACCGATTATTGGGATAATAAGGCCACAGGATTAGAAGATAGGATTAACACGCTTGAAGAAGAAGCAGATGGGATGGAGGAATTAGTATCATCCTTACATGAATTCATAGAGTTGATGCGAGAAAAAATCGGATATCTTGATGGAAATACCGTTCTGATCCCATCTCGAGCACAAGCTGTTACAATAACCGAACAAAAGCGTAAATTCCTAAGCAACAAAGATCCACTGTTCAATGAAATTGCCCGAGATATTGTATCTTCACACATAGCTTCTACTTCCGGAATTCAACGTCGCTACTCTATCGGTTTTGCCAGAGCCGGCAAAATTATGGATCAACTTGAAGCAGCTGGGATTGTAGGCCCTTCCAATGGTGGAAAAATGCGCCAAGTACTGGTAGATATATTTGAATTAGAGACAACATTGCATGACTAACACTTTACCAATCCTGCAAATTCACTGTTTATGCTGTAGATTATAGTCATAGGGCATTATCGCCTAAAGCCTAAAGAGCTTATTTCAGACTTCGGTCTGCGATAGGCTCTTATACTTATCCACTTGCGCAACTCCTCGACAGACGGAAAGATGTTGGAAACGTGATTCTTCCATAAAAGAAAGAATTGCGTAAGACAATTAGCGACGCTTTGCTCTCTGCCGATTTAGAGACAGACATAGGTAAAGTCAAGGGGCTAAATATCTGTGCCATCTTTGAGCGCCTGGCCGAACCATGCAAGCACACAAAGTACAAGAATTATACACGACATATACGACTGCATTTTGAGGTTACTCAGAAAGCCACTGTGGCTTTCACCATACAAAGCAAGTCGAAGCGTGAGCCATAATTCTGTACAGCGATGTTAAATGATGTAATCAATGCGGCAAGAGTTCCCCCTATCGCTTGGTCTTGCCGCTGACTGTCTCGACATCTATGCGTATTATCTCCGTTCGGTGAAACGACGCTGCTGCATACTTGCGACCCGTCTCGAAGTCATCAGGCGAATACTTCTTCAGGATAAGATCGAGAGCGTGATAACGCTCCGCCTCATCAAGCCCCGTGCGCGCCGTGCCTCTCACCAAAACGCTCTCATACCTTGTTGTGAACTTCGACGGCAAAACTTCGGTCTTACCGACCACAACAAACACCACATCGCCGCACTTCCTTAACGCCTCCAGCTTCTCACCCTCCGGCGCACAATGCACATATATAGCACCCTCACCGTCATAAGCATAGCTCACAGGCACGGCGTAAGGTTTCCCGTCGGCGACCATCGACATTACACCGTACTCCCCTGCTTCAAGCAAGGTCATTGCCTCCTTCTCGTCAAGCAGGCGATCCTGCCGCCTGACGATGCCATTGTCATATATCATCGTGTCAAAAATGTATCATCCGGATAAACGGCTATTTTCACGACATTGTCGCTTCGCCGTTCAAACATATCATACGCTTCCGCTATTCTGCCAAGCGGATACCTGTGGGTTATGAGCGGAGTTGTATCAATCTTTCCATCAGCAATATTCCGTAATATCTCCTCGCAGTCACAGCCATCGACGCCACCGGTCTTGAATGTAAGATTTTTACCGTACATATCGGGCAACGGAAGCATCTGCGGAGCGTCATATAGAGCGACAATCGTCACAATCGCGTTAGGACGCGCACACTCCCATGCCATTCTGAATGAATCCGCCGTCCCGGCGACCTCGATAACCCGGTCGGCACCGCCATGACTGCTTAGACGCGCCACTGCCGCACGGCAATCTTCAGGTGCCACCACCGTCACATTCTCATAATGCTTTCCGACAAACGCCCTTCTGCCGGCATCCTTCTCACAGACAATCACATGAGCCGGATGTTTAAGCCCGACACACTGCAACGTACATAGCCCGGTCGGACCGGCACCGATTATCAGCACCGTATCATCGGTCGAGATCTCCGAAATCTTTGCGGCCCAGAAACCGGTAGCCAGAATATCGCCGACAAACAGTGCTTCTTCGTCACTGACATTGTCGGGAATCACTGTCAGGCCATTGTCGGCATGAGGCACACGCACATACTCCGCCTGGCCGCCGTCTATCCTGCATCCCAGAGCCCAGCCGCCGTCGCGATCTGTGCAGTTGTTCACCCAACCGTTGCGGCAGAAGAAACACTCACCGCAAAACGTCTCCACGTTCACAGCCACACGGTCGCCAGGCCGAACACGTCCGACCGAGCTTCCCACCGACTCCACCACGCCGACCATCTCGTGCCCGACGGTAATACCCGGCTTGGCTTGCGGCACGCTACCGTGCTTTATGTGAAGATCCGAGGTGCAGATACTGCCCAGCGTCACCCTTACGATCGCGTCTCTGCTGTCAGCAATCTCAGGCTTCGGTTTCTCTGTCAGTTCAAAACGTCCGTGTCCTACATATGTCAGTGCTTTCATATCCTCATTTAAAAAAATCCCGCTCACTTGCCGAGCGAAACAAGAAACTCCACCGTCGTTCAAGGTCATCATCCAGCTCCAAAAGCTCACACCAATGCGACTAGCTCAATTTGCCAGACACTGTCTGGCATTTTGGATAGCGCAAATACAGACGCCTCATATTCTGAAGATTGGAGCGACTGTAACCTTTACCGAGTTGAAAGGTCAGGCGTTTGGACAAGCTCCGAAGAAGTCCATCTCCGTATGATGCTCTGGCATTACCGTTTTGTTCAAATTCCACTATATACTCTCCAATATGCCAGTTTGTTATCACAAGAGTCTCATCAATTTGACGTAAAAGTCTATCCTTGGTTTTCGTAACCAAAGATATGATACGATTTACAAGATTCTCAAATCCTGTATCATCTGTCGGTGATATGTCTGTTCTCTTTGTGAGCGTCATTACGACTACAAAGCTACGAATTTATTTTGGTTTAATGCTATTGATGAGGTTATTATATTATTTCTTGATTCCTTGCACAAATCCGCCAAAAGACGCCGCGTGCATTAGTTCAGACGACGGCGCCTGAAGAAGCCGGCTGTAGCGAAGATAAAAAGCAGTGTTCCGGCTCCCTGCATGAAAGCCACTGTGTGAAACGCGGCGGAGAAGCCGATGTTCTCTGCGATGAAACCACCGAACAATATGCCCAGTCCCATGCCGAGATCCCAGGAAATCAGTATCGATGAGTTGGCCGTGCCACGCTGGTCATGCCGTGCCACACTGATAAACATGTTGAGAAACGCCGGATACATCTGTCCGTTGCCAAGTCCGATGAGCAGCGCCGACAAATAGTAGCTCCAAGGCGTGACAACAAAACCGAACAGCGAATATCCGGCCAGCGACAGCAGTACCCCGACAGTGGCATTGTGGGTCAGCTTACCCGCACGCAGGCTTTTCGCGCCAAACAGACGCGACACAAACAGGCCGCCCGAAAGCAACATGAAAAACACACCGGTGCCATCGGTTATGCCAAGTTCCTCCTTGCCGTAGATGGCCACATAGTTGCTCATCACGCCCCAGCACAACCCGAAAAAACAGATGTTGACCGCAAGAAGCCATGCACGCGTCAGAAAAAAATGATCCAGACTCAGTTTCGGTTTGTTGCTCACCCTCTTGTCACGCGGCAGTCTCACCCTCGTCGAACACAGAAATCCGGCAAAGGCAAGTATGAGCGAGATCCAGAAAAGCAGCATGAAATTGCCTGTCGCGTGATATATGTAGATACCGATACTCGGTGCCACAGCCATAGCGAGGTTATTGCTCAGTCCGTAGTACCCGATTCCCTCGTTGCGACGCTCCGACGGCAGCACATCGATAGCAACCGTACTGTTAACCACTGTTGTTGCGCCGAATGGTATGCCGTGCAGAGTCCTGACGATAGCAAACATTAGCAGCGTTCCCGCCCCGACATATCCAGTAAACAGTATGAAAAAAGCGAAAAAGCAGATCGTCAGCACTGTCTTTCGGTCGAACGTGTCGACCACGAAACCACTGAACGGACGTATGAGCAGAGTAGCGATCACATACCCCGACAGAACCACTCCGATCATGTCCTTGTCTGCCTGAAACTGCTCGTCGAGATAAAGCGGAAGCAATGGAGTAAGTATATAAAATGCGAAGAACAGCAGGAAATTACATATCATTACCTTAATGTATTCCCTGTTCCACAGCCTCGGCTGCATGGTTTTATTCTCAACGTTCTGCATCCTGCACTTACCTTAGCGTTCCTGTTTTTATACGGCTGCAAAGTTACTTTAAAAACCGCATACTATGCCACCACGACACCCCAAATTGTCCCAGCACTCCCCGCACCTGCATGTTAAATAATATCCGGCCACCGGAAAAACCAATGGCCGGATGAGACAAATAACAAACTACACGTTCAAAGATGCTTTTTGAAGAACTCCACAAGTTTGTTTACGGCGGCATCTACATATTCCGGCACATAATAAGTCTGTATGTGTGAGGCGTCCTCGATCACGAAATATTCTTTTTCAGCCGATCCGGCCTTCTCATACGCTTCGCGGCTCATGTAGTCCGAGTCCGACTTGCCGCCCGACATGATCAGCAGAGGGCAGTCAATCAGTCCGGCAGCGGCAGTCGCATCCCATGTCATAAGATCCATCAGACTTTCTGTCGTGTATCGGCTCACCGAGTTAGGATGCGCGTGCGTTATGCCGTAATACTCCAGACCATCGTGATACAGCGTACCAGGCTGAAGATGACTCATCGCCTCCAATGTCTGCTCACGTGTCATTGCCTCCTTCGGCCCCTCATATTCCACTTCGCCGGTGAGGACATGCTTCATGCGTGCCTCCGATGCTTTTTTCAGACGGTCCTGCACCGTAGCCAGCTGTGAGTCCTGATAACCGTTGCGGCGTACACGCCCCGTGTTGAACAGGCTGAGTGTCGAGGCTGCCTTGATACGCTTGTCGCTCTGCGCCGCCGCAAACGTGTAGCCTCCGCCGCCACATATGCCGAGAGCGCCTATGCGCGCGGCGTCGACTCCTGCGAGTGTCGAGATGAAATCGATCATGCCGCGCACATCGTTTATCCTGTTCTGCGGCACGTCAAGATTTCGGGGCTCACCACCGCTTGCTCCCTGATAGGATGCGTCCGCCGCTATAGCCACATAGCCGTTCTCTGCAAGACGCTGCGCATACAGGCCGGCAGCTTGCTCCTTGACTGCGCCGAAAGGTCCGCAGACGGCAATAGCGGAAAATTTTATTCAGTAAACCATAAGAGATTGACAAAAAAGGGTGCAATTTGAGAGGCTTGCTTATAGGTTAACTGCCGATAACTCAGCCGACTCACTGACGGTTCCTGCCAACCGTGAGTCGAATTACTCACGGAAGTGAGTACTCACTAATGACTCACTCACAACCTCTGTATTCTGCGCAGGACTGAAATTTTGACAAATTAAAAAAGCACTGAAAATCAAGTGATTTCAGTGCTTTGCGGCGATTTGCCATTTTGTCTTGTGACCCCGGAGAGGCTCGAACTCTCGACCCACTGATTAAGAGTCAGTTGCTCTACCAACTGAGCTACGGAGTCATTAATTTTGTCTCGTTTATTAGGGCGTTCCCTTAAAGACGCTGCAAAGATACTGCTTAATTTTTTCTCTGCAAATTTTTCGGAGCATTTTTTTGCATTTTTTTTTGCAGGAGGAGGATTATGCGTGTGGCGGCGATGTTGGCAAAGCGGCGCAACGCACTGTATATTACCGTGTAGAGTACAGACAAACAGCCGTCGCACAAACGTATGGCGACGGCTGTAAAATCATTCAATATTCGTTCGCTTATTTGCTTTTTTCTGTGGACTGAGATTTTGCCAGACTAAATTTTATCGGCACTGTGTAGTAAACCGCGACCGGCTTACCGTCGATCATGCCGGGGATAAAGTCGGGAAGTGCGTTTACAACTCTCAGAGCCTCGGCATCAAGCAAAGGATCGACACTTCGCAAAATACGCGGAGAAGTGACCTTGCCGTTTGAACGGATGACAAACTGAACGATCACCAATCCCTGCTTGCCGGCGCTGAGTGCTTCCGGCGGATACATGATATTGCGATTCAGTGCTTTCAGAAGTTCGGCATCTCCTCCCGGAAATGTCGGCATCTTCTGGACCGATTTGTAGACTGTTTCTTCGTCGTCGGTGACGGATACTCCGCTGTCGATGCCATCCGCGCTGTCGGACGCATGAACAATCGGAGTTTTTTCACTAACTTTGCCTTAAATCAGGCCAAGCTCAGCGTCGGATGTCGCGCTGATCAATGATGCGACTGCGGGCACGCTGAAGGTGAGTACTGCCACGGCGGCTGCCGGAGCGAGCGCAAACGAGCGCAGACGGCTCCACTTGGATGAACTTGTTTTGTACATCATGTTGACTCGTTTTTTAAGTTGACTATGATTGAGGCTGTTGGCAAGTGACGGGAATCTCGCGCCTACAGCCTTTTTTATCAGTAATATCTGGTAATCGTATATTAGTACTCCCGAGGAGATAACCGCATCGTCGGCCTGGTATTCGTGAATGGCTTTCAGTTCCTCACGCATTAGCCACGCTCCGGGATTATACCACTGGAAGATCGTGAAAAACTGCGCGACATACAGGTCTAACCAGTGGTGTGCCTCGATGTGCTTTATCTCGTGTGTCATAATCAACCGGCCAGACTCCTGATAGTCGCTACGTGACATGACGATGTATTTCCGCCAGCTGAATGGCGCGATGTGTGGATCATCGGTAAGGACGAGTGTGTAGCGTGAAGTGATTTCATGTAGCTCTCCGTTTCTGACGATGTGCCTGAGCCGCATTCCTGTCACGATCATATGGATTGTGGCAATGATGACTCCTGAGAAATAAACTCCGAGCAAAATGGCTGCCAAGGATGAATGCACGGTGGACAGGGTGTGCAGGTCTGAACTGTTTTCTGCGGTTAAGACAGGCGAAATATCATTGCCCGAAATAGCGGCTGCGGGGAGCGAGTCGAAAAAGAGCAGGCCGTATTCATGATCTATCAGCCAGAAGAGCGGCAGCACGACTGATACCGCATAGGATGACATAAGCACGAAACGATTGAAGCGGAGGTGCTTTACGGACGCAAGCGACATGCGGTAGGCGGCATACATGCACAACAGCATGAATGATGACAGCAATGAGAAAGAGAGAATGTGTCCCATGACCTCAGTTTTTTTGATTGTCGGCGGAGTCAGCGTTGCGACGCGATTCGACCAGGTTTATGATTTCCCGCAGTTCGTCAACCGAAATCTTCTCGTCTTCGGCGAGTGCAGACACCGCATTCTTGTATGAGTTGTTGAAGTAACTCCTGATCACTTCGGCAAGTGAACGCCGGCTGAAGTCGTTTTTTTCGGCAATGGCATAAAAGCGATGTGAGTTCCCGAATTTCTCATGCCCCACATACCCTTTTTCCTCGAGGATGCGTACCAATGTGGCTATAGTGTTGAAGTGCGGTTTCGGATCAGGATATATGTCGACCATCTCGCGCACAAAAAGTGGACCGCGATCCCAAAGCATCTGCATTATTTCGGTCTCGCGCTCAGTGAGTGTCTGTCGTTTTCTTCCCGGATTCATTGTTTTGATTAAATGGAGGATGAGGTGATGTGGCAAAGCTAAAACTAATTTTTTAATTACAAAACTAAGTAATTAGTTATTTGCATTGTATTAACATTTATTATTAATCGGAAGATGTTAATGTTATCAGGTTTGGCCATTTTCGCATGTCGCAGTGTGGGAATATCTGTATTTTTGCGACGAAAACAATCAGGAACGCTATGAATATCGAAGAAATACGAGAATACTGCCTGTCGCTTCCGCATGTGACCGAAGATTGTCCGTTTGAGCCCGACGGACTGGCATTCAGGCTTCAGGGAAAGATATTCGCATATCTTGATCTGAACAACCGAGATTATTTCTGCATGAAGTGTGACCCTCAGTATGCACTTCAGCTCAGAGAGGAGTACAAGGAGATAGACGGCGCGTGGCACTGGAATAAAAAATACTGGAACCAGGTGTCGTACACCGGGACACTTAGCGACAGTATAATCAGACATCTGATCAGACACAGCTATAGCGAGGTGCTGAAAAAGCTGCCCAAACGGGTGGTCGCCGGACTTGGTGAAATCACTTTAACGGAATAACGGACATGACACAGAGTCTTCTCGAAATCAAAGGCGATGAGCTGCAATATATCGGTGTCAGGTTAAGCAAGTGTGCCGAAACGATATACATACCCTATGGCGTGACTGCTGTAGTTGGCCCCAACGGCAGTGGGAAATCGATATTCGGCCGTATAATCGAGCGTGGACGAAACCTTGGCGTCAACCGCATATCGTCTGCCGCAGGCGGTGACTTCAAGGCAAAAATGATCGAATTCAACGACATACATTCGCTCGCGGGTTGCAAGACCGAGTATTATCAGCAGCGTTTCGAGGCAACGATGAATGACGAGGTGCCTACGGTCGCTGAGGTTTTTGCTGCGAAACAGAGCGGCGCCATATGGCGTGAGGCATGCGGGAAGCTGCATCTGCATGACTGTGATGACAAACGTCTGAACTACCTGTCGAGCGGAGAATTGAGGAAGCTGCTGCTTGTCAACGCCATATGCGACCAGCCGGGGCTTCTGATACTCGACAATCCATATATCGGGCTTGATGCTCCGTCGCGCGGATATCTTGACAGCGCGATTGCGTCGCTGGCACAGTCGGGTACCCCGGTAATGCTTCTGCTTGCCAATGCCGACGAAATACCTGACGGAACCGAATGCGTGATAGCTATGGAGGGGATGAAGATTGTGTCAGCGTCGTATCCGGCCGATAAAGAAGAACTGTCGGAAATGCGAAGACAGCTCAACGAACGGATGGCGTTCGGGATCGACTGGCCGATGGTGCCGAGTCTCCACAAAGAGCGCAAGCCGTATGATATAGCGGTGGAGATGAGATCATGCAACGTGAGATATGGCGACCGCGCGATAATCAGAGATGAGTCATGGACCGTCAGAGCGGGGGAGCGTTGGGGACTCGCCGGACGAAACGGAAGCGGAAAGTCGGTGCTTCTGAGTCTGATATACGCCGACAACCCACAGGCCTATTCAAATGACATAACGCTGTTTGACCACAAGAGAGGTACCGGCGAAAGCATCTGGGATATAAAAGACCGAATCGGCTATGTGTCTCCAGAGATGCATTTGTATTTCAAAGCCGGTGGCACGGCTCTCGATGTAGTAGCACGTGGAAGCTACAGCGCCACGGGTAATTACGGGAAAGTAACCGATGAGGCGACCGACGAGGCGCGCCGGTGGCTCATGGCTCTCGGCATGGGGCATCTTGCAGAAAGAAGATACTCGACGCTGTCGGGTGGCGAGCAGCGAATGCTTCTGATCGCGCGGGCGCTGATGAAGCATCCCGACCTGCTGATACTCGACGAGCCGCTGCACGGTCTTGACGCAGGACGCCGCACGGCGATGGTGGAGCTGATCGACAGAGTTGGGAGACATAGCGACATGACACTGATATATGTGACACACTACAGCGAGGAAGTGCCGCCGTGTGTCACTAAAATAAAGACGTTGAAATAACATTGTGATTTATCAAATCAAGAAAAAATATAAAGCATGAACAAAGGAGACAGAATACCTGAATATCTTGGCAAAGACCAGAACGGTAATGAAGTAAAGGTCTCGGATTTTGCAGGCCGCAGACTCGTACTGTATTTTTATCCGAAAGACTCAACATCGGGTTGCACGGCCGAGGCATGCAGCCTGCGCGACAATTACGACGAACTTCTTGACAAGGGTTATGCCGTGGTGGGAGTGAGCTGCGACTCCGATGCAAGCCACCGTCGTTTTATCGAAAAAAACTCGTTGCCGTTTGTGCTCATAACTGATCCGGAGCATCGTCTTGCCGAGGAGATGGGAGTGTGGGGTGAAAAAAGCATGTACGGGCGCAAGTATTTCGGTATTTTCCGTACTACTTTTATTGTGGATGAGAACGGCGTGATCGAGTATGTTTTCGGGCCGAAGGAGATCAAAACCAAGATCCACGCCGAACAGATACTGGAGAAGATATAAAGAGAGTCGCCCGCGCGGCGGCTACCCTCCGCGCGGCGCAACATGAGTAGCACCGTGCGAACGAAGTGAGCGCGGTGTGGATGCGTACAGCAATATAGAGCTGCGAAACAAACCGTACTCGGGAGATATGTGTGACAAGGTGTCTTTGAGACACGCTTAATATGTGTTTATTGCCGGGCACACCTGACGGTGTATCCGGCTATTTTTTTTGCAATGCCTTTCAGGCATTTAGTGGTGCTACATGTGTTGCGTCAGTTTCACGTTTTTTTGGACGTACTGCGATGCCTGTCGTAGAGTGTTGAAAATTAGGTGGACGCACGGGCCGTGCGTCCCTACTCTCGGGTGGGGGGTAAATTGCGTCATATCGGGGAGATGATGCAACAAAATGTGTCTGCGGAATGTTGATATCTTGAAAATGTTTCATCTTCAGGATATGAGAGTAAAATTCCGCACATTCTTATTATCGTGTACGCTCATCGGCAATGGCATCATTGCGGTGTCGGCACAGACGGCAGACGATCATGCGACAGGGGTTGCCGTCAGCCTTGACTCATGCCGTACACTTGCGCTCGGCAACAACAAGGCCATACGTATTGCCGAGGAAAACATCACGGCAGCCGGGCACACTCGTTCGGCCGCAAAAACGGCATATCTGCCCGGACTTGATTTTACCGGCGGATACATGTACAACCAACGCCAGATCGAGCTGCTGGGCGAAGATGCCAAACTCCCGACCATGAGTTTTGATCCGGCCAAGGGGACGTATGAATACAATGTCGTGACCAACGGCGGCAAACCGGTGATTGATCCTGCCACGGGACTCCCGGTCTTTTCGGAGATAGCCGTTATACCCAAAGAGGCGATGGCCTACGACACGCATAATGTGTTTACAGGAGCAGTGACACTCGCGCAGCCGGTCTATATGGGCGGCCAGATCAGGGCTCTCAACAAGATCGCGAAATACGGCGAGGAGATGGCACGCTCGATTCACGACCAGGCCGTGCAGGATGTGATCTATCAGGTCGATGAGGCATATTGGGGTGTGGTGTCGCTGACCGAGAAGAAAAAACTTGCCCAGAGCTTTGTGAATCTCGTCGACTCGCTCCGCCATAACGTGACGGTCATGGTAAATGAGGGTGTGGCAACTCGCTCTGACCAGCTCACGGTTGATGTCAAATACAACGAGGCATGCCTGACGCTTACCAAGGTCGAGAACGGGCTGTCGCTCATGCGCATGGCACTCGCCCAGATATGCGGCATCCCTGTCGACACGCAGATGACGCTGAAAGATGAGATCGAGATGACCGAGGAGGAGATGATACCTGAGGCCATGACCATAGACATGGACGAGGTGTACAGACGTCGCCATGATCTCGCCGCGCTTCGTTCTGGCATATCGATGCTCGAAGGCAAGGAAAACCTCGCCAAAAGCGAGATGCTTCCAAAGCTGGCTCTCGTAGGCGCATACACATTCTCCAACCCTAATGTGATACATGGTTTTGAAAAGCGGTTTGGCGGCGGCTTCTCGGTAGGTGCGACTCTTACAATACCGCTCTGGCACTGGGGAGGAAACTATCACCGATATCAGGCAGCCAAGGCCAACACCCGCGCCCAGCGCATGCTGCTCGACGACATGGAGGAGAAAGTGTCGCTGCAGGTTAGCCAGGCGCGCTACAGCTACAGCGAGGCATTCAAGACCTATGAGATGACGACCAACAACCTGAAAAGCGCCAACGAGAACCTGAGGAATGCCGAGATCGGGTTCCGTGAAGGAGTGCTCACCACCGACGATGTCACCGCCGCGCAGACGGCATGGCTGCAGGCCAATTCAGAGAACATAGATGCCGAAATCGGCATACGTCTCTGCGACGCATATCTGTCGAAAGTCGCCGGTCTCAATCTATCAGAATAAAACACGATAAACAAATTCATAAAACATAACTCCATGGCAGACAACAATAGCGCACTGCAGAGCCAGTCGGAGGCCGTAAAGGCCAAGGAGCGCGGACTGATAACCACCATCGTCATTGTGCTGCTCGTGATAGCGGCACTGGCAATCGTCGGATTTGCATGTATAAAGCAAGGCTCTGACACCGTGCAGGGTATGGGAGACGCGACCGAGATACGCATTTCGGGCAAATTGCCCGGCCGTGTGGCAGAGCTCTATGTAGAGGAGGGCGCACGCGTGCATAAAGGCGACACGCTCGTGCGCATACACTCGACGCTTGTCGACGCACGCCTGTCGCAGGCTCAGGCGATCGAGAGCGCGGCAAACGCCACCAACCGCAAAGTCGACTCGGGTACACGTCCGCAGATCATAGCGTCGGCCCGCGACATATGGGCACAGGCGCAGGCTGCGGCCGAGATCGCCAAGAAAACAAACGACCGTATGGAAAATCTTTTTGCCCAGGGCGTGATAAGCGCCCAGAAACGCGACGAGGCCAACGCGGCATACAAGGTGGCGAAAGCTGCCGAGGCCACGGCCAAAAGCCAGTATGACCTGGCGGTGGCAGGCGCCCAGAGCGAAGACAAGGAGGCCTCACGCGCCATGATGGAAGCCGCCAAGAGCGGTGTGGCCGAAGTAGGGGCACTGCTTGAAGACCAGTATCTGACGGCTCCTTGCGACGGCATCATCACGGTCGTTTATCCGAACGAAAGCGAGCTTGTGGCGATAGGTGCTCCTATCATGTCGCTTCAGAAAGACGACACATGGGCCGTGTTCAACGTGCGCGAGACGCTGCTCAAAGACATATCAGAGGGTACAGTGATCAGGGTGAAGATACCTGCTCTCGACCGCGAGGAAGAAATGACTGTATTCTATATCCGCGATCTCGGCACCTATGCCAACTGGCAGGCGACCAAGTCGACCGGCGACTACGACGCCCGCACGTTTCAGGTGAAGGCCCGTGCCGGTGAGAAGATCGATAATTTCCGTCCCGGCATGTCGGTCATATATCTCGGTGTAAAATAATGAAGTGAAAATCCGCAATCATGAAGATCTTTATCAGGAGTCTGCGTCAGATCACCGGCCGCCCGGTCTACTGGGTAGCGATGTTTGTGCTGCCGCTATTCTGCGTACTTCTGCTCACCACGCTCATGGAGGAGGGGTTGCCAATGAAGGTGCCCTCGGCCATGGTAGACAAGGACGGGACCCGACTGTCGAGGGAGATGACGCGCAATCTCGGAGCCATGCAGCTTATAGATCTTGCGGAAGAATGCAACTCCTACACGGAAGCCCGACAGCTTGTGCAGGAGGGGAAGATCTACGGATTTTTCATGATCCCGGAGAATTTCGAGCGCGACCTGCTTGCCGGAAAGTCGCCGGTCATCACGTTCTACACCAACATGACATTCTACGTGCCGGCGTCTCTGTCGTTCAAGACGTTCAAGACAACGGCACTCATGTCGAAGGCAGAGGTGATGATCGAAGTGATAGAGTCGGCCGGAGTGGACGGCACGACCGCGCTCCCGCTTCTGCAGCCTGTGTCGTTTCAGGGGCGCCCGATCGGCAATCCGGGCATGAACTATGCGGTATATCTCTGCAACTCGTTTATGCCGTGTATGCTTCAGCTTATGATAATGCTTGTGACGTGTTTCAGCCTCGGACAGGAGATAAAGCGCAGACGCAGCCGCCAGCTCCTCGAAGAAGCAGACGGGTCGATAATCAAGGCACTGTTCTGCAAACTTTTCCCGCAGACAATAATATGGTGGGTAATGATCATCTTCATCGAGTCGTGGCTCTATTGCTGGCAGGGATATCCTATGAACGGATCGTGGATGTGGCTGACGCTCTCGGAGCTGATGTTCGTCCCGGCATGTCAAGGTATAGCGATACTGTTTTTCGGCCTGCTTCCCAATCTGCGTCTCTCGCTGTCGATAAGCGCACTGCTCGGCATTCTGAGTTTTTCGATCGCGGCGTTCTCGTTCCCCGAAGAGAGCATGTATCCCGGCATCTCGATATTCAGCTGGCTGATGCCGATCCGCTATAATTTCCTGATCTACATAGACCAGGCTCTCAACGGGCGCGAAATATTCTACAGCCGGTGGTGGTATGTGGCCTATATCATATATATGCTGCTTCCGCTTCTCGTCGCCGGCCGCATCAAAAAGGCGTTCATGCGCCAGGTTTATGTACCTTAAACAGTCGGCAATCATGGGTTTTATAAAGGATTTTGCAAAAGCATTCGCGTCGGAGTTCAGAATCGCGATCCACGATCAGGGCATACTGGTGTTCCTCATATTGCTGCCATTCGCCTATCCGGTCTTGTACTCGCTGATCTACAATCCGGAGCTTGTGCGCGATGTGGCCGTAGTGGTCGTCGACAACGACAGGACGTCGCTCTCGCGCCAACTCTCGCGCAATCTCGACGCATGTCAGGAGATAAGAGTCATCGGATATGCGCCGGATCTCGACGAGGCAAAGCGCGTCATGGACTCGCACGACTGTTTCGCCATAATCGAGATACCGGAAGGCTTCCAGCGCAAAGTGGGACGCGGCGAGACCGCAAACGCTGTTTTTTACTCCGACATGAGTCTGCTGATACGCTACAAAGGCGTGCTGACAGCTACCACCAACGTCGCACTGGCTATGGGAAGCGAGCTTCAGGCAAAGAAGATCAACGAGACAGTGCCTCTTGCCGCCACGCTCACATCGGGCGACCCGATGCCGGTAGAGTCTCGTTCGCTCGGAAACATACAGGGTGGATTTGACTCGTTTCTGATGCCCGGAGTGCTTATACTGATACTCCAGCAAGCCACCATACTTGCTGTCGGCATGGCCGGAGGAGCGAGACGCGAGAAACGGCTGTATGGCGAGGGGTTCGGCATGTCGCTTCCGGCATGGGTACTGGGCCGCGCCACATGCTATATGACGCTTTTTCTCGTCCCGGCGATCTACATATGCCACTACGTGCCGCTGATGTTCTCTTTCCCGATGGAGGGCAACACGCTCGAGATATTCTCATTCATATTGCCGATGCTCATTGCCTCGGTGATGCTGGGATACTGTCTGCAGCTTTTTGTGACCGAACGCGAATCGGTGTTCATCATCTGGGTGATTACATCGATAATGTTTCTGTTTCTGTCGGGACTCACATGGCCGAGATACGCCATGTCGCCGGTGTGGAAGGCTCTTGCCGACTGTGTCCCGGCCACATTCGGCGTGCTCGGGTTCATAAAGATGAACAGCAACGGATCGTCGCTCGCACAAGTCGGCTCATGCTACACGGCTCTCTGGATACAGGCTGCAGCCTACACGGCTCTTGCCATGCTCATACAATGGTATCTGCGTCGTAGCGACCGGAAATGCGGCGCGATATGACTTCTCTGTTCCGTCATTTTAATATGTCCGCTCAAAAAAACGCAGGATAATAAGGTAATTTTACATAAAAAGTATAACTTTGAGAAGGCAGACCGCATTATGCAGCCTGTCTTTTCTGTTGATTACATAAAAAGCACAATAAACGCCCATGTCCGGCTTCAAGTCGCAATATCCCGAGCTACAGGCAAAACTCGACCGTTTCGCCCCGATCACGCTTGAGGAAATGGACGCAGTGAAGCTTATGAACCGTGTCGACACCAAGTATCTCACCACGCTCGACAGACTGTCGGAGTTGCTCGACATGGCGCAAGACGACTACATGGTACAGCAGATCGACGGAGAAAGCAACCTGCCATACTACACAATGTATCTTGACACCGCCGACCGGCAGATGTATGCCGATCACCACCGCGGCAAGACCGATCGGAAGAAGGTGCGCATCAGACGCTATGACAGCACCCGTCTGTCGTTTCTCGAGATCAAGAGCAAAAACAACAAGGGCAGGACAAAAAAAAGGCGTGTGACATGCAATGCCGACGAGATCGGAAAATACCGCGACTTTATCACTGAATATACTCCTTATGCGCCGTCATCGCTCCAGTCGTGCATCGAGAACCGTTTTAACCGCATCACACTTGTAAACAACAGCAAGACCGAGCGGCTGACAATCGACACGTGTCTGAGATTTCACAATCTATGCGACGGCAATTGCGCCATGCTGGCCGATCTGGTCATTATCGAGCTAAAACGCAGCAATAGTATTCTGTCGCCGGCAACTATGATGCTCAACCGTTTGCACATTAGGCCACGCGGATTCAGCAAATACTGCATCGGCATGTCGATAACCGATCCGCTGCTCAAGCAAAACCGCTTCAAACCCAAGCTGCGTTTTCTTCAGCGCAACGTCAGGATATTACGCGGCGACGAAGTGTGGACACGGGGTGTCGACACTGTGACGGCTCCACAAGCCACTAATATTGCCGGAAAATAAACCAAAAATCAACACAACCTATGGATGAACTTGATCTGATCGACGCTCCACTGATGGCCTCGGCCGACCTGTGCGAACTGCTGATACGGTTTGCTTTCAACACGCTGGTGGTCTGGATTATAATCCATCTGCTCTATTTCCCCAAAAGCCGGAGGCGTGACTATTATTTCACGTTTATGCTCATAAGCGTCAGCATTTTTTTCCTGATTTTCCTTTTGGGCGGCCTTAAAATCAAAGTAGGATTTGCGCTCGGCCTGTTTGCGATTTTCGGCATAATACGCTATCGCACAGAGTCGATGTGCGTGAGAGAAATGACTTATCTTTTCGTGATAATCGCAGTCTCTGTGATAAACGCACTCGCCGTCACGCTTAGTGTCGCCGAACTTGTGTCGGTCAACGCTCTTTTTGTAGTGATGATACTTCTATGCGAGCTAAATCTCTTCAACAAGCAGCATCAGGAAAAATATGTCGTATATGACCGCATCGAACTGATAGTGCCCGAACGATATGACGAACTCGTGCAGGATCTTGAGAAACGTCTCGGCATAAAAATACAAAAGGTCGAAGTCGGCGCAGTGGATTTCCTGAAAGACACCGCCATGCTGAAAGTACATTATAATGCCGAGGGCGACAACTCGGTTAACAAAATTCTGAAACTCCCTAAAGAACAACACTGATGAAAAGAATATTCTTGGCACTTGCAATCGCGGCCGCCTCTTGGGGCGCAAGCGCGCAACAGCTCTGGACGTCGGCGGAATTCAAAGTGCCGCTGACAAAAAAACTGACCGCCGGTATCGAAGCCGAATACCGCACGACCGACCGCCTGTCGTCGACCGAACGGTGGTCGCTTGACGCCGGTATCTCATACCGCATGAAGTCATATCTGAAATTTGACGCCGGCTACAAGTTTATAAACGGATACCATGAAGACGAGTTCAGCACCAAGCTGCGTGATATCACCGAGCATCCCAAGAAGCCCTACCGCCACTATTTTACACCCGGCTACCAGCTGCGCCGTCACCGCATATACGTCTCGGCGACCGGATCGGTGAAGCTCGGCAAGGTCTCGCTCTCGCTGCGCGAGCGCTATCAGTTCACACACCGCATCGGCAAGGAATATACCCGATATTATATCAATTCTCCCCTCCCCGACAATGACTTCACGGCCGATGACTTTCTCGCATCGGGCACAGAACAGGAGCGCGTGAAAGCTGCGACCGACAAGCACACACTGCGCTCGCGTGTCGAGGCCGAATACTCGTTCAGCAAGAAATCAAGATTCAAGCCTTTTGCAAGCGTAGAGATGTACAACACCATGAACGACAGCTTCAAAAGCGAAAAAACGCGCTACACGGCCGGATGCGGATACAAAATAGACTCACACAACAGCATTGATCTATTCTACAGATTTATACGCGAATACGCCGACCGCAACAATATCAACGTCATCGGCATCGGATACAGTTTCAAGCTTTAAGAAACAGCGTCCCGCCGGTATAATAAATTACGGCCGCGTTGCACTATATTCAGCAACGCGGCCGCATTTTTCATTAAGCCACAATATCTCAGCGGAGATTGGGGTTGATGTTGCCCCACTCGCTTATCGGCGGAATGATACCGAGCGAGATCACCTCGTCGCGAAGTTTGCAGAGGTGATGATAGCTCTGATCAAGCATCTTCTTTTCTTCGGGCGTACCCTCCACGGGCTTGACAGTGACACCGTTTTTGTCGACTGTAGTCTCCATCGCCATCATTATATGGTTGTAGGTGCCATTGTTGACATAAGTGCCTACAGGCCATGAGAACGGTTTTCCGCCCATAGCGGCAGCTATCATCTCGATCGAGAGATAGGCAGGACTCTGGAACGACGAGCGGCCGCGAAGATCGATGATATTCTTACCACCCTGTATCACACGCTGCTGCATTGCCTCCCACTCCTTCTCGGGAAGCGCCGGTGTGCCTATGATCTGCGACAGCGGCTGGCCTGCCACAGTTGTTGTCGATGCGAATACAGCCATCTGCTCGCCATGACCGCCATACGTGCGGCTTCTGACGATCTGATCGGCCGGAATATGGAAATACTTGGCGAGCTCGCTGCGCAGACGAGTCGAATCCAGTGCGGCCAGAGTCGACACCTGCGACGGCTTAAGGCCGGAATAGATGAGCGTCACAAGACCTGTGATATCGGCAGGATTGAAGACTACAACCACATGCTTGACATCAGGACAATATGTGCGTATATCCTTTCCGAGCTGCTCGGCGATCTCTGAATTGCCGCGCAGAAGATCCTCGCGCGTCATGCCGGCCTTACGTGCGGCACCGCCCGACGAAACGATGTAGCCGGCACCTTTGAATGCCTCACTGACATCAGATGTGGCCGTGAAGTTTATGCCCGAAAATCCGCAATGACGCATCTCCTCAAGCACGCCCTCGAGACCCGGAGCATAAGTATCAAACAGACAGATCTCCGGAGTCAGACGCATCATCGCTGCTGTCTGAGCCATATTTGAACCGATCATGCCGGCGGCTCCGACAATGACAAGTTTTTCATTAGTTAAAAAGTCCATGACTGTTTATGTTGTTTTTATGTTTGACGTCAAAATTAATCAATTCTTTGTATAATAACATCCGTACTCGACCCGATAGTTCGTAAGACGGAAAAAAACTTGCACGTTTTAACTATCTTTGCACCGCACACAACACATGAGACCATGTGAACGCTCTTCATTATCATTCATAACCCACATCTTATGGCCGACATAGCATCCGATCAGACACAAAGCGCACTTTGGACCAGTATCCTTAAAGGAGAAAAGTATTACGCCGCCGAGACAGAACTTGTTGAAAAACTGATGCAGACAAGAGTTGAACTATGGCACTTCAACAACCTCCGCCCCGACATGACCGACGAACAGCATGAGATCATCAGACGCCTGCTCGGACATGTCGGCACTAACTTCCATTTCAACCAGCCGTTCAGGTGCGACTTCGGTTTTAACATACATATCGGCGACAATTTCTTCGCCAACTTCAACCTCACCATACTCGACGAAGCACGCGTGACAATCGGCGACAACTGCTTTATAGGCCCCAACGTGAGCATGTACACAGCCTGCCACCCTCTCGATCAGGCCGAGCGCAATGCTCTTATAGAATGGGCAGAGCCGATCACAATCGGCGACAACGTGTGGATCGGCGGCAGCGCTACCCTGCTTCCGGGGGTCACGGTCGGCGACAATGTCGTGATAGGCGCGGGCGCAGTTGTCACCAAAGACATACCCGACAATGTGGTTGTCGGCGGCAACCCTGCCCGCATCCTCAAAAAAATATAGGCCATATGTAACCATATGCCGTGTACAATGCGTCTTAGACCAAAAAGACATTAATAATTATATGTTGTCATTATGTCACCTAACAGGATTTCTTTCCCGGTCGCGGTTGTCGCGTTGTCACTGGCATTCATTCTTTCGTGTATAGGACTGTTTAAACTCGGCAGCCATCCCGAAGTCATCGATAGCGGCAGTAGCTACAAAGTGTTTCAGACCGACGATTTCTCCGAACTGACTGCAAGCGCGGTCAACGTATATGTGATCTCCGGCAAAAGCGATGGACTTATCCGGCTCGAAGCCGACCCGGAAATAATCGACGAGATCAGAGTTGAGAATCATCACGGCATACTCTCTGTCAACGACAAAAACAACTGCGCCATAAAGAAAGGCAAAGACAGAGCACGCGTCATAATAAAGACCGACAACCTTGACAATGTCATCGCCGTTGCCGGCGCTGCAATCATATTCGACAGGCCCGTGACAGCCGACACACATATTGTCGACGGCATGATTACCGTTGACAGTGCCGCCGTCGCGTCAGTTTCTTTTTTCTGAATTTTCTAATGAATTTGTTTGGATATTTTGTAATCATTACTAACTTTGTAGTCGTTACAATTTAGTTAATCAAGTGACCCGACCAAACGAATGACTGAAATCCTGCACTACAGCGATAACGATATACTCGAAATGATACTGAAAGGTGGCCTCAGGCCATCGGTGCAGCGCATCGCAGTGTTGTCGTTTGTAGCAAACAGGCGCACACACCCATCGGCCGACGAGATATTCACCAGCCTCTCCACTGAGTTTCCGTCATTGTCGCGCACTACAGTCTACAACTCTCTGCACGCGCTCGTTGAAGCATCGCTCGTGCGCGAGCTTGAAATTGAAAGCGGACTGATGCGCTACGATCTTGCGCCACAATCATCGCACGGACACTTCATATGCCGCCGTTGTGGAAAAATATACGACACAGCCCTGCCCGACCGCCTCGGCGAAGCAGTCATGTCGGGATTCACATTCGACAGCATCGAGCTCGTCTACCGTGGCATATGCCCCGCATGCAGCGACAGCCGGTCGGAGACACTATAAACGCATTTATTACTCAACAAAAAAAACAGATAAGGAAATGAAAGAACTTAAAGGAACAAAAACCGAGCGCAATCTTCAGGAGGCATTTGCAGGCGAATCACAGGCACGCAACAAATACACCTACTATGCGTCAAAGGCACGCAAAGACGGTTACGAACAGATAGCCGCCATATTCGAGGAGACAGCCCAGAACGAAAAAGAGCACGCTAAACTCTGGTTCAAGCTGCTGCACGACGGAGACGTGCCCGGCACAATGGACAACCTGCGCGATGCAGCCGAGGGAGAGAACTTCGAGTGGACCGACATGTACGACCGCATGGCAAAAGAAGCCGAAGAAGAAGGATTCACCGCCATTGCAGCCAAATTCCGCGCCGTAGGTGCCATCGAGCGCCACCACGAAGAGCGCTACCGTCACCTGCTTGCCAACATCGAGGAAGGCATCGTCTTCTCGCGCGAAGGCGACACAGTGTGGATCTGCCGCAACTGCGGACATATCGTAATCGGCAAGAAAGCCCCCGAAGTATGCCCCGTTTGCCTCCACGCCAAATCTTTCTTCGAGATCGAAGCCAAAAACTACTGATCAACACACACCGGCAGTAAAATAAAACCTGCCGACATTTGCACACGACCATGCCCTGCATTGCAAAACAATGCAGGGCATTTTTTTTGCACCGCCACATCACTCTCCCCATCCACCGTATTGTCAGACGAAGAAAAGCATGGATGAGAATGGCGATGTGCATAAAACTCGCGTTTGTATCATCTTAAGTGAAATATTTGTCGCAACTTTGCAAGACATAATAATAACTGTGATGCCTTTGCAATTTAACTCATATATCGATAACATCGATACCGACTTTTGGCAGAATCTTTGCAAAAGTCGCGGTCAACTTCGGCATTATGTTAAAGGCGAGGCCTTTATTACGGCAGGGGAAGTCGGGCGCTATATCGGTTACGTTAAATCAGGCGCGCTTAAATATGTATGCTATTCGTCAGATGGGACTCCCCATGTTGTAGGTCTTGAATTTGCAGGCCATTTTGTCTGCGATTTCCCCGGCTCGCTTTACCGGCAGAAGTCGCGATGCTCAATCATAGCTACCGTGCCTTGCGAAATATATTGCATACCGTCGACCGAAGTTTCGGAACTGATGCGAACAGATGAAAAAATGCGCCAAGTTGTTGAGGGATGCACTCGAGAACTGTTCTACACATTATACGACCGCCACATTGACCTCTATTCCAAATCACCGCAGCAACGCTATGACGAATTACTTAGCCGGGATCCTGATCTGTTCCAGCTCTTCTCACTAAAAGACATCGCTTCGCTGCTGTGTATTACCCCCACACACCTCAGCCGATTACGCAGATATTAATTTGCCTACTCCGCAGTTCTCAACATATGTTGAGAACTAAGACGTTTATTCTCCCTAACTTTGCGCCGTGAGATAACGGATATGTGCTATACAGTTTTAATTTGCAATATATTTTTATGAAAAATTTTATCAGATCCGGATTGGCGGTTCTTATGGCTGTCTTGTCCTGTGTCGATGCACTTGCATTAAACGGCAGCTGGCGTGGTGAACTCGTCTTAGGAGAAATGAAAATACCTTTGGTATTTAATTTTTCCGAGAACGGAAATGGCGAGACATCATGCACTATGGATTCCCCCTCGCAGGGTGCTAAAGGAATTCCTGTGGCAGTCGTACTGTGTACGTCAGATTCAATATGTCTCGAATGTAATGCAATAGGTGCCCGATTTAATGGTAATGTATCAAATGATACAATCGTAGGCAGATTTGAGCAGCATGGATTCACGTTTCCGATGACTTTAACACATGATACTCCGGTGGCGGAACGCCGACCTCAGACTCCGGAGCCTCCATACCCATATATCGTAAAAGATACTGTATTCATGGCTCACGATGGAGTCGCTCTCAGTGGAACTATATCAATACCGGCAATAGTGAAAAATCAGACGGTACCGGCTGTCGTGATGGTTACAGGAAGCGGCCCGCAGAACCGTGATGAAGAATTGTTTGACCATAAACCATTTGCTGTCATTGCAGACTATCTTGCACGAAATGGGGTGGCATCGCTGAGATATGATGACCGTGGCACTGGAGAATCGAAAGGGGATTTCGTCAAAAGCACGACTTACACGTTTAAAGATGATGCCAGAAGCGGCATAGAGTTTATGCGCACCATCTCGGGGATAGGGAAAACCGGGGTAATGGGACACTCTGAGGGAGGTACGATAGCTTTTATGTTGGGAGCTGAGAATGTGCCTGATTTTATTATTTCGCTGGCAGGTTTAGCGGTTTCCGGAAAGGATGGACTTGTGGCACAAAACGCCCGCTCTCTTGATAAATCCGGTATTACGGGTAAAGAGAAGGAAAACAGCCTTTCCCTTATAAACCGTCTTTTTGAAGATATGGCGGCACAGGGAATAGCCGGGATTTCCACACCGATAGATCCTGATTCACTTGCCAAAGTGAATGGTATAGAGGTTCCACAGGAAATTCTGTCAACATTGAGATCTACTCAAAAGATGCGTACTCCTTGGTTTGACATATTGCTTGGAATTGATCCGGAAGAGGACATAGCCGGCATTAAATGTCCGTTGCTTGCCATCAACGGGGACAAAGACACTCAGGTGGAGGCAGAGCCGAATCTTGCAGTTATTAAGAAAAAATGTCCGAGAGCGGAAATCAGAATGATGCCGTCGTTAAACCACATGATGCAACATGCTCAGACAGGCGAGATGGCGGAATACAATGAAATCCGTGAAACCATATCGCCAGAAGTCCTTGATATAATCCTTGAGTTTATCAAAAAACAATAAACAGAAACATCGACAGCGATGTCGGGGTTCCGTTTTTGAAGTTGCGACATTATCCTGCTTACAGTTTTTTGCTGATAGTATCCGACGGAGCGGCCAGTGCCCCCGGATGATAAGCACCTGACCTTAGGCCGACATTCAGGCCACAATATGCCTGAAAGGCATTTCAAAATGTAGCCGGGTACACCGTCAGGTGTGCCCGGTAAAAAAGCGCCAACCAAGCGTGTCTGAAAGACACCTTGTTACACACCATACCATGCACAATTGCTACCCCACAAAAGCAGCGACGCACACCCCCTGCGTCCCTTTTATTCACCTTCAGTTTCGCTATAGCAGCTAAAGCAGCTATATAAGCTATCGCAGCTACCACCACGGCAGCCCAAGGCATCGCAGATGCCGCAACCCGGCATAGCCGGAGCTTAACCCCATCCTGTGAGCAAAGCGAACAGGGTGGGGACTGGCGCCACCTCTCCCCCCCCCCAGTCTCGCAGAGACTGAACCATTCCGCACCCACCGCCCAACGATTTATGCGACATCATGGTCGCTGTCGTAGACAGCATCAGTGGTTAGCACCACGGTCGCGGCAGAGCCGCAGCGTGGTGAAAAACAGGCATGAGCATAATATCTGACCTCGCAAGAGGTCATCCTGCCTTTCATCCCCGAATACCCCCACGACTCGACATCTCTTCCCATCCCAAGCAGCTAAAGCAGCTATATAAGCTATCGCAGCTACCACCCCACCACGGCAGTCCAAGGCATCGCAGATGCCGCAACCCGGCTTAGCCGGAGCCTAACCCCATCCTGTGAGCAAAGCGAACAGGGTGGGGACTGCACCCACCATCCCCAACCAGTCTCGCAGAGACTGAACCACACACTGCACAAAAAACGCAGCCACCTCCCCCAGCACACAAACAAAAAAAAAGAGGAGCTGAATCAACTCCTCTTTTGTTGCCTTGGAAGGATTCGAACCCTCACAGGCGGAACCAGAATCCGACGTGCTACCATTACACCACAAGGCAATTTTTCAACCAACCAAACCGTAACTGACATCTCTATGTCTTTTGGCCGTTGGTTTTAACGACTGTAAAGTTACAACTAAATCTTATATCTCCAAAATATTTCCACAAAAATTACCGTAAAAAATGCAGATTAATCTACTCGCCAAAACCGTATTTTTCAAACATCCTGATCTACTCTAATTTACGCATCACTACTCAACAACCTATCTCACAAAAACACTCACATCGCCAACTACAGCTACCGCCCACCACCACAGCAACCTGTGGCATCCAGATGCCGTAACATCGGATGGTAAGCGCCGGGAGGCGCGCCGTTATCGTAAACCCCAGGCGACCGTCAGGAAGCTGGGGAAAAAACCGATATATAACCACAGAGCCTCGGAGAGGCGGCGTAACCAATGCTAAAGCAACTACAGCAGCTATAGCAGCTATAACAGCTACCACCCCAACCATATACTACCGCGATGAAAGCCGCGTCCGCGGCGAAACATACTTAGCACCTGGTGACCGAAGGGAACCAGGTGTAAAATGCCCCACACAAAAGAGCTGCAACGCAGCGACACACTTCCCACCACGAGCACCTGACCTTAGGTCGACATTCAGGCCACATAATGCCTGAAAGGCATTTCAAAAATGTAGCCGGGTACACCGTCAGGTGTGCCCGGTAAAAAGAGGCCTGTCAAGCGTGTCTGAAAGACACCTTGTTACACAACCATACCCTGCCCCATTGTTGTCCCCACAAAAGCAGCGACGCCAGACCCACCTAAGCTAAAGCACTATATAAGCTATCGCAGCTACCCTCCCCCACGGCAACACAAGGCATCGCAGATGCCGCAACCAGCCGTAGCCGCTCCCAGATCACGCGCATCATCCATACGACAAAAAAAAGAATGTCCCCGG
>CAYMEX010000023.1:0-38395 GCA_964389525.1 uncultured Muribaculaceae bacterium | reverse complement strand
CCGGGGACATTCTTTTTTTTGTCGTATGGATGATGCGCGTGATCTGGGAGCGGCTTCGTCGGGTTGCGGCATCTGCGATGCCTTGTGTTGCCGTGGGGGAGGGTAGCTTCGATAGCTTATATAGCTGCTTTAGCTGCTATAGCGAAACCGAAGGTGAATAAGAGGGACGCAGGAGTCTGTCGTTGCTGTTTTCGTGGGGGACAACAATGAGGCAAGGTATGGTGTGTAACAAGGTGTCTTTCAGACACGCTTGATTGGCGCTTTCTTACCGGACACACCTGACGGTGTACCCGGCTACATTTTTGAAATGCCTTTCAGGCATTATGTGGCCTGAGTGTCGATCTAAGGTCAGGTGTGCGTGGGAGGGGGTAGCTGTGATAGCTTATATAGCTGCTTTAGCTAAACCGAAGGTGAATAGAAGGGACGCGGGGAGGGCGTCGCTGCTTTTGTGGGGGGCAGCAGTGATGGCAAGGTATGGTGTGTAACATGGTGTCTTTCAGACACGCTTGGTTGGCGCTTTTTTACCGGGCACACCTGATGGTGTACCGGCTACATTTTTTAAATGCCTTTCAGGCATTATGTGGCCTGAACGACGAACTAGGGTCAGGTGCTCGTGGTGTGAGGTGTGTCGCTGCGCTGCAGCTCTTTTGTGTGGGGGCATTTTACACCTGGTTCCCTTCGGTCACCAGGTGCTATGTATGTTGCGCCGCGTCCGCGGCTCTCATTGCGGTAGTATATGGTGGTAGCTGCGATAGCTTGTATAGCTGCTTTAGCTGCGATAGCGAAACCGAAGGTGAATAAGTGGGACGCAGGGGGTGTGCGTCGCTGCTTTTGTGGGGGGCAGCAATGGGGCAAGGTCTGGTGTGTAACAAGGTGTCTTTCAGACACGCTTGGTTGGTGCTTTTTTTCCGGGCACACCTGACGGTGTACCCGGCTACATTTTTGAAATGCCTTTCAGGCATTATGTGGCCTGAATGTCGACCTAAGGTCAGGTGTGCGTGGTGGGAAGTGTGTCGCTGCGCTGCAGCTCTTTAGTGTGGGGCATTTTACACCTGGTTCCCTTCGGTCACCAGGTGCTATGTATGTTGCGCCGCGTCCGCGGCTCTCATTGCGGTAGTATATGGTGGGGTGGTAGCTGCGATAGCTGATGTAGCTGCTTTAGTGAAACCGAAGGTGAAAAGGGATGCAGGGGGTGTGCGTCGCTTCTTTTGTGGGGTAGCAATGGTGCATGGTATGGTGTGTAACAAAGTGTCTTTCAGTCACGCTTGGTTGGTGCTTTTTAACCGGGCACACCTGACGGTGTACCCGGCTACATTTTTGTAATGCCTTTCAGGCATTATGTGGGCTGAATGTCGACCTAAGGTCAGGTGCTCATGGTGTGAGGTGTGTCGCTGCGCTGCAGCTCTCATCGCGGTAGTATATGGTGGGGGTAGTAGCTGCTATAGCTTATATAGCTGCTGTAGCTGCTATAGCGAAACCGAAGGTGAATAGAAGGGATGCAGAGGGGGGCGTCACTGCTTTGGTGGGGGGCATTGGTGGCAAGGTATGGTGTGTAACAAGGTGTCTTTCAGACACGCTTGACAGGCCTCTTTTTACCGGGCACACCTGACGGTGTACCCGGCTACATTTTTGAAATGCCTTTCAGGCATTATGTGGCCTGAACGACGAACTAAGGTCAGGTGTGCGTGGTGGGGGGGTAGCTGCGGACGCGGCTCTTATCGAGGTAGTATATGGGTGGTAGCTGTGATAGCTTGTATAGCTGCTTTAGCTGCTATAGCGAAACCGAAGGTCGCCCCCGCGCTGTCACTGTGGGTGTGGTAGTGTCCCCACCCTGTTCGCTGCGCTCACAGGATGGGGCTAAGCTCCGGCTTCGCCGGGTTGCGGCATCTGCAATGCCTTGGGCTGCGGTAGCGAAGATGGTGTGGAGTTTACATCGCCTCTCCGAGGCTCTGTGGTTGTATATTGGCTTGTCTCCCCAGCTTCCTGACGGTCGCCTGGGGTTTACGATAACGGCGCGCCCCCGGCGCTTAACATTCGGTGTTACGGGTAGATGCAGGCGTCGCTGCTCTCGAGGTGGGGCAGGCCTCTGGCTCTTTTTGCGGTCGGTGGGGGGAGTGGCCATTTTGACATTGCGGGTGGGGACGGTGTGTTGTATCTTTGGGGTGTTGTGGCGTGTGCCACGTCTGATGAATTTTGTGGATATGGTAAGGTTTGTTTTGCTGTTGGTGTGTATGGTCGGTGCTATGTGTCGTGTGGTCGGACAGGGTTATGCGGAGGAGGCTGATGCTTTTCTTGCAGGGATGCCGAATGGGCTGCAGGATGCGCAGAGGGATGCGATCGTGAAGGCTATCGGGGGTGACTGTGGCGATCTTGATGCAGTGCGCGGGTCGAGAAACAGGGCGTATGTGCTTCCGGATGGTGTCTCACGTCGTCGGATCGGCGAACGCATGTGTCTGTTCAGAATGGAGGGAGCCGGCGCGGACGGGAAGCCTTTGCTTGTATATCTGCATGGCGGCGGATGGACGATAGGGAGCATCAACAGCTGTTCGCGCTATTGCGCGAATATGGCGCTTAGTGGCGTGGCGGTGCTTGCGGTTGATTACCGCCTGGCGCCGGAACATCGTTTCCCGGAGGGGCTGCAGGATTGTATAGAGGCGGTGAAGGTGGCGACGGATAGTGCGGCGGCATGGGGATGCGGCGGCGTGTCGGTGGGAGGTGACAGTTCGGGCGGAAATCTGGCGATAGCGACTGCCATGAGCATGCCGGCGGGAACGCTGGAGTCGCTGGTGCTGTTTTATCCTGTTGCCCGGGCGTATGCCGACGGTTCGGAGAGCTGGCTCAGATATGGGCGAGGATATGGTCTCGACAGTGACCTGATGGATGCGTTCAACGAGGCCTACACTGATGACCGGCGTAACGGTCTTGTCTCGCCGATGGATGCGGAGAAGGGGGCTCTATCGAGATTGCCGCGGACTCTGATCGTGGCTGCTGAAAGGGACATACTGCAGTGCCAGGGGCGTGAGCTGGCGGAGCGGATGAGTGACGAGGGGGTGGATGTGACGTATAGGCTGATGGAGGGTACGGTGCATCTTTTCATCACTGTCGCGGGGCAGGAGCGGGCGTTTGAGGACGCGGTGAAGCTGTCGTCGGATTTTATAAAGTGATCATCAGGCGGTGACGTCGAGACGGTACTGCGATGGTGACTTGCCGGTGATGCGCTTGAACATGCGCGAGAAGTGTGCGGGGTAGTCGTAGCCGAGGTCGTAGGCGATCTGGCTGACGTCGTCGGAGGTGGCTGTTAGCCGCTGTTTGGCGAGGTCGATGATGTGCAGCGCGATGATGTCTTTGGGTGACATGCCTGTTTCTTTGCGCACGAGGTCGCCGAAATATCCGGGCGTCAGGCTGGCGAGCGACGCGAAATAGGCCACGCTCGGTGTGTTGCGTATCTTGGCGGGATCGCTGTAGTAGGATTTCAGGTCGGCCTCAAAGCGTGCGACAATCTCGGAGTTGACTTTGTGTCGGGTGATGAACTGGCGGTCGTAGAAGCGGTCCATGTATTCGAGCAGCAGCTGTATGTTGGCGGAAATGACGGAGGCGGAGTGATGGTCGACGGGATGGGTCAGCTCTTTCTGAATAAGATCGAGGCAGAAAAGAAACTGGCCGCGCTCGTCGTCGGACAGATGGAGCGCCTCGACCTGCGAGTAGTCGAAGAAACGAAACCGGGCGATCTTGTCGGCGAGCGGTGTGCCGTAGATGAGGTCGGGATGGAAAATCAGCCCGCGGACGTCGGGCGCGATCAGATCCTGCTCCATGTCGACGTCGACGGTCTGTCCGGGCGCGAAGCTGACGACGGTGCCTTCCTGATAGTCGTAGGTGCGGCGTCCGTATTTCAGTGAGCACTGTATTCCGTTTTTCAGAAAGAGGGCGTATACGCCATATTTCATGCGCACATGGTTGATCGATCGCGTAGCCTGACGCAGATCGATGACAGAAGCAAGCGGATGCAGCGTAGGAAGGCCGTATATACGGTTGTACGCGTCGATAGATGATAGACTGATCGTTGGATTTTCCATGCCGCTAATTTACATTTTATTGTCGATAAAACGTTTGCGATCGACAAAAATGGTAGACATTGGTGTGAAGCGGGTAGGCGGTGATGTTTTGTGTCTGAAAAAAGAAAAAGTCGCTAACCGATTGATGGTTAACGACTCGTGGTGGAGTATAGCGGACTCGAACCGCTCACCTCGACACTGCCAGTGTCGCGCTCTAGCCAGATGAGCTAATACCCCATGACTTAATTTGCGTGACAAAGTTAGGGAATGAAATCAAATAATACAAGCGATAACGAAATTTTTATTTGCTAACTTTGTGCATTGTTTTCAAGTTTGCACAATTATGTCGGACGCAGTACAGAAAAATACGGCATTCAGGGTGTTGCTTGCCATAAGTGTGGCTCACCTGCTGAATGATGCGGTGCAGTCGGTGATTCCGGCTGTATATCCTATACTGAAGGAGGAGTTCGCGCTGTCGTTTACACAGATCGGCCTTATCACGTTTGTTTTTCAGATGACTTCGTCGATACTGCAGCCTTTTGTCGGCCGGTATGCCGACCGTCATCCGAGTCCTTTCGCACTCGCCACGGGCATGTGCATATCGCTATGCGGCATACTGCTGCTGGCGTTTGCCTCTGATTTCGGCACAACGGTGCTGTCGGTGGCAGTGATAGGCATGGGGTCGTCGATATTTCACCCTGAGGCGTCGCGTGTGGCGCAGATGGCGGCGGGCGGACGCAAGGGGCTCGCGCAGTCGATATTTCAGGTCGGCGGCAACGGCGGGAGTGCGATCGGTCCGCTTCTGGCGGCTCTGATCATACTGCCTAACGGCATCGGCGCGGCCGCATGGTTTGCTATCGCATTGATAGTTGGCGCACTGGTGGTGACTAAAGTGGGGATGTGGTACCGCCGGGTGGTGGCCTCGACTATGGCGTCGGAGGCGCGCCGCATGGTGAGTGTGCTCGATCTGTCGGCGCGTCAGGTGCGCAATGCTATGATAGTGCTTGTGGTGCTTACTTTCTCCAAGCAGTTCTATCTGTCGAGCATGTCGAGCTATTTCACGTTCTTTCTGATGGATAAGTTCGGGCTGACGGTGCGCGACTCGCAGCTGTGTCTGTTCGCTTTTCTGGCAGCCTCGGCCATCGGCATAATCGCGGGAGGATGGATAGGCGACAAGATCGGGCGCAAGTATGTGATATGGTGCTCGATACTCGGCGCCGCGCCATTTGCTCTGATGCTTCCTTATGCCGGTCTTGTGATGACGATTGTGCTTGCCGTGATCATCGGGCTTGTGATATCGTCGGCATTCTCGGCGATACTGGTATTTGCCACCGAGCTCAAGCCGGCTCATGTCGGCACTATCGCAGGGCTGTTTTTCGGCCTGTCGTTCGGTCTGGGCGGTATTGGTGCGGCCTTTTTCGGGTGGCTTGCCGAGAAAACGAGCATCGAGTTTGTCTTTCAGGTGAGCACGCTTCTTCCGCTGCTTGGCATCGTGGCGGCGTTTCTGCCCGACATGCGCAAGGTCGACCGTGGCCGCTGACCACGCGTCGGGTCGTCAGCGGTTCATGGCGCGGATGCGCCCGTATGTCTCGTCGAGCGGATCGAGCCCGATTGACTTCCGCCGCAGGTCGACGTTGTCGGGGTCTTTGACCGGATATACGCGCAGCTGCCGTGTGCCGTCGGACTCGTCCCACCAGTATTGTGTGCCGTAGATCTGCGGCTGACCGCTGTTGACAAGTATGCGGTCTTCGAGCATGGCGATCTGCACTCTGTCGAGATCGCCTCTGATCACGCCTTCTTTCAGCATCGGCAGTGCTTCTTTCTGTGTGTCGATGTCGGAGTGCTGTATCACGAGCCATATCGTGAAGCATGCGTCGCCGACAAGATCTTTTCCCGGCCAGCCGTAGACGTCGAGTATATCTTTTATTTCCGCAAGGTTAAGGCTGTCGATGCGGTGCATCGTGAGTGTGAGCGAGTCGATCAGTACCGAGTCGCGTGGCGTGGCCCTGTAGGCCGCCAGAAACCGGTGTCTCACCTCCTGATCGGCCTTTCCGATCGCTTTGAGCCGTCGGCGCAGAGGTTTGTCATAGCCGGCCTCGATGCGCTCCCTGCGGCTCGTTATCGTGTCGCTGAGCTGAGGCCAGCCGTCGAGTGAACCGAGCGAATCAAACTCTTTCATGGTCTCCTCTGACAGATACCATGATGCGTCCTCGTCGGCGAGACGCCGGAGAAATGAAATGGCTTTCATGCTGTCGCCACAATGTGCGGCCGCCGACGCGATATTGAACAGTACGCGCCTGTCGGGTTGCGGGTTGAACGCCAGTGCCGACTCAAGGTGCGAAAGTCCGGCCGCGTAGTCGCCGGCGACAAAACAGGAGTCGGCTCCGGCTACAAGAGCCGTATGGCGCGCGGCGCGGTCGCGCCTGATCTCCTGACCGATGCGGTAGTTGCCGAACGCAAGTTTCCTGTGGCCGTTGACGGTGCTTGACCAGAACTCGATGGCGTTGCGGTCGTTCACGTCGTAGCGGAAAAACGGATTGTAAAGAATACGCCTGATGCCAAGTCTCTCAGTTGCCGACGTCGCGGTCTGGAAGATGAAGATCTGTGCCAGCGTCTCTTGGTCGTAGGTGAAGATGTCTACGACAAGTATCTGTTTCTGCCGCGGCCTGACGTAGGTGTAGGTGAACATCTCGTCGTCTTTGCGTATCCAGTCCTCGCCGAAATCATCGTAGACCCACATGGTGTACGGGTGCTCGTCGTCGATGTTCGACGAGACGGATGATGGCTGTCGTCCGTGCAACTCGGGGCGGGGCCTCACGATCATTGTCGTCATCTCAGGGGCATAGAACAAGATCTCGGCACTGTCGAGTCGCGCGGTGTGGAGAATGTCGGCTATGAATCGGTCGAGCCCGGGATATTTCATCAGCGAGTCCTGTGACGATATCACCGGCATGTCGACCGGTATGAGGCGCTCGCCGAATGTCAGTCGGTAGGTCGTGTCGCTGTTGATGATCTGTCCGAAGTTTCTGCTAATATGCCAGTTCTCATCGGCAAAGTAGAGCCGCCGGGTGGCTGTGCAGCCGGCAACGGCTGACATAACGAGCATGGCGAGCATGCAGAGGTGTAGGTGTCGCATATTTGTGAATCATTATTAAACAAGCTCTTAATAAAGCTATGGCATTTCGGCGGACCGGCGTCTTAGCTGTGGCTTCGTAAGTCTTAATAATTCTTAGTGAGTTCGGCGAAAAGTGGAAATAGTTGCGTAATTTTAGGCTTATGAAACGGTTGCGCCTTATATCGGTAGTCTCTGTCGCTGTGATAGCCGCGGCCACGGCCATCATGTCGTGGTGCATTTATGATGTGTACGTGACTGTGAAAGCCGATGTGATGCGGACTGTGAGCGAGTGTGTCGGCAGGGCCGATGTGCTCGAACTGATACACAGGATGGATCCGCCCGAAGGGCGCGCCGACGAGGCTGCCGTGCGGCTCGGGTCGTATGTCGCGGCAAGCCAGTCGGGTTACGGTATCAGTACAGCATCGTCGGACACGCTCAGGACGTCGCTGTCGGCACTGTTGCGCTTCGGTCTTGATTTTGACAACGGTAACGAGCGCACCGATTTTCACGTGCTTGACAGCATATTTTTGTGCGAGCTCGCGCGCAACGGACTGCATCCGCGCGAGGCATTCATATTGCCTCCCGACCAGCGGCCCGAGAAGACCGACGATTTCTGGACCTGTGGCTACAGGCTGTCGCCATCGGCCGAAACGACTTATGTGGCATATGTGAGTCCGCTCGACAGCCACATACTCGGCGGCATGACGGCACTTCTGGTGTCGGGGGCGGTGCTTGTCGTGTCGGTTGGTCTGACGGTGATGTATCTGCTGGCGACGGTGAGGCGCATGCGCACGATCGAACAGATGAAGGATGATCTGACCCACAACATGACACACGAGCTCAAGACCCCGGTGGCTGTAGCTTTGTCGGCCGCCGACTCGATGCGGCGGTATTATGACCCGGCCGACGAGGAGCGTAACAGGTGTATGCTTGACATAATCACCGGCAGACTCACATATCTGGCGGATATGATAGAAAAGATACTCTCGGTGAGCCTGGCGCGTTTCCGCAATCTGCATCTCGACATGACAGAGGTTGATGTGAAGCCGCTGATCGAGAACGCCGCGGAGCAGATAAGGCTGAAGGCCGTGAAGCCGGTCGAGATAGCGGTGAGCGTGGAGCCGGCCGATCTGACCGTGACGGCTGACCGTGTGCATCTCGGCAATGTCATCGTCAATCTGCTCGACAATGCGGTGAAGTATTCGGGCGAGAGGGTGAGCGTGAAGATCAAGGCCACGGCCGGGCGACTGACGGTATGCGACGACGGCATAGGCATAGACCGGTCGGATATGCCTCATATTTTCGAGAAATTCTATCGCGTGCCGCATGGCGACAGATATGTGACCGAGGGCTTTGGCCTCGGACTGTACTACGTCGGGCAGATTGTCGGGCAGATGGGATGGCGCATCGATGTGTCGAGCCGGAAGGGAGAGGGTACGCAGTTCACAATCATTTGGCGTGGGTGATGAAAAACAGGATATTGCTGGTTGAAGACGACGCGACACTCGCCTATATCGTCGCCGACTCGTTGCAACGCGAGGGCTTTGAGGTGACGTGTGCGGGCGACGGGGAAGAGGGGCTTGCGAAGGTGGAGACCTGCCGTCCCGACGTCGTGATAGCCGATGTGATGATGCCGCGCATGAGCGGCTACGAGATGGTGCGCCGCCTGCGGCTGACCGACCCGCGTCTGCCGGTGCTGTTTCTCACGGCGCGGACATCGGTCGACGATCTCGTGCGTGGATTTGAGACCGGCGGCGATGACTATCTGCGCAAGCCGTTTCAGCTTGTCGAACTGATCGTGAGAGTCAGGGCGCTTCTCGGGCGAAGCCGTCGCCGGCCTGTGGCCGACGAGACGATAGAGCTTGCCGACTGCCGGCTCGATGTGGTGCGCCAGCAGCTTACGGTCGGGGATGAAGTGACCGGGCTGTCGCATATCGAGACCACGATACTGCAGATGCTTTTCACGCATCCCAATCAGGTTGTCGACGCGGAGACCATAATGATGGGCGTGTGGCATAACGATGATTTCGGCAACTACAACCGTCTGCACGGGTTTATCCACAAACTGAGGAAGTATCTCTCGGGGTCGCGGAGCCTCGACATACTCAACGTGCGGTCGGTGGGCTACCGGCTCACGACGCATTGAGCGGGTCGCTCCACGCGGAGTTTTTTGTATTTTTGCGGAAAGCATTTCAAGATGGAAAATAGGGATATCAGTATAATAAATGACCTGTGCGTGAAGCATGGCGGTGAGGCTCCGGCCGAGATTGTGAAGCTGCCGGGTGCGGGATCGTCGCGCAGGTATTACCGTGCACGATATGGCGACGGCCGCAGTGTGATAGCCACAATCGGTACGTCGTTGAAAGAGAATGAGGCGTTTATGGCTCTGTCGCAGCATTTCTGCCGTCACGGACTGGATGTGCCGCAGGTTCTTGCCGTAGCCGGTGACGGCATGGTTTATCTGCAGTCTGATTTCGGCGATGTGTCGCTCTTTGACGCACTCGCCGCCTCGCGCGCTGCCGGTGAGTGGAGTGCCGGCGATGTCGCGTTGCTTGAAAACACGGTCAGGTCTCTGGCCGCGCTGCAGTTTGCCGGCGCCGCCGACATGGACTTCGGCAAATGCTATCCGTCGCCGGTGATGGACCGCCGTCAGGTCATGTGGGATCTGTATTACTTCAAATACTGTTATCTGAAGGCGGCTGCCGGCGAGATCGACGAGATACGTTTGGAGGCCGATTTCGACACGCTGGCCGATGTGATACTTTCGGCCGGAGTCCCGTCGGGATTCATGTACCGCGACTTTCAGTCGCGCAACGTCATGGTGCATGACGGGCGTCCCTGCTTCATCGACTTTCAGGGCGGGCGCCGCGGGCCGTGTCTCTACGACATAGTCTCGTTTCTATGGCAGGCCAGAGCCGCCTATCCTGCCGGACTGCGGTCGCATCTGCTCGACATATATTTCGATGAGCTGAAAAGGAGAGCCGGATGCGACGGTAAGGCGATCAGGCAGTATCTGCCAGATTTCATACTCTTCCGCACGCTGCAGGTGCTCGGAGCATATGGTTTCAGAGGCTTTGTGGAGCGCAAGCCACACTTCCTGCGCAGCATAGATCCGGCGCTCGGAAATCTTGCGGAACTCCTTGCGGAACATGATTTCGGTCACCTGCCATATCTGCGCGAGGTGCTCGGGGAAGTGATTGCAAAAAAACGCGCACAGCAGCCGCAGCAGCGGACGACGCTGCGTGTGAAGGTCGCCAGCTTTTCATATCGTGTGGGCTATCCTGAGGATCTTTCGGGCAATGGAGGCGGATTTGTGTTTGACTGCCGCGCCGTCACCAATCCCGGCAAATACGACCGCTACAAGCCGCTGACCGGTCTCGACGCTCCTGTCATAGAGTTCATCGAGTCGACCGACGAGATGGCGAAGTTTCTTGACAATGCCTATGCGCTTGTGTCGGCGAGCATAAGGAAATATCAGAAGCGCGGGTTCACTGATCTGAGTGTGGCGTTCGGCTGCACGGGCGGCCGGCACCGTTCGGTCTATGCGGCGCAGCATATGGCGGAGCGTATCAATCGTGAACTTGGGGTTGAGGTCGAACTATGCCACCGCGAGCGCGGCATAACAGCATTTCTGCCGGCAAAATGAATGCGATGATATTTGCGGCCGGGCTCGGAAGCCGTCTCGCGCCGCTCACCGACGATTGCCCCAAGGCGTTGCTGCCTGTTGCCGGCATCCCTATGATAGAGCATGCGATAAAGCGGCTCCGCGACACGGCCGGTGTTGACAGAATCGTGGTGAACGTGCACTCTCATGCCGACATGCTCGAGAGGTGGATCGGGGAGAATGCCGGAAGACTCGGAGTCGAGATCGTCGTGTCGGACGAGCGTGCGTGTCTGCTCGACACGGGTGGCGGACTGCTTGCCGCCCGTCATCTGCTTGCCGGCAGCGACAGGGTGATACTATACAATGCCGACATCATCACCGATATAGATCTTGGCGAGATGCTTGAGGCACATGACGCATCGGGTGCCGACGTGACGCTGCTCACAGCCGACCGCACGACGGTGCGCAAACTGCTGTTTGACGCCGATGGCAGAATGCGCGGATGGATCAACGAGAAGACCGGCGAGACGCGTCCGGCCGGCATATCGGATGTGCAGTCGCTCGAAAGGCTTGCGTTCGGCGGAGTGCATATCGTCGGGCAGCGGGTTTTCGAGCTGCTGCATGAGTATGCCTGTGAGGCCGTGGGGAGTGTGTTCTCGATAACGCCGTTCTATATAGCCATGTGCTCACGGCTGAATATAATGTCGTGGCGTCAGCCGGAGTCATGCAGGTGGATTGACGCCGGGAAACCAGAGAGTTATGCCGAGGCAAACCGCCTGTGGTGTTGATAACTGCGGCAATCTGTAAATATGTAGGGGCGGCAGGCTATGCCTATTACGTGCAAAAGAGTGTACATTTGCACCCGAAGAGACAGACTTTTCTCTCCATTCTCTCGTCAACTGATCTCAACACAATAAGCATGAGCGATATAATCCGACTTCTTCCCGACTCAGTGGCAAACCAGATCGCTGCCGGCGAGGTGATACAGCGCCCGGCATCGGTGGTAAAGGAACTTGTGGAAAATGCGGTCGATGCCGGAGCCACCACCATCGACATCGTACTGAAAGATGCGGGACGCACACTGATACAGGTCATCGACAACGGCACAGGCATGTCGGCGACCGATGCGCGACTGGCGTTTGAGCGTCACAGCACATCGAAGATCAAGGAAGCGTCGGATCTTTTCGGACTCCGCACGATGGGATTTCGCGGCGAGGCTCTGGCCTCGATAGCGGCTATCGCCCAGCTCGATGTGCGCACGATGCTGCACGGCGAGAGCCTCGGCACGCGCCTCGCCATAGCCGGGTCGCGGGTTGAGTCGCAGACTCCCGAGGTGTGCGCTCCGGGCACAAACATGATGGTGAAAAATCTGTTTTACAATGTGCCTGCGCGCCGCAAATTCCTGAAAAAAGACTCTGTCGAGCTGAGCAATATCGTGCATGAGTTCGAGCGTCTTGCCCTGGTCAACCCCGACGTGGAGCTGTCGCTGACTCATAACGACAGCCTGCTGCACCGTCTCGGCAAGGTGCCTTTGAAGCAGCGTATCGGCGATCTTTTCGGGCGTCAGGTCGAAAACCAGCTCATACCGGTGGAGACCTCGACGAGTATCGTGAAGATCTCGGGCTTTATCGGGCATCCGTCCAACGCCCGCAAGCGCAACGCGCTGCAATATTTCTTTGTCAACGGCCGCAACATGCGCCACCCCTATTTCCACAAGGCGGTGATGACATGCTACGAACCGCTGATCACGACCGAAGTGCAGCCCAATTACTTCCTCGCGTTTGAGGTCGATCCGGCCACGATTGATGTGAATATCCATCCGACCAAAAACGAGATCAAGTTTGAGAACGAGCAGCAAATATGGCAGATTCTCGTCGCAGCGATCAAGGAGGCTCTCGGGCGTTTCAATATCGGTCCGGCTCTGGAGTTTAACCTTGCCGACAGTCCGGAGATACCGGCCATGGGTACTGGACACCATGTGAGCGCCCCTTCGGCCGGAGCCGGTGCGTCGTCCTACAATCCGTTCCGCGAGTCATCGTCGGTAGGCCGTTCGGGCGATTATGCCTGGATGCGCGACTCTGATATGCGAGAGACCAAGGGCTGGGATACGCTGTATGCCGCCCCGTCAGAGGGTTATGCCGATCTGATGGATGATGATGAGGCGGTGCTGAAGAGCGATATCGTGCCGCAGCTTGAGCTCGACGGAATAAATGACAAGTCGGGTATGGCCTCTATGGCCAACCTGCAGGCCGGTGGCAAATATCTGGTGTCCTACACCCGCGAGGGGCTGACGATCGTCGACCAGCACCGGGCCCACCTTAAAGTGCTTTACGAAGAATATCTGAGCCGTATATCGGACGGCGGTTTCCCGACGCAGACACTCATGTTCCCCGCGTCGGTCGAGCTCGACGCCTCGCGTTCTATAATACTTGACAGCATCATCGACAGTGTCGAGTCGATAGGGTTCAGGCTGAAGTCATGCGGCAACGGCCTTTGGGAGATAGAGGGAATACCGTCGGTGCTTAAAGAGGCCGACGGCAGCGAGGCACTGACCGACATGCTCCAGCAGGTTGTCGACGGCACGGCCGGAGGTGATGACGTGACGGCCGAAAGCCTGACGCAGATCCTCGCACTGTCGCTTGCCCGCTGCTCGGCAATCGGTCATGGCCAGGTTCTTTCGATAGAGGAGACCGAACATCTGCTTGCTTCGCTATTCGCTCTGTGTGATCCTCAGTACACCCCCGACGGCAAGAAGATAATCCTCACCATACCGTTTGACGAGATAGACAAACGCCTGTCGTAGCAGAGAGATGATGGATGTGTGCTTTGTCTACATGGCGGAGTGTCAGGCAGTTTCTCGGTCTTTTTATTGAAATTTAGAAAAAAGTTGCGGAATTATTTGGATAGAATAAAAAAGTAATCTATCTTTGCACTCACAAACGGCGAGCATAAGAGTATGCGCGTCGGAGAGAGGAGAAATCCTTTCGGAAATACAATCCCAATGGTGCGGTAGTTCAGCTGGTTAGAATATCGGCCTGTCACGCCGGGGGTCGCGGGTTCGAGTCCCGTCCGCACCGCAGGAGAGAGAGGAGAATGAGTAGAGCATACAGCCTTGTGCAGTTGCTATACTCATTCTTTTTTTGTGTGTATCGGTAGAGAAGAGGGGGCTTGTCGCTGTCGCTCCTTTTTGGCGGTTTGCAGTCTTTTCAATAATCTCGCTTTTTCTGCAAATATAATCACGGGTGAATTGTGCGGGATGTGTTAATTGGCCATATCGACATACAACGGCTCTGCTCTGCTGGTCGGCGTGGATTGATTTTGCCGTGTCGGGGGCGTCATAGCGGTGTCTTTTTTGGGGGAGGCGACTTTTTTTGTCTTATTTGGGCTGCATCGTGTGAAGTTGTTGGCGTAATATTTGGATAGAATAAAAAAGTCATCTATCTTTGCACTCACAAACGGCGAGCATAGGAGCATGCGCGTCGGAGAGAGGAGAAATCCTTTCGTAAATACAATCCCAATGGTGCGGTAGTTCAGCTGGTTAGAATATCGGCCTGTCACGCCGGGGGTCGCGGGTTCGAGTCCCGTCCGCACCGCAGGAGAGAGAGGAGAATGAGTAGAGCATACAGCCTTGTGCAGTTGCTATACTCATTCTTTTTTTGTTGTGTATCGTGATGTAGGAGTGGATAGTAATGATGGAGTGGTGGGGCATCGTGTAACAAGGTGTCTTTCTGGCACGCTTTATCGACGATTTTCTATAAGGTTTGTCAAATTAGGCTTTGGGCGACAGTACGCCCAAAGCGCAGCCCGTGAAATGGGCGTCACACGCGTGAGCACCGTGCTACTCATATCGCGCCGCGCTGCGGCTCACCCACCGCCACAAGGAGCATCTGCCACGTACTCCTCCGTCGGAGACGGATTATAATACCAAGCCCCATGTCGAGCGTAGCGAAGGCATGGGGTAAAGAATAATCCAGAGAAACGGCATCGAAGATGTCGGATATATGACCTCTCCGAGGCCCCGTAAAGTCAAATCGAACATATCCCCACACCTTCGCGCTTCGCGCTTGATGTGGGGCTTGATATTATAATCCGTCTTCGACGGATCTGCAGATGTGGCAGGTGCAACCCGTGCGGTGGGTTGAGGAGTATTGGATCCGATACCTGACGGCATCGTGGGTTAATGGTGTGCCTTGAACCCGCATATCTTCATCGCTGCGCGATTTCGATATACGGGCCTGCAGATATCATATCGCTATCGCGATGCAGTTACGGAAATATGGTCGCACGCCACAGCAAATCAGCATCATGTCATACATGCGATCAATTTTAAACGCCGTAGAGGCGTGCGACAGTACGCCCAAAGCCTGTTTTGGCACAATCTTTTAGTGGGGGATGGTGCTTGCATGTGTCGTGAAGTCGCCGTATATTAGCGTTATGTGTGTGTGACATATGGATAGCCAACTAATCACATAACGAGATATGAAGAAAATCTTTTGTTTAACGTCTTTGCTTGTTCTGATGAATCTTGCAGCACAATCCAAGGTGATCGAGATCAATTTGTGGCCCGATGGAGCGCCTAACACAAACGAACTGACGGGGCCTGAAGGCATTTCAGGTGTCTGCGTGACGTCGGTGACCCATCCGGTGCTCTATGTGTATCCGGCCGAAAAGCCCAACGGCACGGCCATCGTGATGTGTCCGGGCGGTGCGTATGCCGGCCTTGCCATGGCTCACGAGGGTACGGACATGGCCGACTGGATGAACTCGCAGGGGATAACATATGCAGTGCTGAAATACAGAATGCCTAACGGCCATGACGACGTGCCGCTGTCTGATGCCGAACAGGCGATGCGCATCATGCGCTCGCATGCTGCCGAATGGGGCGTCAACCCGAAGTCGGTGGGCATAGCGGGAGCATCGGCCGGAGGGCATCTTGCCACCACGCTTGCGACGCACTACTCGTCGGCCGAGACGCGCCCCGATTTCCAGGTGCTGTTCTATCCGGTCGTGACGACAGAGAAGGGTGTCACCCACCAGGGATCGGTCGATAATCTATGTGGAAATGCGCCTACGGCCAAGCAGCTGCATAAGTTCAGCAACGAACTTCAGGTTACTGCCGACACTCCCAAGGCTTTCATAATGGTGTCGGCCGACGACGCTGCTGTGCCTGTAGCCAACAGTCTGAGATATTTTGACGCGCTGACGCGTAGCGGCGTGATATCGACATTGCATGTCTATCCTACCGGCGGCCATGGATGGGGATATTACGACAGTTTCCCCTACAAGGATTTGTGGAAGGCGGAACTTGAGGAGTGGCTGCGCCGCGAGGTGACAGGACGCTGAAACGAAAAAAATGCGGGCCGACCCCCAACCAAGGGTCGGCCCGCGGCATTGATCAGGTGTATATTATTTCTTTCCGTCGAGCACCTGGCGCAGGAGTTCGGGCTCGTTGGTCGTGATGAAGTCCACGTCCATGTCGATGAGTTTCTTCATGTCCTCGACTTTGTCGACAGTCCACACGTTGACTTTCAGTCCGAGGTCATGGGCCTGCTTGACCCACTCGGGGTGTTTGTAGATGACGTTGTAGTGATAGTCGGCTCCTGCCAGCCCGAGAGCCTTGAGCTTGTTCGGGGTCAGATCACCGTCGAGGTAATACACCGGCACGTGGGGAGGAAGTGCTTTCTTGAACGCGATACATGCGTTGATAGAGAACGCGATGATGTCGGTGCGGTCGATGAGGTGATAGTATTTCAGAGCATCGACGATCTTGTCGACGGCCTCGTCCTCGCGCACGAGCGAGGGAAGCGATTTCATCTCAAGCACAAGGCGTGTATTGCCGGGCGTGGCGGCTACGGTAGCAAGGTATTTGTCGAGCGAGGGGAGGTTCTCGCCATTGTCGAGAATCACGGCGGTTGCCTCGTTGAATGTCGCGTTGACCATGTTGACGCCTTTGAATGTCTGGTCGTGGTTTACGACGAGTCCGCCGTCGGCGTTCATCCACACGTCCATCTCTGAGCCGTAGACGCCGACAGAGTCGGCTTTCTGCCATGAGGCGATTGAGTTCTGTGCCGATCCGGCAGTGCGCCAATATCCGCGGTGAGCTACGATTTTGGGCTGAGCAACAGCGGTCAGTCCGATCAGTGCTGCTGTGAGAAATGCTGCAATTTTCATGATAAGTTTATTGGTTGTTGCTGTTTTGTTTTGTTCAGTCGTTGGGCGTCGGAGCCGGGAAGCCCTGTGATGTGATGATCTTCCATGGCGACCGGCTGTCTTCTGACAGTGTCACAAGCAGTATCTCGACGCCATCGAGGCGGGCGGTCATGTCGAGGGCTGCGCTGCTTCCGAGCACCATGCAGGCGGTGGCAAGGCCGTCGGCGGTCGCCGCGTCGGGGGCGATGACTGTAGCGCTCAGCACGTCGGTGGCTACAGGGCGCCCGGTGACGGGGTTTATGGTGTGTCCGTAGCGGTGTCCGTCCGGGTCGTCGCGGTAGTTGCGGTAGTTGCCCGATGTGGCTATGCCGCAATCGCTGAGTTCTATCTTGAGAAGTTGCTCATGTGAGGGTGCTCCTGTTTCCTCGACAGGTGCGTCGATCTGTAGTATCCATGCTGTGCCTCGCGGGTTTTCGCCCGACAGGGCAAGATCTCCGCCTACCTCGACCATGCAGTCGGCGACGCCGTTGCGTCGCAGCATTTCCGCGACTTCGCGTGCGGCAAGTCCTTTGCCTATCGCTCCGAAATTAAACGAGGTGTGTGGCGACTTCCTGATGATGACGCCGTCGGGCGTGATGTCGCAGTCGGCAATGCCTACAGAAGTCAGCGCGGTGTCAATCTCGGCGTCGGAGGGGGTGAGGCGGTCTTTTGTGCGTCCGAATCCCCATAGCTCGACAAGTGGCCCCACTGTCGGGTCGCATGCTCCTCCGCTCATGGCCGCGACGTCTTTTGACGCTTCAAACGCGCGTCGCAGTATGCCTGATGCTACAACTCTGTCGCCGCGGTTGAGAGCCGATACCGGGCTCAGAGAGTCGAAAACCGAGATCTCTCGCTCGATCATGCCGAGCAATGCGGCGATCGAGTCATTGAAGTCGGTGGCTGAAAGATAGGTGATGTTGCACGCAGTGCCACATGTGAGCCCACGATAGCTTCGCCACTGCCGGCTGCCGCAACCGGCTGCCATGACAACGGCGCATATGGCCACGATCAACTTCGACACACCTTTCATTCCACAAATTTAATTTATTAAATTGTTAAACGGAATAGGTGGAATGAAATTATGTCGCGAAAACTATAGCTTTCTGTGCGAAAGGACGATGATCGTGTCAGTTGCTTCCTCCTGATGCGCCTTGCGACTCAGATGCTCCTCCTCCCGATGAACCGCCTACAACATCGTCGTTGGAGATGCCTTTCTTGACCTTCTTGACCGAGGTGTTCAGGCTTCCGAACCGGTAGCTGACATAAACCCCGAATGTCGTCATGCGGTATTGGTAGCTGCGTGACCGTGATGTCATGCCGTCGTTCCATGACTTGTTGATGTAGCCCGGATGGCGCGTGCGTATCGGGTTGGAGACGTTGACGCCTACACTCAGGCGATCTTCTTTGAGGAATGAGCGTCGCAGGTTAAGTCCCCAGAAGAGATTGGAAAGCCCGTAGGCATCCATGCGTGAATAGAGGCTCGGTGTCGATACCCAGTAGTTGCCGTAGACCGACAGGTGCATCTTCCACGGCAGACGTTGCGTGAAGTTGCCGTAGATCATGTGGCCCCATCCCGAACTTTTCTCTCCGCTGTATGGATTCTTGACGTATGTGTAGTTGGCTCTGACGTTGACCATCAGTGAGGTCTTGGCCGTCGGACGCCAGCTGACGTAACCACCGAAACCGACGTTGCGACGACGGCCCGCGTTGGCGTAGTTGGAGTAGGTGTGGTCGCCGTCGGCATGTTGGACGCTGATGATCTCGTTGTTGGCGAAGTTGAAATCGGTGTTGAAACTTACCGATATTTTCGCTCCCATGAGGTTGTAGTTGAGACCAAGGGTGTTCTGCCTGACGCTCGAGAGGTCGGGATTACCCTCCGACGTCTCGTTGGGCGATGTGTTTACTGCCGGGTTGAGGTAATAGATGCCGGGACGCTGTATGCGTGAACCGAATGACAGTTTCAGCGAATTGCGCTGGTTGACGTTGTACATAACCGATGCGTTGGGCACCCAGTCGTTGAGATTGGCCGAGAAAGGATCGGCCGAACCGTCGAGAAATTTCGCCGAGAGATGCGAGTACTCGTAGCGCAGACCGGCGCGTGCTCCGAATTTGCCGAAGTTCAGGCGGTAGTCGGCAAACAGTGCGCCGATCTCCGTTATGTGCTTGAAGTCGGAGTAGTCGGTGTTGACGCCTACATACTCGCGCGTGGTGTTGCTGTGGTTGTCGCGATAGATGAACTTGCCGCCTACGTCAAAAGAGTTGGTCTTGTTGATCGGACGCGTCCAGTCGAGCTGCACGGTGTGCTCGAGGCCATCTTCGCGGCTGTCGGCGTGTATGCCTGTGTATGGCATCGGCGCGTTTTCGACATCGGTGTAGTCGGTCTCGGAAACCGACTTGTTGAGATTTCCCGAGAGCCGGTAGGAGAGGATGATCGCTTCGCCCTCGCGGTCGGTGGAACGCTGGTAGTTGAAGCTGCCGTTGAGGTCGGTCCACCGTTGCGGATGTGTCCGGCCTATTGTATTGTAGCTGTAAATCTTGTTGCCTGCGGCGTCGAGCATTTTTGTCGACGAAGCCGATACGTTGTTGCCGGAAGAGAGGAAACCACCGAACTCAAAAGTGAACAGGTTGTATTTGTCGAGATCAAGACTGCTCTCGAGTCCCCAGTAGCCCATGACACCCTTCCTGTCTGACTCGCTTTCCGACAGCAGACGGTTGCCTGTCTGCAGATATTTCGTTTCTGACTCCGAACGGCTTTTTGAGCCTGTGTTGCGGGTGGTGACAGATCCGCCGCCGTAGAGCGAAAGCGAGAACTTGTCGTATTGCGCCGACATCCATAAGTTTGGCGTCGGCACATTGTTGTACGAGTTGTAGTTAAGTCCTACATTTCCCATCGCGCCTTTTGTTATCACGTTTTTTACGGTGATGATGTTGAGGATGGCGGTCGTGCCCTCGGCATCCTCGCGTGCGCCCGGATCGGTAATGACCTCGATCTTCTGTATCATCGAGGCGGGGAGCGCCTTGAAGATCTCTTTGGCGTTGTTGCTGTAGGAGTTGTTGGGGCGTCCGTTCTTGTAGATCTTGAAGCTGGTTGAGCCGTTTACCTTGATTGTGCCGTCGGGGTCGACGCTCACAAGCGGCACTTTGTTGAGCGTCTCGTTGAGCATCGATGTTTTGGACTCTACGTCGCTTGTCACATCGTAGCTGATACGGTCGATTTCGACCGACACGAGCGGCCGGGCGGCCTCGACGACAACCTCGCCGAGAATATTATCGTCGATGTTGGTGACGATAGTGTCAAGATCGGCCACCGGATTTGCTGCTGTCACTTCAAACTCTTTCACTGCCGGTGCTTTGCCGACCGAGACGAGCATGAGCCGGTATGCTCCGGCTTTTTTCAGGGCACAGTTGAAGCTGCCGTCGTTGCCGGTGACACCCATGCTGACCGGGGTGACGGAGTCGGTCTGCTGGAATACTCTTACTGTGGCATATATCTCGGGTTCGCCCTCGCTGTCGATGGCAATTCCTTTTACGGCAAAGTTTTGGGCCTCGGCTGCAATCGCCATGAAAAGCAGTATTAACAGTATGATACTGCGTGTTTTGAAACGTGACATTCTTTTTAAGTCTATTGGAAAAATGATTTTTCAGTTATGCTGAATGACGCAAATATAACATAATAGGTTTAAAAATATGGAATTTTTCAGGGGGGGGGGTAAAAAATGTTAAATTTTTCACTTGCCGACTGCCTTAGCATGAATCATCAGTGATTATTTCCAGATGCTTTCATCTTCCCAATTTTTTGGAAAACCCATTGCGGAGATATCCACTCCCGGGTATTCTATAAGTAGCGATTTAAATCGGGTGGCAAATGTGTTTTGCGGATTTACTGCTTGAAGGAAATACAATATGATTGAAAGAATGTAATATACCTTTTTTGTGTCATTGGGGATATTTATAAAAGGTAGATTCGTATTGCGAGGCACAAGTGCGTTAATACTCAAACGACGATTCCATAAACGGCTGTGATGGGCGCAAAGATTCCTGACATATACTATTGAGTGTAACCATGATTCCATTACTGTATCTGTCAGACCGTAGAATCGTGCAATCTTTCGTCTGGCGTGGCCAGCATTTAACCAGCGGTACATCATAGATAAGGTCCCAAACGAGCTTATTTCAAATGTCATCCAGCTTGGAGGAAATTTATTGGAATATCTCTGTCGAAAACTTACTATGTCATCATCATCACTCCTTTGCAATTCAGTCTGCAAATTATTCAGTAATATGGCATGACGATTGTAATTCCGAAAATTATCCGGTTTCTCAAACCAGTATATTCCGGCCTCATCACCCATGATTAATGACAGTTGCGTACGTATTGATACTTCTATTTTCTCCAGCTCTGAGTAAATCATTTTTCTCAATGCTGAGTCGAATTTATATAGAGAATAGGCATCTTCAAAACTTGCTCCCTCTTTGAACTGACGCAGATGTGGTTGACGAAATGGTCTAAGATAGCTTTTCATTCGGAAAAAGCTTATGTTTTCCAAAATGTGTTGTGCCTTATTCTCATTAGAGAAATAAAGACCTTCCGATTTCAGGAGCCTTATTTGATCGGCGACTGATATTTGTGGCTGATTGTAATGTGGTAGTGTCATAAAAAAGTAAAAACTTACCCTGAGCGCGCTGTTCTTATGGGAAGCGGGGTAAGTATGTTGCTGCAAATTTACTGACTTTATTTTAAATAATAAACTATTGGAGCTGCTTATTGGAGGGCAGTTGCCATAAATTGCCGGTGGATTTGGTGGATTTATGTTTTTTAGGGCGATTGACGGGCGGGCGGTTGTTATTACAGTTGTTGTTTTATATATTAGTAACGTGAATAAAAAGTATAACTGAAAGTAATATGAAACATTCGTTTGTTTTTCTTGCCGACGGTTTCGAGGAGATCGAGGCTGTCACTCCCGTAGATGTGATGCGTCGCGCCGGTCTTGACGTGAAGACGGTGTCGATAACCGACAGCCATGTGGTGACCGGGGCTCACGGAGTGAAATATACAGCCGACATGCTCATCAGCGAAGTGCCGTCGAGCGATGTGCAGTGGCTCGTGCTGCCCGGCGGAATGCCCGGTGCGGAAAATCTTTACAACTGCAAGGCGCTGACTGACATGCTGCGCCGACATGCCGTCGAAGGGGGCAAGATCGCGGCTATATGCGCGTCGCCCGGTGTGGTGCTCGGTCAGCTCGGACTGCTCGACGGCAAGGAGGCGACATGCTATCCGGGGTTTGAGGGTATGCTTGGCGAAAAATGTTTCCATGTGCCTGTGCCGGTGGTGTCGGCCGAGAACGTTGTGACAGGCAACGGCCCGGCTGCGGCGCTGCCGTTCTCCCTCGCGATAGTCGCCGCCACGCTTGGCGAAGGCCACGCAAAAGAGATCGCGTCGCAGATGCAGTATCCCAAACCGTGATGATGAAAGGCTACTCGCGGAAGTAGACGCGCTTGACACGGCGCGACACCGACGTGAGTATTTCGTAAGGTATGGTGCCCAGTGTGTCGGAGAGCTTTTCTACCGGCACATTGGGCCCGAATATTTCCACGCGGTCGCCTGGCACGCAGCCGGGGCAGTCGGTGACGTCGATCATGCAGAGGTCCATGCAGATATTGCCGACAGTGGGACACATGACGCCCCGCACCATCATCGATGCCGCTCCGTTGCCGAAGTGGCGGTCGATGCCGTCGGCATATCCGATCGGCAGGGTGGCGATGACCGAATCGCGGTGAAGCACTCCGCGTCGGCTGTAGCCTACGGTCGATCCGGCCGGCCAGTGTTTGACTGAAATGACGGTTGTGTAGAGTGCCGATACGGGGGTAAGTCCGTCCTCGATGCCGCCGGGGAGCGTGGGTATGCCGTAGAGTCCGATGCCGAGGCGGCACGAGTCCATTTGTGCCTGTGGGAAACGGAGTATGCCCGCGGTGTTGAGTATATGCCTGTGGAAATTGCGGTCGGGGAGTCCGGCGGCGAGTGTGTCGCACATGCGGGTGAATGTGGCGATCTGCCCGACGGTATAGTCGTCCATGTCGAGGCAGTCGGCTGTGGCAAGATGTGAGAATGCCGACTTCACTTCCACAAGATCGGCCGGTATGCCGCGCAGTTTTGCAATGAGTGCGGGCATGTTTTCCTCGACAAAGCCGAGGCGTCGCATTCCGGTCTCAAGTTTTATGTGTACGGCTGCTTTGCTTCTTGCTGCTGCTGCCGCAGCCGCGATCTCGTCGAGAAATCTGAGGTCGTAGACAACAGGCTCGAGGTTCATCTTTATCATCCCCTCAAGGTCGTGTGTGCGGGGGTTGAGCACGATCACGCGGCATTTCACTCCGTGCTCGCGCAGCTGCTGCCCCTCGTCGGCCACGGCCACAGCCACGGCCTCGGCTCCCTGCAGCTCAAGTGTGTGGGCTATCTCTACCGCTCCGGCTCCGTAGCCGTCGGCCTTAAGCATACATATCAGCCCTGTCGGCGGGTTGAGATGCGAGCGGAAAAAGTTGTAGTTTCTGACTATTGCGTCGAGATTTACCTCGAGCACGGTCTCATGCTGCCGTGCCTCGAGTTTGCCAAGCAATGTCTTTATGGAGTCGGCCGCGGGGCCCGATGAGTTGATGTAGATTGTCTCGTCGGCGAAGCTGAGGTCACCCGCTGCTGCCACAAGATCGCTGAAAGTGTCGTAGCACTCCACTGCCACGTTTTTGAGTCGCGGAGCAGGGCAGCCGAGACCTGTGATAATAAGACGCTTTACGCCGTACTCAGATATGAGCGACAGTGTCTCGTCGAGGTCGCTGTAGCCGCCGTAGTCGCAGGGGAGTATGGCGGTGAGAGGCTGGCCTGTGCGGGCGGTGCGCCGCACGAAGTCGAGTGCCGGACGCAACGACAGGGCGTCGCGTGTGAATCGGTCGACGATCACTTTGCAGTTGTTGATGCCTTCAAGCACCGTGAGGCGTGTGTCGATATGCTCCGGCTCAGCGGCGATCTTCTCCCAGTGAGTATTGTGGATATTGTCGCTCTGAAGAGCATAAAGCGTGGTGAGCGTGGTGAGCAGATTGTCGATGTCGGCGTCCGATGAGATCGTCGTGAAGACCCGGCGGTTGTCGTTGCTCCCTATGGTGATGTCGAGTATGGTGCAGTCGCTGTCTCTTGTGACTCCGGTGAGTGTCACGTCGGCTGCTTTGCCGGTCTTAGTCCAGCTTATAGCTGATATGCCGGGGTTGCATTCCTTCCTGAGCGCTTCGACTCCGGCTGCAATGTCGTCATCGTCGGCGCAGTAGACGATTTTCTCTGCACGGCGGGCGATGCGCAGTTTCTCGGCGATCTTTTCCTTATGGTCGGCAAACCCGCTGTCGTGCTCTTCGGTGATATTTGTTATCACGGCCAGATGCGGTCTTATGATCGCTTCAAGCCGATCCATCTCTCCCGGCTCGGAGACTCCGGCCTCAAAGATATGGCATGTGCAAATGTGATGCTTTGCCGCACTGATGACCGATAGCGGAACTCCGATCTGCGAGTTGAAGCTGCGTGGATTTTTTGTGGTGCTGACCGGTGCTGTCATACTCAGCCACTCCTTGACGATTGTTTTGCCGCGCGAGCCTGTGACGGCTATCACCTTTCCATTGAGGCTGTCGCGCGCTTCGGCACCAAGACGGTGAAGATACTCCAGCGTGTCGGGGGTGTGCATGAACGATGCTCCGGCGGCTGTCATGGCGTCTTCGCCTTCGATGTCGCGGCTGACGATAAACCGGCGCACGCCCTTGTCAAACAGCTCTCTGACGAAATCGTGACCGTCGCCCGACGGTGTGACAAGTGCGATGAACGTAGTGCCGGCAGGGTCGGTGAGCGACCGGCTGTCGGTGAGTATATGCTGTGTTGTTTCAGACTGTTTCATGAAAGTTCTTTTTTCAATCGATGTATAGCATTGGCGATGTGCGGCGAGACGGCGCACAGCGAGTCGGACAGGCATGCAGTCGCGGCCTCGAACTCTGCGGCAGCCGGTGTGCGTTCGCCGAGAAAGCGGTGGCCAAGCCGGCGCGTGAGCGAGAGGCAGCGGCGGTCAAGCTCGCGGTCGTTCTCGGCGATATATGACGAGGCGAAGCGCTCGAACACATAGTCGGCGCCGGTGTCGGACGGATGCACCATGTCGGCGGCATAAAACCTGTAGTCGCGCAGTTCGTCGGTGAATATCTCGTAGGCGGGAAAATAGTCGATAGTGTCGCTGTGCTGAGCCATGAGTCTGTGACAGGCCAGTATGAGCGTTGATTTCGACAGACGGTCGGCGACAAGGCCATAGGCTTTGTGGCGCACGGGGCTTACCGTGAATATAATCCTGAGTGTGGGATTGCAGGTTTTCAGGCGTCGGACGAGAGCGTCCCACTCGGCCGTGATGTGTTCGAGCGACAGGTCTTCTACGGCAAACTCCTGTGCGGGCAGCTTGTGGCAGTTGCCGGCTATCTCGCCCGAGGCGATGTAGCGGAAAGCCCTTGCCGAACCGAAGGTGACGACAAGAACCGCGTCCTTCATGCCCAGCATCGCAGCGGCCTGACTCTGCCGCGCGTTCGCCCGCTCTGTGACGGTGGCTGGATCGGCCGATGAGAAGGCGGAGTGATGGCTCATAAGATGCCACATGCCGTCGGGGCCTTTCACCAGTTCGTCGGCAGTGTAGGGGCGTCGGTCGAGAATGCGGCGGAGTGTCGCGGCCACACTGGAGGGGTTGAAGAGCGTGCCGGCAGGGTTGATGTCGATGTCGTACAGCCGGTCGCGCAGCCGGCCGCCGATCTCTGCGGCAAAACATGAACCGATCGCCACAATCGGGCGTTCGTGAGTCAGCTGCCATGCCGGACGGTCGATATTTACGCGTGTGATTAATTCCATGCCGTGTCAATAGAAGTCGACTGATGTGATCTCAAATTCGGTGCGCCGGTTTATCTGGTCGGCGGCGTCGCGGTCGTTCTCGCTCTCAAGGCTCTCGATATACACGCCGGTGAGTGTCGTGCCTTGCGCGAACTGCGGGAACTGCCTTGCGAGTCGTGGCGTGACGGTCTTGGGGCGCGACTTGCCGTAGCCTTTGGCCGTGAGACGCCGCGGATCGATGCCGGCGTCGTTTATCAGGTAATCGACTACTGAGCGGGCTCGCCGTTGCGACAGACGCAGGTTGTAGCTGTCGCTGCCGACGCGGTCGGTGTGTGCGCTCAGTTCGACTGTTATCGTAGGGTTGTCGCGCATCATCGCGGCGAGACTGTCGAGCGCGCTGCGCGACTCGGGCCGCAGGGTAGCCTTGTCGAAGTCATAAAAGATATTCTCGATGACTACGGGGCGGTTGACGGGCGCAAGGATGAAGTCGACGTGATAGAGCGCGTCTTCGGCCGCAGAGTCCGACGTGAACTCCTGGCGCGCGTTCATGTATCCGTCGGCCGACGCGAGCATTGCGTATCTGACGCCCGGTGCGAGAGTGAAGTCAAAAGATCCGTCGTCGCGCACGCGCGTGCGGCGGTCGGTGCCGTTGTCGCCGACAATCCTTATCACGGCTCCAGGAACCACGTACTCCTCTGTGTCGGTCACATACCCGGCGATGGAGATGTCGAGTGCGGGCAGATCAAACTCGTAGATGTGGTCGTAGCCACGTGCATCGCTGCGGTTGGAGCTGAAATAGCCGCTCTCGCCGTCGCCGAACGCGATGCCGAAATCGTCGGCCGCCGAGTTGACCGGCGCGAGCATGTTGGTGACGCTCCAGCCCGAAGCCGCGGCTTTTGAAGCTTTGAATATGTCGAGCCCTCCGAGTCCGGGATGCCCGTCGGACGAGAAATAGAGCGTGCTGTCGTCGCGCACATATGGGAAGACCTCGTTGCCGGCTGTGTTGATGCGGTCGCCGAGATTGACAGGCGTGCCGCCGGTGCCGATGCTTACCTTCCACAGATCGTAGCCTCCCTCGCCGCCCGGCATGTCGCTTGCAAAATAAAGCCAGTGCCCGTCGGGCGACACCGACGGATGCGCGTAGCTGTAGATCGTGTCGGCTTTCCCGATAGCCAAAGGCTCAGGCTCGCCCCATTGTGCGTCGCTGCGTTGCGACACCCATATCTCCAGTCCCGACGGTCGGTCGGCATCCTCTCTGGCGCGTGTGAAATACATAGTCTGCCCGTCGGGCGAGAAAGCCGGTGTGCCTTCGTCGTGCGAAGTGTTGATCTGCTCCCCGGCCGGCTCCGGTCTCGTCCATCCGCCACGGTCGTCGCGGTCGGCCATCCATATGTCGCCGTTCTTCAGCCCGGTAATGCCGCTGTGTGCGGTTCCGGCCGAGTGCTCGTTGGTCGATGTGAAGTAAATGCGGTTGAAGTCCTGTCCGGCAAAGGCGGGGGAGTAGTCGCTGCGGTGGGTGTTGACAGCCGCCGCGCGTCGCACGTTGTAGCGTGTGGCGGTGCTGCCGCCGAGTGCGAGCCGGCATCCTTCGATGCCTGCGGCCGCGTCGCTGCTGTCGCCTGTCATACCCACATATGTTTCGTAGGCTTTTATCGCTTCGTCGTATTTCGCCTCGCGCTGCAGCGACTGTGCGAGCATGAGGTGCAGCGAGGGATCATCCTGTCCGTAGCGCATGGCGTTGCGCAGCATCTGTGTGGCGCGCGCCGGCTGATTGAGCTTTGTGTGGCATATGGCGATCAGCCGGGCGATTTCGCCGCGCCGCCGGCGCTGGCTGCGTCCGTCGAGACGGTTGTAGACTTTGCGGTAGCTGCGTTGCGCGTCGTAGTATTCGCCACGTTCAAACTGCGCGTCGGCTGTGGCGGTCGCGGTGCTGCGGCATCCCGCCGCAACGATCGACATGATGGCCGAAATGATCAGCAGTAGACTTCTGACAGTCATTTATCAATCCATGAACGACGACAATATGGAATCGGCTTTTTCAGATATCGCACTGTCGAGGGCGTCCATATCGAAGTCAGACTGCAGCCTTTGTCTCGGCATTTCGGCCGGCGAGGTGCCGTCGAGGTGTTTCAGGACTCTCCCCGATGAGTGGTAATACCGTCGGTAGTATGCTTCGTTGAGTGCGCTTTTTATCACACCTTTGCTCTCTGAAGCGTGTATCATCTCTCCCTCGCCCACATATATGCCCACATGCGACACACGTCCGCTCTTTTTCATCGAGAAAAACACAAGGTCGCCCGGCAGGAGCGACGACTCCTTCACAGCCTTGCAGTATTGCTGCTGTTCCCACGACGAGCGGGGCAGTTTCACGTTCATCACGCTGCGGTAGATCTCCCACACGAGTCCCGAACAGTCGGTTCCCGATTTTGAGTGACCGCCATATTTATATTTTGTTCCGATCCACGAGAATGCCTCCGCCACTACCGGCGACAGATCGGCACCGCGTGGCGGCGTGTTGTTTTCATTCCGGCCTCTGTCGTGGGTCTTGCCGGTGTGGTTGCCGCGGTCTGAGGCATAGTAAATGTCGTCGTTGCGGTAGTTGCCGCGCGAAACCGTGTGACGCCCCGACCCGCACGACACCATCAGGACAGACGTGAGCAGGAGCGCCAGTGAGGCGGATATGTATTTCAGACGTTTACTCGCCGACATGATCATTGTCGTCATGTTTTGGCCGTTATATGATTTCATCGTTTGCAATGACAATGCAAAAATATAAAATATCTTTAGTTTTTTATCGGTCGCGAGGAGCAACATTAAAAATATCTTTACAGGGGGTATCTTTAATTAAATTAGCTTAATACGCTTGACTTTTAGTAGAAATCGAAGTCTACTTATTGTAACTTTGCATAAGAGCAACGGGGATGAAACCCCGACCAATCACTGTTATAATTGAAAATTGCAATCACACATTTAAACAACGTTCCAAAATTTATGAAGAAGACTGGAATGATACTTCTTGCGACATGCGCAGTCGCTGTTGCAAGCTCTCTCACTACCGCTTTTGTCATGAGGGCGTCTTCGGACGGCGAAGATGAGGTGCGGTTATATCCGACGAAGGCCAATCCCGACAACGGGGGACAATTCTATACAGTGGGCAGCGTGACGACACCTGCCACCGATTTCACTTCGGCTGCCGAGAGCACCGTCAACGGAGTTGTCTCGATCAAGAGCTATGCCACTCCGCGCGGGCGCGGCGGCATGCAGGGCGGCGAATATGATCCGTTCTACGAGTTTTTCTTCGGTACCCCACGTCAGCAGCCTCGCCAGCAGGCTCCGTCGCAGCCACAGCAGATGGGACTCGGTTCCGGAGTGATACTCAGTGCCGACGGATACATCGTCACCAACAACCATGTCGTCGAGGGCGCGGAGATGCTTGAGGTTACTCTCAACGACAACCGTTCGTTCAACGCCACGGTCATCGGCACAGACCCCTCGACCGACCTCGCTCTTGTCAAGATCGAGGCCGACAGCCTTCATGTGATACCCATCGGCGACTCCGAGAACCTCAAGGTGGGCGAGTGGGTGCTTGCCGTCGGCAATCCGTTCGGTTTCACATCGACCGTCACCACCGGCATCGTCAGCGCCAAGGGACGCAACATCTCGTCGATCACACGTAGCGGCAACTCGGGCATCGAGTCCTACATTCAGACCGATGCAGCCGTCAACCCCGGCAACTCGGGCGGCGCTCTCGTCAATCTGGCCGGCGAGCTTGTGGGCATCAACACGGCTATCTACTCGCAGACGGGCAACTTCGCCGGTTATTCGTTTGCCGTGCCTACATCGATCGTCAAGAAAGTAGTGACCGATATCAAGCAGTATGGCACCGTGCAGCGTGCGTTCCTCGGCGTGCTCTTCTCAGAGCTTACCCCGCAGCTTGCCAAAGACAAGAACATCACCGCTACCGCCAACGGCCTTTATGTAGGTGAGGTGCAGCCCCGCAGCGCCGCCATGGAAGCCGGCCTGAAGGAGGGTGACGTGATCGTGGCTATCGACGGCAAGACGACCTCTACCACAGGTCAGCTGCAGGAGGCCATGGCCAAGATGCGTCCCGGCGACAAGGTGAAGGTGACGTTCTACCGCGACAACAAGAAGGAGTCGGTGACTGTGACTCTGCGCAACAATCAGGGCACTACCAATTTCACCAAGGCCGGGACTGTCACCGATCTCGGATGTGCGTTCAAGGCTGTTCCCGCCGAGACGCGCCGTCAGCTCGGCATCCGTTCGGGCGTGCAGGTGAGCGGCCTGCAGGACGGTCTGTTCAAGCGCGCAGGCATTAAGGACGGATTCATCATCCTTGACATCAACAACAGCGTCGTGTCGTCGGCCGACGATGTCGAGAAGATCTACGATGCCATAATGAACAGTGGCGACGGCTACGACAAGGTCATGTTCATCACCGGTCTTTATCCGACCGGCAAGAAGATGTACTACGCTGTAGATCTTATCGAAAACGAATAAGATGCTGTTTCGGCAATTCATACATCACTAAGAAAAACACTACTCGTTCTCCTCTCTCAAGTTTTATCCTCCGCGGATCCCGGCTTCGGTCGGGGTCCGCTTTTTTTGTGGTGGGCATATGCTCCGGGTTTGGCGAAGTAATGCAAGTGTTTTAGAGCTTGTTTAATAATAAATTACCGGGATCTGCCGCGACAGGATGTGTGTGGCGTTTCCGTGATTCCTTCTGGTTGACATATCGGAGATGTTGCACCGTGATGATAAGAGGTATGCGTCTCTGCCGAACTCGGATCAGGCACATATGAAATACATATTGTTAGCGTTGCTGCGCCGTAATAAGATTTTTTGAAAAAAAACAGCATTTTTTTTGTGTGTTTGGAAAACTGATTATAGTTTTGCCGTACTATGCGATATAACTCACACCATTTCTTGTATGATGACTGATTGTATCTTGATCATTAATCACATAATGCGGAAGTTGAAACTGAGGTCAATAGTGTGTGTCGCGCTTTTTGCGTGTGTTTCAGTGACTGGAGGCTACGCATTTGAGAGAGGTGAAGACCATTCAAAGGGTGTAGGGTTTCGCCGGGGCGTTTACCTGGGCGAAACTGTAAATGTGCTGCTCGATAAGGACGCGAAGGGAAGTGCCTGGTCGGAAAATGTACCGACCCCCCCCCCTATCCATCTTTCTGACTACCAATTTATTATATGACGCTGCGCTTGTCCCGAATGTAGGGGTAGGTGTTAATTTCGGACATCGGTTCACTATGTGTGCCGATTGGATGTATGCCTGGTGGAGCAACTCGGGGCATCATCGTTATTGGCGTATATACGGGGGCGACGTCGAGATGCGCATGCAGCTCGGCGAGGGGAAATCCGTGTCAAAGATATCGGGGCATTATGTCGGGGTGTACGCCGGCATGTATACATATGATTTCCAGTTCGGAAATCACAAGGGGGTCATGGGTGGCAAGTTCAATTATACCGTCGGGGTGTCATATGGATATTCCCTGCCTGTCTCGCGACGTCTTAATCTTGATTTCTCGATAGGAGTGGGATATATGTGGGGACGCTGCAAGAAGCATCATCCGGTCGACGACCATGATGTGTGGCTCTCCAACAAGCGCATAAGATGGATGGGTCCCAACCGCGTGGGCATAGGACTCACCTGGCTGATCGGGAAGGACAACGTCAATACAAGAAAAGGAGGTGCAAGATGAGAAGAAGATCCATGCGCCTGATCTCTGTTTGTGCCGGCGCCATGCTTGCTGCCGCCACATCGTGCAGCCACCGCGATCTCTGCTACGATCATTCGCATTACACCGACCTCAAGGTGGAGTTTGACTGGAGTCAGGAGCCTGACGCCGATCCACGCACGATGGTCGTCTATATGTTCCCGCAGGATGGAGGCATGGCGCAGCGTATTGAACTGTCTGATGTCAACGGCTCGATTGTGCGTGTGCCGTCGGGCAAATATGATGTGGCGGTGTTTAACGGCGATACCGAGACTCTTGTCGAGAGCGGAGAAAGGTTCGGCGAGTTTGTGATCACGACCGACGAGGAGTCGATCCTGTCGCCGCTGTCGCCGCTCGGCCGTGCGGCCGGCTCAAAGGCTCCGCGCCCCGAGGGGACGGAGGATGAGCCGATAAAGCGCGCGCCCGATGTCATGTGGTCGGCGTCGTGTGCCGACCTGACGGTGCATTCGCCTTCCGATAAGACACAGACGGTGAGGTTTACGCCTCGTGAGTCGACCGTGACCTACCGCGTTGTCTTGCAGAATGCCGAGAACGTGAGCGATGAGCTTACGGTGAGCGCCGCTCTGACGGGTGTCGCCGAGAGCTACAACATATCGTCGGATGTGCCTGTCGGCGTGGATGTGACTGTGCCGTTCCCTGTCTATGTGACGGGTGAGCAATCGATGGGCGGATCGGTGACGATTTTCGGCCATTGCCCCGAGGAGGGCAAAAGCCGCCGACACATGCTCACAATCTATACCGCCAATCATTTCTATTATCACTACGATGTCACTGACCAGATCCACGATGCCGGTGACAAAGATGTAGTCACAATCGTGATCGACGGCATAAGGCTGCCGCGTCCCGATGAGACGGGCATGAACACCGAGGTTTCGGAGTGGGGGGATGCCATCAATGAGAATATTGATATGCTTTGAAAATTAACACAATGGATAAATCTCTACAAATCATTATGATGAACCTTAAAGGCATGACATGCGCACTTGGAGTGCTTTTCCTCGTATCATCTTGCACCGACGGTGAGATCGAAGAGGTTAACAGCGGGACTGAAATCACGTTCAACACTCGTGTGAGCCGTGCGTCGGTTGCCACGACCGGCAATCTGACCGAATTCAGGGTCTGGGCTGAAGCCGACAATTATCCGTCGATGATCATCGACGGAGAGATCGCCACGAAGAAAGCGGGTCAGAGTTTTTTCTCTCTTGACCGTGCTCCGGTGTGGCCTCCCGAGGTTCATTCCATAAAATTCTGGGCCGTGGCTCCTACCGATATCAAAGCCGATGTGACGGTGACAAGCCAGTCGATAAAAGGGTTCAAGCCCGATGTCGACATCACGAAACAGGTGGATCTCATCACGGCTTATAAGCTTCAGCAACGTTCGGAAGGAACGACCGGCATTTCGCTTAAATTTGACCACGCGCTCTCGCAGATCGTTGTGCGCGCCAAGGAAGCCGGCGGCGACAACGAGACGAAGCGAATCAAGATCAAGGGTGCGTGGATTGTCAATGTGCGCCCGCAGGGTGATCTGGCCAAGACGGGAGCCGAGACCGAGAACAATCTATTGTGGAGCGTGGATAAAAATGTCGATAAGGTCATGTATGGAACGACATTTGCCAGGCCTGTCGAGCTGGGGCATGTCCTCAATCCGCTTCTCGACTACAGCGAGGGATCGGCTGCGGCCAGCTTCAACATGATGCTTGTACCTCAGAAGCTCGACCAGTGGAATATAAGCGACGACAACCAGAAGGAAACCAATCCGATCGGCGGCGCCTATATCCTGCTGCTGTGTCGTGTTGAGGCCGTGCATAGCGGCGGAGTGCACGAAGGCGCTACTACCAATGAGCCTGTGCGTCCTTCCGACGACAAAAAGAGCCACATTCATCAGATGTTCCCCTTCACCAATGCTTTCGATGAATATGAGTATGGTTACACATGTGTGCCCATCGACACGGAGTGGGAACCCGGCAAGAAGTATGTCTATAACCTCGACTTCTGCGGCGGCTCGGCCGGTGCCGGCATCTATCCTCCCGACGGCAGCCTGACCGCCATGCCTGAGTCGGAGACAAACGGTGACTATACTTATACTTATGTGAAAGATCGCCCCGCCGACAAGAAGGCCGGTGATCCTGTGCTCGACAGCCCGATCGTGTTTAACGTCTCTGTTACCGACTGGGATGACGTGCCCTGGACAAACGGTACACAGGCCGAAGAGACGTCGGAGGCCAGCGGTGACTGAGCAAATAGCCCGCGCGTGAGTGAGATGGAGGCGTCGTATCGCGTATTATGATATATCTGTGCGGCGGGCGTGCTTTGGTACGCTCCCGCACTCCGCAAGTCCATCGGTCCGCCATGTGGCTGCGGGTGCTTGCGGGTTGCGGAAGCCTCGTGTCACAGGCAAGAATGTAATAGAGTCTTTTCATATTTCTTATTCTGAAATCCTGCTTGGTTTAAGCTCCATGAATCTGAAATCAGCAATCAAATATACCGTCGTTGCGGTTATTGCCGGCATGCCGGTGGCTTGTGATGACGATCCGTTCGGAAAAAACAGCGGTTTTTCGTCAGATGCCCCTGTCTTTAATGCGGAACTCTCCTCGTCGTGGCATAAGGGGACGCCCACCTCGCGCTCTCGAAGCGCGGAGATACGGATTGACGAGGCGGAGACAACGCTATCCGACGGAACACCGCTGTATCTGGTCACGGAGAAGCATGTGCTCGACAGCTGTAAGGCCGATGCCGACCCCAAGGCCCGTGGAGCGCAGATCAACAGCATGGATCTTTTCCCCGCGTCATTCGGCTTGTCGGCGTTCTGCCATACGGGCAATATTGCCGATTATGGCAAAGATGAAATTGTGTCTAATTTTGTCGGCAACGTAGCGATCAAGAAAGACGGTTATCCAGTCGATAACAGCGACAATCTCAACTGGCCGGGCAAAGGCAGCAACGTAACCTTCTACGCTTATGCCCCGTTTGCCGACGGTGTCAACGGTGTGCAGGCCGTGAGTGGCAAACCTGAACTCACGCTCACTGTCAACAAAAATATAAAAGACCAGATCGATCTGCTCACTGCCGTCTCAAAAGATTGTAGCGGTGACGGAAGCGAAGGTAAGGTCGATCTGAAATTCGGACACGCCCTCTCGGCTGTGACATTCGTCGCGGGCGATGCGATGATGGCGGGTACTATAAAAAAGATAACGCTCTCGGGTGTCTATGCCACGGGCGGCACAGTCATCGGATCGGCGACGTGGACCTCATTGAGCAATGTATCGGAGTTTACGACCGGCGACATATCGCTGGAGGTAAATAATGGGGGAGACTATTATAATGTCTACTCCGACAAAGGAAGTCAGATTACGGGAGGCGACGAAAACCTCACGATGTTTATGATACCGCAGACGTTACCGGCGGGTGCACGCATCAAGATCGACTTCGTCGACGCCCTGAGCGCCAGCAGCCACACTATTGAGGCCGATATCTCGGGATTCAAGTGGGAGCCGGGCAAACTGTACAAGTATTCGCTGTCGACGAGCGGCATCACGGTCACGCCGGTTGTCGAGATATTGGATTATAAGAAGACACCAAAGACCTATCCCGACAAAGACGACGCCTATAAGATCAAGACGTCGGAGGTCGTTGTGCCTTATTCGGGCGTACTGGATGATGTGAAGCTGAAAGCATATCTGCGCATAGCACGTGCCGGCCAGACGGGCGAGTCGGTCGTCGGCTCCAGTTTTACGGTCGCGGCGTCGACCGATGGCGGCACCACATGGGTCGACGGCAAGGGTGATGCCGCCGGCACGTGCAGGTGGATCGCCGATGTGGCCGCTACAGTGTCGCGTGCAGCAGGCTCGGAGGTCACGGGCACGCTCCTCCTGCCGGCGCAGTCGGCCTTCAGCCGCCTCTCGACATGGACCGAGTCAGGCAATGGCACAAAGGACGTTCCTGTGGATCTGAGCGGTGGAGGCGAGACCGCCAACTGCTACCGCATAACCGACCACGGCTATTATAAGATACCGCTCTATTACGGCAACTCGCGCAACAGCAGCGGTGGCGAAAACACGTCGGCCTACACGATGACCAATGTGGAATCCGACGGCTTCCTCTTTTATCCCGATCATATGGGCAATGCAATCACAAAGGGGAAGATCAGCGAGCAGCTGTCGGGTAAAGTGAGTCTAAAAGACGCTCTGCTGCTTTGGCAGGATGCCCCCGGGCTCATAGACGACGTGGCTCTTGACGGTGACTTCATAACGTTTCGTGTCGGCAAATATGCTTTGACACAGGGCAATGCCCTGATCGCCCTGCGCGACGACAAAGGCGATATAGTGTGGAGCTGGCATATATGGAGCACAGACTCGAAGTGGGAGAATAACCTGAAGTATACCACGTCAAAGATAGGCTCCGGGAAGCCGTATAAACTCACATCTACAAATCTCGGATATTGCGACCCGCACGGTGGTAATGATGCGCGCGATATAAAGCTGAAATTTGTGTTTGACTACAAGGATGCCTCGGGCAAATCATATGAATATGTGTATCCCGATGCTTTTCGCCAAGACGAGGTAATCGCCTCGACAGCCGGAGACAACACATATTATCAGTGGGGACGAAAGGATCCTATGCTGCCGGGCATATACACCAATGCGTCTAAAACGTATGATTCTGATGCTGCACCCACAAATGATAAAACGATTCATTATTATACTGTCGCAGGATGGAGCGATAGTGGGGAAATGTCGATGATTAACAAACCGTTTTTCGATTCTCCCGAGGAGTATGGATTCAAATCGATAATAAAAGGAGCGAAGACTGCAGAAGGCGAGGGTATTTCGGTCGTTGATGCAATCAAGAACCCGCATTGTCATGTCATAGGTCTGAATTCAAAATACCATCGTACGCATTGGCATAACGGCAAGGGTGAGAGCTATGTGTCCGAAGGGGAAAGTGTGCACCGCATGAGTCATGCCTGGAACTCGTCTGGCGGCTTTGAAGGAAAACAGGAGGAACTGGTGGCCGGCAATGATATCGACGTTGTCAAGAATATATATGATCCCAGCCCGGCCGGATATCATGTCCCGTCGGTGGGCGCATATACCGCTCTGGCTGATGCAGGAGGCGGTACGAAGGCTGCGGTATATTCGGATAATATACCGACGTTTGACGGCGTGAAATGGACGCTCAAGTGTGAGAACGGGTCGATCGAATTTCCTGCCACCGGAATGCGTGACACAGATGTCAGAGATAATGGTTCATATGCGGCAACTTATTTAAATCCAACGTTAGTGGGACTGCGGCCGTACTCATGGGCGGGATTCCAGTTCGCGTCTTATATCGCTTCGGCAACAGGAGTATTTGTTAAACCGGCTGCTGGAGATCCTGATATCTCCACATCCTGTCAGGTGCTGTTGTTTATTTTTGATAACCGTGTGGCTAAAAGCGGCAGTACTGATTTATATAAACACAGATTGGCGTCGTGCGTGAGATCCTATAATTCATACGGACTCACGGTGCGCCCAGTGTCAGATAATTGACCGCGCCTGAATGCTTCGACCGCTGTTGGCCGGGCTGCCCTGCATGGTGCTGTTTTGCCGCAAAATTGACTGCAGAAATTTCTGCTCTTTAATGTGCTGAATTTGGCAAAAATAGCTATATTTGCATCTGTTATTGGCTCACGACGCGACATGCGTCGTGTGTCTTCTCGTTGTATAGCATTGATTAAAAATGATTAATATTACTTTCCCCGACGGGAGCGTAAAACCCTTTGAGCAGGGTATCACTCCCTTGCAGATCGCCGAGTCGATAAGCCCTCGTCTCGCCAAAGAAGTGCTTGCCGCTTCTGTCGACGACCGGGAGTGGGACCTCACACGCCCTATCGACGCCGATGCGTCGCTCAAGCTCTTCAAGTGGGAAGACCCTGAAGGAAAGCACGCGTTCTGGCACAGTTCGGCCCACCTTCTCGCCGAGGCTCTGCAGGAGCTTTATCCGGGCGTGAAGTTCGGTATCGGTCCCGCTATCGAGAACGGTTTTTACTACGACATAGATCCGGCTGGACACACCATCACCTCGGCCGACTTCGCCAAGATCGAGGAGAAGATGCTCGAGCTCGCCCGCAAGGCCGAGCCCATCGTGCGTGCCGACATCTCGAAGACCGACGCGCTCGATAAGTTCGGAGCACGCGGCGAGAAATATAAATGCGAGCTCATATCGGAGCTTGCCGACGGCACCATCACCACCTATACACAGGGTGCGTTCACCGACCTCTGCCGCGGCCCGCACATCCCCGACACTTCGCCCATCAAGGCTGTGAAGATCACATCGCTTGCCGGCGCATACTGGCGCGGCGACGAGAAGCGCGGACAGCTCGTGCGTGTCTATGGCATCACGTTCCCCAAAAAGAAGATGCTCGACGAGTATCTCGCCCTGCTTGAGGAAGCCAAGAAACGCGACCACCGCAAGCTCGGCAAGGAGATGGAGCTCTTTGCATTCTCGGCCAACGTGGGTGCCGGTCTGCCTCTGTGGCTGCCCAAGGGAGCCGCTCTGCGCGACCGCCTCGAGCAGTTCCTGCGCAAGATACAGAAGCGCTACGGCTACCAGCAGGTGATCACTCCCCACATAGGCAACAAGATGCTTTATGTCACTTCGGGGCACTACGCCAAATATGGCAAGGACTCGTTCCAGCCGATACACACGCCCGAGGAGGGTGAGGAGTATCTGCTCAAACCGATGAACTGCCCTCACCACTGCGAGATATTCCGCGCGCGTCCGCGCTCCTACCGCGAC
>CAYMEX010000022.1:0-39136 GCA_964389525.1 uncultured Muribaculaceae bacterium | reverse complement strand
AGCAGTGCATCGAAGCGATGCCCTGCTGGGGAAGGTAGTAGTTCATCATCGAGAACATACCCTTCTTCATCTCACCACCATACCATGTGTTGATGATGACCTGCTCGCGCGAAGTGGTGTTGAACACAACGGCTGTCTCCGAGTTAAGACCGAGCTCCTTGTAGTTCTCGACCTTAGCCTTCGATGCGTTGTAGACAACGAAATCGGGAGTGAAGTCCTTGAGCTCCTCGGCTGTCGGACGGATGAACATGTTGGTCACGAAGTGAGCCTGCCCTGCAACCTACATGATGAAGCGCACAGCCATGCGGGTATCCTAGTTGGCGCCGCAGAAGCAGTCGACCACATAGAGTTTCTTGTTTGAGAGCTCCTTGACGGCGAGTTCCTTAACGGCTGCCCAAGTCTTCTCTGTAGCAGGCTTGTTGTCGTTTTTGTACTCCTCGGTTGTCCACCACACCTTGTCCTTCGAGTTCTCGTCGAGCACGATGAACTTGTCTTTAGGCGAACGGCCTGTGTAAACGCCGGTCATGACGTTGACAGCACCAAGCTCAGTTACAACACCTTTTTCATAACCTTCAAGGCTGGGAAGGGTCTCTTCTTTAAAAAGCTCCTCGTAAGAGGGATTGTAAAGAATCTCAGTGGTACCGGTGATACCGTACTGAGTTAAGTCAATCTTGCTCATTTCCTTTTTATTAGAAAGATTTTGTTGATATTGGTTTTGTTACTTCTCTATTTTACCTTGCCGCTACGATTCATTTTTCAACTCACCATCTCGGCGTCTGAGATAAGATCCCGTGACCGGGCTTCAACTATAACGTTTTGCCGGAAGGCACTGGTTCTTCATTCAACGCAAAGTTAACTTTATTTTCTTTAAATTCGCCATTATTAATCGATTTTTTTATTTAGACGTTAAGCAAAAATTTCACCTCATGCGACCCTGACGTTCACATCTGTTTTTAAACAAGCTCTAAAACCATTATTTTTGTCTTCTGTGAGCAACGACAGAGAACATAGATCTGCACCGGTCGCACGCATCCTGTGGGCCGACGACGAGATAGAGCTGCTGAGATCCCACATCCTTTTTCTTGAGGCAAGAGGATACAGGATCACGGCGGTAGCCTCCGGCGTCGACGCAATCGACGAGGTCACGGCCAACGCTGCGGCATTCGACCTGGTGTTTCTCGACGAGAACATGCCGGGCATCTCGGGGCTCGACACACTCGACCGCATAAAGGCCGTGGCGCCGGCCCTCCCCGTCGTGCTCATCACAAAAAGCGAAGACGAGGAGATAATGGATCTCGCCGTGGGAAACCGCATGGCCGATTACCTCATCAAGCCGGTAAACCCCAGCCAGATACTGCTGTCGATCAAAAAGACACTGCACAGCGACAGGCTCATTAGCGAGACCGATTCACGGCGCAGCCGCGAACGCTATCTCGACATGGAGGCGCGCATAGCTTCGGCCGACACCATCAGCCGGTGGCACGAGGTCTACACACGGCTCACCGCCGACACCGTCGCACTCTCAGGCGGCAACTCCGACACCGCATCGATCATCTCGTCGCTCGCCGGCACGGCCGAGGATGCCTTCTTCCGCTTCGTCAGAAAAAACTACCTGTCGTGGATCAGGCGACGCGACACCGGCAGCCAGCCGCTTATGAGCCCCGACATACTCGACCACTCCGTGCTCCCGCTCATGCGTCGCGACAGCCGCCCGGTGCTCATGCTGCTCGACAACCTCTCGCTTGCCCAGTGGATGGTGGCGAAGACTGTTTTCACCTCGCGTTTCGACATTGCCGGCGAGGAGCTCTACACTGCCATACTCCCCACATCCACGCAATACTGCCGCAACGCGATCATGTCGGGCATGATGCCGGCCGACATCGCGCGACGGTTTCCCGCACTGTGGGTCGGCGAGAACGACCCGGTAGGTAAAAATGCAGCCGAAGAGACACTGCTGCGCGACTGGCTGGCACGGCGCCATCTCGCCGGATGCCCGATGACATACCACCGCACCACCGACACAGCGTCGATGCGCGCGCTGGCACGCGACCTGCGCGGCAACGCATCGGCCGACGCCCTCACAGTCATTATCGTCAGCTTCACCGACATGCTCTCACACGCCATGGCCGACAACGCCATGCTCCGCGAGATCGCCCCCGACGACTCTGCATTCCGGTCTGTATTCCTATCGTGGCTGAGACATAGCCCGCTCTGCGAGCTACTCGACAGCATCGCCGACAACGGCCGCCAGCTCATCGTCACCACCGACCACGGAGCCGTCAAGGTCGACAATCCAGTCAGAGTGACAGCCGGATCCGACGCCACAAATGCCCTGCGGCACAAATTCGGGCGCAACATCACCGCGCCCGACCGTCACGTTCTCCAGATCAGAAACCCCGAAGAAGCCGGCATACCCGCTCCGTCAATGGCATCGTCACTCATACTTGCCGGACGCCGCGACTTCCTTCTTTATCCCAATAATTTCAGCAGGTTTGCCCGCAGCTTCGCAGGCTCATACCAGCACGGAGGCATCTCGATGCACGAGATGCTGCTGCCGCTAATAACACTTACCCCAAAATGACAGAAACAAAATTCACTATCGCGGCCGCCTCGCAGCCCGAGATCGACAACGCTGCCGACCGTATCCTTGAAGCCACCGACGGCTGCTCGGTAATAGCGTTCCACGGAGAGATGGGCGCCGGAAAGACAACAATCATCAGTGCGCTCGTCCGCGCGCTCGGAGTCTCGCCCGACGAGGTGTCATCACCATCATTCTCGATCGTCAACGAGTACCGCTCCGACGCCACAGCCGAACTCATCTACCACTTCGACCTCTATCGCCTCCAGTCGATCGACCAGGCCGTAGAGATAGGCATCGAGGACTACTTCGACTCCGGGGCGCTATGCCTCATCGAGTGGCCCGACATCGTCGATCCGCTTTTCCCCGTCGCAACAACCGACGTCTACATCACCGTCATGCCCGACTCGTCACGCGAGATACGCATTGTTAATCCTCTCTGACAACTCCCCACGATGGAACTGACCCTCGACAGCTGCGGCTCCACCAACACCGAGCTCAAACGCATCATCGACTCCGGGCGATTTCTACCTTCAGGGTCGACGGTACGCGCCGTCACACAGACAGCCGGACGCGGACAACGAGGCAACTCATGGGAAGCCGAACCTGGCAAAAACCTGACATTCTCAATACTGCTCCGCCCGGGAGGACTCCTTCCGGCCCACCACTTCCTCGTCTCCGAAGCCATTGCCATCGCCACTGCCTCGTTCATCTCGTCGATAATCGGAAGCGACACGCCTGAGCCTATAAAAATAAAATGGCCAAACGACATCTACTACGGCGACCGCAAGATAGCGGGCATCCTCATCGAGAACGCACTCGGCATGTCGGGACAGATATTGCAGACGATAGCGGGAGTCGGCATAAACATAAACCAGGCACATTTCTCCGACGCGATTCCCAACCCGGTGTCCGTATATAATATAATAGGTGAGGAACTCGATCTCGACGCGCTTATGCCTCGCATTGCACGATCGATCACAGCATTTGTCGACAGCCTCGCCCCGATCATAGCATCAGGCACATCGCTACCCGACTTCGAGGACATGTATCACAGCTGGCTCTGGCGCGCCGACACATTCTACGACTGGCGCGACACTGCCTCAGGCACAGTGTTCTCTGCCCGCATAGACCGGGTCATGCCAAACGGACAGATAATTCTGCGACTACCCGACGACAACACGATCGGATACATGTTTAAAGAAGTAGAACCGGTACTCTGAGATGACGACATATTCGATAAACCTGCCACACCGGCCATGACACACCAACAAGACATACACGACGACAGAGACCTGCGTCTGCTGCAGCTTCTGAGCCAGACATTCGGAACAGTCAGCGCGGCAAGCACCGAGATAATAAATCTCGAGGCCATACTCAACCTGCCCAAAGGCACAGAGCACTTCGTCGCCGACCTGCACGGAGAGCACAAGGCTTTCAACCACATACTCCGCAACGCATCGGGCAACATCAAACGAAAAGTCACCGACCTCTTCGGCAACAGCATGCGCGAGGCCGACATACGGCAGCTCTGCGCACTCATATACTACCCCGAGAAAAAACTTGAGCTGATACGCATCGAGGAGCCCGACCTCTCCGACTTCTACAACATCACGCTGCACCGTCTCATCAGCGTCTGCCAGTCGGTGTCTTCCAAATACACCCGATCAAAAGTGCGCAAGGCGTTGCCGCCGGAGTTCGCATACATCATCGAGGAGCTTCTGCACGAGTCGCCGTCCGACGAAGACAAGCACGCCTACTTCTCGCGCATCATCGAGACCATCATCTCAACCGGCCAGGCCGACGCGTTCATCATCGAGATGTGCCGACTGATACAGCGCCTCTCAATCGACCAGCTCCACATACTCGGCGACATCTTCGACCGCGGGCCGGGAGCACACCTCATACTCGACGACCTCTGCAGCCATTCGCGGTTCGACATACAGTGGGGCAATCACGACGCGCTGTGGATGGGAGCCGCCGCCGGAAACGACGCATGTATAGCCAACGTCCTCCGGCTCTCGCTGCGCTACGCCAACCTCACCACACTCGAAGACGGATACGGCATCAGCCTCCTGCCACTCGCCACATTCGCCATGGAGACCTACGCCAACGATCCCGCCACGCAGTTCCTGCCCACAACCGGACCCGACACGCGCACCGACCAGAAGACATCGCAGTTCATCGCACTGATGCACAAGGCCATCTCCATAATCCAGTTCAAGCTCGAAGGACAGCTGATCGAAAAGCACCCCGAGTGGAAAATGGAAAACCGGCGGCTGCTGCATCACATCTCACCCGACCGCACACACATCTATCTCCCCGAAGAAGACAGCACTTTCACGCTCAACGACACCGGATTCCCCACCATCGACCCCGACGACCCATACCGCCTCACGCCCGAGGAGAGCTCGCTTGTCGACAAGCTACGCCACTCATTCCGCGTCAGCGACAAGCTCCGGCGTCACATGAAAGTGCTACTCTCCAACGGCAACCTCTATGCCGTCTGCAACTCCAACCTCCTTTTCCACGCATCGATGCCCATCAACCACGACGGCACACTCAAAGAAATATCCGTCATGGGCGAGCCCGTAGCAGGGCGTAAGCTCTACGACCGCATCTCGCAGCTTATGAGGGCGGCGTTCAACGACGAGGCCCCTGCCGACACCCGACTTTACGCCAAAGACTACTACTGGTATCTGTGGTGCGGACTCGAGTCGCCGCTCTTCGACAAAAGTCGCATGACCACATTCGAGCGATACTTCATCGACGACAAATCGACACACCACGAGGAGAAAGGTGCCTACTACACACTGCGCGACCGGGTCGACATATGCGACATGATACTCGACGAGTTTTCTGTCACAGGCGAGCACCGCCACATCATCAACGGACACGTCCCCGTCCGCGCCGTAAAAGGCGAGAAACCCATCAGGGCCGACGGGCGCCTTATGGTCATCGACGGAGGATTCGCCGAGCCATATCACAACAAGACGGGCACAGCCGGATACACACTCGTCTATCACAGCACAGGCTTTGTACTCGTACAGCACGAGCCCTTCACGTCGGTCGACGAAGTCATACGCACAGGTTCCGACATTGCCGGGACAACCGTCATCGTCGAGTCATCGTCGCGCCGCATCCGCGTGCGCGACACCGACAAAGGCCGCGTGCTTGCCAATCAGATCGTCGAGCTGAAGGCTCTGCTGCACGCCTACCGTTCAGGCCTCCTCCCCGAGCGCAAGAAATAAACCCTCAGCCAAGACTGTATCATTTATATTATAGTAGTGGGGCGCACGATCTGTGCGTCCCACTTGATTTCATGCAGTTACGCTGCTGTAATTTTCCTAAGGAAAAATCACGGCACAGCCCCCCACAAGACTTCATCGCGCAGTTTTGTTTATGTCGTGATTATTTCAGGGTTTCGGCAATGACAGCTTTGAGTTCGTCACCTCGTTGATTGCGACTGACAATGGTGCCGTCAGGAGCGATGAGCAGGAATGTGGGAATGCTAAAGATACCATACATGTCGGTGGGTATTTTCTGAGCATCGGTTATAACGGGCCACGTTATATCGAGTTCTTCGATAGCCTTCGCTGTGTCCTCGGTTTTATCCCATACGGCTACACCTATCACATCAAGACCTTTCGGGCCGTATTGGTCGAGGATCTCTTTTATAACCGACATCTCGCGGCGGCATGGTCCGCACCAGCTCGCCCAGAAATCTATAAGTGTGTAGTGGCCGGGCTTCATAAGGCTACTGAGAGAGACAGAGTTTATGGTGAAGTCTTTGTACGGTTTTCCCTCCGCCGTCTCGGCGGCGTTCTTTTTAAGGGCGTATTGCTCTGTAATGCCGTCGTAGGTTTTAAGTATTGGGTGTCTTTCCAAAGAGTCTTCAAGTGCTCCGATGGAAAGGTCATATACTCTGCTTATGAACAGACTCGCTCCTATGGTATTGTCGATATTGGCCTGCATGAGGCTGTCGGTCCAGGTGTTATACTCGTTGAGTATTTCCTGCATTGTCTGGCGGGCATTCTCTGAGTTGCGATCAATAGCTTCGACACGGGCATTACGCTGTTTCCGGGCATCTATCCATTCAGCCAGTATGGTGTTGAGTGGTGTACCTGTCGCCATGCCGATGCAGGCACCATCCTCAACTGTGACTTGAATGTCGCCGGGTTCGATTATGGCTTCCGCAAAAGGATCTTCGGTGCCAAGCGGAACGAGTTGAACGAGCATCGGCACTGTGATTGTGTCCCGGAAGACGGCTTTACCTTGGTTTACTGTGGCTTGGCCGATAGTGTCCAGCTTGTTGCGTGCGATCATTATGATTTCTTTGCCGTTGTACCCGTCGCCGAGATCGGCAGTAAGTGTGTAGCGTGTGTCACTGCTGCATGCGGCGGCAAAAATCAGTATGCCCGGAAATAATGATGATTTAAAGTCCATTTTTATGTTGTTTGAATTATGGTTATAGAGCTTCCCCAGAATTTAGACGCGTGAAGCGTCTGCAGGTTGCACCTTGGATCTTAAAAACTGTTCAGGAAGCGTGGCGCGCGGCAAAGTGGCGGCGCATGAGGCGGTCGAGCGAGAGGAGTATGGCCGCCGACACTGCGAGCATGACGATGAGTGGCGACGAGATGATGCCTTCGACAACCGAGATCGTGTGGTCGACGGTCGTGAATACCGATGTCATGCCGGCTACCGGCACCGACATAGCCAGCTTTATGCCGAAAAAGCGGAACAGAACGACAGCAAGAACGATCATAAGCAGGCTGACAACCGAAATGGTGACGAGGCCGCGGATGTAGGCGCGCCGGTCGGCGACACGGTTCACCTCAAGCATTGTGTCGGCAATGAAGTCGGCCGGCAGCGGGAACCGTGCGTTATATCGCAGCAGTGCCTGGCGCAGATCGGGAGAGAAGTTTTTATTGCCTGATTCCATCTGAGAGTATTTTATGAAGTTTCTTTCGTATGCGGAACAGACGCGTCTTGGCGTTTGTCTCGGTAATCGACATGATGAATGCTATTTCGGCGAGCGATTTGCCGTCGAGATAGAAAAGTGAGATGAGCGTGCGCTCGTCGGGCAGCAGAAGGTCGAGGGCCTCGTAGAGCATATCGACGGTCGGCATGCCATCTTCTTCGTCGTCGCCGGCATCGGTCGCCGTGTCGGCGATATTGTCCCAGAAACGGTCGTCGCCCGACGCCGAGTCGGGACCCTGCGGCTTGCGCAGACGCGTAACAACCATGTTGTAGCTGATGCGGAAGAGCCACGTCGAAAACGACGAACTGCCCTTGAACGACGACAGCGAGCTGAACACCTTTATAAAGATCTCCTGCGTGAGGTCGGCCGCATCGTCTCCGTCGCCCGTCATACCCGCCACAAGCGCATAGACGCGTGCGGCGTAGCGCTCCATGATAGTGGCGAACGCCCGCGTGTCGCCCTTGAGGACGTCGGTGATGATGGTCTGATCGGATACAGTGGTTGTCATTGCATATCTTTTGACGCCACATAGTGTGAAAGGTTACATATTTTACCAAGAAAAAATTTTTCTGAAAAAACTGTAACCTTTGCCGCACGCCGGCGTCTAAAGGGATGAACGGCCGGACAACGGCCACACTCCGACTCGCGACAGAGTGCGAAAATTACAAATAAAAATCAATAATACTACAAGACTATGATGGATTTTATCACAATTCCCGCCGTGCTTACCGTGATCGGCTATTTTGTCTACAAGCTGTTTGAGCTGTTTGTGTGCAAAAAAGAGCGCATGTATCTTATGGAGCACGTCAAAGATGTCTCGATTGAGGGTGGAAACATCAGCCGATACTTCAATCAGATGGGACTTAACCCGTCGTTCTCCGCACTGAAGTGGGGCGCGTTTTTCCTCGGCATCGGCCTCGGGCTGCTGGTTGCCTATTTCATCAGCATCAACACGATGTCGTTCAAGCAGCTTGCCAACTGGGAGTACCGCCAGTTTGTGGGCGTGATATACGGCGGCTGCACGTTGCTGTTCGGCGGTCTGGCCCTTATTATCGCTTTCATTACCGAAATCAAGCTGAAAAGATGTAAGGCTGCCGAGTAACCCCCGACTGATCGGTTATGTATTTACGGGCCGTGCCGCTATCATGTGGCGCGGCCCGCGCCATTTGCGCAGGAGAAACATCTGTCGCACGCCGCTACGGCGTTATAGATTGATCGTACGTATAACAGAATGTTGATTTGTAGGGGCGTGCGACAGTACGCCCACATCAAAGCCCGTGAAACGGGCGTCACATATGTAGCACCGGGTGACCGGAGGGAACCCGGTGTACGACGCACAGCAATATAGAGCTGCAGCGCAGCGACACAACATTCCGAAGCGGGTGCTATTCGGTACTTCGACGCCATGTTATCATTATCGCCAAACCGTAATCATTCTGATCGCCGCTTTCATGTACCCGCTTGACAGCCGATGTATCGCGTCAGCGATATGATGTCAGTAGGCCCGTATATCGAAATCGCGTAGCGATGCAGATATGCGAGTACACCGTCAGGTGTGCCCGGAAAGAATGTTGATTTGTAGGGGCGTGCGACAGTACGCCACATCAAAGCCCGTGAAACGGGCGTCACATATGATAGCACCGGGTGACCGGAGGGAACCCGGTGTACGACGCACAGCAATATAGAGCTGCAGCGCAGCGACACAACATTCCGAAGCGGGTGCTATTCGGTACTTCGACGCCATGTTATCATTATCGCCAAACCGTAATCATTCTGATCGCCGCTTTCATGTACCCGCTTGACAGCCGATGTATCGCGTCAGCGATATGATGTCAGTAGGCCCGTATATCGAAATCGCGTAGCGATGCAGATATGCGGGTACACCGGCAGGTGTGCCCGGTAAAAGTCGCCTATAAATCGTGTCTGAAAGACACCTTGTTACACGATTGTGTCGCAGCTCCGCGGCTCCATGTTGCTACACGCATTTACACCGCGCTCGCTTTGCTCGCACGGTGCTACGCATGTCGCGCTGCGCTGTAGCTCACGCATGCAAGCGCCGGGAGGCGCGCTGTTATTGTAAACCCCGGGCGACCGCATGGGAGCAAGACGATATACAACTTAGAACCTCGGAGAGGCGATGTATACTCCCGTAGCATCGTTTAGGCATCGTCCATGCTGTCACACAATGGATTAAAATTCTGTAAATTTATTTAAAATAATTTTGCTTTTGTAAAATTTAGTCGTAAATTGCACGAAAATTACTAAAGCACATTATCTTATGGATATTTTTGGATTGGCCTGAGGCCGTCCGGCGGTAAAGGGAGTTTGCGGTCGGACAAAATCGAGTACAGATTAATCAACACTAACAATCATTATTATGAAAAAACTTTTACTTCTGACCGCACTTTTCACCTCCCTGCTTATCGGCTTCACCGCATGCTCCGACAACGACGATGAGGTTTATAGAAATGTAGGTATCCCTACCATATGGTGCAATGTTGTCGGGGAACTATTCCAAACTGATGGAGTATATTTCTTCAGAGCAACAGACAGCGATAATGAACACCTTTTAAAGGAGCTAAAGGATTCTGTTTTCCCTATTTCAACGGGATCCATAAAGCATTATTCTATTAAAATAGATAAATATATTGGTTATGTGAATATGGAGGTGCCTGATGTCGTCAAAGACTCAATTTGGGTTAAAAGCATTGTTCCTGCAAAATCAAATAGCAATCCCCGAAGTAAGTTTATAACTCCCGAGTTTAATACTTCTCCACCGGCATGGTTCTTCGAGCCTAAGTCACGTGAAGAATGAGTAACTACATTTAAGTCGCAATATACGGCAAACACGTTATCACTATGGATATTTTTGGATTGGCCTGAGCCCGTCCGACAGTAAAGGGCGTTTGCGGTCGGACAAAAACACATTCAGTTTATAAACCAACAAAAACACGTTTCTATGAAAAAACTTTTACTTCTGACCGCACTTTTCACCTCCCTGCTTATCGGCTTCACCGCATGCAGCGACAACATGGTGGAAGATGAAATGGAAGAATCAGGTGTTGGAACCCCTGATTTTTCTTACATCTATACTCTTAATGCAAAGTTGGGTTATGATGATACTAATAATCGGTACACCTTGATATTAGATGATGATAAGAAGAAAAGTATCATTGATACACTATGGATGTACGGGTTATTATATGTACCTAAAGAATCATATAAAAATTATAATTCGAGCACGCTTTATATAGATTATAAAACATCTGATCAAGATATTTATTCAAAACTTGAAGAACTTGTTGGTTGCGATATATCCACGGTTATTTCAGGACGTTCTTTAAGGCTGGGTGACAATGTCTATGAGAACGGATGGTTGGTCTCCTTGGATGATATAACTGTCAAGACAACTTCAAGGACTGGACAGTTCTATCAGTATGAGCCCAAAGTATTTCCTGAGGCGTATATAACCGTCCCATTGTCACGCTCCCCATATATCCCCGACAATCAGTATGAAGTCGTAAATGTATTTATTCACGTCCTTAGGAAAACAAATGGAACCGGACTAAACAAAGAGGCCGTTACTGCGAATGTATTAGATGCATTGGGAGATTTTCATGAAGCCAATTCCACGAATATAAAGTTCAGGTCAATTGGTAACGAATATATTGATTATCTGACAGATGATATGATAAAAAATATGGATTTAAGATTAGAAAGTGAGCAGAATAAAATATTTGCAAAGAACAGTCATTCAAATGCTTTAGATGTTTACGTCCTCAGTTACTGGGATAAAAAGTATAAAGACAAATATGGTGAAGAGAAGATTACTCTGGCTGGAGTAGCCCAAGGAATCCCATCATCTGCCCTGATTCTTCACCCGAGGCATTATATGTCATATGAGACTGTACCTGCTCATGAAGCTGGACATTGCTTTGGATTGTTCCATACACACCATGGAACAGCAGCAGGGGAAGGAGGTATACCTGAGTATGTGGATGGGAGTAATTCTAAGGAGGCAGGCGATCTTGTTGCAGATACTCCCGCTGATCCTAATGCGTGGATTGACGGAGAATATGATTCAAGTCAAAATTTGCGTGATGGACATGGCGATTTATATACCCCAGATCCATACAATGTAATGTCGTATTCAGGGAATTATTATATACAGCGTTTTTCTCCTTTGCAGACAGAACGAATGCACTACTTTTTAACATACAACAGTACTGTTAAAAATATGACTACACGCCTGATTTCGCCGACAGCCGAAGAACTTGGAAGCCAGTATATAGGAGGATTACATTTCTCGGAGCGTACTAAGACTTTGACATTTCCTGTAATAGATGGTGAGGAATTGACATGGACCATATCACACCGTAGCAGCAGTAGCAATGCAACATCGCAAGCATCTCCTGTAGTAACTACCCCAGACCGGGAAATCAATAACAATAGAACGCAGTGGTAATGCTGACTATTTTGAAGTCTCGGTATCTGCAAATAAAGCAGGGTTATCATGGCATCAAGTTGCGAAATGGAAGGCTACGGCCGGTGTTCCGTCGGCAGCTGTGGGTACGCTGAAATGGACGGGCGGCGATGGCACATCGGGATCGTTTCCAGGCTATAGCCCGACGCTTGTGTTGCGAAATTATGATACCAGCCTTGACTTGAAATATACAGATCTTGCCAATCCGACTTACCGCAGCGGAGTGAAATACAGACTCTACACTTCGGCCGGAGGTATGCTTGAGTCATCGTATGGCGACTTCTGTATCTCGGAGATGGATTGCTCCAGAGGGTATGTAGAGGTTCAGGCGGTTGACAACTGCTGCGGTGCCGACGGAATCAGATGGCGTATAAATTGCGAGTCACGTTTCGACATGTTCTCCCTCGACATGAAGGACGGGCAGCTGATGATCGGCGTTAAGCCGGCTACCGCTCAGTCTGCCTTGGCTGAAAAGGATTCGGCTAAGCGCAATCTCACGATCAGGAGCATAAAGATCACCACGCCCGAAGGCCGAGTGCTGTCGGGGCGCACACTCGACACACCTCAGCGCGCGATGTCGCTGTCGACAGCCGGAATGGCCAAGGGACAGTATCAGATCGAGATTACCGATGTCGACGGCAATGTGCACAAGGGGCACTTCGGTGTCTGAGACCATCATTTGAGTTATACGCCGGGCCATGCCGCTATCATGTGGCGCGGCCCGCGCCGTTTGCGCCCGTTTGTGTGTATAGCCGGAAAAAAGTGGCTAAAAGCGCGAATATGGTGGCGAAGGGATAAAACTTTTGGAGGCGGAATATTTTGTCGGAAAGGATAAAAGGGATAAATTTGTGCGTTTGACTGCGGAAATATTCGGCAGGACTACCATCAGGGCAGTCGCTCACAACCGGGCTGCAGACCATGAATAAACCATAAGAAAAATATAACATTTCTCAAAAAGTAATGGAGAAGACCAGCGTAAAGTCGCTTGACAAGGTTGTCGTCAGGTTTTCGGGCGACTCGGGCGATGGCATGCAACTGGCAGGAAACATTTTCACCAATGTTTCGGCAGGCCTTGGCAACTCAGTTTCAACATTTCCCGATTATCCGGCCGACATGCGGGCACCTCAGGGATCGCTCAGCGGAGTGTCGGCGTTTCAGGTGAGCGTAGGCCGCGGCGTACACACGCCCGGCGACCAGTGCGACGTGCTTGTGGCTATGAACCCGGCGGCACTGAAACGCAATGTCCAGTTTCTGAAACCCGGCGGTGTGATCATCATCGACACCGACACATTCAACGCCGACGGCCTGAGCAAGGCGCAGTATGCGACCGACGACGCCATCAAGGAGCTCGGCATCACGGCTCAGGTGGTAGAGGCTCCGATCACGTCGCAGACCAAGGCGGCGCTTGCCGACTCGGGGCTCGACAACAAGGCGATGCTCAAGTGCCGCAACATCTTTGCCCTCGGTCTGGTGTGCTGGCTGTTCGACCGTCCGCTCGAGGGTGCGCTTCATCTGCTCAAAAACAAGTTTGCGAAAAAACCGGCTGTGTTCGAGGCCAACGCCAAGGTGATCGAGGCGGGCTACAATTTCGGACACAACGTGCACGCGTCGGTGTCGACCTATCGTGTCGAGACCGAGAGCATCGTGCCGGGAATATATACCGATATCAACGGCAACACGGCTACTGCGTGGGGCCTGATCATGGCTTCGGAGAAGTCGGGACGTCCGCTTTTCCTCGGCAGCTACCCCATCACTCCCGCCACCGACATCCTGCATGAGCTTGCCAAGCGCAAGGACCTCGGGGTGAAGGCGTGCCAGATGGAGGACGAGATCGCGGGCGTGTGCTCGGCGATCGGCGCATCGTTTGCCGGAAATCTGGCAGTGACATCGACGTCGGGTCCGGGTCTGGCTCTGAAGAGCGAGGGTATCGGTCTGGCTGTCATGGCCGAGCTTCCGCTTGTGGTGATCGACGTGCAGCGCAGCGGCCCCTCGACCGGTCTGCCTACAAAGACCGAACAGACCGACCTGCTGCAGGCTCTCTATGGCCGCAACGGCGAGTCGCCTCTCTCGGTGGTCGCCGCCACGTCGCCGACCGACTGCTTCACCATGGCTTTCGAGGCATGCCGCATAGCGGTGGAGCACATGACTCCGGTGATACTGCTCACCGATGCTTTCATCGGCAACGGATCGTCGGCATGGCGTGTGCCCGAAGCCGAGGATTATCCTGAAATCAAGGTGAAATATGTGCCTGAGGGTCTCCGCGACGCATGGAAGCCCTATATGCGCGACGAGAAGACGCTTTCGCGCTACTGGGCGATACCGGGCACCGAGGGACTGATGCACCGCATCGGCGGTCTGGAGAAGGACTCTGTGACAAGCGCTATCTCCAACGATCCGGTCAACCATGAGGTGATGGTGAACCTGCGCCGCGAGAAGATCGCCCGCATCGCCGACGACATACCCGCGCAGGAAGTGCTCTGCGACGCCGGTGCCGACACGCTGCTGCTCGGCTGGGGCGGCACCTACGGCCATCTCTACACGGCGGCCGAGGAGCTTTGCGCCGAGGGTGTGCCGGTGGCATTCACGCAGTTCAAGTATATCAACCCGCTGCCTGCCAACACCGGCGAGATACTGCGCCGCTACAAGAAGGTGATCGTGGCCGAGTTGAACACGGGCATGTTCGCCGACTATCTGCAGGCCAAGTTCCCCGACGTGAATATATCGCGCATCAACAAGATACAGGGTCAGCCCTTCATGGTGAAGGAGATCGTGGACGGCGTGAAAGGTATCCTCGACAAGTAAAATCAACCTTAAAAGCAGAATACAGGAGTCTTTTCATAGAATCATGGAAGATCTGAAATATATACCGGCAGATTTCAAGAGCGACCAGTCGGTGCGCTGGTGTCCCGGATGCGGCGACCATGCCGTGCTCAATGTCTTGCACAAGGCCATGGCCTCGCTCGGTGTGGCTCCGCACATGACGGCGGTCATCTCGGGTATCGGCTGCAGCTCGCGCCTTCCCTACTACATGAACACCTACGGGTTTCACACGATCCATGGCCGTGCGGCCGCTATCGCCACCGGCTTCAAGGTGGCCAATCCCGAAATGACCGTATGGCAGGTTTCGGGCGACGGCGACGGTCTGGCTATCGGCGGAAACCATTTCATACATGCGGTGCGCCGCAATATCGACATAAACATGATCCTGTTCAACAACAAGATCTACGGTCTCACCAAAGGGCAATACTCGCCGACGTCCGACCGTGGTTTCGTGTCGAAGTCGTCGCCCTACGGCACGACGGAGGATCCGTTTATCCCGGCCGAGCTGGTGTTCGGCGCACGCGGCAACTTCTTCGCACGCTCCTTTGACGTGGAGCTGAAGACGTCGCAGGAGATCATGGAGGCGGCAGCACGCCACAAGGGCACGTCGGTATGCGAGATTCTCACCAACTGCGTGATATTCAACCACGGCATACACAGCTTCATCACCGACCGCGAGGTGCGTGCCGACCGCACGATACATCTGCGTCACGGCGAGAAGATGCTCTTCGGCAAGAACAATGAGAAAGGCCTCGTGCGCGACGGCTTCCTGCTCAAGGCCGTGGAGATCGGCAAGGACGGCTACACGATCGACGACGTGCTGGTGCATGACGCCCACTGCGAGAGCAATTTCCTGCATCAGCAGCTGGCGATGATGGACGGCCACGCGCTACCGCTGGCTATCGGCGTCATCCGCGACTTCGACGCTCCCACCTACAACGACTCTGTGAGCGAACAGGTCGCCGAGGTGCGTGCCAAAAAGGGCTTCGGCAAGTTGCGCGACATGATCATGGCCGGCGAGACCTGGGAAGTGAAGTAAGCTCTTTCAGCAGATATTTTGTTCGGGCAGTCTCCCGCTGTGGAGATTGCCTGAACTTTTTTGTGCAGGGGCGTTTACTTCAGTGCCTCGATCTTTGCAATGATGGAATCCGGCAAGATATCTATGCCATAAAATAAATGGTTGCTTTGGTGTCCGAGAAATACAATGTATTTAAGGATCAGTTCATATTTGTTTTGAGTTATTGTCATATCGATCCGGCCGTTGCTATCAAAACATATAGCCTCATGGTGGGCGATGCGATTACGGAATGTCTTGATTTCCTGAAGTTCGTTGAATACGGCCCTTTGCCCTAATCCGATTGTGCGGTTAGGAAATATGCGTAAAAGATTCTGACCACCGCGACGAAATGGTTGTCGTGTGAATAGATGCGTCCAAAAGCCGAAAGAAACTGACGAGACAACGCGGTCGTTGGTATATCGTCCATTTTGCCGAAGTGAGGAGATTATTTTTAACACCTCGTTTTTCTGTGGTGCATTTTCAATCATTCCTCCATGTCGCACTTGGGTTTCTATCCACTCCGAATCATTAAACACCTCTTGATAGTGGGTATTTATTGCATTACGAAGCACTACCTCAAATATATTAAGGATGCCGTAAAATTTCTGGCATAACTTTACATTATGTCGATACAGTGTCAGTGCCTTGGATGTATTGCCATCGCATGCAATTAAATATTTGTTCAGGCGTGCCGGAGAAAATGCCTTTTCGTATTCGGAGTATTTCACTATATGATTTTAACGTATTGTGGTTTGTAAAATTACGAAAAATATTCTAACTTTGGTGCGGAATCCCCCGAGTGTCCCTGTCTACGACAAACCTCGGGGTTTAGTTTTTTATTCCCTTTTGATTTCACGGCTCTCTCGTGATCTTTTCACGCATCGATGCAATTTTGCCATAAGATCTTTCCAAGGTATTCTCTCAAATCGGTATCATTATAAACCTAAACAGTTTATAGACCCTGTAACTTTTTTGTGCAGGGGCGATAATTTTCTTAATTTTGAAAACTGAAACAAATTGAACATTATGGAAAAAATCATACTCACAGGCGACCGTCCTACCGGCAAACTTCATCTCGGACATTTCGTGGGCTCGCTGCGCCGCCGCGTGGAGCTTCAGAACTCGGGTCTCTACGACAAGATATACGTAATGATCGCCGACGCGCAGGCTCTCACCGACAATGCCGACAACCCCGAGAAGGTGAGGCAGAATGTGATCGAAGTGGCTCTCGACTATCTGTCGGCAGGGCTTGATCCGGCCAAGACGACCATATTCATCCAGAGCCAGGTGCCTGAGCTTGCCGAACTCGCGTTCTACTACATGAATCTCGTGACGGTGTCGCGCGTGCAGCGCAACCCGACCGTAAAGACCGAGATCAAGATGCGCAATTTCGAGCAGAGCATACCGGTGGGCTTCTTCTGCTATCCTGTGAGCCAGGCAAGCGACATCACGGCTTTCAATGCCACGACCGTCCCTGTGGGCGAGGATCAGGCTCCGATGATCGAGCTTACACGCGAGATCGTAGACCGATTCAACTCTATCTACGGCCCGACGCTCGTCAAGCCCGAGATACTTCTACCCGACAACGCAGCATGCCTGCGTCTGCCCGGCACCGACGGCAAAGCCAAGATGAGCAAGAGCCTCGGCAACTGCATCTACCTGAGCGACTCGCCCAAGCAGGTGAAGAAAGGCGTGAACTCGATGTACACCGACCCGCTGCACCTCAACATCGAGGATCCGGGACATCTCGAAGGCAACTGTCCGTTTATCTATCTCGACGCTCTCTGCACACAGGAGCAGGTGAAGATGTACACCCCTCAATATGAGTCGCTCGACGAGATGAAGGCACACTATGTGAAAGGCGGCCTCGGCGACGGCACGGTTAAAAAGCTTCTCTGCCAGGTGCTTGAAGAGATCCTGTGCCCGCTGCGTGAGCGCCGCGCCATGTATGAGAAAGATATCCCCGGCGTCTACGAGATACTCCGCAAGGGCTCTGAGGATGCGCGTGCTGCTGCCGCCCAGACTCTCGACCGCGTGCGCAAGGCCATGAAGATTAATTACTTCGACGACCCGGCTCTCATCGCAAAGCAGGCAGCCCGCTACGGAAAATGAACAGGCTGCTGAGACTGATCGTGTCGATTGCGGCTGTGGCTCTCTTGTGGAGCTGCGGCAGCTCTGACTCGTTCAGGATCATGGGCGTGATCGAGGGCCTTGGCACACAGAACCTGCAGGTCGTGTATTTCGGCGACGGCTCGATAAAGACCATGAGATCGACAGCCGTCGACGGCAAATTCTCGATCGAAGGCAACAGCCGCGACTACACGGTGGTGGATGTCTTCACGAGCACACGCTCGCTTGTGGCGTCGTTTCTCGTGAAAAACGGCGACCATGTGGAGTGTGCCCTCGAGCTGAACAACCCCGAAGCCAAGATGATAAAGGGGAGCAAGCCATCGGTGGAACTGATGCGCTGGATCGGCGATAACAGGCAGACCATAGAGGCCGGGCAGACCGACGCCGTGAACCGATCGGTCGCAGCTTTCATTGCAGAAAACAGCGAGAATGTGGTGTCGTCGGTGCTCCTGACGCGATATTACGATGCCCGTGGCAGGGAACGCGAGGCCGACTCACTCCTCAGAAGCATAGCGCAGAAGGCACGCATAACGTCGCTGACCGAGAGCTACCGCGACGGATTGGTGTTCAGCGTCGACTCCGGTCTGCCGGCACTCGCCGACTCACTGTGGTTTGTCGGCGCAGACCGTCGCAGGATCGATGTCGACCCGACGAAGCACAAGGCCACACTCCTCTATTTCACCCCCTCGGCGGGAGCACGCATCGGCTCAAACGACAACCTTCTGAAGAAGCTCACCGAAGAGGCAGCGGAGAAAGACAAGGCGAAAGAAAAAGACAAGGATAAGGATAAGAAGAAAAAAACTGTCTCGGTGTATGAGATAGACGATATAAACGCCGGTATCGAAACATGGAAGAAGGAAGTCGAGAACGACAGTCTGCCGTGGGAGCGTGTATGGCATCCCGGCGTGTCGGCGACGACGGCATTGCCGTCGCGTCCGTGGGTGATTGTCGCCGACAGCCTCGGCCAGATAAGATACAGCGGAGCTGATTTTTATGCAGGCATAAGTAAAGCAAGGGAATTATGCTTGTAAAAGTCTCGGGAGCTGCCGTTCAAGGCATAGATGCCATCCCGGTCACGATCGAGGCCCGGGCGGATGCCGGCATAGGCTTCACCGTGGTGGGGCTTCCCGACGCGTCGGTCAAGGAGAGCCAGGAGCGCGTGCTCTCGTCGCTCAGGCAGCATGGCTACGACATGCCCCGTCGCAAGATCGTCATAAACATGGCTCCGGCCGATGTGAGGAAGGAGGGAGCGGCCTATGATCTCCCGCTCGCGGTGGCGATACTTGCGGCGACAGAGCGCATCGCGGCCGACAACCTCGGCGATTACGTGCTTATGGGCGAGCTGTCGCTCGACGGGAGTCTGTGTCCCGTGAGGGGCATACTGCCGATGGCGGTGATGGCCCGTGCGATGGGATTCAGGGGTATGATCGTGCCCGAGGGCAATGCCACCGAGGCCGCCGTCGTCAACCGGCTCGAGGTGTACGGCGCACGAAACCTCGCCGAAGCGATCGCGGTGATCACCGGGGCACCCGATGCGATAGAACCGACCAGGGTCGACACGCGCGCCGAATTTGAGGCGTCGGCCGGCCGTTTTGAGTATGACTTTGCCGATGTCAAGGGGCAGGAGAATGTGAAACGCGCCTTCGAGGTGGCGTGTGCCGGAGGCCACAACATACTCATGGTAGGCCCTCCTGGCTCTGGCAAGTCGATGATGGCCAAGCGTGTGCCGACGATATTGCCTCCATTCACACTCGGCGAGGCGCTTGAGACAACCAAGATACACTCTGTAGCCGGAAAACTGCGCCGGGGCTCGCGCCTGATGACCGAGCGCCCGTTCCGCAGTCCGCACCACACGATATCGCCGGTGGCTCTGGTGGGCGGCGGAAGCAACCCTATGCCCGGCGAGATCTCGCTGGCGCATAACGGTGTGCTTTTCCTCGACGAGTTCCCCGAATTCAACCGCACCGTACTCGAGGTGATGCGTCAGCCGCTCGAAGACAGATTCATATCGATCTCGCGTGCCAAATACTCGATAGACTACCCGGCGAGCTTCATGCTCGTGGCATCGATGAACCCGTGTCCATGCGGCTACTACAACCACCCGACGCGCGAGTGCACATGCGACATAGGCGCGGTGAAGAAATATCTCGGCCGCATTTCGGGGCCGCTTCTCGACCGCATCGACATACAGGTGGAGATACAGCCCGTAGAGTTCGACGATATGGCCGCTTCGGCACCCGGCGAGAGTTCGGCAAGCATACGCAGCCGGGTGACTGCGGCGAGGCAGATACAGACGCAGAGATTCGCGCAGCACAAAAATGTGCATTGCAACGCCCAGATGGGATCGAAACTGATAAATGAATACGCACGTCCGGACGCGGCCGGGTTTGCGCTCCTGCGCAACGCAATGATAAAATTCGATATGTCGGCGCGTGCCTACGACCGCATTCTGCGAGTGGCACGCACGATCGCCGATCTCGACGGAGCGGACACCGTAGGTGCCGAACACGTGTCTGAGGCGATAAACTACCGCAATCTCGACCGCTCGTCGTGGGGAGGAGGCGGAGCCCATACTTCTTGCATTTAGGTATGGCCGACAATTATTTAGAAAAGAAAATGGAGGATCTGCGCAGCGGCAGGCTGACGCAGATGTCGCGTGCGGCCGCGCGCAAGGGAGCGTGGAGCGTTGATTTTCCATGCCGCCGCGTGCTGGTGACCGACGGGTCGTGTGCCATAGGGCGTGCCGTCATCGACGAATTCTGCCGCGCCGCATGCAAGGTCGCCTTCTGCGACACCGATGAGGAGCGCGGACGCGCCACGGCCTACGCTACGGGGGCGAGATTTATCCATGGAGATTTGCGCGATGCCGCCGTCGTTGCCGCGGCAGTGGCCGATCTCGGGCGTGCGTGGCGCGACATTGATGTGATCGTGAACACGGCACCCGGCGACGATGGCACAATGCTGTCGCTGCTCGCCGCTGATATCGCCTCACTGCGCCGGTCGTTGCCCTACCCCAACGATTTCGGCGGACGCGTCATCGACATTGCCGGTGGAGAGCGACGTGATATGGATGCCGTGCGCGAGACCCTATGCGCACACAGGATTACCGTCAACCGCATTGTCATAAAAGACAGCGGTGTCTCTGCCAGAGGCATCGCGCAGCTGTGTGTTTTCCTGTCGGCTCCAGGCATTGAGTTTATCAACGGCATGGAGATACCTGCCGGTGTTTAGTCTTTAAAAGCTATGATACAGGAACTGCTTGAATTTAACCGCGGATTCGTAGAGCGCGGAGAATACAGAGATTATGTCACGAGCAAGTATCCCGACAAGAAGATCGCCATAGTGACTTGCATGGATACACGCCTGGTCGCATTGCTGCCGGCCGCGCTCGGCCTGAAAAACGGCGATGTGAAGATCATCAAGAACGCCGGCGGGACGATAACAAATCCGTTTGACTCGACAATGCGCTCGCTCCTCGTGGCTGTCTATGAGCTTGGAGTGAACGAAATAATGGTCATAGGGCATACCGGCTGCGGTGTGCAGGGGATGGATCCCGACGAGATGCTCCATCTGATGAAGGAGCGCGGCGTATCGGAGGAGCACATCGACCTTATGAAGCACTGCGGCATCGACCTGCGTTCATGGCTGCGTGGATTTGAAGATACGGCCGACGCCGTGAAAGAGACTGTCGATCTCATATCCCACCACCCGCTCATGTGCGCCGATGTCGCCGTGCGCGGCTACATCATGGACAGTACGACAGGCAAGCTCACCTGCGTCTGACCTCTCTATACGTTTTTATACATATCTTCCCGGAGCACGACAGCCTGTCGCGCCTCCTTGACGTCGTGTACCCTGAGTATGTCGGCGCCACGCTCGAGTGCCAGCGTGTTTATCACGGTCGTGCCGTTAAGCGACTCGGCCGGAGTGATATCAAGCGTCTTATATATCATTGACTTTCTCGACACCCCCACGAGCATCGGACAGCACAGAGTGTCGGCGATAAGACGCAGATTATAAAGCAGCTCATAATTCTGAGCGGCAGTTTTTGCGAATCCGAATCCCGGATCGGCTATTATGTCGGCCACACCCTTCTGCCGCAGCCGGTCGATCTTCTCTGCCAGCCGCGAAATGACATCGGCGGTGACGCCTCCCTCGGCCGTATAGTCGGTATGCGACTGCATGTCGGCGGCCGTACCCCGCATGTGCATCACGATGTACGGAGCCTTCAGCTCGGCCACGGCATCAAACATGGTGTCGTCGAGGTCTCCCCCTGCAATATCGTTTACAATGTCAGCGCCGTGATCGAGAATAGCCGCACGCGCCACATCGGCGCGAAATGTGTCGACCGACACAGGTATCTCGCCCGACAGATCCCTGACAGCCCTTATACCAGCGGCAACACGCCGTATCTCCTCCTGCGGAGTGACGTCATCGGCTCCGGGACGCGACGAGTAGCCGCCTATGTCGATCATGTCGGCCCCCTCGTCGATGAGCCGGCGCGCTGTGCTTTCGATGCGCCCGAGGTCCCAGCATCTCGACTCGCTGTAAAATGAGTCGGGCGTGACGTTGAGTATGCCCATGACAACCGGACGGTCATATCTGATGACTCGGCCCTTTATATCGATTGAAAACGGATTCATCTTTCTGGAGCTTGTTTAAAATAAAGAAACCGACGAAGGAAAATTCCTTCATCGGTTTCGGGGTTATCGCTTTATTTAAGTCTTCCGGTAAAGATCGTGATGGCTTCAGATCCTGTCATGCGATCTCTTGCGTATCGGCATTGTTCAAGACGTCACGTTTTTTACAATACCCCGGAAGCTAAAGGAGGAATAGTCTTTTATTTACTTATTCTCTTCGATAGTTACGCAACGATCGAGAGCAACATACTTGATACCGAGATCATTGAGGTTGCCTTCGCCGCTCTTGGTTGAGAGCTGAGAAGCGGGAACACCGTTCTTGATGAGGGCTTTCTCAACGTTCTTGGCACGGTTGACACGCAGACGGGCGTTGATGGCGTCGGTACCGGTGTAGGTATCAGCCCAGCCGGTGAGAGTGTAGTTCTTGCCGGAAGCCTTGATCTGCTCGGCAACAGCACCGAGGACCTTGCGGTCAACGCTGTTGAGAGTCGAGTTACCGATTGTGAAGTAGATGGTAGCGAGGGGAGCCTTAGCTGTCTCGACAACCTTCTCAACGGGACGGTTGAGGCAAGCCTTGAGCTGAGCCTCGAGGTCCTCGATGCGGGCGTTGGCAGCCTGCAGACGAGCCTTGATGGGCTCGCAGTCCTCGATCTCAGGAACAACAGCGACAACGGGAGCAGTCCAGTTAGCCTTGTTGAACTTGTAGGTTGCAGATACGAGAACCTCACCGTTTACGCTCACGTGATTTGAGCTCATTGTCATACCCTTGTCTGCACCGACAGCACGGAGGTCGAGACCGAGAGCGAAGTTGCGGCTGAGGTTGAAGTCAAGAAGAAGACCGGCACGGGCAGCGAGGAACTGATTGTGTGCGTTGCGCCATCCGTCGGCATTCTTGCCATTGTATTTCTTCTCGAATGTGAAGTAACCACCGAGACCGGCATATACGCTTGCATTGAATACGCGGTCGGGGTTGTAGCCACACCACCAGTTTGTGAGGTTGATGATAACGTCACCTGCAAGACCCATGTTGTTCAGTTTGGTCTTGTAGTAGCCGCCGTAGAAACCGCTCTCAGCGGGTACGTCGTACTGAACGCCTGCACCGTTTGCTGCATAGCCCTTGGTCTGGAACCAGTCGAAGCCTGCACGGAGGCCGATGATCGGCGAGAAGTACTTGCCTACATAGAGACCGGCAGCGGGAGCGAAGCGATCGCCGAAACCGGGACGGTACTCGTCTTTGGTCATAGCGTTAGCCACACCAACCTGACCGGTGATAAACCAGTTGCTGCTGAAGTTGTTAATGAGATATCCCTGAGTGGCATCCTCAACGTAGGTAACTTCCTTAACGTTGTTCTGTGCCACTACGTTCTGCCCCAGCATCATAGCGGCGGCAAACGCAAGAATTGCACTCTTTTTCATAGGATTACGTGTTGTTTAATTTGTTTCGTTGTTTCTATTCCTCGAAATTCTACGCAAATGTAACGTTTATTATTTAAATTTTGTTTACTGTCTCTAATTATTTTTGGGGAGAATGCACTTTTTTTATCATTGCGCCGGGTTAGGCACAGCGATCAGGCCTTCTCCGTGAGGTCTTTGTTCACGTTCTTGTGGCCGACGAGGGCGTAGAAGAGAATGTAGGCAAGACCGGCAAACAGTACCCAGTAGCTGGCGAGGTAGCCGAATGCGTCAGCAACACCGCCCTGGATAACCGGGAGAATACCGCCGCCGCAGACCATCACCATGAAGAAGCCCGAGGCAACTGCGGTGAATTTGCCGAGACCCTCGACTGCGAGGTTGAAGATGCCGCCCCACATCACAGATGTGCAGAGTCCGCAGAGCACAAGGAAGAGGATGTTGATGGGAGCGTCGACACTCATGGCGTTGAAGTCGCTGTCAAATGCAGGTATGGCGATTGTGTTCGACGGGTTGCAGAAGATAGCGAGAAGAAGGAAGATCAGGCCGACCGATGCAACGGTAGAGAGCATGACCTTGCTCGAAACCTTGCCGCCGATCGCACCGCCTACGAGACGGCCGATGAGCATAAGGAACCAGTACATGCCCACAAGCACGCCTGCGGCTGCGGGAACGATGCTGAGATCATTCGTCATGTAGAGGTTTGCCATATTGGGGATACCGACCTCAACACCGACATAGATGAAGATGGCGATAGCACCGAGAACGAAGTGACGGAACTTGAGGGCGCCCGAAAGAGTGGGCTCTGCCTGCTTCTCGGTCTCGTGCTTCGTGTTCTCCTCGTTCTTGATAGCGTCGAGGATCGGCTCGGGGATGTTGGTGAAGATGATTACGATTGTGGCAATGATGAAGATGCCGCCGGCGATGTAGAGAGCGGGACGGGCGTCAACGAGGCTCGAGTTGGCGATGTCGCCCATAAGATAACCTACAAGGATGGGGCAGATAGTTGCGGCAAGCGAGTTGCACGAACCGCCGAGTTGGATGAGCTGGTTACCCTTGTTGCCGCCACCGCCGAGGGTGTTGAGCATCGGGTTAACAACAGTGTTCAGCATACACATCGAGAAACCTGCCACGAATGCGCCGGTGAGATAAACACCGAAGATGGCGCTGTCGGGGAGGAACGATGAGATGAACATGATGGCCACGCCGAGGATGCCGACAAGAAGCGATGCTATTGCCGAGAACTTGTAGCCTTTGCGCTGGAGAAGCAGACCTGCAGGGATGCCCATGAAAGCATAGGCAATGAAGTTTGCAAGGTTACCGAGCTGCGACTGCAGTGCGGAAAGTGAAAGCTGATTTTTGAGGATCACGCCAAACGGGTTCTGGAATCCTGTAACGAACGAAATCATTGCGAACAGGAAGAACATCGCGATAATCGCGGGAGCCGTATTCGCCTTGGAGGCCTTTGTCGTCATAATGGTTTGATTGAATAAGTGTGGTTTGGGTATTTTGATTCTTACGGTAATTTGTTATGTCCGAGGGGCGGATTGCCCCCTATTCTGACAGATTCTGCAAATCTAATCTTTTTTTTGATTACTTCGTGAATTATAAGTTAAATTTTTTCTTTTTTTTTGATGCAGATCATATTCTCATCCCCCTCCGGGCCTGTCAGCTTCAGGCCGACGCAAAATACGGCGGGCCGGTTTCAACAAACCGGCCCGCTGCTATTATGCTGAGTCTAAACTGATTCTATAGTTTAAATCTCGGTCTCGCCGTCGGTGAGGGTGAGTCCTTCTACATCTTCGGCATCGACAAGCATCTCCTCGGGGATAATGTCGAGGACATTGTCGACCTCTTTTGAGGCAGGTGCCTCATCGGTATCCTCATCGGCAGGGCCGTTGATGTCGTCGACACTGCCGACAACTATACGCTCATAGGAGCGCAGACCTGTGCCGGCCGGGATGAGGTGGCCGCAGATGACATTCTCCTTCATGCCCTCAAGCGTGTCGGTCTTGCCGTTGATGGCAGCCTCGTTGAGCACCTTGGTCGTCTCCTGGAACGAAGCGGCCGACATGAAGCTCGACGTCTGCAGGGCGGCACGTGTGATACCCTGGAGGATCTGCTCCGAAGTGGCGGGAACGGCGTCGCGCACGGTCACTGTCTGCTTGTCGCGGCGCTTCAGAGCCGAGTTCTCGTCGTGCAGACGGCGTGCGGTGATGATCATGCCCGGACGCATTGTCTCCGAATCACCTGCGTCAACGACGATCTTCTTGCCCCAGATGCGGTCGTTCTCTTCCATGAAGTCGCGCTTGTCGACAACCTGCTGCTCAAGGAAGTTGGTGTCGCCCGGATCGATGATGTTGACTTTGCGCATCATCTGGCGCACGATTACCTCAAAGTGCTTGTCGTTGATCTTCACACCCTGCATGCGGTACACGTCCTGAACTTCGTTGACGATGTAGTCCTGCACAGCTGTCGGACCCATGATGTTGAGGATGTCGGTGGGTGTGATCGCACCGTCGGAAAGCGGCGTGCCGGCACGCACATAGTCGTTCTCCTGCACGAGTATCTGCTTGGAGAGGGGCACGAGATATTTCTTGACGTCGCCGATTTTCGGAGTGACGGTGATCTCGCGGTTGCCTCGCTTGACCTTGCCGAAGTTGATCTCACCGTCGATCTCGCTCACGATAGCGGGGTTCGACGGGTTGCGCGCCTCAAACAGCTCGGTGACACGGGGAAGACCACCGGTGATATCGCCGACACCGCCGGCTGCGCGGGGAATGCGCACGAAGATCTCACCGGTCTTGACAGGCTCGCCGTCGTTGAGCATGAGGTGAGCGCCTACAGGCAGAGCGTAGGTCTTGATGATGTTGCCCTCCTTGTCGACGATCTGAGCCTCGGGCACTTTAGTGCGGTCCTTGCTCTCGATCACGATCTTTTCCTGAAGACCCGACTGCTCGTCGGTGTCGACGCGGTAGGTGACGTTCTCGATGAGGTTGTCATACTTGATCGTACCGCCGACCTCGCTCACGATAACCGCATTGAAGGGGTCCCATTCGCAGATCACGTCGCCCGGCTTCACCACGTCGCCCGGCTTGAAGAAAAGCTTGGAGCCGTAAGGTATGTTGGCCGAAGTGTACATGATCTTTGTCTCGGGATCGAGGATACGGAGTTCGCCGAGTCGTCCGATGACGCGCTCAACGTTCTTGCCGGTAGCCTCCGCAATCTCGTCGGTCTCGACGGTGCGGAGTTCCTCGATTTCAAGAATACCGTTGTATTTTGAGGTGACATTGGAGACGGCGGCGATGTTTGAAGCGACACCACCGACGTGGAATGTACGGAGAGTAAGCTGTGTACCGGGCTCACCGATCGACTGAGCCGCGATCACTCCCACAGCCTCGCCCATCTGCACCATGCGGTTGTTGGCGAGATTGCGGCCGTAGCACATGGCGCACACACCCTTCTTCGACTCACAGGTGAGCACCGAACGGATCTCCACCGACTCGATAGGCGACGCGTTGATGCGGTCGGCAGCCTCGTCGGAGATCTCCTGGCCTGCGGCGACGATGATCTCGTTGGTCTGCGGGTCGATGATGTCGTGAACCGAAACGCGGCCGACGATGCGCTCGCCGAGCGAAGCGACAACCTCGTCGTTGTTCTTGATCTCACGGCAGACAAGACCGCGAAGTGTGCCGCAGTCATGCTCGTTGATGATGACGTCGTGGGCGACGTCGACCAGACGGCGTGTGAGGTAACCGGCGTCGGCGGTCTTAAGAGCGGTATCGGCAAGACCTTTACGAGCACCGTGTGTCGAGATGAAGTACTCAAGCACCGAAAGACCCTCCTTGAAGTTGGCAAGAATCGGGTTCTCGATGATCTGGCCTCCCTCGGCACCTGCCTTCTGAGGCTTGGCCATAAGGCCACGCATGCCGGCGAGCTGACGGATCTGGTCCTTTGAACCACGGGCACCGGAGTCAAGCATCATGAAGACTGAGTTGAAGCCCTGGTTGTGGGCCGTCATCTGCTTCATGAGTATGTCGGTGAGCTTGGAGTTGACGTGTGTCCAGATATCGATGATCTGGTTGTAGCGCTCGTTGTTGGTGATGAAGCCCATGGAGTAGTTGTCCATCACCTCCTGCACCTGACGGTAGCCCTCGTTGACGATCTCCTCCTTCTCGGCAGGGATGATGACATCGCCGAGGTTGAACGACAGACCGCCACGGAATGCCATGTAGTATCCGAGGTTCTTGATATCGTCGAGGAACTGTGCCGAGCGGGGAATACCGCACTTCTTGATGACGCGGCTGATGATATTGCGCAGCGACTTCTTCGAGAGGATCTCGTTGACATAGCCGATCTCCTTCGGCACATACTGGTTGACCAGAACGCGACCCACCGAAGTCTCCACGAGATGACGGATGGGGTTGCCCTCGGCATCCACATCGTCAACTACGACCGAGACTGGCGCGTGGAGCGTGACACGGCCCTCGTTATAGGCGATTTCGGCTTCCTCGGGACCGTAGAATTTAAGTCCCTCGCCCTTGTCGCCGGGACGGAGTTTGGTGATATAGTAAAGTCCGAGCACCATGTCCTGCGAGGGGACGGTGATGGGGGCTCCGTTGGCAGGGTTGAGGATGTTGTGTGCACCGAGCATGAGCATCTGTGCCTCGAGAACGGCCTCGTTGCCGAGAGGAAGGTGGACGGCCATCTGGTCACCGTCGAAGTCGGCGTTGAATGCCGTACATGCGAGCGGGTGCAGCTGGATTGCCTTGCCCTCGATCATCTTGGGCTGGAAAGCCTGGATACCCAGACGGTGAAGTGTCGGGGCACGGTTGAGCAGGACAGGGTGTCCTTTCATCACATACTCGAGGATATCCCAAACCACAGGCTCCTTGCGGTCGACGATCTTCTTGGCCGACTTGACGGTCTTGACGATGCCGCGCTCGATGAGCTTGCGGATGACAAACGGCTTGTAGAGCTCTGCAGCCATGTTTTTGGGGAGACCGCACTCGTGCATCTTGAGCTCGGGACCTACGACGATAACCGAACGGGCCGAGTAGTCGACACGCTTACCGAGGAGGTTCTGACGGAAACGGCCCTGCTTACCCTTGAGCGAGTCGGAGAGCGACTTGAGAGCGCGGTTGGCCTCGGTCTTCACGGCTGTCGACTTACGCGAGTTGTCGAGGAGAGAATCGACAGCCTCCTGAAGCATGCGCTTCTCGTTGCGGAGAATCACATCGGGAGCCTTGATCTCGATAAGACGCTTGAGTCGGTTGTTGCGGATGATGACACGACGGTAGAGGTCGTTGAGGTCAGAAGTGGCGAAACGGCCGCCATCGAGGGGCACGAGCGGACGAAGGTCGGGCGGGATGACAGGCACAGCCTTGAGTATCATCCACTCGGGACGGTTGCGCTCGGCCGACGCGCGGAACGACTCCACTACCTGCAGACGCTTGAGCGCCTCTGTCTTGCGCTGCTGCGATCCCTCGCGTGCGGCAGTGTCGCGGAGCTCATATGAGAGCTCGTCGAGGTTGAGCGATGCAAGGAGCTGGTAGATTGCCTCGGCACCCATCTTTGCGACGAATTTCTTGGGATCATCGTCGGGAAGATTGCGGTTTTCAGGATCGAGGTGATCGATGATGTTATAGTACTCTTCCTCATTGAGGAGATCGAGCTTCTTGACATCCTCGACTTCACCCGGATTGAGCACAATATAGCGCTCGTAATAGATGACCTGGTCGAGCTTCTTCGAGGGAATGCCGAGCAGATAGCCTATCTTGTTGGGAAGCGAACGGAAGTACCAGATGTGGGCGACGGGCACAACGAGCTTGATGTGGCCCATGCGCTCACGGCGCACTTTTTTCTCAGTGACCTCGACGCCGCAGTTGTTGCAGACGATGCCCTTGTAGCGGATACGCTTGTATTTACCGCAATGGCACTCGTAGTCTTTCACAGGGCCGAAGATACGCTCACAGAAAAGTCCGTCGCGCTCTGGCTTGTATGTGCGGTAGTTGATGGTCTCGGGCTTGAGTACTTCTCCCGACGAGTTCTTGAGGATCTCTTCGGGCGATGCGAGCCCGATCGTGATCTTGGAGAAACTGTTTTTTGCCTTTGGTTCTTTCTTGAAAGCCATCGGTTGTATATGGAGGTTGAGTCTTCTTTTCGGGAAGTGTTAGAGAAAAATTGTAGAAGAAGAGGCCGCTCAGTCGAGGGTGACACTGAGTCCGAGGCCGCGGAGCTCGTGCAGAAGCACGTTGAGCGACTCCGGTATGCCGACAGGAGGCATGGCCTCGCCCTTGACAATAGCCTCATAGGCCTTCGAACGGCCGGTGACGTCGTCACTCTTCACAGTGAGGATCTCCTGAAGGATGTGTGCGGCGCCGAATGCCTCGAGCGCCCAGACCTCCATCTCACCGAAACGCTGTCCGCCGAACTGGGCTTTACCGCCGAGAGGCTGCTGGGTGATGAGAGAGTACGGACCGATCGAACGTGCGTGCATCTTGTCCTCGACCATGTGGCCGAGCTTAAGCATGTAGATGACGCCGACGGTAGCAGGCTGGTCGAAACGCTCGCCCGTGCCTCCGTCATAGAGATAGGTCTTACCGTAGCGCGGAAGACCGGCCTTGTCGGTCCATGCGTTCAGGTCGTCGAGCGATGCTCCGTCAAAGATCGGAGTGGCGAACTTCTCGCCGAGCTCACGTCCTGCCCATCCCAGAACAGTCTCGAAGATCTGTCCGAGGTTCATACGCGAAGGCACGCCGAGCGGGTTGAGCACGATATCGACGGGAGTACCGTCGGCAAGGAACGGCATATCCTCCTGGCGCACGATGCGGCTGACGATACCCTTGTTGCCGTGACGTCCTGCCATCTTGTCGCCCACGCTGATCTTACGCTTCTTGGCTACATAGACCTTCGCCATCTGCATGATGCCAGAGGGAAGCTCGTCGCCGATCGATATGTCGAATTTCTTGCGGCGGAGTTCAGCGTCGATCTCCTTCGACTTGCGCAGGTAGTTGACGATAGTGGTACGTATGAGATCGTTGCGGTGAGCATCCGAAGTCCACTTCGAGAGGTTGACGGTATCGTAGTTGATCTCCTTCAGCACTCCGGCGGTGAACTTGGCCCCCTTGGGCACGATATCACTTCCGATGAAGTCCTTGACACCCTGGCTCACACGACCCGACACAAGAGTCATAAGCTTTGACACAAGTCTCTGCTTGAGAGCCTCCTGCTGCTCCTCATATTTCTCGTCGAGCATGGGGAGCTGGGCGGCCGCGCTGCGGTTGCGGCGGGGATTCTTGGCGGCACGCGAGTAGAGGTTCGTGCCGATGATTACGCCCTTCAGCGAAGGCGACGCCTTGAGCGAAGCGTCCTTTACGTCGCCGGCCTTGTCGCCGAAGATAGCGCGGAGAAGTTTCTCCTCAGGCGTAGGATCGCTTTCGCCCTTAGGAGTTATCTTGCCGATGAGGATGTCGCCGGGAACGACGTGTGCGCCGACACGTATGATGCCGCGCTCGTCGAGATCCTTTGTAGCGTCCTCACTGACGTTAGGTATATCGTTGGTAAGCTCCTCCATGCCGCGCTTTGTCTCGCGCACCTCGAGGGTGTACTCGTCGACATGGACCGAGGTGAGTATGTCCTCACGCACCACGCGCTCGTTGAGCACGATGGCGTCCTCATAGTTGTAACCCTTCCAGGGCATGAACGCCACCTTCAGGTTACGGCCGAGAGCAAGCTCGCCGTTTTCGGTCGAGTAGCCTTCGGTAAGTATCTCGCCGCCGTTGACACGCTGTCCGGCCTTGCAGATCGGACGGAGGTCGATTGTCGTCGACTGGTTGGTCTTGCGGAACTTGGGCAGACGGTACTCTTTGACTGCGTCGTCAAAGGCCGCGAACTCCTCGTCCTCGGTGCGGTCATAGCGGATGAGGATGCGCTCGGCGTCAACATACTCGATGAGACCCGGACCCTCGGCTGTGACCTGAGTGCGCGAGTCGCGTATGAGCTGACCCTCGATGCCCGTGCCCACGATAGGAGCCTCGGAGCGCATCAGAGGCACTGCCTGACGCATCATGTTCGATCCCATGAGCGCACGGTTTGCGTCGTCGTGCTCAAGGAAGGGGATAAGCGATGCGGCGATCGACGCGATCTGCGTGGGCGACACATCCATGAGCTCTACCTCGCCGGGAGCCACGATCGGGAAGTCGGCGTCGAGACGCGCCTTCACACGGTCGCGCACAAATGTGCCGTCGTCGTTAAGCGGAGCATTGCCCTGAGCGATAGTCTTGCCCGACTCGATCTCAGCCGTCAGGTAGACGATCTCGTCATTGTTGAGGTTGACGGTCGCGTCGGTGACCTTGCGGTAAGGAGTCTCGATGAAGCCCAGATCATTGATCTTGGCATACACGCAAAGCGACGAGATAAGACCGATGTTAGGTCCTTCAGGAGTCTCGATCGGGCAGAGACGGCCGTAGTGCGTGTAGTGTACGTCGCGCACCTCGAAACCTGCACGCTCACGCGTCAGGCCGCCGGGGCCGAGAGCCGACATGCGTCGCTTGTGAGTGATCTCGGCCAGAGGATTCGTCTGGTCCATGAACTGCGACAGCGCGTTCGTGCCGAAGAAGGTGTTGATGACCGACGAGATTGTCTTCGCGTTGATAAGATCGATCGGAGTGAACACCTCGTTGTCGCGGACATTCATGCGCTCGCGTATCGTACGCGACATGCGTGCGAGACCGATGTTGAACTGGTTGTAGAGCTGCTCGCCCACAGTGCGCACGCGGCGGTTCGAGAGATGGTCGATGTCGTCGACGTCGGTCTTGGAGTTGATCATCTCGATGAGATACTTGATGATCTCGATGATATCCTCCTTTGTGAGCACCTTAACATCCATCGGTATGCCGAGACCGAGTTTTTTGTTCAGGCGGTAGCGGCCGACCTCTCCGAGATCATAGCGCTTCTCCGAGAAGAAAAGATTGTTGATGACCTCGCGGGCGCTTGCATCATCAGGAGCCTCCGCGCTGCGGAGCTGACGGTAGATGTGCTGCACAGCCTCCTTCTCCGACTTCGTGGGGTCTTTCGAGAGAGTGTTGAAGATGATAGAGTAATCAAGTCCGCCCTCTTCTTCCTCCTCTTTATTGATCAGGATGCTTTCCTCGCCCGACTCGATGATCTGAGGGATATTCTCCTCTGTGATCTCCGTGCCGCGCTCAAAGATAGTGTCGATGCGCTCGACTGAAACGACTTCACCGGTATCTGTATCCGAGAAGTCCTCGTTATATTTGTGGTCGACCGAAGCTGCGAGCTTGCGTCCGATGTATTTACGCAGGTTCTTTTCGTTGACCTTGACCTCCTCGGCCAGGCCGAAGATGTCGATAATGTTTTTGTCACGCTCAAGACCGATTGCCCTGAGAAGCGTTGTCACGGGCAATTTCTTCTTACGGTCGATGTAGGCGTACATGACGTTGTTGATATCGGTGGCAAACTCGATCCAGCTTCCGCGGAACGGGATGATACGTGCTGAATAGAGTTTTGTTCCGTTGGCATGAGTGCTCTGACCGAAGAACACACCGGGCGAACGGTGAAGCTGCGACACGACAACGCGCTCGGCACCGTTTATCACGAAAGTGCCGTTTTGGGTCATGTAGGGTATCTGTCCAAGATACACGTCCTGTATCACAGTGTCAAAATCCTCGTGATCGGGATCTGTGCAGTACAGTTTGAGCTTGGCTTTCAGTGGAACGCTGTAGGTCAGTCCTCTTGTGAGGCATTCCTCAATAGTGTAGCGCGGCGGCTCGATATAGTAGTCGAGAAATTCCAGCACAAAGTTGTTGCGGGTGTCTGCTATCGGGAAGTTTTCGGCAAACACCTTGAACAAACCCTCGTTTTTTCTTTTTTCAGGGGGGGTGTCGAGCTGCAGGAAGTCGCGGAATGACTTGAGCTGGACTTCAAGAAAGTCGGGGTAGGGCAGCGGATTCTTAACCGTGGTGAAGTTTATGCGCGGTTTTACGATTGCGTCTGACATCTACAATGCTTGGTTCAGTGGTTTAAATTACCAGGGAGGGGTATTATTGAGTGTTCCACGACCGCGGTTTGCATCTTTGCAAATCTCAAAAATAGGGGGAACAAAAGTATTAACACAAAAAGGTTAAGAAACCCTCTGATTAGAGGGTTCTTAACCTACGAGCCTGAAGAACAGGCTGTTTTTATTTAAGCTCAACCTCGGCGCCTGCCTCCTCGAGCTGCTTCTTGAGGCCCTCGGCATCAGCCTTCGAGAGACCTTCCTTAACGACGCCGGGAGCACCGTCAACGAGTTCCTTAGCTTCCTTCAGGCCAAGACCGGTGAGTTCCTTCACGAGCTTGACAACTGCGAGCTTAGCGCTGCCTGCGCTCTTAAGAACTACGTCGAAAGAGGTCTTCTCCTCCTCGGCGGGAGCACCGGCTGCGGGACCGGCTGCAACAGCTACAGCAGCGGCTGCGGGTTCGATACCGTACTCGTCCTTGAGGATCTGGGCGAGTTCGTTAACTTCCTTAACGGTGAGGTTTACGAGTTGCTCTGCAAATGCTTTAAGATCTGCCATTGTTGTATGGTTTTTGTGTTGTTTCGTAATTGTTGTGAAAGTTTGTCAGGCGATTTTGATCAGCTCGCCCATGCTGTAGGGTGATCGTGATCTAAGATCAGTCTTCTTTCTTTGAAAGAGTCTCGAGGATGCCGTGGAGCTTTCCTGCGCCCGAGCCGAGAGCCGAAATGACATTCTTGGCCGGAGACTGAAGAAGAGCCATAACGTCGGCGATAAGCTCGTTCTTGCTCTTGATCGAGGAAAGGGTCTCGAGCTGGTCGGCACCGAGATAGACTGTCTCCTCTACATAAGCGGCCTTGAGCGCGGGGAGAGGATTCTCCTTCTTCTGCACACGCTTCAGGAGCTTGGCTGGTGCGTTGCCTGTGTTGGCGAACATCACCGAGGTCGAACCATGAAGAGCGGCATAGATCTCCGAGCAGTTGAGGCCCGAATTCTCAAGCGCTTTGTGGAGAAGAGTGTTCTTGACCACCATGAGCTTGATGCCGTCTTTGAAGCACTCACGACGAAGAGCCGAAGTCTCCTCGGCGTCGAGGCCTGTGGTTTCCACCAGATAGAAGCAGCTGTACTTACCCAGCTCCTCGGCAATCCGGTCAATGATCAAGGTCTTGTCTTCTTTTTTCATTGTCTGCTAAGATTGTTGGGTGGATCCCAGGTTCAGTCGTCGATTGTCTTGGTGTCAACCTTGATACCGGGGCTCATTGTCGAAGAGATGAAGATGCTCTTTACATATGTGCCCTTAGCGGTAGCGGGTTTCAGTTTGATGAGAGTGTTGACAAACTCACGTGCATTGTCGCGCACCTGCTCGGCGGTGAATGAAACCTTGCCGATCGAAGTGTGAACGATACCGTTCTTGTCAACCTTGAAGTCGATCTTGCCCTTCTTTACCTCCTCGACTGCTTTTGCAACGTCCATTGTCACTGTGCCGCTCTTGGGGTTAGGCATCAGGCCACGCGGACCGAGTACACGGCCGAGAGCACCGATCTTACCCATGATAGCGGGCTGAGTGATGATAACGTCGATGTCAGTCCAGCCGCCCTTGATCTTGTCGATATACTCGTCAAGACCTACATAGTCGGCGCCGGCTGCCTTGGCTGCTGCCTCGGCGTCGGGGTTACAGAGCACGAGAACTCTCACTTGCTTGCCTGTGCCGTGGGGAAGGGTTACGACGCCGCGAACCATCTGGTTGGCCTTACGCGGGTCGACGCCGAGACGAACGTCGATATCGACCGACGCGTCAAACTTAGCGTAGTTGACTTCCTTCACTTTGGCTGAAGCTTCTGCGAGGCTGTAAGCCTTCCCGGCTTCAATCTTCTCGAGGGCAAGCTTTTGCTTTTTTGTCAGTTTTGCCATGATTTTGTTTGAAGCTTAGGGGTTAAAGCTGGGGGAAGTCCCCTTTTACGGTTATACCCATACTACGAGCTGTACCTGCGACAAGGCGCATAGCCGAGTCAACGGTGAAACAGTTGAGGTCGGGCATTTTGTCTTCAGCAATTGCTTTCACCTGATCCCAGGTAATCTCAGCCACCTTCTTGCGGTTGGGCTGAGCAGACCCGCTCTTAATCTTCGCAGTCTCGAGCAGCTGTACAGCCACAGGAGGAGTCTTGACTACGAAGTCAAAGCTCTTGTCGGTGTAATAAGTGATTACAACCGGAAGAACCTTTCCTGCTTTGTCCTGGGTACGGGCGTTGAATTGCTTGCAAAACTCCATGATGTTGATACCCTTGGAGCCGAGCGCGGGACCTACGGGAGGCGAAGGGTTTGCAGCGCCACCCTTAATCTGCAGTTTGATCTGTCCAGCAATTTCTTTTGCCATTTCAGTAATCGGTTAATAAACTTAAGATCCTATTTGTTGAGCGAAAACAAGCGTAAAGCAACGAAAGAGACCCGTAACAGTCTCTTGCATTTAACTTCGTGCGTTATTCTCTTTCGACTTGCGAATTATCCAACTCAAGCGACGATCCTCTTCCGAAGATCTTTACCATAACCTTGAGCTTTTTCTTCTCGGGGTAAACCTCGACAACCTCACCGTTAAATCCGCTGAACGGACCGGAGATAACCTTGAGCGTCTCGCCTACAAGGTAGTCGTTGACTCCCTCCTCGGCCTGCTCGTTGATGTCGTCGGCGACTCCGAGCATGCGCATGACATCAGCCTCGCGCAGTGTCTCGGGTTTGGCGTCCTTCTCTCTCCCCTTGAGGAAATCGATGACGTTTGTGGTGTTGCGCAGCTCGTGCATTACCTCTCCACGGAGATCTGCCTCTATGAAGACGTATCCTGAATAGAGATTTCTCTCCTTGGTGACCTTCTTGCCGTTTCTCACTGCCACCACCTTCTCGGTAGGGATGAGCACCTGAAACACATACTTGCCGAGGTCAGTGTTTTTGATGGCAGCATCTAAAACTTCCTTAACCTTGGCCTCTTTACCGGATATTGCGCGAAGCACATACCAAGCTTTGTTTCCTGTAGCCATCGTCTAAACTTGAGATTTGAGTGATTTAAAGTGAGAATAATCAGCGGCCAAAACTGTAAATCAGGTGCATGAGCGAGTCAACAACCCTGTCCATCAAGAATATGATCAATGCGATGATAATGGAAGCAATAAGCACAATGATGGCAGACTTGATGAGTTGCTTGCCCGTTGGCCAGGAAGTCTTATACCGAAGCTCGGCATAAGATTCCTCTATATTCGTAAGTAATCTCAATTTTTTCATTTCTGTTTCTTCAAGCACGGGAAGAGAGGCTCGAACTCCCGACACCTGGTTTTGGAGACCAGTGCTCTACCGACTGAGCTATTCCCGTAGTTAAGTCTGCCGGAACCGGAATGACTCCGGCAGACTTTATTTTGATCGCTTATCCCCTCTCACACATGAGCCGGGGCTAAGACTTGTTCTGACTAAAATTAGTCGATGATGTCGGTGATCTGACCCGAACCTACAGTGCGGCCACCCTCACGGATTGCGAAGCGAAGACCCTTGTCGCAGGCAACCGGGTTGATCAGCTTAACGATGATCTCAACGTGGTCACCGGGCATTACCATCTCGATACCCTCGGGGAGAGTGATCTCACCTGTAACGTCGAGTGTACGGATGTAGAACTGAGGACGGTAGTGGTTGTGGAACGGAGTGTGACGGCCGCCCTCCTCTTTCTTGAGGATGTAGACAGATGCCTTGAACTCGCTGTGGGGCTTAACAACACCCGGGTGGCAGATTACCATACCACGCTTGATGTCCTTCTTGTCGATACCGCGGAGGAGAAGACCTACGTTGTCACCGGCCTCACCCTGATCGAGAAGCTTGCGGAACATCTCGACACCTGTTACGGTCGACTTCATGTCAGCACCAAGACCCATGATCTGAACCTCGTCACCAACCTTTACGACACCAGTCTCAATACGGCCGGTAGCAACGGTGCCACGACCTGTGATCGAGAAGACGTCCTCGACAGGCATAAGGAAGGGTTTGTCGACGTCGCGCGGGGGCAGGGGGATCCATGTGTCAACAGCCTCCATGAGCTCCATAACCTTAGCCTCCCACTCGGGCTCGCCATTGAGGGCGCCGAGAGCAGAACCGCGGATGATAGGAGTGTTGTCGCCGTCATATTCGTAAGCCGAGAGAAGTTCGCGCATCTCCATTTCAACGAGCTCGAGCATCTCCTCGTCGTCGACCATGTCGCACTTGTTGAGGAACACAACGATGCGGGGTACGTTCACCTGACGGGCGAGAAGGATGTGCTCGCGGGTCTGGGGCATGGGACCGTCGGTAGCGGCAACCACGATGATAGCACCGTCCATCTGAGCGGCACCGGTAACCATGTTCTTCACATAGTCAGCGTGTCCCGGACAGTCAACGTGAGCGTAGTGACGGTTAGCTGTCTCATACTCAACGTGCGAGGTGTTGATTGTGATACCGCGCTCCTTCTCCTCGGGTGCGTTGTCGATCTGGTCGAACGACTTAACCTCTGAGAGACCGTTCTTTGCAAGCACGGTGGTGATAGCTGCGGTAAGAGTGGTCTTACCATGGTCCACGTGACCGATAGTACCGATGTTTACGTGGGGTTTGGTTCTTTCGAATTTCTCTTTAGCCATAGTTTTGCTATTTCTGATTTTAATACTCGGATGAGATGATCTCCTTCGGACTGTATCTATTCGTCGCAACGCCGATGCTGAGAGAGCGAGGCTTTGACGCGGGATTTTAATCTCGACGCAACGCCTCGGCAGGGCACAGCACTGTCGGGGCTTCTAACAGGGTTATCCGACCGATGCTTGTGATGATTGCGGACGGCGCGATAATTCTAAATCCGTGAAGATTGAGCCGATGGCGGGATTTGAACCCGCGACCTCTTCCTTACCAAGGAAGTGCTCTACCCCTGAGCTACATAGGCAGACGAGTTTCCGGAAACAACCCGGAGTTGGAGCGGAAGACGAGGCTCAAACTCGCGACCCTCAGCTTGGAAGGCTGATGCT
>CAYMEX010000021.1:0-43112 GCA_964389525.1 uncultured Muribaculaceae bacterium | reverse complement strand
CAGCAATCTCACGCGCAGACTACATTACAAAACTTGAAAACGAGATACGCAAGGTAGACGGCTACGGGGATTTTTCCTATAAGAAAAACGACCCCGACATTTATTGGATGCTTCAGAAGATAGGCAATGAGCCTCAGGCAAAACTTCGGGCGGCAAAACTCCGAACCGTGTTTGACAATACACAGGATTACAAAAGTCATAAGCCATGTACCTGCGTGGATCGACTGGTGGAAGAGTTGGAGCATCCCGAAAACCTCCTGAAAGGGATTTAAGAACCCCTTTAACAAGCAGGGTTATTGTCTAAAACGGTAATAAGAGCAAGATCGGCAGTAGGATATTTAGAAGGCGATTAATTAGCAGATTATTCTGGGGGGCCGGCGATCATTTCCAGAGTCTTCTCGTCGCGCTCGTCGTTGAAGAATATTCTTAACGCGCGTCCAAACTCATCTCCGGGCTCTATGGCGTCAAAAAGTGTCAGGCATGACCTCAGTTTCATAGCGTCGACATAGCCTAAGACCGACTCGATATCGCGTCCGTGGTTGTGCTCAATCAAGACTTTTACAGCATGATACAACCTTTTGCGTAACTCGTCGTGGCCTAAATAGGCGGCGGCTTCGTCGAGAGATGGAATCCCGTATCTCACCGCCATGTCAGAGTAGCCAAGACCGCGTAACTGCGGGAAGACATACCAGATCCAGTGGCTACGTTTCTTCCCGTCGGTTATCTCTTTGATGGCCGCCCGGTACATACCGTACTCATCTTGCGCTTTGATGAACCGTTCCAAATCAAAATCCATGGCATGCGTAGTCTGTATATTGTGTCTTTTGCCGAAAGTTAATGATTTTTCTGAGATACATCAAGCGTGACGTAATCACATCAGTGCGGGGGCAAGGTATCTGGCGAGAACATATCCGCCTCCGATGAGCCAAAGGAATAGGATGGCGGCGAGTATGAACGGTTTGGCTCCGGCTTTCTTGAATTTGTCGAAACTGGTCTCAGCTCCAAGTGCAACCATCGCCATTGTAAGCAGGAAGGTGTCGATGTAGTTGATGATGTCGTTGAACCATAGCGGAAATCCGAGAGGAGTGTCAAGGCTGTTTAGATAGACAGAGAGGGAATTTATGCCGATAACCAGAAGGAATCCGAATGCAAACCATGGTACGGTCACTTTTCCTTTCGCTCTCGCCGTATGCGATGTAGTGTGGCGGGTCCGGCGTGCGGCCCATATGCCGAGTATGAGGAGTACAGGCACAAGCATCATCACGCGTATCATCTTCACGATCACTGTCGTTGAGGCGATCTCGTCGCCGAGTGCGTTGCCCGCGCCCACGGCATGTGCTACCTCGTGCAGAGTTGATCCGCTGAATATGCCCATCTGTGCCGGTGAGAGCTGCAGTATGCCCGACCGATATGCCAGAGGATAGAGAAACATGGCTAACGTTCCGAAAATAACCACAGTGGCTACGGCGACAGTCGTTTTATAGGGTTGTGAGCGCACAGTGGCTTCCGCACCGAGCACGGCGGCCGCTCCGCAGATGCCGCTGCCGACCGATGTGAGCAGGGCGGTCTCACGATCCATTTTCAGCAGCTTGCCGAGATAGTAACCGCCGATTATGGTGACGGTGACGATTATAGCGTCTACGGTGACTCCGGCGATGCCCACTGCGGCGATGTCCTGAAACGTGAGGCGAAATCCATATAGAATGATTCCGAGGCGTAGCAGGCGTTTGGAACAGAACTGTATGCCGGGTACCCATGTTTCGGGAAGGTGCATCCTGAGCATGTTGGCGTAGATCATGCCTAATACGATGCCTATGATAAGTGGGCTGATGGATAGTGCGGTGAGGATCTGCGCACTGCCGATATAGAATGCTGCACACGAAAAGAGCGCAATCAGCAGTACGCCGTGTAGCATATGGCCGCGTTTGGGTGAAAACATGTCGGTGTAATTTTGACTAATTTAATCACGTTTGTTATAGAAACACAATATAATTGAATTTTGTTTCGGGGGAATGACATCTTGATCGGATGCCGCTGTATGTTAAATGAGGTTAAACAATGTGGCGGATATGACACGGTAGGTTTATTTGGTTAATTTTGATAAACACATGAAAATACAGTATTAGATGAATTTTAGCAGTTTGATTGTAGGGCGATATGTTTTTGTCGCTTTAGCGTTGATATCGTCCGTTCTATCGGCAGAGGCCGATAGGGTGAATGTAGGTGATCTATGGTATGAGATCGATCCGTCGTCAAAGACAGCGAAAGTGGTAAGCCGGCAGGACAACGTTCAGATTTTAGAACAGGTAGAAACCGCTTATGCGTTTGAAAATGTGATTGTGCCGAGCTCGATCGAGGTTGATGGCGTGTCGTATAAAGTAACGTCAATAGGCGGGTTTGCTTTCTCAAAATCAGCCGTTCGTACTATATCATTGCCCCCGACGATTTCGGTAATTGATCCTGGCGCATTCAGAAAGGCTGCCGAACTTACCGAAATTATAATTCCTACAGGTGCAGCAGTTGAAACCGGTGCGTTTGGTGAGGCATCGAGCCTTGCTAAAATTGTGCTTCCCGAAGATATAACGGATATTCAGAATGCTACTTTTGAACATACTGCCTTAAAGACGGTATCGCTCCCTTCAACAGTCGTTTCTATTGGAAAAACGAGCTTTTTTAATGTGCCATTGGACGGTGGCATCTTTCTGAATGAAGGGCTTAAGACCATTGGAGAAATGGCTTTTGCCGGAGCAAGCCAGAGCACCCCGACAAAGTTGACTGAGATTGTGATCCCGTCGACGGTCAATACTATCAATGGACATGCGTTTTATGACTCGTCGATCTCGACACTTTGGTTCGCCGGTTGCCCGGAGCATATGTCTTCACCACGACCCAATACTCCATTCTCGGGCATGATGGTGGAGTCGATAGTGTGGGGTGGTGATAAGAAGGGCGACAATGAGATTGTTGTAGGTGCAAAAGAAGGTGTTAAACCTACTGTTTACTATAATAAGGTGGGTGAACTTGCAGGAATATGGCCAAGTATCAAGTATTCTACCTATTCACAACCCGACGGAACGACGCCTGCTTCGTCTCTCACGCGTGTTGTCTCGGAGATATTGGGCTACCTCCCTCCAGTGTCGTTTGGAGCGGGGAAGATCGACCTGAAAGACTACACGGGCCTGTGCGCTCTGACTGATCTGACCTATGAGAGCAGCGACCCGACTGTCGCTTCGGTCGAGGGATCTGTAGTGACGTTTAAAAAGGCGGGCATCGTCACGATAAAGACGACGTCGGCATCCGGTTCTGGCGACAGACCGCTTGTCGGCAAGGAGCGCCGCCTCTGCATAATGCCGGTCACTGTAGCTGTTGAAATCGGTGCTGATGATAACCTTACTTATCGTTCCGGCAGTTTGACGGAAGATCAGATAAAGGAGTTGCTGACTGCCGAAGCGAAAATAGCGCGCGTGAGAGTGAAAGATGAGGAGGGTAATGACTGGGCGTTGAGATATGCGACCGGAGCGGAGGGCGACGGACTCGTATTTGTCTATGGCACAACTGCGCCGGTGCGTGCGCTCCCCGAGATTGCGCTCTCCGAGATTAATACGGAGATCCGCTACGGCGACGAGGCGTTTGACCTGTCGTCGGTCGATGGCGCGGTCGCCGGGGAGTTGGCGCTGACGTACCGCTCTTCCGATGAGACGATACTTCGTGTCGACGGCACGAAGCTGGTGCCGGTCGGTGTCGGCATCGTCTCGGTTACTGCCGTGGCCGATGGTGCCGAGTTTGTCGACGATGGGGTGCGCACGGTTGTTGTCGGTCCGCGCAAGGCGACACTTACCGCCGGGAGTGCGACGATAGAAGATGACGCTGCCGTGATCCCGGCTGTCGAATATACCGTCGACGGGCTGGTGGGTGATGACCGTGCCGGCGATGTGGTGAAGTCGTGGCAGTGGAATGTGTCGCAGCTTGAAGCCGGTGTGTATGACTGTCTTGCGCCGGAGCTCGCCGACAACCCGTTGTATGAGGTGACGGTCTCCGATGAGCCCGCTCAGCTCTATATTGTGCGTGCAGTGACAAGGCCGGTGGCCGACCTGACATTCGGCGATGGCGGACGCAGCAACGAGATGGTTGTGACGCTTTCAGGAGCATGTCGCCTGTCGTGCGGCTATGGTGCTGTGAGCGGTCAGGCCGGGAGCATGTCTATGAGTATCGGTGAAGCGGTCGCGGCCGGAAGCTGTCGGGTGCTTTGCGACTATCCCGAGCACATAACCGGCATCGCCGTGAAGGAGGCAGGAGTGAACGGCATGGTGTTTCACGACGGTGTGCTGAATCTCGCATCGGCCGATTTGTCAGGCAACAGTCTTGTGCCCGGATCGCTTGTTGTGCCCGATGCGATAGCCGGTACGCTTGAACTGACGGCAGGTTTGCAGGCTCCGATTGAGATTGCGGTGAAGAACGACAATGTGGTGGATCTCGGCGGACATACAGTTGGAGCTACAGTGAAGTGGCTCCGACGTGGCGGCAGTGTGCTTGCCGAAGGCACCGATTACAGTCGTGTCGACGACGTATATACCTTCCTGAAAACGCTCGAAGGGGTGTATGCCGAGATCTCCGACGGTCTGATTACTGTCAACACTGTGGCGGTGAATGTAAGGTCGCTTGGCGGCGACGGCGATGACGGCGGTGGCCCGACGGGAGCCCTCGGCAACGTTGCCGGTGAGAGCAGAGACAGTGCGGTCGACGTCTACACCCTCGGCGGCGTGCTGGTGAAGCGCGGTGCGTCGCTCTCTGAGGCTGTCGACGGTCTTGCCGCGGGAATGTATATTGTCGACGGAAAGGTCTACAAAGTAAAATGAGCGGAAAGTTTTATAGATATTTCGTCGCGCTTGTGCTGACAATGGTTTCGGCAGGCGTTGATGTTGTGGCCGAGACACCCGTGGCGGAGCTTATCGGGCGGCGGCTCACTGAGTTTGTGGGCGGGAAAGATGCACGCATTGGCGTTGCGGTCATCATCGACGGAAAGGACACCGTCGAAGTCAACGGGCACCGCGATTTCCCGATGCTCAGTGTCTATAAGTTCCCTCAGGCACTTGCGGTAGCCGACTATTGCAGTAAAAACGGCATGACATTCGGCGACACGCTGAATGTCTCCGGCAGCGAGATAAGAGAGAACACCTACAGCCCGTTGCGTGACCGCTACGGGACGTCCGACCTTGAGATTACCGTCAGAGAGCTTCTGAAATATTCCGTGCAGCAGAGCGACAACAATGCCTGCGACATACTTTTCGGTATGATAGGCGGTACGGCTGTAGCCGACAGCCTGATGAAAGACATGGGATATGAGGATATCATCATACAGTCGACCGAAAACGAGATGCACCAGGACATATACCTTTGCTATCTCAACCGGTCGACGCCGGTTGCCATGGCTGCGCTGATGGATCGGTTCGACACCGTGATGCGCCATCTGTCGCCCGAATATGCCGAACTGGCCGAGATGATGGAGACATGCGCCACAGGGCGCGACCGGCTCGCTGTGTCTCTGCCGTCAGGGGCGGTGTTAGGCCATAAGACAGGCACCGGCGACCGTAACAGTCAGGGGCGCATAATCGGTCTGAACGACTGCGGATATGTGCGCCTCGGCAACGGCCGGCGATATTCGATAGCGGTTTTCGTCGCCGACTCGGCCTACAGCATGGAGGAGACGTCGTCGCTGATAGCGTCGGTCTCGGCGATTGTAGCCGATACGCTGAAATAAGCTGAAAATTGAAGGCGCATAACCTCACGGATACGCGCCTTCTCATTGTTATAATAATACTAAAGGGATAATGCTTATTTCTTGCGGATGAAGAGGTTGATCAGCACCCATCCGCCGATGATCTGCAGCAGCATGCCGGGGACGCCGATGCGGAAGTCCTGGCAGGCCAGGAAGAAGTCGCCTTTTATGACCCACTCGCCGAGGGTGCCGATAGTCTGATAGCTGAGCACTACGGCCATGAGCAGACCGAGCGATGCCTTGCGGTAGCGGCTGGCGGCGATGCCGGCGAAAACAGCGAGAAGACCCGACTTGAGCATGATGGCGGGAAGAGCGGCAATGGCCGGCATACCGAACGCAAGCGCGTTGATAAGCGGTGAGGCCAGGGCGGTGAGAAGGCCGACACGCCAGCCGAACATATAGGCACCGATGAGCGTGAAGAAATAGATCGGGAGCCATGTGACGCCACCCTGCGGCATCATGTGGAATAGCTGCGGCAACGTGATATTGCCGATGATGAATGCGGCGGCCGCAATATATGTCCGCGTGCTGCTGAACGGCAGCGACTGAAGTTTAAGGGTTGTCTGCATAATTACTGTGTCGTTCTTGTTATGGCGTAAATTTAGTAACCAAATTTCAGGGATGCAAGTTTCATGCCGTTAATTATCTCTACTCCGAACGGGCAGCGCTTCTCGCATGCGCCGCAGCCGATACACTCCGACGCGTGATGCTCGAGCGAACGGTAGTGCTCGCGCACGGTTTCGGGTATCTCGCCTTGCGCTACGGTGAGGTTGTAGAATTTGTTGACGGCCGCGATATCGATCTTGGCGGAGCATGGAGCGCAGTGTCCGCAATACATGCAGTGTCCCTGCCATGAAAACCGGTCGAGCCCGGCGAGGACGCCGGTGTAGTCGCGCTCCTCTGCCGTGGCCGAGCACCACTTCACGGCCGCGTCGATTTCGTCGGTGTTTTTGCATCCGGCCATCACCGCGGCTACCGCGGGGCGCGTGAGCGCGTACTCTATGGCCTGGCATGGTGTCAGCGCTTTGCCGAAAGGCGAGTTCTGCTCGCTCAGAAGGTCGCCCCCGCCATACACCTTCATCACGTCTATACCGACGCCCGCACGCTCACACAGTTCATACAGAGCTTCGCGCTCAGGGTCGATATTGTGGCGGCTTGCGGCGTATGTCGCGTCCTCAAACATGTCGTAGATGCTCACGTCCGATGGCTGCAGGTCGTAGGCCGGATTGATCGAGAAAAGCAGCACATCGATCAGCCCGGTCTCGACGGCCTTGCGGGCGATCACGGGGTTGTGGCTGCTCATGCCCAGATGCCGTATGCGTCCCTCTGCTTTCAGGCACTTGGCGATCTCGATGATTTCGGTGTCGAAAACCTTATGGAAATCCTCCTCGCTGTCGACGTAGTGTATCATGCCTATGTCGAGGTAGTCGGTCGCGAGTTCGGCGAGCTGAGTCTCAAAAGCGGGCATGATCTTGGCTATGTCGCGGGTGCGCAGATACTGTCCGTCCTCCCACACGGTGCAAAGATGCCCCTGTATGATGAACCCGTCGCGGCGTCCGGCAAGAGCCGCGCCTATGTTGCGCCGTAGGTCGGGATTGGGCGAATATATGTCGATGAAGTTGATGCCCAGGGCAATGGCGTGGTCAAAATCGGTCTTCACCTCGTCGGCGCTCTTGTGCATGAAGCCCTCGCATCCCAGTGCGATCGCGCTGACTTCAAGCCCTGTACGTCCTAATTTTCTGTATTCCATGATTGTCTTGGTCATAGTGTCTCCTGCTTGAGGCTTTCGACGAAATTGTCGATGCGGCGCAGCTGGGCCGGTATGTCGATTGTCTGAGGGCAATGCGGTGCGCACTGTCCGCATCCTATACAGTGGCTTGCCTGACGCAGACGCGGCACGCTGCGGTCATATCCGACAAGAAACGCCTTGCGGGCGCGGCGGTAGTCTTCGCTCTGCGACGATGCCGGCACGTTGCCTTCGTTGATGCACTTGTTGTAGTGAGCGAAAATGCGCGGGATATCGATGCCGTAGGGACACGGCATGCAGTACTCGCATGCCGTGCACGGTACCGACGGATACTTCATCATCACCTGTGCCGTGTCTTCGAGCAGATCGAGTTCCTCGTCGGTCAGCGGCCGCAGCGGTGAATAGGTGTGCAGGTTGTCCTGAAGATGCTCCATGTAGGTCATGCCGCTGAGCACGGCGAGCACGCCGGGAAATGTGCCAGAGAAGCGGAACGCCCACGATGCGATGCTTTCCTCGGGCTCGCGCTGTTTCAGCCGTCCGTTGAGGTAGTCGGTGAGCGAGGCGAGGCGTCCGCCGAGAAGCGGCTCCATTATCACGGCCGGGATGCCGCGCTTATGCAGCTCGTTGTAGAGATACTCGGCATTGAAGTTGCGACCCGAAGCATGGCGGTAGTCGACGTAGTTGAGCTGTATCTGCACGAAATCCCAGTGAAATTCGTCGTGACGCGACAGCAGGTAGTCAAAAACCTTCACGTCGCCGTGATACGAGAAACCGAGATTGCGTATGCGGCCCGCCTCGCGCTCTTTCAGCAGATAGTCGAGCAGGCCGTTGTCAAAGAAACGCTCGTTGAGAAACGGCATGCCGCTGCCGCCGCCGATCGTGTGGAGCAGATAGTAGTCGATGTAGTCGGTGCGGAGCTGCTTGAGCGAGTTTTTGTACATCGCCACCGAGGCGTCGAAAAGCTCCTGCGGCGACAGGCCGTTGCCTGCGAGGCGGTGGTTCGACATCTTTGTGGCTATGTAGTATCTCTCGCGCGGGTGCCGGCTGAGGGCTATGCCGGTGGCTTCCTCCGACAGGCCTCTCACATATGGAGGCGCCGTGTCAAAGTAGTTGACTCCGTGCGCTATGGCATAATCGACGAGGCGGTTCACCGCATCCTGGTCGATAACCTCACCCTCTCCGGCCGGATTGGGCATCATCGGCCAGCGCATGCAGCCGTAGCCCAGTATGGAGACCTTCTCCCCGGTTTTCGGATTGTTGCGGTATGTCATCTTTCCGGCGTCCGGCTCGCCTGAGGCTGTCGCCGACGATGCTGTCGGGCGCGATGCCGAGTCGCATCCGGCGAGAGCCAGCCCGGTCACGGCCACACCCTTGCTGAGGCGGCGTAGAAAATCGCGTCGGTTGATATTTTTGTGATCCATAATCAGGTGTGCGGGTTAATTTAGATTGTACGGTGAATCTCGTGTCCCTCGACATAGATGGCGCTGAACGGGCGGGCGGGGCAGAGGTGCTCGCATGCGCCGCAGCCGATACAGTGTTCGCTGTCGACGACCGGAATCTTGGGCGACGACTCGTTGTCGGGATCCGACGCTACCATCGTGATGGCACCGACAGGGCAGTGGCGGGCGCAGTTGCCGCACTCCACGCCGTCGGTCAGCGGCACGCAGTTGGCTTTCACCCACACGGCGTGGCCGATCTGTATGGCCGACTTGTCGGCTACAGTCACAGGCAATATGGCTCCTGCCGGGCAGACGTCGGAACAACGCGTGCACTCCGGGCGGCAGTAGCCGCGCTCATACGATGACTCCGGCTGCATGAACGCCGACATGTCGGTCGACGGACGCAGCACGTCGTTGGGGCACGAAGCCACGCAAAGCTGGCACGCCGTGCAGTGGGCCGACAGATGACTTATGCCGCGTGCGCCGGGCGGAACTATGCGCGTCTTGCGCTCGGGTATCTTCTTGTCGACGATTACGGCAAGGCCGCCGTCGGCTATCTTCTCCTGAGCCTTGACCGAGGCGGCGGCGACAAGCGACGCTGTCGCGGCGATAAACTGGCGTCGCGAGCTGTCGGTGCCGGTGCCGTCGGTCTTGTCAGGCGCGGTGGCCTGTTTCCTGCGTCGCGTGTATGAGATGGCGCCTTTGTGGCACTTGTCGATACAGTCCATACATGCCACGCAGCGCGAGTAGTCGATCGTATGAGTCTTGCTGTCGATGCACGCCGCCTTGCAGTTGCGTGCGCAGAGACCGCAGCCGTTGCACTTCGATGTGTCGATGACAGGGCGAAGCAGCGAGAAGCGCGACAGCAGCCCCAGGACGGTGCCGACCGGACATATCGTGTTGCAGTAGGTGCGTCCGTTGCGCCACGAGAGTATGGCCAGCGCGATCAGTGTCACTATCGCCACCGCAAGCGTTATGCCTCCTTTCAGCCACACGTCCACCGAGTAGAATGTGTAGCTGCCGGCTCTTTCGGCCAGTGCGGCCAGCAGGTTGTTGCCCCACTGCCACACCGGCGCCAGCAGGCTCTGCACGATGCGGCCGTAGGCGCTGTATGGCGCCATCAGCACGACAAAAGCGTTGATGCCGGCGATGATGGCGATGATCATAAGCGCGAGCATCGTGTAGCGAAGCACGTTTTTGGCAGGGGAGTAGCTGTAGCGGTTGCGCTTGCTCCTTTTTCCGAAATGCGCGAAAACGTCCTGCATGATGCCGAGCGGGCATATCACCGAGCAGTAGACTCGGCCGAGCAATAGTGTGAGGAGCACAAGCGCGATAATCACTCCGGCGTTCAGCGCCATCACAGCGGGGAGAAACTGTATCTTGGCGATCCAGCCAAGCCAGGCGTGGGCTGTGCCGGTGAAGTCGAGAAAAAGCAGTGTCACCATCAGCAGACTGATGACTGCAAGAGTCTGTCTTGTCTTTTTCAGCATTGCATATCGTGGAAAATGGTTTTAGTCTTCAAGATGCAAATATAGTCCGATGCAACCATAATTTAAATAAACAATTCACTGTAATGCTTATCATTATTACTGTAACCAATGCGCGGTGTAGGATGAGATCCTGAAAAACGGTAAGGATCTCGGTAAAAAGTATAAGCCATGAAAGACTATGTTTGCGTTAATTTGCATCACTTCAATATTCAGTTGATGTTCGGTAATAAGAAACAATCGGTTATGAATTTCAAGACACTATTGGTCACGGCGGTGGCGGCTATCCTGTCGATGACGTCGTGCGCACAGCAGAAAAAAGAAAACGCTATGACAGAAAGCAAAGGCAACAATAAAGTGCTGGTGGCTTATTTCTCGGCCACAGGTACTACAAAACGCGCGGCGACAGAGCTTGCCGACGTTATGGGAGGCACACTCTACGAGATTACGCCCGAGACACCATACACGACCGCCGATCTCGACTGGACCGACAAGAACAGCCGCAGCACGATCGAGATGAAAGACAAGACCTCGCGTCCCGCCATCAAGGGCAAAGTAGAGGATATCGACAACTACGACACGGTGTTTCTCGGCTATCCCGTGTGGTGGTATGTGGCTCCGACAATCATCAACACATTTGTCGAGAGCAACGACCTGAAAGGGAAGACCGTGATATGCTTCGCCACATCAGGAGGAAGCCCGGTGAAGCCATGCGTCGACAGCCTCAGGGTGCAGTACCCCGACATTAACTGGGCCGAAGGCAAGCTCCTCAACCGCGTGTCGAAATCCGACCTCCTCGACTGGAAAAAATCCCTCGGCCTGTAACGCATCCCACATTTACAGACAACTTATATACTGTGGGAGTAGGGACGCACGGTTCGTGCGTCCCTTCTCATTTCAGTATTCTACGACAGGCATCGCAGATGCCGCAACCCGGCGTAGCCGGAGGTATGACATCGCGCCGTGAGCCGCGGTAGCGGCGTCACATAAGTAGCACCGGGTGAGTGGAACGAACCCGGTGTATGATGCACACCATCACAGAGCTGCAGCGCAGCGACACACCTCCGCTCGTGTGGCACGTGTAACAAGGTGTCTTTCAGACACGCTTTGTCGGCGATTATTTACCGGGCACACCTTACGGTGTACCCGGCTACTTTCTTGAAATGTCTTTCAGGCATTACGTTACATCCCCTCCGTCTAAGACGGATAATAATACAAAGCCCCACATCGAGCGCGATAAGCGCAACGGTGTGGGGTTATGAGGTTTTTATTAGCCACGGCCTCGTAGAGGTCATTTATCCGCCGTCCCCGACGCAAAACATTATTCATCGCGCCATGAGCCGTGGAACGGGCGTCACACGCGTGAGCCGCGCTGCGGCTACCCACCGTCGCAGGGGGTGCATCTGACATACTCTCGCGTCCGACGCGGGCGACTTCTTTGCCATAGAGAGTAGGGACGCACGGCTCGTGCGTCCGACTAATTTTCAGTATTCTACGACAGGCATCGCAGATGCCGCAACCCGGCGTAGCCGGAGCTTAGCCCCATCCTGTGAGCAAAGCGAACAGGGTGGGGATCACATCATCCCTCGCCAACCAGTCTCGCAGAGACTGAACCGACTCATATCTCATACCAGAGGTATGACATCGCGCCGTGCGCCGCGGTAGCGGCGTCCCATAAGTAGCACCGGGTGAGTGGAACGAACCCGGTGTATGATGCACACCATCACAGAGCTGCAGCGCAGCGACACACCTCCGCTCGTGTGGCACGTGTAACAAGGTGTCTTTCAGACACGCTTTGTCGGCGATTATTTACCGGGCACACCTTACGGTGTACCCGGCTACTTTCTTGAAATGCCTTTCAGGCATTACGTTACATCCCCTCCGTCGAAGACGGATAATAATACAAAGCCCCACATCGAGCGCGTAGCGCGACGGTGTGGGGTTATGAGGTTTTTATTAGCCACGGCCTCGGAGAGGTCATTTATCTGTCGTCCCCGACGCCGAACATTATTCATCGCGACGTGAGCCGCGCAACCGCCACCACATCGCCCCTCTCTTGCCGCGCGGGATATCTCATACCTCCGGTATGACATCGCGCCGTGAGCCGCGGTAGCGGCGTCCCATAAGTAGCACCGGGTGAGTGGAACGAACCCGGTGTATGATGCACACCATCACAGAGCTGCAGCGCAGCGACACACCTCCGCTCGTGTGGCACGTGTAACAAGGTGTCTTTCAGACACGCTTTGTCGGCGATTATTTACCGGGCACTCCTTACGGTGTACCCGGTTACTTTTTTGAAATGCCTTTCAGGCATTACGTTACATCCTTCCGTCGAAGACGGATAATAATACAAAGCCCCACATCGTGCGCGGAGCGCGACGGTGTGGGGTTATGAGGTTTTTATTAGCCACGGCCTCGGAGGGGGGCATTTATCCGCCGTCCTCGACGCATAACATTATTCATCGCGCCGTGAGCCGCGGTAGTGGCGTCACATAAGTAGCACCGGGTGAGTGGAACGAACCCGGTGTATGATGCACACCATCACAGAGCTGCAGCGCAGCGACACACCTCCGCTCGTGTGGCACGTGTAACAAGGTGTCTTTCAGACACGCTTTGTCGGCGATTATTTACCGGGCACACCTTACGGTGTACCCGGCTACTTTCTTGAAATGCCTTTCAGGCATTACGTTACATCCCCTCCGTCGAAGACGGATAATAATACAAAGCCCCACATCGAGCGCGTAGCGCGACGGTGTGGGGCTTTGTTGTTTTGCTAAAACGCGGCCTCGCGCCGCTCTTACTTCACCTTTAGCGTGTACACGCGGCTCGACAGCTTACCGGTGCCGAACACGGGCAGACCGACTGTCATAAGATAGTCGCCCGAGAAACTGCTGACCGCACCCTTGCTTCCGTCAGGCCGATTGATCTCCTCGATTTCATAGACGGCCGTGGCGTCAAGCCCTTTGAGTTTCACATTGCGGAGTCTCTCGCTGTAGCGCGGGTAGATGTCAAAAGCAAAAAGCACGGCATTTTTCTTGTCGTGGCTCACATATGACGTGGCCGTGTGGTTCCCCTCGTAAGGCGAGACGAGGCGATACTGGTCGCCGTCGAGTATCACCGGTTTCAGGGCATTGTATTCCTTTACCGACTGCTTGCAGTAGGCGAGATCCTTCTCCCCTATGTCATGCAGATTTATGTCGAATCCCATCTTGCCCATCATTGCCACGTTCACGCGGAACTTGATAGGCGACTGGCGGTTCCACGTCGTCACGTGGGCGCACTGTACCTTCGACGGGAACACCTGCGAGTAGCCCCACTGTATAAAAAGACGCTCCACCGGATCGGTGTTGTCGCTCGGCCAGAACTCCGTAAAATACTTCAGGGCCTCGTAGTCGGTGCGGCCGCCGCCACCCGAGCAAAGCATCATGGGCAGGTCGGGATATTTTGCCTTGACGCGCTCCAGTATGTTGTAAAGGCCATGCACATGGTCGACGTAGAGCTGCGACTGATGTCCTTTCTCGTATTGCGAATAGATATTGGTGATCGGGCTGTTGCAGTCCCATTTGAAGAAAGCGATGTCGGGGTATTTGGTCATAAGGCCGTCGACAATGCCGTAGACATAATCCTGCACCTGCGGGTTGCTCAGATCCAGCACAAGCTGATTGCGGAAATAATACTCCTTGCGGTTGGGAAGCGTGATGACCCAGTCCTTGTGCTTCTCATAGAGTTCCGACTTTGGGTTGACCATCTCGGGCTCGATCCACAGGCCGAACTTTATTCCCTGTTTCGCTGCTTCTTCGGTAAGGCGTCCTATGCCGTCGGGGAGCTTGTCGGTGATTTCGGTCCAGTCGCCGAGACCCTGGCGGTCGCTGCTGCGCGGATATTTGGTGCCGAACCACCCGTCGTCGAGCAGAAACATATCCACTCCGAGCTCTTTGGCCTCGCCGATAAGCGAGATAAGCTTCTCCTGGTTGAAGTCGAAATATGTGGCCTCCCAGTTGTTGAGCAGTGTCATGCGGTCGCCGGTGCCGTCTTTCACGCGATGGTGACGCGCCCACTCGTGTAGATTGCGGCTTGCCTCGCCGGTGCCGTTGTCGCTGAGGGTGAAGATGAAGTCGGGGGTGCGGAATGTTTCTCCCTTCTTGAGCGTGCGGCGCGAGAAGTAGGGGTTGATGCCGCTGATCACGCGGAGGCCGCCCTCGTTGTCGACCTCAAACATAAACTGGAAGTTGCCCGTCCAGGCCAGAGTGCCCACAAGCACCTCGCCGCTCTCCTCTGCGGCCGGAGAGCCGATGCCGAGCTGAAAAAACGGCGATACGTGCATGTTGGCGCGCGATCCGAGTTTCGTGTCAAGAATCTTCTTGCCGAACTTCAGCTCCTGCGTGCCCGGGCGCACTTCAGTGGCCCAGTCGCCGCTGTACTCCGTGAGGTAGTAGGCCGGAGCGTCGAAGTGAAGCATCGACGAGGCGAACTTCTCGATCTCCACGGGCTTTTTGCCGTCGTTGGTTATCTCGCTCCATGTGGTGATGACGTCGCACTTGTCGTAGGCGTCGAAATACAGATCCACTTTGTCGCCGTACACCGTGTCGGCAAGGCTGATGACAGTGCGTTTGCCCCAGTCGGTAGGCGTCGACGTGTGCGACACATATGTGAGCAGGGTCGACGGGTTGTCGTCTGAATGATTGACATGTAGGGCCGGCTCGAAGTAGTCCTCCATGCCGTGGGTTATGTATGCTTCCCGGCCGCCGGTCAGATTGGCGTAATCGGCCCGGTTTGAAAGGCGTTTGCCGAGATACGACTGATAGAGACGTCCGTTGTCGGCTACAGTAAAGACCAGACCGGTGTTGGCGGTCTGCACGACGATCTGCTCGCTGGCGGCAGTGGCCGTCAATATCGCGGCAGTCATTGCGACGCCTGCTATCGACAGCTTTTTCAGAAGGCTCATAAAACGATGATGTGAATGTGTGACAATGATTTCCTTTTAAGGTTATTCGCAAATACCTGTAGAGAGGGTGGATCACAAATCGGTCCACCCTCATCGGTTTTACAAATTTAAGAATTATCCCCGGTAATTCATGCGTTTTTGGCCATCACATCGGCATTGCTTTCTGAAACGGCACGCGGAGGCAGCGGGCGGCTGCGAAATTCTGAGTTGCGCAGCTTGGCATAGGCGCGCAGATACTTGCGCACGCCCGATACTATCTCCTGGGTCTCCTGAAGCACATTCACATAGACATAGAGTACGGTCATGGCACCCGGATCTGCCTCATGCAGCTGATCCTGAAGACGGTGATAGGTTTCTGAGGTTAGATCTTTAAGCTCGTCGCATCGGCGCCGCAACATCGGTATTGTGTCGGTCATGCCCGACGACATCATGGCTATGACATCGGCGAGCATCTCTTCGACGCCGCCTCTGACGTTGTCGTAGTCTGCCACATACTGCGACGGGAGAGGCATGAAGTTATTGTCGACATGCTCCTTGCACACCTCTGCGATGCGGCGCAGATTATACAGGATGCCCATGCAGCAGTTGTTGCTGAGGTAAAACCATGCGCTCTTCTCGATGGCGGTCTCGTGGCTGACATTGCGCAGACACAGTGTCTCGCGGCGACGGGCGTTTTTCAGCACTGTCTTCTGCTTCACCAGGCTCGACTCGGCTTTGGCGAGCACACCGGCGTTTTCGTCGACAAAGGCAGTGGTGATATCACTGTAGCTCTCGGCGGCAAAGGACATGAACTTCTGTTGCTGTTCGGTGATATAGAGCATAAGCAGCGGCCACGTCTGAGTCTTGTCTTCGGTCGTGATTATAGTCTGAAACATGGCGTCGCCGTTGTCGGTCTCCGGGCGGTTGCTGAAGCGGCGGTTGCTGCGTATGATAAGCACGATAGTGAGAGTCGCGAGCAAAAACATCACCCAGTGTCCGCCATAGTGCATGGCTGCCACAATGATGCCGGCACCGACAAAGGCCACACCGGCCGTGAGAAACCATCCGCCGATCACCGAAACAACACCCGTGATGCGGAACACGGCGCTCTCGCGTCCCCAGGCGCGGTCGGCAAGCGATGTGCCCATCGCCACCATGAAGGTGACAAAAGTCGTCGACAGCGGCAGCTTCAGCGATGTGCCCATCGCTATAAGTGCTCCCGCAAGAACCAGATTGACCGACCCGCGCACAAGGTCGAAAGCGGCGCCGTCGCCTATGATAGCCTCGTCGAGATTGAAGCGGCGCGAAAACCAGCGGCGCACACTGAGAGGAGTGACGCTCACTACCCACGCATTCACCGAAAGCACAAGCCTCACAAGGCGACGCGCTATGCGCGACGAACCGAACATCTCGTCGCCGGTCTGCTGGGCGCTCAGGCCGATAGCGGTCTTGGTGACATTACGCACCTTCTTCGACGTCGAGAGCGATACGACCATGATCACGCCCGCGCCGATCAGGAAATATACTGGAGTGTTTGCCGGACCGTTGAGGGAGTTCATCAGAAACGAGTGCGGATCGCCGGAGCCGTTCGCCACATAATCCTGAAATGAGGCAAGACCGCTCAGCGGAACGCCGATAAAGTTGACGAGGTCGTTGCCCGCAAAAGCCATGGCAAGAGCGAACGTACCCATCAGTACAACCACTTTCAGCACATTGACGCCTAAAGCATGAAGCAGCTGCATGACGACCGTGAACAATGCCAGGCACGACAGCAGTATGACTCCGGTGTGCGCTCCTATCCACGCCTTGACGTCGGGAGTCATGAACGCGAGATCTTTTATCCCCTTAAGCAGTAAGAAATATACAATAGCTGTGGCGCAGATGCCTCCGAAAATACCGATCTTCCATTTGAGCCGGCTGCGGTAGTTGAACGAGAATATCATTCGGGCGATGAACTGCACGATCGTGCCGAAAATAAACGCGATAGCCACCGACAGAAAGATGCCGAGTATCACCGACAGTGCCTTCTCGGTGTTCAGGAGGTCGGCCAGACCGGCCGACATGCCGCCCGACATTTTGATAAGAGCGACGACAAACGACGCTCCAAGAAGCTCGAAAACCATCGATACGGTCGTCGATGTGGGCATGCCGAGCGAGTTGAAGACATCAAGCAGGATGATATCGGTCACCATCACCGCCATGAAAATACAGATCAGGTCGTAGAACGAGAAGTGTTCGGGCCTGAAAATGCCGTGTCGCGCGATATCCATCATGCCGTTGCTCATGGCTGCCCCGATAAAAACACCTATCGAGGCTACGATAAGCACCCTCTTGAACGTAGCCGCACCCGATCCGATAGCCGAATTCAAAAAATTCACAGCGTCGTTGCTGACTCCTACCGACAGATCGAAAATCGCCAGCAGAAACAGAAATACCACAACGCAAAGAAACAATATCTCCATGCTTTTTACCTATACCTTTTAAACAAGCTCTTATTTCATTACAAAATAACTTTTCAAAAGTTTCATTATTGTTTCAAAATCCTTAAACTAAAATGAAACAGGACGCGACACATGTTGCAACACCTGGAGGGTGGCGTCCCCTTCCTCCTCAACCCGCTGCGCTGGTTGCACCTTCTCCTCTTCGATTCCCACAAAGCCACCAGTTCTGACAATTACCCCACTCGAGAGTAGGGACGCACGGTTCGTGCGTCCTATTGATTTTCAGGTTGGTAGTTCATGTGCCCTACATTGGATACGCCTCACTTCCCATGTCAAGGCATCGCAGATGCCGCACCTCGGCGAAGCCGGAGCTTAGCCCCATCCTGTGAGCGCAGCGAACAGGGTGGGGTTATCATCATCTTTGCCAACCAGTCTCGCAGAGACTGAACCGACGACTCATATCTCATACCGGAGGTATGACATTTCGTTAGCCGGGTACACCGTCAGGTGTGCCAGGTAAAAATCGCCATCCCCTTATCAGTCCCGGAAGGGCTGCACCTCCTACAATTAAAGATCCCTCGAAGACAGATCATAAATGCCTGAAAGGCATTTCAAAAACAGTAGCCGGGCACACCGTCAGGTGTACCCGGTAAAAATCGCCCTCCCCCTATCAGTCCAGGAAGGGCTGCACCTCCTACAATTAAATAAAGATCCCTCGAAGACAGATCATAAATGCCTGAAAGGCATTTCAAAAACAGTAGCCGGGTACACCGTCAGGTGTGCCCGGTAAAAAAGGCAACAACAAATCGTGTCTGAAAGACACCTTGTTACACATATTCACTTGATGCGGGCGACTTCACTCCCCCGTCAGCTGCGTTCAAACTTCACATAGCTCTGCTCTGCCGGCCGGTAGTCCGGATCATCCCACAGGCGGCTCGAGATCATCAGGTCGGCGCTGATGCGGTTGCATGCGATAGGCACATTGTGCAGACGGCACTGTCGCAGAAGCATCTGTATGTCGGCTTCGTGAGGCTGTGCGCTGAGATCGTCGATCAGAAAGACTGCGAGATCGATCTCTTTTCTCACGACCATGGCGGCGATCTCGGCGTCACCGCCCATCGGACCCGAGTTCTTGCACTCGATCTCGGCCTTGATTCCCGCCTCCTCAAAGGCTTTCTTTATCAGACTGCCGGTGGTGCCGGTGCAGATCAGGCGGTGCTTCGAGAGATAAGCGGCATTGTATCGTGCCCAGTCCACCATGTCGGCCTTGCGCTGGTCATGCGCCACGAGTGCGATTGTAAGTTTCTCTTTCATGCTTTACTTTGAAAGTTTTATTCTGAATATCAGGCCGCCGCCGCCACGCTTGTTGTCTACTGCGATCTCGCCGCCGTGAAACAATACGGCGTTTTTCACGATCGCCAGACCGAGGCCGGTTCCTCCGGCTGCGCGTGAGCGTCCCTTGTCTATACGATAAAAACGCTCGAAGAGGTGAGAAAGATGTTCAGGTGCAACGCCTATTCCGTTATCGGCCACTGTCAGTTCCATCTTTTTCCCGCTATCAGAGACCATATCGATATCTATACGGCTGCCCCCGCTGTAGGCTATGGCGTTGTCGACAAGGTTCATGAAAATAGACCTGAGTAAAGGAGCGTTTCCGGTCATAACGAGCGGGCCGGCGACTTTGTTCCCGATTTCAATGCCCTTGGCGGCCGCCATCTGGTCTGACTCGGCCACCACGTCGGCCACGATCTCCGCAAGATCCACCTTTTCTTTCGATATCGCTTCTCCTCCGTCGTCCATGCGCGTTATGAGCGACACATCTGTAAGCAGACGTTTCAGCCGTTCGGTGTTGGCCAGGCAGCGCGTCAGAAACTCCGTGCGCTTCTCATCGTCGAGTGTCGGGTGACCGAGAAGCGTCTCAAGGCACACCTGTATTGAAGCCACCGGTGTTTTCAGCTCATGGTTTATGTTGTTGGTAAGCTGTTTCTTTATGCGTTCCTTCTCCCGCTGCTCGTGCATGACGGCGGCATGCTCGCGGTCGCGGTCGGCGTTGGCCTGTTGCAGACGCGCATACAGTCTGACGATATGGTTCGATATGTCGCCGAGCTCATCGTGCGGAAATGGCTCAACATCCGATATACGCTCGCCCTTCTCGGCCTTTTCTGCAAACTTGCTCAGACGCGACACGTGCAGTCCCACGCTGCGGGTGGCGAAATACCCGAGCAGACACATCAGCGCCGTGATGAATCCCATGACCCACAGAAATCCCAGATCGGCGCGCAGCATGTCGCTAAGCGACAGCGTGTATGGCACAGCCGTTCTGACGATTTCTCCTCCCTGTCCGCGCTTCGCCGAGTAGAAATAAGTCTTGTCGGTCACTTCGCTGTGACGCCGGAGCGTGTAGCCGCTGCCCTTGGCCATCGCCTCGGCTATCTCCTTGCGGTTAAGGTGATTGTTTCCTGGGAGCGAGTCAATCGAATTGTCATATAGCAGATTGCCGTCCTTGCCGATGATGCTCAGACGCATGTCGTTGAGCGGGCACACCTCATGCAACCGCATTTCCCCGACACTTTTCCCCTCCGACAGCTCATTGAGTATGTAGGTGTTCACCAGCTGCAGCTGCGAGTTAAGCTCGTCGGCCTTAAACGCCCTCTCGCGGTGATACTGAAACGTCACGAAGCATCCCACCAGAAGCAGTGAGTATGCCACCAGCCCGAGAAACAGTCTCCGGCGGTATGTCAGTCTAATCCATGAACCCGTAGCCATATCCTGAGCGTGTTACAAGATTTTTTGCATATGGACCGATCTTCCCTCTGATGCGCGTGATATTCACGTCAACCACGCGGTCAAGCACCACGACCTCCTCGGGCCAGATGTCTCTTATTAGTTCGTCGCGCGAGAACACATGCCCGCGGTGCGACAGCAGTTTCAGTAGTATCTCAAATTCCTTCCGGGGCATCTTCACCTCAGCGCCGTTGACCATGCACATCTTCTTTGACGGTATCACCGTTAGGCCCTGATATGAGATCTCCCCGTCGTCATCGGGGCTGTCGCTGTGCTGTGTGCGCCTGAGCACCGTCCGCACGCGGGCAAGCACGTTGCGTATCGAGTACGGCTTCACGATGTAGTCGTCGGCGCCCATGTCCAGTCCGCCAACCATATCGTCCTCCGTGTCCTTGGCAGTGCAGAAAATTATCGGTACACCGGTCGTCGAAGGGTTGGTCTTCAGTATCCTGGCGAGCTGTTTCCCCGAAATTTCCCCCATCATTATATCAAGAAGGATAAGATCATACCGGCTCAGATCAAGTGTAAGAGCCTCCTCTGCGCTGTAGGCTACATCGACGCCATAGCCTTCGGCCTCGAGATTGAACCGCAGACCCTCGCACAGCGTCTCTTCGTCGTCGACAACAAGTATCTTCTTCATAGTCCTTACCTTTTACAAACATCGTGGTTCGATCACTTCAGCTGCAAATATATCCGATAACAACCACATACGCCTAACCTCCACCTAAAGTTTAATAAAACCTTAACATCCCTGCTTCTACCACCATAAAAAAACAACCCGGACTTCATGCCCGGGTTGCTTCTGGTGTCTGCCGTGTCACTTCTCGGCATCGAAACCGGCGGCGCGGACGGCAGCGATTACATCGTCGGCATTGTGTTCACCCTCGACAGTGGCTTTGCCGGCCGAGAGGTTCACGTCGACCTGTGTCACTCCCTTGACGCCGCTGATGCTCTTGGCTACGGTCGCCTGGCAATGGGGGCAGTTCATCCCCTTGATAACATATTCCTTAGTCATATTTCCTGTGATTTTATGTGTGTTGGTAATTCGTTTTACAAAGGCGGCAAGTAGCAGTGCCACCAGTATCACCGAGCAGATGGTCGAAAAAACTCCGAACTCATGTGCCGCATGGCATGAGCCGCCCTTCATGTCGCCGAGCGCAAACCAGCTCGAAGGCAGAAGGTAGTCGATCATCAGACCGAAAGCGATGGCTCCGGCCACAATCGACAGAAGATAGCACACAGCCGCGCGTCGGCCCATCTCACGCGAGATAAGCGTAAACGATGCGAAATTTGCCGCCGGACCGGCCATCAGCAGCACAAGCGCCGTGCCGGGCGACAGCCCTTTCAGCACAAGCGACATGGCGATAGGTATCGATCCCGTCGCGCACACATACATCGGTATCGCTATCACAAGCACCGCGATCATCGACAGGATCGGTGTCCGGCCGAGCACCGAGAAGAAATCCTCCGGTACATACACCGTTATCAGGGCAGCGATGATGAGTCCGGCCACAAGCCACCCGCCAATGCTGCCGACCAGATCCACAAACCCGTATCCGAGAGCCGCCGTAAGGCGTCGGCCGAACCCGCTCGGCCGCTCGTCGGTGTTCACTGCACATGCTTGTGCGGCCGGCTGAGGCTCGGTTTCGGTCTTGCCGACCGCAACACCGCCCAGCATCGCCGTGACAAGCGCAGCCACAGGCCTGACGACAGCAAACGCCGGTCCAAGTAGCGACCAGGTGGCGGCAATACTGTCAACGCCTGTCTGCGGCGTGGCGATCAGAAACGACGTCGAGGCCGCACGCGACGCGCCGTTGCGCCGCATCGCTATCGCTGTCGGGAGCACACCGCACGAGCAGAGCGGCAGAGGCACACCGATAAGCGCCGACTTCACCACGGCTTTCCACCCGGTGCCCGACAGATGGCGGGCAAAAGTCTGCTGAGGTATGAAAGCGTGCATCAGCCCGGCGATGAAGAAACCCAACAGGATGTAGGGCGACATCTCGTTGAGCATATATAGTAATGAATTCAACAGTTCCATAGTTTTACTTCTATTTTATTGTAAAATTACGGCATAAAAGACGTCTCTCTCATCTCCTCTTACCTAAAAAATGATAACGAACGATGTGTCTGCAACCCGATTGCAGCTCATTGGTCTCGATAAATTCATTAACTTTGAGAAAACATATTGCAATAAGTTTAAATCACGTCCATGTACACTTCACCCGCCGAGGTTCTTGATAACGCCGGCATAAAGCCAACCCCCAACCGCATACTCGTCATAAGATCACTGCTTGCCGCCGAGTCGCCCCTGAGTCTTGTCGAACTCGAAAAAGACCTGCAGACGCTCGATCGGTCGAGCATCTCGCGCGTGCTCGCGCTGCTGCTTGAGCATGGTGCCGTGCATGCGATGGAAGATGGCAGGGGAGTAACAAAATACGAGATATGCCACAGCCATAACCACTGCTCCATATCCGACATGCACGCCCATTTCTATTGTGAGAAATGCAACCGCGTGTACTGTTTTGAGGAGATCAACGCTCCTCACATCGACATCCCCGAAGCGTTCCTTGTCACATCGGTCAATTTCATGCTCAAAGGCCTGTGCCCCGACTGCCGCTCCGTCAACTCATAACCCGCATATATCGGCTATGAAACAGCAAAGGCGGGCTCACGGGCCCGCCTTTGTATATATGGAATTGCGCTTAGTCGATCTTGACCGGCCAGTTGTCGGTGCGGAAAGGCACGAGGGGCTGTCCCAGACATGTTTTCACATTTGCGTCGGGCATGTAGTTGTGGAAGTAATATCTGACGGCGACAGGATTTGGAACGCTGTCGCTGTAGATCTCGATTGTATTCTTGCCGTGGCCGAATCCGCCGGTCGCAGGATAGAACACGCGGTCTTCGCCGGCTACCTCAAATCCCTGCGGACGTATGTAGCGGTCGTCGAGATAGCTGTGGAAAGTGTTGCCTTCCCACCAGTCCTGATCGAAGGCGAGGTTGTTGAACTCGAGGGTGACTTTATTGCCTTCGACACTCATTGACTTATAGGTGGGAGCGGGGAGGGGGAGTCCCTTCACGCCGTAGTCGCGTTGCAGGGCAAGAAATGCCATGCGTTCGCCCACCTCTTTTTTGTGTGACGGGTGTATGCCTATAGGGTTGCCTATGTCGGTGGTTGCGGCAATGCCGACGTTCGGCACTTCGGCGGCGACTTTATACTGTGCCTCGATGATCATGGGTAGCGACATCTTCTCGGCGCCGTCGTAACGGTATGGAGCAAGCTGAGCCATGTAGAACGGCATATCTTTGTCGCCCCACTTGTTGCGCCAGTCGGTGATCATGGCCGACAGAAGCTTCACGTAGTCGTCGTGATGGCCGCGGTTTGATTCCCCCTGATACCAGATGAAGCCTTTGGCGGTGTGGTTCTCGATAGGATGGATCATGCCGTTGTAGAGGTGGCCTACGACCTGATTGGCGTCTGTGCGTCCGCGCGACACCGATTTGTCGATCCCCTCGACGGCTTCAAATGCGGCCTCGTCCATCCAGGGCTCAACGCATGTGCCGCCCCAGTTCGACGTGATCAGCCCGACAGGCACTCCGAGCATCTGGTTGAGCAGATGGCCGAAGAAGTAGCCGCATGCCGAGAAATCGGCCACGGCCTCGGGTGTCGACTCGAGCCACTCTCCTTTGCAGTCGTCGAGCGGAGTGTCGGAGATCGAGCGTCCTACCGTGAAGAAGCGCATGCCGGGATGGTTGGGCGCGTCGAGTATGGCCTCAAGACCGCCGGCCACCGGCTGGTGCATGAACCCGTGCACCTGCATCTCCATGTTCGACTGGCCGCCGCATATCCACACCTCGCCGAGCAGGATATTGTCGAGCACGACAGGTTCGCCGTCGCTTATGGTGATCGAGTAGGGGCCTCCGGCGTTGCCGGTGGCGACTTTTGTTGTCCAGCGGCCGTCGCTGTCGGCTGTTGCGGTGTATGTCCTGCCGTCCCACGACGGGGTGACGGTGACTTTTGCCTTGGGTGCCGCCTTGCCCCAGATGTTCACCTGGGTGTCGCGCTGAAGCACCATGTTGTTGCCCATGACCGACGGAAGCGTCACTTTGGCACCGGCTGTTGCCGACGCGAGGGCTATGGCCAGAATGGCTATGGTTGAACGGATGTTTTTCATTGCGGTAATGTGATGTTGTCGCAGTCGGTGGCGACGAAGTTGCGTGTCTCCTCACGCGCGTAGACGTAGTCGTCGGTCATCTCTATGCGGTTGTCGGGCGTGAACTCGAAGCCGTCGACGCAGTACAGATAGACGATGCGCGGGTCAAATACACGGAACGTGTTGTTTTCTACTTTTATGTTCTTGTGGTAGCGGCAGCTGGCGTGGTCGGGGATGCCGCTTCCTACTGCTATGCAGGCCTTGCCCCACGACGAGCAGCCGTAGTTGCCGTTCTCGAAGACGTTGTTGCGGATGGTGACGTCGCGCACGCCCGACTGCTCCCACCAGTAGTTGCCGTCACCCTCAAATAGTATGGCGGCTCCCGGTATGTGGAAATAGTTGTCCTCGACGACAATGGGGCCACGCGAGCCGAGAAGCAGGCCGCGTGCTCGGTTGCCGCTGAAGTGGCACCCCTTGATCAGCACGTCGGGATACTCGTCGTCGGCTGCCACGACATGGCGTTTCTTCACCCCGTCGGGCAGCGGCTCGGTGAACGTGACCTCGGTGTAGATCTTGTTAAGGCGCTTCACATCTTTGACGGTGCGGCGTGCGTAGGTGTTCATGTTGTCGTTGTCGACAAGTTCGAGCGTCATGCCGGGTTCGATGAAGTCGACGCCATACTGCCCCGAGTTGTGCCAGCGCACCATCATGCGGTCGGGCGCAAGCACCGAGTCGACGGCCATGTAGAGGCCGTGGATGTTGGTGGCGTCATCCTTCTGGTTTTTGAACGTGCAGTCGATCATGCGTATGTAGCCTGCGCAGTTCACGAAGTGCGTGGCGTCGGCGGTGATGGAGATCATGCGTCCCTCGGCCGGAAGCACGTTGAACCTGTTAAGCTCGATGTCGCGGCTGCGCTGTGCTATCACTCCCATGCCGCAGCAGTGGTAGAGGTCGACGTTGCGTATCGTCACGCCGTCGCAGTCGGCCAGCGTGAAGGCCGGGTTGTAGCGTGCAAGTGCGCCGAACACCATGATGTTGCCGACCGTGCCGACCTTGTCCTTGCCGTAGAAACGGAAAGTGCCGTCATCGTTTTTCTCGGCCGGCATGCCTCCCCATATCCATATGTCGTGGGCGTAGTAGGCCGGCTCGCGCTTCTCGACGTCAAACTCGAGCATGCTGCCGTAGGGATAGACCGTGCCTTCCTGATCGCGGAAACGCACCAGACCGTTGTGCAGGTCGACTCTGTAGTCGTCGGGGAAACGTATGTCGAATCCGCCGTCAAATACATTGGCGATTGTGCCCTCCGAGTGGAACGTGCGTGTATAGTCGATGCTCAGGTTCTCGATGGTTATGTCGCGGCAGTCCTTGAGATCAAACGGCGATATGAATCCTGTGAAAAGCAGGCGCGTGCCGTTGCCGTCGATCGTCAGACCCTCGATGTCGGTGAGGTCAAATGCGATGCGTTTCAGGCTCTCGTCGTTGTTGGAGATGAACTCATATTTCTCGACGGCCTTGTCGGGGCGCATGCGCAGCTCGCCACCGGGGAGCACCAGGCGGGTGGCCTTCTGCTCTCTGACATCGTCGAGTGCCGCACGCAGAGCGGGCACGGCGTCGGTCTGTGCGTCACCCTCGGCGAGATAATCGCTGAGATAAACAGTCTTCCCCTCATTTGCACCGCATGCGGCGCAAACAAGGGGAAGAGCTATTGCAAATGATTTCAGTACATTCATCATTTCTTAGGCTGGAGCTTGAGAACGAATCCACCTCCTGAAGCGAGTGTCACTTCGATCGGGGTCTTGTTGTCGGCGGTTACGTCGGTGATGGTGTACTTCGTGTAGTCCGATCCGGCGTTCACGTCGTCCGACAGCATTGTGCCGGTGTAGGTGACTCCTTCGGTGAGGAACGGCAGGTCGAGCATGAGTATGCGGTAATCCCAGTTCGTCATGCCGGCGATCCACCATGTGTCGCCGTCGCGGCGTGCGGTCACGATATATTCGCCGATCTTACCGGCGGGGATGATTGTCTCGTCGTAGACGGTGGGGATTGCAGCGATGAATTTCGTGCACTCCGGGTCGGCCATGTATTCCGACGGGTTGTCGCTGAGCATGGCGAACGGAGCGTCGCAGATGACGTACATAGCTACCTGGTGGGCGCGTGTGCCCTGGGTCTGCGGATCATAGTAGTTGATCTCGTAGGTGTCTTTGGTGCGGTTGCGGAAGCCGCCGGGGGTGTAGTCGGCCGGACCCTGCACCATGCGTATGTAGGGGAATGTGACGTCGTAGGTCATCATGTCGGGGTTGCTCCACTTCATCTGCTCGAGGCCGAAGATGCCCTCGAAGTTGACCACGTTGGGGAATGTGCGGTTGATGCCGGTGGGCTTGTACATGCCGTGTATGTCGAGCATGATGCCGTGGCGGGCCGCAGCCTCCGACACGCGGTAGACGCGCTCTACGGCAAGCTGGTCGTCGCGGTCGATGAAGTCGAGCTTGAAGCCCTTTATACCCATCTTGGCGTACTTCTCACATGCCTCCTCGAGAGTCGAGTCAAGAGCGTTGCATACCATCCAGAGCCATACACCCACGTTTTTCTCCTTGCCGTAGGCCACGAGCTCCTCGAGGTCGATTTCGGGTATCGACTCGAGTATGTTGCCGGTCTTGGGGTCGCTCCATCCTTCGTCGAGCACGATATACTCGATGCCGTACTGCGAGGCGAAGTCGATGTAGGCTTTGTATGTGCGGTTGTCGATGCCGGGTTTGAAGTCCACGTTTTTCAGACCCCATGCGTTCCACCAGTCCCATGCCACTTTGCCGGGCTTGACCCACGAGGTGTCGCCGATGCGGTTGTCGGCGCCGAGGAGATAGACCATGTTGTTGGCGGGGAGGCCGGTGTCTTCATCGGCGATTGCTATGATGCGCCACGGATAGGTGCGTGCGCCCTCAACTTCGGCGATATGGTCTTTGGCGGTCACGACCATCTCCTGCATGCGGGTGGGGTGGTAGTAGACGCTGTCGGGCACAGGGGCGTATTTGCCTTTGAGCTTGCCGTCGGCGGCGGTGAGGAACATGCCGGGATAGCTCTCGAGGTCCGACTCGCATATCAGCACCTTGCCACCCTCGCCGAAGTCGGCGTAGACCGGGAGGAACATCAGCTCGTTCTCGGCCGTGGCGAATGTGTCGAGGCGAGCAGCCGTGTAGGGCATCTCAAACGATGTCTTGAAGCTCTTTACGATAGGCACGAGCATCTGGGGCGCGCCTGCGAGATTGAACTCGGCGGTCTCGTTGGTCACGGTGCGCGGAGTGGTGTAGTCGGTCTCGATGCGGTATGCCACGCCGTCGTCATAGGCGCGGAATGTCACGGCCGTGCTGTCGTTCAGAGCCAGACGCAGCTGGTTGGCTTTCTCGTTGACGCTCGACTGGCGGTAGAAGGGAGCCTCGACTGTGCGGTCGATGACCGATGCGGTGCCGATGGCGCCGGTCAGGCCTTCACCGATGTTGTCGGCTCCGGCAAACTCGAGCGCGATGCGCGAGGGGTCGACGATTGTCTGACCGTTGTGGGTCACCGAGTAGGTGATCGAGTCGTCGACATTGACCTGAACGGTGGTGTTGCCGTCGGGCGACTTGAGCTGAAATTCTTTTTGCGGCCCGTTGCAGCTTGCGATAGCGATGCCTGCCGCACACAGAAGAAGACTGCTGTTGAGTTTCATTGTGAGAATGGGTTTATTGTGATTTATATAGTTGACGTTTTATATGGTTGACGTTTGGTTGTCGGTGTCTGTCACATGGCGAGCCAGGGATTGCTGCGCCGCTCCTGCCCGATTGTAGTTGACGGCCCGTGGCCCGGATAGACGACCGTGTTGTCGGGTAGCGACATGAGCTGCTCGCGCAGACTCCTGGAGAATACCGTCGGGTCGCCGCCGGGCAGGTCGGTGCGCCCGATGCTGCCGCGGAAAAGCGAGTCGCCTCCGACGACAAATCCTGCCGATGGCGCGTAGAGTGCGATGCCACCTGGAGAGTGGCCTGGCACGTGGAGCACTTTCAGCTCGTTGTCGCCGAGCCGGAGTGTGTCGCCTCCTGCTGTTTCGTTGTCGGGTTTCATGTTGCCCGGCGAGTGTCGTTGGCCGAACATCTGCGCCTGTGCGTCGATCATTGCGCCGAGGGGGCTGTCGTCGGGGTGGGCGGTCAGGCTCACTCCATATGTCTTTTTGATATGCGGTACACCCCACACGTGATCGATGTGAAGATGCGTGGCGACGAGATGCTTTACCGTCAGGTCGTTGGCACTGATCCAGCGGTCGATCTCGGCGGCCTCGCGCTCGTTTTCCATGCCTGGGTCGACGATGGCGCACTCGCGGCTCACGGGGTCGTAGATCACATATGTGTTCTCGCCGAATGGATTGACTTCAAATGACTTGATCTTCAGCATGGCCGCCGGTCAGAATGGTACGTATATCAGTTTCTTTGTCTCGAAATATGGCTCGTGGAACCACAGGCTCAGATCTTCCTCGAGGTAGTCGGTGCGCAGTCCGTCGAGTTCGGGTCGCAGGTCACCGCCCTTCAGCACTATCAGTCCGTTGGGATAGGCATTGCGCGGGGCTCGGCGGGCGATGTTCGCGCGTGCTATCTTGAGCAGGTCTGGCAGCTTCATCACCGCCCTTGATATCGCGAATTCATATTTCTCATGGCATTCGCTCAGGTCGCCGTGCTGAAAGGTCACGTTCGTCAGGCCGATTTCTTTGGCGATAGACGATGCGACATTGATTTTTTTGCCGATGCGGTCGATAAGATGGAAACGGCACTGAGGATACATCACGGCCATGGGGATGCCGGGAAATCCGCCGCCGGTGCCTATGTCGATAAACGTGGTGCCGTCGACCGGGCTGAGAAACTTACCTACCGAGAGTGAGTGAAGCACATGGTTTGTCATCAGATTGTCAATGTCTTTACGCGAAATGACATTGATCTTGGCATTCCATTCGGGATATAAAACTCCGAGCTGCTCAAACTGTTGCCGCTGCTCGGGACTCATGTCGGGGAAATATTTTTCTATGACTTCGATCATGGTACCTGGTTGATAAACTGAACAAAGATAGTTATAAAATGTATAATATGCAGTATAAAATGGCCACATCGGTTTCATATTTTTTGCAGCGGCTGTGACTTGAGCGCATTACGCAGGCACCGGCCCGCATTTCCGCCAAAGTTTAAAGTAAAACAGCGCCAAAGTTTAAAGTAAAACAGCGCCAAAGTTTAAAATTGTTCGTATATTTGCGATGTAATTATCTGTATATGATGTGATCCGGCTGTTCGGCCATGCCCTGTTGCTGAGGATATCAGATCACTTCAATAATCTGACGGCTATGCGTATCGCGGTCTTCGCATTATCATTCACTTCTGTCGAGAGGGCTCTTGTGGCTCTCGACTTCATCATGCAGCCCGGCGTGGTGGTGGCCGGTGCGACAGTGCGTGCGCTTGCTGCCGCGGGGGTGGGCGTCGCCGGCGACATTAAGGTCATCGAGACCCCCGACGATATCGACTTCATTGTTAGCCTCGGCGGCGACGGCACTTTTCTGCGTGCGGCCGCATGGAGCGGGGCGAGCGGAGTACCCGTGGCGGGCGTCAACATGGGGCATCTGGGCTATCTGGCCGCGTTCACTCCCGAGGAGCTCACGGCGCTGCCCAGGCTGCTCACCGAGGGACGCTACCAGTTGCAGCGGCGCGGGCTGCTCGAGGTGCGTTTCCCCGAACGCACGCCACTGCCCGACGGCTTCTGGCCATATGCACTTAACGAGGTGTCGTTTCTGCGACTCGACTCTGCGTCGATGATCGACGTGATGGTCGAGATCGATCACCGCCGCCTAGCCACCTACAGCGGCGACGGACTCATCGTGAGCACTCCTACCGGATCCACCGGCTACAACCTCTCGGTCGGCGGCCCGCTCATACAGCCCGGCGTCGATGCGTGGTCGATTTCGCCGATCGCGCCCCACGCCCTCACCATGCGCCCCCTTGTCGTGAGCGACCGTTCCATTTTGTCGATAAAGACCAACTGCCGCACCTCATCGTTCAGGCTTTGCCTCGACAGTCATGCCATCTCGCTCCCGGCTAAGACACGCATTGAGATACGCAAGGCTCCTTTTGCTACTAACGTCGTGCTGCGTCCCGGTCGCACATTCGCCGACGCCCTGCGCGACAAGCTCCACTGGGGCGTTGGCAACAACGAGTGATGCACACGCGCCTCGTCCATCCATGTCTCGGCGAAGTCGACATAATGCGTCGGCGCAATTCTTCGCGCTTTTCGGCGTGCTGGCGCGGCGACCGATTCCGCGTCACAGGCCCGTCGGCCGCCACCGACCGCCAGTTTGTTGCCGCCCTCGACAGTCTTGCCCCGCGCCTGATTGCGCTTAAGGAGTCACGTCCCGCACCCGCTGCTGCGGAGCGCGATCTCGTGCTCGACGGTCTGACGATACGTGTTGTCCGTCAGTCATTGCGTCCCGGTTCGGTCATTCTCTCGCCTGCGCTGCCCGACTCCACACTTTCGGTTGGCTCGGGCATCGATCTCTCATCGGCGTCGGGGCGCGAAATATATGCGCGTGCCATGCGCACCATCGCCCACCGTGTCGCTCCGCAGCTACTTTTGCCGAGGGCGCGGGCGATTGCCGCCCGACTTGGCTGCGCTCCGGCCCGATGGACTGTGTCGCGCGGCTCCACCGTGCTCGGCCGGTGCACCTCTGCGCGTCTCATATCCATTTCAGGCATGTGCGTGTTCCTGCCGTGGCATCTGCGCGATTACATCGTGTGTCACGAACTTGCCCATCTTACCCACATGAACCACTCCGAGGCGTTTCACCGTCTGCTTGACAGATACCTCGGCGGCGAGGAGCGGCATCTTGTCAACGAACTGAAAAATTACCGATGGCCGATACCCCGATGAAATTGCCTACAGGCCTGCTTGGCGGGTCGTTCAATCCAGTGCACCTCGGTCATGTCGGGCTCGCGCGGTGGATAGCCGCCAACGCCGGCGTCGACAGCGTCTGGCTGTCGCTTTCCCCCTCGTCGCCTTTCAAAAGCCGCACTGACATGCTGCCCGACGATCTTAGACTGAGGATGCTTTATGCCGCCACCGCCCCCTATGCCTCGCTGCATGTCACCGACGTTGAGCTCACCTTGCCGCGTCCATCCTACACGGTCGACGCGCTGCGCCGTCTCTCACAGCTGCACCCCGACAGGGCGTTCCGTCTCATCATCGGCTCCGACAACGTCCCTTCGTTTTGTAAATGGCGGTGCTGGCAGGAGATTGTCGGCGATTTCGGATTGATCATCTATCCCCGTCCCGGCTACGCTTTCACGTTGCCGCAGTTCCTTGCGCCCTTTGCCGCAAACATCACCATGCTGCATGGCACCCCGTCATTCGATATATCATCGACCGAGATAAGGCGCCGCCTCGCCTGCGGCCAATCACTCGACGGCCTCATGGATCCCTCCGCCGAAGCCATCCTCCGCGCCTATCTCTCTCGCTTCCTATTTTAGCTATCATAGCTATTATAGCTATCCCCCGTAGCCCGGTTTGCACCTCCTTACAAAAAAATAACCTCTTTTCCAATGAAAAAATTAAGTTTCGTTTAGTTAAGAGGTGCGTATTTTGATAGGTTTCAAAACGATAACGTAAAAACATGTTATATAACATGTCTCGAAAGTGTTAATGTGTGCGAAAATTTATTGCCGATTTTAAATTAAATCCGTTACTTTGCCATACACATCAGTAATAACCAAGCTTTAATGCCGGAAAAACTGATACCATCGAGAGACATAAATCATTATCAACCAATCAGTTATCTATGAAGTTTCTAACAGAAAGGATCTCGCAAGTGACCCGCCTGATGTGCGTTGCAATCGCATTTTGGGTAGCTGCGGGCTTCACGGCTTTTGCCGACGTAAAGGGAACCGTCCTTGATAAGGAAGGTGAACCCATTGTTGGTGCCACTGTGCTCGTCAAAGGAGCATAAATGTGCTCGTCAAAGGGACACAGAAGGGTGCCGCCGCCGATCTGGACGGCAACTTTACCATCTCGGGTGTCGACGCCAACGCCACGCTTCTTGTGTCGGCCGTAGGCTACACGCCGCAGGAAATCGCCCTCAAGGGCCGTACAAACATTACCGTCACCCTGCTTGAAGACAGCAAGGTCCTCGACGACGTCGTGGTCATCGGTTACGGTTCGATGCAGAAAAAACAGGTGACATCGTCTATCACATCGATCAAAGGCGATGATCTTGTTGCCGGTGTCGGCGGCTCGACTATCGCTACCGCTCTTCAGGGCAAGATCGCAGGTCTTACCATCGATGGCAACAGCTCGCCTAACGCAGGCAACAGCTTCCAGCTCCGTGGTGTTTCGTCGGTCAATGGCGGCAAGACTCCGCTTATCGTCATCGACGGTGTGCCGGGCGGTGACTTCCGTTCTATTGCACAGGAGGATATCGAGAGCATCGACGTACTGAAGGACGCATCGGCAGGCGCTATCTACGGTACACGCGCAGCTGCAGGTGTGATTCTTATCACCACCAAGTCGGCCAAGAACAGCGGAAATGTACGCGTCACCTACACCGGTGAGTTCTCGACTGAGTTCATACGCAAGAAACCCGAAGTGCTCAGCGCTGCGGAGTATCTTGAGTATGTGCCTAATGTGACCGATTTCGGCTACGATACAGACTGGTATGACGCAGTGACTGTCAATCATCCTTTCTCGCAGCAGCACATGATCACCCTGCAGGGTGGCACCGACAACCTCTCGGTCTACTCTTCGCTTATGTATAAGGATTCGGAAGGTGTCGTTATCGGTGACAACCGTAAGGACTATTCGGGTCGTATCAACGCCACCTACAAGCTGTTTGACGGAAAGGTCGAGCTCGGTGTACGACTCACCGCACGCGAGGCCGACCGTGATCAGCGTGGTGGCACCGGTACAGTGAAGCAGGCCACGACAATGAATCCGACCATCCCTGTGATGGATCCCGATGATCCCACGTCATATAACGTCAATAAGTATGGTGCCGGTTCCGATTGGTACAACCCCGTTGCCGACGTGATGCTCCGCTCCAACAACGGTAAGGATCAGTGGCTGTTGGGCACATTCACTCTAAAGGCAAATATCTGGGACGGCCTCAATATCAATGCTTCGGCCAATGTCGATCGCCGGCAGTGGTATAACGTGAAGTATGAGGATGCTAAGCATCTCAACTCGCTCACAAACGGTCGCAACGGATATGCCTATCACTATTTCTCGAAGACCAACAATGTCTCTTACGACGCTTATCTGAGCTATCTCAAGGAGTTCGGTGAAAACCGCGAGCACCGTGTCGACGCTACTGCCGGCTGGTCGTTCTGGGACAGCGGCAGCGAGAACTTCTCTGCCGAAAACTCTAACTTCTCGGTTAACGGTATTGGCCCGTGGAATCTTGGCGAAGGCACATACCTCAAGGATGGTCTTGCAGGCATGAGCTCCAACAAGAGCACAACCAACCGTCTGCTTTCGTTCTTCGGTCGTGCCAACTACAGCTACGATGACAAGTATATGGTCAGCGCATCGGTTCGCCGCGAGTCATCGTCGCGCTTCGGTGCCAACAACCGCTGGGGTACATTCTGGGCCGCATCAGGTGGCTGGCGTATCAGCCGCGAGGAGTTCATGGACATTACCCGCGACTGGCTCAGCGACCTCAAAGTGCGTGTCGCTTACGGTGTGACAGGTAATAATGACATTCCTACCGGTCAGACTGTGACTCGTCTTACATCGTATAATGGATGGCCTGTGCCCGGTACAGGTGTATGGGCTCCCTGTTATGGTCCCGCCAACAATGGCAACCCCGATCTGAAGTGGGAGGTTAAGAAAGAGTTTAACGTCGGTCTCGACTTCTCGCTCTTCAACGACCGCCTCTGGGGTAAATTTGACTGGTACACACGCAAGACCAATGATCTTCTCTTCTCGGTCGATGCTCCTCAGCCTCCATATGTTGAAAACAGTATCTACCGCAACGCAGGTGACATGGAAAGCACCGGTTGGGAAATCGAACTCGGCGGTATCGCTGTGCAGACCAGAGATTTCTCATGGACTCCGAGCCTCAACCTGTCGCACAATACATCCAAAATCACCAAACTCGGTATGGAAGGTCAGACTCTTAACGGTGATGGATTCCCCTCGCCTGGAAGCCCCGGTTCCGGCGCACGTCTCTACGCCGGTGCTCAGATTGGACAGTTCTGGGTGTATAAGTATGCAGGCCTTGATGAGAACGGCAACTTCTTGATCTATGATGACAAGGGCGAGGTAGTCCCCGCGGCGGGCAATCTCAAGCAGGCTTACAAACAGTATGTCGGCAATGCCATACCCAAACTTTATGTAACCTGGAACAATACGATACGTTACAAGGACTTTGATTTCGGCATGCAGCTGCGCGGCCAGTTCGACTTCGACGTTTACTCGCAGCCGAGCATGTATAACGGTCTTATCGCAAGCTCAGGTCAGAACCTGATCAAGAATCTGTATGAGTTGAATAAGGATGTCAAGGGCGACAAACTGCTAAGCGACTATTTCATCTATGACGCTACATTCGTCAAGATCGACGCAATCACTCTCGGCTACACGCTCAATACCAAGAAGTGGACCAACTATCTCCAGAAAGCTCGTATATACCTTACTCTGCGCGATGTGGCAACATTCACAAACTATAAGGGCTTAAATCCCGAGGTGAATGTCAACGGCCTCTGGCCCGGCTTTGAGTATCAGGACGGCACCAGCACCTATCCGCAGACCATACGTTGCACTGCCGGTGTTCAGCTGACATTCTAAACTCTAAGGTGTAATACGCTTAATCAACAAAGACAGATATGAAAATCAAAAATATACTGATGTCGGCCGCTATGGTTGGTACGCTCGCCTCCTGTGACATGGACGAGGTGTACTACTCGCAGGTGGTTCCCGACAACTTCGTGGAGAGTGAGACCAACATTTATCAGCTCCTCTCACGTCCGTTCGGTCACTGGCAGGCTTTCGCCCAGATGGGAGGACACCGCTACAATATCAACGAGCTGATGGCCGACGCATTCATCTGCCCTGCCCGTACAACCAACGACTGGTATAACGGCGGTGAATTCATGGCTCGCCACTACCACACGATGGACTGGCAGGAGGGCACTGCCGATACCAACTGGAAAGAGGCGATGCAGGGTATAGCACGTTGCATCACTGTCAAGGAGCAGATCGAGGCAATGGATTATGCGGCCTTGAAGATGACAGAGGAGCAGCGTGCCGCCCACCTCGGACAGGTACAGGCTCTCATGGGATTCTTCTACTGGCAGGCAATGGACTGGTATGGTGGTGTGCCCATCTACGAGTCGACTTCCGATCCTCTCAAGCCACGCGCAACTGTCAAGGAGACTTTCGCAGAATGCGAGAAACTTCTTAAGGCTGCTGTCGAGGGTCTTCCCGCACGTCAGTCGCTGCATGAGGAGGCCGACGGCTATCTGAAGAAGGCTGCTGCCGCTCAGCTCCTCGCTCAGCTCTATTTCAACGCAAAGGCCTACATCGGCGTTGAGATGTACAGCGAGGCTGCAAAGCTATGCGAAGACATCATCGCAGGTGTCTACGGCCCTTATGAGCTTGAGAGCGATTGGCGCAACGTATGGAATTTCGACAACAAGACCTCCTCTGAGATCATGTGGGCTATTCCTGCCGATTATTCGCTGATGAAGAACAACGGCTTCGTCAACAACTTCTATCCATACCACGTATACAAGTACTTCGGTATCACGACCAACTTTACCCACGGCGCATACAACGGACACTGTCTCCAGCCCTCGCGAGATCCGCAGAACCGTCTCTACCGCGACATCGACCCGAGCTTCAAGGTCGGCGCTCCCTACGAGGCGTTTGACGACGGCGATCTGCGCAAGCAGCTCTACAACTACAACGACGGCGACTATCAGGGCATATTCCTCATCGGAGAACTCCGCGACCCGAATTATCCCGATCGCTGGGCAACCAAAAACCGTCCCTGGCATCAGGGTGAGTGCGTGAACATCGTAGACCGCATCGCTCCTTACTCGCAGACCAAGGGTTATGCCACCAACGACAAGGATGTGAAGTACAACTCTGTTGCCGAACTCCCTTCGACCATGTACTACTGTGCCGACGAGGACGACGGTGTCCGTCTGGTGAAGTTCCCGATCCCCGATGAAGAAGACTACAAGCTCTATGGCACATGCTATAACCCTGTTACCCGTCTGGCGGAGACTTATCTGACACTCGCAGAGTGCAAGTTCCGCATGGGTGACGTAGCTGGTGCATGTGATCTGATCAACAAGAACCGTAAACGTTACTTCAAGGACGGCAACGATCCTAACCCCGCAACCACAGCCAACCTCGACAAATACCGTTTCCTTGACGAGTGGCAGATCGAGTTCCTCGGCGAAGGCCGCCGTCGCATCGACCTCATCCGCTGGGATGCCTTCCACACCGAGAAGTGGTGGGATCACGAGCCGACAAACGACACCAAGGTTAATCGTCTCCCCGTGGGTGACTCCGTAATGGGATCAAACAACCTGCTCAAACAGAACCCCGGCTACGGCTCGGGCGACGATGAGCTCACCCCCGACGAAGTATAAATGTAACTCCAACAATAATAGAGAGGCGCGGTCTTACGATCGCGCCTCTTTTTATATTTCCACAGCACTTTTCCGTGTTCGACCGGGAGTGGGCATACTCTCGCACGCCCCTACTTGCGCCGATTAAAGCCATTGGTATATGTCTATATGAGACTGATTTATGTAGGGGCGTGCGACAGTACGCCCACTTCTCCATGCCTGCGGCTCATCCGTCAGAGCTTCCTGCCAAGAATGAATGGTCCTTTGCATTTAAGCTTTGAGTAACTTCCTGACTCATATCGGCATCGTCCGAAATTCTTTTCACCTAAATCGATGCAACACCAGTCACCTTCGTTCTTTCCGTAGCAAGAGTCATACTCTCTGTCACCACCAGAGGGGCATTCCAGTCCCGACGGTGGAACATCCTCACCAGCTGTGGCGCGGATCTTCTTGGCCTCTTCGGCGCTTACCGGCTCAAATACCGGCTTTTTCGTTGAGTCTTTCATAATATCTTTAAGAAAGGTTGTACACGGAATACCCCGTGCATTATTAATACGGTTACCTCCACCTGATTGTTTGTGTTGAACTGTTAAAGTCCTTTATATCGCCTCTCCGAGGCTCTCTGTTTATTGTGGCCTCCATCCCCAGCTCCCTTTCGGTCGCCAGGGGTTTACAATAACGTCGCGCCTCCCGGCACTCACCATACTGGGCACACTGTCATAACAGCCGACGATAGCGGTCAACAGCACGAGGTAGCTCCCGGCGCTCACCATCCGAGAGCCGCACCGTGCGAACGAAGTGAGCGCGGTGTATGCGCGGATGAAATATCGAGCTGCGGAGCTGCGAAACAAACGCACTCACATGAGACTAAGGTTCAGTCTCTGCGAGACTGAATGTCTGTGGAGGTCGTAGTCTCCACCCTGTTCGCCATGCTCACAGGATGGGGTTAAGCTCCGGCTACGCCGGGGTGCGGAAGCTGCGATGCCCCGGGCGAAGACACAAAAGAGGCGCGGTCTCACGATCGCGCCTCTCGGAAATTATGCATCCTTTTCAGAATCAACGGCTGATGTCTTCGTATCCGGGATTCTGCTTGAGGTTGAGGTTTGCGCCGAGCACGTTGCGGTGCAGCGGGAAGATCTCGGTGTGGGTGTCGGCATCGGGCTGCTTGTCCCACCATGTGCCCTGGCAGTATTTGTTCCAGCGGATGAGGTCGGTGCGACGGCGGAGCTCGCCGATAAATTCGCGTCCCCACTCGTCGAGGAGCTCGGCTTCGGTGAGTTCAACCGGGCCTTCGGGCTGATACATGTAGTTAGCAACGTCTTTGGCCGGGTAGTTGCGGCGACGCACCTGATTGAGGAGCTTGCCTGCAGCTGCCTTGTCGCCTGCGCGGAACTTGCACTCGGCGAGCGAATAGATGATCTCGGGGAGACGGATCAGGGCGAAGTCGGCCTCGATTGCTCCGGGATCGCCGTCGCGATAGAACGGATATTTCATCAGGTGCCATCCTGAGTTGTGGTCGCCGTTGGCCATGCACGACTTGCCGTCGCGGGCAAGGATCTGTGCGTCATCGGCAGGATCTGTGCCGTTGAATATGCCGACTTTGTCGCGGATGTAGAGCGTGTAGTCGCCCTTCACGTTGGTCACGCGCTTCACGTTGCCGTTGTCGTCGGTGTACTCGAGATAGCCGTGGAGGAACATGCCCTCGCGCTGCGACTGACCGGGAAGGTTCTTATAGCACTTCAGACGGTAGTCGGTGGGATATTTCTTGTATTTGTCGACGGGGCAGCCGAGCTCGTAGTTGAAGTGGGTGCCGTCGATCTCCATACTGGGCTGCAGCGCGAATTTGGGGTTGGATGTGCCCCAGTCCTTGAAGCCGAGATACTCGGTGGCGCGTCCGGGCATTCCCCACCAGTACATGCCGCTGTCATACTGCCAGTGTGCATAGCCGTAGGAGCCGGTGAAGGCGTAGATGATCTCGTCGCACTGGTCGTTGTTCCAGTCGAAAGGTGCGTCCCAGCGCGGATCGACGCTATATGTGCCGTATGTGCCGTTGAGGATGTCCTCGCAGACAGCGGCGCACTCGTTGTATTTGGGCGTGCCGATGTATTTCTCGGCATTGAGATAGAGGCGGACGAGAAGAGCGGCGGCACCTGCCTTATTCCACTGGCCCTGCAGAACGCCGTTGCCACCTGTGCCCTGCTTGACGGGAAGAAGCTCGATACACTCCTTAAGCTCGCCCTCGATGAAGTCGAACATCACTTGAGGCTCGACCTGACCCTCGGAGTTGAGGCTCTGATCGTCGCGGCTGACCATAAGAGGAATGTTGCGGTATGCGTCGAAAGCGTTGAGGTAAAGCCATGCACGGAGTGTGCGCAAGCCGCAGATGAAGGCGTCGAACTCCTCCTGAGTATAGCCGAATGATGCCGGATCGAGTGCGTTGAAGTCGTCGATTACCGAGCAGCACTGTGCAATGCCCTGGAATGCGCCTACCCACGGATTGTCGTTGTCGTCGATGGTCCATGTGTGGTAGTGCATGCGCTGATAATACTGTCCGTCAAGCCAGTCGCCGTTACGGTTGTAGGTGGCGATATGGTCGGCAGTGTTTTCCTGCGGGATGATCAGGGTCGTGATCGACCAGTAGGAATGCTCAAACGGGCGGACGTAGGCACGGATGATGTCGTCGCGGGTCTGATAGTAGTTGTTCTGCATCAGCTGGTCGAATACTTCCTCGTCGAGGTTGGTGCACGATGACACACCGAGCAGGGGAAGAGCCGATAATGCAACTAATTTAAGTATCTTGTTCATTGTTAATGTCATAATGATTGTTTAGAAACTTACCTGTGCACCAAGTACAACCTGTGTCGACGACGGATAGTAGGACTTCGCGCCGTTGAATGTGCCCGGAGTCAGACCATTGACGGGATAAGCCGACGGATTGATGCCGCTGAAGCCAGTGATGGTGAAGACGTTGGTCACTGTGCCATAGAGGCGGAGGTTGTTGATGAAGCGGGCCTTCTGGAAGTTGAATGTGTAACCGAGTGTCACGACGTCGAGTTTCAGGTAATCGCCTTTCTCGATGAAGTAGTCGGTGAGCTGGTTCATCGCTTTGGTCTTGTCGCCGTTCTTGTCGAAGGTGCCCTGCAGACGGTTCCATGAGCCACCTACGAGAGGAAGTCCATAGTAGAACTCATGCACGTTGAAGAGATCAAAACCGGCTGCGCCGCGGAAGTAAAGGCTGAGGTCGAAGTTCTTGTAGCGGAAAACGTTGTTAAGTGAGCCGGTGAACTTGGGCAGGCCGTTGCCGGTGATAGTCTTGTCGGCTTCTTTGGCCTCGCTGATGGGAATTACCTGTCCATCCTTGTTGTAAACCATCCAGTTGCCGTCCTCGATGCCTGCATAGCGCCAGGTCACATATGAGCCGATGCGCTCTCCCTCGCGGATCTGCTGGAGCGATCCGGGCGATCCGGGCGATGTCATGCCGCAGGTCCAGACGTATTCCTGACCGTGGTAGACGTTGTTGGAGAAGCTGACGAACTTGTTTTCGTTGGTCGCGCCAACAAGTGCGATAGAGTAGCTGAAGTCTTTTGTGCGTACGGCGTTGATGTCGATCTCAAACTCGATACCGTAGTTCTTCATTGTACCTACGTTGGTGTAGATCGAGGTGTGGAGATATGGTGGCACCGACACGTTGTAGTCGCCGAGAAGGTCTTTCTGTGTGCGGTTGTAGTAGTTGACGCTACCGCTGACAAGGTTGTTGAGAACCGAGAAGTCGATACCGACGTTGAAGTTCTCGGCGCGTTCCCATTTCAGGTCGGGGTTGGGGTTTTTGTTGGGCGCCCATCCCTTGTAGTACTTGCCGTTGTAGAACACGGTGCCGTAGCCTCCGTAGGTGGCGAGCGACTGGTAGTTGCCTATGTTCTGGTTGCCGGTTACACCGAAGTCACCGCGGATCTTGAGATCGTCGAGCCAGCCCTTGGTGTTCTCCATGAACGACTCCTCGCTGATGCGCCAGCCGAGTGAGAATGCGGGGAAGTAGCCCCACTTGTTGTTCTGTCCAAAGCGCGACGAACCCTCGTAACGGAGCGATGCGGTGGCCATGTAACGGTTGTTCCAATTGTAGCTTACGCGGCCGAAGAACGAGATCAGTGTACTGTTGTTCTTGTAGGAACCCATGCCGAGACGGCCTTCTTTCTCTGAATTATATGTACCCTGGCCGAGGTTGTCCCATGTAAGAGCATCGGAGGGGAAATCCTTGTTCTCGGCGTTGAAGCCATAGTCCTCGAAACGCTGCCACGAATATCCGACCATAGCCTTAAGGTTGTGGTTGTTTCGGTCAAGCATGTAGTTTGTAAGCCACTCCACACCATAGTTGTTGGTACGGTTGAAGTTCTGGCTTGCCTCACCCTGTATGCCGCTGCGTATAGCCACAGTGTGGTATGAAGGACGGAACCAGTTTCCGTGATTGTCCTCGAGGCGCTCCTGCAGTGTCACCTGAGTGCTGAGCTGCATGCCGCTGAGGTTCTTGGCCAAAAGAGGAAGCAGATTGAGCTTGGCAGTGGCGTGCCACTCGAGAAGTTTGTATTCGGTCCAGCTCTTGTCGAGTTTCAGCAGCTCGACAGGGTTTGAGATACCGTCGCCCTCGACATCATAGAATTTCTTGCCGGTCGGGTCGGTCGGATCCATGACCGGAGTCGAGGGATTAGCGCCGAATGCGTTTGCAAACGCGCTGTGATCAGAATTGTTGGCACGGATGTAACGGGGAGCGACAGTTCCGAAGAATGTCATAAGACCATTCTTTGTGTTGTGCTCAAACGATACGCGTGCGCCATATTCACGACGTCCCGAACGGAGGTCGATACCGTCGGCGTGGCGGGTGTCGAGAGTAGCGCGGTAGTTGCTCTTTTCAGTGCCTCCGCTTAGAGTAAGAGTGTGGTTCTGTGTAAAACCGGTGCGTGTGATTTCCTTGAACCAGTCGGTCTCGTAACCATAGTCATTGCCGAGACCTGCTGCGAGATACTCGTCCTTGCTGAGCACCGGGAGATCGTTGTGGGGAAAGTCCCATGATACGTAGCCCTGATAGTCGGTGTGCACCGATCCGTCTTTAGCGCCGCCTTTGGTTGTCACGACGATCACGCCGTTTGAACCGCGTGTGCCATAGATGGCGGTAGCGGCACCGTCTTTCAGCACGTCGATCGACGCGATGTCATTTGGATTGATGTTGTGGAGGTTGCCGCCGGCCACACCGTCGATCACGATCAGCGGGCCAAGACCGGCCGAACGCGACGACACGCCGCGTATCTGTATGCTTGCGCCGTTGTTGGGGTCGCCGGTTGCGGTATTTGTGATAGACACGCCGGCTACCTTGCCCTGGATCTGCATAGCGGGATCAACAGAGCTAATCGCCATCATTTCCTCGCTTGAGATGTGCGACACAGCCGAAGTCAGCTCCTTCTTGTCCATTGTGCCGTAACCGATGACCACGACGTCGTCGAGGACCTTGCTGTCTTCAAGCAGGGTGACGGTAATGTTTGTACGGCCCTTGAGGGCGATTTCCTGCGGCGTGTAGCCTACGGCCGACACAAGAAGCGTGGCGTTGGCGTCGACACCCGAGATGGTAAAGTTGCCGTCCAGATCGGCGGCGGCACCCTTCTGTGTCCCTTTGACGAGCACATTTATGCTCCTTTGACGAGCAACCTGACAGGTGTGAAATCTTGTGTTTTATAGCGCGTTGCTG
>CAYMEX010000020.1:0-44978 GCA_964389525.1 uncultured Muribaculaceae bacterium | reverse complement strand
CCTGTCGCTAGCGTTCATCCTGAGCCAGGATCAAACTCTCCGCTGTTGTTTATCTCACGTTTTTCTTTTTCAAGTTGTTTCGCAAGGCAAACTCTCGGATCAATACCGCTACTATGATGGTTCGTCGAGAACCGCGGCGGCAAGACCGAATCATTGATTGTTTTTGCCTTCACGCGTCTCTTTGGCACCGTAGCCTCTCCTGTTGCTCTCAAGTGGATGGTTCCGCTTGTCTTGATTTATTGCGCTGACAGAAATTGACAGAGTGTTGCTCTGTGACCTCGCTCAGTATTACTGAACCACGGTCACGGCTCTCTCTTGTACTACTTCGTCTATTGTAACTCTTTTCAATCTTCTCTTTTCCGCTCCCCGGAAGCACCCTTGCTGTGGTGTGTCCCTCCCGGAAAAGCGATGCAAAGGTAAAAACATGTTTTATAACATGCAAATGCTTTAACATCCTTTAACCTTCAAGCACCCCGATCCTACCCGCCAAAACCCCTCCTTTAACCCCATAAATCGCCACAAAATTAATATTTTATTGGGAAAAACACATATTATGATGAATCGAAACAATATTTTATTTGTCGGGCGGAAGGATCTCGATCCAATACCCGTCGGGGTCTTCAATGAAGTAGATGCCCATATCATGGTTTTCAAAACATACTATGCCCATGTCTTTGTGATATTGGCGCACTTTCTCATAGTCCTGGCCCGGATCAAGGCGCAGCGCGAGGTGAAACTCCCCTTCTCCAAGGTCATATGGAGTCTTGCGGTCGCGAAGCCATGTGAGCTCAAGCCTGAACGAAGTCTCACCGTCTCCGAGATACACAATGACAAAACTACCGTCGGCCGGTGTTATGCGCGAGACCTCAGACAAGCCCAACGCCTTGCCATAGAAAGCGATACTTCTGTCGAGATCGGCGACATTAAAATTATAGTGATCAAAATGAAGTTTATAGTTCATGTCTGTCTATGCTTAATATTATACTCTCAAGCGGACGCTTCGGCACACACTGGCAATCGTCGGCATCCCTGTAATATTTTATATCCGAACGGTCTTTCTGATCGACAACCGCGGTTCTTTCGGCAGGATAGCCAAGCGCAACGACATATAGCGGCTGAATTTCCTCCGGCAGGTCAAAGATTTCTTTCACCGCCTGCGGAGAAAAAACTTTATTATGCAAGCGCCAAGCCCGAGCGCCGTAGCGCCAAGCGTGATAGCCTGAAGCTGAATGCCGTCGTCGCACAGAGGGTTCGCCGCAATCCTCGTGTCAAGAGCCTGCACGATATATGCCACCGGCCTCTCGTCGGGTGCCGGACCATCCCAGTCTTCGTAGTATCCGGCCCATTTCAACGCGGGATACAGACGGTCGACGATTTCTTTATCGGTCGCAATCATGTAGACCAATGGCTGACGGTTGGCTCCCGATGCACAATATCTCACAAGATCAACGATCTCTTTCAGCGACTCTACAGACACAGGCTTCTGCGTAAAACGCCTGACCGATCTGTCGCGAAGCAAAAGGCCTCTCAATATTGAAAGTTCATTCATAGTGCCGTTTTCATTATTTTTTTTCAAAGATACATCAAGGAGATCATTTAACACAAAAAAGCGCCAAGAACAGAAGCTAAAACATGTCGGAAATGACAAAGTGGAGTCCCGAGAGCCTCAGCGGCTGTCGGAACCCCTAATACAATCATCCAATCAAAATCTAAATAGCTAAAAATATCTCGAAATCACTTATTCATGTCCTTTTTATGTCTTTATAACATTCGGTCACTCTTTTTGGTTCTTGATAAGACTTGTTTTATTATAAAAAATATTATTTTTGGGTTTGTAAAATTCAAATCTTTAAGTAATTTCTATGAGATGACAGAGATAACCGATCTGTTTGTCAAGATAATATCTGATATCGACAGCATTGACATGGCCGAGGCAGAGTTCAAAAAAATGGTCGCCGAGGACGATGAGCTGAAGAAACAATATGTGGAATGGTGCAATGAGAACGGCAGCAGCTTCCGCAACGGATTTCTTGATTTCTGTGAAGAATACATTGAAAACCGCAATTCGGTATGGGATTCTCTTACCGATCACGATATATGATGAGAATGTCGGAAAATCGACTGATGCCAGCAGAATGGAGTCAGGATGTCGCATCGGTGCTTCTTGCCTACCCACATGCCTCGACAGACTGGGCATATATGCTCGATGAAGCGCGCGAATGCTTCAACAATATAATCCGAGCAGTAATTGAAACGGCCGGGCTTACAGCCATTGTCGTGACGCCCGACGCAGCCGAGACACGCCGCAATCTCCCTTCGGATCTGCCAGATGACAGACTGTGCATCACCGAAGTGCCGACCGATGACACATGGGCACGTGATTTCGGACCGATAACAGTTGAAGAAAACGGGAACAAAATCCTTGTAGATTTCCAGTTCAACGGCTGGGGACTTAAGTTTGCCTCAGCCAACGACAATCTTATAAATCTCCGGGCAAAGGAATCGGGGTTATACACCTTCCCTCTCGAGAACAGACGAAGTTTCATTCTCGAGGGTGGCTCTATCGAGTCGGACGGATGTGGGACACTACTCACAACCACGGAGTGTCTTATGTCACCCAACCGCAATGGCGGAAACACGCGCGACGAGATCGAGGCATATCTGAAGGATACTCTTGGAGCCGACCGGATATTATGGTTGAATCACGGTTATCTTGAAGGAGATGACACAGACAGCCATATAGATACACTTGCAAGATTTGCCGACGAACACACAATCGTTTACGTAAAATCATATATTCAGGACGACCGGCATAATGAGGAGCTTATGAAGATGGAAGCCGAGCTTAGGAAATTCAGAACCGCCGACGGCTCTCCATACAATCTGATAGGCCTGCCACTCCCCGATCCGATCTACGATGAGGATGGAATGCGTCTGCCGGCCACATATGCCAATTTCCTGATCACCCCCCGTGCAATCCTCTTGCCGACATACGGCCAGCCGAAAAACGATGAACTTGCATTGCAGATGTTGAAGATCGCTTTTCCTGACCATACAATCGCCGGCATAGACTGCAACGCGCTGATAAAGCAGCACGGATCGCTTCATTGTGTCACTATGCAACTCCACGCCGGAGCCACAGCCGTGTGCTGACCGGCGGACTGTATCGTTTTGAAAACGCCACAACAGTAATGAGCAAAGAACCGAATATTACTGTAAAAAACGCCTGTGTCAACAATCTGAAGGGTGTTGACGTCGAGATACCACGCAACCGACTTATAGTGATAACCGGCCTGTCGGGCTCCGGAAAGTCATCTCTTGCATTCGACACGCTGTATGCAGAGGGACAACGCCGTTATGTCGAGAGTCTGTCGGCCTATGCCCGACAGTTTCTGAAACGCATGTCGAAACCCGAAGTCGATCTGATCAAGGGGTTGCCTCCTGCCATCGCCATCGAGCAAAAGGTCAACACCCGCAACCCGAGGTCGACTGTAGGCACTTCAACTGAAATATACGATTATCTCAGACTTTTGTTTGGACGCGTAGGCCACACTATTTCCCCTATAAGCGGGAAAGAGGTAAAGAAACACACTGTCGAGGATGTGCTGAGCACGGCGGGCAAGTTTGCCGAAGGCACACGCATAGCCCTTTCGGTGGCGATAAACGTGCCTGAAGGCCGCGGTCATAAAACTCATCTCGAGATACTGATGAAGCAGGGCTACAGCAGAGTGCTTACCGAAGACGGCCTTTTTCTGAGTATCGAGGATCTTATCGCCGAAGATACAGAACCTGAAACCATCGCGGGCTACCGTCTGCTAATAGACCGCCTGTCGGTGTCGCACAGCGGTGACGAGTTCAACCGCCTTGCCGAAAGCGCAGAAGCAGCATTCTACGAAGGCAACGGCGAATGCCAGCTTGCCGTATGGGACAGCGACAAACGCGGCCAGGCTCCTTCGCGCTTCACTTTCTCCAACCGGTTTGAAGCCGACGGCATGAAGTTTGAGGAGCCGTCGGACCAGATGTTCAACTTCAACAATCCTTACGGAGCATGTCCGACCTGCGAGGGATTCGGCATGACGATCGGCATAGACGAGCATCTTGTCGTGCCTGACAAGTCGCTTTCGGTCTATGAAGATGCCGTAGCATGCTGGAAAGGTGAGAAAATGAGCGAATGGAAGCGCAATTTCATACACATCGCAAGCAGCATCGACTTCCCCATACACAAGCCATACTCCGAGCTGACCGAGCAACAGAAAAACATATTGTGGCACGGCAACGGGAAATTTGTCGGGAGCATCGACGATTTTTTCAAAATGGTCGACGAAAACCAGTACAAAATACAGTACCGAGTGCTTAAAGCCCGATACAGGGGCAAGACACTCTGCCCTGAATGTCATGGCTCAAGACTGAAACAGAATGCACAATACGTGAAGATCGACGGCAAGAGCATCACCGATCTTGTGAAAATGCCTGTGTGGGATCTTCAGAAATGGATGTCGGCTCTGCGACTGAAAGGCAATGACGAGATTATCGGCCGACGTCTTGTCGCCGAACTTACCAGCCGCATCAACTTTCTTGTAGACGTGGGAGTCGGATATCTGTCGCTCGACCGCCTGTCGTCGACGCTTTCGGGAGGAGAGAGCCAGCGCATAAATCTCGCAACCTCGCTCGGCAGCGCACTTGTGGGGTCAATGTACATCCTCGACGAACCGAGCATCGGCCTGCATTCGCGCGACACCGAACGTCTGATCGGCGTTCTGCGTAAGCTGCAGTCGATCGGCAACACCGTCGTTGTGGTCGAGCACGATGAGGAGATCATGCGCACGGCCGACTACCTGATAGACGTCGGGCCGGATGCGGGCACCAATGGCGGACGCATAGTGTTTCAGGGCACGCCGTCGGATCTCGAACGTGCTACCGGCAGCCACACGGCCGATTATCTCACAGGCAAAGACAAAATCGCAATACCGGGTTCACGGCGCAAATGGCGTGACAGGATCACCATAAAAGGCGCGTCGGCCAACAACCTGAAAAATATCGATGTTGATTTTCCGCTTGGCGTACTGACCGTCGTGACAGGTGTGAGCGGCTCAGGAAAATCAACGCTTGTACGCGACATACTCTACAGATCGATGCTTCGCCATCTCGGAGAGCCGTCGGATGCACCGGGGGCGTTCCGTTCGCTCGGCGGCGATCTGTCGCGCATCAGCCGCATAGAGTTTGTCGACCAGAATCCCATCGGTAAATCCACGCGTAGCAACCCGGCGACATACCTGAAAGCCTTTGACGAGATACGCGCTCTCATGGCATCGCAGCAAATGTCAAAACAGATGGGCTATACACCGGCCTATTTCTCGTTCAACGCCGAGGGAGGCAGATGCGAGGAGTGCAAAGGCGAGGGGGTCATCTCTATCGAGATGCAGTTTATGGCCGATCTTACGCTGACCTGCGAGGCATGTCATGGAAAACGATACAAGCATGACATACTCGAGGTGACATATCGCGGCAAAAACATATCGGACATACTTGATATGACGGTAGACGACGCGATAGAGTTCTTCTCGGGTGCCGACGGGAGCACAGAGAAAAAGATCGTGAAAAGACTCAAGCCGCTACAGGATGTAGGACTCGGATATATCACGCTCGGACAATCAAGCTCCACACTCTCGGGCGGAGAGAACCAGCGCGTGAAACTCGCATACTATCTGTCGCTCGACCGCCAGGAGCCCACGATGTTTATATTCGACGAACCTACTACCGGCCTGCACTTCCATGACATAAGGCGGCTGCTGGATTCGTTTCAGCGCCTTCTTGCGCTCGGCCACACCGTCATCATCATCGAGCATAATCTCGACGTGATAAAGACTGCCGATCATGTCATCGACATAGGGCCGGAAGGCGGCGAGGCCGGAGGTAATATCGTATGCTGCGGCACGCCCGAAACAATTGCCGAGTGCGTGGAAAGCCATACGGGACGATATCTGAAAGAAAAGCTGAAGCAGGCGTAGCCCAAACGTCAGGCGCGTGTGCTGACGACGAGCACACGCGAGCCGCCGGCAAGCGTCATGCCGGTAATCATCGTTGTGTCAGAGCCATTTGACAGTCCGAGCTTATCGGAAAGCTGCTGTGCAGTGAGACCGAAGTTGCGCACACGCGCTCCCGCACTGATCTTTTTCTTTTTCAACGCTTTCAACTCCGACGATTTCCAGGGTATCACATCGATGACAGCCTCTCCGTGTCCGGGAAATCCTGTCTTTGCATTGCCGGAAGAGGTGTATATATGAGTATTGGGTGCTACCGGATTTATCTCGAATGTCGATGACAGCAGATTGAAACATCCGCCTTTCATCGCCACCGGCCCCGGGATCCAAAGCGTATCGCCGATCTCAGGGCACATATACGGTAACGGAGCGGCCGCAGCCTCGTCGGAAATAGTATATCGGAGATCGCACCTCTGCGGCGTCGACCAAAGGCTGACCGGTGTATCGGCGATGCTGCACGGACACCGTTTGCGGTCAACTACCACAACGAGCTCTTTGCACTCACGGCCGTCGCCTATAATATGCACGTCAGAGACATGCGGTATGTCAATCAGCGTCCGTGATATGTCAATCATCGGCGAAAGCTTGCACATGACAACCGGCTGCACAGGCTGCAGAAGCGGCAGAATCTCTGTTATATCGGGAGTGCAGTCACGTATGCCGTACACCCGCCTACCCAGATCGTCGCGCCGGGCAGGGTCGATGAAAACCGCAGCAAACGTGCCGCTACCGACCGATCGCAGATACTCCACGCTGTCGGTCTCAACGATATTTACCCTGGGGTTGTCACGAAAATTAGCACGTGCCATAGCCGCATGAAGCGGATTAAGCTCGCACGCGGTGACATTGAAAAAGCGTGAAAGCGCACGTGTGTCTGTGCCAAGTCCGCACGTCATGTCGAGCACATCGGAGTCAACGGCGACACGCCCTGCAAGCAATGAAGCATGGAGCATCGCGATATCGGCCGATGTCGACTGCTGCAAAGCTATGTCGGACGCTATGACTTCGGGGACAAACGACTGCCCCCCGGACGTATGAAACTTTTTTTCGGCACGACGCAAAGAAGCAACCTGAGTGATCGCATATGGAATCCACGGACGTGGATCGCCATGAAAAGACAGCCTCAGTCGGTCGGGATCATCTGAGGCATGCTCTCTGACCCACTGCTGAAACTCTACGCCAAAGACCGCGTCATCCTGCATCAAAGCGTCGAATGATGGTGCACAAGTCCTTCCATCGAGCTTGCCGAGATCTTGGAGATATTCACGCCGAAGCTACGCCCGATCTCCCGCAGTATTTTTTCAAATGTCACGGCTATCGATCCGACAAAGCCGGTCTTTACATCCTGATATGAAGGATATAGAAGTACGTTTCTTTTAAAGAATTTTGAGAATTCCTCACTCACAAGGTTCACTATATACGGATTGTCTGCGCATTCGGCAAGAAAGCGCGCATATGTGGCCAATGTGCGGTTGACATGCGGAAAAGTATAAACGGCATCTACCATCGAGTCTTTGCTGAGTTTGTACTCTTCAAAAAATTCCTCGGCAAGTTCTTTGGGCGCGATGCCTTTAAGGCAATCACTTGCAAACTGTCGTCCGAGAGCACTGCCACTCCCCTCGTCTCCCAGGATGAATCCGCCTGATTTCACATTGGCAACAATCTTTTCACCATCATAGAGACATGAGTTGGATCCCGATCCGAGGATACATGCCATACCCGACTCCTTGCCAAACAGTCCGCGGGCAGACCCGAGCAGGTCGCTGCTGATGGTCACAGGCGTGCGGAACTGCGCCGTCAGCGACAGCTCCACAATCTTGTTACGCTCAGGAGTGGCACATCCGGCTCCATAAAAAAAGATCTGCTCCCAACGACGCTTAAAAAACATGTCGGGAAGGCCGAGCCTCACTATGTGGCTGATTTCGCGCCGTGAAAGATAAAATGGATTGAGTCCCTGCGTGAGAGAATGCGCAACTATGACATCACCGTCAAGAAGCGTCCATTCAGTGCGCGTGGAACTGCTGTCTGCGATAATAATCATATACCTCTGTATTTAGTAAATATTGTCGTAATCGTCGTAAGGCATCTCGGTGTCGATACCGTCAATGGATTCATCGGTGTACATGTCGTCCTCATCAAGGTCCATTTCAGCATCAGCGGCAAGCGACGCCATTGCATCGCTTTGCAGATCAAGATCGTTTATATCCACCTCCTGCAACGGCGCCACCCCCTTTGAGTAGGTGCACACCGCGTCTATCATGTTTTTGGCCGGATCTATATCGGTAAGCTCCATAAAGAGCGAACGATCGGTGAGATAGTCAAATGTAAACAACAGGCGCTGCCCCTTGAGCTCCATCAGGTCGGCCAAAACAGTGTCACGCATCAGATAGAGGTTTCTTGTAAGCTCATCTCCACCCATATCTTCGAGGGTCACCTCTTTTTGCTTCTCCCATCCGGCATTACACAGAAAGAAACTCGACATCTGGTCTGTAGACCAGTCACATGCCTTGCATATCGCATCACGAAGCTCTATAAACGACGCTTCTGCGTCTATTTTAATTTCCCGCTTGAAATCATCCACTTCATCGGAAACAATACGGAAAGAATATATCATGTCTGTGTAAATTTCGGTTCTGTACAAATATTACGCGAATATAGCGATTTTTATTCTTTAATCGTACATCCTTTGCCACAGAAGTGAATTCATAAATATAAATTCACTTTATAAATATCATTTGCGACCGTTGCCGAATATCTCCCTGATTCCCTCGATATCAAACGACAATGTGAACCTGAGTGTCTGGTCGAGAGGCGATGTCTGCGCTGTCGCCACCATATATGCTGCGTCGATATAGAACGCACTCACCTTAAATCCGGCACCAAAGCCAAAATAGCGGCGATTGCCCTTATATTTGTTCTCGTGATAATAACCGGTTCGCAGAAAAAACTGCCTGTTGTAGCTGTATTCAGCTCCAACCGAGTAATAGATCTCGCGCATCTCCTCCCTGAACCCTCCGGGAGCATCGCTGAACGACCTGAATATTCCTGAAACCGGAGACATGTCCTCCCATTTTTCCAGTGCTCTGAGATAATCGGCCTGACCCTGCTCGGTGTCCATGTCAAAATCTGCTTCACGCGGCCTGACCGGCACAAGAAGCTTGTTGAGATCCACCGACAGCGCGAGATTATGGTAGTCGGCAAGCGGGAACATGAATGTCGTGCCGATGCGCAGGTTGGTCGGCAGAAACGCCGGCTGCTCTCCGCTGTTATATCCTACTTTCGTTCCGATATTTGAGATATTCCATCCCCACGCCCACTGACACTCATTTCTCCCAATAATAGGATAGGTTGTAAAATATCCTGATATGTCTGCCGAAAAAGCCGAAGCACCGGTAGACTGGTCACCGGCATATGAATCGGAGAATCCGAGATCGGAATATATATAACGCAGCACCACGCCCATCGAATACTTCTCCGATAGTTTACGCGAATATCCGATATCGAAAGAAAGTTCATATGGATTAAGCGACTGCATGACATTGCCGAAATCGTCGTTGGTAATCACGTCGCCAAGCGAGAAATAGCGCAACGACGCCCCTATCGCCTGATTTCGGTCATAGCCCAGCTTCCAGTAGCCGCTCACATCTGCCAGAAAAATGTCATTGACCAGCTTGCGCAGCCATGGAGTATAGTTGACGGCAACTCCGGCCCGGTCGTAGGCGAACGCATATTTCGACGGATTCCAGAACTGGCTGTTTGCATCGGGCTCTGTCGCCGCCCCTATATCGCCCATAGATGCGCCACGTGCGTCAGGCGCGATCGAGAGCGATGTAACACCTGTCGAAATCGGATTAAAATCATTTTTTGTATAATCCTGAGCCGTGCCGTGCACCCACGACATGACGACAGTCAGCAACAGAATAAGCCAGTTTCTAAACGACATAAATCACAGCATTTACTATTATCTATAACTGCAATCCATGCCGTCTTATTGTATATATGACCGAAAATATTTAAAGGATCTATTTGATCTTGTGCGTCAATATCGTCGTGTCACCGATACTGAAAGTCAGTCTCGTCTCTGCTACAAGCGGCACGTCGGTGATTTCACCCGCAATAATCACGTCGCCGGTATGCAACGTGAATGCGCGGCTTGCCATGGCGACAGCTACATCAAACATCAGGGTCAGATCTGTCCCGGCATACGATGGCACACCCGCCGCTTCGAGAGCCGCCGATGTCTCGGACAGTTCAAACGGCGACGAGACGAGAATGCTTCCGTCAAGACTGAACAGTGCGTCGGCATATGCTGGCGCGCTGTATGCCTGATTCTCCGGCATAGCTTTCACCGCGAGTACCGCTCTGCCATAATAGCGTCCGGCAAAGCGTCGGTCTATGTGTCGGCCAAGACGATCGATTATGACGCCGACACCGACAGTCCCCCTCCATGCGTCACTCCATCCGGGAAGGAAAAGCGGCGTGCCATGTCTCACGACGGCCGTTTCCACAGCAAGACGACACGACGGCAGCGCATCATTGTCACGATCGGCACACAAGCCGATTTTTTCAGGGAACCATATCAGTTTCATAAGCGGCGGCAATCTATAACAGCCTCGACAATAAAGATCTCACGTATCTCGTCAAGCGGCATGTCAATATCATCGTATTGCGGGTTCTCGCTGTGCAGCGTCACACAGCCGGCATTACTGTTCTTGCGTATGCGTTTCACCATGCGGTAGTCGTCGGTCACGACCACATATACATGCCCCCACACAATCGGCGACGAGAGAGATACCCGACGTATGGCAATATACGCTCCGTCGGGCACAAGGGGCGTCATGCTGTCGCCCGACACTCTGACGAGTACTGCCCCAGAGTTCAGCCCAGGAATGTCGACATATCCGTTTATGTTGTCGGAAGCGAATATTCTCGACAGCTCTACCCCGCCCGCAGTCACATCGACATCATACAATGGGGTCGATCCGGCTTTACGGCGTCCAGGCAGTCCATCGAAAGTCGCACACGGCAGCATGTCCTGCTCTTTTTCATAAGGATATCCTTCGCCGGTAAGAAGCCAGCGTTTGGATATGCCCGCATCTGCGACAAGGCGGTTTACAAATCCGCCCGAGACCGGGTGCCGTCCTGTAAGTATCTTCGAGAGATTGGCCGGATCAATGCCAAGAGTCCGGGCGAATTTCGCCTGCGATTTACCCGACAGCCTGACGACATATCTTATCCTGTCGACGATATCCGGCTCCTTTGGCTCAATATCAGTAATGACGCTTTGCATGACTGTCATTGATCAAACAGATTGGACTCACCCGCAAAGCCCTTGTGACGGCCGAGATGAACATATGCGAGATCGGTTGCCATGCGTCCGCGCGGAGTGCGCTTTATGAAGCCTTCTTTTATCAGATATGGCTCAAACACCTCCTCGACTGTGCCCGGATCCTCGCCTATCGCTGTCGCGATCGTGCCAAGTCCTACCGGACCGCCATTAAACTTGTCGATGATTGTCGTAAGCAGTTTATGATCGACCTGATCAAGTCCGTAACGGTCGATATTCAGAGCCTCAAGCGCATATCGCGCGATATCGACATCAATCATGCCCGATCCCTCTACCTGCGCATAGTCTCTGACACGACGGAGAAGGGCGTTGGCAATACGTGGCGTGCCACGGCTGCGCATAGCTATCTCCCCTGCCGCTTCCGACGAGCACTCTACATTGAGGAGTGCCGCCGAGCGCAATATTATCGAGCGAAGTATATTGTGATCGTAATATTCAAGATGACACGGTATGCCGAAACGCGCGCGTAGCGGCGAGGTGAGCAGTCCGCTACGCGTCGTCGCACCGATCAGCGTAAACGGCGCCAAGGTGAGCTGCACGCTACGCGCTCCCGGGCCTTTGTCTATCATTATGTCGATGCGGTAATCCTCCATCGCCGAGTAAAGATACTCCTCGACCACCGGGCTGAGACGGTGTATCTCGTCGATGAAAAGGACGTCGTTTGGCTCAAGCGAAGTGAGTATGCCGGCAAGATCGCCGGGCTTGTCGAGCACCGGCCCCGACGTCACTTTGAAGTTCACTCCAAGCTCATTGGCAATGATACCCGACAAAGTGGTCTTGCCAAGGCCGGGAGGACCATAAAGGAGCACATGGTCGAGTGCCTCTCCGCGCATACGTGCCGCAGCGACAAACACCTTCAGGTTTTTTACGATCTTGTCCTGACCGCTGAAAGCATTGAACGCCGACGGCCTCAGAGCACGCTCTATCTCCTGATCGTGCAGACGCGCGCTTTCTGAAACACTTTCCCTTATATCAAACTCTTCCTGCCGCACTGTACTGCCTCAAAGATACTTTTCACCGAAATTGACACGCGCATCGTTGACCATCTGCTTTATGCGCTGCTCCTCGCTCTTGCGGCATATGAGCAGCACGTCTCCGGCATCGGCGACTATATAGTCTTTCAATCCGTCGACAACCACGAGCTTGTCTTCCTTGACGGCAAATATATTGCCTGTTGAGTCATATGTAAGCAGATGACAGTTCTGTGCCACATTTCCCGACTTGTTGCGTGGCGAATTATCGTAAAGCGAGCTCCATGTGCCGAGATCATTCCATCCGAAGCCCACAGTCTCGACATAGACATTACGTGCTTTCTCCATGACGGCGAAATCAATGGATATGCCCATGCAGCCCGGGAAATTCTCACGGATAAAGTCAATTTCTTTTTCTGTTCCGAAGAACTCATGTCCACGGTCGAACACAGCCGAAATGTCGGGCACATGCTTACGCATCTCCTGCATTATCGTCGTGGCTTTCCATATGAATATGCCTGAGTTCCAAAAAAATTCCCCGCTCTGGAGAAACACCTCGGCAAGGCTGAGATCGGGCTTCTCGGTAAATGTCTTCACGCGGCTGATATCCTTGACCTCTGTCGGGTTGCCTACCTGTATGTAGCCGTAGCCCGTCTCAGGGCGTGTAGGCTTGATACCGAGAGTGAGCAGGGCATCGTTTGACTCAACGAACTCAAATCCTTTGCTTATCGAATCCTCAAACTCCCTCTCACGTGTAATAAGATGATCGCTCGGAGTCACAACCATCGACGCCTGCGGGTCGATAGCGGCGATATGCCATGCCGCCCACGCGATACATGGTGCCGTATTACGGCGCGCCGGCTCCAGAAGTATATGCGAATCATCTATGTCGGGCAACTGCTGCTTGACAATCGGCGCGTAATCGGAGTTTGTGACTACAAGTATATTGTTTTTGTCGACAATAGGCAGAATGCGGTCATAGGACATCTGAAGCAATGTACGCCCCGTGCCGAGAAAGTCAATGAACTGCTTGGGGCATGCTGTGCGGCTATAAGGCCAGAACCGGCTGCCAATGCCACCGCACATTATGACGCAATAACGATGAGGATCTATCATAGTTTTATCTGCCATTTTTGTTTTATGTGTTTAACAAAGATAGTAAATAAATAAGGCATTCCAAATTTCAGAGGCAAATATAGCCTCTGTGACCTTATTGCCCGCCAAACAGGAGATTTAGAGTATGTTTACCGGCCGCTGAAGAGAAGCCGGAAAGCCTCCTCGACTTTAGACACCTCTTTCACTGAAATCTTAAAGCGTGATGTGTCAATGCCTTTCAGGTTGCCTTTCGGAAGGATTATAGTCTCCATACCGAGTTTTTCTGACTCCGATATACGCTGCTCCAGCCGGCTCACCGATCTGATCTCGCCGGACAGACCGATCTCGCCGGCCATGCACACGCCTTGCGCTATAGGTATATCAAGACTGCTCGAGAGTATCGCACACACAACAGCGAGATCCATAGCCGGATCATTTACCTTAAAGCCACCCGCTATATTGAGAAACACATCTTTTGACGCAAGCTTGAAGCCGGCACGCTTCTCAAGCACGGCAAGAAGCATGTTCATGCGCCGCTGGTCAAACCCTGTGACCGACCGTTGCGGCGTGCCGTAGGCAGCTGTGCTTACAAGGGCCTGCACCTCGACCAGAAACGATCTCATTCCCTCAAGCGTGACTCCGACAGACACACCCGACAAAGTCTGAGCAGCCGCATTCATAAGCAGTTCCGACGGGTCGGTCACCTCACGCAGTCCGCGCTGGCACATCTCGTATATTCCTATCTCCGACGTGCTTCCAAATCTGTTTTTTATCGACCGGAGCAACCTGTACATGTGCTGCGAGTCTCCCTCAAACTGCAGCACGGCATCAACGATATGCTCGAGCACCTTAGGCCCTGCAATAGACCCTTCTTTATTGATGTGGCCGATAATGAACACAGGCACATTGTTTTCTTTGGCATACTGAAGAAGACGCACCGCACACTCCCTGACCTGACTGACACTTCCGGGCGAAGATTCAAGATCGGACGACGCAATCGTCTGTATAGAGTCAATGACTACAAGTCCGGGCTCGAGATCCTTTATATGCTCGAACACGTTTTCAAGCGACGTCTCTGTCACAAGATAGCAGTTGTCGCCCGGGCGTCCGATGCGGTCGGCACGCATTTTTATCTGCTGGGGGCTTTCCTCGCCCGACACATACAAAACCTTGCGTGACCTTATCGACAGGATATTCTGAAGCACAAGCGTCGACTTGCCGATGCCGGGCTCTCCGCCGACCAGCACAAGTGATCCGGGCACGAGACCGCCTCCGAGCACTCTGTTTAGCTCGGCACTGGGCATGCGCAGACGCGGCTCGTCGGAAACCTCTATTTCCGAGACTTTCATCACGCGTCCTTTTGAAACCGCTCCTCCTTTACGGGAAAACGGAACAGCGGAGCCAGCCCCTTTCACCGGAACCGACTCCTCCACCATAGTGCCCCATTGCCCGCAATGCGGACAGCGTCCCTCCCATTTAGGAGACTCGCCACCGCAATCCGAGCAAAACCAGACGGTCTTGTATCCTTTTTTAGCCATCAGAAATTATAGCCTATGCCGATCGAGAAGATATTGCGTCTTGCTCCGGGAAACATCAGCTGATGACTGTTGAAATTAAAGCTCTTGTCCTGAATAAGCCTTGATATGCCGAAACACCCTTCAAGATAGGCATAGTAATTCATGTAATCGACGCCCAATCCAGCATTCCACTGAAAATCAAACCTGTTGAAATCGGCTTCAGGCTGATTGGTCGCCTTGACACCATTGTAGTATGTGCCGAATGTGATGTTGTAATTGAGCTGCGGACCAGTGAAGATATGAACTGACACATCGTCGGTCACATCGAAACGATAGCCGAAGTTAAACGGTATGCGGAAGCCGAAATTTCTTATCGATCCCTTGTCGAGAAACTTCTCGTTGTCGGAAGTAAACACCGCATTGATCTGTGCCGTGTCATAGAAAATACCTATTCCTGGTTCAAAATACAGATTCTTCCACATCGGCAGATTGTATATGCCGGTGAAATTAAAGCCCGATTGCGTGCCATAGCGGTCACCGTTGCCTCTAAGAGATGTCACATCAAGGCCGAGTCTTACTCCGAAATGAGCGTGATTGTCGGGATTATCAAGCAGATAGTCCTGTGATTTCGCAGGTATCGCCACGGCCACCGCCGCGATCATAGCTATCAGTATTTTTTTCATTTTCATAAGGTTTATAAATTGTATTAATTCTATAACAACCAAAACACCCGTTTAGTAGTCGAAAAGCAGGGAAATATCATCGACACAAAGTTCTGCACCTCTGCCGCCGGTGAAATAGTCGCCGTATTTACTTGAGGAGCAGACGCACAATATATATGATGGGATACGCGACGTAGATCTGTATTTCAGCTCGATCTCAAAGTCGGTATAGCTGTCGATATTATGACCGTACTGCACGTTTCCATATGCAATGACATAATCGGCGTCAGGGTTGAATAGCTGCCTGTTAGCCGGGTTTGTACGACACTCGAACGGTTCGGGAGAATCTATCAGCGCAACCCACACAATGCAGGTGTCGGGCTGCCCCAGCATGCTTTCAAATCCGGCAGCCGCGTCAGATATCGGAGCTGTCTTATATTTTAGTGATCCCCGCAACCTGGTCGGCCGTTGCGTGAATGTCCGGCCGAACGACAGCACACCGTTTGTTCCGTCGGTGCGTATGTACGTTCCGGTATAAATACTTCCGGCAGCGAGCTTGCCGATTCCGGCAATGCCTTTGAACTCAGTCTTGAGCAATGCCGCTTTACCCTGTCCTGTCGAGGTCTCGTCGGTCGGAAGCACATTGGCGGTTCCCAATACTGTAGCACCCTTATTGCCGGTGTCCCAATACGGGCTCTGTCCTTCGCCCCACGGCTGCCATACCTTGCCATTCAGCGTCCAGTTATCGAATGAGCTGTCGGGCATCTGCGCCTCCTGCTGGGTAGTGAATGTCAGTTCAGCACCTTTCTCTTCATTGCTGTATGCGCGTGCCGCATATTCGGTCATCGGCTCGAGACCTTTTATGCAGGCGACAAAACTTCCGCCTGTAAAGGTGATCTGTGAGGACGGCACCTTTATCCACTCGTCGGAGTCAGACCGGCGATACTCTATACCGTTATCTTTGCCGCTTTCAGCCTCTCCGTAGACCCACGCTACGCGCGTCCATCCGTCGGCCTGCGTAGTGAACACCGTTGTCTCAATAACATCGGCATAGAGCGTCCATGTCGAAGTGCGTCCGTAGGCTGTGACGCTTACAGGCACAGGTGAAGAAAAATCCACATCCTGTCCGTTCAGATCAGGCTCCATGACAGATCCTTCCGGCCCGAGTTTTATCGAGCTGACATGCACTTTTTTTATGTCGATATTGTCAGGTATCGAGAACACCGCTCTTCGGCCCGGCACATCTATAGTTGTCGCTCCGATCTGGTTTCCGACCTCCAAATACCGTTCAATCGTCTGTTTTGCCGCGATTGTCCATGTGTATTCCTGATACAGTGCCACCACAACGCTGACACTTTCCGACAGATTTAGCCGCGATATATTTTCAGGACTCACAAGCACGGCATCAGGCGAAAGCTCATATGATGAGATCGTCACATCAGTGATGTCGGCCTTCTCTCCAAGATACAGTGTGACCGAGCGGGTCTGCTTGTCGATCGTTGCCGCCTGCGACTCATACTCGGCCGATATCGACTCGATGCCGACCTGTATCTGAGGATATGGTATATCATTTTTTATGCACCCCGGAAGAACCGCACACACGACTGCAGTCACCGAAGCAATAGCCAGCTTTTTTATGTTATATCGTTTGTAGGTCATATGTGGATACCCATGCCAAATTTGATGTTAAACAAGTTGAACCGGAAGTTGGCTCCGCTGGTAAAGCGCGAACCGTCCTCGATGCCGTCGGTCCACTGACGTTCCTTGCGCATATTCAGTCCGAACACGCCGAATGACACATTGAAACTGACATATTCCTGAACGAACACACACAAACCGGGACTGAACTCCAGACCGAACTGAAATATATTGGTCTTGGTCTCCTTAGGTATATCGTTGTATTTGCGTGTGAAGAAGGAGTCTCCGCCACCAAGTTTGAATGCCACTTCATTGAATATGCCGAACCGCCCGGATTTACTCAATCCAAGGTAGTTGCGGTAGAATGCCGACATTGAGTATGTAGTGCTTCTGTAGCTTACACCAGAGAGATTGAAGTTGATGTCTTCGTCGATATCGGCAAGAAAACTGTCTATGTTTCCTTCAAAGTCGGTAATGTCAAATCGAAGTCCGAGCGACTGGTTGTGTCTGAAAAAATAAGACACTTCAGGATTTACAGAATAGCCCTTTATCCTGAAATCTATGTCTTTGGCAAGATCAAGAACCTGATAGTCGGAGATGTCAAACTCGCCATACGATGCCGTCAGTCCGATTTCCCATTTGCCTTTGGGGATAAACAGGAAATTATAGAGGCCACGGTCATAGCGGCCATAATTACGTTCAGGCAATATAATCGAGATCGTGTCTTTTCCTACTATCACCTTTTCGTCTATCGCTTCAAGATTGATCGTTGAGTCGACCTTGATTTTATCTTTCTTTGTCAGACGGTCTATTATTTTGACGCCTTCTGTCGGCTCTCCAGGCTGCTCGGCATCATAGACCGGCGCTGTCGACATTGCCCCGGCCTGAATGCTGGCCGCAGTCATTATTACGGAGACTGCTATTCTGTGAATAAACTTTTTCATATGTAAAACGCGACTCCGAAAGTTATTGAAAAGAGATTGATTCTGAAGTTGGCCGATGATGTCGAGCGCGACGATGTATATATCTGGTTGGATACCGCCGATGTGTGGCTATAATTAAGTCCGAGGACTCCGACATTCACTTCAAGTGCCGAATAATTGTTAAGGAATACAATAAATCCGGGAGTAAGACCGAGGCTTATGCTGTTTGTCTTCTCATATGTACCAGTCACATCAGTTCCTTTACCGTCGCACAGTTTAGCCTGTCCATAGCCATACTGAAGCTGAACCTCGTTAAACATGCCGAAACGGGTCGAGGCTCCGAGACTGAAATAGTTTCTGAACAACGCCGATGTATGGAATGTGTGGGAAATGCGATATAGATTGTCGATATTGTAATCTGTATCTGATCCAAGAACGAAATCAGCACTGTTAAGTCGTGTCAGCGAACGCGAATAAGCGAATCTGCCGCCTGCCGCCAAATCGCCGCTGAAAGCATACAGCAACATCGGGCTTACCTTGAACGAATAGGTGTCGCCAGTCATATCCTCGATAATAAAGAACTGATACTTATCAAGATCGGTCTGTGTATAACTCACACTAAGCCCCGTGATCCACTGCCCTTTGGGGACAAAAGACACCGACTCAAGTTTCCGTTCAAATTGCTTCTGGGCATACATCTGCGGCACTATCGCAATGAGCATTGACAGACTTATCAATATCTGCTTCACACACCGCAATCCGGCCGTCTTATCTATGGTCAATTTCATCACACTTCTATTGAAAACGTGTTAACAGGCAGAGACTTTACTTTTTACATTCTTCATTACGCAAAGTCAAGAGCCATCTTCTGACAAGATATCAAAGCAAAGATAACATAATTTTTCTTATAAAATTACACTTAGTTGCCAATTCATCACTATATTTGAGAGTATGTGTGGAAGCTGCCACATTTACATGAAACATTGCCATACACGATATTCATGACGTATTCAATCAAAACAAATATTCAAAACATGTCTAAGACCAACACAGCACATCTGCTTGGCAAATCAATATCTTCAGCTTTACTGCTGATGCTTATTTCAGGCAGCGTCGAGGCGTCGGGCAAGGCTATTGAAAAAGCTTACAGACTGAACTCATCGGCTGTCGAGATCATACTGACCGACGGCAACCGCCTGACCGTCGATTTCTACGGCGAGAATATCGCCAGAATGTTTCTTGACCCGGCCGGGGGCATCATCCGCGACCCTAAGGCAGAACCGGAGGCACAGATTCTTGTCGATCAGCCGAGAGCCGATCTCAACGGCGTCTCAATAGACGACAACGGGACGCAGATCACACTCTCGACCGACGCAATGTCGATTTTTATCGACAAAGAGGACGGCATGATGACGGTCAAAGATCTGTCGGCCGGCCGCAACGTCATCACCGACATGACTCTGCCCGATTTCAGCGACGGCAACACCACAGTCACGCTTTCATCCTCACCGACTGAGTATTTCTATGGCGGAGGCGTGCAGAACGGACGGTTTTCGCATCGCGGACGCAAAATCGCCATCGAGAATCAGAACAGCTGGACCGACGGCGGCGTTGCCTCGCCGACCCCATTCTACTGGTCGACGTCGGGCTACGGCATAATGTGGTATACTTTCGCTCCGGGAGAATACGATTTCGGATCCACGCAGTCTGATGTGGTGACATTAAGTCACGCCACCGACTATTTCGACATTTTCGTCATGGTCGACGAGTCGCCTGTTGCGATCCTAAATGATTTCTATCAGCTGACGGGCAATCCTGTACTTCTTCCGAAATTCGGATTTTACGAGGGACATCTCAACGCCTACAACCGCGATTACTGGACCCCCGATTCGACCGGCATACTCTTTGAAGACGGGAAGCGCTACAAGGAAGGCAAAAAAGTCGATGACACGAGTATCAAGGAGTCGCTAAACGGCGAGCTCGACAACTACCAGTTCTCGGCACGCGCTGTAGTCGACAGGTACGCATCGGCCGACATGCCTCTCGGATGGGTTCTGCCCAACGACGGATATGGCGCAGGATACGGACAGACCGGCTCACTTGACGGCAACGTAGCCAACCTGAAAGAATTTGGTGATTATGCACGCTCCAAAGGCGTAGAGATCGGTCTGTGGACACAAAGCGACCTTCACCCCAAAGACGGCGTAGAGCCGCTTCTGCAGCGCGATATCGTGAAAGAAGTGCGCGATGCCGGCGTGAGAGTACTCAAAACCGACGTAGCATGGGTAGGCTGGGGCTATTCTTTCGGCCTGAACGGTGTTGCCGACGTCGGCAGCATTATGCCTTATTACGGCAACGAGGCGCGCCCGTTCATCATCTCACTCGACGGATGGGCCGGCACTCAGCGTTATGCCGGAGTCTGGTCGGGCGACCAGACCGGCGGAATATGGGAATACATACGTTTCCACATCCCCACATACATCGGCTCAGGTCTTTCAGGACAGCCGAACATATCATCGGATATGGACGGAATATTCGGCGGAAAGAATCCGGTCGTGAATATCAGGGATTTCCAGTGGAAGACGTTTACCCCCATGCAGCTCAACATGGACGGATGGGGATCAAACGAGAAATATCCTCAGGCATTGGGCGAACCCGCGACATCGATCAACCGCTCATATCTCAAACTGAAATCACAGCTTCTCCCCTACACCTACACATATGCACGCGAGGCCGTCGACGGTATGCCGCTTATGCGTGCCATGATGCTCGACTACCCCAACCCCTACACCTTAGGCACCGCGACACGATATCAATACATGTATGGTCCCGACATACTCGTGGCGCCCATATATCAGGACACACATGCCGATGCCGAGGGCAACGACATACGCAACGGCATTTACCTGCCCGACGGGAACTGGATCGACTTCTTCTCAGGCGAGAAGCTTGAAGGCGGACGCGTGATAAACAATTTCGAGACACCGATATGGAAACTGCCTGTTTTTATCAAAAGCGGTGCAATCATTCCACTGGTCAACCCCAACAACAATCCGTCGGAAATCAACAAGAACCTGCGCATCTACATGGTGTATCCCGACGGATTCTCGGAAATGACCGAATATGACGACGACGGCAAGACCGAGGCCTATCGACATGACGAATTTGCCACGACACGCATCACATCAGAGCTTTCACCGAAAGGCGACGCAACAGTAACGGTATATCCTGCAGAGGGTACATTTGACGGCTTCACGCCCGACAAGGCTACCGAATTTATAGTCAATCTCACAAAGGCGCCACGCGACGTCGAAGCCAGCGTCAACGGCAAGAAAGTAAAACTCGCCATGGTTGACAGCCGCGATGCGCTTGAAACCGGCGAAAACGTCTGGTTCTACGATCCCAAACCGCAGTTAAACAGATTTGCGACCAAAGGCAGCGCATCTGCCGGCCTTGACATCACATCAAATCCAAGGCTTTACGTGAAGCTCTCCCCCTCTGACATCACTGCAACAACGACACGCCTGACTGTCAAAGGATATGAGTATGACACCGACAACACGCTGCTTGTATCGCACGGAGCGATCACGGCACCGAAAGCGACAGTGACCGAGGCCAACATCAAGCCTTACTCACTCACACCGTCATGGGACAGGATCGACAATGCCGATTACTACGAGATCAGGTTCAACGACATGGTTTACTCCACCATCACCGGCGACAGCCTTGAGTTTGCCGATCTCACCCCCGAGACCGACTACAGCTTCTCCATACGATCGGTCAATGCCGACGGCGCAAGCGACTGGATCGACTTCTCATGCCGCACCGCCGATGATCCTCTTCAGTTTGCGATCAGAGGCATCGAAGGCATCTGTTCGGCTCCCGACCAGGAAGGCTTCGAGGTGTATCGCCTGTTTGACTTCGTAGAGACCGGCGACACATGGCATACAAAATACCAGCACAAGGCTGTTCCGTATACCATAACAATGAAGCTGCCGACCGTCAACAACATCGACCGTGTCACATATGTGCCGCGTGCCGACGGTGCAAACGGCATAATCCTCGAGGGAACTGTAGAGACAAGCACTGACGGCATAGAGTGGGAGCCGGCCGGCGATTTCACATGGGAGCGCAACAACGATCCCAAGACTGTTGAACTTGCCGGACAGCCGCGTGTGCGCTATATCCGCATCAACGTCAGCAATGGCGTCGGCAACTATGGATCGGGCACCGAAATCTATGTATTCAAGGCACCCGGAACCGAGAGCTATCTGCCCGGCGACATCAACCTCGACGGGATGATCGATGAAAACGACCTTACCTCCTACGGCAACTACACCGGCCTGCGCAAAGGCGACAGCGATTTCGAGGGATATATCTCGGGAGGCGATGTAAACGGCAACGGACTTATAGACGCCTACGATATCTCCAACGTCGCGACCTGCCTCGGCACGCCCGTGAAAATGGGATCTGACACAATCGCTCTCTCGGGTGAGCTCAATGTAAGTATAGCCGGAAAGGGGAAGGCGCGTTCAGCCTCCGACCGCAGTGACGCCAGTGAATACCTGATATACGTAGACGGCGCAAACCTCAGCAACGTGAATGCTCTGGATCTCGCTGTCGAGTACGACGCCAACGAGCTTGAATATATCGGTATCGAAGCTCCCGCGCTTGAGAAAATGCGCAACATGACCTACGACCGCCTGCACACCGATGGAACCAAGGCGCTGTATCCGACATTTGTCAATATCGGAGAAGCACCGACACTCAGCGGCAACCATCAGCTGATGCTGATACGCTTCCGCGCGGTTACCGCTAACCCGAAAGCTCCGAAGGTGACACACAGAATGATAGTATCACCATCGCTCAAAAGCAAGACGCACTAAAACCCGGACACAACCAGTCTGAAACAGCATACCGGGCCACGGCAATCGAGTCGTGGCCCGGTATTTTTCATGAAGCCGAAACTGCCATTTTTCAGGTAAAAAAAGCGATCGCAAATACACTTTTGATCGTTATATTTGACAGACGAAATCCATTACCAAAGAATAACATGACCAAAGAAATTTCTCTCAACAAAAACGCAATTGTCGCCTATCTCGGCAAACCGGCCCGGGAGTTTACGAAAGATGACATAATAAAGTATGTCATGGAAAATGACATACAGATGATCAATTTCATGTATCCGGCAGGCGACGGCAGGCTGAAGACCCTGAATTTTATGATCAACAGCCTTGAGTATCTCGAGACAATACTCACATCGGGCGAACGTGTCGACGGATCGAGCCTCTTTACCTTCATAGAGGCCGGAAACAGCGACCTGTATGCCATCCCACGTTTCCGCACGGCATTTGTCGATCCATTCGCCGAGATACCGACAGTCGACATGCTGTGCTCATTTTTCGACAAAGACGGCGCTCCTCTCGAGAGCTCGCCGGAATACACTCTCGCCAAGGCATGCCGCGTATTCCGTGAGTCGACCGGACTTGAATTTCACGCCATGGGCGAACTGGAGTATTACGTCATCGGTGAGAACGACGGCAAATATCCGGCAACCGACCAGCGCAACTACCATGAGTCTGCTCCGTTTGCCAAGTATAACGACTTCCGCACAAAGTGCATGTCGTATATCGCACAGGCCGGCGGACAGATAAAATACGGACACTCTGAGGTCGGCAATTTCACTCTCGGCAATCTCGTCTATGAGCAGAACGAGATCGAGTTTCTGCCTGTACGGGCCGAGGAGGCCGCCGATCAGCTTATTGTGGCAAAGTGGATCATAAGAAATCTGGCGTACCGCGAGGGACTTGACGTGACTTTCGCGCCAAAAATCACAACAGGAAAAGCCGGGTCAGGCCTGCATATACACATGCGTCTTATGAAGGACGGCAAAAACATGATGCTGAACAGCAACCACACTCTGAGCGACGACGCACTCAGAATGATAGCCGGTCTGATGATACTCGCTCCTTCAATTACGGCATTCGGCAACACCAATCCTACAAGCTATTTCCGCCTTGTGCCGCATCAGGAGGCTCCGACCAACATATGCTGGGGCGACCGCAACCGCTCGGTGCTTGTGAGAGTGCCGCTCGGCTGGACGTCGGATGCCGACATGTGTTCTCTCGCCAATCCCGGGACACCGTCAAGCGATTTCGACGCATCGCAGAAACAGACCGTAGAGATCAGATCGGCCGACGGATCGGCTGACGTGTATCTGCTTATTGCCGGTCTTGCCGTCGCCGCACGCTACGGATTCCAGCTACCCGATGCGCTTGATATCGCACGACAGACCTATGTCAGCGTCAACATACACAGTGCCGAGAATGCCGATAAGCTGAAACAGCTGAAGCAGCTGCCTACCAATTGCGGAGAAAGTGCCGACTGCCTCGAGAAGCAACGCGGCATTTATGAAGAATTCGGCATCTTCAGCAGCCGCATGATTGACGGTATCGAAAACAGGCTGCGGGCATATGACGACAGCAAGACAGCTTCACATGCAAACAACTCCCCCGAGATAATGCAGAAACTTGTCAACGAATACTTCCATTGCGGATAATATGTCTTTGATCGCCCCAACGATCCATTGTTAAATACATGAGCCGATTTAGACGGTTTTTCTGGAATTGTATTCCAAAAGTCGATAAATCGGCTCTTTTTGTATTTTCAAATAAAAAACAGTAAATTTGTTGCTAAATAATAAACCGTTTTAACAAATTCTATTTATGGCGAAACCATTACTGGACAACCTCGATAAAAAAATTATCTCACTTCTTGCTGATAATGCACGTGAGCCATATCTTGAAATCGCTCGCGTATGCGGTGTATCCGGTGCCGCTATACACACCCGTATGCTCAGGCTGCAGAACGCCGGAGTAGTCACGGGGTCACAACTGATGATCGACGCCCCGAAGGCCGGATATGACACATGTGCTTTCATGGGTTTTTATCTCGGTGATCCCACACGATACGACGAAGTGATCTCAGGCTTAAAAGAAATTCCTGAAGTTGTTGAATGCCATCTTGCCACCGGCAAATATGACATGTTCATCAAATTATACGCACACAACAACGAGCATCTGCTACAGGTGCTCCGCGACAAGATCCAGCCGCTCGGCATCGCACGTACCGAAACCACAATCATTCTTAAAGAGAGCTTCCATCGCTCGCTCCCTGTGAGAAACGATGTCGACGACATGACAGCTAAAGAGCCGAAAAGCAAATCATCGAAATCTACTAAATAGTATTACACGACGGAGACCTTGGCAAAACCAGTCAACTATTGAAATATGATCAAGAAGTATATACTTTCTGCCATATCTGCCGGTATGGCAGCGATGCCGTTATCGGCGACTGTCGAATTTGACAGATATTTCAGTGACTCGACCATGCGCATCGATTACATATTCAGCGGCAAAAAAGGTGCTCCGTCAATCAGTGTCGACGGGCTTGAATATCAGCCGGGATGGGCAGGACGACGTCACAATCTCGATTATGTGCCGTTTGAGGGTAATCTGCAGATTGTGGTCAAGGAGTCAGCCTCAGGCGACACAATTTACCTCAACAGTTACTCGTCTCTTTTTCAGGAATGGCTGCATACTCCCGAAGCCGAGTTTCATCCGGTATCGATGGAGAATACTTTTCTTGTGCCGGCTCCACGCCATGAAGCCGACATAACCGTCACACTTTTCGACAACCGGCGCGAACCCATGGCGACAACAACACACCATGTAAAGCCCGACGACATACTCATCCGTCGGCCCGACACATCGGCTCCTGTCGCACACCGCTACATACACCGCAGCGGAGCGCCCGAAAAGAAAATCGATGTGGCGATTCTCGCTGAAGGATATACTATCGAAGAAATGGACTCATTTTACATCCACGCCGAAAAAGCTGTGGCAAGCATCCTTTCGCACGAGCCGTTCAAAAGCCGTGCCGATGAGTTCAATTTCGTGGCTGTAGCCTCTCCGTCGAAGGAAAGCGGAGTGTCGGTGCCCAAAAACGGCAAATGGAAGGACACGGCATTCAAATCACATTACAGCACGTTCTATTCCGACCGTTACCTGACGACTACCGCTGTCAAGTCGATACACGACGCGCTACGCGGCATTCCCTACGAACATATCATAATTCTCGCCAACGAATATGAGTATGGCGGAGGCGGCATTTTCAATTTCTACACGCTCACAACCGCACGCAACCCTCAGTTCTGGCCTGTTGTGACGCATGAGTTCGGCCATAGCTTCGGCGGTCTTGCCGACGAGTATTTCTATGCCGGCGGCGATGTCATGGACGAGACGTATCCGCTTGATATCGAGCCGTGGGAACCCAATATCACAACACTGACCGATTTTGACAAGAAGTGGAAAGACATGGTACCCGGTGTTGAAATACCTACCCCGACAGAAGGCACTCCGAAGGGAAAAGTCGGAGTATATGAGGGGGGCGGCTACCGCACCCATGGAGTATACCGCCCTGTTGACACGACATGCCGCATGCGCTTCAACGACGCAGAGGCATTCTGCCCGGTATGCCAGAGAGCAATATCAACCCTGATCGACTTCTACGTATCCACTGAGTGATGAACTGTATGCGCGTGAAATACATCCGATATGCCGCCGCACTGATATTTTACATATCGTGCGGCACAATCGTGTCATACGGACAGACAAATACGCCATCAGCCGCATCTACAGACTCAGTCACGATGTCGCCTCCTCATCGAAACATTTTTGAAAAAATAGGCGATTACTTCAAAGAAAGCAACCAGGAAAAGGAGCCCGGTAAATTCGACATAAGTTTTATCGGAGGACCACACTACTCCAAGGAAACACAATTTGGCATCGGCATTCTTGCCGCCGGTCTTTATCGGCCGCAAGATCACCCTGAAGCTCCGGTTTCAAATGTCACTTTATACAGCGACTTCGCTACCGTCGGATCGTATCTTATCGGCATACGCGGCAACCACTACATGAAAGACAGCCGCATACGACTCGACTACAAAGCATATTTCTACTCGGTACCCTCCTATTTCTGGGGAGTGGGATTTGAAAACGAAGCGTCAGACGACAACAAGACCAAATATAAAAAGCGGCAGTCTCAGTTCACCGTCGAGCTGAAATACCGTGTCAATTCAGCATTTTTTGTCGGGCCGATTCTTGAGTTCGACTATTTCTCTGCGATCAAGCCTCACTCACTCGCTCCATGGGACGGATACAGGATAACGACCTACAGCTACGGCGTAGGAGCAGCGATCAGCTATGACACCCGCGACAATCTCACCGCACCCCACCGCGGAGTGATGCTTCTGGCAAAAAGCGTAGGATATCCGGGCATAGCATCGCGCAGTTCCTCTTTTGGCATTACCACACTTGAAGCCTGCTATTATCAGGGATTGTGGAAGGGAGGTACACTTGCCACCCGTGCATATCTGTCGATGGCCCATGGCAAGCGAATACCCTGGGGGCTTCTGCCTGCCGTGTCGGGCGAGACGCTGCGCGGCTACTACGGACGCCGTTTCTGCGACAAGAACGAAATGGAGATTCTTGTGGAGCTGCGTCAGCACGTGTGGCGACGCAACGGCATTGTGGCATGGCTTGGAGCCGGTGAGGTTTTTCCGGATTTCGGCAATATCAGGATGCGTAAGATCCTGCCGTCGTTTGGAGTGGGCTACCGCTGGGAATTCAAAAAAAATATCAATATACGTCTCGACTACGGGATCGGAAGATTCCATGAGTCCAACTTTATTTTTTCAATAAATGAAGCGTTCTGAACGACAATCACGCAGTCTTCCGATACTTGCTCTCGCAACCGCAATATTACTGACAATACCCAACATACTTCTTGCATTTACCGAATGCCAGCCTGTTGTCACCGGGATTCTGTCGGTCATATTTCCATTCTCTGCATATCTTTTCATCATTTCGGTGTGGCGTCATACGGGATGGGGAGTCCTGTGCACACTTCCGTTCATGATACTCGGGGCATTTCAGATAGTCCTGCTCTATCTCTACGGAGAGTCTATAATTGCCGTCGACATGTTTATAAACGTCACAACGACCGATGTTCAGGAAGCCACCACATTGCTTGAGCAACTGATGCCCTCCATCGTGATTGTGGTCGTCATGTATCTCCCGCCCCTTATATGGGCAATAGTCTCGCTTAACAGCAAGCGTCCGTCAATCAACCACTACAAGCGGCTGCTTCTGCTATACTGGTCTGTGATACTGCTCGTCATCTCGGGCAGCGCTCTGCTCGCATGCTCTCTTTTAGGCCGAATCACTCCCGCCAACGATGTGTTTCCGATCAATGTAATCCGAAATATATCTATTGCCGCCAACCGCATCAGAGTCGCAAGCGACTATCCGGAATCGGCCAAAGACTACACTTACAATGCGACACTTCGCCCTGAGGCCGCAGCCGACAGCGTCGGAAGAACCATTATCGCTGTTATCGGCGAGACAGCCCGTGCCGACCGATGGCAACTTTACGGTTTCAACCGTCAGACAAACCCACGCCTGTCGCAGCGCAGCGGACTCGTGACAGTGAAACATCCTATCACCCAGTCAAACACGACACACAAGAGTGTTCCGATGCTGCTTACTCCGCTCAATGCCGAGACGTATGAGCAGCTGCCAAATACAAAATCACTCATCACCGCATTCAAAGAAGCCGGATACTCCACCGCATATTTTTCAAACCAGCCGCCAAACGGCTCATACAATCAGCATATCGGAGAAGAAGCCGATACAGTTTTCTTTTTTGAGCGGGAACCCGGGTGCAAGGACATGGATGTGAAGCTCGCCACAATGACTGCATCGTGGCTCAAAAAAGACACATCCCGGCTGAGGCTTGTGGTGCTGCACACATATGGTGCACACTTTCCGTACACCGACCACTATACCCCCGACCAGGCCGTATTCACTCCCGACTCCCCTCTCCAGGCCAAGGCTTCAAACCGCGAAAGCCTACTGAACGCATACGACAATGCCACGATCGCTGTGGATATGGCATTAGACTCGCTCATCTCCATACTCTCATCGCAAAAAGATCGCGGAGCACTCATCTATGCCGCCGATCATGGCGAAGATATTTTTGATGACAACAGGGGAAGATTTCTTCACGCATCACCGATACCTACCGCATGGCAGGTATACGTCCCGATGATTGTCTGGACTTCTCAAGGCGCACTCACCGATGAGCGCATCTCCGCTCTCCGACGCAATGCCGAAATACTCCAGTCTCCGTCTGAAACTTTTTTTCATACAGCCCTTGATCTCGGCTGCATAGACACACCTGTTTTCAAAGCCGGCAAGTCACTCGTGTCAGACTCAATGAGGGCCGATACGATGCTTTATCTCAACGACCGCAACCAGCCACTGCAATTGAATGATTGCGGATTCAAGGATTCCGATTTTGATCAGCTGAGAAAATGGCACATTAAACATCTCTGACGATACACGGCAGATAAAAGTTTTCCAAAAATTTTCACAAATACCTGATATTAAGCTGTTTCATTTTTAGGAGCACCCAAAAAGTTTTCCAAAACCAACAAATCCCCGAAATTTTAACATAGAAAAAGTGTTTGGAAACCGAAAAGTATTTATAACTTTGAGGCCATAATAAAACACATCTACGGGGAAGGATCTCTCCACTTAAAAATGATACAGACAGTAGTAAAACGCGACGGCCGTGTAGTCGGCTACAACGAAGAGAAAATCAAGGCTGCGATACGCAAAGCCATGCTCACGACAGAAAAGGGCGAGGATGAAGCCCTGATATGCCGCATTGCCGACCGTATAGGCGTGGGAGGTAAGGAGCGCATGAGTGTGGAGGAGATCCAGGACCGTGTAGAACTCGAACTGATGAAGAGCCCGCGCAAGGAGGTAGCGAAAAAATACATCGCCTACCGCGATCAGCGCAGCATAGCGCGTCGTGCCAAGACACGCGACATGTTTCTCGAGATAATCGAGGCGAAGAACAACGATATCACCCGCGAGAACGCCAACATGAACACCGACTCGCCGGCAGGCATGATGATGAAGTTTGCCAGCGAGACGACAAAACCGTTTGTCGACGACTACCTGCTGTCCGACGAGGCCCGCGACGCGGTGAAAAACGGCTATATCCACATTCACGACAAAGACTACTATCCTACCAAGAGCCTGACGTGTGTCCAGCACCCGCTTGAGGCGATACTCCGCTACGGTTTTGTCGCCGGACACGGAGAGTCGCGGCCGGCAAAGCGCATCGAGACCGCAAGCATCATCGGCTGCATATCGCTCGAGACCGCCCAGAACGAGATGCACGGAGGTCAGGCAATACCTGCGTTTGACTTCTATCTTGCCCCGTTTGTGCGCTCATCGTATATCGAAGAGGTCAAGACACTCGAGGAGCTCAACGGCGAAGACTACCACGAGCTCTATGACGCCGAAATCGACGACTTCATCAAGCGTCCGCTCGATGGCCTGAAAGGCATTGAAAGAGCGAAACAGCACTCAATCAACCGCACTGTATGCCGTGTACACCAGTCGATGGAAGCGTTTATCCACAACATGAACACCATACACTCGCGCGGAGGCAATCAGGTCGTGTTCAGCTCCATCAACTATGGCACAGACACGTCGGCCGAAGGACGCTGCATCATACGCGAGATACTGCAATCGACATATGAAGGCGTAGGCAACGGAGCGACCGCCATATTCCCGATACAGATCTGGAAAAAGAAACGCGGCGTCAATTACCTTCCCGAAGACAGAAACTACGATCTTTACCAGCTCGCCGCCAAGGTGACGGCCCGCCGCTTCTTCCCTAATTTCGTCAATCTTGACGCGACATTCAACCAGCATGAGAAATGGGACATGTCGGATCCAAAACGCTACATGTATGAGGTAGCCACAATGGGATGCCGCACGCGAGTATTCGAGAACCGTTATGGCGAGAAGACTTCGGTAGGGCGAGGCAATCTCAGCTTCACGACAATCAACATCGTCCGTCTTGCCATCGAGTGCATGAATATCAAGGACGAGCAGGAACGCATAAGCCGTTTCTTTGAAAAGCTCGACAATGCGCTTGAGGTCACGGCACGCCAGCTCTGCGACCGATACAATTTCCAGAAGACAGCACTTGCCAAGCAGTTCCCGCTGCTTATGTCACGCCTGTGGCTGGGATCAGAGAACCTGAAGCCCGACGACACAATCGAGACCGTAATCAATCAGGGCACTCTTGGCATAGGCTTTATCGGTCTGGCCGAGTGTCTGACCGCTCTCACCGGCCACCATCATGGCGAAAGCAAGGACGCCCAGAAACTCGGGCTGAAAATAATCGGCCACATGCGCAGCAGAGCCAACGAGTTCTCTGAGAAATATTCACACAACTTCTCCATACTCGCCACTCCGGCCGAAGGACTTTCCGGCAAATTCACATCCAAAGACCGCAAATCGTTTGGAATCATCCCGGGCGTGACCGACAAGGAGTACTATACCAACTCCAATCACGTGCCGGTATGGTATAAATGCTCGCCACGACACAAGGCAGAAATAGAGGCTCCATATCACGAGCTTACCCGTGGCGGACACATCTTCTATGTGGAGATCGACGGAGACGCGACACACAACCCGCAGGCAATCCTCGACATTGTCAACCTAATGGACAAGAACAATATCGGATACTGCTCTGTGAACCACAACCGCAACCGCTGCATGGAATGCGGATATGAAGACGCACAGGACAATCTCACCGAGTGTCCCCGCTGTCACTCTCATGCCATCGACCGCCTGCAGCGCATCACCGGATATCTTGTCGGCACAACCGACCGCTGGAATCACGCCAAGCTCTCTGAGCTGAACGACCGTGTCGTGCATAAATAAAGAATGACTCTTTTTAATCGATAATTTGTTTCTTCAGAAGATGAGAGTACTTGATATAATAGAGGGTACTGTCGTCGATGGTGTCGGCCTGCGAACGTCAATATACTTCGCAGGCTGCACTCATCATTGCCCCGAATGCCATAACCCGCAGTCATGGGATCGGACGGGAGGATCAGAGATGAGCATCGACCAGATCATGGAGCGGGTGGAAGAATACGGACTTAATGTCACATTCTCGGGAGGCGATCCGCTCTTGCAGATCGACAACGGGCTTCTTTGTCTCGCCGAGAGAATACACAGCCTCGGACTGAAAATATGGTGCTATACGGGGTATACGATTGAGGAAATCGAGGCCAATGACAGTCTGCGGCGCATATTTGACGCAGTAGACGTAATAGTGGACGGACGCTATGTCGCCGCACTCCGCGACATACACCTCCCCTTCCGCGGGTCATCGAACCAACGCATCATAGATGCAAAAACCAGAAAAGAGATTGACCTGAACAACGGCCTGTGATTCAGTCGCCGGCAAAAAGGACACATGCCAGCCTTGCCGCCCCCTCGGCATCGGCAAGCGCATTATGGTGATTGCCGAAAGGTATGGCGAAAAAGTCGCAAAGCGAGGGTAGAGAATAAGATCTGCACATCTGCCGCGGTATGGTGCGACGTGCTTTCTGCAGTGTACAATAAAACCGATAGTCAGGATAATCCATGCCGTACATCCTGAAAGCCGCCCTTACGCATCCTTCGTCGAATGTCTTGTTATGCGCGACAAGCGGCAGACCGCCTATGACACGATCGTGAAGGTCGGTCCACACTTCCTTGAAATTGCGTGCATCCTCCACATCGGCGGCCGAGAGCCCGTGTACATGCTCGGTAAAATACCGGTTGAAATACTCTGGTTCGGGCTTTACCAGTTCATAAAAGCTGTCGGCAATATGTCCGTCGACAACCCTGACCGCACCTATCGCGCATATGCTCGACGGTTGATTGTTGGCTGTCTCTACATCTATAGCGACAAAGTCTCTCATCCGGCCGATAAAGGCGACTGACCGACCATGTCGAGTATACGGTCGCGCACATTTTCCATGAGCCAGCGCGGAGTCGATGTGGCACCGCATATTCCGATCGTCCTGATCCCTTCAAACCATTCAGGCGACAACTCCGAACAGTCTGTAACCATTCTTGCGTTAGGATTCACCGCCTTGCACTCCTCGAAAAGAAATTTACCGTTACTGCTTTTCTTTCCACTGACAAACACGATCAGCTGATGCGTTTCGGCGAAATCACGCAGATTGCTGACACGGTTGGCGACCTGACGGCATATAGTGTCATATGACTTGAAGGAGTGTCCGTCGTTCTGTCGCCGTTCGATTTCTGACGATATCTCGCGGAAACCGGGAAGTGATTTTGTCGTCTGAGAGTACAGGATAACATCACGATCGTAGTCGATCAGATCGAGTTCATCGATATTCTGTACTACCACAGCCTCTCCCGATGTCTGTCCGACAAGCCCGTTGACTTCGGCATGACCTCTCTTGCCGTATATGACGATCTGCGGACGAGGCTTTTCAGCGACCGTCTCGTCGTAGCTTTTCTTGATGCGCTGCTGCAGCTGAAGCACCACAGGGCAGGTCGCGTCTATGATCTCGATATTGTTGCGGCGTGCAAGCTCGTATGTCGACGGCGGCTCTCCGTGTGCCCTCAGAAGCACTTTCACGTCATGCAGCTTCTCAAGATCATCATGCGAGATAGTGACAAGCCCTTTAGCCTGCAGCCGCTCGACCTCCGCGCTGTTATGCACAATATCGCCGAGACAATACAGCCGTCCGCTTTTCGCAAGCTCCTCCTCCGCCTTGCGTATGGCTGTGACCACTCCGAAACAGAATCCTGATCCTTCGTCAATCTCAACTTTTATCATAACGCCTGTGCTGTAGTATCCGTTTTTGTCTCTTCGGCCTTTTTATTGCCAATATTTATGACTCGTCCGGGAAATTCTCTGACAATGCCGAGGTTGTGGGTCGCCATGACCACAGCCGTCCCGTTGCGCGATATCGCATGCAGCGTATCAAGCACCCCTCTTGCAGTCTCCGGGTCAAGGTTGCCTGTCGGCTCGTCGGCAAGAATAAGCCGCGGCTTGTTGAGAAGCGCTCTCGCAATGGCTACACGCTGCTGCTCTCCGCCCGAGAGTTCATGTGGCATCTTGTAGGATTTGTTTTCCATTCCCACAACCGACAGCACCTCTTTTATGCGGCTTTCAATTTCGTTTTTGTCGCGCCACCCTGTAGCTTTAAGCACAAACAGGAGATTATGCCTTACATCGCGGTCGGTGAGAAGCTGAAAATCCTGAAAGACAATGCCCATTTCACGCCGCAGATAAGGTATCTGCCTGCGCCGCAGTGTGGTCAGATCGTAGTCGAATACCTCTGCAGAGCCTGATGTGACAGGTATCTCCGCATACATGGTCTTCATAAGGCTGCTTTTTCCGCTGCCGACACGTCCTATGAGATACACAAACTCGCCCTGTGAAATGCACAGATCGACATGACGCAACACGACGAGTTCATTGCGCATTATCTCCACATCGCGATAGTTCACGATTGTGCGTCCTTCGCTTTTTTCCTTCTTCTCAGACATCGGCGGTGTCTTATTCTTTATGACGTGTGATCAGTTCGGCCACAAGATCCTGAATGCTGAGTCCTTTTGAAGTAAGAAGCACGATCAGGTGATAGAGCAGATCGGCACCTTCGTAGACCAGACGGTCATCTGTGCCGTTAGTGGCCTCGATCACAGTCTCTACCGCTTCCTCGCCCACTTTCTGAGCCATGCGGTTTATGCCCTTGTTGAAGAGCGATGTGGTATATGAACCTTCGGGCATCTCGTTATACCGACGTGTGATAAAGTCCTGAAGATAGGCAAGAAACTCCACTCCCGAGGCTTTGTCGGGCAGATCAAAACATGTTTCAGCTCCGGTGTGGCACACAGGCCCCGAAGGTATAGCCTTGATTAAAATAGTGTCACGGTCACAATCGGCATGCATGGATACGACTTTCAGATAGTTGCCCGACGTCTCTCCCTTTGTCCACAGGCAGTTGCGCGACCTACTGTAAAATGTGACGAGACCGGTCTCCTCTGTTTTCTTCAAAGATTCCGGCGACATGTAGCCAAGCATTAGCACATTGCGTGTTTCGGCATTCTGAATGATCGCGGGAATAAGTCCTCCGCATTTACCGAAATCAAGATTATCCATATTCATTTACGATTGTATTATCAGATTCTGACTGTTATTCCTTCCTGCCTCAGATATTCTTTCAGCACTCGCAGAGGCACTTCGTTGAAATGAAAGATCGATGCGGCGAGTGCGGCATCAACACCGGCTTTCTCAAACACCTCGCTGAAATGTTCTTTCTTGCCGGCCCCTCCGCTCGCAATGACCGGTATAGGCAACGATTCATGCAGCTTGCGCAACGGCTCCACCGCAAACCCGCATTTCACTCCGTCGTGGTTCATCGAAGTGAAAAGGATCTCTCCGGCTCCACGGTCTGCGCCCTCGCGGCACCATTGCAGCAAGCGTTTGCCATAGGGGATGCGTCCACCGTTGATATAGCACTGCCAGGCATCCTCCTCTCCGTCGAAATCAAGGCGGGCATCGACCGCAAGCACCAGAACCTGGCTGCCGTAACGACGGGCCACCTCGTCGATCAGTCCGGGATTTTTAAGTGCGGCGGAGTTGACCGACACCTTATCAGCTCCTGCTGAAAGTAGCCGCTCCACATCGGCGACTGTGTTGATGCCGCCTCCGACAGTAAACGGTATGTCTATCTCACGGGCAACACGCTCGACAACCGAGGTGAAAGTCTTTCGCCCTTCATGCGAAGCCGTGATATCAAGAAACACAAGCTCATCGGCACCGGCCTTGCTGTATGCACGCCCGAGTGCCACCGGATCACCGGCACTGCGAAAATCAACGAAATTGACTCCCTTGACGGTTTCTCCGTCTTTCACGTCAAGGCACGGGATGATACGCTTAGCAAGCATCTCCCCTCCTTTCGCCAAGAGATTTCAGCGGGATTCTACCCTCATAAAGAGCTTTGCCGACAATAGCTGCCGGAACACCTGCCTCATCAAGCGCATCCATATCTTCGAGGCAACCGACGCCGCCGCTTGCAATAAGATGTATTCCGGGAATTTTTGAAAGTATTTCCTTGTAGAGACCGACCGACGGTCCTTCAAGAGTTCCGTCGACTGAAATATCGGTCGAGATCACCTGACGGATACCTTTATCGATCCATCGTGAGATAAACGGCACGACTTCGTGAGCCGACTCGCGCATCCAGCCTGACACGGCGATGAGTCCGTCGCGCACGTCAGCACCGAGTATGATTTTTTCCGCTCCATAAGATGCGATCCACGACTCCACCTCGGCGGCATTATCGACAGCAATGCTACCGGCTGTCACCATCGAAGCGCCAGAGTCAAAGGCTATGTGAAGATCGTCATGTGTCTTGACACCGCCACCGAAGTCGATGACAAGAGGTGTGGCCGATGCAATGCGCTCAATGACATGCCAGTTGACAACATGCCGGCTTTTAGCACCGTCAAGATCGACAAGATGAAGCCTGCGGGCGCCGTTGTCGCAGAACAGCCGCGCCATATCAAGCGGATCGGAGGCATAGACACGCGACAGAGCGTAGTCTCCTCTTGTGAGTCTGACACACTTTCCGTCTATTATGTCTATCGCCGGGATTATTTCTGTCATAATGCAAGGAAGCGTTGAAGCAGACGAAATCCGGCATCCCCGCTCTTTTCTGGGTGAAACTGCGCGGCCATAAAATTATCCTTCTGCATGGCCGCACTGAAATCTATGCCGCAATAGGATGTCGTGCCCACCGTCCACTCCGACACAGGCACATAATAGCTGTGTATGAAATACATCCACTCTTCGCGAAGCCCCGAGTCCATGAACCCGTGCAGGTCGGTGACCGTGTTCCACCCCATGTGAGGGATTTTCCACACGTTATCGCCGGGTTGTGCCACAAATCTACGGACTTCGGCATCAAATATACCGAGGCAATCCACATCGCCCTCCTCACTGTGCCGACACATCAGCTGTTGCCCGATGCAGATGCCCAGCACCGGCTGCCGCAGACTTGTGATAACCTTGTCAAGTCCTGTGCGGCGCAGGCATTCCATTGCACCGGCAGCCTCTCCCTGTCCGGGGAATATGACGTGCGATGCACGCCTTATCACATCGGCGTCGTCGGTGAGAGTCGCGTTCACACCGAGCCTCGACAAAGCATTGAGGACGGAATATACATTACCCGCATTATACTTGATAACCGCAACGTCCATCAATTGCCAAGCTCGCTTAAGAATTTAATGCGCATGAGGCGTATCTCATCCTCCGTATAATCGGATCCGAGCTCCTCGATAGCCATGTTGAGATCGTCGCTCTCGCTCTCCTTGAAGTACTCGAATATATCTTCCTGATGATCCTCGTCGACCACCTCGTTGAGGAAGTAGTTGATATTGATCTTGGTGCCTGAGTAGACGATCGCCTCTACCTCATCAAGAAGCTCGCTGAACTCAAGCCCTTTGCTCAAAGCCAGCTCGTCGAGCGCTATCTTGCGGTCGATGGCCTGAATGATCGATATCTTGAGTTTGCTCTTGTTGGGGACCGTGCGCACTCTCAGATCTTCGGGACGCTCGATCTCGTTGTCCTCGACATGCTGCTTTATGACGCGTAGGAAGCTCTCGCCATAGCGTTTTGCCTTTCCGGCTCCTACACCGGGGATATTCTGCAGCTCCTCCATGGTCACCGGGTAGGTGGTCGCCATGCCCTCAAGCGATGAATCGAGGAAAATGACGTATGGTGGCAGGTCGTTGGTCTTGGCAATCTTTTTTCTGAGATCTTTAAGTATCGAGTACAGCTCGGGGTCGACCGCGCAGCTTGCGCCGCTCTTTACGGGCACCTCCTCTATCTCGTCGGCAAATTCATTGTCCTCCGCCACTTTAAACGACACCGGATGTTTTAAAAAGTCCTTCCCTTTTGGTGTCACATGCAAGATCCCGAAATTGTCTATATCACGTGTCAGATAGCCTGAGATGTCGGCCTGACGTATCACAGCGTTGAGATAGCGCGGATCTGTTCCGTCGAAAGATCCGAACTCTTCGAGCTGGTCATGACCGTAACTCTTGACATCGGGGGTGGATTTACCGAGAAGGATATCCACAATCTGTTCTGCCTTGAATTTTTCTTTAAGCGCAATCACCGTTTCAATGACGGCACATAAATCATCTTTTGCTTCCACTCTTTTCTTAGGGTTAATGCAATTGTCGCAATTACCGCAGTTTTCGCGGTCATACTCTTCGCCGAAATAGTGCAGCAGCGAAACACGCCGGCAAACCGATGATTCGGCATATGCTGCTGTCTCGGCAAGCAACTGATGACCTATCTCCTGCTCGGAGACAGGTTTTCCCTGCATGAATTTCTCCAGTCTCTGGATGTCTTTCTGTGCATAGAATGTGAGACAATAACCTTCTCCTCCGTCGCGGCCAGCACGACCGGTTTCCTGATAGTATCCTTCCAGCGACTTCGGGATATTGTAATGTATGACAAATCTCACATCGGGTTTGTCGATGCCCATGCCAAAAGCGATGGTGGCCACTATCACCTCGACTTTCTCATGGATAAACGCATCCTGATTGGCCGATCGCGTGGCGCTGTCCATGCCCGCATGGTAGGGCAATGCCGCAATATTGTTGACAGTGAGCAACTCGGTGAGTTCCTCCACTTTCTTGCGACTGAAGCAGTAAATGATTCCCGACTTGCCCTCCATCCCCTTTATAAATTTTATGATATCGCGGTCAATCGACGCTGTCTTAGGCCTGATCTCATAGAAAAGGTTTGCTCTGTTGAACGACGACTTGAAGACCTGAGCCTGCATGATACCGAGATTTTTCTGGATATCGTGCTGAACCTTTGGTGTCGCAGTCGCTGTGAGAGCTATCACAGGCCGGTTGCCTATGATGTTGATGATGGGTCTTATACGTCGGTACTCGGGGCGGAAATCATGTCCCCACTCCGAAATACAATGGGCTTCATCCACTGCATAGAACGACACCGGTATGCTCTGTAGGAACTCTACATTCTCCTCTTTTGTGAGCGATTCCGGCGCCACATAAAGCATCTTGGTCTTGCCCGACAAAATGTCGGCCTTGACCTTTTCTACCGCCGCTTTATTGAGAGATGAGTTTAGGAAATGGGCCACACCGTCGTCTTCGCTGAACGATCTAATCGTGTCTACCTGATTCTTCATCAGCGCGATGAGCGGCGATATGACAATGGCAGTCCCCTCACTCATAAGGGCAGGCAACTGGTAACATAGCGACTTGCCGCCCCCGGTCGGCATCAGCACAAACGTGTCGTTGCCGTCGAGAAGCGACATGATGATATCCTCTTGATAGCCTTTGAAGGTATCAAAACCGAAGTGTGTCTTGAGGGCCTGGTGCAGACCGGTTTTTGTAGGAGTCATCGGCGTGTCGCTTTTACTGTTAGTTCCCTGGTTCTATATCTCAAAGTTAGCGTTCTGAAGTTTTGAGAGTGCGTAGTCGCGCGTGACAGTAAACTCCTTGACGTCGGATGCCGGTATCTCGTACATGGCATCGATCATCACAGTCTCCACTATCGAACGCAGACCTCGCGCGCCGAGCTTGTACTCGATCGCCTTGTCGACGATGAGATCAAGTGTCTCGGGGGTGAATGTAAGTTTCACACCGTCCATCTCAAGCAGCTTCACATACTGCTTTATTATTGCGTTTTTGGGTTCTGTAAGAATTTTACGCAGTGTCTCGCGGTCAAGAGGCAACAGGTGCGTCAGTATAGGCAGACGACCGATTATCTCCGGGATAAGTCCGAACGACCGCAGATCCTGAGGCGCGACATACTGCATCATGTTCTCGCGCTCGAGACGCTGCCGCGTAGGATCGGTCGAATAACCGACCACGTGGGTGTTGAGGCGCTGCGCGATCTTGCGCTCGATTCCCTCGAACGCTCCGCCGCAGATAAAAAGAATGTTCTTCGTATCAACGGCGATCATGGGCTGGTCGGGGTGCTTGCGTCCTCCTTGCGGCGGCACGTTGACAACCGATCCCTCAAGTAGCTTCAACAGACCCTGCTGCACTCCCTCGCCGCTTACGTCGCGTGTGATCGACGGATTGTCGCCTTTACGGGCAATCTTGTCGATCTCGTCGATAAAGACAATGCCTTTCTCGGCTCTCGCCACATCGTAGTCGCTCGCCTGAAGCAGACGGGTAAGCAGGCTCTCTATATCTTCGCCGACATAACCGGCCTCGGTGAGCACCGTGGCATCGACAATGGCGAACGGGACATTGAGCAGCCGCGCGATCGTTTTGGCAAGCAAGGTCTTTCCGGTGCCTGTCGGCCCCACAATGACGATGTTGCTCTTCTCTATGTCGACGCTATCGCTGCCTTCACCGTCTTTTACCGGTGTTGGCTGCAACAACCTTTTGTAGTGGTTGTAGACCGCTACCGAAAGGTATTTCTTGGCATCATCCTGCCCGACCACATACTGGTCAAGAAACGCCTTGATCTTGCGCGGGGAAGGTATTGTGTCGAGAGTGACCTCCTCCTGCCCTGGTATTTCAGTTTTCTTTCCTTTCTTCCGGTTTTTCTGTCTGGACGGAGTGAGAATATCCATCTGCTCAAGCGTATGATAGATATTGTCCACGCAATCCACACAGATATAGCTTGCGCCATCGCCCGACGGAATCAGATCGGCGATCGTGGCCGGACGGCCGCAAAACGAACAACTTGGTATTTCTTCTTTCTTTTTAGCCATCGATTTCCGATTAGTGCTTGGCTCTGATCAGAACTTCATCGATCATACCATATTCTTTCGCCTCCTGGGCAGTCATCCAATAATCGCGGTCGCTGTCGCGCTCGACTTTCTCAAACGGCTGGCCGGAATGATCGGCTATAATATGATAGAGCTCTTTTTTCAATTTCTGGATCTCACGGGCTGTGATCTCGATATCGGACGCCTGTCCCTGCGCTCCACCCATCGGCTGATGGATCATAACACGTGAATGACGGAGCGCGAAACGCTTGCCCTGTGTACCCGAAACGAGAAGCACCGCTGCCATCGAGGCCGCCATGCCGGTGCAGATAGTGGCGACATCGCTCGAGATATACTGCATGGTGTCGTAGATGCCGAGACCGGCATACACCGACCCGCCCGGAGAGTTGATATAGATCGAGACGTCCTTGCCCGGATCAGCCGAGTCGAGATACAGCAATTGCGCCTGTATGACATTGGCTGTATAATCGTTGACATCGGTGCCGAGAAAGATAATACGGTCCATCATCAGACGCGAGAAGACGTCCATCTGGGCCACATTGAGCTGTCTCTCCTCAATAATAGTAGGCGAAATGTAGCTGGAGGTGACTTGCGACGACACAGCCGACTGATACTGGTCGAGTGCCAGACCGTTCATTCCAAGATGCCCAACTGCAAATTTTCTAAAATCCTGCATAAATTTAGTTTAAAGTAAAGTCTGTAAAGAGCAGATGCTACAATCCCGCCAAGGGCGGAAAGAATGGAACTGCTGTCAGATATGAGAACCAATGACAGGGCTTTCCGGTTTCTGCAACAGACGATATTCTAAACCAAAATTACAAAAAAATTATTGCATTCAAATTTTGAGCATTCTTTTTTTACATAAATCGGCCTTTTTGTCCTGCATGATCCGAAATATGCCTATCATTTAGGAAATAAAATCCAAAAAACGCCTGTAATTATTTTTTTATTATGGCATGAATGCAGTTTGAAATATTGGGGAAAAGTGGTAATTTCGCGCCGATAAAAAACCGTCACAACAGCCCGGCGGTGTGACATGCCCTGGCAATGTGTCGGCTAAACAAAACATCATACATACAGATGCCAGAAGAAAAGCGAGCTCGTCTTATACTTGAGGACGGCACTATCTACGAAGGCAAGTCGTTTGGCTACGACGGCCCTACATCCGGAGAAGTTGTTTTCAACACTGCAATGACAGGATATCCGGAAAGTCTGACCGACCCTTCTTATGAGGGACAGATATTAGTAACCACCTTCCCTCTTCTCGGCAATTACGGAGTCCCGCCTGAAGACGACAAAAAAGGGCTGACCGAGTATTACGAGAGCTCCGACATCCATTGCCGCGCCATCATCGCCCAGGACTACAGCCACGAGCACAATCACTGGCAGGCACAACGGTCGCTCGGTGACTGGCTTAAAAAAGAAAAGATCCCGGGAATATACGGCATCGACACCCGCTCACTCACCAAGCACCTCCGCGAAAAGGGATCGATGCTCGGAAAAATCGTGATCGGCGACCAGAACCCCGATGAAATTCCGTTTTACGATCCAAACAAAGAGAACCTGATCGCCAAGGTCAGCACCAAGACAGTCGAGACGTTTGGCGACGGAGAGAAAACAGTAGTCCTTGTCGACTGCGGTGTCAAATACAATATCATCAGATGCCTTACCCGCCGCGGGGTGAAAGTGATACTCGTCCCTTGGGACTATGATTTCACTACTATCCCCTACGACGGGCTTTTCATATCAAACGGGCCGGGCAACCCGGAGTTTGCCGAAGAGACAGTGGCCAACATACGCAAGGCAATTGCCGCCGGCAAACCGATATGCGGCATATGTATGGGCAACCAGCTTCTCGCAAAAGCGGCAGGAGCTTCAACATACAAGCTCAAATACGGCCACCGCAGCCACAACCAGCCGGTAAGAAAGGTCGGCACCGATACATGCTATGTCACATCGCAGAATCATGGCTTTGCCGTCGACACCACAACCCTCTCCGATGAGTGGGAACCGCTTTTCATCAACATGAACGACGGAACAAACGAAGGAATACGCCACAAGACAAAACCATTTTTCTCGGCACAGTTCCACCCCGAGGCAAGCAGCGGCCCCAAAGACACCGAATTTCTGTTTGACGACTTCATTGCTCTTATCTAAACTCAACTGACAGCAGACCATCATGGTAGACAAAAATATAACTAAAGTGCTGCTCCTCGGCAGCGGCGCGCTAAAGATAGGCGAGGCCGGCGAGTTTGACTACTCTGGCTCGCAGGCTCTCAAAGCGATGAAGGAGGAGGGGATTGAGACAGTCCTCATAAACCCCAATATCGCCACCGTGCAGACTTCGCAAGGGTTTGCCGACAAGATCTACTTCCTGCCGGTCACTCCGTATTTTGTGGAGAAGGTGATCGCCAAAGAGAAGCCTCAGGGCATACTGCTCGCTTTCGGCGGCCAGACGGCGCTCAACTGCGGCGTACAGCTTTATGAGAAAGGCATTCTCGAAAAGTATGACGTGAAAGTTCTCGGCACGCCTGTGCGGGCGATCATGGACACCGAAGACCGCGAGCTGTTTGTGAAGAAGCTCGATGAGATCGACGTGCGCACCATCAAGAGCGAGGCCGTCAACACCGTCGATGACGCTCTTCAGGCTGCAGAGACACTCGGTTATCCCGTGATCGTGCGTGCGGCATACGCACTCGGCGGTCTCGGCAGCGGATTCTGCGACACCCCCGAGGAGCTTGTGACACTTGTCGAGAAAGCCCTGTCGTTCTCGCCTCAGGTGCTTGTGGAGAAATCGCTAAAAGGATGGAAAGAGGTGGAGTATGAAGTTGTCAGAGACGCTTACGACAACTGCATCACTGTCTGCAACATGGAAAACTTCGACCCGCTCGGCATACACACCGGCGAGAGTATCGTCGTAGCTCCGTCACAGACACTCTCCAATGAGGACTACCACTATCTGCGCAAACTCGCAATCAAGATCATACGCCATATCGGCATCGTGGGCGAATGCAACGTGCAGTATGCCTTCGACCCCAAATCGATGGACTACCGCGTAATCGAGGTAAACGCCCGCCTCAGCCGATCGTCGGCTCTCGCATCGAAGGCGACAGGCTATCCGCTCGCATTTGTAGCCGCCAAGCTCGGTCTGGGCTACGGACTGTTTGACCTGCGCAACAGCGTCACACGCGAGACGTCGGCATTCTTTGAACCTGCGCTCGACTATGTTGTCGTGAAGATACCGCGCTGGGACCTCGGCAAATTCCACGGCGTTCGCCGCGAGATCGGCTCGTCGATGAAATCGGTCGGCGAGGTCATGGCTATCGGCCGCACGTTTGAGGAGGCCATACAGAAGGGTCTGCGCATGATTGGCCAGGGCATGCACGGCTTCGTGGGTAACCGCGAGCTGAATGTGCCCGACGTGAGAAAAGCACTGCACGAGCCCACCGACAAGCGCGTATTCATACTTTCGCAAGCGATGCGCGACGGCCTTTCGGTCGATGAGATACACGATCTCACCAAGATCGACAAATGGTTTCTTTATAAACTCGAGAGCATCATATCGACCGAGCGCGAGCTTGAAAAGATCAGCCGCGTGGAGGATATCTGCCCCAAACTCCTGCGCAAAGCCAAAGAGCAGGGCTTCAGCGACTTTCAGGTCGCAAAACTTGTTCTCGGCACCGAGGAGTCGTCGGCACACCCCAATGAATGCAATCTTGCCGTGCGCCACTACCGCATCAGCAAGGGCATCACTCCGGTAGTGAAACAGATCGACACCCTTGCCGGTGAGTTCCCCGCTCAGACCAATTATCTGTATCTCACCTACAACGGCACGGAGAACGATGTGAAATACCTCCACGACCACCGCTCGATAGTGGTGCTCGGCTCAGGCGCATACCGCATCGGCAGCTCGGTAGAGTTTGACTGGTGCTCGGTCAACGCGCTTATGACTGTCAAGAAAGAGGGCTGGCGATCGGTAATGATCAACTACAACCCCGAGACAGTGTCGACCGACTATGACATGTGTGACCGCC
>CAYMEX010000019.1:0-46988 GCA_964389525.1 uncultured Muribaculaceae bacterium | reverse complement strand
CAAAGGGTGTGAGCACGAGGACGCTTGATGCCGCACGCCGCCAGTATACCGGCCAGCTTGTGGTAGGAAGCGACAACCGCGAATCGATGATAATGGGATGCGCGCGCTCGATGCTGCTGCGCGGGAAAGTGCAGACACACAAGGAGGTAATAGACCGGCTCAATGCCATAACGCCGGACTCGCTCATGGAGGCGGCAAAATGGTTCGGCCTCGACAAGATGTCGACGCTCAGGCTCGACTGAGTCTCTACTTTTTGCCTTTTTTGGGGGTTGGCTCATCGGCAAACCGATTGGGGAAGTCGATGTGCACTTTGGGGCGACAGAGAGAGTAGATGACCAGCGCGATACCGCACAGAATAAACGGGATGCTTAGCAACTGTCCCATATTGAGCGTCATGTCGGCCTCCCATGCGACCTGATCGTTTTTGACGAACTCGATGAGCAGTCGCGGCAGGAAAATGCCGATAAAGAAAACACCGAAAATAAGTCCCGGCCGTGTCTCGGCATTCTTGCGCCAGTACATCCACATCAGTATTCCGAAAAGTGCGAAGTAGCATGCTGCCTCGTAGAGTTGTGTGGGATGTGAAGGTGCTGAGAAAATGGGGTCGGCACCATTCTGCCACTGGTGGATGTTGGTGATGAAACGGAATGCCCACGGCAGATCGGTAGCGTGGCCGTAGATCTCATGGTTCATAAGGTTTCCGAGCCTTATGAGTCCTCCGACAAGCGCGATAGGGATCACGAGGCGGTCGAATGTCCACAGCGGATTTCGCTTGGCTGTGAACCATGAGAAGCAGAATACACCGAGAATGACGCCGATTGCACCGCCATGCGATGCAAGGCCTCCTTCCCATATGTAGAGAATGCGTATCGGATCCTGAGAATACAGATCCCATTCATAGAAGAAAACATGTCCGAGACGGGCGCCTATTATCGTGCCTGCCACCGTCCACATCAGCAGTGTTCCAAGCCAGCTCTCGGGCGCGCCTTCGTGCTTGAATATCTTTGCCTCGATATTGTAACCGATTAAAAATCCGATGGCAAACATCAGGCCATACCAGCGTATGGTTATAAATGAATGCAGAAGATCGGGATTGGCTGTCCAGGTGATATATTCGAGCATGGTGATCGTTTTTAATCTGATATTTTCAGGATGTTATTTTCGTCCGAAATCGGCGGGAATCTCGCCCCAGTTCTCTGTGTCCCATTTCAGAACCGGATTTGGTATCGAGGTGTGGGTCTGCAACCATCGGTCGGCTCTTTCGAGAAGCTGCCGGGCATATGCGTTATCGGGTGTAGGCGTGAGTTTTGAGTTGTGTCCTCTGCGCCGCAGCCAGCTCAGAGCCGTGCGGCTGTCGGAATAGACCGGGGTAGTGGTGTCGTGGTTGGAGTCGAGCCACGCCAGTGCATGAACAAGAGCGAGGTATTCGCCTATGTTGTTGGTAGCATTGGGTATAGGTCCTACCTTGAAAATCTGTTGCCCTGTGCCGACGAGTACTCCCTGATATTCGGTTGGTCCAGGGTTGCGAGAGCATGCTCCGTCAACTGCTATAGCGTTCAGCCTGATTTCGGGAAACGCGTCGTAGTTGACCTGCACCGGTGGGCGATTTGCTATGGATTTCAGTATGCCGATATGGTCTTCGGGCTTTCCCCGATATGCTTTGGTAGCAGCCTCAAGGTTGTCGAAAGCCTTGAAACGTGCACCGGGAAATCCGTCGGTCTGTATCTTGCATTCTTCCCATGAATCGTAAATGCCGGGACTGTGTCCGGCCCAGACGACGTAGAATTTGCGACGAGTCGTAGCCATTTTGTCAGGAGAGATGCAGGTAGATTGACGGGTCAACAAAATTGAGTCGGGCGGCTGCTGCTGCCTCACGGCTGACTATCTGTCCGCCTATGGTGACCAGACCATTTTTGAGTCCTGTCTCAATTCTGATTGGGTCGAGCGCCGACGTTGCGGAGATCATTTTCTCAAGCAGAGGGACAAGGCTGTTGCTGATGGCCATTGACGCTGTGCGGGGAACCGCACAGGTCGCATTGACAAAACAGAAACGGCCGGAGAAGATGTCTGTTGTGTATGCCTGAGACAGCTCGATGTGGCGGAGCGACGGGAATGTGCGGCTGTCGACGGTGTCGATGACTATAACCTCGTTTTTGAGTGCAGCGATGTCGTCGGCCGACAGAACCGCCTTGCGTGATGATGATGACTCGCGCAGCGTGTTGATGATGATGTCGGCTTTTGTGACCGCTCTTAGGAACACTTCGCGATGCAGCGAGGAGGGGATGACCGCTCCCGCGCATGAACCGGCAAGAATGCGGAGTCTTGACGGGTCATCGTCGAAGACGCGGACTGTAGCACCTAATCCGGCTGCGCTTTTTGCGGCAGCCATGCCTGCTATCCCTGCTCCAATGACAACAACCTCACACGGTATGATTCCGGCGATGCCGCCAAGCAATATCCCTTTGCCGTGTGTGTTGTCGGCAAGCAGTCCGGCCGCAACCGTTATTGCCGCCCGTCCGTCGACCTCGGCAAGCGTATCGGCGATGTGGCAGTTGCCTGTGGCATCGGTGACGCGCATCAGCGAGATGACGGTGATGTGTCTTGCTGCAGCGGCTTTAAGAGCTTCAGCGCCTATGTCTTCGGGCGCAAGGAGTGTGATCCACATAGCGCCGCGCCGAAGCGACGAAATGTCGGCAGGATCAATCCCGGCCGCCGTAATGACAATGTCGGCGCGCAATGTCGCTGCACGGTCGCAGACGCAGGCACCGCAACGTGCATACCGGGCATCGGTGTAATGAATGTCGTGTGCCGCCCCGGCTTCAATTTTTACCGAGAGCGAAGTATTGTCGCGATAGCTGTCGACAAGCCACCTGACGGCTTCGGGTGTGAGCGGGAAACACCGCTCCCCGTTGCCGCGTGCGGCCGGCAGACCGATTGCGACTCGGCGGAGTGTGTCCGCTGTCGCAACCGGTTGCGGCTGAGTATTTTCAGATGACAGTCCGGCAGCCATGACAGATCAATAACTGCGTGCAAATATCACGCGGCGAGCCGAAGGACGTCCGGTGACCATGCAGACACCCGGTGTTGTGTCGCCGTCGAGAGGGATGCAACGGATTGTTGCCTTTGTCTCGTTCTTGATCTTTTCTTCGGTCTCGGGTGTGCCGTCCCAGTGAGCCAGAATAAATCCGCCTTTCTCGATCTCGACCTTAAACTCGTCGTAGGTCTCGACTGTGCGTGTCATTTCGGCACGACGCTTGAGAGCCTTCTGATAGATGTTGGCCTGTATGTCTTCAAGGAGATCCTTGACGTGTGCGACGATTCCTTCAAGCTGTCCTTCCGATTTCTCAAGAGTGTCGCGGCGCATGATCTCGACTGTGCCGTTCTCGATGTCGCGCGGTCCGACGGCAAGACGGACGGGTACACCTTTAAGCTCGTAGTCGGCGAACTTGAATCCGGGGCGGCGGTTGTCGGCATCGTCATATTTGACACTGATGCCTGCTGCGCGGAACTGGTCAACGATAGGATTCACTACTTCCGAAATCTTCTGACGCTGCTCCTCGGTCTTGTAGATCGGCACGATGACAACCTGTATGGGTGCGAGGTGCGGGGGAAGCACAAGGCCGTTGTCGTCGCTGTGCGACATGATGAGCGCACCCATCAGACGTGTCGAGACGCCCCATGAGTTGGCCCATACATATTCGGGCTTATTGTCTTTGTTGACAAAAGTCACATCGAACGCTTTGGCGAAGTTCTGTCCAAGATTGTGTGACGTGCCTGACTGGAGTGCCTTTCCGTCCTGCATCATAGCCTCGATGGTGTAGGTGTTGACCGCTCCTGCAAAACGCTCGTTGGCACTCTTGACACCGATGATGACCGGCATTGCCATGTATTTCTCGGCAAAGTTGGCGTAGATGTTGATCATCTGCACTGTGCGTGCCTCGCTCTCCTCGGCTGTGGCATGTGCGCAGTGTCCTTCCTGCCAGAGGAACTCAGATGTGCGGAGGAACATGCGTGTGCGCATCTCCCAGCGCATCACGTTGGCCCACTGGTTGGTGAGCACCGGCAGATCGCGATAGCTGTGAATCCAGTTCTTGTATGTGCCCCATATGATGGTCTCAGAAGTTGGGCGCACAATGAGTTCTTCCTCAAGGCGGGCGTCAGGATCGACGATCACTCCAGATCCGTTAGGGTCGTTTTTCAGGCGGTAGTGTGTGACAATGGCGCACTCTTTTGCAAAACCTTCGACATGCTCGGCTTCACGACAGAGATATGATTTCGGTATAAGAAGCGGGAAATAGGCGTTCTGTACGCCAGTGTCCTTGAACATCTGGTCGAGTGTGCGCTGCATCTTCTCCCAGATAGCATAGCCATAAGGCTTGATAACCATACATCCGCGTACTGCGGCCTGTTCTGCCAGGTCGGCCTTTACGACCAGATCATTGTACCACTGCGAATAGTTTTCGCTACGTTTGGTGAGGTCTTTGAGTTCTTTAGCCATTGAACCGTAAAAATGAATATGCCGCCGCCGTCGCGTGACGCCGGAAGCTGTGCGATAAACGTGATGTTACCGGGATAGCATATATTAGCCGCCCGATACATGCTTAATTTTGTGCAAAGATAATAACCTTTTTCAAAAATGCCATTATAATGCTATATTTGCAATTTGAAATGGCTGCATAAAGCCGTATCTGAACAGCAACAAAAGCAACATCATATCACAGCATGAGATTCAACGTATCCAGCAAGGCGCTCTACAGCCACGCATCGGCGGTGAGCAAGGTCATCAACTCGAAGAACGCGATGACTATTCTTTATAATTTTCTTTTTGTCCTGAAAGGGAATGAGCTGACTATAACGGCGTCGGATATAGAGAACACGCTGTCGGCCACGATCGAGGTGACTGAGGCCGAGGGAGAGGGCATGTTCTGTGTCGATGCCCGCAAGGTTGTGGAGCTTCTGAAAGAGCTGCCTGATCAGGGTATAAGATTTGATGTCAATGACTCGAATTATGCCATAGAGATCACATATCTCAACGGCCGCTATAATCTTATCGGCTACAACGGCCTTGAGTTCCCCAACGAGCAGGATGCCGATCCGGCGATACTTGAGTTCAAGTGTCCGGCCAAGCAGATACTGAGCGGTATCGACAATACGCTTTTTGCGGTCGGCACCGACGATCTCTGGCCGCAGATGATGGGCATACTCTGGGATCTCAGCCCCGAGTCGATCACGTTTGTCTCGACCGACAGCCGCAAGCTCGTGAAATATCAGAACACGGAGTCGGCTCCCGGTGTCGAGGGCTCGTTCATTCTGCCGGTGAAGCCTGCGAATATCCTGAAAAATATCCTGTCGGGCACCGACAAGGAAGTTGCGGTTTCGGCCAATGCCAAAAGCGCGACATTCACCAGCGGAGGCTACACATTCAACTGTCGCTTCATAAAGGGTAATTTCCCTGATTACAACCGTGTTATTCCCCGCAATAATCCCTATAGCCTTACGGTAGACCGTGTATCGTTCCTCAATGCGCTTAAACGTGTGGCGATCTTTGTAGAGCAGGGACACGGTCTTGTCAAGTTCAAGATCGAGCCTGACAAGATCATACTCAAGGCCCAGGACAACACTCTTTGTACGTCGGGTATAGAGACTGTAGCGTGCTCGTTTACAGGAGAAAGCATGGTGATAGGATTCAGCGCGGTGTTTATCATCGATATATTCTCGACACTCAAGAGCGACGAGATAGAGGTGAAACTGAGCGATCCGTCGCGTCCGGGTCTTTTCGTGCCATGCGACAAGAAAGAGGACAGCGAGCTTCTCATGCTGCTGATGCCTATGACGGTCACCGATTTCTAAGACTTAATTCAAGATTGAAATTGAAACTGAAGATTGACAGGCCGGTAATGTTCTTCGATCTGGAGACGACCGGAACGAGTGTCACGCATGACCGCATTGTGGAGATCTCCATGCTGCGGCTTGAACCGGGTGCCGACGAGCCCCGGGAATGGACGGTGAGAATCAATCCGGGCATGCACATCCCCGAGGAGTCTTCCGCCGTACATCATATCACCGATGAAGATGTGGCCGGATGCCCGAAGTTTGCGGAACTTGCCGAAAAGATAGCGAAAGCGTTTGCCGGATGTGATATAGCCGGATTTAATTCGACCAGATTTGATCTTCCGCTGCTTTGCGAGGAGATGGCGCGCGCCCGTGTCAGCTTTGATGTGACGTCGGCCCGCCTGATCGACGTGCAGAATATCTTTCATAAGAAAGAAAAACGCACACTGTCGGCGGCATACCGCTTCTATTGCGACAAGGATCTTGAGGACGCTCACTCGGCAAACGCCGATACACGCGCTACCTACGAGGTGCTGCTCGCACAGCTTGACCGATATGAGGATCTGCCAACAGACTCAGAGGGTCTTGCCAAATTCTCGGCAATGAATGACTCTGTCGATCTGATGGGACGCTTTGTGAGAGACGGAGCCGGAAACATCGTCTTTAATTTCGGAAAATACAAGGGACAGAAAGTAGAAGATGTGTTGCGCAAGGCGCCTTCCTACTACACATGGATGATGGACGGCGATTTTCCGGTCAACACAAAGGCGGTGCTGAGTGCGATCTACAACCGCATGAAAATCGAACGCAAGTAACACGCATAAATGAGTTCCATAAAAGGAAAGCACATAGTGGTGGGTGTGTGCGGCGGTATCGCGGCATACAAGACCGCATCGCTGGTCAGGCTGTTTGTAAAGGCCGGGGCAGAGGTGCAGGTGGTGATGACGCCGTCGGCCAAAGAGTTTATCACGCCTCTGACTATGGCGACTTTGAGCCGCCGTCCGGTCATAACGGAGTTTTTCACAGCCAACACCGGCGAATGGCACAGCCATGTTGATCTCGGTGTGTGGGCCGACGCTTTTGTTGTCGCTCCCGCCACGGCGTGCACAATAGGGAAGATGGTAACGGGCATAGCAGACAACATGCTTGTGACATCTTATCTGTCGACACGCGGTAAAGTTTTTGTGGCACCGGCTATGGATCTTGACATGATGGCGCATCAGTCGACACGCAGCAATCTGGAAATACTGAAGGAGAGAGGCGTGACGGTGATCGAGCCGCGTGAGGGCGAACTTGCAAGCGCGCTTGTCGGAAAGGGACGGATGGAGGAGCCGGAAGGCATCTTTGAGGCTGTGGAACGATATTTCGACATAAAGAAAGATCTGGCCGGCAAGAAGATGCTTATCACAGTCGGACCGACTTACGAAAAGATCGATCCGGTGAGATTTATCGGCAATTACTCGACCGGAAAGATGGGATGCTGTCTTGCCGACGAGGTTGCCGACCGTGGCGCAGATGTGGTGCTTGTTGCCGGACCTATGTCGGCGAGTCCGAAGAATGAAAGAATAAGGATCGTCAGGGTCGAATCGGCTCTTGAGATGCTTGCGGCCTGCGAAGCGGAGTGGGACAGCTGCGATGCCGGAATTATGGCAGCCGCAGTGGCCGACTATCGCCCTGAAAGCTGTGCTCCGCTAAAGATAAAGAGAGAGGAAAGCGGCATCCCTGAGATCAAGCTTGTCAAAAACCCCGACATAGCGGCGACTCTCGGAAGCAGGAAAAAAACGGATCAGCTGTTATGCGGGTTCGCTCTCGAAACCAACGACGAGGTTGAGCACGGTTGCGCGAAAATGAAGCGCAAGAATCTTGACATGATAGTAGTAAATTCGCTACAGGACAAGGGTGCCGGGTTTGGCGTTGACACCAATATAGTCACAATAATCCATTCAGACGGCCGCGAGAGGCGTTATCCGCTTAAAAGCAAGCGTGAGGTCGCAAAAGATGTGATAGACGAATTGTTTGCCACGCATCAATGAGTTTCACGGGCGGCATATTGAAGGGGATACTGACAGCACTGTCGTGTGTAAGCGGTATGACAATCTGCGGTCAGGAACTCAACTGCCGTGTAGAGATCAATGCCGACCAGATAGACGGATCGTCGCGACAGGCAGTGGAGTCTCTGAGGTCGTCGATACACGACTACATGAATACGACGTCTTTTACCGACGGACATTTCCAGCCTGTCGAGAAGATCGACTGCCGGCTCTTTTTTGCGTTGAAATCGTGCACAGGCGACAACTTCATGGCCGATATCCAGGTGCAGTCATCGCGCCCGGTCTATAACTCGACGTATACGACTCAGTTAATCAATTTCAAAGAAAACGATCTGAAGTTCGTTTACAGGCTTGGCGATCAGCTGACATTCTCACAGACGACATTTGACAGCCAACTGACGCTGTTGCTTGACTTCTATGCCTACATGATCCTTGCAATGGATCGTGACAGCTTCTCAAGACGCGGAGGCGACGAGTGTTTCAGGCAGCTTGAAAGAATCGTGCAGATGGGGCAGGGCAGCGGCGCGAAAGGATGGCGCCAGTATGACAGCCCGACAAGCCGCGGCGCGATTCTGGCCGCGTGGACCAATCCGGCTACGGCCGTGCTGCGCGACATGTCGTACAGCTACCACCGCGAGGGGCTGGATGTGATGGAGTCGGATGCGGCTACAGGTCTGTCGAAGATCTCTGCGGTGATAAAAGACGGGCTTCGCGAGGTGTATGACTCCAATCCGATGGGCGTAGGACTCACAATGTGGCGCGACGCAAAGCTCGATGAGGTCGTGAGTGTGTATGCACATGATGATATTGCTGACAGGCGGGAAATATCAATGATATTGAAGGAGATTTTTCCGGCTGACGCTGAAAGAATAAACAGAATAGAAAACCGATGATTTCGTTACAGATATATTTCCCGATTGATCTTGGCTGGCAGGAAATCGCTCTGCTTGCTGTGTCATGGGCTATGTTGCTGCTGGGGCTCTGGCCTCTCAGTGTGCTTAAACGCCCTCGCCGACGTCAGCAGAAACTTGAAGATGTCATCAAGGCGCCTTCGGGCGGCTGGCCCGGCGTTTCAGTCGTGGTCTATAGCCGTGATGAGGCGAGCTCGCTTGAACAGTTGCTCGAAAGGCTGTTCGCTCAGGAGTATGAGGGAAAATTTGAGATCATTGTCTCTAATGACGGGTGTAATAATGCGATCGAGGATCTCGTAAAGCGCATGACGCCGAGATTTCATGACATGCGTGTGACTTTTGTACCTGACGAGGCTCGGAGTCTGTCGCGCAGGAAGATGGCTTTCACGCTTGGAGTCAAGGCGGCAAAATATGATATTGTCTTGCTGACTTATGCTGACTCGATCATCAATTCCACACAATGGATCGCATCGGTGGCATCGTTGTTTGAGCCTGATAAGGATATCGTTATCGGTCCGGCAATACCCAAGAAACTGTATGGCCGCGGACTGCCGAGAATGATGCGCCGTCTTGATATCGAGCTCACGACTCTCACGTGGATCTCGTCGGCATTGCGTGGAAAGGCATTCAGAGGCGAGGGACACAATCTGGCATTCCGCAAGCAGGTATTTTTTGATCATAAAGGATATGCACGCACACTGAACCTGCATTATGGCGACGATGACCTGTTTGTCGATGAAATATCTGACAAAAACAATACGGCGGTGAATATCAGGCCTGAGGGTCTTGTGAAAATTGACTGGCACTCGCCTAAGCACATGATGAGAGACGAGTCGGCACACCGTCTTTACACAACGCGCAGACTCGGACGTGGCGCACGTGCTCTTACGTCGCTTCTCATATGGACCACTTGGCTGAACTTTATCGCATCGGCGGCGGTAGCGGCACTGCGATATGACAACTGGCTGGTGGTGAGCGTGGCAGCCTTGGCGTTTGTGCTTAACTGGATACTCGTGTCGGTGAACCTGAGCCGTGCCGGTAAGTTCCTGAGACTGCGCATGCCTTTGGCATGGCTTTACCTATCGCTGATGCTCAGACCTTTGCTGAGTCTCAAACACAGAATGAGAATGATGAAGACGCGTTCTACAAATTTTACATGGCACAAGCTGCCGAAGTGAAAAACTGAATGCGGACAGATTTTGTTGTAATATCATAAGCACTAAGAGACCAACACATGAAAAATATCGAAAAGTCAGTCGAAAATACATTGCTCGAGCGCAGAAGCATCAGGCGATATGAGCGTGAGGCGATACCTGCAGAGGACATGCAGTTTATATATGATGCCATAAGAAATACTCCAACGAGCTATAACGGACAGCAGTTCTGTGTCATAGACGTTGTGTCGCAGGATAAGAAAGAGGCGCTGTATGAGATAATCGGGCAGAAACAGATAAAGACCTGCAACCACTTCCTTGTCTTCTGCATGGACTATAACAAGATATCGAAGCTTGCAGAGGCGAAAGGTGTGGAGATGCCGGCATTTGCCGACACGATGGACGGTGTGACAGTCGGCATAATCGATGCCTCGCTTGCATTGATGAGTGCAATGACGGCCGCCGAGTCACGCGGACTCGGAACTAATGCTATCGGCTATGCGCGCACGGCTAATCCGGCTGCTGTGTCGAGGATGCTTAATCTTCCGAAAGGGGTGTTTGTGGTGTGCGGTCTTGCAATAGGCGTGCCGCGCGAGATGCCTGATCTGAAACCGAAGATGCCGCTTCCGATCATCGTGCATACCGACAGCTACAGTGAGGAGGGAATGGTTGACACGCTCAGCGCCTATGACGAGGAGATCAGGCACTACAATGCGACCCGCGCCGGCTCGAAGACCGATAATGACTGGCTGAATCATATCCTCGGTTATTATCGCGAAGCATGTCATTACGAGATATTTAAGGCTCTGAAAGAACAGGGTTTTGATGTAAAGAAATGAATAAATAGTTTTTGAGCAGGGAGGGCGCGTTGTAAAATGCCGCTCTCCCTGCTTTGTTTATATCTTATCTGACGCATTGTGTGTGATATGTCGCGATTTAATCTTAAATTCGCACAACGAAGTGATTTAAACTGATTACAAAATGTTAACCCGGAAGTGAAATGAACCATTCTGTTTAAGTTTCAAGCCGTCTTCGGGCTATTTCGGTTTCTTTCTTCGGTCACAATGGAGCCCCATTGCTCCCTCATCACGATACCGAACTAACCTCAAATCCGGCTTAAATCTTAAAATGTAATAAGTTTAAATCACTTCGACTATCCACAAAAATATGGAAAAAGAATCGTCAGTACAGCGCAAGCGTGTCAGGTATCTCGATCTGGCCGGGGGAATACTTATAATCTGGGTAATGGTGTATCATGCCATGTCGACATGCAAGGCGTTCGGGCCGGTAGACCCGCGTGTTGCTCTCCCGTTGCTGACATTCTCAATGCCTTGGTTCTATTACAAGTCAGGGCTGCTGTTTAAAGGACGGACAATAAAGGAGGGGCTGAAGAATGATGCCAGAAAGCTTGTGACTCCGTTTCTGAAATGGTCGCTTGCCGGATATGCTCTTTATCTGTTTTACACGATAGTGATAGACGGCGACATATCGTTTAAATCGTGTGTGACCAATCCGTTCGGCATGTTGTATAAATACGGCTGTATGCCGATTTGCATACCGGCCTGGTTTGTCATGTCGCTGTTTTTTGTGAGAGTGATCGCGCGTTATCTGCTGAGCAAGCATGTCGCGCCTGTAATAATCATTGTGGCAGGCATTGCCATTGGCTATGTGCTTAATCTGCATGACGATCCGATGATACCGTATTTCTGCATGAATGTGTCGATGGGGCTGGTATTCTTTATGATAGGCAACAAGTACGGGCGTTTCGAGCAGAACCGTTATGTGATTGCCGCGTGTGCTCTCGGATATGTCGTTTTTCTTGCTACCGTGCCGTCGATTGTCGGTCATCACCGCAATGTGCTGCTCTCGGGATATTATCTTCTCTGGCCTGTGTATGCCTACTGCGGTATCGTCGTGTTCAACAATGTGTGCCGCTGGATCGAGCTTTCGCTGTCGGAGCGTGCGTTCGGGTTTCTGCGTCCTCTGACGTTTGTAGGTGAGAGTACAATGATATTGCTCGTGTCGCACGGACTTATATATCTTTCGATCGTGCGCTATTCGACATTGGATCCGTGGGCGACAGTCGGGCTGATCGTTGTGGCGTATGTGCTTCTGCTTACTCCTCTGGCGTTGTACAATTACAAAAAAGCGTCTAAAAAATAGAAAGTCAGATCTGATAACAAAAACAGGGGATGTGTACCGTAAAGCTACATCCCCTGCATGTTTTTTATGCTATGGGAGTCACATGGAGTAGACGTTGAAACCTCCGTCGACGACGGCTACGGTGCCGGTGACAAATGAAGAGGCTTCGGAAATGAGATAGTGTATCGTCCCGCATAATTCTTCGGGCTTGCCGAATCGGCCGAAAGGTGTCTGCCTGATCACATCGGCTCCACGCGCGGTCAGCGAGCCGTCGGGGTTGGTAAGCAGCGAACGGTTCTGGTTGGTGAGGAAAAATCCGGGAGCGATTGCGTTCACACGTATGCCGGGAGTGAATTTCTTAGCCACTTCTGTAGCCATGTAGGCCGTGAAGTTTGAAATACCTGCCTTGGCTGCGGCATATCCGAGTACTCTTGTGAGCGGACGGAATGCTGCCATCGATGAGAAGTTGACAATGGATCCCTTGCCGGCCTCAACCATGGGGCGCAGAAACACCTGTGTGGGTATGACTGTGCCTGTGAGGTTAAGATCCATCACCTTGCGGAAGTGGTCGGGGTCGATATCGAAAAATGTTCCTTCGGGCGAGATCGTGGCTCCCGGCATGTTGCCTCCGGCAGCGTTGAGCAGTGCGTCGATTCTGCCATAACGCTCCATGATCTCATCGCAATTATGCTGTACTTTGGCTGTGTCGAGCACGTCGGTGGTCAGAAATATGGCTTCTCCGCCGTCGGCGCGTATTTCAGAGACTATAGCGTCGCCCTCGTCGGCACGACGGCCGAGTATCACGACTTTTGCTTTCTGAGTGGCAAGGTACTTTGCTATGCAGTGTCCGAGAACACCGGTGCCGCCTGTAATGACAACAACGTTGCCAGTTATATCAAACAGATTGTTCATGGTCAAATCTTTTTATTGTCGGAGAGAAAACGGTCGACTGTGGCCATAACGCCGTCGACCTGGCCGAGTGCGAGCATGCGGCCGTGGAATGAATATCCAGCATTGTAGCCTTTCCCGGCGTCGTCGAGCATGAGGCGTCCGTGATCGACACGCATTGGAAGTCCCGGATTGAGAGTCTCAAACGTCTGCACAAGAGAAATGATGTCGGCGCGGCCGCCAAGGTGGCTTGCTTCGCGGAAATCGCCGCCGGGCAGGATCTCACAGCTGCGGAGATGTACAAACCATGTGCGGGGGGCAAACTCGCGTGCCATGGCGGGTACATCGTTCTGAATGCCTGCGCTGAGCGATCCGGCACAGAATGTCAGGCCGTTGTGTGGATCGGGTACAGCATCAAGCAGCCAGCGTATGTCGTCGGCATCAGAGACAATGCGCGGCAGGCCGAGCACCTGCATCGGAGGATCGTCGGGGTGAACACACATGCGCATGTCATACTCACGGCATACGGGCATGATCGCCTCAAGAAAATACTTCATGTTGTCGCGGAGGCTGTCGCGGCTGATGCCGTCATACAGGCTGAGGATCTGACGGAATTTTTCGAGCGGATCGTCTTCGTTGCCGGTGATGTTGCCGTTGACAAACCCCTGCGTCTTTACGATGATGTTTTCGACAAGGCGGGTGTCGTCGGCAGGTGTCATGCGTGATTTGAGTCCCCCGACGCGGTGGAGTGTGGCTTCGTCCCAGTCGTCGGCCGCTCCTGCGCGTTTCAGCAGGCATATATCGAAATATGCGAACTCTGCGCGGTTGAAATAGAGCGACCGGGTGCCGTCGGGGTTGAGGTGCTCGAGATCGGTGCGTGCCCAGTCGAGCACCGGCATGAAGTTATAGCAGATAGTGCGCACACCGGCTTTGCCAAGATTGCGCAGGCTTTCGATATATTTTTCGATGAGCTGATCACGACGTGGTCCGGCATACTTTATCTCCTCGCTGACTGGGAGACTCTCGACAACACTCCAGCGAAGGCCGTGGCTCTCGATGTATCGCTTCATGCGGTCGACTTCGTCGTAGGACCACACTTCGCCGTTGTGGATGTGGTGAAGTGATGTGACTATGCCCTCTACGCCGATCTGCCTTAGTGAGTCAAGGGTTATAATGTCGTCAGGGCCAAACCATCGCCAGGTTTTTTCCATCATATGTGTTTCAGAAATTAAAATAGTTTTTTGCGTTGAAATATGAGATGTCTCTCACCATAGCGGCCACTCGCTCAAACTCTTGTGCAGGAATGATGCCGCGCTCGACGTCGCGGCCGAGCATGTTGCAGAGAATGCGGCGGAAGTAGGCGTGGCGCGGGTAGGAGAGGAACGAGCGTGAGTCGGTGAGCATGCCGACAAACCGGCTCAGAAGCCCCTGAGTCGATATCGCGTTTATCTGATCTTCCATACCTGAAATGTGGTCGTTGAACCACCATGCCGATCCGAACTGCATCTTGCCCGGGCAGCTCCCGTCCTGGAAGTTGGCGATCATGGCTGCGACCCATACATTGTCGGCCGGATTGAGGTTGTAGAGTATGGATTTTGTCAGATGTCCTTCGCTGTCAAGCTTGTCAAGGAATGCCGCGATATGCGCCGCGCCGCTGTAGTCGCCGATCGTGTCGAAGCCGGTGTCGGGCCCGAGTGACCGCCATGCGCGTGTGTTGACATTGCGCATCGGGCCGAAGTGGAACTGTTGCACCCAGCCGCGGGCGTGGTTCATACGGCACAGCTCAAGCAGAATGGCTGTCTGCAGTTTCTCGGACTGCCCGCCTGTGATAGCTTTGCCCGACCGTATCTCGTCGAATATCCGGCGGATCTCACTGTCACCGGCCTCGGCGTATGGAAATGCCGAGAGGCCATGGTCGGCGATGCGGCATCCGGCTTCATGGAAGAAGTCGTGGCGGCGCCGGAGTGCATCGATGAGCGACGCATAATTGCGGATCTCTATGCCGCTGACTTCGGCGAGCCGGTCGAGATAGCTGTTGTATGTGGCGGGATCGCCGATATTGGCAGCTTTGTCGGGTCGCCATGCAGGGAGAACTTTCACACCTATGCCGGCCTGGGCGATCTGGCGGTGATAACGCAGATCGTCGACAGGATCATCGGTCGTGCAAACGAGTTCGACGTTGTAGCGGCGCATCAGTCCGACGGGTGTCATTGATGGGTCGCGCAACAGCTCGTTGCAACGGGAGTAGATCTCCTCGGCCGTGTCGGGATTGAGGACCTTGTCGATGCCAAAGGCTGTAGACAGTTCAAGATGGGTCCAGTGGTACAGCGGGTTGCGGAATGTGCGCGGCACTGTCTCGGCCCATTTCATGAATTTCTCCCACGGAGATGCGTCGCCGGTGATAAAATGCTCGTCGACACCATTGGCTCTCATCGCACGCCACTTGTAGTGGTCGCCTCCAAGCCACAGATCGGTGATCGACTCAAACTGCCGGTTGGCGGCAATGGCCTCGGGGGAGAGGTGGCAGTGGTAGTCGATGATCGGAAGCTGTCCGGCATGGTCGTGATATAACCTCCGTGCTGTTTCGTTTTCAAGCAGAAAATCGGGGGTGATAAAAGGCTTGCTCATTTCAGAACAACAAGTTTGTAACGGGGAACGAGAATTTTCATGATTACCCAGCTGAGAAGGTAGGCGAATCCGGCGATCAGGAACACGATCATGTATCCGGCATTCTTACCCTCGAAGCCGAGGAAGTGGAGTCCGACGCGTTCGGCGTAGACGAAAAGCTGTCCGGCTCCGTAGTTGCTCGAGAAGCTGCCGAGTCCGCTCGCAAGTCCGGCCGCTCCTGTCACGCTGGCAATGACGTGTTTGGGGAACATGTCGCTTATGACGGTGAAGACGTTTGCACTCCAGCTCTGATGTGCGGCCGCCATAATGCCGATGATGACGACGGGAAACCAGAGCGAAATCTCTCCGAGCGGCATCACGCCGATGCCGAGTATGGGGAACATGGCGTAGATGAGGAGTGCTTTCATGCGTCCTGCATATGGGTTAAGCCGGTTTTTCTCGATGAAGTATGTGGGAAGGTAGCTTGCCCAAAGCGACAGCATCGATATGAGATAGATCGAGAATACGGCCATCATGCCGGTAAAGGATGATGACGAGTAGCCGTATATGTCGTTTATGAATGCCGGCGCCCAGAAGAGCAGGAACCACCATACGGAGTCGGGAAGGAAGCGCCCGAAGATGACGGCCCACGTCTGGCGGAATGTGAACGGTAGGAAGAATGAGATCTTCTTGGGTTTGTCGCCTCCGTCGATCTCTTTATGCTCGATGCCGGAGTCGATCTTGGCGTCCTGATCGATGTAGGCAAGCTCAAGGGCGTTGACTTTGGGGTTGTCTTCGGGTTTGCGGTAGGTGAATACCCATGCTCCCATCCAGACGAAACCGAGCGCGCCAATGAGTATAAAGGCTGCTTCCCAGCCGTAGTTTGCGGCGAGGGTGGGGATGAGGAACGGTGCTACAAGGGGGCCGATCTGTGCGCCTGAGTTGAATATGCCGGTGGCAAATCCGCGGTCTTTCTTAGGGAAGTATTCGGCGGTAGCTTTGATCGAGCACGGGAAGTTGCCTCCCTCGCCGAGCGAGAGAATACAGCGTGCGGCAACAAAAAGCCATACGCTGACCGATGTGACGGCGAATGCTGCTCCCGAGATGTCGCTTATGGCCTGCAGGTGCTCGCGTGCGAGGGTGAACGATAGTGTCCACTGCCCTGTGACGATGCCGTCGGTGAGAATGCCGCAGAGTCCGTGCAGGCAGGCGCCTGCCGACCAGACTCCCACTGCCCAGAGGTAGCCGCGCTTTGTTCCTACTTTATCGACAAAACGGCCTGTGAGCAGCATGGCCACGGCATAGACGATGGAGAAAACTCCTGTGATGAGTCCGTAGTCGGCATCGGTCCAGTTGAACTCGGGCGCGATAAAATTTTTCCAGGTAAGAGAGAGGACCTGCCGGTCGAGGTAGTTAACGACCAGTGCAAGCCAAAGCATAGAGCATATCACCCAGCGGTAGTTGGTCATTTTCTGAGTGCCGGTGTCATTCATGGCGGGTATTTGTTTTAGGTTGTTGTGTATTTCGAGATGATGGCAAGTGCCTCACGGCACCGGTCGGTGATGTATTGCCAGTCGCCGGCGTTGATGCGGTCTTTGGGAAACAGTTTTGATCCCATGCCTACGCAATATACTCCGGCCTTGAACCATGCAGAGAGGTTTTCTTCGGAGGGCTCGACGCCTCCTGTCACCATCAGCCGGCTCCACGGCATCGGCGCCATAATGCCTTTGATGAATTTCGGACCAAGAACATCGCCCGGGAAAACCTTGCAGAGCGTGCATCCGGCCTGTTGCGCCACACCGATCTCGGTGACGGTGCCGCAGCCGGGTGAATAGGGTATGCACCTGCGGTTGCACACAGCGGCGACTTCGTGGCTGAAAAGCGGCCCGACAATGAAATCGGCTCCGTGCATGATGTAGGACGAGGCGGTCGGGGCGTCGATGACCGATCCAACGCCAAGTGCAAGATCGGGACACTCCCGTGCTGTGAATCGACGCAGGACGGTGAATACTTCGTCGGCAAAGTCTCCGCGGTTGGTGAACTCAAAGACGCGCACTCCACCGTCGTAGCATGCCTTGACAACCTTACAGGCTATTTCGGGATCGGCGTGATAGAACACGGGGATCATGCGGGTGCTGCGTATGCGGTCGTAGACCGCAAATGAATCTAATCGTGACATAAAACTTTCTGCTGTAAGATGTTTAACGGCTTACTCTGCCGCTTGAATCGCCATCGACGAGACGCTGAACCTCGGCAGCCGTGACGAGGTTGAAGTCTCCGTGTATGGTCTGTTTGAGCGCGGATGCGGCTACCGCGAACTCGAGAGCCTTGTCGACGGGCATGCCGGTGACGAGCCCGTGGATGAGTCCGCCGGAGAATGCGTCTCCTCCGCCCACACGGTCGACTATCGGGTCGATGTCGTAGCGGCGTGACCGGTAGAATGTCGTGCCGTCGTAGATCATCGCTTTCCATCCATTGTGGGATGCGGAGTATGACTCGCGCAAAGTGGATGCTATATAGCGGAATCCAAACTCCGATGCCATTGCCTTGAATATATCTTTATAGCCGTCGGCTTCGGTGTTGCCGCCGATGATGTCGGCGTCGGGTTTGAATCCGAGGCACAGCTCGGCGTCTTCCTCGTTGCCTATGCACACATCGACATATTTCATGAGCGGCCGCATGACTTCCTGAGCTTTTTGTGGTGTCCAGAGTTTCTTTCTGAAATTGAGGTCGACCGATACGGTTACTCCATGACGTCGTGCGGCCTCACATGCAAGGCGTGTGAGCTCTGCCGCATTGTCGGAGATGGCCGGTGTTATGCCGCTCCAGTGAAACCAGTCGGCTCCACTCATAATGCTGTCGAAGTCGAAATCGGAGGGGAGTGCTTCGGCGATTGATGATCCTGCCCGGTCGTATATTACATTTGAAGGCCGCATCGACGCTCCTGTCTCGCAATAGTATATGCCAACGCGTTTGCCTCCTCTGACAATGTGTGAGGTGTCGACTCCGAGCTGTCGCAGACAGTTGACAGCCGCCTGTCCGATATCATGCGCCGGGAGTTTTGTAACAAACGCGGCGTCGTGCCCGTAGTTTGCACAGCTAACAGCAACATTGGCTTCTCCGCCGCCAAATATCACCCTGAAAGAGTCGGCCTGAGTGAAACGCATGAATCCGTCGGGCGAAAGTCTAAGCATTATCTCGCCGAGAGTGACAATTCTTGACATGTTTTAAAGTATGATAGAGTATGATTTTGTGCTATTTGAAAGAGAGTATTATTGAGGTTACGCAAATTTAATAAAATGAGGAAATAAATGGCTTCCGAGTATGAAAAAAATATTTGTGGATAAGTTTTGCGAATTAAGATAAATAGAGTAATTTTGCGCCCGGTAAAAACCATATACAAAACCATCAAATAACAAACAGACACAATGGCAACAAAAATCAGATTGCAGCGTCATGGTCGCAAGAACTATGCGTTCTATCCCATTGTTATCGCCGACAGCAGAGCGCCACGAGATGGCAGATTTATCGAGCGTATTGGCAGTTACAATCCTAACACCAATCCCGCTACGGTAACGCTGAACTTCGAGAGGGCTTTGTATTGGGTGAACGTCGGCGCACAGCCTACCGACACAGTTCGCCGCATCCTTTCACAGGAGGGCGTAATGCTGATGAAGCATCTTCAGGGCGGAGTCAAGAAGGGCTCGTTTGACGAGGCAGAGGCTCAGAAGCGCTTTGAGGCATGGAAGTCGGCCAAGCAGGCACGCATCGATGCTCAGAAGTCGAGCGTAGCCACCAAGGCAGAGGCAGAAGCCAAGGAGCGTTTTGAGAACGAAGTAGCAAAGAATAAGGCAAAGGCAGAAGAGGTAGCCAAGAAGAAGGCTGAAATCGCAGCTGCCAAGGCCGAAGCAGAGGCCGCCGCCAACGCAGAAGCTACCGAGGCCACAGAAGAGACACCTGCTGCTGAATAAATTTCGGTAAGGCGCGTGTGTTTGTCTAAAGCTCGGCGCTTAACTGAAAAACAGAAAGAACAAACGGTCAGGTGAGAACTTGTGGACGCGGTGAAGCGCGTTGAGGCATGAGTGATCACCTGCCGTTTTCTTTTTTATGCCGGCAGGCGTCGTCCAACTCCTTTTGGGATACGTGGTTAAAAGGGGGAAAAAGGCTGCTTAAAACGGCCGGATCCTTTTAGCGGTTTTGTCAAGGGTTTTGGATGAAAAGAAAAGACAGCGGCTGTCCATGTCATCAGGTTTGCGTCGGTTTTCGATCGGAGAAGTATCTTTAATGAAAATCTGAAGGCATTGCAGGCGATTGTCGCAGAAACACGTGCAGCTCTATGAGCTGAAACGGATGAAGTTGTTAAAAACTTACTACACACGTTAACCGTAAGTGAGACGGTCTGAGGGATTTAATTTTCGAGTCATCTACGGGGTCTTTTCCGCAAACTTGAAATCTGTCAGTACGGATCACTTCGATCAATACTTGTAAAATATTTCCATTATATAGTTTACACTGTTCACTGTTATCATAGTAAAATGAACGAAGATCTACAAGAACTTATAGCGAAATTGGTCTATAAAACAACCGATGAGACCGGTTGGGCTCCCCAGAATAAACTCGGACAGCACCTTGCACGTATAGGTCGCTCGGTGAAGGAGCTCGGTTATGAAAAAATGAGTGGATTTTTTCAGGATCACACAGATCGCTTCCAGGTCGAGAAAGACGAGCATGGTCTTCCGATCGTGAAACTGATCGGTGAGGCACCTGCGATGGGTAATTTTGATGAGGAGGAGATGTCGCGTCCGGGCTACTTCCGCGCTCCGCGTCCTCAGATGCAGCCCCGTATGCCGCGATACCAGCAGGGGGGATATGTGAAGCCGTCTTACGGTATGGGCCAGGGCTTTACTCCTTATGGTGTCAATAATCGCCGCAGCATGTATGTCGACCAGCGTCATGACATGTACAACAAGCGCCGCCCTGAGCAGCTCTCGCTTTTCCGCTGGGCATTTTTCCCTGACCGCGAGGAGTGGCTTCAGATGCTGGCAGATCTTGCCATGCCTCAGGTATGGCAGTATGATGTAGTTGACGAGCAGCATCCCAATCCTGCACTTTTCGACTATCTGAGAGATGTGTTCCGTCGCCTTCAGCTCGAGGGTAAGGTGCTTGAGAGCCATGCCGAGGGTCTCGCTCTGTTTAATACCGGTCTTGTCGACCGTGAGGAGCAGCGTCCGATATATGCAGTGTTCGGCCGCAATCCCAACCGCAACCGTCAGCCGTGGCTTTTCCAGGAGTTCTTCCTGTCGAGCGCGCCTCTGCTCGCTCAGAGTCAGCAGGCATCATCGGCAGCCGATGACGATATGACCGATGACGAGGATGCAGACGAAACCATAGAGGGTGACGAGGCTGAATAAACCTGACGGCTTACTCTGAAAAGGTATGCAAAGGGGGATGAGCATATGGCGTTTTTTCGCGGTGTGTCATCCCCTTTGGCTTTAACATAACGTAGAAAGACCGCTGCAAGTGGCCATTTACGCCATTGTACTCAGTGTCTTTTTTATTAAATTTGTCAACTGATAGGATGCCTATAGGGCTATCTGTAGAAGAACGATGAAGATTATCAGAACCGTATGTGATTTGCGCAATTATGTCGCAGAGGCTCATGGCGCCGGCAAAAGCGTCGGGCTTGTGCCGACTATGGGTGCGCTTCACGCCGGCCACATGTCGCTTGTCGACAGGGCAAGAAAAGAGAATGATGTGGTCGTAGCAAGTGTGTTTGTGAATCCTACACAATTCAACAATGCGCAGGATCTGAAAACTTACCCGCGTACAGAGGATGCCGATGCCGCTCTCCTTGAGGGTGCCGGCGTCGATGCCGCTTTCATGCCGAGTGTAGAGGAGGTTTATCCCGAACCTGACACGAGGATCTTTGATCTCGGCAGCGTGGCCGAAGTAATGGAAGGGAAAATGCGTCCCGGCCATTTCAACGGTGTCGCCCAGATTGTGAGCAAGCTTTTCGGCTGGGTGACTCCTGACCGTGCCTATTTCGGTGAAAAGGACTTCCAGCAGATCGCTGTGATCAGAAAGATGGCTAAGCTCGAGGGTTTTGACATGGAAATTGTCGACTGTCCGATCTGCCGCCATGATGACGGTCTGGCTATGAGCAGCCGCAATGTGAGACTTACACCTGAGCAGCGCCGTGTCGCTCCGAAAATCCATGAGGTGCTGACGCAGAGCCTTGAATGGGCAAACGAGTGCACACCCGACGAAGTGAAGGAGAAAGTCGTGAAGGCTATCGACGGTAATGAGTGGCTTGAGACCGAGTATTACGAGATCGTGGACTCGCTGTCGATGCAGCCGATCAAGAACTGGAGTGATGTCGACAAGGCGTCGGGCGCGGTCGCAGTGGGCTGTGTGACTGTTTACTGCGGCGATGTAAGGCTTATCGATAATATCAAGTACACTAACAAATAAGATTTTTCTACTCTGCAGGCGGCCATAACCGGCCGGCTGCAGGTATCGGAATAACAAAACAGTGCATCTGCCATGCAGATTCAATTGCTAAAATCGAAGATTCACCGCGTGACGGTGACAGACGCATGTCTGGATTACATCGGCAGCATCACCATCGACGCCGATCTGATGGATGCGGCAGGCATACTGCCGGGAGAGCGTGTCTACATTGTGAACAACAACAATGGCGAGCGCTTTGACACATACACAATTGCCGGAGAACGAGGCAGCGGCACGATATGTCTGAACGGCGCGGCTGCCCGCAAGGTGCAGCGCGGAGATATCGTTATCATCCTGAGCTATGTGCTGCTTACTCCGGAGGAAGCGAAAACCTGGGAACCGAAAGTCATTTTCCCCGACACAGCAACAAACCGTCTTAAATAACAGCGATGTTTGAGAATTTAACCGAGAAACTTGAACGGAGTTTCAAAGTCCTGAAGGGACAGGGCCGTATCACAGAGATCAACGTAGCCGAAACACTGAAAGAGGTGAGGAGGGCTCTGCTTGACGCCGACGTCAACTTCAAGGTCGCAAAAACTTTTACCGATACTGTAAAAGAGAAAGCGCTCGGCCAGAATGTGATCAACGCACTTCAGCCGGGTCAGCTCATGGTGAAGATCGTCAAGGACGAGCTTGCCGCCCTGATGGGTGGTGAGGCCTCGATGCTGAATCTTGGCGGTAACCCGACGGTGATACTCATGTCGGGTCTGCAGGGATCGGGTAAGACGACTTTCTCGGGTAAACTCGCCAAGAAGCTGAAAAGTGAAAAGGGGAAGCGTCCTCTGCTCGTGGCGTGCGACGTGTATCGTCCGGCCGCCGTGGAGCAGCTGAAGGTGCTTGCCGAGCAGATAAATGTGCCGGTCTACTCAGAGGAGGGCAACAAGAATCCTGTCGAGATCGCCAAAAACGGCATAGCGCATGCTAAGTCCAATCATCTTGATCTTGTGATCATCGACACGGCCGGACGACTTGCCGTTGACGAGGAGATGATGGATGAGATCGAGCGTATCAAGAACGCCGTGAAGCCTCAGGAGACTCTGTTTGTCGTTGACTCGATGACCGGTCAGGATGCAGTGAACACGGCGCGTGAGTTTAACCAGCGTCTCGATTTTGACGGCGTCGTGCTGACGAAGCTCGACGGCGACACGCGCGGCGGCGCCGCTCTGTCGATCAGAACGGTTGTCGACAAGCCGATCAAATATGTGGGTACGGGTGAGAAACTTGACGCACTCGATGTGTTTCATCCCGACCGTATGGCCGACCGCATACTCGGCATGGGTGACATCGTGTCGCTTGTCGAAAAGGCGCAGCAGCAGTTTGACGAGAAACAGGCTCGTGAGATGCAGCGCAAGATCGTCAAGAATCAGTTTAACTTCAACGATTTCATGGCCCAGATACAGCAGATCAAGAAGATGGGTAATCTGAAGGATCTCGCCGCCATGATCCCCGGTATGGGCAAGATGCTGAAGGATGTAGACATAGATGACGACGCATTCAAGGGTATCGAGGCTATCATCAACTCGATGACAGCCAAGGAGCGCGAGAATCCGCAGATCATAAATGTGAGCCGCCGCCAGCGCATCGCCAAGGGTTCGGGTACTTCGCTTCCCGAGGTGAACCGTCTGCTGAAGCAGTTTGAGGAGACCCGCAAGATGATGAAGGTCGCAGCCACGATGAAGAACCCGATGCAGATGATGCGCAACATGCGCCGCAGATAAACAGAAACAGAAAAATCATATAAGAAGTAGGTATGCCAACGATAATCGACGGAAAAAAGACTTCTGCTGAGATAAAGCAGGAGATCGCACGTGAGGTTGCAGAAATAGTGGGTAATGGTGGCAAACGCCCGCATCTCGCCGCCATACTTGTAGGGCATGACGGCGGCAGTGAGACGTATGTAGCTGCCAAAATACGCGCCTGCGAGGAGTGCGGCTTCAAGTCGTCGCTTATCAGATATGAGGCTGATGTGACCGAGGAGACTCTTCTTGACGAGATCGCGAAACTCAATCTTGATGACGATGTAGACGGCTTTATCGTTCAGCTGCCTCTTCCGCGCCATATCGATGCCGACAAGGTGATTCAGGCTATCGACCCGACAAAGGATGTCGACGGTTTTCACCCGATCAATGTAGGCAAGCTGATGATCGGTCTGCCGGGGCTTCGTCCGGCCACTCCTGCCGGTATCATGGAGCTTCTGCGCCGCTATAACGTGCCTGTGAAGGGCGGAAGGGCCGTGGTGCTCGGCCGCAGCAATATCGTCGGCAAGCCTATGGCCATGATGCTTATGCAGAAGGGTGACAACGCCGATGCCACGGTGACTGTGTGTCACAGCGGCACTAAGAATATCAAGGAGATATGCCGCGAGGCTGACCTCATTGTCGCCGCGCTCGGTGTTCCGGGTTTCCTCACGGCCGACATGGTGAAAGATGGCGTGGCTGTGATTGACGTCGGCACTACGCGTGTGCCTGATGCGAGCCGCAAGAGCGGATTCAGACTCCGCGGTGATGTCGACTATGAGAATGTGGCACCGAAGTGCAGTTTTATCACTCCTGTGCCCGGTGGTGTTGGCCCGATGACAATTGTGTCGCTGATGCAGAACACGCTGAAGGCAGCAAAAAACCGCCAGGCATAACGGAAGAATATGCTTCAGTTCCTTATATCGGACAAAGATCTGCGCTACCAGCCGGTAGCGCAGACCGAAATAGCACTTGGCGGAGGATGCAGCTGGATACACATCCCGTCGGGACTTCCAAAAGAAGACCTTGACTCTATTGAGAAACTGTGCCGCGAATCGGGTGTGTTTCTCACCGTTGACGATGATGTGGATCTGGCGAATGACCGGCGCTTTCATGGGGTGCTTATCAACGCCGGAAACCATAAAAATGCAGTCGATGTCAGAAAAGAGCTTGGCGCACATGCCGTAGTCGGTGCAGAGGTTTCTGATGCTGACATACTTCCGTCGTTGATGAAAAACGACATTGATTATGCCGTATATGATGTCGACCGCAACGGCATGGACCGTGCACTGGCATTTGCAAAAGAGAGCGGCAAACGTCATGTCCCGCTTGTGGCAAGGGGAAAAAAGTTTACAAAAGAGGAAATAATGAGTCTTATGGATGCAGGATTCAACGGTGTCCTGACAGCCGGAGAGGCTCTTGAATCAGCACTTCCGACAGAGTTGCTGAAGTCGCTGACCGATGAACTCCACGCCCGATTCTGAAAGTCTGAAGGGCGGAAGCAAGGCACTGCTGTTGAAGATCGCTGTTCCGGTCGTAATAGGGCTGGGAGTGGTCGTGTGGCTTTTCAGCCGCGAGTTTAATATCGACGCCATAAGGGAGATAAAGGTCACGCCTGTGACTATCGCGGCTATTGTGGCCGGACTGGGTGCGGTGTGGATGCGCGATTTCGGCATGGCATGGCGTTTCAGATGTCTCACGGGGCGTGAACTGAAATGGAGCGCGACGTGGCGCACGACGTTCATGTGTGAATTTACGTCGGCGATCACTCCGTCGTCGGTGGGTGGCAGTGCGCTGAGCATGATTTTTCTGAAACGGGAGGGTATAAACATCGGGCGTGCCACGACGCTGACGATGACAATACTTTTTCTCGACGAGCTGTTTTTTGTGATTTTCTGTCCGATAATAGCTCTTGCGATACCGCATCACTCGCTTTTTGACATAGGTCCGGGCAAGCTAAACGGGGGGATGGAGGTGGCTTTCTGGATCGTCTACGGTATCATAGCAGCACTGACCATCGGCCTTTTTCTCGGTATATTCGTGATACCGAGAGCTGTGAGAAAACTTCTCGACCGGCTGTTCTCATATAAGATGCTCAGCAAGTGGCATGCCGATGCTGTGAATATAGGCGATAACATGATCGCCACGTCGCGTGCGATAAAGAAATACCGGCTTAAATGGTGGTTTGAGGCGTTTATGGCTACTTGCGTCAGCTGGACCGGACGCTATCTTGTGGTGAACGCCTTGTTCTGGGGTTTTGTACCCGGTGCCGATCAGGCGGTTGTGTTCGGACGTCAGTTTGTGGTGTGGTCGCTTCTGATGTTCAGTCCCACTCCCGGCGGCAGCGGTGTGAGCGAATGGCTTTTCAAGGAGTATTACGGCGATCTCATCGGGGCAGGTGGAGTCGTTATGGTCGTCGCTCTGCTCTGGAGGCTGCTGACATATTATATCTATCTTATCATAGGTTTCTTACTTTTGCCTACATTGTTCAAAAAGAGATGATCGTATTTCCAAACGCCAAGATCAATATCGGCCTGGACATATTGCGCCGACGTGCCGACGGATATCATGACATAAGCACCGTGATGTATCCTATAGGATGGCGCGACATACTTGAGATCGTGCCGTCGAAGAGCGGAGAGATGACTCTCACGGTGACGGGCAACCATGTCGACTGTCCGGCAGAGAAGAATCTCGTGATGAAAGCTGCCAGACTGCTTGCCGGTGTGGCCGACGTGCCCGCCTCTGACATATATCTGCACAAGATCATACCCGACGGAGCCGGCATGGGCGGGGGAAGCTCTGACGCTGCCTTCACGCTCACTGCCATGAACGAGATGTATGGTCTGGGTAAGAGCAGGGAGGAGCTTGCCGGGCTTGCCATGAAGCTTGGGGCCGACTGTCCGTTTTTCATCTATAACGAACCGATGCTTGCCGAGGGTATAGGCGAGAAGCTGAGTCGTGTGGATCTCGATCTGTGTGGCCGCGGTGTTGTGGTGGTTAAGCCTGATTTCTCCATCTCGACGGGGGAGGCCTATGGAGGTGTGTCGCCATGTGTGCCGCAGCAGCATCTGACCGAGCGTCTGTCGGGCAGCATCGGTGGCTGGAGAGAAACGGTGAAAAACGGTTTTGTGGATCATCTTGCGCGAAAGTATGCGCTGATAGACGAGATCACCGGCTCACTGTATGACGGGGGCGCACTCTATGCCTCTATGACCGGAAGCGGCTCGGCTATCTACGGGATATTTGAGAACTGTGACATGGCTGACAGTGCAAGACGTGATCTTGAAAAGCTGTCGGGCAGATGGAAATTTTATTCCGGCAAACTGTAGTCACTGAACGTTGTACCGCATTTTCTTGTTTTAAATGTAGAAAAGATGCGTCCAGGCGGCCGCATTGGCAATGTTTTTGCTGATAGAAATAGAAAAAGAATATAATTGATTATGGGACACAATAAGAACAACCGATTCAACGACAGCAAGCATAACGATAAAGAACGTAAAGACTTTATAAACGAGGAAGTTCCTGAAGACGTGGCAGTCGGCGACGTAGCCGAGAATCCTGATGCGTCGGAGGAAATCGAGGTTCCTGCCGATGACAACACCGACGAGATCGAGTCGCTGAAGGCTCTACTCCAGCAGAAGGAAGAGGAAGTCGAGAAGGAGAAGAAAGAGTATCTTTTCCTTATGGCCGAGTTCGACAATTTCAGAAAGCGCACGATGAAAGAGAAGTCGGAGATACTGAAGAATGGTGCTGAAAACGCCATGAAGGGCATTCTGCCTATTGTCGATGACTTTGAGCGTGGTCTTGATGCCGTAAAGGACTCGACCGACGCCGAGTCGGTAAAAGAGGGGATGACTCTTATCTACAACAAGTTTATCAAGTATCTTGAGCAGAACGGTGTGAAGGTGATGGAGACTAACGGCGCCGACTTTGACCCGGACAATCACGAGGCCGTGGCCATGATCCCCGCCGACAGCGATGAGAAACGCAACAAGATCATCGACACTGTCGTGAAGGGTTATACAATGAACGGCAAGGTGATACGCCATGCCAAGGTCGTGGTCGCCCAGTAATATCACTCTGAAAGATGGCAAACAAAAGAGATTACTATGAAGTGCTTGGCGTCGGTAAAGACGCAAGCGCCGACGAGATAAAAAAGGCTTACCGCAAGCTCGCGCTTAAGTATCACCCCGACCGTAATCCGGGTGACAAGGATGCCGAAGAGAAATTCAAGGAGGCAGCCGAGGCTTATGATGTGCTCAGCAATGAAGACAAGCGCAAGAAGTATGACCAGTTCGGCCACTCGATGGGTCCGCAGGGATTTGGCGGTGGCGACGGTGGCGCATACTACAGCACCGGCGGTTTCTCGATGGAGGATATATTCTCTCAGTTCGGCGACATATTCGGCGGCCATTTCGGCGGCCAGTGGGGCGGTGCCGCAGGCGGCCGTTCGTCGCGCCGTCCGCGTCAGCGCAAGGGAGGCGACATCCGCATCAGGGTTAAACTGACTCTCGAGGAGATTGCCAAGGGTGTTACCAAGACGCTTAAAATACCTACGCTGACCAAGTGTGAATACTGCAACGGCACCGGCGCAAAGGACGGCACGGCGTTCAAGACGTGTCCGACATGTCACGGACAGGGCCGTGTCATCACGACGCAGCAGACGATGTTCGGCGCGATGCAGAGCGAGTCGATCTGCCCGGAGTGTGACGGCGAGGGACGCATCATCACCACGACTTGCGAGCACTGTCATGGCGAGGGTGTGACCCGCAAGGAGAATGTCGTCAGCTTCAATATCCCTGCCGGTGTGCAGGACGGACAGACTCTGTCGCTGCCCGGAAAGGGAAATGCCGCCCGCCATGCTGGCATCCCCGGCGATCTGCTTGTCGTGATCGAGGAGCAGAAGCATCCTGAACTCATACGCGACGGAAACGATCTGATATATAATCTCATGCTCGACATACCTACGGCCGCTCTGGGCGGATCGGTGGAAGTGCCGACGATTTCGGGTCGCGCAAGGCTGAAGATCGCTGCTGGCACACAGCCCGGCAAGGTGCTGAGGTTACGCGGAAAAGGACTGCCTTCGACCGAGGGTTACGGCACCGGCGACGAGCTTGTGAATGTCATGGTGTATGTGCCTGAGTCGCTTACCGACAAGGAGAAGGCTGCATTTGAGTCGCTGCAGAACGAGCCCAACATAAAGCCCACTGAAGCGACCAAGAGCCGGCTTTTCAGCAAGCTCCGCCATATATTCGACAAGAAGGAGGAGGCGTGACAGGAGGGGCCGGCCTCAGGTCAGCCCTCTGCTTTGGCAAGCGAAAAAATCTGAGTCATCCTCTGCCACTTGCCGGCCGATGTAGCCCCCGGGAGGCATTTCTGAAACTCACCTACATATTCCTCCCATTCGGCCTGACGCGGCAGTGTGGCGAGTCGGGTCATAGCCTCGTCGAAGTCTATGTCGTCGGGCATCTGAAGCACCATGACAAGGCGGTTGCCGAGGATGTAGATGTCCATGTCGGTAATGCCTACCTGGCGTATGCCTCTGATGATTTCGGGCCACACGCGTGAATGGACTTCGATATAGCTGTCGATGAGGCGACGGTCGTCGATAAGATCAAGTGTCTGAATGAATCTTTGCATTGTCTTTTTTCTTTAAATCAGAAACAGGGCTGCATGGGTTATGAGACGCAAATATAATGAAGTGATTTATACTTATCGCATTTTAAATTGTCTTAAGTTTCAACGCTTCGTATAAATATTTAATTAACTTTGTAGGACAAGGCGCCTCATTGCGCCGCCACAACAGAACCAAATGAGTGAAAAAAGGAATCTCGATCAATTAATAACAGAGGGAATACAGGAACGTAAGGGAAAGGGCATCACAATAGTCGATCTCTCGGGAGTCGAGGGAGCGGGTATGGACCGGTTCATCATCTGCGAGGGCACGTCGTCGATGCACGTCTCGTCGATAGCCGACAGCATACGCGAGTATGTGCAGAAAGAGGGCGGTATAAAGCCTTATAACTACGACGGCTATAAAAATTCCCAATGGATAGTGATCGACTACGGTAGTGTGCTGGTGCATGTATTCATACCCGAGACGCGTCAGCTCTACAATCTCGAGGAACTCTGGAGCGACGGCAAAATCACAGAAGTGCCTGATCTCGACTGATCCCTATAGTGTTATAAAAAAAGAATTCATCAGCCCTAAACCGACATAATGTTACCCAACACTCCCAGAAAAAAGCGGACGATCAAATTCAGCATGTACTGGATGTATGCTGTGATTTTGGTGTGTCTGGCAGGACTGCTTTATCTCGATGACAACACAAAAGAGGTAAGTTACTCCGATTTTGAGAATTATGTGGCATCGGGAGGCGTGAAGAAGATAGTGGTTTTCTCCAAGAAACAGCAGGCGGAAGGCTTCCTGACCGATTCACTGGCGAAATCGATCTTTCATGAATCGCAACTGCATGTCGACGGCGCCGGCAACACATCGGCCAGAGTGGTAGCCGATATCCCCTCGGCCGACAAGCTGCAGGACAAGATAGACCAGTGGCGTGCGCAAGGAGTGTTTGACGGCGAAGTGTCGTATGAGCGCGAGAGCGATTTCTTCTCTCTGCTCTGGACGTTCGGCCCGGTGCTTCTGCTTATCGGTTTCTGGATATTCTTCATGCGCCGCATGTCGGGCCGCGACGGCGGGGGAGGCCCCGGCGGAGTGTTCAGCGTGGGCAAGTCAAAGGCTCAGATCTTCGACAAAGACGGCCCGGTGAAGGTGACATTCAAGGATGTGGCCGGTCTCTCTGAGGCCAAAACCGAAATCGCCGAGATAGTCGAGTTCCTTAAAAATCCGCAGCGTTACACCGATCTTGGCGGCAAGATACCCAAGGGCGCGCTTCTTGTAGGCCCTCCCGGAACCGGCAAGACGCTGCTTGCTAAGGCGGTGGCCGGAGAGGCTAATGTGCCTTTCTTCTCGATGTCGGGCAGCGACTTTGTGGAGATGTTTGTGGGTGTGGGCGCATCGCGTGTCAGAGACCTGTTCCGTCAGGCCAAGGAGAAGGCTCCCTGCATCGTGTTTATCGACGAGATCGACGCCGTGGGCCGCGCACGTGGCAAGAACCCCAACATGGGTGCCAACGACGAGCGCGAGAACACCCTGAACCAGCTGCTGACAGAGATGGACGGTTTCGGCACCAACAGCGGCGTGATAATACTCGCTGCAACCAACCGCGCCGACATACTCGACAAGGCTCTGCTGCGTGCCGGACGTTTCGACCGCCAGATATATGTCGAGCTTCCCGATCTTAACGACCGTGTGGCGATATTCAACGTGCATCTGCGCGGCATCAAGACCGACGTAAGTGTCGATGTGGATCTGCTCGCACGCCAGACTCCCGGCTTCTCGGGAGCCGATATCGCCAACGTCTGCAACGAGGCTGCTCTGATAGCCGCCCGACACAACAAGAAAAGTGTAGACCGGCAGGACTTCATCGACGCTGTCGACCGCATAATCGGCGGTCTTGAGAAGCGCACGAAAATCACTACCGACGAGGAGAAGAAATCAATAGCCGTGCATGAGGCCGGCCACGCGACCGTGTCATGGCATCTGCAATATGCGAGTCCGCTTATCAAGGTGACTATCGTGCCTCGCGGCAAGGCTCTCGGAGCTGCATGGTATCTGCCCGAGGAGCGACAGATCACACCGACCCAGGCTCTCCTCGACGAGATATGCGCCACGCTTGGCGGACGTGCTGCCGAAGAGCTTTTCCTCGGACGCATATCGACGGGAGCGGCCAACGACCTCGAGCGTGTGACCAAGCAGGCCTATGCGATGGTCGTTTACTATGGCATGAGCCCGAATATGCCGAACCTGTCGTATTATGACTCGACGGGGCAGGACTACGGGTTCTCCAAGCCTTACAGCAACGAGCGCGCCCGACTGATCGACGAGGAGGTGTCGCGCATAATCGCGGAGCAGTATGAGCGCGCGAAGGCGATACTGACAGAATATGCCAAGGGGCATAACGAGCTTGCCGAAGTGCTGATAAAGCGCGAGGTGATCTTCACCGAGGATGTCGAGCAGATCTTCGGCAAACGCAAGTGGGCGTCGAGATCAGACGAGATACTGGCCGCAAAGAATTTCGCGACGTCGGATGTGAAGAATCTGCCGCAGAGCACAAGTGAGAGTACCGACGGTAATGATGGCGCAGGCGCACCCGAACTTCCGCCGCTTCCACCCGAAGCCGCCGTCACCGAGGCCGAGGCAACCGATGTGACGGACGAAACGCCCTCAACACAGGACTCCGAACCCAAAAACGATGACAACACCTCCAAGTGACCCGATAATGCTCTACAGCTGGCTGAACACCATGCTGCGTGACCGATATGCCGATCTCGACTCCCTCTGCGACGACATGGACCTTGACCGGGAAGAGCTTGAAAAGAAACTGAGATCGGTCGGGTTTCAGTATCAGAAGGAATTAAATCAGTTCAGATAGAAACCTCTGTTATCACTGATGGACGACTATTTGTCGAGACTTAACAGCCAGCAGCGTGAGGCCGTCGTGTATATCGACGGCCCTCAGCTTGTCATAGCGGGTGCCGGATCAGGCAAGACCCGCGTTCTGACATACAAGATCGTGCACCTGCTCACCCACGGGTATGAACCGTGGCGCATACTGGCGCTGACATTCACCAACAAGGCTGCGCGCGAGATGCGCGAGCGCATCACCGAGCTTGTCGGCGCGGGTGTCGCCAACAAGTTGTGGATGGGAACTTTCCACTCGATCTTTTCGCGAATACTGCACATACACTCCGACCGTATAGGGTTTAACCGGAATTTCACCATATATGACGCCGCTGACTCCAAGTCGCTGATAAAGACGATCATCAAGGATATGGGGCTTGACGACAAGATATACAAGCCGTCGACGGTGGCCGGTGCGATCTCTATGGCCAAAAACGCCCTGATGTCGCCTGAGGCGTATGCCGGCGACAAGGATCTGCTGGAGGCCGACCGCAGAGCCAAGCGGCCTCTGATATACGCGATATACAGGACGTATATGCAGCGATGTCACGTGGCCGAGGCGATGGATTTCGACGATCTGCTTTACTACACCCACGATCTGCTGCGCGGCAATCCCGACATACTGAACCACTACCGTGAGTTTTTCAGGTATGTGCTTGTCGACGAGTATCAGGACACCAACTTTGCACAGCACCAGATCATCACTCTGCTGACCAAAGGACTCGGCAATCTGTCGGTCGTGGGCGATGACGCGCAGAGTATCTACTCTTTCCGCGGAGCGAACATACGCAACATACTGACGCTGAAAAACGCATATCCCGGGCTGCGCATCTTCAAACTCGAGCAGAACTATCGTTCGACACAGAATATAATCAACGCGGCCAACTCGCTGATAGAGAAAAATACGGAGCAGATCAGAAAACACGTCTTCTCGCACAACGAGGAGGGCTCGCCGATCGAGGTGGTGCAGAGCTACAGCGACTTCGAGGAGAGCTTTCTAGTGTCAAACCGCATATCGCAGGTGAAGATGTCGAGCCACGACTCATATGAGGAATTTGCGGTGCTTTACCGCACAAACGCGCAGTCGCGCATACTCGAGGAGTCGTTGAGGAAGCGCAATATACCTTACCGTATCTACGGTGGTCTTTCGTTCTACCAGCGCAAGGAGATCAAGGATGCGGTAGCATATTTCCGCATGGCCGTGAACCCCGAAGATGACGAGGCTCTGAAGCGCATCATCAATTTCCCGGCGCGCGGCATAGGAGAAACGACACTGAACAAGCTGACGCGTTGCGCGATTATCGGTAATACAAGCATCTGGGATGTGCTTAACAATCCCGACCAGCATGACTTGCAGGTCAACAGCGGCACAATGAAGAAACTCGACGGTTTCGTGAACCTCATAAAGGGATTCATTGAGCTGAACGAGCAGAAGATCCCTGCCGATGAGCTGTCGGAAAAGATAATACAGCGCACACAGCTTCTCTCGATGCTGCTAACCGACCGTACGCCCGAGAGCATATCAAAGCAGGAGAACCTGCAGGAACTTCTCAACGGCACACACGAGTTTGTGCTCGGACGCATCGAGGAGGGACGCGGAGAAGAGACTTCGCTCTCCGATTTCCTGCGCGAGGTATCGCTTGCCACTGACTTTGACCGCGAGGGGGAGGATGGTGACAAGGAGTCGGTGACACTGATGACGGTGCATGCGTCGAAGGGGCTTGAGTTCAGCAATGTTTTTGTCGTAGGTGTCGAGGAAGATCTCTTCCCGGCAGCCATGTCGCAGTCGTCGGCGCAGGCAGTCGAGGAGGAACGCCGTCTGCTTTACGTCGCTATCACGAGAGCAAAGAAATTCTGTATGCTCTCTTATGCCTCGTCGAGAATCAGAAACGGGCAGACGGTCTCGTGCTCGCCGTCGCGCTTCCTGCGGGATATAGACAAGCGCTATCTGCACATGGCCACCGGGACGACATTGTCGGGCGGCAGCGAATGGGGCGGGTTTAATCCTGTCTCGAAGTACCAGAGAAGTGTGGTGGGCTCAGGTGCATCGACGCGTCAGTATCAGCAGCCGGCAATGGAGGGTAATTTCAAGCCGATAAGCGAGCTGCGGCGCAGCAGTGGGGCGGCCGCGGCAACTGCGGCTACAGCCGACGGGTTCAGGACGTATGCCGCCGATGAGCTTGAAGCCGGCAACACGATCGAGCATCAGCGTTTCGGCAGAGGTGTGATCGTGAAGGTCGACACAACTCAGCCCGACGCACGCATAACGGTGAGATTCTCAAATGTCGAGACTAAGATACTTTTATTGAAATTTGCCAAAATCAAGCAGTTGTAATATATAATGTCAAGCGAAGATACAGCAATGGATAACGGGATGATACCTACGCCGTGCTATGTGGTGTATGAGGAACGTCTGCGCGGAAATCTTGATGTGATAACCGATGTGGCACGCCGGGCCGGTGTCGAGATCATCATGGCTTTCAAGGCCAATGCTCTGTGGCGTACCTTCGATATATTCAGGGAATATGGCGTGAAGTGCACGGCCAGTTCGCTGAACGAGATGATGCTCGGCAATGAGGAACTTGGCTGCCGGGTGCACAGCTATTGTCCGGCCTACACGACCGAGACGATAGAAAAGTATCTTGAAGGAAGCAGCCATATAACATTCAACTCGCTGAGCCAGTGGGCTAAATTCAGGGGCGCGGTAGAAGAATATAACCGTCGGAATCCCGACCGCAGAGTGTCGCCCGGACTAAGGGTGAATCCGCAGTGTTCGGTGATCGAAACGGACATATACAATCCGGCACTGCCCGGATCGCGTTTCGGTGTCACCGCCGACATGCTTCATGACGGTCTGCCAGAGGGAATCGAGGGACTGCATTTCCATCAGCTGTGCGAGTCGACATCCTACGATCTCGAGCAGGTGCTGAAGGCGTTTGAAGAACAGTTCGGGCACCTGATCGACCGTGTGAAATGGGTGAATATGGGTGGGGGCCACCTTATGACCAAAGAGGGATATGACCGCGAGCATCTTATAGCATTACTCAAACAATTCAGAGAGAAACATCCGGGAGTCAGCGTGATACTTGAACCCGGCAGCGCGTTTACATGGCGCACCGGCGATCTGATTGTATCGGTGGTCGACACTGTCAGGAATCAGGGCGTCAATACGGCCATAATCGACGCATCATTCGCATGCCACATGCCCGATACTCTCGAGATGCCCTATCAACCGATCGTCAGCGAGAGCTGCGACGAGCATACTCCCGGTGCCGAGCCATGGCGTCTCGGCGGTAATTCGTGTCTGAGCGGTGACTACAAGGGTGACTGGTGGTTCGACAAGCCTCTTGTGGCCGGACAGCGTCTGACTCTGGAGGACATGAACCACTACACGACGGTGAAGACAACGATGTTCAACGGCATACAGCATCCGTCGATCGCGCTTGTGGGGAAAGAGGGCGGCTGGAAGTATCTGCGCCGCTACAGTTACGAGGATTATAAATACCGCATGTCATGACACCGCGTTTTACGGTAGTTGTCCCGGTGTACAACCGCCGGAACGAGATCGATGATCTTCTCGCGTCGCTTGTGGCGCAAGAGGGGATCGGACGCGGACTGGTGGAGGTCATAGTCGTCGAGGACGGCTCGACAGATCCGTGCGGCGACATATGCGAGAGATATGCCGGCAGAGATGTCGACGTAAGGTACTATTACAAGGATAATGAGGGTCGGTCGCCCGCGCGTAACTACGGCATGGAGCGCGCCCGCGGAGAATGGCTCATATTCTTTGACTCGGACTGCGTGGCTCCCGCCGACTATTTCGCGCGTCTCGACAGCACCGAGGCTCTTGCGGCACTCGACTGCTTCGGAGGCCCCGATGCGGCTCACGAGTCGTTCAGCGACACGCAGAAGGCCATAAACGTGGCCATGACGTCGTTTCTGACGACCGGCGGTATAAGAGGCGGTAAAGTGAGCATGGAGAAGTTTACGCCGCGCACGTTCAACATGGGCTTCCGCAAAGAGGTGTTTGAGCGTGTCGGCGGATTCAGGGAGATGTACAGCGAGGACATCGACATGAGCACCCGCATCAGAAACGCCGGTTACCGCATCGGACTTCTTCCCGAACAGAAAGTATATCATAAACGGCGCATAAATCTGCAAAAGTTCTTCCGTCAGGTCTATGTGTTCGGCAAATCGCGCATAACACTGCATCTGCTTTATCCCGGTTCGCTGAAGATCGTGCATTTCTTTCCGGCCGTGTTTGTGGCCGGAGCTGCGCTTATGTGTATTTTAGCGATAGTGTGGTCATGGATGTGGATAATCCCTCTTGCCGTGTATCTGCTTGCGATCGGCATATCGGCGTGGGTGTCGAGTCGCAGTCTGCGTGTCGGTGTGCTCGCCATCCCTGCCAGCGTGATACAGCTCGGTGGATACGGGCTCGGCTTCATAGGCGCGTTCACCAAGAAGATATTGCTCGGGCGCGGACGCGACATAAACGAGGAGATCGAGGCCCGGCGCGGCAAATGACACCACGCACCGTAGCTCGCGTGCAAAAGTGATAAACCATTCATAAAACACATATGAGAATCAAGATACTGATTATGGCCGCTCTTGCGGGAGCTGTCATTTCAAATGCCCAGGACTGGGATGATCCGACGCTCGACGGACGCATGAGCTGCACGAGCATCATGGTCGGCAAAAAGGCCTCGACCGACGGATCGGTCATGACAAGCCACACATGCGACGGCAATTACCGCACATGGGTCGACATCGTCCCCGGCTACTTACTCGACAGAGACACGACGGTGGCAGTCTATACAGGCCGCATGCACACCGATCTGTCGAACGGCACGCGCGGCATGGTCAAGGTGGGGGAGATACCCGAGGCGCGTCAGACCTACCGTTTCGTGAATACGGCATATCCCTGCCTCAACGAGAAGCAACTCGGTATCGGCGAGACAACTATCTCGGGACGCAAAGAACTGCGCAATGAAAAAGGACTTTTCTATATCGAGGAGCTTGAGCGGCTGGCTCTGCAGCGATGCACCACAGCACGCGAGGCGATCAGGCTGATGGACAGGCTGACAAAAGAATACGGCTATGGCGACGACGGCGAGTGCCTGACGATAGCCGACCCCGACGAGGTGTGGCATTTCGAGATATTCGGCGAGGGTCCCGACAAGATCGGTGCCGTGTGGGCTGCCGTTCGCATCCCCGACGATCATGTGGGCGTATCGGCCAACGTGCCGCGTATATCGACTCTCAATCTCTCTGACACGGCCAACTACATGGCTTCGGAGAATGTCTACGATGTGGCCAGGCGCATGAAGCTGTGGGACGGAAAAGGGGAGTTCAAATTCTGGAAGGCATATGCCGGCGGCAACTACTTCAATGAGCCGAAGGCCTATAGCGTAAGAGAATACTATCTGCTGAACAAGATCGCCCCGTCGCTCGGTCTGACACAGGAGATGGAGGAGCTTCCGGTCAGCGTCAAGCCCGACAGGCAGCTCTCGGCGGCCGACGTTATGTATCTGCTCACAGAGACATATGAAGGTTCCGACATGGATCCTATCGGCAAGATGAAGATCACACGCAAGACGCGTGGATCGGAGCAGGTCGACACGATCATCAGCCCGTATGCCAACCCATGGATGACCGGCGACATGCGTGCGCTCATCAATGGACTGAAACCGGAGACCACTGCCGGACACCGCACTGTGGCTGTACCCAACTGCGCTTACTCGACCGTCATACAGCTGCGTGGCTGGCTGCCCGACGCTGTGGGCGGTGTCGTGTGGCTGTCGTTCGACAATCCCGGACAGAGCCCGCGCATACCTGTGTTCTGCGGCACTACCGAACTGCCGATGGCGTTCAGCGTATGCGGACAGTGGCGCAACGATCCCACTTCAATCGTGTGGGCTTTCCGTGAAGCCAACAAGCTCGCGACAGTGAAATACGGCCAGACACGCGACATGATGCGCAAGGGATTTGACCACTTCGTCGACAAGGGACAATCGGAGATGCCGTATGTGGAGAGCCGCTATGCGTCGATACTCGCCGAGAAAGGCGAGGCAGAGGCCAATGCGTTCCTCACGGGCTATACACGTGACTTCGCCGGCTCAGCCGTGGCTTATTGGGACGAGCTTGCCAAGAAAATGTGGGCCATGTATTGCCGCGCATTCTGATATTGCTGAACAATCAACCTGAAACAGGATCGCGGATGTTATTAAAATACCGTGATCTTGTTTTTCTAAACACCTTGATAAGACAATGAAGATAGTCGACTTTCAGAAATATGACTCACTCATAAGCCAGTATATGTCGGAGCTGCGCGACGAGACTATACAGAAGGATCCGATGCGGTTTCGCCGCAATCTGGAGCGTATCGGCGAGATAATGGCATTTGAGATCTCGCGCACTCTGCGTTATCGCGATGAAACTGTAAAGACACCGCTTGCCGAAGCCGGGTGCCGTGTGATCGACCAGAAGGTTGTGCTTGCCACGATCTTCCGTGCCGGACTCCCGTTTCACCAGGGCTTCCTCAATTTCTTTGACCGCGCGGAAAACGCTTTCATATCGGCCTACAGAAAGTATAAGGAGAAAGGCGATTTCGAGGTGTGCACGGAGTATCTCGCCGCTCCCGACATAAACGGGAAGATCGTTATATTGTCCGATCCGATGCTCGCTACAGGTGTGTCGATGGAGATGTGCTGGCGCGCGCTTCTCAGTCACGGCCGCCCGGCTCACGTCCACATAGCCTCGGTCGTTGCCTCGGAGCAGGCGATTGAATACGTCAGGAGCGTTTTCCCCAAAGAGAGCACCACATTGTGGGTCGGTGCGGTCGATCCGGCTCTTAACGACCACTCATATATCGTGCCGGGTCTCGGCGATGCCGGAGATCTTGCGTTCGGCGAAAAACTTTAGCGGGTGCAAAGGTGTTTAAAAGGTGGATTCTAACTGAATAACCTATGAAAACACCTAAAAAATCCATCAAGGGGACTGAGACCGAGAAAAATCTGGCGATGTCCTATATGGCAGAGACTCAGGCCAACGCACGTTATACATTTTACGCCCAGTCGGCCAACAAGGAGCAGTATTTCCCTATCGAAGCCGTCTTTAATGAGACTGCGGCCAACGAGCTACGTCACGCAAAGGTATTCCTGAAATTTCTTGAAGGAGGCATGATTTCGGGACTTGAGGCTGCTGTCGATCATGCAAGTCTTGCATCGACGGCCGACAACCTGAAGGCTGCGATATGGGAGGAGACCAACGAGGGAGTGATTGCCTATGAAAAGTTTGCCGAGGTTGCCACTAAGGAGGGTTTCGCCGACATCGCCTCGCATTTCAAGGCTATCGCCGAAATCGAACGTCACCACAAAGAGCGTTTCGAGGCATGGCTGAAACATGTTGAGGAGGGCACAGTGTGGAAGCGCGACACGCCAATCAAGTGGAAGTGTCTGGTATGCGGCTATATCCATGAGGGTACAGAGCCTCCCAAGGTATGTCCTGCGTGCGACCATCCCTATCAGCACTACATGGCGCAGGATATCGCATAAGATTTAGACCCTGTGAGAAACTATTGCGGCAGATCGATTTCCCCGGTCTGCCGCATTATTTGTTCAGGACTCGCGGTTGCGCTGGGAAGGATAGTTGTGTGACGGCAAAACATAGCCGCCTTACGTGTGTTTTACCAGAATACAACCGGGAGTTTGGGTGGATACAGGGGGAATGTCTTGTATAAAAACTTGCAGAGGGCTATCCAGATACAATTATTTCAAAAGCATTCTATCATTGTCTCCGCTTTCCAACACGCTCATCTGATGTATGGCTATCTTGTTCAGCTTAACAAGTCGCTCGCTCTGAGTCATTCCCTGTTCAATGAAAACTGCATTGAGATTTTCCATATTTGACAGACAGATAAGTTCGTTGATTGTGGCGTAGTCGCGTATGTTTCCTTTCTGATCGGGATGAGCCTCACGCCACTGCTTTGCTGTTATACCGAACATCGCCACATTAAGCACATCGGCTTCGTTGGCGTAGATGATGCTCGCCTGTGCCTGAGTAACCTCCGCAGGGATTAGGTTCTGCTTTATGGCATCGGTATGTATTCGGTAGTTGATTTTCGACAGTTCGCGCTTCGCCGACCATCCCAACAACCTTTGCTCCTCCTTTTTAAGTCGCTGAAATTCTTTGACTATGTAGATTTTGAACTCAGGGCTTACCCACATCGCAAACTCAAAGGCTATATCCTTGTGAGCGTATGTGCCGCCATATCTACCGGCTTTTGCCTGAACGCTTATGGCATTTGTTCTTGCTACAAATTCCTTGACGCTTATTTTAAAGCTATTGAGACCGGACTGATTTTTAATTATGGCGAATTCGCCATAATTAAAATCGGGATTATAGACTTTTTCCCAAATGCCGATGTATTCAAGTGTATTGCGGTTACGTAACCAATCAGTAATGAAAAAATCTCCGTCTTTGGCATGCAACATATCTGTCAGGCAGATATAGTCCTCGCCATCTACTTTTATAACATTGACTTCGGTATTCTGTACGGTGATTTTTGCCATGGTAATACTTTTCGGGGAGTCAGTGGGAGACGTGCTTCAGGCGCTCGTCGATTGCCTCAATCATAAGCTGAAGGTGGCCTTTGAGTGTACGCAGACGCTCGATGGCACGGAACTTGTTGTCGACGTTCGATGGGTTGCGTTTAAGTTCGGCCTGTGCCGCATCGAGTTTGAGCCCCTTTTCTTTTACAAGATAGTAGAGTTTGCGTATCTTCTCGATGTCGGCTGTAGTATAACGTCGGCGTCCTGTCGGAGACCTTGACGGAGAAAGAATCCTGAACTGTGACTCCCAATAGCGTAATGTTGACGATGGAATGTCGAGGAAGTCGGCGACTTCACCAATTGTATAAAAGGTTTTGTTCATACCAGTGTCAGTCCATGACGTGTGATGCGTTCTCAGCCTCGTGGATAAGATCGTTGTATTGCTCGGGCGTCAGATCCTGGAAGTAGAATCTGACAGGATTTTGCGGTGTTCCCTTGAACCTTACCTCGTAATGCAGATGCGGGCCGGTGGACTTTCCGGTGTTGCCGACCAGTCCGATCATGTCGCCGCGTTTCACTTCCTGCCCTTTCTTCACCATGATTTTGCTGAGATGGGCATATCGCGTGACGTAGTCGAAGCCGTGGCTTATGTCGATTGAGTTGCCGTAGCCGTGGTTCCATCCGGCATCGGTGACTTTGCCGTCGCCTGTGGCATAGACGGGGGTCCCGACGGGCGCCGAGAAGTCCATGCCTTCGTGAAACTTGCCGGTGCCGTATATCGGGTCGACGCGATATCCGTAGCCCGATGCCATTGTGCGCAGTGCCGACTCAGACACCGGCATGATCGACGGGATGTGTATTAGTCGGTCCTGTTGTTCCGAGGCAATGACGCGCAATGAGTCGAAAGACTGTATCTGCGAATAGAGCTGGCGGTCGAGCATATTCATCTTGTCGTTGATGTCGGCGGCCAGACTGGCGTCGTCGAGCGACACAAGGCGTCGGTAGGCCGATGTGTTCTCAAGCCCGGCATAACGGCGTGAATCGGATATCGGCTCCGCCTGCATTATGACGCGATAGAAGTTGTTGTCGCGCTCGGCAATCGCCTCCATCACGGCTATCGACGCGTCAAGGCGCCTGTCGAGGTCGGTGAGCTGCTCTTTGAGCATGGTGTTTTCTTCGCGCAGGCGTTTCTCACGCGGGAAATCAATCCAGTAGTACAGCAGCAGTATAAGCATGCCGCCCAGCCCGAGTCCTTCAACCGTCTGTTTCAGTATCGCAAGTATGCGCTCCCTGCGGGTCGGGTATACCCGCTCGTAGGTCTCGGTAACAGGGTTGAATCTATAATATACTTTGCGGCTCATATGCGATTAATAAACAAATTTAACCGCCTGAATGGGTAACGTAAAGTTAATTTTTTATAATCTTGAGCGGTATATCGCCTATAAGAGAGGCCGCCTCAGAGAACGAGCTGTTGAACGAACCGATAATAGCCTCGCATTTTGAGAGCGCGAACATCTCGGCCGCTCCGTCGATCATGCCTTGCAGCGACGACCGCGACGCGGTGTGCGACGATGTGGCGATGTGTCCGGGGAACAGGTTACAGAGATCGTCTTTGGTCGCATCGTCGTCGGTGGCAAGATAGAATTTGCGTGTCGGATCAACGGCAAGTATTTCTTTGATCGTTTTTTCAAACAGTGAAAGCGGGCTGCTTTGTATCGACTGGATATGGTCGGTGCGTCTCACGTGCAAGCCGATCGGGAGCGAACGTCCCAAGTCGGGAAGAAGGGTGGCTACACGCGTTTCGACACGTGGAGACGGGACGAAGAGCGAACGGTATAGCTCTCCGGTATACGGGTAAAATGCGTGGCAGGTGTCGACAAATACAGTCCCTGTCCTTATCGAGCGGAAAAAGGCATAAACCGTCTCAGGCTCGGCATCGATGAGATAATGGCGGTCGTGCCGTCGCTCATCGCGCAGTGTAGACGTGTAGCGTGTACCCTGCCACATCGTTGGAAGAAATAGGTATTTTGCGCGTTGGGGCAGATACTCAAACCGCCGCCGCGGAAGATCCTTCAGGCAGAACGGAAGATTTTTGGTAATGAACAGATCGGAAAATGCAGCCGACAGATCAGATGTATTTATCCATACAACAGTCAGCTTTGCGTCTATACGCGCCGACAAAGCTACCGCTGACGCAATGGCACGCATGCGGTTGGCCAGCCCTCCACGCGGGACAAGTGTTATAGAAACGTTCATCGTATGATTTTGAGAATCCCCTTTGCGACTTCCATAGGCGCATTGCGGTTGCCAAGTACCTTGCGCATGTCGCGGTACAATTCTTGCTGACGTGCATAACCGGGTGTGCCTGGCAGGATGCTGCGTAATGCGCAGGACACTGCTTCAGGTGTACAGCGGTGCATGACCAGTTCTTTGACAACCTCCTGGCCTAAAATCAGATTAGGCAAAGAGAAGTATTTGACTTTAAGGAAATTTCGTCCGAGCGTGTAGATAATGCGCGAACCTGAGTCGCGGTACAGCATTACCTGTGGTGTGCCTATCAGTGCGGTTTCGAGTGTGGCGGTGCCGCTGGTGACAAGTGCTGCGTCGGCGTGAGCGACAAACTGTCCGGTCGCGCCGAATATGATGCGTGTGTCGCCGCGCAGTGAGTCATACAGTTCGGCCGGCACAGACGATACACCTGCAATGACTGGCGTATAGTTTTTGAAATCTCCGGCGGCTTTCAGCATTAGCGGAAGATTGGCTCTTACTTCGGCCGGACGGCTGCCGGGCACAAGTGCGAGCCATTTACGATCGGGATCAAGGCCGTTTGTGCGGCTGAAAACATCACGTGCGGGAAGCGACGACAGCATCTGGTCGATCTCGCTTACCGACGGATTGCCGACATACTCCACATCCCAGCCGTGTCGACGCTGAAACCATCGCGGCTCAAACGGCAGGATGCAGAAAAGCCGGTCTATGACCTTGCGCATCGTAGCGACTCTCCACTCTTTCCATACCCACACCTTGGGAGATATGTACCATGTGACGGGGATGCCGAGCGAGCGGGCGTATGCGGCGAGTTTGAGATTGAATGAGGGGTAATCGACGAGAAGAACCACATCGGGGCGTATTCTCTCGATCGCCTTTTTGGCAAGCTCGAGTTGCGACAGCAGTCTTGGCAGCGAAGCGACAACCTGAGCGATGCCCATGACCGACATCTGAGAGATGTGTATGAGGGGATGTGTGTCGGCAACTGCCGCCATGTTGTCGCCACCGAGATAAACAAACCGTGTCGATGGATCAAGGCCGTGAAGATGCCTCATCACGTGGGACGCGTGAAGGTCACCCGATGCCTCTCCGGCCGACACGAAACATATCATAGGCTAATATTCCGACGAGAAGTGAAATGAAATCTTAGGAAAGTCGCTCTGAGCCATTTGCAGCACATAATTGCTGTCGGCGAGGAACACATCGCGCCCCTCGCGGTCGGTGGCCATGAACTGATGTTTGCGACGCTTGAAGTTGGCCAGCGCATCTTCATCGTCACTTTCTATCCAGCAAGCCTTGTAAAGTGAGATCGGCTCCCATCGGCACTGTGCGCCATATTCGTGAAGCAGACGGTATTGTATGACTTCAAACTGAAGCTGTCCGACTGTCCCGATTATCTTACGTCCGTTGAACTGATTTGTAAAGAGCTGGGCCACACCTTCGTCCATGAGCTGCTGTATGCCCTTGTCGAGCTGCTTCGACTTCATGGGGTCGGTGTTCTCGATATATTTGAACATCTCGGGGGAGAAGCTTGGCAATCCCTTGAAATGCAGATCTTCACCCGATGTGAGGGTGTCGCCGATCTTGAATGTCCCGGTGTCGGGTATGCCCACGATGTCGCCGGGCCACGCCTCGTCGACTACGCTCTTTTTCTGTGCCATGAAAGCGGTTGGGGCTGCAAAGCGCAGAATCTTGCCGCTGCGTATGTGCTTGTATGGGGCATTGCGCTCAAACTTGCCGGAGCAGATCTTCACGAACGCTATACATGAGCGGTGATTGGGATCCATGTTGGCATGGATCTTGAATACAAAACCCGAGAATGCTTCCTCCGACGGATCGATGCACCGCTCGACGGCCTCGACAGGCTTGGGCGAAGGCGCGATCTCTACGAAACAGTCGAGTAGCTCCTTGACGCCGAATGTGTTGAGCGCCGATCCGAAGAACACGGGAGCTACCTTTCCCTCGAGATATGCCTCGCGGTCGAAGTCGGGATAAACGCCGTTGACCAGCTCAAGGTCCTCGCGAAGCTGAGCGGCCTCTTTTTCGCCTACAGCCTCGTCGATGGCCTGATCGTCGACATTGTCGATCTCGACACGCTCGCTCACTTTCTGCTTGTCGGGCGTGAACAGGTCGAGCGTGTTCTCGTAGATATTGTAGACGCCTTTAAACTTCTCGCCGATGCCTATCGGCCACGAAAGCGGACGCACGGCGATCTTCAGCTCGGCCTCAAGCTCGTCGAGAATGTCGAACGCGTCGCGTCCCTCACGGTCGAGCTTGTTGACGAATATGATGACCGGGGTGTTGCGCATACGGCACACCTCCATGAGCTTGCGTGTCTGCTGCTCGACGCCTTTGGCCACGTCGACGACGATAATGACGCTGTCGACAGCGGTGAGGGTGCGGTAGGTGTCTTCTGCGAAATCCTGGTGACCGGGAGTGTCGAGGATGTTGATCTTGTAGTCGCCGTAGTTGAAGCCCATGACAGAAGTGGCGACAGATATGCCGCGCTGCTTCTCGATCTCCATCCAGTCGGAAGTCGCTGTCTTTTTGATCTTGTTTGACTTTACGGCTCCGGCAATATGTATGGCGCCACCGAAAAGCAGGAGCTTCTCGGTGAGCGTGGTCTTACCGGCATCGGGGTGAGAGATTATAGCGAACGTGCGACGGCGCGCGATTTCGTCGGTGAGTGTTGACAAGGCTGTTCAGTCTACGTTTGTTTTACTTCTTCTGTTCTTTTTCCCAGCTGTCTTTAAGCGCGATCGTGCGGTTGAAGACAAGATGGTCGGGAGTAGAGGAGTAGTCGGGGGTGAAGTAGCCGATGCGCTGGAACTGGAATTTCTTTCCTTTCACAGCATTCTCCGCGATAAACGGCTCGACTTTGACGCCCTCGATCACTACGAGCGACTGAGGATTGAGCATGTCGCGGAAATCGCTCTCCTCGGCTGCCGGATTCTCGACGGCAAAGAGGCGGTCATACATCTTCACCGTAGCGTCGACGGCTGTGTCGGCGGCAACCCAGTGGAGAGTGCCTTTCACCTTACGCTGGCTTCCGGGCAGACCGCTGCGGGTCTCGGGATCGTAGGTGCAGCGGAGCTCCGTGATGTTGCCCTCGGCATCTTTCACCACATCCTCGCACTTGATGATGTAGGCGCCTTTCAGACGCACCTCGCCGCCGGGGAAGAGGCGGAAATACTTTTTGGGAGGATTCTCCATGAAGTCGTCGCGCTCGATGTAGATCTCGCGTGCGAACGGCATGGAGTGAGTGCCCTCGGCCGGATTCTCCGGATTATTCTCCATCTCCACGGTCTCGGTCTGCCCTTCGGGGTAGTTGGTGATGACAACCTTGATCGGGTTGATCACCGCCATGCCGCGTGTGGCGATGTTGTTGAGATCCTCGCGCACGGCATGCTCGAGAAGCGAGATCGAGTTGAGTGCCTCATACTTGGTGTAGCCGATCTTGTCGATGAAGTTTCTGATCGATGCGGGGGTGAAACCGCGGCGGCGCATACCCGAGATTGTCGGCATGCGCGGATCGTCCCATCCGTCGACAAGACCCTCTTTGACGAGCTGCAGAAGCTTGCGCTTGCTCATCACGGTGTAGGTGAGGTTCAGGCGGTTGAACTCGATCTGGCGCGGGCAGTATGTCTCATCGACCAGCTCTTTCACGAAGTACTCGTAGAGCGGACGGTGCACTACAAACTCAAGCGTGCATATCGAGTGGGTGACACCCTCGAAGTAGTCGCTCTGGCCATGGGCGAAGTCATACATCGGGTAGACTTTCCATGTTGTGCCGGTGCGGTGGTGGGG
>CAYMEX010000018.1:0-58288 GCA_964389525.1 uncultured Muribaculaceae bacterium | reverse complement strand
AAGATTATAGATTATGTCGGAAGCTGTAACCGCGAAAGCGCTTTCGCAGAAAGAAGTGAATAGTTATCGACTGACGTCGATGGAGGAGCCGGGCGACGAGCGCATGGCTCAGATCGCGCCGAAATAATGTGTGGTATCATTCTATTTCTGATTTGTCAGAATTTTTGAACCTCCGAACACTTCGCTCATCGGCATCGTGTAGAGGGCTTTGTCTATGTCGGCGACTTCCTGCGGAGTGAGGCGGACATCGGCGGCACCGGCGTTCTCCTTGAGGCGGCAGAGATGCCTTGTGCCGGGGATCGGCACAATCCATGGCTTTTTACACAGCATCCATGCCAGTGAGATCTGCGACGGGGTGGCATGATGACCGTCGGCAAGCTGCAGGATGTAGTCAAGCAGTGAACGGTTACGGTCGAAGCTCTCTTTGCTGAACTGCGGCATGGCGGCACGGTAGTCGGAGTGCGGGTCAAACGTTGTAGTCGAGTCGTAGTTTGTGGTGAGCAGTCCGTTGGCGAGCGGGGAGAATGCGACAAATCCTATGCCGAGTTCCTCAAGCACCGGGAAGAGCGTCTCATGCCACCGTGCCATCATCGAGTAGCGGTTCTGTATGGCCGTCACGCGGCATACGGCATGCGCACGACGCAGGTATTGCTCGTCGGCCTCGGATATGCCCCAGTGCAGGATTTTGCCTTCTTTGATAAGATCGAGCATCACACCTGCGACAACCTCGGGCTCTACGGCGGGATCAATGCGATGCTGGTAATAGAGATCGATATGGTCGGTGCGGAGCCGCCGCAGTGATCTTTCGACGGCTTTGCGTATCGCTTCGGGGCTTGAATCTGGTATGAGCGGATGCGGGCCGTCGCCTCCTGGATTGTCGAACTCGAGTCCGAATTTTGTCGCCAGCACAATCTGATTGCGGAATGTATGCAGTGCCTCACCAAGCAGCTTCTCGTTGGCGTGCGGATCGTCGACGGTGCCGTAAATCTCTGCTGTGTCAAACATGGTGTAGCCCATGTCTACGGCATCGGCAAGCAGCATCGACATCTGATGCCGGTCGGCCGGAAGTCCGTAGCCGTGGCTCATGCCCATGCATCCGAGGCTTACAGCCGATACGCGCAGCCCGCTTAATCCAAGTGATCTGTATTCCATTGTTGTTTTTTATATTCAGGTGTGGTGTGGCTAAACTGTTCGGCTGTAAAATTAGATCCATTATCGTAAGGCGGTATTATCTTTAATGCGGTTAATGTTGCTAAAATTCCCGAACTGTCGCTATTGGTTTCCGGCGGTTTCCGGCCAGAAGGAATGGCCATAAGGACGACTGTCGCTTTTCTTTTCGTCGAATATTTGTTATATTTGCTTGTGATAGAAAGAGTATGAAGTGAGAATAACCAAATTGCTGGGAATGAGAAAGACAGTTGCCGTTTTGTCGCTCGGTGTCGCCATGACTGCCATGGCGGTTACGCCGGTATATAAGGACCCGACCGCTACGGTCGAGGTGCGTGTGGCCGATCTGCTCGGACGTATGACGATCGAGGAGAAGGCGGGACAGTTGCTTTGTCCGATGGGATGGGAAATGTATGTCAAAGACGGTGACACGATCGGTCTGTCGGAGAAATTCCGTGCACAGAATTCGGGCGACATGCCTGTCGGATCTTACTGGGCGGTGCTCCGCGCCGATCCGTGGACGCAAAAGACGCTTGAAAACGGATTGTCGCCGCGCCAGAGTGCCGAAGCTCTCAACATGATGCAGAAGTATGCGGTCGACAGCACGCGTCTCGGGATACCGATACTTTTTGCTGAGGAACTGCCTCACGGCCATATGGCGATCGGCACGACGGTGTTTCCGACCGGGTTGGGTATGGCCTCGACGTGGAACCGCGAACTTATAGCAGAGGCGGGCCGCACGGTGGGTCGTGAGGCGGCTTTGCAGGGGGCTTCGATCGGCTATGGCCCTGTGCTTGACATTGCAAGGGATCCGCGCTGGTCGCGCATGGAGGAGACTTTCGGTGAAGATCCGTATCTGACAGGAGAGATCGGGACGGCCTATATGGCTGGCATGCAGGATGAGGCTCTCGTGCCCGGTCGTCGTGTCTACTCGACTCTCAAGCATTTCGCCGCATATGGCATACCGACAGCGGGATTGAATGGCGGCGAGGCTGCGACAGGTCCGGTGAGGCTCGCTTCGGAGCTTTTGCCTCCGTTTGAAAAAGCGGTGAAGGCGGGAGCCGGTACGGTAATGACGTCTTACAATTCAATCGACGGAATACCGAGTACGGGCAACCGTGAGCTCCTGACCGACGTGCTGCGCGGCAAGTGGGGATTTGAGGGTTTTGTATATTCAGATCTTTTCAGCATCGACGGCATGACCGGGTCGGTCGCCAAGGATCGCACGGAGGCGGGTGCTGTGGCTCTTAATGCCGGTGTGGATATGGATCTTGGCGGATCGGCTTATGGACGACGCATAATCGAGGCACTTGAACGGGGGCTGATAACAGAAGAGGCTGTCGACAGGGCTGTCGGGCGTGTGCTGAGACTGAAATTTCTTGCAGGTCTGTTCGAGCATCCGTATGTCGACAGCGAGCAGGCGGAAAAATATGTCGGCAGTGATGAACACCGTGGGTTGGCCGCCGAGGTGGCACGCCAGAGTGTCACTCTGCTTAAAAACGACGGAGTGCTGCCGCTCGACAAGAATCTGAAACGCATAGCTGTGATCGGGCCGAATGCCGACACACAATACAATCAGCTCGGCGACTACACAGCACCGCAGGATGACCGTGATGTCACAACTGTGCTTGAGGGGATAAGAAACGCTGTGGGAGCGCAGACTGAGGTCGTGTATGTGAAGGGGTGCGCCATACGCGACACGACAATGACCGACATAGCCGCCGCAGTGGAGGCGGCGCGAGGCAGCGACGCTGTTGTACTGGTCGTGGGCGGTTCAAGCGCCCGCGATTTCAGGACGAGCTATGCCGAGACCGGGGCGGCCTCGGCTGATGCCGGAAGCGAGATATTGTCGGATATGGATTGCGGCGAGGGTTTTGACCGCGCGACTCTCGGGCTGCTGGGCGACCAGAACAAGTTGATGGAAGCTGTGCTTGCGACCGGCACACCGACTGCGGTTGTCTATATACAGGGGCGTCCGCTCGACATGACGCTTGCATCGGAAAAAGCGCAGGCGCTGCTTACGGCCTGGTATCCGGGCGGAGAAGGCGGCAGGGCTGTCGCCGATGTACTGTTCGGCGATTACAATCCTTCGGGGCGGTTGCCGGTGACAGTGCCGCGTTCGGTGGGACAAGTGCCGATATACTATGCGCAGGGCACGCGACGCGACTACATGGATATGCCGGGGACACCGCTCTATGCGTTCGGTCACGGATTGAGCTACACGACGTTTGATTACAGTGACCTGTGCATTGAAAAGGGAGGTGGAAACGGGGCGTTGTTTACCGTGAAATGCAGGGTCACTAACGCCGGAGACCGCGAGGGGGTGGAGGTCGTGCAGCTTTATGTGCGCGATGTGGTAGCTTCTGTAGCACAACCGGCGATGTCGCTGAAGGGATTTGAACGCGTGAACCTGAAACCGGGCGACACGGCGGAGATCGATTTTCTGCTTACCGAGGATGATCTGTCGGTGACGGGTGCCGATCTGCAACGTATTTTAGAGCCCGGTGAGTTCAGAATCATGGTCGGTGCGGCGTCGGATGACATACGTCTGCGCGGCACACTGACCGTCGATGACCAGTCAAAGAAGCAGAAATGAAGCTGCTTTTGCCTCTCATACTTGCAATGGTAATTGCGGGGTGCTCTATGGCCGACTGCGATGTAGCGTCGCATCTCGACGTCGCCGAGTCGCTCATGCAGTCGGATCCGGCAGCGGCAATGGACCGTCTGAACGGTTTTGATGTGTCGGAATTCGAGGATTCGGCTACGCTGGCACGATGGGCGCTGCTGTATTCAGAGGCTCTTGTGGCCAACAAGATGGCAGCTCCGACCGACACGATTGTAGATATCGCGATCGGTTATTACGGCAGTCATAATATCGAGCATGAGTACCGCCATGCGTCGAGGCTGAAAGCATTGCTGCGCGATACAACCGGCCATGACGCGCTTGCCACGGCATTGTACCTTCAGAAAGAGAAGGAGTTTTTTCTCTACAGGGAGCGTGCGACGAGAGAACGATACACCTATTGCGCACTTGCGGTGCTGTTTCTGGCCGGATGTGTCATAGCTTGGCAGAGACAGCGGATAAAGATGGCGCGGTTGCAGACCGACTGCCTGATAGCGGAGGCAAAGAATCTGAAGGAGGAGTTTGCGGAGCGTCAGGCGGCTGTCACGACAATGGAATCCAAACTAAGAAGCATTCTGAACGGCAGATTTAACACGATCGATGAGCTTTGCGAGACTTTCTATGAGTCGCAGGGCACTAAAATCGAGAAGAAAGCTATTGCCGAAAAAGTGAAGTCGCAGATCGACGGGCTGAAAACCGACAGTGCTGTATTCGCTGAGATGGAAAAGTGCGTCGACGACTGCCGCGACAATCTGCTGAAACACCTCAAAGCTGAATGGCCTGATATAAAACCTGAGGAGTATAGGCTGACGGTGTATCTCGCATGCGGTCTGTCCAACCGGTCGATCGCATTGCTTATCGGCGAGAGTGTCGACGTGGTGTATAAGCGCAAATCGCGTCTCAAGTCGAAATTTGCGGCACTCGCTTCGCCTCACACGGCGCAATTTCTGTCGGTGTTCTGACTGATGTCAGAAAATACAGATGCGGACGGTTGTATGTATCTGAAATACAGGGATGAATCGATGTAGTCGGTCAGACTTATTTTTAGCCTGAAAGCGATGGCCGGCGGTAATTTTGCGGGAAAACAATTCCCTAAATTACCGCGATGAAAAGAATGATAATACTGTCGGCCTTATCGGCGGCAGCGATGACGATGATGTCGCAGGAACCGGCGAACAGTGACTCGCTCACCCGACTCCTGCAGGAGGTTGTCGTGGCAGCAAAGCAACCGGCGACACGACTTGCAGGAAGCACGCTTGTGACTTCTGTGCCCGGATCAAATCTTCAGAACCTCGGGACAGCTGTCGATGTGCTTGCGCAGTTGCCGATGATAACAGTAAACGACGGTGAGGTGTCGGTGGCCGGGAAAGGTACTCCGCAAATCTATATCGACGGACGGCCGATGAATGACTATGACGAACTGAGGCAACTGCGATCAGACAACATCAAAAGAGTCGAAGTGGAGATGGCTCCCGGAGCAATGTATGCAAGCAATGTGAAGGCCGTGCTGAAGATAACCACGCGGCGCAATTTTCTGCAAGGGCTGTCGCTGACCGAGCGTGCTGAGGTCGGACGGAAACGCAGATGGTCGGCAAACAATATGCTTGACATGAATTATCGTAAAGGGGAATGGGATTTCTTTGCGACTGGAACGGCGGAGCATGGCAAATCTCTCGTGAAGGGACGGACGACCAACACTCTCGATTATAAAGGTGAGAAGACAGTGGTGGGCAGCTCGCAACATAACGAGCATCGGGCAGACGACGCCACTGTAAAGGCCGGTGTCAACTACGCTTCGGAGAGGGGTATGTCGGCGGGAGCCTATTACAGGTATGACCCGGATAAGACGGATCTGCTCAACACCGGGACGGAGTGGCTGGATGAAATGCCGCCTATCGACCGTGAGATAAGCAGGAAGGTACGCGGACGCAGCCATCTTGGCGCAGTCTACTATGACAATACATTCGCCGGAAAGTATCAGCTCCATTTCGACGGCAATTACCGCAGGTCGACGTCGGACAGCCACGTGCTGACACGCTATATGAACGATATGGACGGGGATGTGTCGTCGTCGGATCACAGGAGCTCGACACTATGGGCGGGAAAACTTTATATGAAATTCCCGCTGTGGGGCGGATCGGCAGTGATAGGAACGCAGGACTCTTACACGCGCACATCGCTTGACTATAAAATGAACAATGAGGAGATAGGCGAGTACATACCGTCGTCGCTGACCGACGGGCGTCAGATTTCGGCTGCTGCATTCCTGACATGGGAAAAGGCGATCGGCCGGTTCTCTCTTTCGGCCGGACTCCGATATGAGCATGTGGACTATCTCTTTAAAGTGAACGGCAAGAAGGATAGTGATGTGAGCAGGCGTGACAATATGCTGACGCCCGATGTGTCGCTCGGATGGAATCCCGATGATCAGTCGCAGATAGGTGTTAGCTACAAGATGTCGATGATAAGACCGCCTTACTCGCAACTGACCGGCAGTCTGGCCTACGTTGGACGTCACGAGATAGAGGGCGGCAATCCATCGTTGCGCGACGAGAGGATGCACGATCTGCAGTTTTTCGGCATGTGGAACGGATTTATGCTTCAGGCCGATGTGACGCGCAGCATCGATACTTACGGTTTTGTCAAACGTGTATATCCGGCCGATGATCTGCAGCTTCTGATGCAGCCTGTAAATATCGATGTATCGGCAGTCGACGTCTATCTTGTATGGAGTAAAAATATTGGAGCGTGGTCACCCAATTACTCTTTGGGTATGCGACGGCAATGGCTTGAGATTGAAGGGACGAAGTATGATAAACCGATCTGCTCGTATTCACTTGAAAACATGATAGCACTGCCTCGCGGATTTCTGATCACTGTAAATGCCAGAGGGCAGTCGTCGGGCGACATGCACACCAACAGGTTGGGCACCACGTGGCTGACAATGGATGCGTCGATCGGGAAAACGTTTCTTAATAAAGCGTTGCAAGTCAGGCTGTCGGTCAAGGATCTGCTGAATACGGCAAACAACGACTGGACGATGAACACTTACGGCGTTCATGTAGACAAACGGCAGAGCTATGACCGCAGGGGTGTGAGCCTGTCGGTGAGCTACAGGTTTCAGCCGCGCCAGAGCAAATATAAGGGCGGTGCTGCCTCGGAGTCGGAGATGCGCCGATTGTGACCGGTGTCCGATGAAAAAGTAAAAATGGTAAGCCTTGACGGAAAAAATATTATGTGACAATGGGATCGGTGTTGTAGCTTTGTGGAGTAAAATTCAAGATTTTTCCTAGTAATGATGAAGATACCGGTTTCCATTGCATTTGCCACACTGATATTCGCTTCACCGACCGTTGACGGCCAGACAGTAACCGAGCTGACAGATACGACGAGATCGCTCGGCGAGGTGGTCGTAGTAGAGAGCGCGGCCAAGGCTCCTGTGCCGCTTCTTCCGCTTGATGTAAAGATCGTTGGCAGCACGACAATCGACAACAGCACGGAGTCGAATCTGCTTCCGGTGCTTCAGAACCATGTGCCGGGAATGTTTGTGACCGAGCGCGGTCTTGCCGGCTACGGAGTGAGCGGCGGGGCGGCCGGATCGGTGTCGATACGTGGTGTCGGAGGCGGAAACAAAGTGCTGTTTATGATCGACGGTCAGCCCCAGTGGGCCGGAGTGTTCGGTCACTCGCTTCCCGACACATACGTCACCAATGACGTGCAGCGGGTGGAGGTCGTCAGCGGTCCTTCGTCGCTGCTTTACGGGTCGGGTGCGATGGGCGGATCGGTAAATCTGATAACGCGCCGTGCTACCGAAGATGGTGTCAGCGGCTCAATACGCGCTATGGGTGGCAGCTACGGCACGCAGAAGTATGGCGCAAGGGTGGGATATAAGCGGCACGGTCTGCGGACGCTCGGTGCCGCAAGCTACGAGTCGAGTGACGGCAGCCGCCGCGGCATGGGTTATTGGCTTGCCAATCAATATGCGTCGGTGAGCTATGATTTCTCTAATCACTGGGAAGCGGGAGCCAATGTGATGGTAACGGAAACACGGTCGGATAACCCCGGTTCGGTCAGTCTCGACCGTCCGCTTGAGATGTGGGCCAAAATGCTGCGCACCACGGCTTCGGTCTATGTGAAAAACCGCTATGATGTGTCGTCGGGCGGTATTCAGGCTTATTACAACTGGGGCAAGCACGATATCGACGACGGACTGCGCAACGGCCAGCCGCGCGACTATCTGTTCCACTCCAAAGACTATAACATGGGAGTGACGATGTATCAGACCGTAAAGCCGTGGGATGGCAACGACCTGAGTGCCGGAGTGGATTTCAAGCACTGGGGCGGCCGCGCCTACAACACACAGAAAGCCGACGGGGTGGAGTCGCCGATCGTCGACAAGCACGTGAACGAGATAGCGGGATATGTGATGATGCAGCAGGCATTGTTTCACAACGTGCTGAGTCTTAACGCAGGTGTGCGGCTCGAGCACTCGTCGCAGTTCGGCAACGAGTGGATCCCGCAGGCGGGGTTTGTGCTGCGTCCGTTGACGGCAAGCCGTGTGAAGTTCAGCTACGGGCGTGGATTTCGTTCGCCCAATATACGTGAACTTTACATGTATGCGCCGCGTAACCCGGAACTTCAGCCTGAGTCGATGGATAATTACGAAGTGGAGCTGCGCCGCTGGATGCTTGACAGCCGGCTGAATGTGGGTCTGTCGCTGTATTATATAAAGGGCGACAACCTTATCCAGTCGATAATGGTGGATGATGCGATGAAAAATGTGAATACCGGTAAGTTCACCAACAAGGGATTTGAACTGGATGCGTCATACAATATCAGCCGTGAGTGGACGCTGACGGCAAACTATGCCTATCTGCACACTGATACACGCATTGTGGGCGCGCCTAAGAACAAAGTGTTCGGAGAGGTGGCTTACTCTCCCGGCCGCTGGCAGTTCTCGCTCGACGTGATGAGCATATGGGGGCTTAATACGGAGAGTACAAAAGAGGATTATGCCCTGCTCAACGCTCGTGCCGCATATTCTTTTGATTTCATAAATCCTCTGACTGTCTTCGTGAAAGGTGAGAACCTTACAGCCACCCGCTATGAGATCAACTATGGTTTCCCGATGCCCAAGGCTACGGTTATGGTAGGTGCGGAATGGAAATTTTAACTTTAATGTAACCAAAAGTCGCCCACACTCGTCTAAAGAATGTATGTCAAATAGGCTTTGGGCGTACTGTCGCACGCCCCTACGACGTTTAAGATTGAACAATAAAATTTAAAACGATAAAATCATGACGAGGAATCAGTCTTTTATGTGCTATGCCAAGCAGATGCTTGCCGGCAACTGGGGGAGCGCCGCTCTCGGAACTCTCATATATCTGATAATAATGGGCGCACTGTCGTGCTCATATGTGGGCGAACTGATATTGTACGGGCCGTTTACACTCGGCTATATTCTGTTTATTATCGGGTTGTGCGGCAGGCGTCAGGCCAACTACGAGGCTCTGTTCAGCGGTTTCAACAATTTCGCACAATCGCTGCTTGCCGGTCTGCTTTATTCGCTTGCCGTGTCGATAGGTATGGCTTTTCTTATCGTGCCGGGCATAATCATCGCTCTCGGTTTCGGCATGACTTTCTTCATCATGGCTGATCGTCCCGATATCTCGGGTATCGATGCCCTGCAGATGTCTTGGCGCATGATGAGAGGACACAAATGGGAACTTTTCTGCCTTAACTTCCGATTTATCGGCTGGTGGTTTCTCTGCATCCTCACGCTTGGAATCGGTTTCCTATGGTTCTATCCCTATGTCGTAACGGCCAACCTGAATTTCTACCGAAATCTTTGTTTCAACAGGTAACCGGATGGAGGTGCAGCCCTTCCAGGGCTGATAAGGTGACGGCGATCTACCCCGAGCTCGCAAGCGAACCACGGCTAACAAGGTGTCATACCTCCGGTATGATCGTGACTTCCTATGCTCCTGCAAATAAGTGTTGTATGAATATGGAGGACCCGTCCTTACGTCGGTTCATTGATGGGTCAGGGAGCGGGCTTGCGGTAGGGGCCGTTATCGTTCCAGAAAATTTCTTCCTGAGTTATGTACCATGTCTTGCCGTTGTCGTTGTTGCCCTGATAGAAAAGGTAGGTGCGGCCGTCGGTGTCGGTAAAGATGCAGGGATGGCCAGACTCGCTGCTGTTCCATGATCCGGGCTCGCCGTTGGCAACAAACGGTCTGTCGAAAAGGCGTTCCCACTTTATGCCGTCGGTGCTCACGGCGACTCCTATCTGCTGTGGCTTGTTGTTGTAGTCGGCTGCATAGAACATATACATCCTGCCATTTTTGTGGCATATTGTCGCACCTTCGATGCACTTGCCTTCCCATGGCAGCTCGGGTTTCAGAATCGAGGAGTCGCATGCCTGGGTCCACTCGTCGCGGCTGAAACGGGTGCCGGCCGGTGCTGTGGCCACTCCCTGAAGCTGAATGTCGAAGTCGGGAGTGCGTGTGGCGAAGTAAAGGAAGTATGTGTCGTTGAAGAAAGCTACCTCGGCATCAATCGCGCGTCCGCAGGTCCAGTCGCCCTGAGGGCTGAAAATCGGGTTGGTCGGGTCGCGGTGAAATGTTATGCCGTCGGTCGAAGTCGCGTGGCATATGGCATCTTTCTTGCCGTTGCCGTAGGTCTGATAAAACAGATGGATGGTGTCGTTGCGGAGGTAGGCTCCGGGAGCGCAGAGGCCTTTCTGCTCGTATGGCGCATCGGGGTGAGGCTCAATCCTGGCGATGGTCTTCCAGTCGACGAGATTTTGGCTTTCGGCAATGCCGATGATCCATTGCGAGGTGTTGGAGTCGAAATCTTTTGGGGGCATTGAAAAATACATGAGGTAGCGTCCGCCGAAAGGCACGACAACGGGATCTTTGCTGTATGGGCGTCCCACACGCGATGTGTCGCCGAACATCATGCGCTGCGCGCAGAGTATCTGTACGCAAAGAAACGGTACAACAAGTAATAGAAGTCTTTTCATGGATATCGGTGATTGAGGTTTATGACGTGGCCATATGTGCAAATATAGCATATATTCGATGAAAAGAACAAGGAAAGACGGCCGTATTCCATATGGCGCTATTTTACAGAGTCGGTCTTGATGAAGTTGTCGATATGGCTGTCGGGATTAAGGGGCGTCTGGTCGCAGAGTTCGAGAGTCTTCACCATATGCAGCGTACCCTGTTTGTATTTCTGAAAGTGCGGGGAGGCGATGTGGCTCGCATATGCGTCGTGGCTTGAATATGTCTCCAGTATGGTGATTTTGCAGGGATCGTTTTTGTCGGCCATGGCGTACATCGTTAGCACTCCAGGTTCGGTCGTGAGCGAGATGCGTCCGACTTCTACGGCATATGCCAGATATTCGTCGAGATATTGTGGATAGACTTCGATTTTTGACAGTCTTATGATGCCGTCGGGCTGCATCGTGTCTTTTTTGATTGCCATGACAGTGAGTGTGGTGAGAAGTGAGAGCGACAGCAGAATGAGTGTTCTGTAAAATTTCATTGTAGTGTGATTGAAGAAACTGTGTATCGCGAGGGCGTGTCGACGCGACCGCGATACACAGTCAATGTATATTTGCCGGGCGGTGTGCCGCCGGCAGAACGGATGAATGATTGGTTAGGCTATTTTATGTCTTCTTTCTTGCCGTTGACGACGTAGGTGCCTTTGCCGAGCGAGGAGAGTGATGTGGCGTTCGACAGGACTTTTTCTCCGTTAAGGCTGTAGACATTGTAGCGAAGATTGTTGTCGGCCGGAGCGTTGATGTCGATAAGCTCGTAGCCTTTTGTGCCAAGACCGATTTTCTCGGCGTAGTCGACTATGTATGCTCCGTGACGGGTGTTTATACGCTCTATAAGCGGGTCGCTGTTGTCGCCGGGCGTCGACTCGTGATGAAACACAAGATCGAGACATGCCTTGTCGAGAGCGACAGGGTCGGTCGATGCCAGAATGCCGATGTCTTTCATCTCGGGTGCGTGGGGATGTCCGTCGCAGTCGCAGTCTACTGAGAGGTTGTTCATCACATTGATGTATAGTGTGTTGCCTTTGAAGTAGTCGTGCACGGCCTGTGCGGTGCCTGCCATTGACTCGATAAAGGAGTCCTGTCCCTTGGGGTTGTCGAACACGTCTTTAGGATCGCTGTGTACGCCCGAGGTGTGTATAAGTGTCTTGCCCTCGGGTGTGGCGATGCCTATGCTCTGGTTTTTGAGCACGCCGCCAAATCCGCCCATGGCATGCCCCTTGAAGTGCGCGAGGTTGATCAGAAAGTCGTAGTTGGCAAGGTGCGAGCCGACACGGTCATATTTCAGATGCTTCGTGTCTTTCATCGGGAGGTCGATGTATCCTTCCTCGTCCATGATGTCGACAACGGCTATCTTGCCGTAGCCTCGCTCCTCGATGGCTTTCTTGTGCGCCGCCGTGTTGGAGCGGTTGCCGCGATATGCAGTGTTGCATTCGACAATCGTGCCGTCGACTTTTTTAACAAGCTGACCGATCAGTCCGGGGCGCAGATGGTTTGACTGCTCAGACTCGCCGGTGCTGATTTTCACAGCCACTTTGCCGTGTGCTTCCTTGCCTACGGCTTCATAGATCTTAACAAGGCTCTCGGGAGTAATGTCGGAAGTGAAAAAGACTTTCGCTCTCTCTGCAGAGGACTGAGCCATGCCTGCAAGAACGGACAGACCCAAGGCGATTGCTGCTATTGCTTTTTTATTCATATGATTCAGATTTTGAAGTGATACAAAGTTGAGTTTTTCAGACAATACTACTGCTATCAAAAAATCGGTTTTTAGTACCAAAAATGCAGATTACAAGCTGCAAGACGTGTAAGGCCCCACGCGTCGACATGGGGCCTTTGGTGGATAGCTATTTGTGTGGCACGCCCGTTTCGTGTTTTTGGGGCGCACTGTCGCACGCCCCCTGCTTCGGGCTAATTAATTTCAGAAGGTGAATGTGTGGGTGCCCTGACCGATCTCGATGCTTCTGTCGGCGCCGGGAACGAATACTGTCGCGGTGCTTCCGACTGGAACCGTCACGTCGAAGCTGCGGTCTTCGGGGCGGTTTCTTACGGTGGATGAAACGGTGCCGTAGGGGGTGGCTTTGCTGTAGGATATTTCCTCAAGACCTTCGACGGGGCGCGGACGCACTATGACATGGCGGTAGCCCGGGCGTTGCGGATCGTAGTTTATGCCGGCAAGTTCGCGGTAGAGCCATACCAGCCCTCCGCCGAACATCGGATGGTTGTGCGAGGCCTCTCCGTTCCAGTTCTCCCACATTGTGGTCGAGCCGCTGTCGAGCCAATGCACGTAGCCGGGAAATCCTGGTGCGGTCATCACTTTGTAGGCGAGGTCGGCCATGCCGTTTTCGGCAAGTATGGTGAAGAGGTGACGTGTGGCGCAGATGCCTGTGTTGAGATGCGAATCGTTGTCGGTCTCGATCTCGTGGCGCAGTGTGGCAACGACGTCATTTTTCACGCTGTCGGGTACGCCCATTGTCAAAGCGAACACATTGCTGCCGTAGTCGCCGTATGACTTCCTGTCGAGGTCGTAGAATTTGTCGTGGAATGCTTTGCGTGTTTTGTCTGCGAGTGCCTTGTATTTTGTCGCTTCGGCATCATGGCCAAGCACTTCTGCGGTTTTCGCGGTATAATCGGCGCACATCCATAGGAAGAAGGTGTGCACGAGTTCGTCGTCGGGGAGTCCGTGTGGCGGAAGCCAGTCGCCGAGGTTAAACCAGTAGAGCGGCTCTTTGCTGTCTAAGGCGCCTTTGCGCTGGTGCATCGTGCCCTGCGGCGTGATCCATGTCGTCATGTAATCGGTGTGACGTTTCATGGCGTCGTAGTTGTCGGTGAGTATCGAGATGTCGCCGTAGTTGAGATAATGCTCCCAGGGTATGATGCTGATCGCTGCGCCCCAGCCTACGCCTCCGCCGCATCCGGGCTGCCAGGGTGCGGAGTTGGGCACGTAGCCGGTCACCGGATCCTGCGCGTCGTGCATGTCGCGTATCCATTTCTCATAAAATGCCGCGGCATCGTAGTTGGCCATGACCATGGCGCATGCGACCTGTCCGTCGCCGGTGTAGGGGCTTCGCTCGCGGTGGGGGCAATCGCTCGCTATGCCTCCGTGCATGTTGTCGGTCTGTGTTCGGAGCCATATGTCGCATATCCTGTTGAGGGTGGTGTCGGATGCCTCAAACGACGCGTCGACACGGACATCGGTGCCGACAGCCTCGGCGCGCAGCTGCGAGGCTTCGAGGGAGTCGAGTCCGGCTATGTTGGCTTTGGAGAACACATACCACGTGAAGCGCGGGGCATAGCTCTCGCTGCCGCTTCCGTCCATCACGTATCTGTGCACTCCGAGGGGTGACTCGCACACATATCGGACGCTCACTGTGTCGCCTTTGTTGCCTTTCATGCCCGACAGCGCTATCCAGCCGGAGATCTCCTCGCCAAAATCGACGTCGTAGGATCCGTCGGCATTCTTTGTGAGTGACTTGGGTGCGAGCGTGCGCAGGATCTTGTCGGTCGGCGAGGTGTGTGGCCTCATCTCTCCCTCCGGCGCCTCACGTATGACGGCCGGGACACTTTCGCCCCTGAAACTGGCATCATAAATCTCTCCGCCATACACATCGTTGAATATGACTGCAGAGGGAGTGACAGACCAGCTCTCGTCGGTCACGACGGTCTCGGTGCGCCCGTCGGCATAGTCGAGGTTGATCCGGCATATGAAACGTGGCGATCCGTAGGGCTCGACCCAGTGTGAATGGGTGTTGTAGAATCCGTTGCCGACAGTGGCTTCTATGAAGTTTTCACCGTTTTTCAGATCGTCGGTAAGGTCGTAGGCCAGATACTGCACACTTGAGGCTGTGTATCGGTCTTCCATCGGCAGGGCGCCTTTCACGAGTTCGGGTCGTGAGCCGAAATTGGTGAAGTTGGGCACGAGATAATCGTCGCCGACTTTCCTGCCGTTTAGTGATAGATCGAAATAGCCAAGTCCGGTCACAAAGGCTTTGGCTGACACAAGATCATTTTTGTCTACATTGAAGGCGCATGAGAATGTGGGAGCCTGCACATAGTCGGGCGATGCTTCCTCGCCTTGCCACGGGGCACCGATCCATTTCGCTTCCCAGCCGTCGTGGGCAAGTCCCATGCCGAAAGTGGCCGCGTCGCTCCAGTCGGACATCTTCCCCTTGCCGTCGCGAACCTGTACTTTCCACCAGTAGGTCTTGCCGGGCAGAAGCTGATCTCCGGCATATCGGACGAGATAGGACTCGTCGGACTCGACTATGCCCGAATCCCATGTGTCGCCGATGTTTCTGTCGATATTGTCTTCGGTCGATGCCACAATAATGCGGTAGGCGGTTTGCACAAGACCTTGTGCCGTGGGGTCGGCAGGCTCGTTGATCCATGCCATCCTCGGTGAGGACGATGCAATGACAGTGGGATTATTGCGGTGCTCGACGCGCAAGCTGACCGGCGAGATCGAGCTGCCGGAGGTGCATGAACATACGACAAGAATCGAGCATGATGCAAGACATGATATGACGGTCTTTATCATTGTGGTCAGGTTTTAAGGTTGTTCTGCAAATATAAAAAGAATATTTGACGAGAAGAATAGCGCGACCGGGTTCAAATACTTATCTTTGATGAAATAAAACTCAAAAAGATATGGTATTCAGGCTTGCCACACTTGAAGATCTGCCTCAGATCATGCCGATAATGGAGGCGGCGGTAGCACGTATGCTAAGAGAGGGAAAACAGCAATGGGACGAGACGTATCCTGCATTGCCGCACATTATGGACGATGTGATAGCCCGTAGTGGGTATGTGCTTGAAGAATGCGGGAAAGTCATGGCGTATGGCGCGGTGGTATATACAGGAGAACCTGCATATGATGACCTTGCCGGCGAATGGCTGAGCGACGGACCGTATGTGGTGGTGCATCGTCTTGCAGTGTCGCAGGAGAGTCAGGGGAGCGGCGTGGCCACGCAATTTTTCAAGATGGTGGAGAATATGGCTGCGGAGAAGGGAATCGGCAGTTTTCGCGTTGATACGAATTTCGACAACTTCGCTATGCTGCACCTGATGGAGAAATGCGGCTTTGAGTATTGCGGCGAGGTGATGTATGAGCGCGGAAGCCGCCGAGCATTCGAGAAACTTATATAAAAGGAAGCACCCTGACGGATGGATCCGACGGGGTGCCTCAGGGATAAAAATATGTAAAAGAGTAGCTTCTGAAGTTTGTGATGACCGCTGCTCTGACTTGCGGTGAACGCTCAGTCGAGAGGATGCTGTTTGCCGTTAAGCCCGTGTGGCCGTCGTTTTGTGCGGGTCTCTTTATTACATTAGACTGCGACTTGTGAACGAAGTTTAATCGGACTGAAATTTTATGAAGAAAATTTGCTCCGGCAGAAAAAGTAGTGGCGGCCACGAAATCGTGCCGCCACTGTTTATAATGTGATCAATCTTATTTACTGGCCTTTGAAGGGGTTTTGGTCTTTATCGCTGATGGCTGAGTTGGTGAGAAGCTCTGACTCGGGTATCTGACAGAAGAAGTGGTAGTCGTTGCTCTCGAGACGTCCGACGGGCTGTGAGTCGGATGCGTTGTAGCCGTCGAGATACTGGACGCCCCAGCGGTAGTGTCCTGCAAAATTGTTGGCCGCGCACGCCATGTAGCGCACGAGCGGTTTCTGCAGACGCACGAGGTCGTACATGCCGGTGACGCCTTCTCCGAGGAGTTCTTTACGACGCTCTACGTATATGTCTTCAAGCAGGTCTGACCCGTTGCTGAGCGAAGCGTTGCGTGCGCTCTGAAGCTGGTTTAGCAGCTGAAGCGCCTCACCCGATTTGCCGAGCTGTGCGGCGGCTTCGGCCTTGATGAGAAGCATCTCGGATCCGCGCATCATCGAGATCTGTGGGCGTGTGTTGCCGCCTACGGCACCATTGGCATCGCCGTAGTGCTTGAATTTGTCGTAGGCCCACTTGGTGTTGATCTCGGGATCGACGTTGCCGGTGCGGTGCCAGAACATGTAGCGGTCGTCGGTAGGCTCAAACAGATCGACATATTGCTGCGATGCGAAGAAGTTGAGGAAGCCGTAGATCGGGCCGTCGTTGTATCCCTCGCCATATGATGTGTCCTGATTGTACCAGAAGTTGAACTGTGTGCCTCCGCCGAGGTTGTTGTTGTCGGTCATCTCCATAGCCCACATGACTTCGGGCGCTCCCATGTCGATCATCTTGTCGAATCCGTCGCGCCACTGGTCGCGCGTCATCAGCGTAGAGTGGTTGGCAAAAGCTGCCGAAGCGGCGTCATATGCACCCTGCCAGTTGTTCATCACAAGATAGACGCGTGCAAGTATGCCGTTGGTGACGTCGAGGTTAATCTCATAGGGGTTGTTGCGCGCGTAGTCGCCGAGGTCGCTCTTTGCGTCGGTGAGATCCTTTACGATCTGGGCATAGACTTCGGAAACGGTCGAGAACGGCATGGAGTATGGATCGTTTTCGCTGAGACGAAGTATCACTCCACGCTTATCTCTGGCAATGACGTAGGTCTGCTGGAAGTTCTGTATCAGGTTGAAGTACATGAGACCTCTGATGGCTTTTGCCTGTCCCTTGATATGCTTCTTCTCGCTCTCGTTGCCGTTTGCCTCGTCGATGTGTGTGAGTATGATGTTACAGCGGTTGATCACGTTGTAGCACATGAACCATATCTTTTCGGGCTGATCCTGTGCCTGCGTGCGGCTGTTGGAATACTCATAGGATGTGCACTGGTTGCCTCCCATGTTCTGTGTCACGGTCATGTCGGCACCGCTCAGGTCGGGATACATGGCGAATCCCGGAATGCCTGCAAACACGCGGTCCTCGCCGTCGGTGTTGAAGAGAAGCTGCCTGTAGGTCGAAACGAGCACTTTTTGCAGCTGTGGCACCGAGTTGACCACCTCGGTATCCTCGATATCGACATAAGAACCGGTGTTGAGGGCGTCGCTGCACGAGGCCATGATCATGCCGGCTGCAGTGACAGATAACGCCGTCTTTATAATTTTATTCATGTCTTGTTATTGTCAGTTAAGGAGATGAGTCTTAGAATGTGAGCTGAATACCGCCCATGAAGATGCGGCGTGAGCCCTGTACGCCGTTATCGTAATCGTCGTTTCCGTTGTAGGTGTTGCCTGAAATGCCGGTCTCAGGATCGGTCTTGCGGTTCTTGGCAGCTCCCCATGTGAACGGGTTTGTAGCAGAGAAGTAAACGCGTAGATTCTCGATCGTGGCCTTGCGTGTGATGTTCTTTGGCAGGGTGTAGCCGAGGGTGATGTTGCGCACGCGCCAGTAGTCGTTTTTGAATACCCATGCGGTAGAGTATTTGGCGTTGCCGTTTGTGCGTGCCGACCAGCGTCCGTACATGGTGGGGTTGTTGTCGCCGGGTTTGCGCCAGCGGTTCTGGATAAGATCCCAGTCCATGCCGATACCGGGGCTGTTGAGTGTACGCTCCTTGTAGGTGTAGTCGCTCATGTAGCTGCCGTAGCTGTAGTAGAACATGGCACTGAGGTCGATGCCCTTGTACTGCACGGTAGGTGTGATTGATCCGAAGAGGTTGGGGATGGCCGAGCCAACTTTGACGTAGTCGGCGGTTGTGACTGCAGCGGTGTTTTCGGTGCGTGTCCATCCTCCGTTGCCGTCTTTGATGAGCCATCCTGGCTTACCTGTCTCGGGGTTGAGGCCGTCGTACTGCGGGGCTATGAAGTCGAACAGCGAGCTTCCTTCTTCCATGCGGTAGGTACATGCCACGCCGGCAAAGTTGAATGGATCGGTGGCAAGACGCGTAACCTCATTCTTGAGTGTGGAGAGGTTGCCGTCGATGGTGACGAACCAGTCTTTGTCGGAGTAGACTTTTGCGCTGAGTGTGACCTCAATGCCGCTGTTGCGGAGGTCGCCGAGGTTGGTGTTGTATCCGGTGACACCGCCGACCTGTGCCGACGAGGGGATCTGCATGTAGTAGAGGAGGTCTTTTGATGTGCGCGAGTAGTACTCGATCGATCCGTTGAGGAAGTTCCATGCCGAGAAGTCGAGTCCGACGTTCCACTGTTCGTTTTTCTCCCAGCGCAGGTTGTTTGCTGCAAGCGTGTTGGGCTTCAGACCGGATGTGAGGTAGAGGTCGTCGGCACCATATGTGGCCTGATAGGCGTAGAGAAGTTCGCCGTCGTCGAGGCCGTTGTCCTTACGCTTGACGAGTTTGTCGTTGCCTGTCGTGCCGTAGCTGGCGCGTATCGAGAGGTTGTTGATGAAGCTGTCGTCGCTGAAGAAGTCCTCCTTTGAGATACGCCAGCTTGCACCTGCCGACCAGAACGATCCCCAGCGTTTCTTGGGATTGAAGCGCGAGCTGCCGTCCTCACGGAACGAGAGAGATGCGTAGTATTTCTGATCGTAGTTGTACTCGGCGCGTGCGAAATAAGAAAGTAGCGCGTAGCTGTCGCGACCACCCCATGTGCCAAATTCTTTTGTTGTGTTGGAAAGCTCGTATTTGCCGAGTTCCATGATGCCGGAGCCCCATGTCTGCTCATAGTGGCTGTCCCACTGATACCACTCCTGACCGAGAAGGGCATTGATGGTGTGCTTGTCGCCGATTTTCCATTCACCAGACAGGACGTTGTTCCATGTAGTGGAACGCTGGTTGTAGTTGTAGCGTTCGGCATATCCGCCATTGGTCTTGACCGTGACGCCGTATGGTGCAAGCTGGTCGCCTCCGTGCACGGCAGAGTCGTAGGACATGGTGCGGTTGTAGTAGTTGTCGATGTTGAGTGCCGAGCGGAACTTGAGGTTGAACGGCAACTTGAACTCGGTGTAGAAGTTGGACGTGATGATGCTGCCCATGTTGTTGCTGAATGACTCGTCGTTGGGGTTGTCCCAGTAGTCACCGCCGTTGTTGAGGGGATGTATACCGAAGAAGTTTCCTGTGTACTTGTTGTAGTTGTACATGCGTCGTCCGGTCTTTTCGGAATACACCCAGTCAGTGTTGTCCTCGTTGCGAAGGTATAGACCGGACAGTGACGTGTAGTAGTTCATAGCGCGCGAAGCACCTGACTCGTTCTGACGCGACGAGCTGTAGCTTACGCTGCCGCCTGCCCGCCACCACTCGCGTATATTGGTGTTGACATTGGCGCGGAATGTGTATCGCTTGTAGTACTGGTTCATGGCGTAGCCACCGTCGTCGAGATAGCTGCCAGAGAAGAAGTAGTCGGTATTTCCGGCCGCAAGGCTTCCTGATACGTCAACACTGTACTCCTGACGGAGTTTGCGTGAGAATCCGGCCATATACGGATCCCAGTCTTCTCTGTCCCATATGATTTCGGTGTCGGGGTTCATGTAGGGGTTACCTTTACCGTCGTGGAGCACATATGGGGCGTCGATGTATTTGAATGGCGAGACGTAGATGGGGTTGCCCTTTGAATCGGTGGTCTTGCGCATCTGCTCCTGAGCCATCGACGAGGCGTAGTCGCCTGCTTCCTGCATCGACATGCCGTCTTCGTAGTAGCCGTCGTAGAAATAGGCGTACCAACGGTTTTCAAGCTGCTGATAAGGATTGGACTTGTTGGGGTTCTTCACGGCGTTGTCCGATGTGCCCCATCCGGCGCGTACGTTGACGGTGGCGTTGCCTGTCTTGCCTTTTTTAGTGGTGATCATAATCACACCGTTGGCTGCACGTGATCCGTAGAGCGATGTGGCTGCCGCATCCTTGAGTACCGACAGGTTTTCGATATCGCTCTGGTTGATCTGTGTGAGTTTGCCGTCGTATGGCATTCCGTCGACAATTATCAGAGGATCGGATTTGCCTGACATGGATGAGATACCGCGGATCTGGATGCGTGTGTCGGCACCCGGGTTACCGGCCGGTGTCGAAACGCCGACGCCTGCGCTCATGCCCTGAAGTGCCTCGGCGAAGCCTGTGCCGTGGACTTTCTCGATGTCGTTGCCCTTGACAGTAGAAGCAGCACCTGTAAATGTCGATTTCTTCTGCGTGCCATAGGCTACGGCAATGACTTCGTCGAGCATTGTGGCGTTTTCGTTGAGAACTATCTCAATGCTTTTCTGCCCGTTGTAGGTTATTGTCTTTGAATCGTAGCCGATAAACGAGACTACAATTTTCGCGCCATTCGACAGATTGAGAAGTGTGAAGTTGCCGTCGATATCTGTCATGGTGCCTTTGTCGGTACCCGATACGACCACTGACGCGCCTGTCAACGGATCTTTGTTCTGATCCACTACGACACCTGTGAGAGTGCCAGTCTGCGCTGTCGCAACGCTAATGCCCATAAGGGCAACAAGAAGCATGACTGCCGCCTGTTTTAGAAATTGGCGTGTTAACACAAGAATAGTGATTTTGATGGTTAAAGTTAGTAATTGATTGTTCGCTTGACCGGCTCATGTATCGCTCTAAGCCAGAACTGAGAACAGCGCAAATTTAAACTTTGTTTGTAATTTTTGGTAAATATTGAGTAGGAAAATTAAATAAAAACTTTACGGGGGGGGGGTATTATATTGTGATTCAGGATATTGTGAAAAGTTAAAAAGTGTTTATTGATATATACTGTGGTTGAAATCAAAGTGAAAAACGGTATAATTAATTTTAGGTAAATCGACCGTATGACGTATCTTTGTTGTTATATTTATAAAGAAAGTGAGATGAACCATGCAGTTTAAAATACCGGAGGTTTATGTCGCTTCAAAAAGAATAATTCAACTATTGTCGTAATGGTAAATATAGGTCAGTACAACCGTCTGAAGGTTGTAAGGAAAGTGGATTTCGGGGCTTATCTCGACGGAGGAAACGGTGTGGAGATACTTATTCCTGAAAAGTATGTGGAGTTTTCGGTGGAACCCGGAGACGAGATGGATGTATTTGTATATACCGACAGCGAGGACCGGCTTATAGCCACGACTGAGCGTCCGTATGCCAAGGTAGGTGAATTTGCTTTCCTGCAGGTATCTCAGGTAAATGAGGTGGGTGCGTTTCTTGACTGGGGTATCTCGGGCAAGGATCTTCTCGTGCCGTTCAGCGAGCAGAAAAGCCGGATGCTGCGTGGCGGCATCTATCCGGTATATGTGTATCTCGACATGGCGTCGAAGCGTGTTGCGGCTTCGACCAAACTCGATAAGTTTTTAGGCAACAAAATACCGAACTACAGGCGTGGCGACAATGTGCGCGCACTTGTGCTGCGCCATGAAGATCCGGGCTACCGTGTGATTGTCGACAACCTGTTCAAGGGTATCATCTATGACAGCGATGTCTATGGTGAGATAGAGATAGGGGAGACTGTCGACGCGCATGTGAAGCAGGTGCGTCCCGACGGTAAGATTGATCTGAGTCCGGGCCGCGACGCGGCATCGAGGGTGAAAGCTCTGGCCGAGAAAATCTATTATCTCGCCGATGCGGGCGGCGGAAGCATGCCGCTGTCCGATGCCTCGACTCCCGAGGAGATAAAGTCGGTGCTGCAGTGCAGCAAAAAAGATTTCAAGAAGGCAGTGGGCTTTCTGATGAAAAACGGTGTCATGTCGCAGGCCGACGGCCGTCTTACAGTCGTGGCGACATGGAGTGAAAAGATCGCGAAGTAAACCACTTCATTCAGTATTTTTTAAATGGCAAAAGCAAAAGTAGGAGATAGGGTCAGGTTTCTGAACGCAGTCGGCGGGGGTGTTGTGGCACGTGTCGACGGCAGCATGATATATGTCGAGGATGAAGACGGCTTCCTGACGCCGGCGTTTGACAAAGAGTGTGTGGTTGTGGCCGATGCAAAGACTGAGCAGGCTGTGGCGGCGACAGAGAATGACAGACATCCGGCGGCTCGGCCGACGGCGCCATCGGTGGTCGCAGATATGCCGCCGCGCGTGGCAATGACGGTTGTGACGCCTGAAGAAAAATTCCATGAGACGCCTGAGGGTGAGAAGCTCAACATGACTCTGGCTTTCGAGCCGCTTGACACAAGGCAGCTATCGTCGACGACTTGGGATGTGGTGCTTGTCAATGACTCCAACTACTACCTGTCGGTGTCGCTTATGTGCCGCAGTGCCGGAGACGAGACCTGGACTTTTCTGCGTGCCACCTCGGTAGAGCCGGCGACGCAGGTGCGTCTTGTCGAACTCGACAGCGCCGATATTCCGTCTCTCGATTTCATCGCCGTACAATATATCGCCTATAAGACCGACCGCAGTTTCTCGATGAAGCAGCCGGCATCGGTGGAGCTGAAAATCGACACGACAAAATTCTTCAAGCTCCATTGCTACAAGGATAATCCGTATTTCGACAACGACGTGATAGCGCACGAGATCGTGCAGGATGATGTACCGGCGGGCAAGAAGAAGATCGATGTGAATGCCGCCAATCTGCGCCGGTCGATGCTTGCGTCGAAAAAGGCAGCCGACATGCGCCCGGAGCGGAAGCCGCTGATGAAGCGTCAGCGTCACCGCGACCCGGATCCGAGCAAGGAGCTTGTGGTGGATCTGCACATCGCCGAACTTGTCGACAATGTGCGGGGTCTGTCGCCAGCCGACATGCTCAACCGGCAGATCGACGAGTTCCGCGAGGTGATGGACGCCAATCTCCGCAACAAAGGTCGTAAGATCATTTTTATCCACGGCAAGGGAGAAGGCGTGCTCCGAAGCGCGCTGCTCAAGGAACTGAATCACCGCTATAAGGGGCATGATGTGCAGGATGCTTCGTTCAGGGAGTATGGGTTTGGTGCCACTCAGGTGATAATCAGATGATAATATGCTTCTCTGGAACGGGCAACAGTGCCGCGGTGGCCTCACGGCTCTCGCGGTCGCTTGGCAATGAGGAGGTTGTGATGCTCCGTGGTGAGCTTTTGACTGACAACACGCCTGAACTGCAATGCGACGGCGAGCGCGTGGTGTGGGTCTTTCCGACCTATAGCTGGGGCGTGCCGCCGGTGGTGGTTGGTTTCATGCGCAGGGTGAAGATCGCGGGAGGCGGCGGAGCGGTGCATCACATGGTCACCACGTGCGGCGACGACATAGGCCGTGCCGACGAGCAGTGGAGCCGGATAGCGGAGTCGCGCGGATGGAGAACGGGCGGCCGCTGGTCGGTGCAGATGCCCAACACGTATGTGTGCATGAAGGGATTTGATGTCGACAGGAAATCGCTTGAGCGGGAGAAACTTGCCGCGATGCCGCAGCGTGTGGAGATGATCGCCGGAGCCATTGCCTGCGGGTCGGACGCGACCGATGTGGTGCGCGGCGGATGGAGCCGACTGAAGACTGCGGTGATCTATCCGTGGTTCATACGGTTCGCTATGTCGCCCGGGAAATTTCTGGTGACAGATGAGTGCATCGGTTGCGGGATATGCGCGCGCGGATGCCCGACATGCAACATCACGCTTGACAGCGACAGCCACAGACCCGAATGGGGAGATAACTGCGCCATGTGTCTGCGCTGCTACCACTATTGTCCTGTCAATGCAATAGCATATGGAAAAACGACCAGAGGAAAAGGACAGTACCGTTGTCCTGACGACACGTCCGTTCAGGGTTGATCTCGGATCGATCAACTCGGTCGCCGTCGGCCGTCTTGCGGCGCGATGGTGGTGGGTCGTGGCTTTGCCCCTGCTGGTTTTTCTTGCAGTCGGCGTCTATGTCGACACGCGCTGGTTGTATCTTATACCTATATCGGCTTGTCTGATAATGCCTTTTTTCGGCGTCATGGCTTTTGTAGCGCAGACGTCGACTCCGCGTATGGCTCAGTCGACGAGGCCTCACTATCTGGAAATCAGAGAGGACGGCATCGAGGTGGTGCCGGTGGAGGATGGTGTGAGTCCCGACAGCCGCACTGCATATTTTATCACTTCGGGAGAAGTGGACGATGTGTCGGTGTCGGGGAAGAATGTTGTCGTACATCTGCGCGACAGATCGTTCATGCTTATACGCCGCGATGCCGTAGATGATGAGGGAGCGCTGCTGGAGGCTGTCGAGGCGCTGCTGTAAAATATTCGGCAGTTGTGGCCATTAAGAGCTTGTTTAATAATAAATGTTACCGTCAGGGCGGCCAGTCGTCGAGCAGATTTTTGCTTGTGATGAGGGAGTTATGGGGCTCCATAACGATCGAAGAACAAACGGAAATATGCCGGCGAATGACCGATCTGAAGCTTTTTGTTTCATGTCGTTTATAAGTTCTGAAGATTATTTCAATTGTTGACAGAAGCCTGTAAGATAACAAAGTTACTTCTGTTTCGTATAGCCTGATCGCCTTTCGACATGTTTCTCAGTCGTGTACGTCAAGTACACTTCTTCGGCACATGTCGAAATTCATATCAGGCTATACGACCCTGGCGGCAACATTTATTATTAAACAAGCTCTTAACCATTTTGAATGGCCGATTTAATGTGTATCTTTGGTAGCATCAACCAATCGGAACTTTCTGTTTAATATCAGTAAACCATTATATCAGCCATGAAAACAGTCGTGCGTTGCCTGTGCGGTCTTACCGCAGTTTTGTTGACCGTTGTTGTGTCGGGGTGTTCGGAGCGCCCGGAAGCAAAGTGGATCACGGCCGAAAATAATGAGAATCTGCCAAATACATGGATGTGTTTCCAAAAGGAGATAGATCTTGACAGGGTGCCTGAGTCGGTGCCGGCGAGGGTGTCGGCCGACAGTAAGTACTGGCTGTGGATCAATGGCGAGCCGGTGGTGACTGAGGGTGGTGTGAAACGTGGTCCGACACCCGACGACAGCTATATGGACCAGATCGATCTTGCATCGCATCTGAGAGAAGGACGCAACGTAGTGTCGGTGATGGTGTGGTATTTCGGCAAGGATGGTTTCTCGCATAAATCATCGGGCTCGGGAGCGCTGTTTGTTGACTCGGAAGTGCTGCAGTCGGACAGCACGTGGGTCGCTACCGTGCATCCGGCTTTCTTTACGCCTGAGGGTGAGACGCCCAATTACCGCCTTCCAGAGTCGAATATCGGTTTCGATGCCCGCAAAGACATGAGCGAATGGATGAAACTGCATAATGGCGAATGGCCTGCCGCAAAGGTCGTGGGACGCGAGGGTGACGCTCCGTGGGGGCGTCTTTACGACAGGGTGATACCGCAGTGGCGCAACATGGGGCTATGCGACTACACGGCTGTCGAACACCGCAAGGGCGAACACGCCGACACGATCTATGCCAAGCTGCCATATAACTGCCATGCAATGCCTTATATGGATATCACGGCTCCCGAAGGTCTTAGCATCGATATCCGCACCGACAATCATGTGGGCGGTGGCGAGCCTAACGTGATGGCGCAGTACATCACCCGCGACGGCGATCAGGTATATCTGAATCCCGGATGGATGAACGGCGAGTATGTGATCTACACTATACCCGATGGGGTGACGGTGAATGAGCTGATGTTTCAGGAGACGGGCTATGACACGGACTTTGCGGGCGAGTTTGAGTGCAGCGACGATTTTATGAACAGGATATGGGAGAAGGCCCGCCGGACGCTTTACGTGACGATGCGCGACACGTATATGGACTGTCCCGACCGCGAACGCGCGCAGTGGTGGGGCGACGAGGTGAACGAGTCGGGTGAGGCTTTCTACGCTTTGTCTCCTTCGAGTCATCTGCTGATGAAAAAGGGAATGTATGAGCTGATAAACTGGCAGCGCGCCGACAGCTCGATATTTGCTCCTGTTCCCGCCGGCAACTGGGATAAGGAGCTGCCTGGACAGATGCTGGCGTCGGTGGGCCGGTACGGCTTCTGGAACTATTATATGAACACGGGTGATGTGAAGCCGATAGCGGATCTTTATGACGGCGTGGCGAAATATCTCGCTCTGTGGAAGCGCGATGCCGACGGGACGATTATACCGCGCGAAGGTGGCTGGCACTGGGGCGATTGGGGCATAAACATCGATAAACGTGCTCTATACAATGCCTGGTATTATATTGCCCTCGACGGGCAGCACAATATGGCTATCGCTCTTGACCGCGATGTGGAGGCTGACTCGATCGGTGCGGAGATGGGACGGCTGAAAGAGGCGTTCAACCGTGTATTCTGGACGGGTAAGGCATACCGTTCGCCCGACTACACGGAGGAGACCGACGATCGTGTTCAGGCACTTGCAGTGGTGGCGGGTCTGGCCGATGAGGATAAGTACGCCCCGATCGGCGAGGTGTTTGCAACAACATTCTGGGCGAGCCCATATATGGAAAAATATGTCGGTGAAGCTCTTTTCAAGATGGGGCGCGGCGAGGAGGCTCTTGCTCGCACCCGGCAGCGTTTCGGCAAGATGGTGGCCGATGAGAACCACTCGACACTGTGGGAAGGATGGGGTATCGGTCGCGACGGTTTTGGCGGAGGTACTACCAATCACGCATGGAGCGGCGGCACTCTGACGCTGCTTTCGCAGTATGTATGCGGCGTGCGTCCTCTGGAGCCGGGCTATGAGGTGGCTGAGATCGCTCCGATGCCTTCCGGCTTGTCGTATGCCACGGCGGTGGTGCCTACGGTGAAAGGCCGTCTGATGGCCGGATTTTCTGACAGTGAGACCGAATTTGTGCTTAATATCGAGCTGCCTGAGGGTGTGAAAGCTGTCGTGCGTCTGCCGTATGGCGACAATCGCGAGAGGGTGATCGAAACCTCGGGGGCGCATGAGATCAGAGTGAGAAAGTAAGTGCAGGTGGGTGCCGCGTGATCCCTCACGTAGCAGTCTCTGGCGACTGCAACGTGGGGTTACGTCAGATGTGACTGCCGGCAGCAGTCGGCGGCATCTGCGATGCCTTGGTCTGTCGTTTCACGGACTTTGTGATGTGCGTCATGCCATACGAGCGGGGGTGTGTCGCTGCGCTGCAGCTCTGTAATGGTGTGCGGCATACACCGGGTTCGTTCCACTCACCCGGTGCTCGCTCATGTTACGCCCGTTCCACGGGCTGCGCTTTGGGCGTACTGTCGCACGCCCAAAGCTATTTTTACATACCCTCATATCTGTGTCGCATCGCTATAGAGATAGCGTAGAATGGAGAAGTGTCACAGCATGCAGGCATTTAATGCGTTTTTCCGTTAGGAGAGTTTAATAAACGTGAATTGGTAAACATTGCGTAATTCAGGAACATTATATTTTATAGTTTGAGGTATAATGATTAAATTTGTAATGTAAGAACAATATTATTTTGCCGGAGGTGCGATGGAATGCTCAAATAAAATAGTCAATCGAAACGGAAATCTTACCGTAACATTGGATGTCTATGTTTTCATGGATGAGAATTCATATATCGCTTATAGTCCGGCTCTTGATCTCAGTGGATATGGTGAATCGGAAGAAGATGCCAAATCTTCGTTTTCGATTGTAATGGGGGAATATATAGAATACTGTACATCTCATCGTACTCTTTTAAAAGACTTGCGTGCTCATGGGTGGAAGGTTCGATCTTTAAAACAACGAAAGATGTCGGCTCCTTCATTTGATGTACTGTTGAAAAATAATGAGACATTTAAGGATATTCTAGAAAATAAGGAATATCGTAAGGTCGCGGAGCCTTTTCCGATTGTCTGATTTGTGTAGAGAATGAATACTCGAAAATTATCCAACGTCCCTTTAAAGGATTTCCGGGAATTCCTAGAGAAAGCAGGATGTAAATCAGAGAGTATAAAAGGTGGACATGAAAAATGGACGAAGGCAGGTTTGTTTCGCCCAATCATATTGCAGACTCATATTGATCCTGTTCCAGAATTTATCATACTGAATACATTGCGTAACCTTGGCTTGAATAAAGCTGATTTTTTTCGCATCTTGTTTTTGAAAAAATAGTTGTAGACTAACGTGGGGTTACGTTAGATGTGACAGCTGCAGGCAGTCGGCGGGATAATATTAAGCCCCACATCAGGCGCAGTGGGCGCGATGGTGTGGGGTAATGATCGTTCTGATAAAACGCGGCCTCGGAGAGGTCAGTCGATGGTGATGTCGAATTGGTCGTAGGGGGCTGTGCGGTGGGCGAGGTGCTTTGTTGAGGGGGAGATGCCGAAGAACGGGGAGTAGGTCTTTACGGAGATTGTTTTTCCGTCGGGTTTGAACTCAAGGATGCGGAGCCATCCGTCGCCACCGTTGCCATGCCATCCGCCGCCGATCATCTGTGTGTTGAACATCATCTGTCTGACGTCGCCTCCATTGGCGTTTTTGTCGACGCGATAGGCGACGGTGTCCTGAAAGTCATCGGTGGGCTTGCCTGTGTGGCCGCATATGGCAAGCACGATGTTGGATGATGGGTACAGCAGCTTTTCCCACACCTGTTGCCCCCAGTTGGCGGGTGATATGTCGTAGTTCTCGTTGTCGGTGCGTTCGCCCTGCCGCTCGTGCAGGAGTGAGTGTGTCATGTAGATGACTTTGTGGTTTTTGTATTTGTCGGCTGCAATGAAGTTTCCGGTCCATTGCAGGACTTCGTCGCGCGGTGCAAATTCGTTGCAGATGACGAGAATTTTGCCCCAGACGGGATCTTTGAACTCAAAGATGGCGTTCTCGAGCGACTCGATGCCTGAGCGGTTGGGGAATACCTCGAGGCAATATTTCTGCCACAACGGGTTGCGCTCGATAGGGAAGTACTCGGGGAAGTGTGTGTTGCCGTTCTCGGCCTTGCGGTATCCGTAGTCGTGGTTGCCTGTGGAGATGATGTAGGGGACGAGGTTGTCGAGTGTTGAGAATGCGCGCGATCCGGCTTCCCACATCTGGCGGGATGTCTGACGGACGGGGTTGCGGGTGACGAGGTTGTGGTTCTGGTCGACGAGGTCGCCGGTGCAAAGCACAGCCTTGATTTTCAGATTGTCGACGTTGTCGGCGATCCAGCATGTCATCAGGTCGAATATTGGCTGGTTGATCTTGTATTTAAGATAGGTCTGCGGGTCGCCGAGCAGTATCATAGAGAATGAACCGGGGTCGTCGAGCGAGAGTCGCTCGGCCCGGTTCTGGGCGAATGCGGTCGTTGTGGCTACAAGTGCCAGCATGGCGGAGATGAAAATCTTTTTCATGTAAAAGGTGTTTTGACGGTTTAGAAATCGATGTAAATATAGAGCATTTTTTTGTGTTGATTGTCATGAGTATGGATGAAAAAGATAGAAAAACATCCGGTCTGAACAAATACAAATCCTCTTCTCCAATGTATGAACTATCAAATCTTTCTACTATTTTTGCTGTATCATCAAGGTTCAGACCGATACGTTCAGCCTCTCCGGGATTCATTCGGAGACTGTCTATTATCGACTGGACCTTTTCTTTTTGGTCTATTCGGATTGCCTTGCCATTTTGAATCCACTTCAATCAGCGGCGTAGACAAATCACATCTTTCGGCTTGAGCCATTTTTTATTCTCGGGCAATGTACAGAACATCATCCGATTTGTCGAGAATGTCCGGCTTTTTTGCCTCCGGACTTTCTGTGTCAACCGCTTGTTTAGTTGATGACAGGGACTTATCTTTGCTATGAGAATTTATAGGAGAGCTCATGCTGGAAGGTTCGAATGTGTCGCTTTGTGCCGGAACTTGCGATTCTCCATCAGATTCGGCAGTCTGATTAATCGTAGTATGGCGATTATATAATGTCGCTGCCCGATAAAGCTATGTCGCTTATCGGGCAGCAGTATTTTTTATTATGATCGTAGCATCAGTATCGCTTTTCTGATAATATCAAGTAATGGTGGTATATCTGTTGAGACGGCTTCATATATGAGATCTGCGTCAATTTCAAAATAACCATGTGCTATATGGTTACGCATTCCAATAATAGCAGGCCATGGAATCTCGGGAAAACAGGAATGAAGAAAATCTGGTAAAACACGGTTTATGCGATTGACCCCTTCACCAATTGCCGTAATCAAAGTACAGTCAGCAGCAAGAAGTTGCATGCCATAGGAACTACTATAGTAGTTTTCTGCAGAAGTAATGCTTTTATTCCAGTCAATTAGCTGAACGATAGTGCTTTCTATCGACTCAAGAGTCTGTAGCGCACGCTCTTTGTTTGTTTCAGAGTATGATAATTCCATCGCGTAAGACCTGGTCAATGAATTTTGATGATAGGTGTGAATGGCGACGCACTAAATCGACAGATGTATTAAGACGCTTTTCAAGAAAATCTTTAAGAGCACTCATCTTTAATATTTTTGGAGGCATGTCGACGAGAATATCTATGTCGCTTCCAATATTATTGTCTCCACGTGCTACGGATCCGAATAGGCACAGTCCAGTAACCTCATATTCCTTCTGAATATATGGCAGATATTCTGTGAGTAATCTGATATATTCTTTTGCAGTGCGCATCTGTTGTCATTAAATGAAATGAGGGACATTCGTAGAGCGGATAGTCCCTCTTTAATGAAAAATTGCGGAGTGAGGGGGATTCGAACCCCCGAAGCGCTTTTGACGCTTACACGCTTTCCAGGCGTGCCTCTTCAACCACTCGAGCATCACTCCTTGTGTGCTGCATTTCTTATCGGGTTGAGCGGTGCAAAGATAGTGTTTAATTTTATTTTCTCGCAATTTTGTGTGGATTATTTTTTTGCGTTGCAGAGATGGGAGCGAAAAGGGCAGCAAAGGGGAGAGGTGCGCATGAAAACAAGAGAGGACGCACGCACCGTGCATCCTCTCTGATCTGTTATGAGACTGCCTCGCTTTATTTACAGGCTTATTTCTTCATTGTGAAGGAGCGTGAGGCAAGACGATAGTTGTCGGCGAAGAGCTCGACCATGTAGTCGCCGGGGTTGAGGGCGGTGTTCACGTCCCAGTAGATGGTGATGCCGCCGATTTCCTGACCTGCATATTCGATGTTTTTCTTTGCGGTGCAGGGTATCGAGGTGCCTTCAAACTCAAATGATCCGGCGTTGCCGAGGAGCGTGCCTTCGGGGCTGGTGATGCGCAGATAGATGGTTTTCTCTCCGACCGGGGTGGAGTTGTTCTGCGGTATGGTGAATGTGACCATGAGTTGGCGTGCCTTTGTCACGTTTTTCTCGGTCTTGCCGTTCTTTTTGAGTCCGACGAGGTTGAGTCCGGTGACGTTGAGTTTTTCGGCAAGCACCATACGCTCTGAGAGCTGTTCGTTTTTCTTAGACTCTGTGGCCACGCGGGCGCTCAGCTGCTGGTTGCGGTTTTTGATCTGTGCGTTTTCATCGCGCAGTGCCGCGTTCTCTTTTCCGAGTGAGTCGATCTGTGCCACGTAGTGACGGAGGATTCCTTTCAGGGTGGCGATCTCGCTCTCGAGTTGCTTGATGCGTTTTGCGTTTTTGGTTTTCTCGTTGTTGAGTTCCTGAAGAAGTTTCTCGACTTTGGCGCGCGCGGCGGTGTATTTTTCGACGAGGGAGTCGTTCTGAAGCAGCATCGACTGGCCTTCGTACTGGGCGAACTCGTGGTTCAGGGTCTCATACTCGTTGGAAAGCGCGAGCTGGTCGTTGGATAGCTGAAGCTGCTCGTTCTGCAGCTCAAGCTCGTTCATCTTTGAAGTGTTGACTGTGAGTAGCACTACAATTGCTACGATGGCAAGCGCAAGCGCCATGCCGAGGATGATGGTCAGGCGAAGTTTCTTGAGTTTCTCTTTTTCTTCTGTGTCCATATCTTGTTGTTTGCTGTGATTTTGGTAACAGTTAGATTTCGTTCTGGAAAGTGAGTTCCACAACCATGTCGACGGTGTCGGCGGGCTTGTCGGCGGGTTTGAGTATTATGCCGTCGGATGTCTGGCTGAACGGAACTTTGGCGCCTCCTACATACATGGCGGCGTTTTTGAGTTTATTGCCTGTGTAGGGGATGAAGATGGGGCCTTCGATGTTGTTGAGCACGTGCACATACATGGTTTTCCCGCGATGGGTTGTGACGCCCCATTCGTGTGCTCCCACGGCGTGTGAGCGCACGCCTTTGATGGTGGGTCCGTAGGTCTGCATCCATTCGCCCATGGCTTTGAGTATGTCTACCGACTCGGTCGGGAGTGTGCCGTTGGGACGCGGGCCGATGTTGAGAAGCAGATTGGCGTCTTTTCCGGCTGTCTCCACGAGCAGACGTATAAGGCTCTCGGGCGATTTCCAGTTGCGGTCGGTGGGGCTGTATCCCCATGTTCCGTTCATCGTCTGGCATGTCTCGAGGGGAAGGCTGCTGACTTCCTGCCCTGAGTATCCTGCGAAGTTCTCTCCGGGTTTGTCGCGCTCAAAGAGCTGCATGTCTTCGCCGGGGTAGGGGGTGAGGTGGTGGTTTGAGCCGACGAGGCATGCGGGCTGCAGCGAGTGTATGAGCTCATACTGGTGCTGAAGGTTCCATATCTTTGCGGTCTCGTCGTTGTCTTTGCCTTTTTTGTCCCAGACGCCGTCATACCATATGGCTCCGATCGGCCCGTAGTTGGTTAGGAGCTCGGTGAGCTGCGCGTCCATGAATTTCATGTAGTCGTCCCACTTTCCGTCGAGTTTGCGTCCGGCTTTGTGTCCGCTGCCTCCGAGTGGTGTGTAGTCGTCGCGTCCCCAGTCGACCTGCGAGTAGTAGAAATGGAGCTTCAGGCCGTGGCGCTGACATGCTTCGGCAAGTTCTTTGATTATGTCGCGCTTGAATGGCGTGGCGTCTACGATGTTGTAGTCGGATGCGCTGGTGTCGAACATCGAGAAGCCGTCGTGGTGGCGCGTGGTGATAGTGATGTATCCGGCTCCGGCGTCTTTGAAGGCTTTTACCCACTCGTTGGCGTCGAACTGCGAGGGGCAGAAGCCCGATGCGAGGTTTTTGTATTCGCTGTATGGCAGATGCAGGATTTCCATCGCCCATTCTCCCTGTCCGAGCATGGAGTATATGCCCCAGTGTAGGAATATGCCGAACCCGTGGTCGCGGAATTGCTCGCGGGCTTCGAGGTTTTCAGCTGTCGGGGTGTAGTCCCATGCCAGAGCGCCTGAAATGCCTGAGACAGCGGCAATGGCGAGTGAAATGATTTTTTTGAACATGTCCTGCAAAAAGAGAAGTTTATAAGTGTCGTATATATACTTCGGCAAATATAATGATTTAATTTAACATGTGTGTCGAAAAAGGCACGGAACAAAAACAGGGACGCGCCCGCCGGCGCGTCCCTGTATAGTTCCTAAAAGCAGATATCCCGGAGATCTGAACTGTAGCCCGTACAGACAACGTAGTCTTCTTAATGTGACAAACGGTAATTTCTATTGTTGAAATGCTTTCCACTTGGGTGGAATGTTCAAATCAAAATCCGGGATTTTAAGATGAACCACATCCGGCAGAATACACTGTTTAAATCGGCTCTCATATTGTTTGAGCTGAACCGGTTTGCTTGATGCCATAGATGCAAGATTGCTTGAATACTGATGAGGCGGAAAGTAAACGACAATCTTATGTCCGGCTTCCATTGCCAGCTCGATGGCTGGAATCATGTCGCTATCGGCTGACACTACAATAGCGAGATCGCAGTTATTCTGATATGCGTCGGCTACAATCTGTGTCGCAACACGTACATCTGTTTCCTTTTCTTCGTGTGTATGTATTTTATTGCCACACTTATAGCAGGTAATTTCTTTTTTAAGATATTTCCCAAGTATCAGTTTGAATTTGGGATTTTCCTTATTGGCCTGAAAAAACGCGCTCTGGCGCAGGCTTTGGTCAATATCATCCACCCTTGCCGAGAAATATTTAACGGCAACAAGTTCTTGATTGGGACGCATAAACATCTCAAATAACCTGACTATATCAAGCCAATAATATTTTTTCCATCGGGCATCTTTTTTTAGCCCGTAATAGAAATTGAAGCCGTCTATGTAGACTATTACACGTTGTTTGTCCATAAAAAATAAGCCCACCTTAATTATGGTGGGCGAGCCTTAGTATTTTCCACCTAAGGGCGATAAGGTATCGCAAAGCTAATCATTTTATTTCGCCTTGCAAAATATAAACGCTGAAATAGACTTAAAAGTTTGTGTTTTTTAAGTTGTTTCTCAGACCGTTGTTAAAACAGGGACACGCCGGCGGGCGCGTCCCTGTCGATGGTTTGTCGTGTTGCCGTGTCGTTTACTTTTTGAACACGGGGGCTTCCTGGCCTATCATGCAGGGTTTTGACTCTTTGACTGAGGGCCAGCCGTCTTTCCAGCTGACGGGATCCATGAAGAGCACGCGGCCAAGCGACGGGGTGCTTGTGAGATAGCCGTGGTAAAGGATCCAGTCCTGTCCGTTGTCGTCGGTGATGATCTCGGAGTTGTGGCCGGGGCCTTTGACAGCGTCGCTGCCTGCGATGAGCACTTCGTGATTGTTTTCAAGCATCGTCTTGCCTGCTTTGTTGACGTAGGGGCCGAAGTAGTTGTCGGCGCGTCCGACAACGGTCGTGTATGATGAGTTGACACCCTCGCAGCATGAACCGATCGAGGCGAACATGTAGTATTTGCCGTCGTGCTTGTGTATCATTATGCCCTCATAGGCGTTTCCGGCGAGCTGCTTTTTCTCTGCACCTTCTTTCACCGAAAGTCCGTCGGCCGACAGTTCGATTGCATAAAGGCCGCTGAACGATCCCCACGACAGGTACTGCTTGCCGTCGTCGTCGACAAAGTAGTGCGGGTCGATCGAGTTCTGCACTCCGATCTCGTCGGAGGTAAAGAGTTTGCCCTGATCTTTGTAGGGTCCGGCGATGTTGTCGGCGACGGCTACTCCGAGACCGTTTTTATGCTCCTCACCCCATTTCGACAGGGCGTAATAGAGCACGTATTTGTCGCCGATCTTGTTTACATCCATTGCCCACACGTCGTGGCAGATGTCGCTCCAGCCCGGGCGTGATTCAAACGGATCTTTGAGTGCCGACCATTTCACGAGGTCTTCTGAGCGGCGCAGTCCGCCGGTGGTGAAGGCATAGAAATAGCCGTCGTCGCCGCGCATGACCGACGGGTCGGGTGAATCCTGATTGAATACGGGGTTGCTGTAGGATTTCGTCTTTTCAACGAATCCGCCGCCGTTGTCTTTGCTGGGATCGGCGTTCCCTCCGTCGCCGGAGCATGCGGCCATTGCAGCAGCAAAGAGTATTACAGATCCTATAGAGATCGTTTTTTTCATTTCGCAGAATAGGGTTGATAGTTTAAAACTCTGGAGGGGAAATCATGGTACCCCTCCAGAGTTGTCATTTCGATTAATCGGGTGTGTTGTTTACATCCAGTAGGGGCTCTGGTTCATGTTGTGGTTGACCTGCATCTCGCGGTCGGGCACGGGCCATTCGGTCATCTTCTCGCCACCGTCGACATACTCGTAGTAGTTGACGCCCCACGGTTTCTTCAGGCCGTTCATCTGGTTCTCGGAGTCGCGATAGAATTTCTTTTCGCGCCATGTGCCCCAGCGGAGTTCGTCGAAGTAGAGGTTCTCCTCACCTGCCAGCTCGTAGTAGTGCTCCATACGTGCGCGCTCGATCATGTCTTCTTTGCCCTTGACCATAGTGTGCGCGTTGGTGTTCAGACGGATGTGTCCGACGCGGTCGCGAAGCTCGTTGATCTTGTCGGCGGCTCCGTTGAGATCGCCAAGTTCGGCAAGACACTCGGCCCAGTCGCAGAGCACTTCACCATATCGCAGGATGGGGTAGTCGATTGACGAGTACCAGCGTGTCACTTCCTGTCCTTCGGCAACAAACTTGCGCATCAGGTAGGTCTGCATGCCGGTGTCGGTGAGCAGGTCGGCAGTCTTCGTGTCGCTGCTTTCCTGTGTGCGGAACGGGAAACGGTGTGTGATAGGCTCTGTGAATCCGCGGCATGCACCGTTGAATATCGAGTACGGAGTGATGAATGTCTGCTCCAGACGCGGGTCGCGGTTCTCGTAGGCGCGGCGCAGACGTGCCTCGTTGCCTTCTCCGATGAAGAGCGACATGTCGGCACCGTCGTTCTCGGCTTTTGTGATCTCTTCATCGTTGATGTCGTCACGCAGGAAGTAGGCCATACGTGCGGTTTTCGATTTCGAGTTGTAGCCGGGGATATACTGATCCCAGTCGAATTTCGAGCCGTCGGCGTTCTCATAAGACTCGATCATGGCGGGGTTGGCGTGCCAGTTGTTCCAGCCCTGTGCGCCGTTGACCGAACGTGTTGCGCAGTTACGCCAGAGCACGTTGCCCTCGGTGTCCTGCGGGCCGAAGCATACGGTGAACATCATCTCGTCGCACTGCTCCTGTGCCTCTTTGAAGAGGTCGATATAGGGGCGGTCGCCACCTGTGTAGAGCTTGTAGCCGCAATCCTTGACTTTCTGGAAGTCGTCGGCAGCTTTCTGCCACTCTTTCTTCCACATGTAGCATTTGGCGCGATAAGCATAGGCAGTGCCCTTTGTGATGTGACCCCAGTCGGCGTCTCCCTGGTTGTATTTGTCGGGGAGCGAAGGAGTGTTGATGACCTCGGTGAAGTCTTTGATCAGCTCGTCCCAGGTCTGATCCTTGGTCAGACGTGCGATATAAGTCTGCTCGGGATCGGTGACTTCCTCACGGATGTAGGGTATGCCGCCCCAGATAATATTCATCTCGTAGTACCAGTAGGCACGGAGGAAGATGTTTTCGGCGCGCATACGTGCAGCCTCGTCGGGATCGATGCCGGGCACATCCATGATGTGAGCCACTACAGCGTTGGCCTTGGCGGGGTATTCCATATGCCATGCCCACACAGGCAGAACGCAGTCGCCGTCCGATGAGTCGAGGTTTCCGAAAAGAGCCTTGTAGCTGCGCCAGTTTGGATCGCGGTCGATAACCGACGAGAAGCACTGCCATGTGGTTACGCCCCATTGTCCGTTGTCGCATATGCGGTAGCGGAGACAGCGGTAGGGTCCGGTAGCGGCCTGCGATGCCATTGTGACATCCTGCCACACGCTTTCACTGGTCGGCTGGTATTTAGGAGTGAGGTCCATGTTTACACAACCTGTCAGTGCAGCACCACCAACGATGGCAGTGGCAAGTGTGCGCACAGAGCCTTTGTATAGGTTTGAAAGATTGTATTTCATTGTTGTTGGAAGTGTTCAGTTTAGAATGTTACGTTGAGACCGAATGAGTATGTACGCATGGGAGCGTATCCGTCGCCTGAACGCATTTCAGGATCGAGACCGTCAAATCCGGTGATTGTCAACAGATTTTCAAACGAAGCATAGACACGCAGGTTCTGGATATAGGCCTTTGTTGTCCACATGCGGGGGAATGTGTAGCCTATCGAGAGGTTCTTCAGCTTGAGGTAGTCGCCGGTGTGGAGGTGACGCTCGCTAAAGAGCTTCTGCTGGTTGTTGCCGTCGGTGGCGTTCAGACGCGGGTTCTTGCTCGTGAGGTTGGTGAACGGATCGTTCGGGTTCTCGGGATCGTAGTAGTAGTGGTTGTATGCTATGTCGCGGGGCATCTGCTCAGACTGGATCACTGTCGTCGAGTTCTTGCACTTGTCGTAGTACCAGATCTTGAAGCCTGCAGCACCCGACCAGTTCATCGAAAGGTCGATGCCTTTCCAGCTGCCGCCCATCTGCAAACCGTAGTAGAACTTAGGAATGTTGGAATATCCGTTGAACTGACGGTCCTGCTCTTCGCCGTATTTGCCGTCGCCGTTTGTATCGGCGTAGATGACGTCACCATACCAGATGCCGCCCTTGCCTACAGTCTGCATGGGATAGAATGAGTTGCCTGCGGCAATCATGTCATTGAGCCACTTCATGTCGGCTTCGGTGCGGATCATGCCGTCCTTCGGGCCGCCGTTGGGATTGACAGAGCCGTCGGTGTTGTAGTATGAGCCGTTGCCATGATATGTGGTATGTGTGTAGTACTCGTTCATCTGGTGGCCTTCTACGATCTGTGTGCCGGCACCGCCGTCGTTGGAGACGTCACCGATGTTGTTGACCCATACCTTATTGCCGTTCTCGTCGGTTTTCCAGCCTTTCTCGAGCTGACCTTTGTACTTCTTGACGCGGTTGCGGTTGTAAGAGAAGTTACCGTTGACGTAGTAGGTCACCTGGTCTATGCGGTCGTTCCAGCCGAGCGTGATCTCAAGACCCTTGTTGTCGACCTTGGCGAGGTTCATCAGAGGTGCTGTGAGATAGTAGAGCGATGCGTTGAGCGAAGGACGGTAGAGAATACCGTCGGTCGACTTGTCGTAGAACTCGATGGTACCTGTCAGGCGGCTCTTGAGGACTGCGAAGTCAAGACCGAAGTTGGTGCTGGTAGTCTCTTCCCACTCGAGAGCTGCGTTTGAGAAGCCGGTGAGGAACAGTCCGCCTTTCGGGGTGTCGTTGAATGCGTAGAGAGTCTTCGCATAGAAATTCTGGTACTCGTAGTTTCCGATCGAGTTGTTGCCGAGTTTACCCCATGATGCACGTATCTTGAGGTTGTCGAGCCAGTCGCGTGTATTGGCCATGAATGCCTCCTCGCTGATGCGCCATCCGGCCGAAACGGAGGGGAAGAAGCCCCAGCGGTTGTCTCTTGCGAAACGCGACGATCCGTCGTGACGGAAGTTTGCCTCAAGAAGATATTTGCCGGCATAGGCATAGTTCAGTCGGCCGAAGAGAGAGCGTGACGACCACTCCCATGTGTTGCCTTTGATGTACACCGGTGTTACGAGAGCGTCGAAGTCGGTCAGCGAGAACGACGACATGCCTTTCTTTGAGAGGTCGGTGTAGCCGCCCCATTTGCGCATTTCCTCATAGCCGATAAGGGCGGTGATGTCGTGAGACTTAAATGATCCGCTCCAGCTGATGATGTTGGTCGTTTTCCACGACTGGTCGAACGCGCGGTAATCTGCTACGTTGTTCTCGGCCATCTGTGCGTCGGACGGCGGATAGTTGATCTGCAGACCGCGGCGGAATGACACCTGAGGCTGATATACGTCGGGTTTCCAGAGGTGGTGGTTCTCAAACTTGTCGTAGTAGAAGTTGGACGACACCTTGAATCCGAGCGGCAGATCAAGCTCGACGTAGGGGTTGACATAGATCTTGTCCTGCTTGAAGTAGCCGTGATCCTGTGCGATGTTCATGGCGATGTTCGATGTGCCCTGTGTCTCGTTTGCGGTCTCGTTGCCACCCCAAAGTCCGTTGTAATACGGGTAGATGCCGGGTATTGCACGCTGCATGTTGATTTCCCACAATTGGTTCACGTCGTCGCGCTTCTGGTCGTTGTGATATCCCCATGCGCGCATGCCGAGAGCGAGGAAGTCGGTCACCTGCGAGCGTATGTCGGTGCGCAGATAGTACTTGTCGAGCTCACATGCCTCGATGATGCCGGGGTTGTGGAGATATGTACCCGAGAAGGCGTATGTCGTGCGTGTGTCCTGACCTGTCACGCCGATTGTGTGCTCCTGCATAAAGCGCTTCTGATACATGTAGTCGTACCAGTCGGTGTTGGGGTGAGTGACATAGTTAGGAATGCCCTCGCTGTTCAGTGCATTGGGATTTTTTGCAGCCTCGCGCCACTCCTCGATGTCGAGTGTCGAGTAGGGCTCGGTCATGCCGGTTCCGCGATATGCCTGGTTCATGATCTCCATGTAGTCGGCATAGTTGGACACGGTCTTGATGATTTTCTGAGGAGTGTTGAGCGAGAATTTGCCGGAGTATGTGACGTTGACACGTCCCTCTTTGCCTTTCTTTGTGGTGATGAGGATTACACCGTTTGCACCACGGTTACCGTAGATGGCGCAGGATGCTGCATCTTTCAGGATCGAGACGGTTGCGACATCGTTGGGGTTGACCTCGTTGAGGCTGGCTTCCATGCCGTCGACAAGGATAAGGGGCGACGAGTTGTTGAGTGTGCCGTAGCCGCGGATGGCTGTCATCGATCCTTCGCCGTTAGGCTTGCCGCTTGTTTCCATCACGTTGAGACCTGCAGCAGCACCGGCGAGACCGGCCGACAGAGTCGTGAGCGGACGTGATGTGGCTGTCTTCTCGAAGTCGACCGATGCTACGGCGCCGGTCAGGTTGACTTTTTTCTGCGATGCATAACCTACGACAACGACTTCGTCGAGCTTCTGTGTGTCCTCGGCCATTGCTACGTTTATTGTCGTGCGTCCGTCGACACTGATTGTCTGGGTCACATAACCTACGTAGGTAATCTCAAGTGTGGCGTTGGGAGCGACTTTGAGTGAGAATTTACCGTCGATATCGGAGATCGTACCGCCTAATTTGCCTTTCTCGTAGATCGAAGCACCGATCAGCGGATCGCCTGTCGCTGCATCCGTGATTGTACCGGTTACAGTGATCTTAGCATCCTGAGCGACTGATGATGCCATCATGGGCGCGTTCTCGGCTGCCTCTGCGTCTGTGACGCCTGCAGCGTTGATGCCGGCCGACAGCAGCAGAGCCGATACAGCCGCGGCACATACAGTTGCCGTGCGGTGCATTTCTTTGGGCCTGTCGCAGTTACGGGCTTTTTGCAATTGCTTCATAAGCTTAATTTTTGGTGATAATTGATTGTACGGATAAAAGTGCGGACAAAATGTGCGCTGATATGGCTAAGTCGCTGCGCACGTGATTATATGAATCACTTTTTGAGCGCTGCCTTTATAATGTTGTCTTCTGATATGATCATGCGGGGCTGCGGGTCGTCGGTAAACTCGACGGTGGAGATATACATCTCTCGCGGATGCACAGTGCCCGGTTTTTTGTGTGCGTGGAAAACGATGCGCAGGTTGCCGTCTTTGTCATGGAACATGGCGCTGTGTCCTACGCCCTCGAGCCTGCCGTATTCTTTTGACTTCGGGAACTGGAATATCGGGTTGCCCTCATATTTGGTCCATGGGCCGGTAGGGGAGTCGGCTGTAGCGACGCCGAGGCCATATCCTGGATTGGTATAGCCGTTGCCCGAGTATGTCATGTAGTATGTGTCGCCATGTTTTATCACAAACGATCCTTCATTGACGGCGTCCTGCTCCCATGCCTGGCTCCGGGCGATACATGGTGTGTGGTTTTTGTCCTTGACAGCCAGAAGATCGGAGGTGAGCTCCACGACATGGACGTGGCCGCCGTTTCCATCGAAGATGTCGTAGAACATATAGGGTGTCCCGTCGGTGTCGATGAAAAGTGAGTTGTCGATGGTGCGTATAAGGTCAAACAGGGGTTTTTTCTCTTTCTGCACAAATGGTCCGAGCGGTGATGTGGCTTCGGCCACGCATGTGTGCTCCTCCGATGTGTAATACATGAGGTAGCGGTCGCCGATGCGGTATATCTCCGGTGCCCAGAACCAGTGGTCGCCGTAGGAGTCGGTGTGGTTGAGCGCTCTCCCTGCATGTTTCCAGTATTTCAGGTCGTCGGAAGTGTATACGTCGATGCCTGTGTCGCCCGTCCCGTAGGCGTAATAGGTGTCTCCGTCAAGAAGGATGAATGGATCGGCAAATTCTATGCCTTGCTCTGCAGGTTTGAAGTCGGGCATCTTTGGCGGTTCGTCGTTTCCCGACTTGCATGAACAGAATACTATCAAACCTGCCACAACGAGTGAAAGTTTGCTGAATTTCATGGTTATAAGTGATTTTTAAGACTCTGTGACCGTGTGGTCAGCTGAACTGGTTTTTTGAGGTTAATTGTTTGAGGTTTATGAGTTTATGTAATTTTGTAATCTGTGGCCGGCGTCATATCCCAAACGCAAATTCGATGTAAATGTATATATTATTTTGTAAACGAAACAAAAATTACATATCTTGATTTTTTTTTTTTAGTAATTTTCACATCCGATAACATTTACAAGTGTTAATGGTTAACAGGTATTTATACGCAGGTCATAGGGAGGCATTTTTTGTGTGTAAACGGCTTTATTTATATGGATTATGTCGATTCTTATCAAGAAAAAAAGTGCGCCTTGCGATGCGACAGCCGCGACATGACGTGGTGTCGGGTGATTTCGGTGCGTAAAATTTTGGTAAACAATTCTTTTGAAATATAAAATAATATTGTAGATTTGGAAAAACATTAAAATCAGTATCATGGAACAACATCTTTTTTGGATTGTGCCGGTGTCATCGGCATTGGCCTTGGTCTTGGCTTTGTACTTCTACCGTCAGATGATGCGCGAGAGCGAGGGTACTCCGATTATGGAGAAAATCGCCTCATATGTGCGTCGTGGAGCTATGTCGTATCTTAAGCAGCAATATAAAGTCGTGGGGATTGTGTTTCTCGCGCTGGTGGTGCTGTTTGCGGTCATGGCCTATGGTTTCAATCTTCAGAACCACTGGGTGCCGGTGGCGTTTCTGACAGGCGGTTTCTTCTCCGGGCTATCGGGTTTCCTGGGCATGAAGACGGCCACATATGCGTCGGCACGCACAGCCAATGCCGCCCGCACTTCGCTCAACGGAGGACTCAGGGTGGCATTCCGCAGCGGTGCGGTGATGGGACTGGTTGTCGTGGGCCTCGGGCTGCTCGACATATCGTTCTGGTATCTGATACTCGACGCGTTTGTCCCCGACGATCCGGCCTCGAGTACGGCTAAATTGTGCATCATAACGACCACAATGCTTACTTTCGGCATGGGAGCCAGCACACAGGCTTTGTTTGCCAGAGTTGGCGGAGGCATTTATACGAAGGCCGCTGATGTAGGTGCCGATCTGGTAGGAAAGGTTGAGGCCGGCATCCCTGAGGATGATCCGCGCAATCCGGCAACTATCGCCGACAATGTGGGCGACAATGTTGGCGACGTGGCCGGCATGGGTGCCGATCTTTATGAGTCGTATTGCGGCTCGATACTGGCTACGGCGGCACTCGGAGCGGCCGCATTCATGTCTACCGGCGATGTCGACATGCAGCTTAAAGCTGTGTTTGCGCCTATGCTTATCGCCGCAGTCGGCATAATACTGTCGATTGTCGGAATATTCTCGGTAAGAACAAAAGAAAACGCGACGATGAAAGATCTTCTGAAGTCTCTGTCGACCGGCACAAATCTCAGCTCGGTGCTGATTGTGGCCGCCACATTCCTGATCATGTGGGCACTCGGGATTCAGAACTGGGTGAATATATCGTTTGCCGTGGTGGTGGGTCTACTGGTCGGTATAGTCATAGGGCGCTCCACGGAGTATTATACATCGCAGTCCTATCGACCCACACGCCGCCTGGCCGAGAGCGGCCAGACCGGGCCGGCTACAGTGATCATTTCGGGTATCGGGCTCGGCATGATCTCAACCGCCATCCCTGTTATCGCTGTAGTGGCCGGTATCATACTCTCTTACTGGCTTGCATCGGGATTTGATATCGCTAACGTCGGTATGGGACTTTACGGCATAGGTATCGCGGCAGTAGGCATGTTGTCGACGCTTGGCATTACACTTGCCACGGATGCCTATGGCCCGATCGCCGATAATGCCGGCGGAAACGCCGAGATGAGCGGGCTCGGCAAGGAGGTGCGCCGCCGTACAGACGCACTTGACTCGCTGGGAAACACTACGGCGGCCACCGGCAAAGGGTTTGCCATCGGATCAGCCGCTCTCACCGGACTTGCACTGCTTGCGTCGTATGTCGAGGAAATACGTATCGGTCTGCTGCGTATCGGCAGGACCGCGCTTGATCTTGGCGGCAATGTGACGGTGGACATACACTCGGCTTCCTTCACCGACTTCATGGATTTCTATGATGTTAATCTGATGAACCCGATGGTTTTGTCGGGCATGTTCATTGGCAGTATGATGGCATTTCTTTTCTGCGGACTTACGATGAATGCCGTAGGCCGTGCGGCAGCCCAAATGGTGGAGGAGGTGCGCCGTCAGTTCCGCGAGATAAAAGGCATCCTGACGGGAGACGCCGAGCCTGATTACGCGCGGTGCGTGCAGATATCTACCAAGGGAGCCCAGCGTGAGATGATATTCCCCTCGCTTCTCGCTATCATTGCTCCGATCGCGGTCGGTATTGTGTTTGGTGTGCCCGGAGTGGTCGGCCTTCTTGTCGGCGGTCTCTCTTCCGGGTTTGTGCTCGCGATCTTTATGGCAAATGCCGGTGGCGCGTGGGATAATGCCAAGAAATATGTCGAAGAGGGCAATTTCGGAGGCAAGGGCAGTGAGGTTCATAAAGCCACTGTCACAGGCGACACTGTCGGTGATCCGTTTAAAGACACATCGGGTCCGAGTCTTAATATTCTTATAAAGCTGATGTCGATGGTCGCCATAGTCATGGCGGGCCTTACGGTCAGCTGGAGCCTGTTCTGACGCGCATGCGGGCTCTTGCTGAGGGCGACGCCTGTTATAGTTATAAGCGCGCGACTACCTCGGCGCGTCAGTCCGCAGTCTGTAGCGTATTTCGTGTGTTCCGGCATGTTCGACACGGTCGGGCATGCCGGGAAACACCGGGGCGCGGTGCAGCCCGTCGCCGCCAAGGACCACGGGTGATATCTCGGCGCGTATCTCGTCCCATAGACCTGCCTCGATGAAGCGCCCGAGCATGCGCGGCCCGGTCTCGACAAGCACCGACGTGAGACCGTGTGACGCGTACAGCTCGCCCATGATATCGGCGAGATCGCGCCCGTTGCAGTCGATCGTGATGACGTCGCGCCTGATGTCGGTCAAAAGACCGAGTGAGGCGTCAGGGCGCTCGTTGCGGTATAGTATGACAGGGCGTGGCGTGTCGCCCCATGGCCAGCGGCGCACGTCGAGGCGCGGATTGTCGGCGTTGGCTGTGCGCGCCGATGTGATGATGCCGTCGTTGAGCGAGCGCAGCCGGTGGGTGAGTGTCTGTGTGAGGGGAGTGGAGAATGCCATGGGGTGACGTGTGGCGCTGTCCATCCACCCGTCGGCGCTCTGGGCCCATTTCAGTGTGATGTAGGGGCGCTGTAGCGTGTGGGCGGTCATAAAGCGCCGGTTGAGTCTTATGGCTTCTTTTTCAAGAACACCGACGGTGACTTCTATGCCTGCTTCGCGGAGCATGGCGATGCCTCGTCCGGCCACTTTGGGGAACGGGTCGAGAGTGGCTACGACCACGCGGCGGACGTGCTCGTCGACGAGCAGCAGGGCGCACGGGGGAGTCTTGCCGTAGTGGCTGCATGGCTCGAGGGTGACATAGACGGTCGATTGCGCTATGAGAGGCCTGTCGGCCGGCGACACCGAACGTATGGCGTTGACCTCGGCGTGGGGCCCTCCGCAGCGGCGGTGCCATCCTTCGCCGATTATGCGTCCGTCGGGAGCCACGACAACGGCTCCGACCATCGGGTTGGGCGATGCGTGCTGCTGCCCGTTGGCGGCAAGCTGAAGCGCCCGACTCATGTAGAATATGTCATCCATCATGCCGGCAAAGATACGAAAAAATGTCGGCCGGAGGGCCGATTATTTGGATGAGAGGTGCTGTCATCTTATTTTTGTGACGAGAATAACATCTGTTTTCAAACAAGCTCTAAAATTATCCTGAACATGAGAAACAGACTTGCACTGCTATTGTTGCTGTTTGTGTCGGCTTGGCTGCCTATGCGTGCGGCCGATTTCAATGACCTGTTGCCGCGACCGGCTCACGCGGTGGCGACAGGCGGGAGTGTCGTGCTGCCTCATGGGATGAAAATCGCGGTCAGGGGCCTTGATGATGCCATGAAGGCGGAGGTCGGCAGGTTTGCCGGGGCACTGAACGCCGCGACCGGGCTTGACGCCGTGATGACCGGCGGCATAAAAGGCGGATTTATGACTGTAGGCTACGACGTCACGCTTCCGTCGGAGGGCTATAGACTGAAAATCGCCGGTAGCGGCATCGAGATCGGTGCCTCGGCTCCCGCCGGCCTGTACTATGCTTTCCAGACTATCAGGAAACTGCTTCCGGCCAACGTGATCGCCGGAAAACCGGCTGCCGGGCCGCAGACATATTCTCTGCCGCAGGGTGAAGTCACCGATATGCCGCGATATGAATACCGCGGATTCATGCTCGACGTAAGCCGCCACTTTTTTGATGTGGCTGAGATAAAGAAGATGCTTGACCTGATGGCGGTCTACAGACTCAACCGTTTTCACTGGCATCTGACTGACGACCAGGGATGGCGTCTGCCTGTGGCGAAATATCCGGAACTGACAAAGGCCGGGGCGACAAACCGCAACATACTGCGCAGCGACTTCACTGCGCAGAAGCAGTGGCGCGACGGGGAGGACAAGGTGTACGGGCCGTACTCCTACACGGCCGACGACATACGCGCGATAGTGGATTATGCCCGCGAGAGGCATATCGAGGTGATTCCCGAGGTGGATATGCCGGGTCACATGGTGGCGGCGATAAATGCCTACCCAGAGTTTTCGACAGACCCCGGCAGCGAGAAAACCGCGCTGCATGAGGATTTCAGCCATGAGATATGGAACAAGGGCGGTGTGAGCCGCGATGTGCTTGACGTGAGCAACCCGCGCGCGGTGCAGTTTGCAAAGGATGTCGTCGACGCGCTTGCCGATCTTTTCCCGTATGAGTATATCCATATCGGGGGCGACGAGTGTCCGACGCTTGCATGGGAGCACTCGGCTTCGTGCCGCGCTAAGATGGCGGAGCTTGGCCTGGATGACGCCAGGGCGCTGCAGAGCTGGTTTACGCGCGAGATCGCCGACTACGCCCGCACTCGCCACGGCCGTAAGGTGATGGGATGGAACGAGATCGTGAGCGAAGGAAATGTCGACATGGATATGATCAAGGCGATCGATCCGGTGATATTCTGCTGGATAGGTGGCGAAAAGGAGTCGGAGGACAACGGACTGAAGTTTGTGTACACACCATTTAACGGCGGATATTATATCAACCGGTCATATAAGGGGCATGACAGCATCGGCGCTGTCGGCGACGGAGCGCTGTCGGTGACGATCGGCGTGAATTCGCCCGACATGGCGAACTGCATAGGCGTGCAGGGAACGTTCTGGACCGAACAGGTCGACCGTCCTGAAGATCTTGAGTATCTTGCGCTGCCGCGCCTGCTTGGCATCGCCGAGCAGGGCTGGAGTCACGAGCGAGAGAAAGACTATGACGATTTCCTGCGCCGTGTGGGTCTTGAGACAGAATATCTGCGGCTCGGCGGCTACAACTACGGTGCGCATCAGCTTGTGAAATGACGCGGCGATGACGCCGGCGCAATGCAGCCGGTGCTGTCCCGATCATTGCAATCGATATACAACAATCGCTATTTTTGTGTAACTTTGCGAGGAAAACAGATTGGACTGACCATTTAGATGAAGAATATACGCAATTTCTGTATTATAGCTCATATCGACCATGGCAAGTCGACACTTGCCGACCGTCTGCTTGAACGCACAAACACTGTGTCTGCCAAAGACATGGAAGCACAGGTGCTTGACGACATGGACCTGGAGCGCGAGCGTGGCATCACGATCAAGAGCCACGCGATACAGATGGAACATGTGATCGACGGCGAGAAATATACGCTTAATCTTATTGATACTCCGGGACATGTCGACTTCTCTTACGAGGTGTCGCGCTCGATAGCGGCCTGTGAGGGCGCTCTGCTCATTGTCGATGCCTCGCAGGGCATACAGGCACAGACGATTTCCAATCTTTACATGGCTATCGACAATGATCTGGAAATCATCCCGGTTCTCAACAAGTGCGACCTCGACAGCGCAAATCCCGACGAGGTGGAGGATCAGATCGTGGATCTGCTCGGCTGCGACCGCAGCGAGATACTTCGCGCAAGCGGCAAGACCGGCATGGGTGTCGACGAGATCCTCGAGGCTATCGTCAGACGCATACCGGCGCCTAAGGGCGACCCTGAGGCTCCGCTGCAAGCACTTATATTTGACTCGGTATTCAATCCGTTCCGCGGCATTATCGCTTACTTCAAGATCGAGAACGGCACGATACGCAAAAACGATTTCGTGAAGTTCGTGTCGACCGGCAAGGAGTATCACGCCGACGAGATCGGTGTGCTCAAGCTCGACATGTCGCCGCGCGAGGAGCTTTCGGCGGGCAACGTAGGCTATATCATCTCGGGCATCAAGACTTCGCGCGAGGTGAAGGTGGGCGACACGATCACTCACGTGCAAGCTCCGTGCGACAAGGCGATCGACGGGTTTGAGGAGGTGAAGCCGATGGTGTTTGCCGGTGTCTATCCCATCGAGACCGAGGATTTTGAGAACCTGCGCGCCTCGCTTGAGAAACTGCAGCTCAACGACGCCTCGCTGACGTTCCAGCCCGAGTCGTCGGTGGCTCTCGGATTCGGATTCCGCTGCGGTTTTCTCGGCCTCCTGCACATGGAGATCATACAGGAGCGTCTCGGCCGCGAGTTCGACATGGATGTGATCACTACGGTGCCCAACGTGTCGTACCGTGTGTTTGATAAAAAAGGGGCGATGACCGAGGTGCACAATCCTTCAGGGCTCCCCGACATCACTCTTATTGACCATATCGAGGAGCCTTACATACGCTCGTCGATCATCACCACAGCCGATTTCATCGGTCCGATCATGACGCTTTGCCTCGGCAAGCGTGGCGAGTTGGTGAAGCAGGAGTTCATTTCGGGCAACCGTGTGGAGCTGATCTTCGATATGCCGCTCGGCGAGATAGTGATCGATTTCTACGACAAACTCAAGAGCATCTCCAAAGGCTACGCGTCGTTTGACTATCACATCAACGGATTCCGTCCGTCAAATCTCGTGAAACTCGACATATTGCTCAACGGTGAGAGTGTCGACGCGCTGTCGACTCTGACACATGCCGACAACGCCGTGTCGTTTGGCCGCCGCATGTGCGAGAAACTCAAGGAGCTTATACCGCGCCAGCAGTTCGACATAGCGATACAGGCGGCAATCGGCGCGAAAATCATAGCCCGCGAGACGATCAAGGCAGTGCGCAAGGATGTGACGGCCAAGTGCTACGGCGGCGATATATCGCGTAAACGCAAGCTGCTTGAGAAGCAGAAAAAAGGCAAGAAGCGCATGAAGCAGATCGGCTCGGTCGAGGTGCCTCAGAAGGCGTTTCTCGCGGTGCTCAAACTCGATTAAACAATTATGGCGGCTCCACATCGCACAAATGCAGCCCGGCTGCTCGACAGCGCTCATGTCGCATATGAGCTTGTACCTTATCCGGTCGACGAGAACAACCTTGCAGCGTCGCACATCGCCGAAACTCTCGGCGAGGATATAAACCGTGTTTTCAAGACTCTTGTGCTTCATGGCGACAAGGCCGGGTATTTTGTGTGCGTAGTGCCGGGCAACATGGAGCTCGACCTCAAGAAAGCGGCTAAAGCGGCCGGAGCGAAGAAGGCCGACCTTATACCGATGAAGGATCTTCTGTCGGTGACAGGATACATAAGGGGCGGATGCAGTCCGGTGGGGATGAAAAAGAAGTTTCCCACATTCTTTCACTCGACGGTTTCCGATTACGATTTCATATATGTCAGCGCAGGACAGCGCGGACTTCAGTTTAAAATCAGACCGGCCGATCTGCTCGCCTATGTGGGCGCTTCGGTCGCCGATATAGCCTGTTTCACGTAATGAATACATTTGGCACGCTTTTCCGTCTTACGGAGTTCGGTGAATCACATGGTCCGGCACTTGGAGGTATAATCGACGGCATGCCGGCCGGAGTTAAGATCGACAACGGGCGCATACAGCGTCAGGTCGACCGCCGGCGTCCCGGGCAAAGCGCCATCGTCACCGCCCGCGACGAGAAAGACCGTGTCGATATACTCTCGGGTGTGTTTGAGGGGAAGACGACAGGCACTCCGATCGGTTTTATCGTGCGTAACGCCGATCAGCACTCCAATGATTATGAAAATCTGCGCGATGTGTGCCGTCCGTCGCATGCCGACTATACATATACGCAGAAATACGGAATACGCGATCATCGCGGCGGTGGCCGTTCGTCGGCACGCGAGACGGTGAGCCGTGTCGTGGGGGGAGCGATAGCAATGGAGGCACTGCGCACGCGCGGCATTGCGATATATGCTTATACGTCGCGTGTCGGGCATATCGAAATGCCCGCAGAGTCGGGCGGAGTCCTCGAAGATCCGTCGCTGATCGACTCAAACCCGGTGCGCTGTCCCGACAGTGAAGTGGCTGCCCGGATGGAGGCGTTCATAAAGGATGTGAAGGGCAAAGGCGACACGGTTGGCGGCGTGGTGACATGTGTCATCACGGGGCTTCCTGCCGGCCTTGGCGAACCGGTGTTCGACAAGCTCAACGCGCGGCTTGCAGCGGCCATGATGAGCATAAACGCTGCAAAGGGTTTTGAAGTGGGGATGGGATTTGACGGATGCTCGCATCTCGGCAGCGAGATGAACGATCAGTGGGAGACTGATGCCGACGGCCGCGTCAGCACAAAAACAAATAATTCGGGAGGAATACAGGGGGGAATATCCAATGGCATGCCGGTGGTGATGCGCATTGCCTTCAAGCCGGTTGCGACATTGCTGCAGGAGACTTCGGGCATAACGCCTGACGGCAGCCCTGTAGCCGTCAGGCCTAAAGGGCGACATGACCCGTGCGTGCTGCCGCGCGCTGTACCGGTTGTCGAGGCGATGGCCGCCATGACTGTGCTTGATGCGATCCTGCTTGACCGTGCTACTAAATGGTGAGCCGTTTCACTCCCTATGGCGGGTATCTGCTGGAGAAATTCGGCTGCAAGGTTCAGAAACTGTCGGTAAATGCCGGATTCACATGCCCAAACCGCGACGGATCGATCGGGCGCGGCGGGTGCATATACTGCGATAACCGCTCGTTCACGCCGTCATATTGCAGTGCGGCCGATACTGTGACCGAGCAGCTTGAAAAAGGAAAGCTTTTCTTCGGACGAAAGTATCCGCATCTGAAATATCTGGCATATTTTCAGGCCTACACGTCGACCTACACGAGTTCGACGGAGCGACTTGTCGCGCTTTATCGTGAGGCGCTTGCCGTGGAAGATGTCGTCGGTCTTGTGATAGGCACGCGGCCCGACTGCTTCCCGCAGCAACTCGCCGATGTGCTTGTGACGATCAACCGCGAGGCAGGGACGGTGCTTGTGGAGTTTGGCGCCGAGACGTCGCATGACTTTACATTGCGTCTGATCAACCGCGGGCACACATGGCAGCAGACGGTCGAGGCGGTGAACCGTGCCAGAGAGGCCGGGATAGATGTCGGGCTCCATTTCATCATGGGGCTGCCGGGCGAGTCAGAGGAAATGATGCTGGAGACTGTGACGCGTGCGGTGTCTTTGCCTGTATCGTCTTTGAAATTCCACCAGCTGCAGGTGATACGCGACACTCCGCTGCACAGGCGCTGGGAGCGAGGGGAGATCTCTCTTGAGCTTTATGATGTCGACCGTTATCTCGACCTGTGCCGTAAGATATGCGATATCGTGCCCCCGACGATTGCCATAGAGAGGTTTACATCTTCGTCTCCGGCCGACATGCTTGTCGCGCCGAAGTGGGGGATAAAAAACTATGAGTTTGTGCATCGTCTGCAGGCACTTTAGGCGAGACGGCTTTCACGTCGGGCTTTCAGCCACAGCTGTATTGAATTGATGGTGTTCTGCCACGCCACATAGGCGGCGGGGCCGATCGATGAGACAGGGTTGAGAAATGTGAGTGCCATCCATATGGCAAGCACTGTGTTTTTCTGCCCGAGTCCCTGCGCTCCTGCGATCTTGTCGCCGCAACGGCGTCCGACTCTGCGCCCGATAGCAAACTGCAGACAGCACACTACAAGACTTATGCCTGCTATTGCCAGCATGAGTGCTCCGCCGGCTCCGGGTTCGCCGATATGGGCGATGACATAGCTGACAGCCTTTCCGACAACAATAAAGAGTGAGACCGCCCAGATGTAGAACGACAGCCCCTGGCGCGTGGCGATTGCCTTATGCACGCGTGGCGCGGTGATCTTCAGAGCCATTGCGAGCAATAGCGGGCCGAGTATGAGCGGAACGACTTTAAGCGATATAAGTCCGGCGACCTCGATAAACGATAGCTCAGCGCCATGTCCATGTGCACCCATGAGTGTGAAGAGCAGCGGGGCTGTGATGGCGACCGTGAAATTGCTGACAAGCGAGAAGGTGGCGAGTCTCGGCATGCTTCCTCCGAGCATGCCCGTGATGACCGGGGCGGCGGTCGCTGTGGGGCAGAAAACGCATATGAATCCTGCCTGGGCGAGCGTCTCTCCCAATGGCCGCAAAAGCATGTAGACACCTATGCCGCCAAGCACCTGAACCGCCAGCAGCGACCATGAAAGACGCGTGATCCTGAGCTCCGACGGGTTGATCTTGCAGTAGGTGATCAGGAGCATGATAAAGATCAGGTATGGCGAAAGCACGGCCAGATAGTCCATTGCGTTGTGAAACACGATGCCTCCGGCCATTGCTATGGGGAGCATCCAGGGTTTCAGCATAGCCCTGATTCTCGCGACTCTCATTTTAGAGATTGTTTAAGCGATATAAAGATTGGTTTTGTAGTTGCCGTGTCAGATGATAAGATGCTTGACAATCACAATATATATGAACGTGATGGGTATTACGAACAGCAGGGAGTCTATGCGGTCGAGTATGCCGCCGTGTCCGGGCAGTATGTTGCCCGAGTCCTTGACGCCGATCGTGCGTTTTATCATCGACTCGACAAGATCGCCCCATGTGGCGAATGCCGATACCAGTACGCCATATCCGATCCAGTATCCTATCGACATGATATCGGCTGTGATGCTCAGGTTTATGACGCACACGGCAGCCGATGCCGCGATACAGAACGCCATGCCTCCCCAGAAACCTTCCCATGACTTTTTGGGCGAGATGCGCTCAAAAAGGCGATGACGGCCGAATGTCGATCCTACAAGAAATGCGCCGGTGTCGTTGAGCCATATCAGTATGAACATCATGAGCACAATCGGTGCCGAAATGGTGTTGATGATGTTGAGCAGTCCGAGAGGAAGCGCGATATAGACCTGTGCCGTGAGAGAGTGGCAAAGATGATTGAATGCGTCTTTCTCATGCAGATAAAGCTCCACGGTCATGCGGCCGAGCAGCCACAACAGCCATGCCAGTATAAAAAACGGCGACGCCGTCAGCTGCGACGAGTAGCACATGGCTATGCTGAACGTGAGCAACAGTGCTCCGGCGATGTCAAGTATGATGCTTGCACGTGGCTTCTTCTCTTTGTCAGAGAGTATGTTGAACTCGGCGACTCCAAGCGCCGATAAAACAAGCGAAAGGATAAGGACTCCTGTATCTCCTGCCAGTATACATCCAACAATTACAGTGACATACAGTATGCCTGTTATTGAGCGTTTTGCAAGGTTGCCCATTTTATTATAAGTGTATCGGTCTTAATTTGTTTTGAATAAAGTTTAAATATCTGAATAAAAAGGAGAGACGGCCGATAAGCCGGGTTATGTCGGGAGAGGGTTTGTCCTCTCCGTTCCGTCATTTATCTCTGACGCGTGTCGCCACGCGCCTATAGCAGTCTACCCCCCGGCAAGAGCGAGCAGCCCTTCTGATATGTGTAAAGTGCATCTATTGTCAAAGCAATCGGTGTCACCACTCATATCCTGCCGGTATATTTGACCTTGCAACGCATGGGGTGTGCGGCATGCCATATCGCTATGGCATCCGGTGGGCTCTTACCCCGCCTTTTCACCCTTACCGGCCGGATCTGACTCCGGCAGGCGGTTATTTTCTGTCACATTGCCCGGCTGTCGCCAACCGCTTCCTGTTAGGAAACATGCTGCTCTCGTTGCCCGGACTTTCCTCCCGTCACTTTTGGCCTTGGCCTCCTGACGGGCGACGGAATGGCCGACTCTCCTGTCTTTTCAGATACTGCAATCAGTGTCTGTTTCTTTCTCTATTGGCTTATGCAAAAATAGTGCTTTTTTAGACAACTTCGTGTGTGTTGCGGCGATATTTTGTGTGTGATTTATTACACTGTCCTGCGATAAAAAAAAGATGGTGCGCCGCGGTGGCACACCATCTTGTATTGATTGTTTAAGTAATGCTCGGATTACTTGCGCGAAAGCTGCTCTTTGAGAGCTGCAAGAGCTTCGAGGTCGCCGAATGTGGTCTTCTCGATGGTTGTTGCAGGAGCTGCGGGAGCCTCCTCGGCCTTGCGCTGTGCGCGCTTAGCCTTGCGCTGCTCGTTCTTCTCGGCCTTCTGCTCGTCCTCGAAGATGCGGCTGTGCGAAAGGATGATGCGGCGGTTGTCCTTGTTGAACTCGATTACCTTGAAGTCGAGCTTCTCGTCAACCTTGGCGTGGCTGCCATCCTGCTTAACGAGGTGCTTGGGAGTAGCGAAGCCCTCAACACCGTAGGGGAGTGCCACTACAGCGCCCTTGTCGAGCATCTCGACGATGGTGCCTTCGTGAACCGAACCCGGAGTGAAGATGGTCTCGAATACGTCCCAGGGATTCTCCTCAAGCTGCTTGTGGCCGAGCGAGAGACGACGGTTGTCTTTGTCGATTTCGAGAACCTGAACCTCGATGTTCGCACCGATCTGAGTGAACTCGCTGGGGTGCTTTACTTTCTTGGTCCAAGAGAGGTCGCTGATGTGGATAAGACCGTCAACGCCTTCCTCGATCTCTACAAATACGCCGAAGTTAGTGAAGTTGCGGACGCGTGCGGTGTGCTTTGAGCCAACCGGGTAGCGCACTTCGATATCTTCCCAGGGATCTTTCTTGAGCTGCTTGAGACCGAGCGACATCTTGCGCTCCTCGCGGTCGAGTGTGAGGATGACAGCGTCAACCTCGTCGCCTACGTGGAGGAAGTCGTTGGCCGAGCGGAGGTGCTGGCTCCACGACATCTCGCTGACGTGGATGAGGCCCTCGACGCCGGGAGCGATCTCAACAAATGCTCCGTATTCTGCCATAACCACAACGTGGCCATGAACCTTGTCGCCGACCTTGAGCTCCTCGCTGAGAGCGTCCCAGGGATGGGGCTGGAGCTGCTTGAGACCGAGAGCGATGCGCTTCTTCTCGTCGTCGAAGTCGAGAATAACGACGTTGAGCTTCTGGTCGAGCTGTACAACCTCCTCGGGATGGCTTACGCGGCCCCACGAGAGGTCGGTGATGTGGACGAGACCGTCTACGCCGCCAAGGTCGATGAATACGCCGTAAGAAGTGATGTTCTTGACAGTACCCTCGAGTACCTGACCCTTCTCGAGCTTCGAGATGATCTCGCGCTTCTGAGCCTCGAGCTCGGCCTCGATGAGTGCTTTGTGGCTGACAACGACATTGCGGTATTCCTGGTTGATCTTGACAACCTTGAACTCCATGGTCTTGCCAACGAAAATATCGTAGTCGCGGATAGGGCGAACGTCGATCTGCGATCCGGGGAGGAATGCCTCGATGCCGAATACGTCGACGATCATGCCGCCTTTGGTGCGACACTTGATGTAGCCGGTGATGATTTCGTCGTTCTCAAGGGCGTGGTTGATGCGCTCCCACGAACGTGCGGCACGAGCCTTGCGGTGGCTCAGGATGAGCTGACCCTTCTTGTCCTCCTGGTTCTCGATGAAAACCTCAACCTTGTCGCCGACCTTGATGTCGGGGTTGTAGCGGAACTCGCTGAAGGGGATGATACCGTCGCTCTTGTAACCTATGTCAACCACAGCCTCACGCTTGTTGAGGGCGATGATGGTGCCTTCGATTACTTCTTTGTCTTTGACGGTGCCAAGTGATTGGCCATAGGTCTGCGTGAGCTCGTCACGCGATTTCTCGCCCGGGGTCTCGCCTTTCTCGTAAGCGAGCCAGTCGAAATCCTCGATCGGGCTGTTCTTTACTTCGTCAGTCATTTAAAACTAAAGGGTTAATAATGTGAACTGTATGCAACACGCGCGGGAGGACTGACAAAGTCTTCCGCGTAGTTTTGCGGCGCAAAGTTAGTAATTGTTTTTGAATTAGTTGGATATTATCCAAAAATATTTTTGACTGCTTTTTTATAGGGGGGAGTATGCCGGGGAAGATCAGGTCTGTAATGGTTATTGCTTCTTTATGGTAAATTCCACTCTCTGAAGACCTTTTTTGTGGACATTGGCAAGAATAAGCGCATAGCTGACTTCGTCGCCGGAGTTCATGGCCTGGATGCGTGTAAACTCCTCTTCGGGAATCACATTCTTGAACATGGGACCAGATGACTCGTTACGCACCAGACGAATCTTGTCGGTAAACGGTGAAAATACATACGAATATGTAGCCTGATAAGAAACATTCTGAATTTTCACCCAATTTGGGTCTTCGCTATCCATAATATTTTCCAACCATATGCGGGCATGGTCGAATGAAGGCAGCGATGAACCATCGCCGTAAGATATATTACCGTCCTTATCAACAATGAACTCCTTGCTGATTGCGTATTTCTCTAAAGGACACAAATCATAATACTCTATATCTTCTTCTGATTTTATCTCTTTGTCGACTGGAATCTCAGGGTCTGCAACAAGTCTGTCGGCAAGAATCTTGATGAGTGAATATGTGCGGTCAGAGGCATCGGCTGGTGGATTGGCGAGGATGGTACGCTTCACCGAGAGGTTATACTCGTGTCCACGCTCGTAGGTAAAACCTTCGATTTCATTAAAGGCGAGTTTCAGCGTTTTGCCGGGAAAATCCTCCGACTCGATGAGCATGCACTCTATTGGGTGCTCCATTCTGTCGTCAGGCCATGCATACATTATGCCTGTTTCAGACGACACCTGCATTTTGATTTCTTTGACTGAATCTTTAGGCTCATCATCGATACAGGCTGTCAGCCCCGTCACGGCGAGGAATGCCATGAGCAATATTCTGAGATAGTCTTTTGCCTTCATGTTTTATATTGTTTATTTGTCTTCTGAAAATTAAACACCGATACCGTGAAAACATTGCATCGTGAACACGACTGTTTAGTTTCGGAGTCCGTTGTCTGATATGTCACCTCAGTACGAATACAAATGTAATTAACCCCCTATAAATGTATATCGTTAACAGGAAAAAAAAGCGTTTTGAGGCCAAATTTTTCTCTTGCTTTGTAAATCTATCGGTTTTTAAAACATCAAAGAACCTGTTTTATATCGGCAAAAAACATGCGGGATAATGTTTTAGATTTGTGGACGTGCTGTCCATATCTCTTCAGATCAGTTATATATCGACATGAATAATTGAGTCTTCGCTGTGAGCCAACTATGCCACGTCTTAATTTCTTATTTCAGCAGTTTTCTATCGTTGTCGCCGCTCTCCAATACGCTCATCTGATGAATGGCTATCTGATTCAGTTTCACAAGTCGCTCACCTTGCGTCATTCCTTGCTCGATGAAAACCGCATTGAGGTTTTCCATATTAGACAGGCAGATAAGTTCGTTGATAGTGGCATAGTCGCGTATGTTCCCTTTGAGGTCGGGATTGGCTTCGCGCCATTGCTTTGCCGTAACACCAAACATCGCCACATTCAGCACATCGGCTTCATTGGCATAGATGATGCTTGCCTGTGCCGGAGTAACCTCCGCAGGGACAAGGTTCTGCTTTATGGCATCGGTATGTATGCGGTAGTTGATTTTCGACAGCTCACGTTTCGCTGTCCAACCTAATAACCGCTGTTCCTCCGCTTTGAGCCGCTGAAATTCCTCGATAAGATAGAGCTTGAACGGCACACTTATTGCCGAACCAAACTCAAAAGCTATATCCTTATGAGCAT
>CAYMEX010000017.1:0-62763 GCA_964389525.1 uncultured Muribaculaceae bacterium | reverse complement strand
GTGCGGTAGTCGACACACGACCTCGCCATATCCTGATTGAGCATGAGCAGAGGCGGATACATCCACATCTCCGTGTCCCAGAACACATGACCGTTGTAGCCCGACACCGTCGACAGGCCCATCGGCGCGATACTGTTACGTGTTCTTTCGCCACCGAAGCTATAGAGATGGTATAGCGCCAGCCGCACGTCGCGCTGCGACTCGTCATCACCATCGATAATGATATCACTTTCCCAAAGTCTTTCCCATTCTTTCTTATGCCCGTCGACAAGTGCGTCGAGATCCGACCTCAGAGCATACACCGCCATGCGTTCGACATCGGCATCGAGGTGAGGAAACTCCACTGAATTGGCCACTGCACCCATCAGCGAGAACTCAAAAGTCTCCCCTTTCTTCACCTGTGCCGTGAACTTCATTATCGGATAGCCGCCTGCAACATCTTCACTCACAATCTCAGGATGCTCTTTCGATGGAAACAGGAACGCCGTAGCCGATGCAACCTCGATGCTTCCGTCGTAGCTTGTCGCCATAGATGTCATTGCAGGCATAAGGTGGTTTCCGTCGCGGTGATTCTTGAATTTCGCGCTGCAGTCCACATACTCCGTTGCAAACGACGTCTGGTTCTTAACTTCAATAGTCACGTCACGTTCAGCCTTCACTTTCACTCTGACAAGACCCATATAAGGCAGATTTCTCATTGCCATTACCTCGTATGAGATATCGGCTCCGTCGGCGTCAAACATTGTGGTCATCTTGGCCTCCTTCATGTCGAGCACCTGACGTTTATGACTGATAGTACTGTCGGTCACGGCGTTGCCGTCGATATCAATATCGAGATTGAGAAAATGCGGGCCGCGTGCGATACGGCTCACATCATCGGGACGACGCGACATATACACATTGTTCAGCACTATATCGTCGACTTTCAGCAGTCTGTCCGACGTTACGATCCCGATTGTCCCATTGGCGAGAGTCACGCCGTTGTAATTATTGAAATCCTCGGCCACAATACGCCACTCGTCCGGCTTGTCGTCCAAAGCCCACCCCGTTGCAGCTGGAAGCGACATGACAGACGCTACTATGAAATTTTTTATAGACATTTGTGATAGTTTATTGACAAATATAAAAGATAAGCGCAATTTATAAAAAATCGCGCTTTACTCAATGCTTTTTTGAAGTCACTGTTGCTTATTCAGCCAGTTCCATGCCGCGGCGTATCGCGGCCTCATTGGCCGGAAGCAGATGGTGATGTCGTTCGGGCAGCGTCTTTTTCAGCCCCTTCATCACATCGTCGACGCTCACACATCCGCGCACCTTTATCAGTGCGCCGAGCAGAAGCATATTGTAGGTTTTCGGATTGCCGAGCTCAAATGTTGCCTCCATAGCGTTGACAGGCACTATGTTGATATCGGTGCGTGTCGGGCGGTGGTGTATGCCGTAGGGATCATAGATGATCGTGCCGCCCGGTTTCACCGTTTTCTCAAACTTGTCGAGACTCTGCTGGTTGAGTATCACCGCAGTGTCATACTCGTCGAGGATCGGCGAACTGATCTCCTCGTCCGACAGGATCACCGTCACGTTGGCCGTGCCGCCGCGCTGTTCAGGGCCATAAGACGGCATCCAGGTCACTTCCTTGCCGTCGAGCAATGCGGCATAAGCCAGAATCTTTCCCATCGACAGCACACCCTGGCCGCCGAAACCTGCCATGATTATTTCTTCCTTCATTTTTTCGGCGTATTATTCTTGAGATCACCTAACGGGTACTTGGCCTCCATGTGCTCGACAAGCCACTCGTTGGACTTCACCGGCGACATCTTCCAGCCTGAATTGCACTGGCTCACCACCTCGACAACCGATGTGCCGAGACCATCCATCGAGTTCTGGAATGCCTTTTTGATGGCAGCCTTGGTCTTGCGCACGGCAGCGGCGTCATTCACAGCCTGACGTGTGACGTAGCATGTGCCGTCGAGCCGCGCAAACAGGTCGCTTATCACAAGCGGATAACCGTTCAGATCAACACGGCGGCCGTAAGGCGTGGTCGAAGTCTTCATTCCCTCGAGCGTGGTCGGCGACATCTGGCCGCCGGTCATGCCGTATATGCCGTTGTTGATGAATATTATCGCGATATTCTCACCGCGGTTGGCCGCATGTATGGCCTCGCCCGTACCGATTGCCGACAGATCACCGTCGCCCTGATACGTGAACACAAGTTTCTTGGGCCAGAGACGCTTTACTGCCGTTGCGACTGCCGGAGCACGCCCGTGGGCGGCCTCGATCCAGTCGACATCGATGTAGTTGTAGGCAAATACCGCGCAGCCAACAGGCGCCACGGCCACCACTCCGGTCTTGTCGAGACCCATCTCGTCGATCACTTCGGCCACAAGTTTGTGCACGACCCCATGTCCGCATCCCGGACAATAGTGCATCACATTGTCGTTAAGCAGTCGCGGACGCGACACCACTTTGTTGGCCGGCTTGACTATATCTTCGCGGTTCATCACTTATTCTCCTCAATTAATGCGTTCAGCGCGCTCAGCACCTCCGACGGACTCGGTATTATGCCGCCCATGCGGCCGCAGTGTCTCACCGGCACACGTCCCTCGACGGCAAGCCGCACATCCTCGATCATCTGTCCGGCGTTCATCTCAGGCACAAGTATGCCTTTGACCTTACGCGACAGTTCACCGATTTTACCATACGGAAACGGCCAGAGCGTGATCGGACGCAGAAGCCCGACTTTCACACCGGCCTCGCGGGCCGAGTTGATAGCGGCCTGGCCGATACGTGCCATCGAGCCGAAAGCCACAACAAGCCACTCGGCATCGTCGGTCATATATTCCTCATACCGCACCTCGTTTTCCTCGATGCGGCGGTAGGTCTGCTGAAATCGCTCGTTGTTCTTCTCCATCACGTGCGAGTCAAGCTCGAGCGTGGTGATGATGTTGTTGCGTCCGCGCTTGTCGGCATCGCCTGTAGCTGCCCACGGGCACTGCTCAAGCACCTCCTCGTCGGTGCGTCTTGGGCGCTGCGGAGGCAACACGACCTTCTCCATCATCTGACCCACCATGCCGTCGACAAGTATCATCGCCGGAGTGCGGTATTTAAAAGCAAGGTCAAAGCCCAGACCCACAAAATCAGCCATCTCCTGCACCGACTTGGGCGCGAGCACTATCAGGTGGTAGTCGCCGTGGCCGCCGCCCTTTGTAGCCTGAAAATAATCGCTCTGCGACGGATGTATCGTGCCGAGACCCGGACCGCCGCGCATCACATTGACGATCAGAGCCGGTAGCTCTCCGGCAGCTATATAGGAGATACCCTCCTGCATCAGCGAGATGCCGGGGCTGCTCGACGATGTGAATACCGCCTTGCCTGTAGCCGCGCCGGCATATACCATGTTGATCGACGCGAGCTCGCTCTCAGCCTGAAGCACGACCATGCCGGTAGTTTCCCACGGCATAAGAGACTCCAGAGTCTCAAGAACCTCGCTCTGAGGCGTAATAGGATATCCGAAATATCCGTCGCATCCGTAGCGCACGGCGGCATGGGCGATTGCCTCATTGCCTTTCATCAGCACTACATCTCCTTTTACTTCTTTGTTACTCATGCACGTGCTGTATCTTTTTCTGACGACATCTCTCCGCGGTCAACAACCCGGTAGACTTCTATGCACGCGTCCGGACATACTGCCGAACAAGCCGCGCATCCGATGCACGCCGACTGATTCTTGGCATAGGCATAAAGGTAGCCCCGGTCGTTCACTTCACGGGTCTGGAGTGACAATACGTCACACGGACAAGCGACTACACAAAGCCCGCAGCCCTTGCAACGCTCGCGGTCTATATCGACCGCTCCACATACTTTTGCCATAATAGTTTCTTTTCTGCTTGAAGTTGGCGTCTGATAATTCTATAGACGCTCATTACTCTAATGCAAAACTAAGGATTTATTTTTTGAGTTACACACCTATTAACACTTTCTTAACCTATTGCACACATCACATCAAAGTGAGCAAAAATCACAACTTCAATATATTACGACTGCAGCGCCAAATCTCTTTTTTCACATCAACACATGTTAACAACTATTAACGACGCACCCGTGTTCTATTATACAGGTTAAACTAAATTTGTATAGCTTGCGATTCTCCACTGTAATACAATCCGCAACACAATCTTTAAGCAATGCCAGATTCTTCATCCATAAAGAAACAGATACTGTCACTTGCCGGATTCCAGAAGCTGAACCCGATGCAGGTAAAAATGTCGGAGACCGATGACCGACGCATTATTTTGCTCGCTCCGACAGGATCGGGAAAAACCGTAGCCTTTGCCATCAGGCTGCTGCGTTTTATGCGGCGACCCGCATCTGGCACACAGGCCATGATACTCGCCCCGTCACGCGAGCTCGCACTGCAGATTGCAGGTGTATTGAAAAAAATAGCCCCGGCATACCGCACGATAGCACTTTTCGGCGGACACTCCTTTCAGGACGAAGCAAACTCCATGTCGGCAGTAACCCCCGACATTATCGTTGCTACGCCCGGACGTCTGCTCGACCACATCGGACGACGCAACATCGACATGACAACTGTTTCAGCCCTCATCATCGACGAATACGACAAATGCCTTGAGCTCGGATTCATGGATGAGATGAAGCGGATTATACACAAGACAAAAAATGCGCGGCTCACCATACTGACCTCTGCGACAGCCATAGACCGCCTCCCCGACGAGATGGCGCTTGAAAACGCCACCACATATGACTTCCGCGAGGACAAAGACGGCGACACCGCTGCCCGACCCGATATCGAAGTCATCGAAGTGCCCTCACCGCAGCCCGACAAGATACAGACACTCATCGATCTGCTGCGCGCCCTGCCACAGCAGACACGGTCGATCGTTTTCTCAAATCACCGCGAGAGCGCGGAGCGCATACATCAGGAGCTTCGCAAGGCCGGACTTCCTGCAGGCATATACCACGGCGGCATGGAGCAGCAGGACCGCCAGCTGGCCGTCTCGCTCCTACGCAACGGCACGACACCGATCCTCGCAGCCACCGACCTTGCCGCACGCGGCCTCGACATACCCGAGATCGACGCGGTCATACACTATCACGTGCCGGTGTCGCCCGAAGCGTGGACACACCGCAATGGACGCACGGCGCGCGCCGGTGCATCAGGCAAAGTCTACACGATTCTCTCCGACAAAGACGACAGACCGGAGTTCATGGACGCCGACCGCGTATGGTCGCCACCTCACACCGAAGAGAGCGCACCGGTCGACGGGCTTCCTGTCACTCTGCTCATCAACCTCGGCAAGCGTGATAAAGTGTCACGTGGCGACATACTCGGCTTTCTCACCAAACAGGCCGGACTTAAAGGAACAGATGTCGGCCGCATAGACGTCGACGACCGATTCTCAACCGTTGTACTCACGCCCGATGCCGCACGTCAGCTCTCCGAAGCGTCACAACCCCAGAAAATAAAAGGGCACCGTTTCCGTCCCGAGTTCCTATCCTGACAACACCACGCCGCATTGCTGACGCTCTCGGTGCTCATATCCACAATCGGCATTGACGGCATCGGCCGTGTAGCCCGCATGTCGCTCCCCATCGTCGATGGAGTGACCTATGTCATAGTCTGGCAGATGCCCGGCATGACACACGAGGCGGTCATGCCCGCGCAGCTTGTGCGCGACGACATACGGGTCATTGTGTCCGACACACGCGGACTCAGCCACAGCCGCAACATCGCCATCGGCGAGTCTTCATCCGACCTGAGCCTCATCGCCGACGACGACACAGTGTTTCTGCCCGGAGCATTCACGGCCATCCGGACATTCTTTTCCACGAACCCTGATACCGACATAGCGTTGTTCCGTATTTCCGGTAAAAAGAAAAGATACCCGGCAAAGCACATCAGACTCCGCCTCCGGCTTCCGCGCGGCTACTGGGTCACGTCGCCTGAAATCGCGTTCCGCACGGCATCGGTAAAAAATACGATACGGTTCAGAGAGAATTTCGGACTGGGAGCACCACGGTTCACAGCCGCCGAGGAGAGTTTTTTCATCGCCGACGCCATGCGCGGCGACCTGGCAGTTGACATTGTTCCCAGTGAAATATGCGTCCAGCTGTCGCCATCGTCAGGCGAGAAGCCATACACTCCCGACGGAGGATTCCCAGCGTCACAGGGTGCCTACATCCGCCACAGCCACGGCCTCGTCTCAGGTCTGCCACGCATCATATTGTTCGCGCTTCGTGCAAGACTCACACACAAAGCCCCCTTTTTCCCCACACTGCGTCACGCTTTTAGCGGTTTCACTTGCAGAACTACTGAAATGTTGTAACTTTGCATATTCATAGTTATAGCGCACAACGACATACTACAATGATAGGCAACGACATAGACAAGCACTCGGTCAAGACTCTGGCACAGTTCCTCGAATCATGCGGTTCTGTAGTCATTACTTGTCATGTCAAGCCCGACGGCGATGCGATCGGCTCGTCACTCGCTCTGTTTCACGTCCTTACGACTCTCGGCAAGGAAGTGCACATTATCACTCCTGACTCTCCGCCGCGCTCTCTGAGATTTCTGCCCGGGTGCAAAGACATTATAGCCGTTTCCGCACAGGAAGACTTCTGCAAGTCGCTCATTGACAAGGCCGATATAATATTTTGCCTTGACTTCAACGCCATAAGCCGCATTGACCGCGCCGCGCCGCTGATAGCCGGAGCGAAAGCGCATAAGGTACTGATCGACCATCATCTCGACCCGGAGGCATTTGCCGATGTCACGATATCGCGGCCGGCAGAATCCTCGACTTGCGCACTACTGTTCAAGGTGATATGCGCTCTCGGGCTCAGGCCGCTCATCGACAAGAAGACCGCCATGTGCCTTATGGCCGGGATTATGACCGACACCGGCAACCTGTCATACAACGCCAACGATCCCGACCTATACACGATTGTGGCCGACCTGCTGCGCCTCGGCGTCAACAAGGTCAGACTGTGGGAACGCATCAACACACGCACACGCACACAACTACGCCTCAACGCGTTTGCGATCGTCAGCCGCATGGAGCTGCTTTTCGGCGGAAGAGCCTCGCTTATTACACTCAGCGCTGACGATCTCACAAGCTACGACTACGTCAAAGGCGACACCGAAGGGCTTGTCAACGTGCCGCTGAGCATTCCCGAAGTAGCCGTTTCTGTTTTCATGCACCAGGAGCCGGGCTTCATCAAGGTTTCCATGCGATCAAAAGCCGAATTTCCTGTCAACCGCCTGTGCTCCGAGCATTTTGGCGGAGGAGGACACCTTAATGCCGCCGGCGGAGAATTCAGAGGCAGCATGAGTGAGGCCATAGAGACACTCCGACGCGTTTTGCCCGACTACGCCTCATACCTTCCACCGATCGAAAAATAGACAACCGACATAAACCATCATCGAACAAAGACTCCACCAACATACCCATGACAAAAAGTAAAGCCAAAATACTGGTTATGATCGTGCTGCTCATACCCATGGCAGCAGCCGTAATATCATCGTGTTCAAGCCGCAAGAGCTACGCGCAGTTGCTCAATGACGAGGACCGTGCGGTAAACTCTTTTCTTGCCAATCATCGTGTCATAAACTCCATTCCGGCCGACACAGTGTTTGAGACAGGAGAAAACGCACCCTACTACAAACTCAACCCAGAAGGCACCCTCTACATGCAGGTTCTGGATCCGGGAACACGCACCGACAAGGCCGAATACGACGACCTGATCTATTTCCGTTTCACACGCACAAATCTCTCGACGTTGTGGAAAACAGGAGAAACCGTTTTTGAAGGAAACGACGGCGACATGTCGATTCAGGCTACAAGTTTCCGATATCAGAACTTCACGCTCGAAACCTACGCTTATTACGGTTCCGGCATTCAGGAGCCGCTTAAATACCTTGGCATTGACTGCCGCGTCAATATTGTCGTCAAGTCACAGCTTGGCATAAGCAATGAAATCGCTTCGGTCACACCATTCCTTTACAACCTGCGCTACTTCCGTGCCCAGACCTGATCTGAAGCACAAAACAATAACCTGAGAATAAGTCTAAAACATTATCACTTCAACCCAAATAATCCTGTCAAATGTCTCTCATTAAATCCATTTCCGGCATCCGCGGAACAATCGGAGGGAAGCCAGGCGAAGGACTCTCTCCCGTCGACATCGTTAAGTTCACAGCCGCATACGCAGCTTTTATCGATAAATCTACTCCTGCCGGGATGCCGAGGCGCATCGTCGTAGGACGCGACGCACGTCTTTCAGGCCCCATGGTCTCGCAGCTCGTGACCTCGACATTGGCCGCAATGGGATTTGAAGTCATAAACATCGGCCTCGCAACCACACCGACCACCGAGATGGCAGTCACAGGCGAAGGAGCGTGCGGTGGCATCATCATCACGGCCTCACACAATCCATCGCAATGGAATGCCTTGAAGCTCCTCGACTCCAACGGAGAGTTTCTCAACGACGCACAGGGCAAAGAAGTTCTACGCATTGCAGCCGACGACGATTTCTCATTTGCAGAGATCGGCAATCTCGGTTCGATACAGAACAACGAGACATGGCTCCGCCGTCACATCGACGCTGTCCTCGCTCTCCCGCTCGTCGACCGTGACGCTATCGCCGCAGCCGGCTTCCGCGTGGCTGTCGATGCAGTCAACTCTGTCGGAGGCGTCGCAATACCGGCACTTCTGCGCGCACTCGGCGTCAAGGAGGTCGTTGAACTCAACTGTGAGCCAAACGGACATTTTGCACACACTCCCGAGCCTATCCCCGAAAACCTCACACAGATCTCCGACCTGATGCGTTCGGGCATCGCCGATGTCGGCTTTGTGGTGGATCCCGATGTCGACCGTCTCGCAATCGTGATGGAAAACGGAGAGATGTTTGTCGAGGAATACACCCTCGTGGCTATCGCCGACTACGTACTGCGCCACACACCCGGCCCGACGGTGAGCAACCTCAGCTCATCACGCGCGCTCCGCGATGTCACCGAAGCACTCGGATGCACATACACAGCTGCAGCTGTCGGTGAAGTAAATGTCGTGACCGAGATGCGTCGCACCGGTGCCGTGATCGGTGGCGAAGGCAACGGAGGAGTCATATATCCGGCCATCCATGCCGGACGCGACGCGCTTGTCGGTGTCGCTCTCTTCCTTTCGCATCTTGCACATGAGAAAGTCACTGTCAGCGAACTCAAAAAGCGCTATCCGGCCTATGCGATAGCCAAGAACAAAGTTCAGCTCACACCCGACATCAATGTCGACGCGATCCTCGATGCGATAAAGGAGAAATACTCAAGCGAGAAGATCACCGATATCGACGGCGTCAAGATTGACTTCGCCGACTCATGGGTGCATCTGCGCAAATCAAACACCGAGCCGATCATACGCATCTACTCAGAGGCGCACACAATGGAGAAGGCTCAGCAGCTTGCCGACGACATCATTGCCGTTGTCAACGAAATCACAAAAAAATGACCGACAACCGCGACGAACTCTTTTATCAAGCCCTTGACCTGCTCAAGGGCTTGATTGCAATACCCCGTTTCAGCCGTGAGGAAAACCGGGCCGCCGATCTGGTGGAGGACTTCATGCGCACACACTGCGGCGACAAGGCTTCGGTCGAGCGCCACGGCAACAACATCCTCGCCATACCTGCCGACCACCTCTCGCGGCCCGACGTGCCGGTGCTGCTTCTCAACAGCCACATCGACACCGTCAGGCCTTCGGCCGGCTGGACAATGGACCCGTTCACTCCATTTGTCGATGAGACGACCAACCGACTCTACGGCATAGGCAGCAACGATGCCGGAGCATCGCTTGTGTCACTGGCCGTGTCGTTCATCTATCTGCTGAATGCCGGCATCACGACATCTGCGCGGCTGATATTTCTCGCATCGTGCGAAGAGGAAGTGAGCGGCAAGAACGGCATGGAGATGATGGTGCCGCTTCTGCCACACATCGACAAGGCTCTTGTCGGCGAGCCTACCGGAATGCGCCCCGCAATTGCCGAGAAAGGGCTCATGGTGCTCGACTGCGCCACTCACGGAGTATCGGGACACGCCGCACGCAATGAAGGCGTCAACGCCATCTACAAGGCACTTCCGGCCATCTCCGCCATGCGCTCGCTGAGATTCCCGACAGTCTCTGAAATGCTCGGCCCCGTAAAGATATCAGTCACACAGATCGAAGCAGGCACACAACACAATGTCGTGCCCGATCTATGCCGCTTCGTAGCCGACGTGCGCACCACCGATGCATACTCCAACATCGAGACTCTCAGACTTATAATGGAGGCTGTCCCCGATGTGGAAATCAATCCGCGCTCGACCAGGCTAAACCCGTCGTCAATCGCTACAGATGACCCTCTCGTCGCACGGTTCACAATGCTCGGACTGCAACCGTTCGGTTCACCCACACTGTCCGATCAGGCACTCATGCCGTGGCCGTCGCTCAAGGCCGGCCCCGGTGACTCCGCACGTTCACACTCCTCCGACGAGTATATCGGCATCGATGAACTCAGAGAAGCGATCGAGACATACATTACAATTCTCAAATGAAGAAATCAGCATTTGTTTTTGCTATAATAGGCATTCTCAGCGTGATGCCATTCACTGCATCGGCACAGTCATTATCCGACATATTCTCAAAACTCGGCACCGTAGCCAACAACGTGCTCGGATCAGGCAAAGTCACAATCGCCGACATAGAGGGGCAGTGGGCATATGTCGAACCTGCTGTCGAATTCAAGAGCGAGAATATGCTCAAGAAAGCCGGAGGGTCGGTTGCATCGACAACAGTTGTCGACAAGCTGCGCCCCTACTACAGCAAAGTCGGCCTCGACAACATGACACTCGATGTCGACTCGGTCGGCAACTTCAAGATGGCCGTCAAGAAAATCTCCTTTTCAGGCACAGTCACAGAGCGTGAGAATGCAGGCGAGTTTGTCTTCAGCTTCAAGGCCATGGGGAAAATCAACACCGGATCGCTCGAGGCATACATCTCCAAAACCGCTCTCGGACAGATAAAAGTGACATTCGACATATCGAAACTCATCACACTTATCAACACAATGGCATCGCTCACCGGCAACTCATCGATGAAGACGGCCTCTGCGATGCTCAACTCCTACGACGGACTCACCGCCGGATTTGTGTTGAAAAAAATATAGCCCAAAATTTGCATGGAATTATAAAAGGCTATATTTTTATCGCCGTAAATAGAAAATCAACAGCAAACCCATGTCTGCCATATTAAATTTAAACAGCAATTTTTATTGGTGGCGTCGGAAGGATCCCTCCCGATGGCGTTGACATGTGCGCACGATTCTGCATGAGATAACAACAGACTCAAAATAATTCAACCATCGATGGATCCGGTTTAAATACTGATCATCGATGGTTTTCTTTTTGTAAAAAAATGAAACATAAGACTACAATTCTTCCGGTCGACGAAAAAGGATTCTACGGACAGTTTGGAGGAGCATACATTCCCGAAATTCTATACAGCAACATCCGCAATCTCAAGGAGGCATTCGCCGAAGCTATTGAAGATCCCTCTTTTCAGAATGAGGTCGATGCACTGCTGGCCGATTATGTCGGACGCCCGTCGCCACTCTATAAGGCCAAAGCCCTTTCACGTCACTATGGCGCGAACATCTATCTGAAACGCGAGGATCTCAACCACACAGGCGCACACAAAATCAACAACGCCATCGGATCGGCTCTGCTCGCAAAACGCATGGGAAAGACGCGTCTTGTAGCTGAGACCGGGGCCGGACAGCACGGAGTGGCAACCGCCACCGTAGCCGCACTCCTCGGCATGCCATGTGTCGTCTACATGGGAGCCGCCGACGTAGAGCGCCAGCAACCCAACGTGCAGCGCATGCGCATGCTCGGAGCTGAGGTCCGTCCAGTGCACTCAGGCAACAAGACTCTTAAAGATGCTACAAACGAAGCCATACGCGACTGGTGCTGCAATCCTACCGACACATTCTACGTCATCGGAAGCACCGTCGGACCACACCCCTACCCCGAAATTGTCGCCTACTTCCAGTCGGTCATAAGCCGCGAGATCAAAGCCCAGCTTATGGAAAAAGAGGGACGTGAGAATCCCGACTACGTGATAGCGTGCATCGGAGGAGGCAGCAACGCCGCAGGAGCATTCTACCATTTCATCGACAACCCCGAAGTGAGACTCGTGGCGGTCGAGGCAGCCGGACTCGGCACAGACACCGACCAGACAGCCGCTTCAATACTGACCGGGACGCCGGGCATATTGCACGGATCGCGCACGATGCTCTTACAGACCGACGACGGGCAGATCATCGAGCCTTACTCAATCTCTGCCGGACTCGATTATCCGGGCGTAGGACCGCTACACGCATATCTCGCACAGACAGGACGCACAAAAGTGCTTGCCGCCACCGACAGCGAGGCACTCGCAGCCGCCGCTTTTCTGACCCGCCACGAAGGCATCATCCCGGCACTTGAGTCATCGCATGCTCTGGCCGGCCTCGAGAAAATCAAATTCAAAAAAGACGATATTGTCGTTGTAAACCTCTCGGGACGCGGCGACAAAGATCTTGCCACCTACATAAAATATCTGGTAGAATGAAAACAATAACGACCCTGTTGCCTGCCGATCTCGAGACGCCGGTAGGCATCTATCTGAAGATACGCGACATATACCCTCAGTCGGCACTGCTCGAGAGTTCCGACTACCACACCACACACAACTCGATGTCGATCATCGGTGTGGAGCCGATCGCACACTTCATGGTGCTCGACGGAGTGATCGAACAGACCTCGCCCGACGGACGCGTCACCCGCACAAAAGCCACGCCCGACACCGTTGTAGGCTCGCTGCGCGACTATGTGGCCGGATTCGGCGGACTTGCCGTCGACGGTCTCAACAACGGACTTCTCGGCTACACTGCCTATGATGCCGTGCGCTACTTCGAGCCGACTGTGCCGGTGAGTCACCCGGCCCCGGAGTTTTCCCATATTCCCGACATTCTCTATATATTCTATCGTTTCATCATACAGGTCAACCACTTCCGCAACGAAATGACCATTATAGAGAATATACCCGACGGAGCACAATCAGAGACACAGCAGCTTATAAGCGTGTTGAAGAACAACAACATGCCTCTCTACGGCTTTTACCCCGACGACGATGTCACCTCCACACTCACCGACGACGGCTTCATTAAGATCGTCGAGAAATGCGTGGCACACTGCAAACGCGGCGACGTCTTTCAGATCGTACCGTCGCGGCGCTTCTCACAAGGCTTCAGAGGCGATGACTTCAACGTCTATCGCGCATTGCGCTCGATCAATCCGTCGCCCTATCTCTTCTACTTCGATTTCGCCTCGTTCCGCGTGTTCGGGTCATCGCCCGAGACCCATCTCAGAGTCAAAGACGGCAAAGCCTATATCGACCCGATAGCCGGCACATTCCGCCGCACAGGCGACGACTCGCGCGACCGCGAGCTTGCCGAGGCATTGCTCAATGACGAGAAAGAGAACGCCGAACACATCATGCTCGTTGATCTCGCACGCAACGACCTGAGCCGATCGGGCGGTAATGTCAGCATTGAGTTCATGCGCCAGATACAGTTCTATTCACATGTCATACACATGGTTTCGCGCGTAAGAGCCGATCTCCCCGACAATGCCGACATATTCTCGCTGTTTGCATCGACATTCCCGGCCGGCACACTCAGCGGAGCCCCCAAAGTGAGAGCCATGCAGATCATAGACCGGCTTGAGCCGCATTCACGCAAGATCTACGGCGGATGTATCGGGCACCTTGGGTTTGACGGATCTATCAACCAGGCGATCACCATACGCACATTCATCAGCACAGGACACCGGCTATACTCGCAGGCAGGAGCCGGCATAGTCGCACACTCCTCGCCCGCGACCGAACTGCAGGAAACCAACAACAAACTCGGCGCACTGCGCGGTGCCGTGCAGATGGCTTCACGTTTCAACTCCTGACTCCCGACCGATATGAAAATACTTGTTTTTGACAACTACGACTCCTTCACCTACAACATCGTGCACGCCCTGCGCCAGCTTGGAGTCAGCCCCGACGTTCGCCGCAACGACGCGATCACGCTTGACGAGATCGACGCATACGACAAGATCATAATCTCTCCAGGCCCGGGCATACCAGAAGAAGCCGGACTGCTTATGCCCATGCTTGAACGCTACGCTGAGAAGAAACCGATACTTGGTGTATGCCTCGGCCATCAGGCAATCGGACAGCACTTCGGCGCACGGCTGCACAATCTGTCGGACGTGTTTCACGGCATAGCCACACCGGCAATCATCACCGACCGCAACGACTACCTTTTCGACGGACTCCCCGACGAAATTGAGGTCGGACGGTATCACTCATGGGTTGTCGACCGCGACGGTTTTCCGTCAGACCGCCTTGAAATCACGGCCGTCGATGCCTCAGGCATGATCATGGCGATGCGCCACAGATGGCTCGACATACATGGCGTGCAGTTCCACCCCGAAAGCGTACTCACCCCCATGGGAATAAAAATCATTGAAAACTGGCTCAGACACTGAAACAATGAAAAACCTTCTTTACCGCATGTTTGAGCACGGCAACCTCTCACGTGCCGAAGCCCGCGACGTGATGCACAGCATAGCCGACGGACGCTACAACGATTGCCAGCTTGCTGCCTTCATGACCGTCTTTCTCATGCGCAGCATCACCACCGACGAGCTCACCGGATTCCGCGATGCAATTCTCGACCGTCGGCTTCCCGTCGATTTCGGCAATGTCGATGCCATTGACATTGTAGGCACCGGCGGCGACGGGAAAAACACATTCAACATATCCACCGCCTCATGCTTTGTTGTGGCCGGAGCAGGACGCAAGGTCGTGAAGCACGGCAACTACGGCGCAAGCTCAGTCTCAGGTGCATCCAATGTGCTCGAGTATCACGGAGTGAAGTTCTCATCAGATATCGATCTGCTGTCGCGTTCGCTCGACGAGAGCGGCGTATGCTATCTCCACGCGCCATTCTTCAGCCCCGCGCTCAAAAGCGTGGCCGCAGTGAGAAAGTCGCTTGCCGTACGCACATTCTTCAACATGCTCGGCCCGCTGGTCAATCCTGTGCAGCCGCGTCATCAGCTGCTTGGAGTCTACAACCTCAAGCTCATGCGTCTCTACAGCTATATAGCTCAGAACGAAGGCATCGCATGCACCGTCGTCCACTCGCTCGACGGATACGACGAAATATCGCTGACAGCACCGTTCAAAGTCTCAGGCCCTGCCGGAGAGCGCATATACACTCCCGAAGAACTCGGCTGGAGCACCGCGCCCCAGGAAGCGTTATGGGGAGGCGAGACAGTGGCCGACGCAGCTGCTATATTCGACGCCGTGCTCGACGGCAAAGCCACGCCGGCACAAGAGAACTGTGTGATCGCCAACAGCGCGTTCGCGCTCACCACACTCGACCCGGGCCTCACGGTCGACGAGGCACGCGCCATGGCCTACGAGTCGATACACTCGGGAGCGGCACGCAAAGTGTTCAACAAATTCTGCGAAATCAACCGATGAACGACATACTGAGTGAAATAGCCCGTAACAAGCGTGCTGAAGTGAAAGCGCTGTACCCCGATGAAACACGGCTTCTGAAAGTCATGGCCGACTCTCCCCAGTTGCCGCCGGTATTCTCCATGTCGTCAAGTCTGCGCACAACCCCGGGCGGCATCATAGCGGAGTTCAAGCGCCGTTCGCCGTCAAAAGGAGAGATCTCCCCTATGGCCGATGTTACGGAGGTGATACCCGCATACGTGAAAAACGGAGCTGCCGTCTGCTCTGTACTCACCGACACACGCTTTTTCGGCGGCTCGACTGCCGATCTGGCTGTCGCACACACCATCTCTGACGGCATTCCGCTTCTGCGCAAGGATTTCATTGTCGCCCCCGCGCAGATCTACGAGGCACGCCTGCTTGGAGCAAGCGCGATACTGCTTATCGCCGCAATACTCACAAGCGACGAGATGACACGCTACAACAGCCTCGCACACGCTCTCGGCATGGAAGCTCTCGTTGAGATACACGATTTCAGCGAGCTCGACAAAATCACGTTTGCTCCCGACATGCTTGGAGTCAACAACCGCAATCTGTCGTCATTTCACACCGACATAAACCATTCGCTCGACCTTGCCTCCAGGCTTCCGTCAGAGACTCTGCTGGTAGCAGAGAGCGGCATAAAGACCCCCGGCGATCTGCGCCGGCTACGCGATGCAGGATTCACCGGATTTCTCATCGGAGAGGCATTCATGTCGACTGACAGTCCCGGTGAAACCCTAAAGAAATTCATACATGAAACAACCGTCTGAAATCACGTCGGCACCACGTCATGCCGACATGATGATAAAAATATGCGGGATGCAAGATCCCGACAACATAAGCCGAGTGTCATGCCTGACGCCGATGCTCATGGGCTTCATCTTCTATAAACCGTCGCCACGCAACGCCATAGGTCTCGCTCCCGAGGCTATTAGGACGCTCCCGCCCTACGTGAGGCCGGTAGGTGTATTCGTCAACGCCGCAATCGGCGAGATAACAGATACGGCTTCACAATACGGCATACGCGTCATACAGCTCCACGGCGAGGAGACTCCACAATTCTGTAGCGAGCTGCGCGACCGTGGTTTTGCCGTCATCAAGGCGATAAAGGTTCCAGCCGGAGCCGACCGGTCGTTTTTCTCACTTCTCGCACCATATCGGGGCTGCGTCGACATGCTCATTTTCGACACATCGGGCGACGCACCCGGCGGCAACGGATGCAAATTCGACTGGTCGCTACTCGACGGCTACACTCTCGGCATCCCCTACATGCTCAGCGGCGGCATAGGCCCCGACGACATCGAGACTGTCAAGGAAGCCATGCGCCCCGGCCTCGCCGGAATCGATCTGAACAGCCGCTTTGAGACATCGCCCGGACACAAGGACGTGGCAAAACTTTCCAACTTTATTCTGCAACTACGCAAACTCAACGAAAATGAACCGATTGACCGCCCTTTTTGGGAAAAAGCATAACGACATCCTTTCAGTCTTCTTCACTGCCGGATATCCTCAGGCCGACAGCACTGTACCTGTCATCGAGGCTCTTGCCGCACGCGGAGTCGACATGGTCGAGATCGGCATACCGTTCTCCGACCCTATGGCCGACGGTCCTGTCATACAGGCAAGCAGCTCACGCGCACTTTCCAACGGCATGACGCTTCACCGTCTGCTCGGCCAGGTGAAAGAAGCCCGTGAGAAAGTAAGCGACATGCCGTTCATACTCATGGGATATCTTAATCCGATAATGCACTACGGCATTGAGGCGTTTTTTCAGGACGCACACAACGCAGGTGTCGACGGCCTGATAATACCCGACCTTCCGTTCGACGATTATCTCGCCGATTTCAAGCAGCTCAGCATAAAACACGACATGCCGGTGATAATGCTCATTACGCCCGAGACCTCACCCGAGCGCATACGCCTGATCGACGAGCATTGCGACGGCTTCATCTACATGGTATCGGCCGCCTCCACCACCGGCGCACGTGAGAGCTACAACGAGGCTCAACTCGACTATTTCAGCCGCATCAACAGCATGAACCTACGACATGACCGACTCATCGGATTCGGCATATCAAATCCCGCCACATTCGGGCAGGCGCAGAAACATGCCTCAGGCGCAATAATCGGATCGCACTTCATCAAATGCCTCGACAAAGCCGACGGCGATCCGGCCAAGGCAGTCGACATGCTGCTTTCGTCGATTGGAAAATGAGCCGACTACAGCCTGCGTGAGAAGATCCACGACAGGACACCGCACCCCAGCATAATGAACGCCGACGTCAGGAGCATGTCTCCTGCGCCGGTCAGGGGTGAAACAATGCCACCGGCAACAAATCCCGACGCACCGACAATTGCCGATGACGCGCCTATAGCCCTGCGCCCCGCATTCATAGCCAGCGTCGTGGCCGACGGGAAGACAAAGCCGCAGCCGGTAATGGCAAGCCACGTACACGACTCATAGACCCAGAAGTTGGCCATCACGAAAGCATTGAACACAAGCCCTACCGAAGCCACTGTAAGCAATACGGCTCCCGTGAATGTAGCAGCCTCAAGCGTCGGAAACTTCAATGCCACGACACTGCCTATCAATGTGCCGAACGCATTTATCCCGAATATCACGGCAAACGCAAGCTCACCATAGCCATATTTATCCTGCACGATAAATGATGCTGAAGATATATAGCTGAAAAGAAGTGCCATCGACAATGCGTAAAGGAGCACATAGCGCATGAACACCTTGTCGCGCAGCATTACGCCGAACTGGCCGAAAAGGCTTAAAAAATTTCCCTTGAACCTGTTTTCGGAAGGCAAAGACTCCCTGAACAGCACTGTCATCAGAAGCAGTACTGCACCTATAGCAAACAGAGTCCAGAATACACCCTGCCACCCGTGGCTCTCCGATACAAAACCTCCGATCACAGGAGCTGTGACAGGAGCCACACCGTTTATCGCACCGATCAGAGTCATTATCTTGACGAGATCACGCCCCGTATAGCAGTCGGTAGCCACCGATCTTGACAGTACTATACATCCGGCACCGCCGAGCCCCTGAAAAAACCTCATGACATTGAATATACCGATCGAATGACTGAAGACCGCAGCGACAGTAGCAACCGAAAACAGAGTAAGCGACACGGCCATAACCGGGCGACGGCCATAACGGTCGCTCAACGGGCCGAAAAACACCTGCCCAAGCGCCAGGCCTGCCAATGCCATGGATATGCCGCTCTGTACGGCCGACGCCGAAGCATGGAAAATCTCTGACATCGCAGGAAGCGACGGCAGATACAGGTCGGTGATAAACGGACCAAAAGCCGACATCAGCCCCAGAAACAACATCAGAAATACAAAATACAATCTTCCGTACCCTTTTTCCATTACACCGATTCTTTTGCTTCTTTTAAAAATTAAAAAGGACACCCCTGATTTCTGGGGTGCCCCTTACGCTTTAATTTTGAGGTTCCTAGCAGAATCGAACTGCTGTAAACGGTTTTGCAGACCGGTGCCTAACCACTCGGCCAAGGAACCATTATAGCTACAACTACACCTTAGAAATTGTGTCCTTATCTGTAATTGCCCTGCAAAGGTAAAATCTTTCTTCTATATTCCCAAAACTTTTTCTAAAAATGTTTTTATTTTTGCGACATAATTCTGAATCATTCATCTTAAATCAAATGAACAAAATCTTTTCAGCCATCGCCGCTTCATCGCTGGTGGCACTTGTAGCCTGCAACACAGCCGACAAGAAACCGGCCACAACCATTTCAGGACTTGATCCCGAAAAATTTGTTACCGAAGTCAACGGTAAAAAGACCGGACTGTATACGCTGACCAACGAGAACGGCATGGAAGCATGCATCACAAACTACGGCGGACGCATTGTCTCGATCATGGTTCCCGACAACAAAGGCAACATGACAGACGTCGTTCTTGGTTTTGACAGCATTTCCGACTATCTGCCCGAAAACAACAAGACCGACTTCGGCGCAGCCATCGGACGTTACGCCAACCGCATCAACCAGGGCAAAATCGTCATCGAAGGCGACACGATCCAGCTCCCGCAGAACAACTACGGACACTGCCTCCACGGCGGCCCCAACGGATGGCAGTACAGCATCTACGACGTTGTGGAAGCTACAGACAGCACACTTAAACTTGCCATGACCTCGCCCGACGGCGACGCCAACTTCCCCGGTAAAATCGACGTGGTGCTCACCTACACACTGACGCCCGACAACGCACTCGACATCAAGTACGAGGCAACATCCGACGCTCCCTCGGTGATCAACATGACCAACCACTCATATTTCAACCTCAACGGCAACCCCAACGAGGAGATCACCAACAACACACTCACTCTTGCCGCTGCCAACTTCACACCGGTTGACTCGACATTCATGACCACCGGCGAGATACTGCCCGTAGCCGGCACCCCCATGGACTTCACTGCCGGACGTGTCGTAGGTGACGACATCGACAACTTCGACTTCGAGCAGATCAAAAACGGTCTCGGCTACGACCACAACTGGGTGCTTGACAACCCCGGAAACGACAAGGTGCCTGCTGCCACACTCTACTCGCCTACAACAGGAATCGTTCTTGAGGTGCTTACCGACGAGCCCGGTATCCAGATTTACACCGGCAACTTCCTCGACTCGACTGTCACAGGTAAAAAAGGCATTGTCTACAATCCCCGCAACGCAATCTGCCTCGAGACACAGAAGTTCCCCGACACGCCCAACAAACCCCAGTGGCCTTCAGCAGCTATCTCACCTGAGAAACCCTATTCGAGCCACACTGCGTTCCGCTTCTCGACAAAATAACACAGTTCAGGCTTTATCAATCAGAAAAACAGCGGAGTCTGCCCCAAAAGCGGCAGGCTCCGCACTTTTTATTTGCTATCACAATACAATTACATTATCTTTACAACGCACCGACCAAAACATGCCCTGATATGATATCACACCGTCGCGACAAAGTGTTATACAATCTGGTATCTGTATTTATACTGATACTTTCAATATCTATGCCCGCTTTGGCCGACGACACACAACGCGACAGCACCGTTCGGTTTGACACCAGCCAGGCAGGAGCCGTCGCGCGTCAACCGCTGCTTGTAGTAATCAACAGCTACAACGAGACAAAACCATGGGTTGTCGACATCGACCCGGTAATCAAGGCGGCAAGTCACCACAAGGTCAAAGTCAACATCGAGCATCTTGAAAACACCCGAGTGCGCAATGACTCGCTTTACAACATCATAGTAAACACAGTCATATCAAAATACATCGACAATAAGCCCGACTATGTTGTGATCATAGGAGGACTTGCCATAACCATGCACAACCGCATACGCGAGGAATGGGGAAATGACATACCCATTGTCTACGTGGGTATCACCGACCGTGTAGGGCAGAAGAAAGACTACTTCACCGGAATGGACAACTTTGTCGATTTTTCGACATGGCAACCTATAGACTCTGTCTTCAATGACCGCAATATGCTCTTTGTCTCCCAGCCTTATTTTCCTGAGAAGACAATTGATCTGATGATGAGTACCATGCCGAAACTTCGTAAAATCATCTTTCTTGGCGATGAGAAGTGGACAAACAAATACATCGACCAGCACATCAGGCCCTATATAAAAAACAAATATCCCGAATTGAAATATCAATGGGAAATATGCACATATGAGCAGAGCGACCTTATAAACCACATAATATCATATCCGCACAAAGAGACCGGACTGCTTCTGAGCACCTGGAGCTACGAGCGCCCGGGCGTACTCGGCTTCCCGATCCTTGTCACACAGGACTACAGCTCAATCGCCACATGCCCCAATCCTGTTTTCACCCTTTCGCCGATGTATCTTTCGGTCGGAGCCATCGGAGGACACTTCTACGACGAGGATATCTTCATGCAAAATGTGCGGAGCGCCATCGACCACATGATAAGCGGCGACGATCTTGACACAATCCCACATATAAGCGTCGAAAAAGGCGTCGACATACTCAACTACGACCGGTATATGGAGACCAGCCACATGTTCGGCCCCATACCCGAGAATGTCAATATAATAAACGAGCCTCCATCGATATGGGAAAAATACATGTGGGTTGTCATTATCGCAGCGATAATTATTGTCGCCATACTTGTGGTAATGCACATCATAACAAAAGATCAGCGTCAGAAGGCAAAATTCTTCCGGCTGCTCGATAATATAATACAGGGCATGCCTGTCGCATTTCTGACTGTAGATCTGCAACTCGACAAAAAGAACCGCATCATATCATATGACTTCGCCCAAAGCAATCAGAGATACCGCGATCTGCTTGCAGAAAACGGCATGCTTTCACGTAAAGGCGAGCACTATGAATCAATACGCAAAATACTTCTTGAAAAAATACAGGACACACTTCTGCTGCCTGAACAACAGGAGGTGACGTACACACGCTATTTCCCGACATCAAAGAAAACCTACGAGTGGCTGTTCAAACGCGATCCGCAGCTCGACAAGTGTTATGTCTATGCTGTCGACATAAGCGAGCTTGCCGACTCAAAGCTCAATCTCGCCTCGATGAAAGGACAGCTTGAGATTGCGCTTCTCTCGGCACGTCTGATACCATGGATATGGGATATACCGGCCAAGCGTCTCGCCTATGACAGAATACGCACTAAAAAATCGGGATCGATAGCACTTAGCGGCACAACAGAGTCACGGCGCGGATACATCGACAACCGCAGACTCGTAAGACTTATTCATCCCGAAGACCGCCTGAAACTCGCCAATACCTTCAATGAGATCATAACCGGTAAAAGGCATCGGTGGGAAGGAACTCTGCGTATAGCCGACAACACTTCCATCACTCCCGGACACTACCATAACACCAAAATCACAGCTCTTGCATCGGAGACCGATGACTCTGGCAGAATAACAGCAATCACAGGCGCAATACTCATTGAGCAGGACAACGACCTGCCGAAGGCAGCCGACACGCCCGAAGAGAACGCACCAATCGCAGACGCCACGTCGGCACTCAACCGAAAGATATTGATCATAGAGCCCTACGACAGCAATTATATACTCTACAACGCCATTCTTTCAAAGAAATACGAAGTATCGCACGCCCGCTCTCTAAAAGAAGCGGAATCAATGCTTTCATCAGATACCTTCGGCCTTGTGATCATCAATACCGACACTGACGGGTCGGGAATAAGTGAAATAGAGCGGCTCGTATCTGGCATCGGTCAGAAAACCGCCATAATAGCGATTACATCACAGGCAAGCGCGATAAGAACGCTGAATGAGGACGTAAAAAAACGTTTTGACTCAATTATGACCCTCCCGGTCACGCCACGCAATCTGCTTCTCGAAGTCTCCCGTCTGATCTAAACTCCATATTTTCTCAGAAGCCTCTTATAGCCGTTTCCGGCCATGAAGTCCGCGATCCAGATATTCAGAGAGTCAATAAGCGTCGTATCCGAGCGGTTTGCCGTCCAGCATTTCAACTGAGAGAAAGACAGATCCACCGATATATCGAACGACGGATAGTCGGCTGCCATGCGCTGCGCCACCAGCTGTCCGGCCGCTGCACGAGGTATTTCCCCAATTGCAACAGAAATCAGCAGCTGTTCCTCGGTATGACCTGCATCCTCACACACATGTATGGTGTCGCCGATCTCCCGCCCCAAAGTATACAGCCTTGATACAACCGGCGTTCCCGCCGCTGCCCATACCTCTTTTCCGCCAAGTTCCTGCTGCGAACCGATTTCAGCCACGCCGCCTGAATCGGCAAGCTGCACAAGAACCTGACGGTCGCGATAGACAGGATCAGTAAAACCATATTTTTCCTTCAGAGAAGCCGTGACAGGCATATCCGATACAACCAGATCATAGCGTCCGTTTTCAAGTTTAGACAATGCCTCAGGCAACGAGCTGAACGCATTGATCTTCACCGGCACACCATGAGCCTTTGTAATCTGCATCAGCATGTCGTAGCTGAAACCGCCCAACGTGTCGCCGGCAGTAGACAATGTCATCGGCGACAGCTCCACCGCCACATTCAGGGTGTCACCACCTGCCCTATGGTCTGCGACATGAGTGACCGGCATGCTGCACTGTCTGACGAGAAACAGCACAACCACGACCGACAGCACTATGATAGCTGCATAAACCGCCTTAAACTTCCCGCCAAACTTTCCACCGGCATCCATTAGTTGCGGAACTCGATTGAAAGGCCAAGCTGGAAGCGGCGCGGATTAAGCGGATAATGAGGCATCGAGAAATAATCAGGCTTACCGAACAATCCCTGATTGACATGCGACATCATCACATAGAAACGTGTGCGTCCGAGTTTCATGTTCAGATAGGCATTCATAAACGGAAATCCACCGCACTCGGTTTCGTTCTGTGTATAAAAAGTCATCGTTGCAGGCTGATAGTCATATGCCTTGTATTTGGTGTAGAAATCACAATCCACGCCAAACTGCACGTCGAGCACACGGGCAATCTTGAACAGGACATAGAGATTGGAATTGACGGCAAGCGACGGCATCGGTATGACCGACGAGTCGGAACACTTCTGCCATATTATCCGGTTATTCCAGTGCAACGCCCTGTATGCGAGATCCTGCGACAGCTGCAGCGTCAATAGCTGAATATTGCCGCCATGCTGCACAGGCAGACACTTGTCATTGAAATACACATAGTTCTGTATATTCTCTACGTCGGCCGATACACGCGTATGCGTTTTCGGAAACGCGACCTCGCCTCCAACCTTCACACGTCGTATCTTTCCGAAGTCATTTTCCCAGATAAAGTGGTTGGAAATATAATTTTCGACAAAATACGACGGCTTGGAGTTTGTAAACCGTCCTCTCACCCTCACGTCAAGCGAGTCCTTTCCGAGAGGTATGCGTGTGTCGACATGTCCGTCAAGCAGCACATCGCCGGTCGTGCGCCCCGAGACTCCCAGCTCTCCCGTCGCCTCATAACGCAATATCGATCCCTGCTGTTTTGAAAGCTGCGCCCCGATGGTCAGACGCCCGTCTTTCTTTTTCTCTACAGGTATCGGACCGTCATACTCAGTCAGGCCGGTTCTGTCTTCAAGAAACAGTGCCGAGTCGGCAGTCTGCTTATATGATCTGAGATCAAATGTAGCATAAGCCGAAAGCCCGAATTTCGCATATTTATTGAAGCCTTCAAGCAACGACAGACCGACAGTATTGCTCACCGACGAATATGTCGTGAAATCCTGTGTGCCGTCATTGCTCAGATAATAGTTCTCCCAGAACGTCTGATCCTGCGTGGCGTTTGTGTTTCTGAAACGATGCTTGCCCTCCGTCCAGTTGAACGTGTAGACAATTGCCGTCACCGGCACAAACTCAAGGCGCTCGACAGTGTCTTCATCGGTAGTTATGTCGCGCCAGAATCCGAGTTTATAACGTCCGTTCACATATATGTCGGTACCCTTGTTGCGGTTTGACGCGCGGTTGAGGTTGGTCGGTATGTTCTTCGGGTTCACACCGGCATTTCCTCCCTGCATCTCAGCCGGGTCGGTGATATACATGTCGTCGGTTATGCCACCGTTTTCCTGATTAAGCAGATTGTAGTGATAATGATAGGCCTGAAGGTCGAAACGGTCACCGATATACGACGTCGAAAAGCCCCATGTGAAACACTTGGCGGCCTGATTGTCATAGCTGCCCTTTGAGTACAGATAGTCGGTAATCGCGCCAAACTGCAGCCGCTTGTTCACGTTTCCCGAGAAAGCCGCTTTCAGGCGGTCCTGCGAGTTATACCGGCCTCCTCCGAAATTGTAGCTTAGGAACGTAAGCGGAATGCGAGAATTATAGAAGCGCATCTTGCTGCGCGACGGCAACCATGCCTCCAGCGCGTCTTTGAAAAAGAAATCGGACATGGGAGCACGGTCGGTGAAAATAAGGTTCATGCCCGGGCCGCCGAGATTGCCCGTCGTCACATAGGCCGGACTGACAGCCGACGGGATCGACTGCATCGAGTAATTGATGTAGTTTGTATCAACCACAGCCGGCTCACGCAGACCCATAGGCCCCGACACACCCCATGAATACACCTGAGGTTCGATGCTTTTCTCCTGCGTATGCGATGTTTCGGAGTTATTGCCGCCCGGCAACGGACGTTTGGGATTTGACTGAGCATAGGCCGCCGCCACACACGACAGCGACACGACCACAGCACATATATATCGAGTAATCAGCTTCAAAATGCTATTTCAACCGAGGGATTCCTGAATGTATCTATCCTGCAAATTTACACAAAAAATCATCGAGTCACGTAATTTTCTGCGGCACAGTTGGAAAGTTTGCATTTATTAGTAATTTTGCATTTCAAATTTAAGTTTTTCGGTTATGGCATTGATTATTCCTCAAAAATATAAGTTAAAGTTACTGCCCGAGACAACAGAGGTAGCTATCAAAAGCATCAAGGACGAGTTTCAGAAGCTCCTCGGCGAAGCTCTGAATCTGCGTCGTGTCACTGCCCCGCTCTTCGTGCTGTCGGGTACAGGTCTTAACGACGACCTCAACGGAGTGGAACCTCCTGTCGGTTTCGACATCGCGGCAATGGGCGGACGGCATGCCGAGGTCGTGCACTCGCTGGCGAAATGGAAACGCGCCAAACTCGGAGCCTATGACATCGCCCCCGGCTTCGGCATATACACCGACATGAACGCCATACGCACGACCGAGGATCTCGATAATCTGCACTCGCTGTATGTGGATCAGTGGGACTGGGAGAAGACAATCAACGAGACAGACCGCAATCTCGACTACCTCAAAGACACTGTCGGGAAGATTTATCAGGCAGTCAGAGCATGCGAGAAAATGGTGTTCCGCCAGTTTCCGCACATCACACCCACTTTGCCCGAAAACATAACCTTCATACATTCAGAAGATCTTGAGCGCGAATACCCTGATCTTTCAGCCAAAGAACGCGAGGCAAAAGCGGCACAGAAATACGGAGCCGTGTTCATCATAGGCATTGGCGCCCCGCTTGGCTCAGGAGAGCCGCATGACGGACGCGCTCCCGACTACGACGACTGGATAACCCCGACCGGCGACGGCCACCGCGGCCTCAACGGCGACATCATATTGTGGAACAGCGTTCTTAACATCCCGTTCGAGTTGTCTTCGATGGGTATAAGGGTCAGCCCCGAATCCTTAGCCTTGCAGCTTGAGGCAAGAGGCTGCCCCGAACGGTCGCAGTTCAGCTTCCACAAAGCGCTCCTGTCGGGTTCCCTGCCCTACTCCATCGGAGGCGGCATAGGCCAGAGCCGCCTGTGCATGTTCCTGCTTCAGAAAGCCCATATCGGCGAAGTCCAGGCCTCAATATGGCCCGAAGAGCAGATAGAGGCCTGTGAGAAAGCCGGAATTTCCCTTCTATAAATCGGGGAACTTTTACTCTTAGAGCTGGATAAGGTCGCGCATAATTGCATCGGACCGCAGCCACATAGCCTCCGGGATAGCCACCCTCCCCTCTGACGTCGATGTCAGCGTACCTGCCGAAAGATGCCGCTCCACGGCTCTGACAAGGGCATCGGGAGCATCTTCAGGGAGAAGAAAGCCGCGTGCAGTACGGAGCGATGTGATTATCGAGTCGTTGAGCCGGTCAAGATCTGTTTCACTTTCTTTCTCAAGAGGCAGACGGCCGTGACTTAGATCTTTGATATAATCGGAGACCGAAGCCGGATTGCTTGCCCTGTCCGTACCGTCGAAACTGTGTGCCGAACATCCGAGGCCAAGATATGGCGTAGAGTCCCAATACGACGAATTATGCCGGGCATGAAATCCTGGCAGCGCAAAATTTGAGACCTCATAGTGTTCATATCCGGCTTCATGCGCCTCACGGCAAAGGATCCCGTACATCTCCTCGGCAACCTCCTCAGTCGCCTCCTCGACCTTACCGGCGATCATGCGGGCATGAAGCCTTGTGCCAGGCTCATACGACAGGAGATATGCTGAAAAATGCGGCGGCCTGAACGACAGCATCTGCCTGAGAGTACACTGCCATTGCTCAACTGACTGCCCCGGGAGGCCGTAGATGAGATCCACGCTGTAATTCAGCCCCGATGCGGCAAGTGCCTCTATCGCTGCCTGCGCTCTTCCCTGACGGTAATTGCGGCCAACCGCGTCAAGAAGCTGCGGAGTAAACGACTGTATGCCCATGCTCACACGGTTTATACCCGCATCACGCACCTCACCGAGCCACACGGCGTCGACCTGCTCGGGGTTAGCCTCTATCGTATATTCGGCACCGGGGATAAGATGAGCTATGCCTATGACCTTGCGCAACAGATCGATCGGAAGCACCGACGGAGTTCCTCCCCCGATATATGCCGTATTCCACACCGGTTCGCCGCCATTATCGCTCCACGGCTCACCATAGAACCTGAGATCGCGTTCACGCAAGAGCGCACCGACATACGCCTCGGCCTCCATGCGTCCGTAAGGCTTTGAATAGAAGTCGCAATACCAGCATTTCGACACACAGAACGGCAGATGCACATATAGTCCCTTACGCATATCTTTATCCGCGGTTACATATTTCACGGAAACTGCAATATCTGCAGCTACGGTCACTTTCGGGCTGAGCAAACGGCACACTGTCGTCAAAAAGCCGGCGTATCTTTTCTGATATGAGACCGACAAACTCATCGTTGATCTCACGATAGTCTTCAAGCACGGGCAATCCCCTCGGCACCTTGCCGGTCGCCGGATCAACCCGCGGCGGCCCTACTTTCAGGTCGCTTATCACGCCCTCGGTCGTAATTTCGCGCAGAGCATAGATATACGGCTTTATGCGTCCGTGATAATTTTTTAGCAGACTATAGGAGTTGCAGTAAAGCATGAGCTGGGTTATGCCGTGAGGCGATGTACCGCTTCCCGACAGACTGTAGTCTACAAGATGCTCTACTGTCGACGCCCTGAGTGCCTCTTTACCGGTCTTATAGTCAACGAGCCGGAGATATGGCTCTGACGATGCTGTGTCTCTGACAATATCTATGCGGTCGATGACATGTACAAAATTGACATTCAGTCCGCCGGCAAGTGCAAGCGTAAGCCTGTCGCGGCTCTCGCCATGCAGATACACCACCTCATACTTGTCTTTAAGCCACAGCGATTCAGCTTCAAAGACCTTCAGGACGGTTTTCTTGATCAGCGCGGCAAACAGCATGGACTCACCATCGAGGGGCGCGTCGAGGCCGTCACGTTCCCCCGCAACAGAAGCTCCTTCGCGTCCATGATAATTGTGGTTGATAGCCCGGATGATATATCTGTCAAGCAACGGGTCTATCATTATCGACTCAAGCAGATGCGGCGTAACAAGCGCCCCTTTATCTGATCTGTTCTGCAATAATGCCTGATGATTGTACACCCACTCGAAAGTCTCGTGCACGATCTTTCCGTAGACACTGTCATCGATATATCCTCTGACCTCATCGGGCATCTGAAAGCCTGCGACGTACTCCAGATAAAACCGTAGCTCGCAGTCAAGCAGCTGCTTGATGGAGCTTGCAGAAAACCATCGGCGTTTCTCCTCGGGAGCATCAGGCAGAAAAGAGGAGAGCGCGGCCATGATCACGTCGTTTTTACGGACTTCTATCTCATTGCGCGGAAAGACCCCGACCTTATAGTTCTTGACCTCTGCCTTAAGCCCTTCGGGACGATATGCGTAGATGAGCTGATAAAGATATCGCGACATCTCACCCGACGTAAGCCCCTCGGTATTCGCGTTGTATATCAGACACACCTCTGACGACCGCGCCAGCATGCGATAGAACGAATAAGCCGTCGCGCTCTCCTTGCGCTCGGCAGTCGGAAGCCCGTAGGCACGTCGCAGAGTCTGCGGTATGAATGTAGGTGACTGTGAGCGTTTCGGAAAAACGCGCTCATTCATCGACAGAGCTACAATTCTTTCAAAATCAAGTGTGCGCGTCTCGTCGATACCGAGCACCTGCAGTCCGCGCAACGGCGCACCGCTAAACCCGACTTTACGTCCCGACATTATCTTTGCAACCGAACGCAACGCCGACGTGCCGCCATAATTGACGGTATCACCGAGTATCTCACGTATGTTCTGCTCAAGCATGTCGAGTTCGTCGAGATAGCCCCTGAGAAAACCGCGGTCTATCACCCAAAGATCTTCTCCGGCCTCATCGGGTTCTTCTCCATCTGGCGTGTCTGTGTCAGCTTTCTCCTGCTCCGGGAACAGAGAAAGGATGCAGTTCACCGCATTTCTGATCGCGCCGAAAGCCTCTGCGTCAGTCACTGATCCTTTAAGTCCGGCAAACAGCGGGGCAAGACGTCCGGCAGCGCTCATCAGCTCTGTTTCAGGCACATTATAGAGCCTCAGATCGGCCATATGCTTCACAATCGCCCTGCATTCTCCGGGAGCAAGTCGCAGCAACAACGGGTGCGACAGCAGTTTGCTTACATCGTCTCTGAAAAAAGTCGTCAGCCCCTCTTCTCCCACATACCGCGCCCTTGTGTGCATAAGCGCAAACGTCTCGATAGCTGAAGCCACAGGCGACAGACGCAGCGGATATCCCATCGTGATATTCACATCAACCCCGTCATTGAGGCTCAGCGAATGAAGTAACGGCACACAAAGATTCTCATCGGCAAGCACAACGGCCGTCGATGATGCCTCGAACGGCTTTATATCCATCGACGCCAGTATCGACGATGCCTCCTTGACCTGTCCAATCTCCGACGGCACACCGATGATGCTGATACGTGGCGTCATCTCAGGCACATCGAGCCTGAAAGGCGCGGGATATTTTTTGCTCAGACGCTCAACTGCCGCTCCGGCCGTATTTTCTTTCAGCCCGAAACAGGGCAGATCGATATCCCAGAAAAAATCGGCTGTTCCACGGTTATACAGCGCATCAAACACAGCGAGCTCTGCCTCAGAGAGAACGCCAAATCCGGCAAACACAAATCTCTCAGACTTATCCGAGGCATAATCGCCCGTCTCATTCTCAGCTTTCAGATGCTCCGCCACATCTCTTTCCGCCATGCCACGATAATGCAATCCCATCGCGGCAAGACGCTCTCTGAACTCATAATACAGCGGCCCGAGTATCTGCCATATCTTGAAAAAGGCCTTTGAAGCAGAAAGACTGCCTTCCTTGCCGACCGACTCATAGTCAACCCACAGACGGTCATCGGCATTGTCGTCATTCACAAGATGCTCAAGGCCTGTTGTGTCCCAGAACTGCCTGATCAATTGCCACTTCTCCTGATCAAGAGGGTTTGTCTCGATCGATTTCAGATCTTTAAGATTTCTGAAAACGTCCGACGCATCGGCCATCTCGGCGTCTATCTCGTCGAAGTCGTTGAGAATCACATCGCCCCAGAACATAAACGCCGACAGATCCATTGCCGCATCCTCAGGCATGCCCATGCGCGCGGCAACCGCCAGATATGAGGCATACAACACGATCAGCAGCTCCGAACGTTCGCCCTGCACACTTTCGCTCCAGCTGTCGATAAGCTCATCGAGAGTGACAATCGCCGGCGAGAGAAACGGAGCGTTGAAATCATGCAGACGCGTACCCTTGGCCTCTCTCAGATATTTCTGAAAAAAAAGCGAACTCCGGCGGTTGGGAAAAACAAACGTGTATCCCGACAGGCCGTCGGGGTTCTCGCGGTCATAGACCGTCGCTATCTGTTTAAGGAATGGTTCAGACGCCGCCCCCATAAGACACCCTACTGCTTGATAAGAAGCACTACTTTGATCGCGAGATCAAAAAATACGATCTTCGCCGACGAGTTGGCCGCGATGTCGGCCGCAGCCCTATCCATTTCAGCCGTCAGCGTCACGACATTTGCCGAAGTAATGAACCTCGAGAAATTACGGCTGAAGTTCGACTCATCGGCCGTCATGTAGTTGATCGCCGGATTGCCGAGATTGGCTATAAAATTTTCACGGAACATGCGGCTGCAATAGGTCAGGAAATCGATCTGCGCCTCACGCCCGATGCCGTGCATATCGAGCGACCACTTGCGCAACGCGGCGATATCCCTGCGATATGCCATACGCATCAGCGAGATAAACCGCTGCAGATTCTCACCTCCTTCACCCCCCGACAGCTTCATGGCAAGGTTGACATTGCCCTCGGCCACATGAACAACCGCAAGCGCATCGGACTGCGGCATACCGGGGCGCATTGCAGCAAGCACGCCGGCGGCATCGGCGTCGCTCAGACGCTTCACATGTATGCGCTGCAGGCGTGAGTAGATCGTAGGCAATATCTCCTTGGGGTTATTGCTGACCATGATTATGCGGGTGTCGGCAAACGGCTCCTCCACAAGTTTCAGCAACTTATTGGCAGCAGTGTCGTTAAGGCGCTCAGGCAGCCACACGACAGCAATCTTGTAGCGCGACGCACGCGCCGTAAAGGCCAGGGCACGCCGCATGGCGTCGGCCTCACCCTTGTATATAACAGGCTGTCCGTTGATATTACCGAGTTTCGACAGCCATACTTCCATATCGGCGTAAGGACACTCGTCCAGAAATTCCCTCCACTCGTCGATCCAGTCCTCGCTCTCGGTGTCTTCGGTCTTTTGGCTTCCTTTTTTCAACATCGGGAAGCAGAAATGCACATCGACATGACTGTGAAGACCATGCTGCAGACACGACGCGCACACACCGCAACTGTCGCCATCGGGCGTGCGGTGCTCGCAATGAATATACTGCGCCAATGCTCTTGCGATCTTCAGTTTGCCGGATCCTTCGGGTCCCTCGATCACTATGGCATGGGGCAGGTGGTCTTCGTCGACCATGCGGCGCAGACGGTCAATGACGTCGCGGTTGCCAGCTATCTCTGCGAATTTCATGGAATTTCTGCGGTATTATATTGTGATAAGGCAAGTCAGAAAACCGCCTTCACCACCTTCTCGACACTGTTTACAGCGTTATGGCTGTAGTAGTGTATGGATTTCACTCCATGTGCAATAAGGTCGCGCGACTGCTCGATACACCACTCCACACCGACGGCTTTCGCCTCGCTGTCGTCGCGGCACTTCATAAGTGCGGCAGCTACTTCCTGCGGAAGATCGACCTTGAACACACGCGGAAGCAGCGTCAGCTGCCTCAGACCGACAATTGGTTTCAGTCCGGGTATTATAGGCACGTTTATGCCGGCCTCACGGCATTTATCGACAAAATCGAAGTAATGACGGTTGTCGAAAAACATCTGCGTGACAATATACTCCGCACCGGCATCGACCTTTGCCTTCAGCATCGCGATATCCATTGCCGCATTGGGCGACTCCTCATGCTTTTCAGGATACCCGGCGACACCGTAGCTGAAATGCACACCGGTGTGGATATCCATCGGCGCTCCGTCGAGCAGATAGCCGTCATTAAACTGATTGACCTGCTGCTGAAGATCGGACGCATGCGAGTGTCCGCCCTCGGTAGGCGTGAACGACGATTCATGCTTGGCCTTGTCGCCGCGCAGCAGCAACAGATTGTTTATACCCAGGAAATTCAGATCGATAAGCGCATACTCGGTCTCGGCCTTGGTGTAGCCGCTGCATATGAGATGAGGCACGGCAGGTATCTTGAACCGGTTTTGCAGAGCAGCCGCAACAGCCACAGTTCCCGGACGCGAACGCTCGGTCACTTTCTGATACAGCCCGTCGGCCATCGACTTATATACTATCTCGCTGCGGTGAGTCGTGACGTTTATGTACAGCGGATCATATGACCTGAGCCGTTCGACATTCTCAAAAAGGCCGTCGATGCCACGCCCTCTAAGTGGCGGAAGCACCTCAAAAGAGAATCCGGGGCCATTATGTCTTTCTATTATCGAGGGTACAGTATCCATGTGTTTGCTGAATGAGTTGATATTACATGCAAATTTAATAATTGTGTCAGAGATTGGCGATAAAGATGACAAGTATCATCACCGGCGACACATAACGGAGCAGAAAAGCAATGACCGGAGCAAGCGACGAGAAGGCATTGCGCGGAGTGGTGAGCTGACGGCGAAGCACCTCACGATCGAGCATCCATCCGGCAAACACCGAAATCAACATCCCGCCGAGAGGCAGCAGAACATTGGACGATGTGTAGTCAAAAAAGTTGAAGATATTGAATTCACCAATAACGGGAAGGCGAAGTCCGGCCCAATAGCTGAATGACAGCGCGCACGCCACTCCACAGACCATAGCGATGGCAATAACGAGCGTACACGCCTTACCACGGCTCATGCCACGGTCCTGTGTGAGCCACGCTATGCCGATCTCGCTCATCGATATAGTCGACGTAAGCGATGCGAGAAACAGCATGAAGAAAAACAGCGGTGCCCAGAACCATCCGCCACTCACCTGCGTGAATATGGCGGGAAGCACCTCAAACACCAGTGTCGGCCCCTCCTGCGGCGAGAAACCGTAGGTAAACACAGCCGGGAATATGAGCACACCGGCCATGAGAGCAGTGAAGACATCGAGCCCGACCGTGACGGCCGCGCTGCGTACAAGCGGAGTCCGGTCGGGGAAATACGACGCATATGTGAGCATACATCCCAGCCCGAGCGAAAGAGAGAAGAAAGCCTGCCCCATGGCTCCGATCACTACCGACGGGGTGATCTGCGAGAAATCGGGTTTGAAAAGGAATCTGAGTCCGTCGGCCGCTCCGGGCATCATGAGCGAATTGACACAGAACACTGCGAGAAGCACCATAAGTGCTGGTGTGAGCACGTTGGATGCACGCTCAACCCCTTTCTGCACTCCCCGCACTATCACACAATAGTTTATCAGAAGGAAAACGATGGTCCATATCACCGGCCGCATGCCGGTCGTGAATGCACCGAACATCGAATGCAGCTCGTCGGTTGAATTGCCAGCAATGTCGCCCCTGAGCGAGACAAAAAAATATTCGAGCGTCCACCCGGCTATAACCGAATAGAAGCTAAGTATCATAATGCCCGATGTGACTCCAATGATGCCGATGATCCTCCAGAACGGCTGGGCAGGTTTAAGTTGCCTGAAACACCCCAGCACATTGCGGTGGGTGGAGCGCCCGAGCGCGAACTCGGCGCATAGCACAGGCACACCGAGTATCAGTATAAAGACGATATATATAGCCAGAAACGCTCCTCCTCCATGCACTCCGGCCTCATATGGAAAACGCCATATGTTGCCAAGACCGACGGCTGAGCCTACGGTGGCGGCAATCACTCCAAGACGGGTTGCAAACAACTGGTGTTTCGGTTTCTCCGACATAACGAATCAAATGCGACAAAGTAAAAAAAATGACAATCACACAGGCCATGCACCTGTCAGTCAGCATCAAGATCGGCACGCGACGCCTTATGTCTCAAAGGACTGTCGGTGTGATCGATCCCTGCATCACGCAGTTTTTTTCCACGCTTCCTGTCGCTGACTGTATCACGGCTTTCAGATCGTAGCGGCAACACAGTGTCGCCATGAAGTGGCTCCGGCTCTATGACACCCACTTCTACCGGCGGCTGTCTGTCGTCATTACCGGCACCGGCCACAACCGACACCACGGCAACAACCACTATGACCGCCGCAACGGCAAACGTTGCTCTGACCTGACGATGTGTCATATAGAGAAAAGCAACGGAGATACGAGTATAATAAAGATCAGCACCGGAGCAACCCATCTGACAATGAAGAGCAACGGCCTGAGCACCCACGACCTGACGGTTCCGCCGTTGGTGATCTGAGCCTCCATGAATCCCTTTGGCGCGAACCATCCGAGATATATGCAGGTTGTCATAGCCACTATCGGCAGAAGGATATTTGTCGCAAAGGTATCAAAAAAGTCAAATATAGTCTTCCCGAAAATGCGCACATCGTCAAGCGATCCAAGCGAGAGCGAGCATAACGTACTGAAAATAAACAGCGGGAACAGCACGACAAGGCATGCCGTCATACGGCGCATCTTCAACCTGTCCTGAAAGAACGCGATCGTAACCTCGGCGATTGATATCGTGGATGTCAGCGCAGCCACAAGGAGCAAAAGGAAAAACAGCACAGACCAGACCTGTGTCATGGGCATGTGTGCGAACACCTCGGGCAAAGTGACAAAAACAAGAGTCGTTCCCTGCACAGCCTCTCCTTCGAGACCGAACGACATGACCGCAGGAAATATGATCATACCCATCATCACGGCAACAAGAAGATCGAGCACCGATACTGTAATAGCTGTGCGAGTAAGCTTTGTGTCTTTGGGGAAATACGATGAATACGTGACAAGGATGCCCATGCCGAGACTCAACGAGAAGAATGCCTGACCGAGGGCGTCGATTACCACTTTAGCCGTAAGACGTGAGAAATCGGGGGCAAAGAAGTAGCTGAGTCCGGCGCCTGCCTCGGGCAATGACAAGGCGACGACGCAGAAAATCAGCAATATCACAAACAGCAAAGGCATAAGCAGGTTGGAGAGTCGCTCGATACCTTTCTGCACGCCGGCCATAAGCACCACCAGATTGATTCCGATCATAATGTAGGTATTTACAAGCGGCTGCCAGTCTTCCTGTATATACGCATGCATGCGGTCGGCAAATCTGGCCTTATAATCGACAAACGATGCAACAGCCTCTCCTGCATCCGGCGCATACAGATTGCCGGTCACCGACTGCCACAGATACTCCAGGGTCCACCCGGCGACTACCATATAGAAACAGAGCACCATATAGGAGGCAACCACAGCAATCATGCCGTTTATCCACCATTTTTTCCCGGGTGAAAGATTCTTAAATACTCCTACCGCATCGCTTTTTCCTCCGCGTCCGAGCGCAAACTCCGATACCATAACCGGCACCCCCAGCAAAAACACACATGCGATATACACAATCAGAAATGCCGCTCCGCCGCCGTTGGCAGCCTCGCCTGGAAAGCGCCAGATATTTCCGAGACCGACCGCCGAACCTACCGTAGCAGCAACAAGTCCTATTTTTGAACTGAAATTTACCTTATTTGTACTCATACCAAGTGCAAATGTAATAATTTTAAGCCGTTTTGCCATAATATCTGCGAAATTTATCATTCCGGGCATGTTTTAGCGACAACAACACAAATGCCATGTCACAAAGCTGCAACAGCGGCATTGCGATGAAAAAATGCGTATCGGATATCACTATTTACATCAAATACAAATAACACCTTCCGGCAAAATAAAAATGTTCCTCACCCCATAGTATGACGTGACAGGCGTTCCACGCCCTTGTGTCCGTTAATAATTAATGTTAACATGAAATTACGCCTATCAGCCGTTCGGACTAAATATCAACACATTAGCTTAACTGTTGATAACTTTTGCGCTCCATCGGACGCAATGCACTGTGTTTCAACGCCCCAATAAACAAATGGGAAACACAAGCGAAAAAGTACTTTTTTTTGAAAAAAAATTCGTCGAATTTTGTGATATAAATAAAGCAGGAATATCGGATATCACTTTTTATCCAAGACGCCTAAACACGCACCAAAGATAATGACTTCTACGGAACTTGCAGCCAAATGGGAAGAATGTATGACACTCTTCCGCAATAATATATCCCAGCCTCAGATCGACGGCTGGTTCAAACCTATCACGCCTCTGTCATTTGACGGCAAGCGGCTTGATCTGCACGTTCCTTCGCCATATATCTACGAGCATCTTGAGACACACTTCATCTCGATAATGAAGCCCGTGATAAGACGCGTGTTCGGCAATGGCGTCGAGTTGTTTTACTGCTATAATGTCATTGGTGGCGAAAAACAGTCGGAAGTTAAGGTGAAGACCGACGGCAGCTCCGCCGCAGTAAAGCCGGCTGTAACAAAAACAGCCAACCCGCTTGAATTCACCAGCCGTCCCGACGATCTTCCTGAAGTCGACTCACAGCTCAACCCACGCTACACATTCGACAACTACTGCGGGAGTGCCTGCAACAACCTTGCGCGTTCGATAGGCGAAGCAATCGCCAACGATCCGACCTGCAAGACATTCAATCCGCTTTTCATATACGGTCCATCGGGTGTAGGCAAAACCCACCTGATGCACGCGACGGGCATCGGCATAAAGGAACACACTCCTTCGGCACGTGTGCTATACGTGACGGCACGACTCTTTGAGAGCCAGTACACTGTAGCCACACGCAACGGCACTCACAATGAGTTCATACAGTTCTATCAAAGCATCGACTGCCTGATAATCGACGACATACAGGATCTCATCGGCAAGGAGAAGACACAAAACGCATTCTTCCACATATTCAACCATCTGCACCTCAACCATAAGCAGATAATACTGTCGAGCGACTGCGCGCCGGCCGACATGCACGGACTGCCCGACCGTCTGCTCACGCGATTCAAGTGGGGAATGACAGTAGAGCTTGAGCGCCCCGACCTCGAGCTGCGCATGCTGGTGCTTAAACTCCGCTCAGAGCAGGAAGGCATCAGCCTCCCGGACGACGTGATGGAGTACATCGCACAGAATGTCACCGGATCTATCCGCGAAATCGAGGGAATCATGGTATCGGTAATGGCTCATGCAACATTCCTGAGTCAGAACATATCGGTGTCGCTTGTAAAGAGCATCATAAACCACTCACCCGCCACAGTGCGCCGGCAGGTCAATTTCGAGATGATCACCCAGAACGTGAGCGGCTACTACAAGATCGCCCCCGAGCTGCTGTTCACCAAGACACGCAAACGCGAGGTGTCGGACGCACGCCAGATGGTGATGTATCTCGCAAAAAAGCACATCAACCTGCCTTTCACCACAATAGGTGCGCGACTGTCGCGCACTCACGCTACCGTGCTTCACGGATGCAAGTCGATAGAAGAACGTCTCGTATTTGAGAAACAGCTGCAGGAAGACGTTGCCGCCATCGAACAGACCTTTGCGTGAGCTGCCAGTTTCACGCCAAACATATGTCAGTATTGACAAAGCCGGAGGATAATCCCATCCGGCTTTGTTAATTTATAAGAAAAAGAGTATATTTGATGCGTTCTTACAAATCTACTTGACTCCATCTGTTGTTTCAAGTAGAAAAGTATCTTACTTAAAATATAACTATAAAATGAACGTAGAAAGCATCGGCACATGGGCCGGCTTGGTATGGAACGCACTCAGCGAGGCTGACGTGCTCGGCATCAAGCAGCTCAAGAAAATCACCAAGCTGAAAGACAAGGAAGTCTTTGCTGCTATAGGATGGCTGGCACGCGAAAACAAAATCACATTGCAGGCCAGCGAAGCCGACGAGAAAGAAATTCTTGTCGCACTCGTGCCCGAGAACTGATCCCCCGGACGAGGGAATCTGACACTTCCCGTTGAATCCAAGAACTGATTTTTCCTCTCCGACTTGACAGTGCCGGCGGCATAATCCGACGAGCCATGTTAATCACGGAGAGGATTTTATTGATTAGTCAATCCGAGTCAGAAGATCATCGGAGTATCAGCATACATGTCATCGCAACATGACATGACTGACAGTCGCGACGTATTGGCACGCTTTGTGCATGTCACTACATGCCGACGCAAGCGGAGACAGGCCTCCAGCCAGAATCCGCCAAGGTCACAAACACAAAACGAATCAATCAACAACAAAAGATAAAGTACAAAATATCATGAAGGTTAAACCACTTTCCGATCGTGTGCTCATCCAGCCCACTCCCGCCGAGGAAGTAACTGTTTCCGGCATCATCATCCCCGACGCAGCCAAAGAAAAGCCGCTCAAAGGCACCGTCATGGCAGTCGGCCAGGGTACAAAGGACGAAGCTATGGTAGTCAAAGAAGGCGACACAGTCCTCTACGGCAAATTTGCCGGCACTGAGATCAAGGTCGACGGCGAGATGCTCCTGATCATGCGTCAGAGCGACATCCTCGCTATCGTCGAGGAATAATCCCCCACCATAACTTCACACGTAAAAAGCATTTGCAATCATGGCAAAAGAAATAAAATTTGACATCAAGGCTCGCGAAGAGCTCAAGAAGGGCGTCGACGCTCTCGCCGACGCAGTAAAGGTGACACTCGGTCCCAAAGGCCGCAATGTCATCATCGATAAGAAATTCGGCGCACCTCACATCACCAAAGACGGTGTGACAGTAGCCAAAGAGATCGAACTCGATGATCCATTCCAGAACATGGGCGCACAGCTTGTAAAGGAAGTCGCATCCAAGACTGGCGACGACGCAGGCGACGGCACAACCACAGCTACCGTTCTCGCACAGGCCATCATCACCGTAGGTCTGAAGAACGTAGCCGCAGGCGCCAACCCGATGGATATCAAGCGTGGTATCGACAAGGCTGTCGCTGTCGTTGTCAACGGCATACACGCCCAGAGCCAGGAAGTCGGCGACGACCTGAAGAAGATCGAGGATGTAGCCCGCATATCGGCCAACAACGACGAGGCTATCGGCCGTCTGATCGCCGAGGCTATGGAGAAGGTGAAGAAAGAAGGCGTCATCACTGTCGACGAGGCCAAGGGCACCGAGACTTATGTAGACGTTGTAGAGGGCATGCAGTTTGACCGCGGCTATATCTCGCCCTACTTCGTGACAGACACCGAGAAGATGGAGTGTGTAATGGAGTCGCCCTACATCCTCATATACGACCGCAAGATCTCCAACCTCAAGGATCTTCTCCCCATTCTGGAGCAGATCGCACAGAGCGGAAGCCCGCTGCTCATCGTCGCTGACGACGTTGATCAGGAGGCTCTTGCAACCCTCGTAGTCAACCGTCTGCGTGGCTCGCTCAAGATCTGCGCAGTCAAGGCTCCCGGCTTCGGCGACCGCCGCAAAGCCATGCTCGAGGATATCGCCGTACTCACAGGCGGATCTGTCGTATCGGAGGAAAAGGGCATGAGCCTCGAGACCTCAGGCATCGACGTACTCGGCCGCGCCGAGAAGATCACCGTAAACAAAGACAACACCACAATTGTCAACGGCGCAGGTGACAAAGACGCAATCTCGGCCCGCATCGGCCAGATCAAGATACAGATGGAGAACACCGTCAGCGACTACGAGAAAGAGAAGCTCCAGGAGCGTCTTGCCAAACTCGCAGGCGGCGTGGCAGTGCTCCACATCGGTGCTCCCAGCGAGGTCGAGATGAAGGAAAAGAAAGACCGCGTTGACGACGCGTTGAGCGCAACCCGCGCAGCTATCAGCGAGGGTATCGTCCCCGGCGGCGGCGTGGCTTATGTACGCTGTGTAGCTGACCTTGAGGATCTCAAGGGCGACACAGAGGACGAGACCACAGGTATCCACATCGTGAAGCGCGCTATCGAGGAGCCGCTCCGCCAGATCGTGGCCAACGCAGGTCTCGAGGGTGCGGTTGTGATCCAGAAGGTGAAAGAGGGCAAAGCCGACTTCGGCTACAACGCCCGCACAGGCAACTACGAAAACCTGCTTGCTGTAGGCGTAATCGATCCGGCCAAGGTTACCCGCGTGGCTCTCGAGAACGCAGCATCGATCGCCGGAATGTTCCTCACCACCGAGTGTGTGATCGCCGACAAGAAAGAAGAGAAGCCTATCCCCCCGATGCCCGGCGGCGGCATGGGCGGCATGGGTGGCGGCATGGGAATGTAATTCCTGTCCATCGCCTGAAAGGCACCATAAAAGCGGAGCGAGCCGACATGGCCCGCTCCGTTATTTTTTTACTGTATCAGAATTTATAAGTTGCGGCGATGAAGACCGAGTGGGTTATGTAATTGTCTCTGTCGGGCAACCCGTGATGATTTATCGGGCGCCCCGAATAAAGACTGAAGTCGGAGATACCATAACCTAATGACAGTACAACACGCTCGAGCTGCAGATTAAGTCCTGTTTTCAGATCTATATTGAAAATCCTCGCATGGTGGCTTCCCGCAGCTCCTGGCGACAATATAAATCCCGGCTCGGCAAAAAGGTAGAAGCCGCCGTTCTGGCTTTTCCAGTTGACAAGTCTGGGAGAACGCAGCACAAGCGCCGGAATCAATTTAGGCCTTATAGCATAGTCGTCCTCGCTGTTCCAGTCATCGTCACCCCAGTCACCGATCTCCTTTATCTCACCGGCGAAGCCAAGAGTCACCTTGGCACCGACATACTGCAACGGAAACCACGCGGCACTGATGTCAATCTGATAGCCGTCGTTATTCAGCCCTGCACTCATACCGCCTTCCCACCTCAGAGTCTCATTGTCGACCCTTACAGACTGGGCCGATATCTCATTAGCGAAAAGAATTGAAACAAAACAGATCAGTATATATCTCATCATGCGATTGTCCTCCATAGAATGGAGGTAAAGATATATAATCCCTACAAAGTACCGCGGGCTTTCCCTTCAAAAAAGAGAAAGCCCGGCGGTAAAGTCAGTAAGTCAGTCAATCTGTCCCATGTCTGCCATATCAAGCAGCTGCCGTGCACTCATAAGCGTGCAGTTGGGCCACGTCGACTGGTAGCGACCTGTCGGCGAATAGAACCAGAGCGTTGGTATGTGGCCGGTAGTAGGATCCTGCGATGCCACAATGGCATCGGTGAGCGTACGCGCCTTTGCAAGCGCAAGCCTGTCGCCTGTTTTTCTGTAAAGAGCCAGAAATGCGGCTGCCGTGCATGCCGCACTGTTGTCGACACCAACCTCATACAGATACTGCTCATGCACCGACGGCACATGCTCCATCTTCAGACCATCTTCAGGCAAGACATCCCAATGCACAAACTGGTCTTCGACAAGCCTGACAAGATCGGTGGCATCGGCGATCCCCTTTTCAGTCACATCGGGTTTTGCGAGCAGATAGCAGGCATACTCGGTCGGGGTGCAGCTCGTGAGGTTCTGATATGGAGTCAGATTTTCTTTCAGCTGGTCCTCAAACTGGCCGGTGAGATCGAAACGCGGTAGTGCTACCGAGTCCATCCACGCCTCGGCGGCGCTGATATTACCGGCATAACGGTCAATGCCATACTTCTCGCGCAAGCGCGAGAACAAAAGGAGCACAGGTGTGGGAGTGCACTTCACATCCTCGACACACTTGCCGGTCTCATAATAGACCTTGATAGGCCACGATCCGTCGGCAGCCTGAGTGCGGCTGTAGGTGTCGGCGATGCCCACGGCATGCCTGAAATAAAGACTGTCGCCCGTGATGTCGAAAAGATCGAGGAACGCATCGGCCGGTATCACAGCTTCCATAAACATGGTTTTTCCCTTGCTTGCCCTGACGACGCCATAGGTGTACTGGGTGGTGTCGGCCGGCTCGAGATTGTAGGTAGGCGGGAAATAGGCAAGCGGAGCATCGGCCGGCTGCGAATTGTCGATCAGATACTGCGCCGCGTTGCGTGCTATCGTCAGAGCCTCCTCGCGCTCCTGCGGCATGTTGTCAGCCACAAGACACTCAATCGCTATTGTAGATCCGATAATCTTACAGGCATACACGTTGTTCTCAAACGTCATGTCGGGCATCGTGGTGTTGATCCAGCTCTGTATCGGCTCCCATTTATGAAGATTGTATATCGCTTTAAGAGCCGCCTCGCGATAATCGCGCAGAGGGGCGGTATCTTTCATCTCAAACGGGAAATCGCGCATGAACTTGCGGCTGAAAGGCTCTCCGACAGCCTGGCCGGAGGCATCGAGCGGCTGTACCGTCAGTTCAGTCTCTCCTACGGGAATGTCGTTCCACACGTCGGCAAGCGATTGCTGCGGCGACGCGGCACCGAACTCCCACTTCGCTCCTCCGGGCTGCGTGAGTGTAAACCGATAGCTCTGCGCACCGGGCGTCAGCGGTATATCAAACACAGGAGCATAGACAAACCGCTTTGCGTTCACATTCCAGAACGGGCGTCCGTCGCCACCGGGTCTTACAGGTACAACATACTCATCGGCAGCCTGCCGGTTGAGAGCAGCAGTCGTGTCGGCACTTCCGGCGCACGACGATGCGACAGCAGCAAACGCCGCAACCGCACAATTAGTGACAGTCTTGATTCTCATGGTTTATTATCGATCAGTTTATATATCAAAAAAAATACGCTTTTGGACTTCACAGGCGCCAAAAGCCAATGCCGGGAAAAAATTGAATGCGTGCCTGTCCGCGGCGACAACACACTTTATTTATTAAAAGGCGCGCACCTCAAAAGGTGCACGCCTTTAAGTCTTATGCAACCTACAGGATCGCGCAGATCAGTTAGCTTTCTTGCGGTTTCCGTAGCGGCTCATGAACTTGTCGACGCGACCGGCGGTGTCGACGAGCTTCTGCTTGCCGGTGAAGAAAGGATGCGAAGAGCTGGTGATCTCAAGTTTTACCAGGGGATAAGTCACACCGTCAACGTCGATAGTCTCACGGGTAGCAACAGTGCTGCGTGTGATGAAGATCTCGTCGTTTGACATGTCCTTGAACACTACTTCGCGATAGGTGGAGGGATGGATGTCTTTTTTCATCGTTATATCGTCTTGATTATTTCCTTGCTGTTGAGTTTTTTACACCCGCTGGTAAGGCGGTTCTGTAGTAATGGCCTGCAAATTTACACATTTTATTTCGCATCCAAGCCCTTTTCCATGTGTTTTTTCAAAGTTTTTTTTTCAGAACCGCAACACAGAACCACAAACAAGACTGCATTCATCCGGTCTCAGCCACATTACATCAGCGGCGGAGCACATCGATCACCTCGCTGTAGCGTGGCTCGTCGGTGATGTTTTCCACCAGATCGCGGTAGATGACCTTCCCGTCGGTGTCGATCACGACAACTGCGCGGGCAAGCAGACCGGCAAGCGGTCCGTCGACGATCTCGACGCCATAGTTCTTCACAAACTCAGGCGAGCGGAATGCCGACGCCGCCGTGACCTTGTCGATCCCCTCGGCCACACAGAACCGTCCGGCAGCAAACGGCAGATCCATCGACACGCAGAGCACGTCGGTGTTTTCAAATCCGGCCGCTTCTTTATTGAAACGTCTGACACTTGCCGCGCACACCCCGGTGTCGAGACTCGGGAAAATATTAAGCACGACACGACGTCCGGCATAGTCTGTATTCTTGATTTCCTTCAGTTCGGGCGTGACGAGCCTGAACGCCGGCGCCTTATCTCCGACCGACGGGAGGCGCCCCGCCGTGTGGCATGGCTGATCCTTGAAATAGATTGTTTCCATAGTAAGATCCTCTAATATAAATTCTATAGTCTCAGAGCCTGCTTATCTCGCAAGCGCTACTTTCTCTACAACATCCGACGCAAGGTCTTTGTTGAACCCGACAATGACATCCGACACAAGTCCGGCAGGATTTGCCACAACGACCGACGGCATTTCCGTCACACCGAACTCACGCAAGACGTTGCGTCCGCCGGTGAGCAGGATTTCGCCCTGCTGCACACCTCCCGGAAGCACCGCATCTATGTCGTCGGCCCGCGATGACAGTGTTATCCATATAATCGAGCCGGCAAACGGCATCGACGCGACTCCCTCTCTGACCGCCTTCACTGTCGCAGGAGTTGACGACACCGACTCATCGACAAACACTATCACGGTAGGCATGTCGAATTTCTCGCCACGCGGGTGAGTGTAGCGCGTGCCCGATGCCGACAGAAGCGCTATCGCCGGCACTGGCTGTCCGGGCAGACTTGTGAGCCGGTAGTTTTTCTCACGGAAACGGTCAAACACATCGGGATACAGAGCCATCACCTCATCCTCCGACGCGGGAGCCTTGCGCGACATCACGGTGTCGCCGGGCGCAGCGTAGACGACCGTCACCGTCTGCTCGCTTATGCTTCCGGGGCTCATCTCCCTGACTACTTTGCGCGGCATCATCGTCGCCGGGTCAAACACATAGGTAAACTCGCCGACAGTCTCGCCGCCGATCTCACGGTCGGCACGGAGCACCGATGCCGGAAGCCCGTCGGCACGTGTATTCTCTTCCCATGCGACGGTATATGTCGGATCGGCAACCACACCGGCGATCTCGTCGGCAAGGAAACAAGGGAGAACGTCCATGAACTGTGTGCTCCGCTGCACTCCCCCGCCCGAAGTCAGAAACGTGTCGGGGTTATCGTCGAAATGATATTCCCTAAGTCGCGAGTCACGAAATCTGTACAGATTGCCGTCGAAATATGAAGTGAAGCCCATGCTTTCGCCCGACAGCGACGGAAGACGCCACTCGACGATATACCTCACCGGCAACAGCGTGTCGGCCGGCGAGCTCTCGCTTATGGCGACCACGTCGTAGTCGATCTGGTCGCGATCGTCGGCTGCCATCGGCAATGTCACTCCCACCCTCGCACGCACCCGACTGTCGGTCAAGGCTTTCAGCCGGGCAGGAATATCGCGCGGCTCAATGGCGTCGGCCGAGAGCGCGCCAAGCAGAAACAGACCGATCCACAACAATGCAGCCACCACACCGGCGCATGTCATACGCCTGATGCCGCGGCCCTCTACTGATTCAGATTTACGTGTGTGCATGATACCTGTAGTGTGATGAACCTTTATGGAGAGGACCACATAGTCCTCTCTATGCAATTACAACACCCAGGCAGTGCGATATGTTCAGCGGCGACGCGTCCTTATGGCATGCGACGGAGTGATAACGACATCGACGCCCACATCGTGCGGCTCCGCGTCGATACCGTCCTCGATAAGCTGGAAGTCATAGCCGACACCGATCTTCACCGCACCGGCCCCGGCAAGCAGACGGTCGTAATACCCCTTGCCACGGCCTACACGGTTGCCGCTGCGGTCAAAGCCCACGGCCGGCACTACGATAAGCTCGATCTGCGATATGTCGCAGGTCTCGTCGCCCTGCGGCTCCTCGATATGAAACGACCCGAGCGCAAGCCTCGTGCGGTCGTATGGCAGGATCTCAAGGTTGAGGCCGTTGACACGCGGCAGAAAAAAATGCTTGCGCGTGTGCCACCTGTCGATGAACTCAAGCGTCGAGAGTTCGTCGGGCAACGAGTGATAAAGCAATATGTTCTCGGCCACAAGAAATGCAGCCGTCCGCTCCAGCTGACCGAACACGTCGGCAGCGGCCTCGCTTCGCTCTTTGGCCGTCAGCAGACTTTTCTGCGCTTTGACTCTGCGCCTTATCTCATCTTTTTTCATTGACATGATCAATTGTTTGAAACCGGGGCATCGGCCTCACCGCTGAGGATGCTCTCAAGCGCACGGGCCACAGTGGAGTCCATGCGGTTGAACATCTCAAAGTAGGCCGAGACACCGAGTATATCTCTGGCAATAATCGCCTTCAATTGATTAACAATGAGATTACGCGAAATGTTGATATAATACCATCGCGGAGCTATGCCGTTCTGCCCCGCGTAGTTGACAAACTGGCGCAGAAGCAGGTCGTCGGAGGGAAGCAACTCCTCGAGTTCCTGCAGATTGGATGCGGCCATGAGACGGTCGCGGTTGGTGTCGACATAGTCGAATGTAAACTTCTGGAACATGCCGGCGTTCAACACATTCATATAGTAGCCGGTGACACCTGCCGTGTCGGCCGGGACAAATATGTCGGGGGTGATGCCTCCGCCCCCATACACCGTGCGGCCATGAACGGTCTGATATACATCGGTGGTGTCGTGACGGATGGAGTCGGCACTGAACACCTCGCCGTGGCTGTAGCGCTCATACAGGTCGTTGCGGTACTTGGCCTGATTTGAATAGTCTTTCTGTATGCAGCGACCCGAGGGTGTGTAGTAGCGGCCAATGGTCATCTGTAGCGCACTGCTGTCGGGGAGCATGACCTGACGCTGTATCAGCCCCTTGCCGAATGAACGGTGACCGATGATGAGACCGCGGTCATTGTCCTGTATCGCTCCGGCAAACACTTCCGACGAACTTGCCGAGAACTCGTCGATAAGTATCACCACTCCTGCGTCGTGGAACGAGCCGGTAGTGTCGCTCATGTATATGCGGTCATCCTTGCCGTCGCGGGTGCGTGTGAACACGATCGGCGACCCAGGCTTGAGGAATTCATTGGCCATGAACACAGCGATCTCCATGTAGCCTCCCCCGTTGCCTCGCAGGTCAATGACGTAGGAGCGCGCTCCCTCGGCCATAAGATCGCTCAGCGCGTTGAGAAACTCGTCGTAGGTCGAGCGGCTGAACTGGCTGACGCGGATATATCCTACCCCGTCGGCAAGCATGTATGAGGCGTCGATGGAGTTGAGAGGCACATCGCCGCGCTCTATGTCGAACTCGATCAATCGCGTAGCCGACGCTCGCCTTATGCCGACCTCGACATGCGATCCTTTCTCGCCTTTCAGCATCGACTGCACTTCCTCCATCGAGTAGTCCTGCCCCGAGACTGTCTTTCCGTCGACCGTGATTATGCGGTCGCCCGCCATAAGCCCGGCCCTCTGCGCAGGACCGCCGCTCACGATCTCGACAATCGACACGGTGTCGTTGTTCATCGTGAACGTGACACCGACACCGCTCAACGTGCCGTCAAGCCCCTCGTTGAACGAGGTGAGATCCTGCGCCGGTATATATGACGAATGCGGGTCGAGGCTCACCATCAGATCGGGCAGCATAGCCTCGAGCAGCGAGTCAATGTCAACGACATCGACATAGTCGTTCTTCACCATCTTCAATATGGTGGAGAGCTTGTGTTCGGTTTTCGACGCCCCGGCATTGCTGTGTATCAGCTGTCCGAGCAATATGCCGCCAATGAGTGCCACAGCCACAGCCAGAGGCACCCACACTACGGTCGCTGTTTTCTTACTGTTCATCCTGAAAAGCTCATCAGAGCCCGTTATCAAGTTCTGCTATATGCACCACTTCTACTCCCGCGCGGCACAGCAGATCGATGCCGTCGGCAAGTCTGTATTCCTCGTTGTAGACAACGCGCCGTATGCCGGCCTGTATTATCAGCTTTGAGCACTCGAGACACGGCGAAGCCGTGACGTAGAGAGTGGCTCCCTGACTCGAATTGTTGCTGCGTGCGACTTTGGTTATTGCGTTTGCTTCGGCATGCAGCACATATGGTTTCGTTATGCCGGCCTCATCCTCGCAGACGTTTTCAAAGCCGGCCGGAGTGCCGTTGAAACCGTCGGAGATGATCATTCCGTCCTTCACCAGTATGGCCCCTACCTTGCGGCGGCGGCAATAGGAATTCTCGGCCCATATGCGCGACATGCGCAGATAGCGTCGGTCAAGTGCGAGTTGCTTCTCCATTGCGTTAAATAAACAGAGGTGAATACTTCACAAAGATACGATAACTTTCATATATGGCGTCACCTTAAATCACGGTAATGCGATCGTCACCGACGCCGAACGCATCTGCGCCGACGCTATCGGCGGCAACAGCTTCGCCACTGTCACAACACAGCCGTCGACAGCCGTCAGCTCACGCATGAGGGCGTTGCCGACGCGCCACGCCACATTCTCGATAAGCAGCGACGGCACAGACATTTCGCGGCGTATGATCGCCACGATGTCGGCATAGTTCACCGTACCCTCAAGCTCGTCGCGCCCGATCGCGGCCTGATCGAGATCGGCGGTGACCGACACCGTCACCTCGAAGTCGTTGCCCACGACGCGCTCCTGCGGGAGTACGCCATGACGTGCGAAAACTTTAAGCCGGTCTATTTTTATCTCAGTTTTCAATCCGCTCTATTTTTTCACAAAGTTAAGAAACTGTTTAAATTTATATGATATAGATTTTGAGATAGAATGGAACTGTGTCAAAATGGTTTCTGACATGGGAAATACCATATCCGATTTGTGGGCGTACTTTCGCACGCCCCTACAAGTCAGCACGATACCGGCACGCAAAGTCAGTTTTAATCGGTGTAGGGGCGTGCGACAGTACGCCCAAAGCCAATTTGACACACCTCCAGACTCCTCAAAAGCAAAGTAATATGAAATTTAAACAGTTTCTAAGAGTGTGTTTATTTTTGACTTATGTTAAAAACTTAGGTGGGATTTTTGAACTTGATTTGAGCTTGAGAGAAGGAATTATGGGGTTCCATAACGACTGAACGAAAGCTCTGAAACAAGCCCAAAAGACCACTAAGGATTTCATAAAGTTAAAAGTAAACACACTCTAATAGTTTCTTGATTTTTTGAATTACTTTTGTTATTAGTATTAGTCGTAATTTCGTCTTGAAAACAATGACCACGACCGCACACAGCATGAAACTGACCTCTCTTTGCCGTATTATCAGGCTGATATTGCCCGCAATCCTGCTCTTCGCAGCCTCGTTCAACGCCGTAGCCGACGTGAAGGACCTCCCCACAAAGGAGATCAACGGGCGTCTCTACTACTACTATCAGGTGAGACCAAAAGACACTTTTTTCTCACTCACCCGCTCGCTCGGAGTCTCGCGAAGCGATATCGAGAAGTTCAACCCGGCCACTATCGACGGCCTCAAAGCTTATGCGACCCTGTATTTCCCGGTAGAGTCATTCGGCACCGCCGACAATGAGGAGGAGTACACCGATGCACCCGCCGACGACGACACGGACAACACCGACGAGACCGTCAATGAGCCGACAGGCACCGACGATCGCCACACGGCTCTCAATACCGACGGCACACTCTACAAGATACAGAAAGGGCAGTCGCTCTACGGCATCGCCTATACACACAACATAAGCGTGGACGACCTCATCGCCGCAAACCCCGGCATAGACCCGAAAAATTACAAGGCGGGAACAGTCATTGTCATACCGCGGTCGGCGAGCGAAGACGTGGAGATCGAGATTAAGGCCGGCGACCAGTCGGACCCGGAGGAGGATATCGAGTCGGAGGAGACCGACAGCCTCGATGACGGCACACTCGACAATATCAGCGATGAGGAGCTTGCCGGCATAGAGGGCGACGATGAGGATGAGATCGCCGCCGACACCCTGCGCATAGCCGTCATGCTCCCGCTGGAGATCGAGAAGTCGGAGCCTACACGCGCGGCCCGTCTGTTCACCGAGTTCTACCGCGGATTTCTGCTTGGAGCCGACAACCTGAGCCGTTCGGGGCAGCCGATCGAAATCACGCTCTACGACACATCGGACTCCACAGCCTTTGAGTCGGTGCTCTCGCGCCGCCCCGAGATGGAGCGGTTCAACCTGTTCATCGGGCCTGAGACGTCGTGGGGCATAACCAGCGTTGCCCGTAAGGCACAGAGCGACAGCGCATGGATCATCAATCCGTTTGCAGTCAAAGACGACCAGCAGACCCGCGTGCCGCGTCTGCTGCAGGCCAACATACCTCACAACGAGATGTATGCCGGAGCCAACGACCGCTTCATGGAGCAGTTCAAGGGCTACATGCCGGTGTTTATCGGACGCGTCGACGGTGCCGCCGACAAAGCTCCGTTCACCGAACAGCTCAAAGCCACGCTCGACAAAAACAACATACCGTATAAGGTCATAGCATTTCACAGCGTGCTCACATCGGAGGAGCTGCAGGATCTGCCGACCGACACCGCCACCGTGTTCATACCGATGTCGTCGGCGCGCGGCGAGTTTGCGAAATTCTCCCCTGCCCTGCGCGATTTCCGCAACCAGGCACTCGCCCAGGGCGGAAAGACGGCTCTGTTCGGATATCCGGAATGGATCGCTTTCCGCGGCGAATATCTCGATCAGCTCGGCGAACTCAACACCACGATCTACTCGCGCTTCTACAGCCCGACGGGCGACTATCTCGCACGTCACGTGGCCACCGACTACGCCCGCTGGTTCGGCGAAGACATGACCGACGCGATACCCAATCAGGCTCTGCTCGGGTTTGACGTGGCAATGTACACGATCAACTCGCTGCGTGAGAACGACGGTGCGCTCGTAATGCCCGATCCCGACGGCGAGGAGATAGTCTACGACGGTCTCCAGAGCTCGTTCCGTCCAATCAACGAGCCGGGCGACAAAGGCTGGACCAACCACGCACTCTACTTCATCTCATTCACCGGCAAAGGCATCACAAATCACGAGATCGTGACCGTGCCCGACAAAAACACAACAGTCAGAAAGTGAAACTGCGTCGCCTCACAATACTCATCGCCGCCATTGCGGCCACCAGTCTTCAGCTTGCAGCCGAGCACTACAAGCCGCACATCTCGGTAGGCGCACACGCCGGCGCCACCATGTCGAGGATGGCATTCTCGCCCGGCGTGAAGCAGTCGTTCAACCAGGGCATCACCATGGGGGCGTCGTTCACCTACGCCGAGGAGCGGCATGTGGGACTGCGGGCCGAACTCAACCTCGTGCAGCGCGGATGGGCCGAGAACTACGAGGGTGAACCTTTCAGCTACTCGCGCAAGTTCACCTACATATCAGTGCCGATGATGACCCACATCTTTTTCGGAAGCCGCAAAGTGAAGTGCATATTCAACCTCGGCCCCGAGATCTCATACATGATCGGCAAGAGCATCTCGTCGGATTTCGACTACAACAACATATCGTCGGTACCCGGCTACCCGCCCACGCGCCACACCGACCAGCTCACTCTCGATGTGGCAAACCGTTTTGACTACGGCATCACGGCCGGTGTCGGCGGCGAATACGTGATAAACCGCCGCAACAGCATCCAGCTCGAGGTGCGCTACTATTTCGGCATCGGCAACGTGTTCCCCGACAAGCGCACCGACACATTCCACGGGTCGCGCTGCATGGATCTGGCGCTCACGTTAGGCTACAAGTTCCGTCTGAAATAATCCGGTCATACTGCATGATACAAAGAGAGAGGACGCTCACGGCATCCTCTCTCTTTCTTTTTATAGCTTGTTACGATCAGATCTCGTTGAAAACGCCTATCTGGGCGATTGCCACGTTGGCGTCGGCGTCGTCGATGTTGACACGGACTGCGTCGGCATACGTGCGGTCGAAGCGGTGTATCTTGACGCGGCGGCCGGTGGGAGCCTCGCCCTCAAACACTTTCTTCCACTCGCCACCTACGCGGCACTCCACGCTGTAGCGGCGCAGTTCGCCTCCGTCCTTGGCACCTGTGATGACAACAGCGTTGAGGGGCTGTGTCTTGCCGAGCTCTACGGCGATCCAGGGATTCTTCACGACGGGGTTGCTGTACCACGCGGTCTTGAAGTTGTCGTCGGTCACAAGATCGTGGATGTTCATGTCGTCGCTCCATGAGCCGGTGGCATGGCATCCCTTGGCGATGTTAGAGGCTGTGATGGGTGCCTCGGTCTCGGCTACCTTGACGCGGCTGCCGTCGTTTTTCCAGAGCTTGCCGATCTGGCGGAGCGAGGCGAGGGCATTGTCGTCGAGCAGGCCGTCGGTGTTGGGGGCGGCATTGAGGATAAATGTGCACCCTACCTTGTTCATAGGCACGAGATTGTCGTTGACCATGGCTTCGGGGCTGCGTGTGGCCTTGGTGGGGAAGTATGACTTCCAGAACCATGTGTCCTGAAGCTGATAGCATGCCATAGAGGGAAGGAAGCTGGTGCCTTTGTCGATCTTCTGTCCGGCTCCCTGCTCATAGGTCTTGATGTCGGAGTAGAACAATGCCTCGGCGGGATATTTGGCTCCGTTGAGGTCCATTACCAGGCAGTCGGGCTGTATCGACTTGCAGAACTTATAGATCTCATCGAAAGAGATCTCCTCGTAGGAGATGCGCGACCAGGGAGCGTCCCATCCGTCGATCATAAGCGCTGTGACCGGGCCGTAGTTGGTGAGCAGTTCACGCAGCTGATTTTTAAGGAAATCGATGTGATAGGGCTCGATCTTGTTGGGGAGGATCTTCTCGTGGAGGTCGAGTATCGAGAAGTGGAACATGACCTTCATGCCGTTTTTCTGCAAGGCGGTGGTGAGTTCCTTCACCACGTCGCGGCCGGCGGCACTGTTCACCGAGTTGTAGTCGGTGGTCTTGGTGTCCCAGAGGCAGAAGCCGTTGTGATGCTTCACCGACATGCACACGAAGCTCATGTTGGCGCTCTTGGCTCCCTCGATCCACTGGTTGCAGTCGAGCTTCACGGGGTTGAAAAGCGATAGCGGGGCATCGGGGTCGGCCCAGTCGTGGTCGAGGTATGTGCCCATGCCGAAATGGACGAAAAGTCCGAATTTCAGGTCAACGAAATCCTGCTGCAGCTCATGCAGCGATTTCGCCATAGAAGCCTGCGTGCCACAAAGCAGCATGGCAAATGCGACAAAAAGTCTAAACGCGATTTTGGTCATGCGATCAATTAATTGGTGATTGTTTTGTTTTTTCACAAAGATAGCAAAATACTTATGTAAAAAAATGAGTTAAATGGCCGGGGCGTAGTGACTATTTTGTTCCTTTGATTATTTTTGCAAAAAACATTAGACATGGATTTAAAATCTATCGCACGACGCGCTTTCGGCGCTTTAGCTTTGCTGCCGGCACTTGTTGCCTGTGGCATACACTACGACATCCCCGGTGAGGTGAAATGGCAACAGATCGACAACGCTTCTTTTCAGGACGGACTCATCACAGTGAGAGAGGGCAGCGAGCTGCTTTCGGCCGACAGCTACACCGACTTCACCCTGACGGGCCAGGCCTACACCGAGCCCGACGCCGAAGCCTCGATATGGTTTCACAACGGCGATAACACCGGCTATGAGGTGCTGTTTGCCAACGGACCGATGGACGGTCGCCGCATGACCGGCTCACTCGCCACCGTGCGCAATCTCTACAAGTCCATGGCCACCGACACGACCTGGTTTGACTTCAGCATTTCGGTGCGCTCACGCAATATCGCCATCGCGGTGAACGGCGTCGATGTAGTGTGCTATACCGAGCCCGACAGCATCTACCGCACAGCCGAAAACAAGGGACGCCGTCTTTCGTCAGGCCGCTTCGCCATACGCGGCGGCAAAGGCACGGTCATGTTCCGCGACCTGACAGTGACTCCGCTCCGCGAAGGCACAGTCAACCCCAACGACACCATGCCTCCGGTCGACGAGACAACCGATCAGGTGATACGCCTGCAGCAGCTCAACTTCCCCGTCATCGATTACCATGTGCACCTTAAAGGCGGCCTGACAAAGGATATGGCGCACGCAATGTCGATGAACTACGGCATAAACTACGGTGTCGCTCCCAATGTGGGCGAAGGTGGTGTCGGCCGCATGCTCGCCAACGACGGCGAAGCCATCGAGTACTTCAACGAAGTGTCGGCACTGCCGTTCCTGATGGGAGCGCAGGGCGAGGGACGCCGCTGGATCGTGCAGTTCTCGCCCGAGGTGCTCGATCAGTTCGACTACCTGTTCACCGACGCCATGACCGTGGTCGACCGCGGCCGCATCTCGCGCATCTACCGCCCCGAGGAAGTCTACTGGGACGAGCGCGACAAACAGCAGTACATGGACATGATCGTAGACCAGACGGTGAAGATACTCACCAACGAGCCGGCCGACATCTACGCCAACGCCACCTACATCCCCGAGGACTCGATGAACGACGACTACGCCGCCTACTGGACCGACGAGCGTGTTGACCGCGTGCTCGATGTGCTCGAGAAATACGGTATCGCGCTCGAGATATCGCCCCGCTACAAGATACCGAGCATCGATGTGATAAAGAAGGCAAAACAGCGCGGCCTGAAATTCACGTTCGGCACAAACAATGTCGATGCCGACTTCGGCCGCTGCGAATATGCCATACAGGCGGTCGAGGAGTGCGGCCTGACACCCGAAGACATATGGTTCCCGTCGATGGGCACCCGCAAAGGCCGCAAAGCCGTGGACTACAACCACTTCGGCAATAAATAAATACAACCGTCGTAGAGGCGGTGTGTGATAGCTGCAGCGTCGCCCCTGCCTCCCTCTCCGCTGGAGGCGAAAAAATGCCTGAAAGGCATTGCAAAAACATTAGCCAGGTAAACCGCAAGGTGTGCCCGGTAAAAAAACGCCCATAAAGCGTGTCTGAAAGACACCTTGTTACTACCTCCGTCGAAGACGGATTATAATACCAAGCCCCATGTCGAGCGAAGCGAAGGCATGGGGTAAACCGTTGCACCAAAACGCGGCCTCGGAGAGGCCTTTTATCCGACTTCCCCGACTCAAAACATTATTCATCGCGACGTAAGCCGCGGCTGCGGCTCCCCACCCCCACGCCCACCATACCCTATATTAGCTACAATAGCTATCACAGCTACCCCCCTCACATAAAGTCACCCATAGGATGCAAAAATGCCTGAAAGGCATTGCAAAAACTGTAGCCGGGTACACCGTAAGGTGTGCCCGGTAAAAAAGCGTCCATTAAGCGTGTCTGAAAGACACCTTGCTACAGCCTCCGTCTTCGACGGACACAATGGTGTGGGGTGGTGGGTAGCCGCAGCGCGGCGTCACATAAGTAGCACCGTGCGAACGAAGTGAGCGCGGTGTAGATGCGTGTAGAAATATAGAGCTGCGGAGCTGCGAAACAAAATGCGCACACATGTGTCGCTGCGCTGCAGCTCTGTGATGGTGTGCATCGTACACTGGGTTCGCTTCGCTCACCCAGTGCTACTTATGTGACGCCGCTACCGCGGCTGCGGCTACCCACCGCGCCCCTACCTCCGTCGAAAACGGATATGCAAAAAAGGAGCCGGCACATTAGTGTCGGCTCCCGAAAATATCATTTTAATCCGAATCAGATAAGGCTGACCACCTTTGTGTCAATCCTGCGTGATACGGTAAGATTCTTATTGACCGTGCGGGAGCTTGCCATCGAGCGTGCTTTTTCACCCTTGTCAAGAACGAAAGTTTCCTCTGCGTCGCCAAGAGCTCCGGCACCGACATAATAAGCTACGCTGAAATGATATACACCATCCTTGAAGTAGCTTCGTCCATCTTCGGGATCTTCGGTGTAGTCAGCGAGCTCGCCGATATATACCATTCCGTAGTTACCGTAAGTCTCACCTATCTCCTGGTCAAGTACGGTCACTTTGCCGTCGGCGTCAACTGTAAACTTCAGGTCACCACCGTCGGCACTCCAGCCTGCAATCTTGTAAAGAGTGGGATCAGACTCGCTCTGATAAAGCTCGAGTCCTTCCTCGTCACCCTCCCAATATAGGTCATAATTGTAAGTGCCAGTGCCAACGAGATTCCATTGCTCCTCCTTAGCAGGAGTATAGAAGAATACAGAACTTGCACTCTCCTGAGCTTTGTCACCGTTGTAGCTGACTGCCACGATTGTGTAACGTCCTTCGTCGCCATTGAGATCAAAAGGAATCATAGCCTCTCCTGCCTCAGTTACAGTAACCGTTTCCAATTTACCCGCAATGATATCAGCAACCGCAGCATCGGGGTCACATCCTTTCACAACAGCCAGCTCGGCCGACTCGACATCGGGACCTAACTCCACACCGACAACTACGTTGCTTTCACCTTCAGCCGACTTGAAAAGGCCATTATATGTTACATCTATCGAAGCATCGATAAGCTGTATGCCGGGGAAAACGATCGTAACGTTCTCGGCGGTGAGCATACTCGTCCATCCGCCGTTATTGAACATGTAGTAGCAGGGCGACAGCTTGATCACTGCAGGCAGACCATTGCCCTGATAACTTTCCACATAGCTCCCGACCCACTTCTCCTCCGAAGCCAGACTCGTGAAGCGAGACGGGTGCATGATGAACAAGTCATCATCATACGAATCGTGATGGCCGATCTGGTAATCGGGGAAATAGACAAGATCAGAGCGCGTAACAGTAACGCCTTTCAAAGTCTCACCAGCCTGAATAATGCGGAACTCAAAGTACACATCTTTATCCAGTCCGTTTGACTTAGCAAACGGGTTTGTGACACGGAATGAAGTCGGGTCGATATCGTTCTGATAGAAAGTAACCTTAGATGACGTACCTCCAGTCCACCATTCTTCAACCACAATACCCTGACCGATCTCAGTCCATGGAGCCGGTATCGTAGCCTTGAAGCTATATGAGGCAGCACCGTATGTATTGTCGTTTCCGGCTTCCGAGATCGTAAGAGTAACCGACTGGGGATTGTCGAAGTCTATCTTATCGAAATCATATGTGATGACAATGTCAGTTTCTGTCTCTCCGGCAGCAAAATTGGCAGTTGACGGGATAGTGAACGCTTCCATGACCGTTTTCTCATCAGCAGCTGTCGCTGTGATGGCATAAGAACCGGCCTGTGCTCCGTCGGCACGCATTACCGGAATCGAAAACGTGTTCTCGAGGCTCGACAACGTGATTGTCGAACTGAGGTTCTTCGAGAAGTAGACCTCAGATCCCTCCGGTATCGGAGCCCACTGGTAGTCTTCATAGTCATCGCCGCAGGCGGTGAACCCGGCTGCTGCGGCACCGATGGCCATGTAGAGGAAATATTTGTTGATTTTCATTGTTTGATCTGCTTTTGAAGTGGATTACCAAACATAGGGCTCCGAGTTGCCTACGGGTGAGATAGGAGTTGGGTTGTTGTCCAATTCGTAGTTGTAGTTGCCTTCAGTCTGTACGATGCACCAGTTCATCCATTCGGGAGTGGTCTCAACGTTCCACTGATACAAATCGACGTGGTTGGTGCCGGCATAACTGCGAATAATGCCTTTCTGGAGGCGTTTGATGTCAAGAGTAGCGAAGCCTTCGCCCCAAAGCTCGACACGACGCTGCCACCACACCTCGTTGCGGAATGCCGAAGTCGTAGTGTTGTAGTAGGCCTCGTTGTGTGTGCCGTAAACGTAGTCGGGATCGCGGAACTTAGCGAACTGTGTGAGGAGGTTGATACCGTTAGCCTCGTTCTGCATGCCTGCAGCCTCGATCTCGATAAGCTTCATCTCCTCAACGCGCATAAGGGGAACAGATACACAGAATCCGATATACTGGTTGTTGTGACCTTCGGCACCACCGGCAGCACGGAATTTCAGTGACAGGCCTCCCACAGCCTCATAGTTGCCACCTTCATAACCAACATACCATACCCAGTCGGGATAATCAGAATAAGCCTTAAGAGCCTCGATCTGCTCGTCCTCGGTTTCGAGTTCGTCGATTGCGAAATCAACAAAAACGCCACGGCGGATATCGGTTGCAGGAATGGTCTCGTAGAGGTGACGGTCGATGAAGTTTGCCTGACCGTAGTTGGCGGCATATCCGCAACCCGATACACTGGGATTGATCTCAAGGATCATGTGAGAACCCCAGCAGGAGTCACCGTCGTTAAGGATGATGTTGTTGTCGGTCGGATCAAAGCGGGTCGCAAACATCCATGCGCTGTTGGGAGTGTTGAAGCCGGTCTCTCGCGATGTGTACTCCGCGTTGCTCATCATGGCGTAGCCGTCCTGAGCAAGCTTGGCGTATTTCTCGGCGTTAGCCCAATCTTCCATAAGGAGATAGGCGCGAGCCTTGATGCCGTAAACCACGCTTTTGTCCATTGTATAGACATCGGTGCGCCTGTATCCGTCGATCATCTGCTCTGCCTTGTCGAGGTCAGAGATAATGAACTCCATCATTTTCTCCCATGTTGCACGAGGATTTTTTGCAGCATCGGCAATCGTTGTGGTCTCGATGACAATAGGTACTGTGATAGCCTGCTTGTCGGCGGCATATGTCTTCTGTGCGAACATCTGCGACATCTCGAGATACATCCATGCGCGGGTAGCATAGGCCTGACCGCCACCATAGAGGTGTGTCTGATCGGGATTGTCGCCGATGTGTGAGATCACATCGTTGGCTGCCTTGATCCACTTGTAGTAGTAGGTCCAAGGGATCTGGCAGTTGAGATATGTGGGACCGAGAGCGGTGCCGCACTGATACCAGGTGCCATACCACGAGCCGGAATATGCAGGCACTATATCCTGTCCGGCTACATCGCGAAGCAGGAAAAGCGATGTGATACCGTAGTCATAGGGGTATTTATCATCAGTTCCGAAAATGAAGTTGCCTGTAAGATTGTCGTAGAGCGCGTCCACAAATCCCTTGAAGGCATTGGGCGAGTTATTTACCTGATTGGCGTCAGCATAGCTGCTCTCAGGCTGGAACTCCTGCATGCACCCCGACAGCAATGGGAGAGTGAGTGCCGCGAGTGCTGAAATATATATATTCTTTTTCATTTTATGAGTCAAGAGTTAGCATTAGAAAGAAACCTGGATACCGCCTGAGATTGTGCGTGCCGGTGAGTAAACCGACATCGACGCGTTACCGGTGTAGGAGTAGCGTGGATCGAGGCCGCGACGTGCGCTGATGAAACCGAGGTTCTCGCCGGCCGCATAGATGCGCACTTTCGAGAATGGCTTGATTATGTTCTTGGGGAGAGTATAGCCCACGGTGAACGACTGGAAGTTGAGGTAGCTTGCGCTTGTGAGGAAGCGATCGCTTCTTGCGGTTGTGTATTTGTCACCGTACTGCCAACGGGGATATTCCTGAGTGGGATTTTCGGGAGTCCACGACTTGATCCAGTCTTTGTGGTAGTTGCTGCCGGCGCTTGATGCATTCTCACCCGGGTTCATCAGACCGGCATAACGTGCGTCATAGACTTTGCCGCCGAGCTGATAGTCGAATGTGAGCGAGAGATCGATCGATTTCCATGTGACATTGGTGCTGAAACCTCCGTAAACTTTCGGAAGAATAGATCCTACGGTATAACGGTTGGCAAGACCTATATCGGTGGTTGTCTCAACTTTCTCAGGTGCGGGTGCTGATGTGTTGGGCGCTTTGGGATTAGGATTGCCGTAAGCGTCATTGTTGACCCACTTCGGATCGCGCCAGTAGAGAGCCTCACCCTTGTCGTTTGTGCCGGCATAGGCATAGCACATGTAGTTGTAGAGGGGCTGGCCTTTCTCATACCATATGTTTGACTCGTAGAATCCGCCGTACTGAGCCGTTTTAGAAGCGGGAAGTTTCAGTATCTTGGTGGCATTGTGGGTCGCATTGACGTTGATATCCCAGCTGTAGTCGCGGCCGCGGAGGATTGTGGCATTGAGGGCGATCTCGATACCCGAGTTGCGGATGTCACCGATATTGCCATAGTAGCCGCGTGAGCCGAGCGACTCAGGCACCGACAGCCAGAAGAGCAGGTTTGATGTCTTTTTGTTGTAGACGTCGATGCTGCCCGAAAGACGGTTGTTGAAGAATGCAAACTCTGTACCGACATTCATGTTGGTGGTTGTCTCCCATGTGATATCCTTGTTGCCGATCTGACGGAATACCGACGACATGAACGTGTTGGTTGACTTCACGAGATTGTATGTGTCGATATAGGCATAGTCGCCGATGTTATCGTTGCCCTGCTGACCGATAGAGAATTTGAGTTTGAGAAGATTGATCGCGCTGACATCCTGCAGGAAATCCTTGTTGATGATCCACGATGCGCCTACGCTCCAGAAGTTACCCCAACGGTTCTCTTTGGCGAAGCGCGATGAAGCGTCACGGCGGTAGGAAGCCGATGCATAGTATTTCTCCTGATAGTTGTACTGTGCGCTTCCGAAGAATCCTTCCACGTTGTAGTTGGTCGAGTAGGAAGACGAAGTCAGCTTGTTGGCGAAACCGTTGATCTCGGTGATGTCGGGAGAGAATCCACCCTGAGCTGTTGCCGAGAGGAACTTGGTGTTGGTGCGGTAGTACTCATGACCGGCGAGAATGTTGACGTAGTGGTCGCCGAAAGTCTTGAGGAAAGTAAGCGTCTGTACGTTGTTGGTGCGTGTCGAAGTCTGCTGCGATTTGTAAAGCTCGCCGTTGACACCTACTTTCGGGCCATAGAAAGCGTTTTCGTAGTCGGAGTTAGTTGTCTGTCCGAGCACGGCTGTGCTTGTGACGTTTGCCTTAAGGTAGTCGGTGAAGGTGAAGTCGGCTGTGAATGTGCCGTTGAACTGGTTGCCCCAGGTATTCACCTTGTTGTAGCGGTTTGAGCCGAGCGGGTTACCGGTCGAGAGGAACGGGCGTGTGAGACCGTTGTAGTTCTGACCCGAGACACCGTAGTCATAAGCCTGATGGCCGCGCGAGTCGGTTGCGATGACGGGAACACCGTCTTTAACGACACGGACGAATGCCGGATAGATTGGAGCGATGCCAGAGGTATAGTACATGAGGTTGGTCGAGTTGCTTGATGTGCTCATGTTGGCGTTTGACTCAGTCTTGGAGTGAATGAAATTCACATTTGCTCCTACCTTGAGCCACTTGGTAGCCTGATAGTCGGCCTTGGCGCGTGCGCTGATGCGGTCATAACCCGAGTACTGGATGTAGCCGTCCTCGTTAAGGTAGTTGACTGATGCGTAGTATGACGCCTTCTCTGTACCGCCGTTGACGCTGACGTTGTACTCCTGACGGAATCCGGTGCGATAAGCGAGGTCGCGCCAGTTGTCGGGGGTGATATAATATTCAGTGCCGTTTTTACCTGTGTACTGATAGCCGAGAGTGGCTTTAGGATTAAGTTTGCCGTCGAGCCCGATCAGAGATTCTCCCTGCGGAAGAGTGTAAGCCTGATACTGAAGCTGTGAAAGGGTCGCGCGGTTGGCCCATGTGTTAGCTTTCTCATTGTCGTATCCGCCTACGTTTGCGGCGTAGTTGTAGAGCTTGTTGTAGAAGGCCTCGTAGTATTCGGCCGGGCTGTCGATCACGTCATACTCCTGGATGGCGCGTGAGTTTGCACCCCATTTTGCCTCGACGGAGATCTTTGCGTCGGCCGTGCTGCCGCGCTTGGTGGTGATGATGATCACACCGCCTGCACCGCGTGCACCGTAAAGGGCAGCCGAGGCAGCATCCTTGAGCACCGATACAGACTCGATGTCGTCGGGGTTGATATTGGTGAGCGAAGCCGAGTAGGGAGCGCCGTCGACGATGATCAGAGGATCGGTAGAAGCATAGAGCGATGCAATACCACGGATCTTTATGCTCGCATTACCGCTGCCGGGAGCACCGCTCTGACCGCGGAGCTGCAGACCGGGCACGGCTCCGGCGAGAGCGTTCGAGACGTTGGAGGTGGTGTGCTTGGCAAGCTCATCGGCCTTGACGACAGTAGCGGCACCGGTGAAGGCCTGCTTTTTTGACGTACCGAAAGCCACGACCATCACCTCGTCGAGCTCCTGCTGCGAGGTCTTGAGCGTGATGTGCATGCGCGTGTTGAAGTCGATGTTGACCTCGGCGGGAAGCATACCCACGTAGGTTACTGACAGTTTCTTGGCCGAAGCCGGAACCTGCAGGCGGAACGCACCGTCAATATCGGTAGCCGTTGCCTGTCCTCCACCTGTCACAGCGACAGTGGCGCCGACAAGCGGTTCACCCGCCTCGTCGGTCACTACACCCGTGACTGTCCTGTTCTGGGC
>CAYMEX010000016.1:0-71738 GCA_964389525.1 uncultured Muribaculaceae bacterium | reverse complement strand
CCCGACCCTCTGCTTGTAAGGCAGACGCTCTGAACCAGCTGAGCTAAGCGCCCTTTTTCCGTTTCGGCGATGCAAAGATACGGCCTTTTTCTGAATTGCCAAACTTTTTGCAAAGTTTTTTTTGAAAAAATTTTCTCGGACGATAGCTGATAGTGGCGATAATTGACCGTAAATCGTTTCATAACAGACTAAAAAATTGTATAAGATGCGTAAATGAAGTTTGAAATTATTGATGAAACAAAAAAAAGCATTACTTTTGCGGTGTTTAAACGACGTCATTATATTGGTTTCACATCTCACTATGCAATTGTCATCACTTACCGCTGTATCTCCGCTCGACGGACGCTATAGGTCGAAATGCGCTCCGCTTGCCGATTATTTCTCGGAATATGCTTTGATCCGCTATAGAATTAAAGTAGAGGTTGAGTATTTTATCGCTCTTTGCGGGCTCGGTTTGCCTCAGCTTGATTCTGTGCCGGCAGAGTCGCTGGAGCGGCTGAGATCTCTGTATGTCGATTTTACAGTAGAGGACGCACAGCGCATCAAGGAAATCGAGGGGGTGACCAATCACGATGTAAAGGCAGTAGAGTATTTCATCAAGGAGCATCTGCCCGAGCTTGGTCTTGAGAAGTGGAAAGAGTTTATACACTTCGGTCTTACTTCGCAGGACATAAACAATACGGCTGTGCCGATGTCGATTGCCGATGCGATCGCCAACGTATATCTTCCCGCTCTTATGCCTGTTGTCGAATGGCTTGAAAGTAAAGCAGAGGAGTGGAAGGATGTGGCTATGCTTGCACGCACGCATGGGCAGCCTGCATCGCCGACACGCCTCGGTAAAGAGCTTAAGGTTTTTGCTTATAGACTGCAGGAGCAGATCGCTTCCCTGAAGTCGGTGAAGATAAGTGGCAAGTTCGGCGGTGCTACGGGTAATTTCAATGCCCACCGCGTGGCTTATCCCGATATAGACTGGAAATCGTTTGCCAATAAATTCCTGAACGAGAAGCTTGGAATCGAGCGTGAGCAGTGGACTACGCAGATTTCCAATTACGACAATCTTGCTCAGCTTTTTGACGCGATGCGTCGCATCGACACGATCATTATGGATCTTGACCGCGACATGTGGATGTATATCTCGATGGAATACTTCAAGCAGCGCATCAAGGCCGGTGAGGTCGGCTCGTCGGCTATGCCACATAAGGTCAATCCTATCGATTTTGAAAATTCGGAGGGCAACTGCGGCATCTCGTCGGCGATATACTCGCATCTGTCATCCAAACTTCCTGTATCGCGTCTGCAGCGCGATCTGACTGACTCGACGGTGCTACGCAATGTGGGAGTGCCCATGGGGCATTCGGTCATTGCGTTTGCCTCCACTCTCAAAGGGCTTAACAAGCTCCTGCTCAATCAGGCTGCCATAGATGCCGATCTCGACAGCATGTGGAGTGTCGTTGCCGAGGGCATACAGACGATTCTCCGCAGAGAGGGATATCCCAATCCGTATGAGACGCTGAAACAGCTTACACGTGTCAACTCTGCGATCACAGCAGACAGCATCGCCGGCTTTATAGAGACTCTTGAAGTCGGGGAAAATGTGAAAGAAGAGTTGCGTAAACTCTCGCCACACAGTTACACAGGTTTGTGAACAAACCTGTGGCTGCGGCTGTTGTAGGGATAACACCGGCAACTACCGCACTGCGTGGAGGCCAATAGTCAAACCATGAATAAAAAGCACTTGAACACAGACAGAAAAACAATTAACTGATCAAATTATGGCCTGCAGCCGGTTGAGAAACGTTGCGGCTATGGCACTCGACTTTATGTCTCCGTAACCCGATAAGTGATTTATGTAGGTGCGGACTGACGGAGGAAGAGTCTGGATATTTTATCATTATTGACACACAACTACAAAATTCATCTCCATGGATAATATGGATGTCCCTGAAAAGAAAGCTAAGCGTCCACGTATTGGTGCTAAACCTATAGCTCAGTCATCGGCCCCGGAGGGAGGGCGTTACGAGAAAATCGACTATAAGCCCGGACAGTATTCGGGTAACAGGTATAATGATTACGGCAGTGCCGATAATGGCGATGCCGGTTCGCGGCGTGGCGGTTTCAGGTCATTCCGTGAGGAGGGAGGGTATCAGCCCAGATATCAGAATCAGGGAGGTACAGGCGGATATAGACCGCGTCAGCAGAACGGACAGGAGAACGGCGGAGGTGAGTATCATCCACGTCGTCAAGGCAGCTATCAGCCTCGCTCAAACAGCAGTTATGTGCCCCGCGACAACCGCGATGGCAACGACGGTTCAAATTACCAGTACCGTCAGAACTCAGGTGACGGCGGATTTCAGCGTCGCGATTATCAGAACGGCGGCTACCGCCAGCGTGACAACCGCGAGAATTATGGAGGTTATGACCGCCAGCAGCGATATGACAATAACGGCGGTGGACGCTATCAGTCGCAGAACGATGAGAACGGCGGCGGATATCAGCAGCGTCGTCCGGGCGGATTTCAGAAGCGTCAGGGCAATGGCGGATATGCTCCTCGTCAGGGTGGCTATCAGCGCAATCAGTATGGCCCCGGTCAGGGAGGCATGCACAAGCGCCCCGGCGCAAGTTTCGTGCCGCGTCCGCGTCGTATAGAGTATGAGATGCCGATACCCGACGTGAACGAGCAGATACGTCTTAACAAGTTTATGGCCAATGCCGGCATATGCTCGCGTCGTGAGGCCGACGAGTTCATACAGCAGGGACTCGTCAAGGTCAACGGCAAGGTTGTGACCGAGCTTGGTACCAAGATAACGCACTCCGACACTGTAGAGTATGACGATAAGGTCGTGGCACTGGAAAACAAGTGCTACATATTGCTCAACAAACCGAAAGATTGTGTGACGACAAGCGATGATCCGAACGGTCGCCTGACGGTGCTTGATCTTGTGAAGGGGGCCTGTGACGAGCGCATCTATCCGGTCGGTCGTCTTGACCGCAATACGACCGGTGTGCTTCTTCTGACCAATGACGGCGATCTTGCGTCGAAACTCACGCATCCGAAGTTCGTCAAGAAAAAGATTTATCACGTGTGGTGCGACCATGACATCACCGAGGAGGATATGCAGCAGATTGCCGACGGTGTGGAGCTGGAAGACGGTATGATACATGCCGATGCGATAAGCTATGCCAACGACAAGGACCGCAATCAGGCCGGTATCGAGATCCATTCGGGTCAGAACCGTATCGTCCGCCGCATATTCGAGAAGCTCGGCTATCATGTGACCAAGCTCGACCGTGTGTACTTCGCCGGTCTCACCAAGAAGAATCTGCCTCGCGGCCGCTGGCGCTACCTCACGCAGGAGGAGGTCAACAAGCTCAAACGCGGAGCTTTTGAGTGACCGTAGAAAAGAACCGAACAGAATCATTATTTCCTACTTGTGACAAATATGGAAAGAACAATCATAAAAGATATTTTCACACATCCTGAGCTGATTGGCCGGGAGATAGAGGTGAAAGGCTGGACCAGAACCCGTCGCGGCAACAAATATGTGCAGTTTGTGGCACTCAACGACGGTTCGACGATCCGCAACATACAGATTGTGCTTGACATGACTCGTTTTACCGACGAGCAGCTCAAGCCTGTGACGACCGGATCGTCGCTGCGTGTCCGCGGCAAACTCGTCGAGTCGATGGGTAAGGGTCAGACGTGTGAGATTCAGGCAGAAGATATCGAGATATACGGCACTGCCGACCCTGAGACATATCCGTTGCAGAAAAAAGGGCATACTCTTGAGTATCTTCGTGAAAAGGCTCATCTGCGTCCGCGTACAAACACATTCGGCGCAGTGCTCCGTGTGCGCTCCACTCTTGCATTCGCCATCCACAAGTTCTTCAATGAGCGTGGCTTTGTCTATCTGAATACTCCTCTGATCACTGCGAGTGACTGTGAGGGTGCCGGAGCGATGTTTCAGGTCACGACTCTTGATCTGAACAATCTCCCCAAAGATGAGGAGGGACGTGTCGATTACAGCGGCGATTTCTTCGGCAAACCTACCGCTCTGACTGTCTCAGGCCAGCTTGAAGGTGAGCTCGGTGCGACCGCTCTTGGTGCCATCTATACGTTTGGCCCGACATTCCGTGCCGAGAACTCCAATACACCCCGCCACCTGTCGGAGTTCTGGATGATCGAGCCTGAGGTCTCTTTCCTCGATATCAATGGAAACATGGATCTTGCCGAGGACTTCGTGAAGTACTGTATCGGCTATGCTCTTGAAAACTCGCGTGAGGATATCGAGTGGCTTGCCGAGATGTATGACAAAGACCTTATCTCGCGCCTTGAGTTTGTATTGCACAACGATTTTGTGCGTCTCACTTATACTGAGGGTGTGAAGATACTCGAGGAGTCGGGTCACAAGTTTGACTTCCCCGTCTACTGGGGCGCCGACCTTCAGAGCGAGCACGAGCGCTATCTCGTGGAGCAGCATTTCAAGAAGCCTGTGATACTTACCGGCTATCCGAAGGAGATCAAGGCATTCTACATGAAGCAGAACGAAGATGGCAAGACCGTGCGTGCGATGGATGTGCTCTTCCCGAAAATCGGCGAGATCATCGGTGGCTCGGAGCGTGAGGAGAATCTCGACAAACTCCAGCAGCGTATCGACGAGCTCGGCATACCGATGAAGGATATGTGGTGGTATCTCGACACACGCCGTTTCGGCACGGTTCCTCACAGCGGTTTCGGCCTCGGATTTGAGCGTCTGGTGCTGTTTGTGACGGGCATGACCAATATCCGCGACGTGATCCCGTTCCCCCGTACTCCGGGTAATGCGGAATTCTAATAATTTGAAAAACATAATATTTGAACTATGGAAAAAATCCAGCCTGGAAAATATATCGAGCTGACATATGACCTCTATGAGGTGCAGCCCGATGGAAAGGATAAACTTGTTCATCAGGTAGATCCGTCAGATCCTGAGAAGATCGTCTTTGGTGTGACCCGTGGTGTCATCGCTCCTCTCGAGCGTGCGCTCGACGGTCTTGAACAGGGCGGTGTGTTCAACGTGAAGGTCGGTGCCGACGAGGCTTTCGGTCCATATGATCCCGAGCAGGTTGTCGAGCTTGACCGTGAAGTGTTTGAGATCGACGGAAAGTTTGACGACGAGCACATCAAGAAGGGTGCTGTTGTGCCTATGATGACTGCCGACGGTTTCCGTGTCAGCGGTGTAGTGGAGGAGGTAGGTCCTGAAAAGATCAAGATGGACTTCAATCATCCTCTTGCCGGCAAGGACGTTCGTTTTGACGGTAAGGTCACACTTGTGCGCGATGCTACCCCCGAGGAGCTTCATCCGGCTCACAGTTGTGGCTGCGGTTGCCATGACGGCGGCTGCAGTGACGAGCACTGCGGAGGCGGCTGCCAGGACGGCTGTTGTCATTGAACTGAAAGATAGAACTATATTGCTCCCGCATGACAGGATAATATCTTTTCATGCGGGAGTGAATTTTTAGACCGGTTATGCCATGCTGATAAGTTATTGCAATTTATCGGTTAGATTTTGAAGAATATTTTAATGAATATTCTTTGAAAGTTGTGCAGGAGAAAAAAAAAGTATAAATTTGTACACAGAAAGCGTTGTGAATAACGCTGTCGTTTTGGCCCACGGCCACGGTTTCATTGTCCCGAAAAGGCGTATCAGCCATAGGCATAAGTAATATCGCTGAGATCAGTTTACTCAATTTTAGATAGTGATCTCTCGGGAAAAAAATCATTCACCAAATTTGTTTCCTATCTATTAGTGCGTCTGTAAGCAAGAAAACGCATGATTACACTTGAAGAATTACAAAACAAGGAGTTGGACGCTTTGATCCCTCTGGCAAAAGAATTGGGCGTAAAAAAGCCGGCTTCAGATAAAGAAGATCTTATATATCAGATGCTTGATGCTCAGGCAGAAAACTACGCATCCAGCGCGCCGCAACGTGAACCGCGTGAGAGGCGCGGACGCAAGGCTCAGCAACCGGCTGATGCAGATGCTTCACAGCCTAAAAAGCGTGGCAGAAAGCCAAAATCGCAGCCGGATGTAGCTGTGGCCGAGGAGCTGCCTGCAGATGAGCCTAAGAAACGCGGCAGAAAGCCCAAGAGGGATGCTGACTCTGTTGATGAGACTGTGTCTGAGTCAAATGCCTCTGAGCAGAATATATCGGAGGATAATGCCAACGCCGCAGAACAGCAGAGCCAGGAGAAACGTCGCCGTGGCCGTCCACGCCGCACTGAGCAGACAGGTAATGGACAGGCTGAGAGCACGGAAGAAAAGACCGATGCTTCTCCTGCAAAGAAAATAATGCTTGCAAGAACAGTAAGTTCCGGTCTTACGCTTGCTTCACGCCGTAAGCCGGCAGCGCAGCCCAAAGCACCTGAATCAGGCAATAATGCGGCTTCCGAGACAATAGTCGAGGAAGGCAAGGATGATGTGGTGATCGCGCCGGTGGCAGTTGTTGAAAATGTCGCAGCAGAGCCTGCAAAAGAAATAAAGGAGGTTGAAGCTGTTGTCGAGCCAACATCGGAGCCCGTTGAAAGCAAAGTGATCGAGGAGAAGCAAGAGACGGCAGACAAAGATTCGGACTTTGTCAATTTCTTTCCGAAGAAAGACAGTGACTCGCGCTTCGGTGGCAAGAAGACGCAGGAGTCAGCGCAAAAGAATACTCCTTCCGCTTCCATGAGACTTGATGCGCCGGTCTCGATCCAGGAACCCGGTTCAGGCAATCAGTCGGGAATGCGTAAGGCTAAGCATCAGCAGCAGATACAGGCTTTTGACTTCAACGGACTTATCGAATGTTCCGGCGTGCTTGAAGTGATGCCTGAGGGACATGGTTTCCTGCGTTCGGCTGACTTCAACTATATGCCGTCGCCCGATGATGTATATCTGACGCGTGAGCAGATACGTGCGGCTCATATAAAGACCGGCGATGTGGTTGAGTGCACATTGCGTGCTCCGCGCGAAAATGACAAGTATTTCCCGATGGCCCGTCTCTTACGGGTGAACGGCCGCTCGCCGGAGTTCATACGCGACCGCGTGCCGTTTGAGCATCTGACTCCTCTTTTCCCTGACGAAAAATTTGATCTTACCGGTGGTCGCACATGCAACATATCGACACGTGTAGTAGATATGTTCTCGCCGATAGGCAAGGGACAGCGCGGACTTATAGTCGCTCCCCCAAAGACAGGTAAGACCATACTTCTCAAAGATATAGCCAATGCTATCGCTGAGAATCACCCTGAGACATACATAATGATACTGCTTATCGACGAGCGCCCTGAGGAGGTGACCGACATGATACGCAGTGTGAATGCCGAAGTGATATCATCGACTTTCGACGAGCCGGCGGACCGTCATGTGCGCATTGCCAATATCGTGCTTGAAAAGGCGAAGCGCATGGTGGAGTGCGGACACGATGTCGTGATACTGCTTGACTCTATAACGCGCCTTGCACGTGCCTACAACACTGTCACTCCGACGTCAAGCAAGATACTTTCGGGCGGTGTCGACGCCAATGCGCTTCAGAAACCCAAGCGTTTCTTTGGTGCGGCACGTAATATTGAAAACGGCGGCTCGCTTACGATCATCGCGACAGCCCTCACCGAGACGAGCTCGAAGATGGATGAGGTGATCTTCGAGGAGTTTAAAGGAACCGGCAATATGGAGCTGCAACTCGACCGCAAACTGTCGAACAAGCGTATATTCCCGGCAGTCGACATCATGGCGTCGAGCACCCGCCGCGACGACTTGCTGCTTCGCCCGGAGACGCAGAACCGCATGTGGATATTGCGCCGTTTCCTGAGCGACCGTAACTCGATAGAGGCCATGGAGTTCATAAAGGACCGCATGGAGCGCACGACCGACAACGACGAGCTTCTGCGTACAATGAACGAATAAACTCAGACAAAATCGGCCTGTGTGGCCAAAAACACTTCCGCGATCTGCTTTTTTTAAGTATATTGCGGAAGTTTTTTATGTATAAATTATATAAACAGAATGAGTAACGCGAATAAAATAACCCGCCGTGTCGCATGGAGCAATTATGTCACTATAATGACGGTTGTAGTCTGTGTGATATTTGTCGGCTTGTCGTTTGTGGCAGAGGACGCACATATCCCGGTAATTCTTTTCGCCAGTATCGGAATTGTGTTTATCGGTGCGTTGTACTATAGTCCGGTGGCTGTGACGGTCGATCGTCGCAAAGTGACAATCAGAAGGCTGCTGACGCCAAAACATATCGCAGTGCAGGATATTGCCCGTGTGAGCCTGTTTCAGTCGACATTGGATGTGCGCATATCGGGTAGTGGCGGATTTTTCGGTTATTACGGCTGGTTTCGTAACCGTGAGATCGGAAAATATTTTGCGTATATCGGAAAATGGAAAGATACTTTTCTTATCGAACTGAAGTCGGGGCGCAAGTATGTCGTAAGCTGTAACCAGCCTGAAGTGATGGTTAAATGTATAATGGACAGGTTATCGGAAAACTGATTTGCCGATATGCCAGAGATTATAATGACAGAATGCAAAATGTGACTTCAGTCAGATGCTCGTGCCGTGCAGGCTCCACAGATGGACAATACCCTCACCTAATCATTTAAAAAAAATCACATAAGATGAAAAAGTTTAGTATATTGCTGCTGCTGATTTCGGCATGTGTGTGTCATGTCATGGCTGTGACACCGATAGAGGACATTAATATACGTGATCCGTTTATTCTTGCTGACTCGGCATCGGGCAACTACTACATGTACTGCTCAAAATCGGTCACCGGCAAAGACGGAAAGAGTCTTGGCGGAGTTGCTGTGTACAAAAGCAAGGATCTCAAGAACTGGGATGGCCCTATGCAGGTGTGTGCGGTGCCTGAAGACAACTGGATAACGGGGGCGGTCTGGGCTCCCGAAGTGCACAAGTATAACGGGAAGTATTATCTTTTCGCCACAATCAACACCGACATAGTGTGGAAGGCTCAGAAAGAGGGCTGGCCTCCATATACTTACCGCGGTACACAGATATTTCGTTCCGACTCGCCCGAGGGGCCGTTTGAGGCGCTGAGCCGCATGCCTGCCACTCCTGTCGACGAGATGGCTCTTGACGGTACGCTATGGGTTGAAGACGGTGTCCCGTACATGGTGTATTGCCACGAATGGGTGCAGGTGGCCGATGGTGCAATGAAAGTGGTGAGACTGTCGGACGACCTCTCGGAGCCGATCGGGCAGCCCACGCGTTTGTTTGATGCTTCGGCGGCCAAATGGTCGACGGGGTCAGGCGGTGGCAGCAGTTATGTCACCGACGGCTGTTATCTCTATCGCACGAAAGAAGGCAAACTTCTGATGATATGGTCGAGCTTTATGAACGGCGAGTATGCTATCGGTGTGGCGGAGTCGGTGACCGGAAAGGTGATGGGACCGTGGCGACAGAACGATGTGCCGCTGTTCAATAAAAACGGCGGTCACGGAATGCTGTTCAAGGATTTTGGCGGCGATCTTCATCTCGTCATACACGTGCCTAACTCACCATCGGGCATGGAGCGCGCCAGAATATTCGATATCGAAGACACCGGCAGCGGTCTGTCACTTAAAAAGTAAGAAGGTCAGGCAGCTCGTCGAAATTATCTATTATGGCGTCGGGATCTGCTGTAAGGAGTTCATTGCGGCTCTGATTGCCGTAGGTGACGGCACATGTGCGGGTTCCTGCATTACGCCCCATGCCGATATCGAAGACTGTATCGCCGACTACGAGAGTCTCCACCACGTCCCACTGCATTGTGCGGCAGATCTTCAATACGGGTTCGGGAGCCGGCTTTGCCTCGCTGACGTCGTCACCGCCGATAAGTGAATCAAACAGATGGCGTATGTCGAAACAGTCGACATATTCATCGAGCGACCTGTGACTGCGGCTGCTGGCTATGGCGAGACGGCAGCCTTGGTCGTGGAGCAGCCTGAGTGTGTCGATGACGCCCGGGAAACATGTGATGCTGAAAGTGGAGCGCAGTGTCTCGAAGATCAGGCGATAGGTGTCGGCGTATTTCTGACTGATGTCTGAGATCTGTGGCCAAAGTGCGCCGGCAACGGCCTCAAGCCGCAGCCCGATAGTTGCACGGCACTGACTGTCGCTTCTGGGCGGCAATTGAAGTCGGGCGATTGTCGCCTGCATCGTCGCGATGATGAGCGGGGCTGTATCGACAAGTGTTCCGTCGAAGTCGAATATGATATTTCTGATGCGGGACATTTGTGTATTCGTTTTATTTCGTTGAATCTGACTTATGGATGCAATAATTGAAACCGGGCGGCTAATGCTTCGTCCATGGAGAGAGAGCGACGCCGAAGCGTTGTACAGGTATGCATCGGATCCCGATGTCGGTCTTTCGGCCGGATGGCTGCCTCACAGATCGGTCGAGGAAAGCCTGGAGATCATACGCACGGTCTTTTCTGCTCCTGAGGTTTACGCTGTCGTGATCAAAGATAGTGATGAGCCGGTAGGATGCTGCGGACTTGTGCCGGGAGAGGAAAAGCATAGTCAGGCGATTGGCGATGATGATGCGGAGATCGGCTATTGGATCGGTAAGCCTTTCTGGGGCATGGGGCTTATACCTGAGGCCGTGAACGCTCTTGTCGGGCATGCGCGGGATGTATTGGGTAAGAAAAATCTCTGGATTGCTTTTTTTGACGGCAACGACAAGTCGCGCCGTGTCGCTGAAAAGTGTGGATTCACCTACCATCACACAGAAGTTTCAGGTTCGGTTACCGAGCATTTCCACGTCAGGGCGCAAGATTAAATCAATAGTCGTTATTCAAGGCGGTAAAGTCCGTCGAGACATGACACATGGTGTTCTGCTATGCCTTTCTCGTCCATCCACCGGCGGGTGTCGAATGTCTTAAGATGAGCTGTGTTAATGCCTGCTCCTCCGTCGTTGTTCCATACCCATAGCGGTGTCGGCCACAGGCAGGCTTTGAATATGACGGTCTTGTAGAAATGTTCGTCGCAACCGTTCTGTCCGTGATGAGCCATCTGCATGTAGTCGCAGTCGAGATGCCGTGCATAAGGTCCTGAAAGAAGTTTGTCGCCACATTCAACCCCGGCATCGGCAAGGAACAGTATTGACTTCCGGGCGTCCCATGCGCGTATTATTACAGACGAATTGTTGTAGGGGTTTGTGCGCAATTCCTCGTTGGTGACTCCGAGTATCATAAGATTCAGTCCGTCGATCTTCAGTGTCAGCCCCGGTTCTCTTAGATCGGTCACCGGTATGTCGGTTTTTGCGAGATTTCTGTAAAAGTCGCGTGCACGATCCATATATTCAGGCTCGGCATCAAGCAGGCTTTCTGAGAAACTTGAGTGATAAATGCGTTTTATCGATATATCTCCCGGCGACTTCAGAATTTCGTTAAGCGCACCCATGTGGTCGTCGTGGGGGTGTGTGATGAACCATGCTTCGACTTCGTTGCCGAGTGCTCCCAGAAATCCGCGCAGATATGATGTCTCTTCCGGTTTTCCGCCGTCCATTACGACTACTTTTCCTCCGTCGGTCAGCAATACGTAGGAGTTGCCTATGGTATTTACCTGTGAGGGCAGTTGCCACATGACGAATCCGGCTTTTACGTCGGGATTTTTCTTTCCGTCGGTATTGGCGGAAGCAAACATATGCCCGGCAGGCAACATTACAGATGCAGCCGTAAGGCTCATGTTTCTAAGAAATGAGCGTCGGTTCATGGTATTTGTTTTATGTTGACAGTCTCAGACTGTTATTGTATTGCGGTCACTTCCCATGGATCATGCACAGCGGCCTGGGCGGCACGCCGGGCCAGAGATGCGCTGTCTTCATCGATGCCTTCGGGGCGATATTTTATTTCGGTCACATCTTTGCCGAATAATACGCTATACCATGTGCATGCGGCGATGTAGCGTCCGATCTTCATGTCGAGGTGATATCCGTCGCGGTTGAGGTTGTCGCCCAATGATGTGGCGCGTGCATTCTGTATCGCGGTTCCCGAGGGCAAGACGAGCGATATCGCATTGTCGGCCATGGCCTGACGCGCTGCATCACAGATGTGCCTGTACATCTCGAGCTGATTGTTGCCGTAATATCGGAAAGCCCAATGTGAAGCGGATGAGGCGTAAGCCCATGTCTGGTGAAATCCTATGACCGGATCGCCGACGGTGTTTTCGCGAACATATGCGATCAGCATCGCGAGCCACGGTGAATAGCTGTCGGCTATGCCGGAGTAGTGGCTTGCCTGCTGCAGTGTGACCACATCCCAATGCTCGCCGGCGAGTGCGGCTTTCATTGTGTAATTGTCGGTCTGCGTCATCCGGCCGTCGCAGTCGATGCTGTGATAGCGATAGATCGGCGCGTCGTGCCGGGCGTTGTAGGCGTGTTTCTGCAGCTCGCATCCTCCGATCGAGAGATTTCCGATAATTATCGTGTCGCCTGCCTCTGCCACGATCTCGTGCAGATGCTGCAGAAGGGCGTCTTCTGAAAAGCTGTTGCCTATGGCAAGGACGCGGACGGTGCGTGCCTGGCATGAGAATACTGCAATGACAGCAATCAGCGTGCAGAGTTTGCGGATCATGGTCTATTGTTTTGTGTCGGCCGGAGATTCTGAGCTCTGTGAACCGTCGGCAGTAGGATATGCGATGCGCGCATGATAGATGGTGCGAAGTCGCTTAATGAAGCTTTCTTTGATCTCCTTTATGTCGCGGAACGAGATGGGGGAGTTGTTGTGCAGTCCGTCTTTGATCTGGCCGTCGATTATACGGTTTACAAGTTCGGTGATAGCTTCGACTGTCGGTGAAGGCAATGAGCGTGAAGCCGCTTCTACAGAGTCGGCCATCATGAGGAGCGATGCCTCGGCAGTCTGTGGATTCGGGCCGGGATAGGTGTATAATGCCGGATCGACATTTTCCGCTCCCTTTTTGTTGCACTCTGTAATGTAGAAGTATTTAGCCTTGCCTGCCCCATGGTGCTGACGTATCATGTCGCGTATTACTTCGGGCAGCTGTGCCTTTTCGGCTCGTTTCAGCCCGTCGGTGATATGCCCTATGATGATGCGGGCGCTCTGTTCGGGCGAAAGTGAGTCATGCGGATTCACGCCATGCTGGTTCTCAGTGAAGAATGCCGGGTTTGAGATCTTGCCTATGTCGTGGTATAATGCTCCGGCTCTCACGATCTGCACGTTGGCGTGTATCTTACGTGCGGCCTCCGCAGCAAGACTGCTCACAGCGATGGAGTGCTGGAATGTGCCCGGACACTCCTCAGACAACTCGCGCAGAATAGGATTGTTTATGTCGGCGAGTTCGACAAGCGTCACTACGGAAATAAATCCGAAGGCTTTTTCAAGCAGGAAAATAAGTATGTAGGCAAATGATGTGAGCACTGCATTGATCATGAAAAAACCGATGAGTTTCCATGAGAAAGAAGTGACGACTCCAGTGGTCATAAGGTCTACGGCCAGATATGAGACCGCATATGCCATGAACACATAACCGGCAGTCTTTATGAGCTGTGAGCGCCGTGACAGTTCCTGTAGAGAGAAAATCGACGCGACACCCGCTATAAACTCGATGAAGATGAACTCCATCTGATATGTCGACAGGCTCAGACACAGCATTATCTCGATCATGTGAACGAATAGCGCCGTGCGTGCATCGTAGAATACCACCATCATAATCGGCAGTATCGTGAAGGGTATTATGTATATGCCTGAGGTGAAAGCCGACGACAGTATGACCGCGAATATATAGAATGCGGTAAGCAGTGTCATCACACACAGCAGCCGTCGCTGGCTTCTCCACCATTTCGGACGGTAAAGAAACATATACAGGTAGACTGCGGCAAAGAGTATCGCGAAATACAGAATCTGACCGATCTCGATGTATATATGTGTCGATGATTCGGAGAGGTCTCTTGCCTCGATCATGTCCTCGTAGGTGAGCAGCACCTGATAGAGCTGGGGTGTGACGATGTCGCCACGGTCGACAATGCGCTCGCCTTGCTGCACGACTCCTATGGCGGCTTTGGCAGGCTGCAGTGCCTCCTGAAGCAATCTATCGGTCTCAAGTGTGTCCAGTACCATATTGGGCATCAGTAGAGACGGAATCTCGTGGGCAAGAATGGCCTGTCGTGCCTCGGGCGAGGGCGCCAGACTGTCGAGGATTGAGTATGCGCTACGCTGTGAACGGAAACTGGATGTGGATCCGGTCTGTATGATATTGTCGGATACGATCTTTATGGATTTCAGCTTGCCGCCTGCAATGAGTCCGGCAGTCTCGTTGTCGACAATTCCGGCCGCGTAAAGCCGGTCGACAATGGTGCGAAGTCTTGCACGTTCGTTCTGAGGTAGCTCATACAGGTCGTTGATGCGTTGCTTGACCTCATCGGCAACCTGTGTCTGGCGTTTATATACCGGAATAAAGTTTGCCCTGATGCTGTCAGACATTTCACGCACTGTAGTCGAGTCTCTGAATACGGGAATGTCGAACGGTGCCGTAAGCAGTGAGTGGATCCATGGACGATTCTCCTCATAGTTGAATCTCTGTTTGTCGTTGCCTGGCAGAAACAGTACTACAAGCAACGTGGCAACTACAAACGTAGCCGCTCTTACCAGTGTGATTCTTGAAATATTTTTTTTCATACAGTTCTATTAGTGAGGAGGCGGGAGTTGTGGCATTGTTGATTGTGTCAGAGCGCATCTATCTGATGCGTGATGCCGACTGGACTCCGTTTATCTTTTTGATGCGTGCGCACAGCGAGTTGACGGTGGACGCATCGGCAACTCTGACGTCGAGCTCGCAAGCGAAGACTTCGTCTTTGGCCTGAATGTTCATGCCTCTAATGTCGAGTCCGAGGTGAGAGGATATCATTGATATGATCTCCTGCAGGATGCCATGACGGTCGATGCCTTCAATGTGAATATGGACGGGGTATGAGCCGCTTACTCCCTGCCAGTCGACCGACAGAATGCGTGGGCCGAATCCGGCTTTAAGAGCCATGGCTCTCTCGCAGGTCATATCGTGAACCTCGACAACTCCGTCATCGGCAATGAACCCGAGTGTGTCGTCGCCCGGAATGGGGAAACAACATTGGCATCGGCGGAAATTGACGGCTCCTTTGTCGTTGCTTTCGAGGCGGTAGGTCTGCTTCGTATTGACCGGAGCCGGTGCTGTCTGTGCCGACTGTGCCGATGTGTCGGCGGCTGTTGACGCCGGCAGCAATGCGCTCGGTATGGCGTCTTTTCCGAAACGGACGAGCTTGCTGAAGATTGAGCCTTTTGAAGACTGTTTTTTCCCGACTTTCTTCAGAATTTTAGCAATGTCGTCATCGAGGGTGACTTCTTCGCGCCCGAGCTGATAGTATAGCTCTTCGCGGTTTGGCACTCTGAAATATCCGAGTACTTTGGTGAATATGGCGTTGTTCTCGATGATTTCGTTGTCGTCCAGAAATCCGGTGAAGATTTCTTTGCCGCGGTTTATGGCAGGCTGTCGCTCTTTGCGGAGAGCGGTGCGCAGACTCGTCTTGCCTTTGGCTGTAACCATCAGGTCCATCCATTCGGGCTTGGGTGTCTGCGACTGCGATGTGAGCACTTCTACCTGGTCGCCGCTGTTCAGGCGGTAGGACAGTGGCACGAGTTTGTGGTTGACTTTGCCAGCGATGCAGTGATAGCCGATCTCGCTGTGCAGCTCGAAAGCCATGTCGAGCACGGTGGCACCTTTGGGCAGTGTGACAAGCTCACCTTTTGGGGTGAAGAGCACGATCTCCGAAGCAAACAGGTTGAGTTTAAGCGTGTCGAGGAAGTCGATGGCGTTGGGCTCCGGGTTGTCGAGTATGTCTTTGATGGTGTGCAGCCACACATTGAGCTCGCTCTCTTCGTCGCCTTCGCCGATCTTGTATTTCCAGTGTGCGGCAAAGCCTTTTTCGGCTATCTCGTCCATGCGGCGTGACCTTATCTGTATCTCCACCCAGTTGCCGTCCGATCCCATGACTGTGAGATGCAAAGCCTGGTATCCGTTGGCTTTCGGCACGGAGACCCAGTCGCGGGTGCGGTCGGGGTGCAGCTTGTATATGTCGGTTATCGCCGAGTAGATGTTCCAGCAGATGCTTTTCTCCTTACCCGGATCGTCGCAGTCGAAAATGATGCGCATAGCGTAGAGGTCGTAGACTTCCTCAAACGGTATGTGCTTTGTCTCCATCTTTTTCCAGATGGAGTAAACCGATTTCACACGTGCCTTTGCCTCGAATTTCAGGCCGAGCTCATGCAGTTTCTCGGTGATCGGTGTCGAGAAATCTTTGTAGACTTTCTGGCGCCATGCCTCTGTCTCGGCTATCTTGCGCGAGATTTCCTCGTAGGCTGTGGGATGCTCGTATTTGAAGCTGAGATCTTCAAGCTCGGTCTTTATCGCGAACAGGCCGAGCCGATGAGCGAGCGGCGCATAGATGTAGAGTGTCTCTCCGGCGATCTTGTACTGCTTGTTTGGAGCCATGCTGCCAAGTGTGCGCATGTTGTGCAGCCTGTCGGCCATCTTGATAAGAACCACTCTGATGTCTTCCGACATTGTAAGGAGTAGTTTCCGGAAGTTCTCGGCCTGCGCCGATGCCTTGTCTCCGAATATGCCTCCCGATATTTTTGTCAGCCCCTCGACAAGCTGAGCTATCTTAGGCCCGAAATGCTGCTTAATGTCTTCGACCGTGTAATCGGTGTCCTCCACCACATCGTGCAACAGAGCCGCACAGATAGAGGTCGATCCGAGCCCTATCTCCTGACTGGCAATTTTTGCAACTGCAATCGGGTGAAGTATATATGGCTCACCCGAGCGGCGTCTTATGCCTTCATGCGCATTTTTGGCAAAATTGAAAGCGCGCTCAATGATCTCTGCTTTTTTGCGGTGATTTGAGCGCAGATATCCGTCCAGGACTTCCTGAAAAGCCTCGGCAATCATGGCGTCTTCTTCCGGAGCGGTGAATTTTTTAACTGCTTTCTCTGACATATCAGACACAAATATAGCAAAACCACGATAAAATGACTCAGAATAGTTGAAAAAAAGCAGTATCTTTGCTCAGAACAATCTCCGGCATTCGTGCATTATCTGACATCGGCATCCTGCAGAGCGGATGCTATGTCACTTTGAAGTACATGTATCGCGTTTCAGAAAGCAGACCCGACACGTCGACCCGGCATGGCCGACGAAATGTATTGGCAAGGATATTTATAGTGGTGGCTTTAATCGCCAGCGCACAGACCGGTCATGCTTTTTCGCTTGCTCTCGACTCGATCGCGGCTTGGGGTCGTTTCCCTAATTTCTGCATAAAGACATACCGCTGGGGCGACCGTTTTTTCAATTCATATGACTCGACTTATGTTGTCGGCACCGGGACAAAATTCAATGTGAAGTTCAAGACCGACTCCTGGATCGATCATTATCTTTTTGAACTTGAAAATGATACACGCATAAACATGGTGTCGGATGCCTCGACGGCCATGGGTGCGTATCTGACTTACCTTGCCGTGTCGGTGGGCTATGATATAAATATATCGAGATATTTCAATGGTAACACTAAATCGCGCAAGCGATTTAATTTTGCATTCAACTGTGCACTATTCTGCGCAGATATGTATATATATGACAACAATATAGGCACGACAATAACGCGTTTCGGCCACCGTGGCGACCCCGACAAGGTGCATATACCTTTCAAGGGACTCGACAACAAGGCGTTCGGTCTTGACCTGTATTATTTTCTGAATAATAAGCGTTACTCTCAGGCCGCCGCTTTCAATTTCTCCAAAATACAGCGGCGAAGTCAGGGATCGTGGTATTTCGGATTTACATATCTGAATGAAAGATATCAGTTTAATTTCTCAGGACTTGACGACATATACAAGAACCAGCTGCCGGGAAGCTGGAATGACTATACCTATCATGTGAGAGTCAAGAACTATTTTGCCAAGGTGGGATATGGCTATAACTGGGTGCTTGGACGTCACTGGCTGGTGGGTGTGTCGGAGTCTCCGATGTTCGGAGTAAGAAACGGAGTCGTCAATGCTACGGAGAAGAAAAATACATTCGGAGCATTCAATCTGTTTAGAGTCTCTGGTGTTTACAACCGCAGGAATCTGTTTACGGGGCTTGTATGCCGTATATCGACAAGTCTTATCAGAGACAAGGAGTCGATGATGATTTCCAACATGATGTCGTTCGAGCTGTCGGTTGGCTACAGATTTAATCTCTGGTAACTTTTGTCATTGCGGTGCGGCCCAGAAAGCAGTGTCGTCGGTAGTGTCGTTTTGCTCAAGATATGTTATGCCCTGTGGAACAAGGGCAATCTGTTTTCCTTGCGGGCCTGATGTAGTGCGTTTTTGGCCTTCAGGCTCGGGACGGTTGATGCTGTTGGCCGTGATAATGTAGAGATTCTTGGCCATGTAGTTTTCCAGATAACTCTCGACGGTGGCATCGGACTTGTGGTTCCAGTTAGCGCCTTCTGAGAGCAGTAAAGGCTGTCCGCCGATAAGCCGGCTGCGCACTTCTCCGGGATGAAGCATCGTGCCGTTCTCATCGGTCACCCATGCGTCCCATGTCGGATCAACCCACACCCATTTGCCGAGCTGGCTGCTCCATGCTACAGTGATAACATGGCAGTCTCCGTCGGTGTCGTAGTATTTTGGCATACATGTGAGATAGCGGGCGGGTATTCCCTCAGCCAGAAGCGCCTCGGTGAGCATAATTGCCATGAAGCGGCAGTTGAGTCCACGGTTTTCTTTCTGGCAGACGTCGTAGAGAGCACCGAAATTAAACGGGACGTCGGGCCATGTGGAGTTTCCGTCGTGGCGGATTGTCTCATGCACGAAGTGAAGCAGATTCTTAATTCGGGAGATTTCATCGCCATTTCCGGCCACGCTGTCGAGGTTGAAGCGGATGCGCGTGGCTATAAGGGCGCTGTCGGTGGGAGGGGTATATTGAAATTCTATCGGAGTGCCGGTGGCTTTGTAGGGAGCACTCTTTTTCAGGAGGTCAAGTTTCGCCAGATAGCGGTCAGGGTCGTCATTGAATTTCCCCGACGGAACCCATGTGTCGGCAAGATATTCTGCATTGTAAAGCGACAGGATGCGTGACAGATCGGGACGCCAGCAGGTTGCAAGTTTGAATAGAAACTCGCCTTTCTCGCTTGTTGCAGCCGTTGCAATAAAGCTGCTGATTTTCTCAAGCTGCGGCATAAATTCATCGCGACGTGCCTCAAAGACAGAGTCGGATGATGTGGATATCTCGTCGGCGTTAACAACAGCACCGTTGATTTCATATCCTTTGAACGACGGACAGTTGTCGTTGTCGCCGAAACCGGTTGATGCCACCAGCGCGTTGAAGATAACTTTTTCAGCTAAAGGACAGTTGCGCATATACAATGCTCCGCCTGTGCTGTATACCGGCCCGTTGAATGTGACAGAGCGGAGTTTCGGGCAGTCGAAGAAGCAATATCCGTCGGAGTGTCCGACCAGTCCGTTGAATGTAACCGTTTCGAGTTCGGGACAATTCAGGAAAGAACTACCGGAAATGTAGTCGACATCTCCGTCGTAGACAAGGCATTTCAGGGATCTGAAATTCTTTTCGTCGAATTTGAGAGCCTGAGTCATGTGTCCGGAAATAACAAGCTCTGTCACGTCGTCGGTGTTTCCGCTGACAGGAAGCTGACCGGCGTTGACTCGGAGTGTTCGTGCCGAAAGCGGCATGGAGATGATCAGTGCTAAAACAAAAGATGTGAATCGGTTGTCCATGGTACAAGGTTTTACTAAGAAACTGTTTAAAATTCATATTACTTTGCTTTTGAGAAGTCTGCCAGTGTCTTTTTAATCTCTCTTCAGTCACGTAGCACCGGCTACGCTCCTTCATCGTGATTAAAAATACATCTGACATTCTCTCTCAAAATCTGTATCATATAAATTTAAACAGTTTCTAACAGTCGTAAATATACGAAGAGTATACGAAAAAACTTACAGCTGTTTCAGGCTTTTTTTATTACATCCTGAATGACGAGCGACGCGAGGGTGAGGCCGAATATGCCGGTGATATGCGACAGTGAGCCGTTGGCGCGTTCGGCAGTGTCGTCGGCGACTGCCTTGTTTTTGAGTAATTCGGGCGAATAGACGCACTTGAATTTACGGCGGGGGAATATGCCGTCTTTCTTGAACCTTCGTCTCAGTGAGGCTGCCAGAGGGCATCCCTGCACTTTCCAGAACTCGGTGACTGCAATGTGCGTCGGATCGAGCTTGAGCGCGGCTCCCATCGATGAAAAAAGTTTCACTCCGGGGGTCGATGTGGCGTGAAGTATTAGTGCGGCTTTGTCTTTTAGGCTGTCGATTGCGTCGATGACATAGTCGTAGTTCTCGATGCCGAACGACGCAGCCGTTTCTTCGCAGTAGATCGCGCGTATGGCCGTGACGTTGCATTCGGGATTTATCTGCCTGATGCGTGCAGCCATGGCATCGACTTTCACATGTCCTACAGTCGATGTGTCGGCCATGAGCTGCCGGTTGATATTTGAGTCGCACACGCAGTCGGAGTCGACGATGGTGATGTTGCGGATGCCCGTGCGTACAAGGCTCTCGACACACCAGCTGCCTACGCCTCCGATGCCGAAAACAATCACGCGTGCACGGCTCAATGCGTCTATGCCGTCATCGCCCAGGAGCAGGCGGCTGCGGTGAAAAACGGATTCTGTCATTAATTGCTGTTTTGACGCAAAGTTAGCAAAAAAAGAGGGGAGAGCGGCATCACACGACGCCACTCTCCCGCAGGGATATATGAAATTGGTTGAATAGTGTTCAGTTGTTTTCGGGACGGAGCTTGCGCACTGTCACGGCAGTCTGCCACATCTCGCTTTCGCGCAGAGCCTTGAGCTCCTCCTCGAGGCGGTCGCGATAGTCGGGACGTGAGTTGGCGTCGATCGACTTCTGTGCCTCGGTGCCCTCTTTCACACTCTGGTAGAGTTTCAGAACAACGGGCTTGATGGCGTCGTGGAACGGGCCCATCCAGTCGAGTGCGCCACGCTGTGCGGTGGTGGAGCAGTTGGCGTACATCCAGTCCATGCCGTTCTGTGCGAACAGCGGCATGAGCGACTGTGTGAGTTCCTCGACCGTCTCGTTGAAGGCCTCGGAGGGGGTGTGTCCGTTTTCACGAAGCACCTCGTACTGGGCGAGAAGCAGACCCTGGATCGCTCCCATGAGCGAGCCGCGCTCGCCGGTGAGGTCGCTGACTGCCTCGCGCTGGAATGTCGTCTCGAAGAGGTAGCCTGAGCCGATGCCTATGCCGATTGCAAGCGTGCGGTCGAGCGCACGGCCGGTGTAGTCCTGATAGATGGCGAACGATGAGTTGAGGCCGCGGTTTTCGAGGAACATGGTGCGGAGCGAAGTGCCCGATCCCTTGGGGGCTACCATGATAACGTCGACGTCGGCGGGAGGAACCACGCCGGTGCGGTCATTCCACGTGATGCCGAAACCGTGTGAGAAGTAGAGAGCCTTACCCGCAGTGAGATAGGGCTTGATGCGGGGCCACACCGAGATGACAGCCGCGTCGGAGAGCAGACACATGATGATGGTAGCCTTCTCGCATGCCTCCTCGATGCCGAAGAGTGTCTCTCCGGGCTTCCAGCCGTCGGATACGGCTTTATCGTAGGTCTTGCCGGGACGCTGTCCGACGATGACGTTGAATCCGTTGTCGCGGAGGTTGAGGCTCTGTCCGGGGCCCTGTACGCCATAGCCGATGACGGCGATGGTCTCGTCTTTGAGTACTTCGTGGGCTTTCTCGAGTGTAAATTCGTCGCGGGTGACAACCGTCTCCTCCACGCCGCCAAAATTCAGTTTTGCCATAGTGAATGGTATTTCGTTAATTATTTATTTTCTTTTTTGAAGGCATCGCGATGTGCCAGATATTCTGTGACATGCTCGACGGGGTCTTTGGTCACACACACCGGTCCGGAGCGTACGAACTGGCGTATGCCGTAGTCTTTGAGTTCGTCGAAGAGGGCTTCGGTCTCGTCGCCGTGGCCCGATTTCTCGATGACGGTGTAGTCTTCGGTGATGTCGAGAATACGCGCGTTGTGGCGGCGTATGATTTTCTCGAGAAACTCCTCGTTGAGCAGGCATGACGTGGCGACTTTGTACAGTGCCACTTCCTGCCAGATGATATCCTCGTCGGTGTAGAGGTATGCCTTGATGACGTAGATCTCTTTTTCGATCTGCGCCACGATCTTCTCCATGATGGCGCGGTCGGCGTAGCATGTGACGGTGGTCTTCATCACTCCGGGTATCGATGTGCGGCTTGCGCCTATGCTCTCGATGTTGATGTTGCGGCGTGTGTAGACAACGGCTATGAGGCTGAGAATTCCGACTGTATTCTCTGAGAAGACTGTGATGGTGAAAAGTTGTTTTTCCATAAATTCAGATTCAACGGAATACAGGTATTTCATACAGACAGTTGGGTGCGAGCAGCATCTTGTCGATGGAACCGCCGATGGGTATCATCGGGAATATCTTGTCGGCCGGATCGATGTTGACGTTGAGCAGGTACGGACCGTCGTGAGCGAGCATACGCGCGATTGCGTCATCGAGTTCCGATCGCTCGGCCACGCTCTCGCCTTCGATGCCGTAGGCCGAGGCTATCTTGATGAAATCGGGGTTGAGCATCGGGGTATAGGAGAAGCGGTTGTTGAAGAACAGCTCCTGCCACTGCCTAACGTTGCCGAGGAAGTCGTTGTTGAGTATTATGATCTTGACGGGGATGTTGTTCTCCATGATCGTGCCGAGTTCCTGCATCGTCATCTGGAAACCTCCGTCGCCGACAAACACCACGACCTGACGGTCGGGTACGGCGAGTTTGGCACCGATTGCTGCCGGTACGCCGAATCCCATCGTGCCGAGTCCGCCCGAAGTGATGCAGCTTCGTGGCGACGAGAAACGGAAGTAACGTGCGCCGAACATCTGGTTCTGGCCTACGTCGGTGACCATTATGGCGTCGTTGCCTGTGGCGTCGGATATCTTCCGCACTACTTCGCCCATCGATATCGTCGAGCCGGGGGCGCGGTAAAGCTGGTTGTTTATGACCATCTCCTGCTCGGCCTGATCGATCTGCGCGAATGACTCGATCCAGCGTGTGTGTCTGGCGGGGCTGATGCGGTCTATTATGGCGCGTAGAGCCTGTTTTGCATCGGCATGTATTGGTACGACCGGATGGATGAGCTTTCCGATCTCTGAGGCGTCGATATCAATGTGGATAATCTGTGCCTGACGGGCGTAGGTCTGCAGATTGGCTGTGGCGCGGTCGTCGAATCTCATGCCTACGGCTATGATGACATCGGCGCGGTTTGTGCAGACGTTGACGCTCAGGTTGCCGTGCATGCCCACCATGCCTTTGTTGAGCGGATGGGAGGTCGGTACGGATGAGAGTCCGAGCAACGTCGACGCAACCGGTATGTCGGCTTTTTCGATCAGCTCGACAACCTCCTGCTCGGCATTGGAGATAATCACTCCCTGACCGATTATCATAAGGGGCTGTTCGGCGGCGTCGATGATATCGCATGCAAGCTGTATTTTGTCGTCGTCGAGATCGGGGACGGGCTCATAAGACCTTATGAAGTCGCACTTTTCGTATTCCTGCCAGTGCATGGTGCCGGTCTGCGCGTCTTTGGGTATGTCGATGATGACAGGGCCCGGACGTCCTGTCGAAGCGATGTGGAAAGCGCGTGCCACCGCCCATGGAATCTCCTCGGCCGATCGCACCTGTATTGCCCACTTAGATATCGGGTTGGTTATGTCGATCATGTCGGTCTCCTGAAATGTGTCGGAGCCGAGATTTGCGGTCGTGACCTGCCCGGTGATGACGACAAGCGGTGTCGAATCCATCTTGGCGTCGGCTATGCCTGTTATGAGGTTGGTGGCACCCGGTCCCGATGTGGCTATGACCACTCCCGGGCGTCCGGTGGCTCTGGCATAGCCTTGTGCGGCATGTATCGCTCCCTGCTCGTGTCGGGTGAGTATGTGGGTGATTTTGCCGCGGTAGTCGTAGAGATCGTCGTAGACCGGCATTATCGAACCGCCGGGATATCCGAACACAAGATCGACTTTTTCACACATCAGGCTTCTGAGTAAAGCCTGACTGCCGGTAATTATCTTTTTTGCCATATAGTATATGGGTTGTAATGAATTCAAATATCGCCTCTTACGCCGCCTTTGTCGGCCGAAGTGACCATTGCGGCATATGCTCTGAGGGCTTTGCTGATCTGTCGGTCGCGCCGACGCGGTGTGAAGGCTGCTTTGCCGCGTGCCTCTTCTTCGGCACGGCGGGCGGCCAGCTCGCTGTCGCTGACGTTTACCGAGATTGTGCGCGACGGTATGTCGATGGTGATGATGTCGCCGTCGCGAAGCAGTCCGACTTCGCCGCCGGCAGCCGCCTCAGGGGAGATGTGGCCGATCGACAGTCCCGACGTGCCTCCCGAGAAGCGTCCGTCGGTGATGAGCGCGCACGCCTTGCCGAGATGCTTTGACTTGATGTAGCTGGTGGGGTAGAGCATCTCCTGCATTCCCGGTCCGCCTTTAGGGCCTTCGTGTATGATGACCACAACGTCGCCGGCCTTGATGCGGTCGCCGAGTATGGCTTCGACGGCCTCGTCCTGCGACTCGAAGACCTTGGCCGGACCCTCGAAATGGAAAAGCGACTCGTCGACTCCGGCAGTCTTGACCACGCATCCGTTTCTGGCTATGTTGCCGTGGAGCACTGCGAGTCCGCCGTCGTTGACATAGGCGTGGTCAATGTCGCGTATGCAGCCGGCCGTGCGGTCGGTGTCGAGCGTGGAGTAATATGACATCTGCGAGCCCATTTCGGTCGACGGCTTCTCGCCCGGCGCGCTTTTCCAGAGCTCGTCGGCCTCGTCGCCGAAGCCCTTGCCGTCGACAGCCCAGCGGTCGATCGCCTCGCCGAGCGTCAGTCGGTCGACACGGTTGACGGTAGTGTCTATGAGGCCGCCTTTGCACAGGCACGACATGATCGAGAGTATGCCTCCGGCACGATTGACGTCCTGCATGTGATATGATGAGTTGGGCGCTACTTTGCAGAGCACGGGTGTGCGTCGCGAAAGCATGTCTATGTCTTCGATCGAGAAGTCGGCTCCCGCCTCGTTGGCTATCGCCAGAAGGTGAAGCACGGTATTGGTCGAGCCGCCCATGGCTATGTCGAGTGTCATGGCGTTGAGCATGGCCTCGCGCGTGGCTATGGAGCGCGGAAGCACCGATGTGTCGCCGTCGCGGTAGTATGCGTAGGTGTTCTCGACGATCTGGCGTGCGGCCTTACGCAACAGACCCGTGCGATTGACGTGTGTGGCCACTACCGTCCCGTTGCCCGGCAGAGCAAGTCCTATCGCCTCGTTGAGCGAGTTCATGGAGTTGGCGGTGAACATGCCGGAGCATGAGCCGCATGTGGGGCATCCTTTTTTCTCAAGGAGTGCAACGGCGTCGTCGCTGACGGTTGGGTCGGCGGCGTCGACCATCACGTCTATCAGGTCGAGTGCGCGTTCTCCGAGCCGTCCGGCCTCCATCGGTCCACCCGAGACGAAAATGGCTGGGATGTTGAGGCGCATGGCCGCCATGAGCATTCCCGGAGTGATCTTGTCGCAATTTGAGATGCACACCATCGCGTCGGCCTTATGGGCGTTGACCATATACTCGACGCTGTCGGCTATGAGGTCGCGCGAGGGGAGCGAATAAAGCATGCCGTCGTGCCCCATGGCTATGCCGTCGTCGATGGCTATTGTGTTGAACTCGGCGGCAAAACATCCGAGTTTCTCAATCTCTTTTTTGACGAGTTGTCCGGCTTCATGTAGATGCACATGTCCGGGCACAAACTGTGTGAAAGAGTTTACAATCGCAATGATAGGGCGGCCTATCTGCTCCTCTTTCATGCCGTTGGCACGCCACAGGGCTCTTGCGCCCGCCATGCGGCGTCCATTTGTGCTTGACTGGCTTCGTAATGGGAATACCATAGCTTCTAATATATATGTTTTGTCCTATAGGAAACTTGTTGCGTTGAAAAATCGGAGTATTTAACCTTGATTTTGCGCAAATTTATCGTTATGCGACATTAAATACAAATAAATGCACAACAAAATGGGCTTTGTGCAAAAATCGTGCAAAATTCATATAAAAACTGAAACATGCAGCGAATGTGTTATATTTGAGAACCAATACGACAAACTGAAAGAAATATGGATGCAATCGACAATCTATTAATGGAACTGACAGATGTGAAAGTCACATTGTTTTCGGCAGTTTTCAAGCTGATACTCAGCCTTGTGCTCGGCTCTGTCGTCGGGCTGGAACGCAAGCGCAAGGGACAGTCGGCAGGCATCAGGACGTTTGCTCTCATATCGATGGGCGCGACGCTGGCGATGATATTGTCGATCTATGTGCCTCAGGAATATATGGGACACACCGAGAACGGCGATCCGGGGCGTATCGCGGCGCAGGTACTTTCGGGTATAGGTTTTCTCGGCGCCGGCGCGATCATACAGATGAAAGGATCGGTACGCGGACTGACGACGGCCGCCGGCATATGGATGGTGGCAACTATCGGTCTGGCCGTGGGTGTGGGTATGTATGCCGTGTCGATAATCGCCACGTTGCTGATACTCTTTATACTTGTGCAGCTCGAACGTATTGAGAAGCGTGTGTCGCTGGGGTCGGAGTCGCGTATTATCAGGCTTAAACTCGGCGCGATCGTGGTGGATATGGAGCCTTATCGCAAGGTGCTGGCACAGAACAATGTGCATCTGTCGAATCTATACGTGGAATATGACTACGAGAACAGCGTGTCGCATCTCAATCTTATCGTGCTGGTGAAGGAGAATACCAACTATATAACTCTCTGCGAGGCACTCAGGCCATTGAATCCCACGCTGACGGTCACTTTGGCCAATCAGGTGTCGTTCTGATTTGAAACGAAGTTCAGCCTCTCCGAGGCTGAATGAGGAATTGGTGGTCGTTATCCGGGCTCGCAAGCGAACCCGGTTAACGAAATGTCATACCTCCGGTATGATATAATCTGCATAACGACAAGCAGTTTGCCCGAGTCCAAACAGATGCTGAAGAAGTCGGGGCTGTCGCATCTGCCGCAATTGGCACAGTACGTCTGCAATCGAATCTGTTATCTGGGGGAGCGGTTGAAGTTGTACTGCACATGAAACAGCACGTAGGCGGGCACGACATTCGTCACGACCTCGGTGCGCGCCTGGGCGTTGACCGTGTAGGTGATGTTGCTGAGCTGCCGGAGCATATCGTAGGCATCAACGGCAAAAATCATCGATCCGCCCATTATCGATTTTGTGAGACGCGCGTTCCATACCACATCCGACGTGTTCAACCGCGAGTCGGTGAAGCCGCGACGCGTGTAGACGTTGAGGTCGGTTGATATGCCGAATCCTGCCGGAAGCGCAAATACGCCAGACGCACCGTAGCGCCCGGTCCATGAGGTGAAGTTGGAAAAGCCCTGATCTTTGCTGCGATAGTCGTTGAGTCTTATCTCGCCGAGAGCCGATATGCGGTTCTGGCCGAATTTGTAGCTGAGGCTCAGTTTCTCCTCCACCGACATGTTTTTCACATATCGACGTTTCTGTTCGTCGGGATCAAATGTCAGATTGTCGGCAGTAGCGGCCGATGTGCCTATCAGATCCACGCTGTTGACAAAGTTTCCTGTCGTGGTAGTCTTTATGTCAAAGCTGCCTCCGGCACCAAATGGCATAAAGAACTCATACTGCGCGTTTCCCTCCCAGTTGCCGTCGACGTTGAACGGATGAAAGTATTTCACACCTGTCACAGTATTGAATACATATCCCTGTGTGACGGCATTCTGCATAAACCGTGCGTTCACGCTCACGCTATGGTATTTCTGACCTTTCATCGGCTTGTTGATGCTGAACATCACCATCTGTGTGAGGCTGCGCTTCAGATCAGGGTTGCCTATGTATGCGTTCATCGGGTCGATATGCGGCAGAGTCACCATGCTCTGCATAGGAGCATCCTTGCTCTCAAGAATATATCCGAGGTAACCATACGTACCGTCTTGTCCCATAAGCTGTATGCCTCCGTTGGCTCCGGGAAGCACCGACGACCGTTTCAGCCGGGTAGGTATATCGGCACCCACATATCGGTAATCGCGGTCTGAGAACTGCAGATCAAGCGGCTTGGCATTGAAATTTATACCATACTTCTCAGAGATCTTTATTGGCGACACGTGCGAGAAACTGGCCGAAACGCCGTGTGCGTTGTTGGTCAGCCGGCTGTTGTGGCTCATGTCGGGTGAAAATACCGGTGCGAAACCGGGAAGCGCCCGCACATCGGCGATCGTCACGGCATCGGCGTCGCCCGACAGATCCCAGTCGGCCGCGCTTGACACATTCGACCTGTTGGTTGTGCGTGTGTTCTCGTAGGTATATGAGAATATCACTCGCGAACGATGCCAGTCGATATCCCAGTAATATGATGCTTCTCCCTTGAGTTTCCGGGTATTGTCGGGAGCCAGATCGCGCTGCTGGAAGTCTTGTGTCGACGGCTTGGCATCGGTCGCATGATTTACAATATAAAGCTGAAAGGCATTGTCCTTTTTCTCGTCATAGCTTCCGGAGATGTTGAGGTTCAACACTCCCGACCCTACATTTACCGATGTCATGACAGGGACATTGAGACTCGTGATGTGTCCGTCTACGACATTCTGGCTTATGTTGCGGTAGATAAGCGTATCGGCAAGCCCGGTATAGCCGCGGTAGATATTATGCAGCCGATCGGCCGTGACTCCCTGCACCTCATCTCTGAACAGAGCCGACACATCCGATCCTTCCGATTTGTTTTTATGATATATCAGTCGCGGTGCAATAGTCACTACCGCTTTTCGGTTAAATCCCAATCTTATATGATGATCGGTATTCAACTGAAGTTGCTTTGTATGTGAACTGTTGAACGAATACAGGTAATTGTTTCCGCCGGGGAGGAAATTTTCGGTTGTGGTCGTTCGATGTACGTCATCGGTTGTGTGGATTATATCTGCATTTCCGCTTATAAGCCACTTGTTGGCATGCCCTTCGACTCTATACGTTATGCCGCCTAATTTTGTAGTGCGTAATCCGGGCTGAATCTGATCGGGAGTCCATGAATCGGTATTGTAATACGACGACATATTGTTCAGTCCTCCGCGTAATGCAAAGTCTACATTTTCTGAAAACCATCGAGCGAACAACTTGCCGAGATAGCGGTTGTCGGTGCCATATCCGGCCTCGGCATTTACCATCCAGCCTATCAGGTACTTCCGTTTAAGTCTCACATCCATTGAGAACCTTTTTTTGTCCATTTCCCGGCCAAGTATCTCATTTCGTGCGGTGTTCTTCTCATACACCGCAATATCTTTCACAGTGTATGCGCCGATGTTTTCAAGCATCAGCTGCCGGTTGCCGTTAAACAGATCCTTGCCGTTGAGAAGCAGATCGTCGACTTTGCGCCCGTTGACTGTTATCTCCCCGTTGTCTTTGAGCGTGACACCGGGCAGCTGCTTGATAAGCGCATCGATCATCGATCCTTCGGCCAACACAAACTCCGACGCGTTGTAGACAAGCGTGTCCCCTTTGTGATAAAACAGAATCCTTGAAGAGGTCACGTTGACTTCGCCGAGCTGTTTATGCATTTTCCGGCGTATGCGCACCTGATCGAGTTTCACGTTTTTAGTAACTTCGCGAAGATCAATGTCTATAAAAGCCGGTTCATACTCAGGATCGGCCATAAATCCGGCTTCAGATCTAAGTTCAAATGAAGTTGGGCACACGGTAGCTTTGTAAACTTTGCCCGTTTCAAGCATCAGTCTCCCTTGACCGTCTCTCCATAAATCTGTGTCAAGAGTGATCTTTGTAGAATCTGTTACATTATAGACTTCTATAATAAAGGGATCTACCATCCGCTCTGAGAGTGAAAAGACAACTTCAAACTCCACCTTCACAGTTTTGTGTTTAGCTGTTTTCAACCCGGCTACAGATATAAATGGCAAAAGTAAAAAAAGCAAGAGCGATAATTTAGTATTTTCTGGTATCATACTTTATACGGTTAGGCTTATTTCTACAAATCTAAGCATAATACTCTAATATAAAAAAAATTATGTATATTTTTTATCACGGCTCCAGGGGCTTACGATAACGTCGCGCCGCGCGGTGCCCGGCTGTGGGTGTGTCTCGGGTGGTGGGGAGGGGGGATGACAGGCGGTAACATTTTTTAGGAAAATATGACAGGGGATGGCAGTGGCATTCTTTTTGCAGGGTTGTTATCAGTAGTAAGTAAATCTGATAATAAAAAATCTAAGATATATGTCAAAGCAATCAGGAAAGATCGGGGTAACAACCGAAAACATTTTCCCCGTCATCAAGAAGTTTCTTTACAGCGATAACGAGATTTTTTTGCGTGAGCTTGTCTCCAATGCTATCGATGCGACCCAGAAGCTGAAGACGCTTTCGTCGTTCGGCGACTTCAAGGGCGACATGAATGACATGAGCGTGAAGGTGACAGTCGACAAGGAGGCTGGCACTCTCACCGTGAGCGATCATGGCATAGGCATGACATCGGAGGAGATCGACAAATATATCAACCAGATCGCATTCTCGGGCGCCGAGGAGTTTCTCGAGAAGTTCAAGGACAACGCCAATGCTATCATCGGTCACTTCGGTCTCGGTTTCTACTCGGCTTTCATGGTGGCCAAGAAGGTGGAGATCGTGTCGCTGTCATATAAGGACGGTGCCGAGGCTGTGAAGTGGGTGTGCGACGGCTCGCCTGAGTACACGATGGAGGCTGCCGACAAGAAGGAGCGCGGAACCGACATAGTCCTGTATATCGATGACGAGAATAAGGAGTTTCTTGATCAGAGCCGCATCGACGGTCTTCTGAAGAAGTACTGCCGCTTCCTGCCTGTGCCGGTGGTGTCGGGCAGGGAGAAGGAGTGGAAGGACGGCAAGTATGTCGACACCGACCGCGACAATGTGATAAACATCACTGAGCCGGCATGGACACGTAAGCCGTCGGATCTGACGCGTGAGGATTACCTGAAGTTCTATCACGACCTCTATCCCGGCCAGGATGATCCTCTTTTCTGGATCCACCTCAATGTAGACTATCCTTTCAAACTGACCGGCATACTGTATTTCCCGAAGATTAAAAACAACTTCGAGATCAACAAGAACCGCATACAGCTTTACTGCAACCAGGTGTTTGTGACCGACTCGGTGGAGGGTGTTGTGCCTGAGTTCATGATGCTGCTGCAGGGCGTCATAGACTCGCCCGACATACCGCTTAATGTGTCGCGCAGCTATCTGCAAAGCGACTCGGCGGTGAAGAAGATATCGGGTTACATCACCAAGAAGGTGGCATCGCGTCTTGATGAGATATTCCGCACCGACCGCGCCGACTACGAGCAGAAGTGGGACGATATAAAGATCTTCATTGAGTACGGCATGCTCACCGACGAGAAATTCTGTGAGGCTGCGATGAAGTTCATGCTTCTGAAGGACACACAGAACAAATATTACACTATTGAGGAATACCGCACTCTTGTAGAGCCTGAGCAGACCGACAAGGAGGGGAATGTGGTCTATCTGTATGCGACTGACGTCACGGCGCAGTATGCCTACATACAGACTGCCGAAAGCCGCGGCTACAATGTGCTCGTGATGGACGGACAGCTTGACTCGCACTTCATCGGGCTACTTGAGCAGAAACTCGAGAAGACACGTATAGTGAGAGTCGACAGCGACATCATCGACAATCTCATACAGAAGGAGTCGAAAAAGGCTGTTGAAATGAGCGACATGGAGCGCAGTATAATGACCACTGCGTTCTCGACCCAGATACCGAAGGTTGAAAAGGCACAGTTCCTTGTGGTGTTCGAGGCCATGAAGGAGAGCGACGCGCCCGTGATGGTGACTCAGAACGAGTATATGCGCCGCATGAAGGAGATGTCGGCACTGCAGCCGGGAATGAATTTCTACGGTGAGCTGCCCGACAGCTACAATCTGGTCGTCAACACGGAGAATCCACTGGTGAAGTCGATAGGCAAGGATGCACTGGAGGCCCTGAAAGCTACGGTCGAGCCTCTGTCGAACACTATCGCCGACAAGAACAAGGAGATCGCCGAACTTCGCGCTTCGGCCAAAGACGGTAAGATGAGCGACGAGGATCAGAAGAAGTCGGAGGCCCTCGAGGCGGAGGTTGACAAGGCCCGCAAGGATGAGGAGGCCGCCGTGAAGGGTTATGCCGACGGCAAGGAGCAGATAAGGCAGATGATCGATCTTGCACTGCTTGCCAATGGACTTCTGACCGGTGCCGACCTCGGCAAATTCATCAGCCGCTCGTTCAGCCTGCTGAAGTAAGCATAAAGAGTTATTACGAAAAATTATAACCGGGCGTCCTGCAAATTGCGGGGCGCTCTTTTTTGTGAATGGTGGGAATGGTGTAAATTTGCGGACATGGAACAGGAATATGACTCCGGACTGCTTGAATCGGCGGTGACCGAGCTTTCGCGTCTGCCGGGCGTGGGGCGTAAGACCGCTCTGCGGCTTGCGCTTCATCTTCTGCGTCAGGACAAGACGGTGGGTGTGGCGTTGGGCGAGTCGCTGATAAATCTCTGCACCGGTATAAAATACTGCAACACATGTCATAATATATCGGAAGATGATCAGTGTCCGATATGCGCTAACCCGATGCGCGATCACCGGACGGTGTGCGTGGTGGAGTCGGTGAAAGATGTCATGGCTATAGAGAATACACGCCAGTATCAGGGTGTGTATCATGTGCTTGGCGGCCTGATTTCGCCAATCGACGGTGTCGGCCCCGATCAGCTTCAGATCGACTCGCTTGTGGAGCGTGTGAAAAACAGCGGCGAGGTCGACGAGGTTATAATGGCTCTGAGCGCGACCATGGAGGGGGAGACGACAGGGTTCTACATCTTCCGTCGCCTCGGGTCGGCAAACGTGAAGGTTACGCAGCTCGCACGCGGTCTTGCCGTTGGAAATGATCTTGAATATACCGACGAGATCACTCTCGGGCGTTCGCTCATGGGTCGTACACTTTTCAGTGATTCGATATGACGATAAAGCTGCGTGCCCCCGAGCCTGATGATGTTGACCGCCTCTATATGTGGGAGAATGACCCGGAGGGCGGTCTGCACGGACACTGGGCTCATGCGCCTCTGTCGCGCTTCCAGATATGGGAGTATGTGAACAATTACGACGCCAATCCGGCCACGGCCGGTGCGGTGAGGATGATGGTCACGGCAGACGGTGAGGCCGTCGGTACGGTCGATCTCTATGATATTGATCTTTATAACCGCCGGGCTTCGGTAGGTATATATATCGATGCCGGTTATCGTGGAAAGGGGACGGGACGCGCGAGTCTTGAGGCGATCGGACGGTATGCGGCCGACACGCTGGGGCTGCACACACTCGCTGCATACTGCCTGAGTGAGAACAAGGCAAGCTGCGCGGCGTTTGAGGCGCAGGGCTATGCGCTGTCGGGGGTGATGAAAGAGTGCGCCCGCACAGGCGGCCGTTACCACGACATAAAGGTTTATGTCAAGATATTATCACTTTGATGATGGCACGACTCTCTCGAGCCATGAGAGGATCGCTTTAAGTGTCTCGTCGCTTATGTCGCCGGGCAGAGTGGCATACTCCTGCACCATGCCTGTCGTGCATACCTGAAACAGATGGTTGTGGTTCTGCATGAGCCGCGTCTCTATGGCGGGGTTGAGCTCGTGCATCGTCTCGAGATTGGCCGGGAGCACCTGAATGTCTTTGCTGCCGTTGAGCGCAAGACATGGTATGCTGATCGACCTTATGTCGTCGGATGGATCGTAGCGGAGCATCGAACGGAACCAGGGCGATAGAACGCCTGATATCTGCTGCTGTACCTGATTCTGCACCTGCTGATTGTCGGCGGCTGCACCGAGCGTCTCGCTGAATGCCATCGTGATCATGGCGCGTGCGGTGATTTCGGGCGCCCCCGACTTGGCAATGTCGAGGATCTTGCGCTGCAGCTTCTCGCCATCCCATCGGCCGGTCATCATTGTCGCGATAGCGCGGTTCTGCGCCATCGAGGTCGAGTCGCCGCTCCATGCCGGTGCGGCCAGAGCTATGACAAAACCGACGCCTTCATGCCGTGCGCCTATGCGTATGGCACATGCCGCTCCCGACGAGTGTCCGAGTATGCCTTTTGGCAGGTCAGGGTAGATGGAGTCGAGGAGCGCGTATACGGCGAGTATGTCGTCGACGTCGGTCTGCATTGTGGCCGTGCGTGCGGATTCGGGCGACGCGATGCCACGGTCGTCGACACGCAGCACGGCGTAGCCGTTGTCAGAAAGAAACTCGGCAATCGTCTTAAACGGCTTCTTGCCTACGACCTCCTCGTCGCGGTTCTGTGTGCCGCTGCCTGTGGCAAGCAGCAGGGCAGCCCGCGGCGATGACGGTGATGTGAGGGTTGCACCCATGGCGATGCCGTCGGCTGTTTTCACAGTCAGATCTTTTTCTGTGAAACCGCGACCGAATGCAGAAGAGAAGGAGAGCAGGAGGATGCCCAGAAGGGTGTATGTCTTTTTCATTGTTTCTTTATTTTTTGAACCGTGAGCGGGCTATTGCGAATACGTCGCGCTGTATGGCGGATCGCGAAATGGCGTTAAGCAGTATGTAGACCGTCAGTGACGCAACGGCCTGCAACGGGAACACAAGCCATGAGGAGAGTGATGTGTGAAGCAGCGCGACGGCCGGAACCGCAGCGACGACTGTGCAGAAGAAGCTCGGGAGCGCGTCGGCGATGAAAGCGCGTGGAGTGGAGGCAGAAGTCTTTGCCGAGAGGAAGAGGGTGTAGACCCATGCCACAACGGCAGCAAGTATCTGTCCGGCAAGCATCAGCTGCACTCCGGCGAACGGGATGCCCTCTATTTCAAAACCGAGGAAGGGTAATGTGGCTACAAGGGCGGCAAAGGCAGTGAGATCACGGACTATCTCGACTTTGACGATAAGCCGTGCGCATCCGCGTGCGACGATGTAGTTGTTGTAAGACGTGGTTATCAGATAGAATATGCCGCGCACAAGTAGAAGCTGAAAAAGCGGAACGGCAGCATCCCACTTCGGGCCGAACAGTGAATTAAAGACCGGGAGCGCCATGACTGCCAGAAAAACCATTGCCGGGAATGTGACATAGGCGGTGAAGCGGTTGAGCCGTCGGGCTATTGCCGAAAAACGCTCCGGCTCGTTCTGCGCGTCGGACAAGGCTGGCATAAATGAGGACTGGAAGACCTGCACGAGCGACATTATGCCCATTTTACTCCATTTGTCGGCCTGTGTGTAGCATCCGAGCGGCGTCATGCCTATGCGGTTGCCGATGATAAAGGAGTAGATGTTCTGGAAAACGGTGTTGAGAAATGATGTGAAGAGCATGGAGCCTCCGACGGCCATGAAGCTGCGGAGCGAGGTCCATGACATGCGCATCATCGGTCGCCAGTCGGCGGCAGTCCAGAGAAAGATGCTTTTTACGGCTCCGAGTGTGAGTGTCTGCCAGACAAGCGCCCATGCGCCATATCCGGCAAACGCGCCCCATATGCCTACAGCGGCTCCTGCTATGAGTCCGGCGGCATTGGCCATGGCCACCGGGCGGAGGTTGAGCTGCTTGTTGAAGCGGTTGGCCGGGACGAGCGCGGTAGCGTTGATAATGAACGAAAGAAACATGACCCTCGCCAGCGGGACGAGGCGCATTTCTCCGCCATAGCACCGCGCGATGAGCGGAGCGGCGAAAAAGAGGATGATGTAGATGACGACGGCGGCCAGGATGTTGAACCACAGCACGCTGCTGTAGTCGAGGCGTGTGGGTGCCTTGCGCTGCAACAGTGCGGGCATGAAGCCGCTGTCGACCATGAGCGACGCGAAAGCCTGGAATACAAGTATCGCACCAACGAGCGCGAAATCCTCGACCGAGAGCAACTGGGCCAGAATAATGCCGGTGACGCCGTAGAGGATCTGTGTGCCGGCGCGATCAAAGATATTCCACTTGACGGAATCGGCCGTCCGGGCCTTCATGTCGCCCTGTCGTGTCATAAAGGATCGATTGCCTCGATTTTCACGCCGGCGCTGCGGTTTTTGATGTCGGACGGATTACCGGCATAGTAGACGAGCCCTGATCCGGCTCCCATTATCGACAGCGCCTGCGAGGCATTGCAGTCGACGGTGCCTGTGCCGAGTACCGTGCACTTCACCTCTTTTGCGGTCAGGTCGCCTGCCGATATCGCTCCTGTGCCGGTGCAGTTGAGCTTGGCAACATCGCAGGTGCCGTTGACGGTTATTGAGCCATGACCGAGTTTGGTGGCTATTTCCACCTGATTGGCATCGATATTGCGTATGGAGATGTTGCCGTTGCCTGTCTGCTTTGCCTTGAAAACCGGGCATGGGCTGACGCTGAGGACGCGCACGGCCGAGTCTCCCTCGTTGTCGACCGAGACAAGGTGGCGTGAGCGTACTGTGACGCGTCCGACCTTGCCGCTGAACGTGCGCGGCTCGAGCGAGATGGTGAGTTTGCCTTTTGACGAGAGGTCGAATGTGAGTGCTTCGGTAAGCTCTTTGGTGCCGCTGAAAGTGATGATGCCGCTCGAGTCATTGCTGCAGACGTAGTCGACAGGTATGTTGTGGCGGATGCGCAGTTGTGTGAATTCGCCGAGAGTGGCCGAGTAGGGAGCCTCGGAGGACTGTGCCATGGCGGTGACTGCTGATACTGTCAGGGCGATGGGAAGAATGATGTGACGTAGTTTCATGTGCGGAGAGTATTCTGTATGTCGGAGAGAATTTCGAGCAATGAGTCGAGAGTTGACGCCTGCAGCATGGCGATGCGTGTGGGGCGGAACGACGGAATGCCCTTGAACACCGGTGAGGCGGCAAGGTGACGGCGTATGTGGAGAATGCCGCGGTACTCGTCGATGCGCGATACGCTTTCGAGTATCTGCCGGCGGAGCAGAGCGAATTTTCCAGCAAGATCGACCTGCGGGATGCCACGCTCGGGATGAACGGCATTCTGAAGCTCGGAGAAGATCCACGGTGCTCCGATGGAGGCGCGTCCGACAAGTATGCCGTCGACGCCGTATCGGTCGAACGCCTCGCGGGCTTTCTCGGGCGTGGTGATGTCGCCGTTGCCTATAAGCGGGATGTGGAGGCGCGGGTTGTCTTTGACACGTGCGATTTCCTCCCAGTCGGCTTCGCCTGTGTACATCTGTGAGCGCGTGCGTCCGTGGACGGTGAGTGCCTGTATGCCGCAGTCCTGAAGCTGCTCGGCAAGGTCGACAATGATCTTGCTGTTGCAGTCCCATCCGAGGCGTGTCTTCACTGTGACAGGAAGGTCGACGGCTTTGACGACGGCGCGTGTGATCTCAAGCATCTTTGGCACGTCGCGCAAGAGTCCGGCTCCGGCTCCTTTTCCGGCGACTTTCTTGACCGGGCATCCGAAGTTTATGTCGATGAAGTCGGGGCGTGCCTCGGCAGCCATGCGTGCCGCTTCGGCCATCGGCTCGGGCTCGCGTCCGTAGATCTGTATGGCGGCGGGACGCTCGGCCCGGTCGATCGACAGCTTGCGTAGAGTCGACGGGATGTTGCGGACAAGTGCCTCGGCCGAGACAAACTCGGTGTAGACCATGTCGGCTCCCTGTTCGCGGCATATGAGGCGGAAAGAGGGATCGGTGACGTCTTCCATCGGCGCGAGTCCGATAGGGCGTTCTCCAAGGTCTATGTTGCCTATTTTCATATATGTAGCGTGGTCAGATAGTGGAGTTGCGGCGGAACATGGCAAGGCATATGGCGCATGCAGTGGCTACGTTGAGCGACTCGACATGGTCGGCCGATGCATATGACGGTATGGTGAGACGGCGTGTGACGGCGGTTTCGACGGCCGGTGAGATGCCGTTTCCCTCGTTGCCGAGTATGAGCATCGCCCCATTGCAGGGGAGCGGTGAGTGCAGTATATCGTCGCCCTGCATGAATGTGCCGCATACGGGCACTCCACTGGATGCGGCAGAGCCTACGAGTGACGGAAGATCGACGTGATGCACCTCGACGCGGCCGAGCGCACCCATTGATGCCTGCACCACTTTTGGCGAGTAGCAGTCGACTGTGCCATGCGAGCAGAACAGATGCCTGACGCCCCACCAGTCGCAAAGGCGTATTATGGTGCCAAGGTTGCCGGGATCCTGCACGCTGTCGAGCGCGACAGTGAGCTGCGACGAGATCTCGCTGATACCGGGCATCGGCCGGTCGGGAATGGCGAATGTGGCTATGACCGGCTGCGGGGTGGAGAGAGATGATATGCGGTCAATGTCGATCTTTTTCGCTGAGAATGCGGTGACATGAGGAGAGAGCGGAAAGTCGCCGTGCTCGTCCCACCAGGCGGGAGTGGCGATAATCTCGCGCATAGCTCCGGGCATGGCGGCGTTCATCTCACCGACGGCCCGCAGTCCCTCGACGAGAAACAGCCCGGTGGCCTTGCGCCCTTTTGACGTCGTGAGAGACGCGAGCTGTTTGCGCTGACTGACGGAAAGCTCGTTCATTTTGATTCGCGTCTGATCAATATGAGGAGATAGACAGTGAGCACAACGCTGACGGCAACCGCCACAAGAGCGGCCGACGAACCGACCGGGTCGGCACCGATGGAGTCGATGCCGCATTCGTAGCCCGAGCGTGACTCAATCCATTTCGACACGACTACAACCGAGTTGTTGAGCGCATGCACTATGACGGGTATCCACAGGCATCGCGTCCACCAGACGAGGTAGCCGAAATATGCGCCGAGCAGCATACGCGGTACAAAGCCGAAAAACTGGAAGTGAACCGCGCTGAAGATGAATGCTGTGACCCATATGGCTACGTGCGGGTTGACGCGTGTGAGCATCATAAGTTTTTGCAGGGCGCCGCGGAAGAAGAGTTCTTCGGAAAGGCCTGCGAGCACGCCGACGATGAGTACCGACAGAATGAGCGACGGGACTGACGCGGAATTCATTATGCCGTCGAGTGTGATGTTGGCGGCATCTTCGAGCGCACGGAGCTGCGCCTCTATCCCGGCATACTGGGCCGGAAGATGCAGGCTCTCGTTCCACGCCACGATGAAGTTGAGCAGCGGGAATGCGGCAAAGAGAGAAACCACGGCCAGAAGTGCCGGGCGCAGCCGCGGAGATTTGTCGATGTCGAGGAAACGTGCCGGAAGCCGCGTCATAACCATAGCGGTGACGATCGCGGGCAGGATGAACACGATGAGATCCTGCAACACTATCGATATGCGGACGGCGGCTCCGGCATTGCTCATGTGGGTGGTAAGCACCGTGACAATGACGGATGTGATGATGGAAGCCAGTATGAAGATACAGGCAAGCAACCCGATGCCCATGCCCGGACTTATTGTGGTCTTGATGCCGTTGTTATGCTTTCTTGTCATATAGAAGAAATGGGAATGTGAGATGTCGGTAGAGTGTGGAGAAGTTTCCGTCGCTGTCGCGTATGTCGATTGTCTCGGTTGCCGGAACCGACTGCGGCATTGTCCGTGAGAACTGCACGAGCGCGAGCGACGGCTGCTTGCCGTGGCGTGCGGCGACAGTGGCGATGCGTGTCATGTGCAGCGATGCAAGCGAGGCCGGTAGTGTGAGGCGTGGCATGTGTGACCAGGGGAGGACAATGGCAAGGGTACCGTCGGGCGACAGTATGCGTCCGGCGATGGCGATGATGCTTTCGGCACTCAATGCTCCGGCATGACGCGCATCGGCGCGTGACGCGCTGGGTGAGCGGAGAGTCTCGGTGAAGTAGGGAGGGTTGCAGATTATAAGATCTACGGTCTCCGCGCGGGCTGCTGCCCATTCGTTTATGTCGGCCTGCACCGGATGCAGCCGGTCGCTCCAGGGCGAAGCTGTGAAATTTTCGCTTGACTCGGCGTAGGCACCGGGGTTGTTGTCGACGGCAACTATGTCGGCTCCTGAAAACCTCTGGGCGCACATGAGAGCGAGGATGCCACATCCAGATCCGGCATCGACAACCGACAGCGGGGAAGATGCGGTTTCGACCCATGCGCCGAGCAGCAGACTGTCGGTAGTGAGTTTCATGCCGCTTCCGCCATGCCTGAGGTCAAATTGCTTGAATCTGAATACGGACTGCATGAGGGGAGTAGAAGATGAATTTTATTACTCAAATTTCTTGCGGTAGAAGACGAAGTCGCGTCCGAGGTACTTCTCGCGTACAACGGGGTTGACCGAAAGCTCCTCGCTGGTGCCCTGAAAGAGGATCTTGCCCTCAAAAAGGAGGTAGGCGCGGTCGGTGATGCGCAGTGTCTCCTGTGCGTTGTGGTCGGTGATGAGTATGCCGATATTTTTTTTCTTGAGGTTGTAGACCACCCCCTGGATCTCCTCGACGTTGATCGGGTCGACGCCGGCAAACGGCTCGTCGAGCATGATGAAATCGGGGTTAATGGCAAGACAGCGTGCTATCTCGGTGCGTCGGCGCTCACCTCCCGAAAGGCGTTCGCCGAGATTGCGCCGCACGTGGCCGAGGTTGAACTCGTCGATGAGGCTGTCGAGCTTGTCGCGCTGTTCGGCCGGTGTCAGTCCTGTCATCTGCAGCACAGCCCGCAGATTGTCTTCGACGGTGAGCTTGCGGAATACAGACGCCTCTTGCGCGAGGTAGCCGATGCCGTTCTGGGCGCGTTTGTAGATGGGGTATTTCGTGATGTTGAGGTCGTCGAGAAATATCTGTCCCTCGTTGGGCGTTATAAGGCCTACGGTCATGTAGAATGTCGTGGTCTTGCCTGCGCCGTTAGGGCCGAGCAGACCGACAATCTCGCCTTGCTTGACATCGATGGAGACGTGGTTGACGACTGTGCGCTGGCCGTATTTCTTCACAAGATTCTCGGTGCGGAGCACGCGTCGGCTGTCGCCTGGCTCTTTGCGTTCGGTGTCCCCGCTGTCGACACTGACTCCCGGCGAATCAACGGGAATGAAATCGGGAGCCGATATGTCGGCTTTTGACTCCATTGAGTCTTTTACGTTGTATATTATAGCCATTGTGATTGTCGGTTGTGTGTGTTATCGTGCTCTGCGAAGCCGTGCATCGATGAAATCGGTGAGGAGCCCTATTGCGACTTTGTTGGTGCCTCCCTGTGGAATGATGAGGTCGGCAAAGCGTTTCGACGGCTCGATGTACTGGCAGTGCATGGGTTTTAGGACACGCTCATAGCGTTCGATGACCATCTGTGGCGTGCGTCCGCGCTCTACGCAGTCGCGCGAGATGACGCGTATAAGCCGCTCGTCGGCATCGGCGTCGACGAAGCATTTTATATCCATCATGTCGCGCAGCACGGGATCGCACAGAACAAGGATGCCCTCGACAATGACGACGTCGCGCGGGCGGACGGTGACGGTCTCTTTCTGGCGTGTGCACGTGAGGTAGGAGTAGGTGGGCATCTCCACAGTCTTGCCCTCGCGCAGACTGGCGAGCTGATCGACAAGAAGCGACCACTCGATGGCCTGCGGCTCATCGAAGTTGATCTTCTGTCGATCTTCAGGCTTCAAATGGCTGAGATCCTTATAGTATGAGTCCTGCGGAAGAACGGCTACCTCACCTTGTGGGAGCGCCTGAATGATGCGGTTGACAACGGTGGTCTTTCCCGATCCTGTGCCTCCGGCAATACCTATGATGAGCATGTGAAATTGGGTTTTATTGCGCAATATCTGCACAAAACTACATAATTTCGGTATGAAGATCAAATTTTCATTACCTTTGCTACAACGATAGCATCAAGATTATATTATGATATTGAACAAATGGCTTGCCAATACGGGCAAGTATTGCATGTTTATAGGCAGGACTTTCGCGATACCCGACCGTTGGGGCGTGTTTGCCCGGCGCTGTGTGACAGAGGTGTCGAAACTCGGTGTCGACTCGATACCTCTCGTGATAATCATCTCGATATTTATCGGGGCCGTGTGTGCGATACAGATGCAGCTCAACACGTCGTCGCCGCTCATGCCGTCGTACACTGTCGGTCTTGCCACGCGCGACATCGTGCTGCTCGAGTTCTCCAACTCGATACTGTGCCTGATACTCGCCGGCAAGGTCGGCAGTAACATCGCCTCGGAGATCGGCACGATGAGGGTGACAGAGCAGATCGACGCTCTCGAGATAATGGGCGTGAACTCGTGCAACTATCTGGTGCTCCCCAAGATCGTGGCGTTTGTGTTCTTCATGCCGATCCTGGTTGTGTTCTGTATGGGCACTGCGCTGTTCGGCGGTCTGCTTGTGGCGGCTTTCACCGATCTGATACCTGTGTCGCGCTACACCTACGGTCTGCAGGCGCTGTTCACTGAATGGTATGTGTGGTACGGACTCATCAAGTCGTTCTTCTTCGCATTCATCATAGCCTCGGTTGCAAGCTACTTCGGCTATTATGTGAAGGGAGGCGCGCTTGAGGTGGGCAAGGCGAGCACCGACTCGGTCGTCACAAGCTCGATACTTATCCTGCTGTTTGATGTGATATTAACAAAACTTCTGCTGCAATGATTGAGGTTGTCGACATATCTAAATCGTTTGACGGGAAACAGATCCTGAAAGATGTGAGCGCCCGTTTCGAGACCGGAAAGACAAATCTGATCATAGGTCAGAGCGGTTCGGGCAAGACTGTGCTGATGAAGTCGGTGGTCGGGCTTCTGCGGCCCGAGAGCGGCCAGATACTTTTTGACGGTCGCGATACTCTGAAAATGAACTCAAAGCAGATCAAGGCTCTGCGCAAAGAGATCGGCATGCTGTTTCAGGGATCGGCTCTGTTTGACTCTGAAACGGTGCTTGGCAATGTCATGTTCCCGCTTATGATGTTCTCGGGGATGAACCGCGAAGAGATGATGGAGCGCGCGCTGTTCTGTATCGAGCGCGTCAACCTGAAAGGGGCCGAGAACAAATATCCGTCGGAGATATCGGGCGGCATGCAGAAGCGCGTGGCCATTGCGCGCGCCATAGCCCTGAATCCTAAATATCTGTTTTGCGACGAGCCTAACTCGGGTCTTGATCCGAAGACCTCGATCGTGATCGACGAGCTGCTCAGCGACATCACTCACGAATACAACATAACGACGGTGATCAACACACACGACATGAACTCGGTGCTCGGTATCGGTGATAATATCGTGTTTCTGAACAAAGGACGCCGCGAATGGGTGGGGGACAAGAACAAGATATTCACTACTGCCAATGAGGCACTGAATGAGTTTGTGTTTGCGACACGCCTCTTCCAGGAGGTGAAAGATCATATTGTAGCATCGGCCCGGCCGATGAACTGAACTATATGCAGAAAGGTATGTATAAAGATTTTGTTGAGTCGGACTACTGGACCGGACGTGCTACAGAGCGCAGATTCACGGATCGTGAAGTTCCGCAGAGTCTTATAACTGATCTTGTGGAGAAGGCGGCGCATGCGCCTACTACTGGCGGTATGCAGCTCTACAGTGTGATTGTCAGCCGTCGGCCTGAAATAAAGAAGGAGCTGGCAGCCGCGCACTTCAATCAGCCGGCCGCTACCGGCAACGGAATATTTCTGACGTTTGTCGCCGATTTCAACCGTTTCAGTCAATGGTGTGAGCAGCGTGGAGCAACGCCCGGGTTCGCCAACTTCGAGAGCTTCATAGCTGCAATGCTCGATGCGGTGATATTCGCCCAGCAATTCAACACTCTGGCTGAGCTCGCAGGACTCGGGTGTGTGTATCTGGGCACGACGACCTACACTGCGTCGCAGATAGGCCGCATACTCGGATTGCCGCGTCTGACAGTGCCTGTCGTGACACTTGCTGTCGGCTGGCCCGAAGGGAAATCGGCAGGAGCCGAGAGGCTTCCGGTCTCCGCTCTTATCCACGATGAGGTGTATCGCGAGTATAGCGCGGATGATATAGACCGCATTTACCGTGAGAAGGAAGAACTTTCTGCAAACCGCGCTTTTGTCGAGGAAAACGGGAAGCCGTCGCTGGCGCATGTGTTCACCGATGTTCGTTATCCGGAGTCCAACGCGGTAAAGTTCTCAAAAGACTTTTTTGACTATATCTCGCGTCAGGGCTTTGCGTGGCCTGAAAAAAATGCTTAAAAGTGAGCTGTAGCTGACAAAAAAGCTGTATATTTGTGGCTTGAAAGACTTTTGGCGAATCAGTATGCTGAATAAAATTGGGCTTAATGCTCTGAAAATATTATTGTTGTGCATGGTATTTCCGCTTCTTACGGGTTGCGGAGAGTATCAGCGTGTGTTGAAAAGCAAGGATCCTGACGAGAAGTTTGAATTTGCCAAACGTGCGTTCGAGCAGGGAAATTTCTCTCAGTCCTACACTCTTCTCAACGATGTAGTGACGATGCTGAAAGGCTCTGAAAAGGGTGAGGAAGCTCTTTATCTTCTCGGTCTGAGCTATTACGAGAACAAGGAGTATCTTGATGCCGCATCGCATTTTCAGGTTTATTACTCGCGCTTCCCCAAGGGCAAGTACACCGAGCTTGCGAGATTTTACACCGGCTATGGCTATTATCTCGACTCGCCGGAACCTCAGCTTGACCAGTCGGGTACCATCAAGGCAATCGAGGAGCTTCAGGCTTTCCTCGACTATTTCCCCCGCAGCGACAAAGTCACAATCGCGCAGAACGCGATATTTGAGCTTCAGGACAAACTGACTCTAAAGGAGCTGCAGAATGCCCAGCTCTATTACAACATGGGCATATATCGCGGCAACAACTACGAGAGCGCAATAATCGTCGCTCAGAACGCGATCAAGGAATATCCTTACTCGAAATACAAGGAGGAGCTTGAGATGCTCATACTCAAAGCCCGCTATCAGGAGGCTTCAATGAGTGTCGACGAGCGTAAAAGCGACCGTTTTCGCGATGTTGTCGATGAGTATTACAGCTTCATAAACAACTATCCCGAGAGTCCGTTCCGCGAGGAGGCTGACAACATCTTCAAGATCGCTTCGAGATATGCGTCGACCGACTGATGATCGCATCCCTGACAACAACTGAATAACCGAACAGAATACAGTTCAGACCATCATAATGGATTACAGAAAGACAAACGCCCCGCTCACGACTGTCACACGTGACATGATTGAGCTTTCAGCCGATACCGGCAATGTTTATGAGACCGTCTGCATCATTGCAAAACGCGCCAATCAGATTGCAGCGGAGATGAAGCATGATCTGGAGCAGAAACTCCAGGAGTTTGCTACTCTGAATGACAACCTCGAGGAGGTGTCGGAAAACCGCGAGCAGATCGAGATCTCGCGCTATTATGAGAAACTTCCGAAACCCACTCTGATCGCAGCCGAGGAGTACAAAGAGGGAAAGGTTTATTACCGTGTCCCCGATCAGGTAAAGCAGCAGGGCTGAAAAAGCCGTAACGACAGGAAAAACTTAAAATTTCTTGTTGACTTATCGGAAATAAATGCTAACTTTGCAGCGCTTTTGCGCAAACCGGCGACGGCCGCGATCTTGTTGCCGGGTCGTAAAAGCAATAAAACTAAATAATTAACTAAAACAATTCCCTGGAAATGGCACTGAATCCTGAAGAAAAGCAAGCCATCTTCGAGAAGTACGGAACGAGCAAGACTGACACAGGGTCCGCTGAGGCACAGATCGCGCTCTTCTCCACCCGTATTGCTCACCTCACAGAACATCTGAAGCAGAACCACAAAGACTTTGTGACTGCCCGTACACTGAAAATGCTTGTAGGTAAGCGTCGTCGTCTGCTTGATTACCTGATCCGCACCGACATTGAGCGCTACCGTGCGATCATCGCTCAGAAAGATCTTGGTATCCGCAAATAATTGCAGGGTATCGCAAAAAATTAAGCACTCCCATTGTGGGGGTGCTTTTTTTGTACGTGAAGCGTTACTTTGATCTTAACATTTATATGGGGATGCAATAGTGTTAACCTCAATGTTGTTACAGAGAGTATCTATACGTATTGTTGTCAGGGCATGAGTTTAAGGCCGAGGATTGAAAGGATGAGGGTGGTGATGAAGAAGATGCGCCAGAATGTGGCGGGCTCGTGAAAAAAGATGATGCCGACCACTACCGCGCCTACGGCTCCGATGCCTGTCCACACGGGATAGACGGTGCCGATCGGGAGCTTTTCGGCGGCTTTCGCCATCAGAAACATACTTAGTGTCAGTGCGCACAGAAATCCGACCCACCACCATGCGAGTTCTTGTCCGGTTGCGGTCTTGGTCTTGCCGAGGCAGAATGTGAATCCTACTTCCATCAGTCCGGCTACTATCAGAAAAATCCAGGACATGTTTTCTTTCCGACCTATCTGAGGGCTGCAGCAATGGGCCGGCGTCTCCTTCCAAGGCATTGCAAAGATACCGATTAAATGCGGATATTACATCATGGTCTCGCAATCTCTCCAATAATTGGTTTATGAGAAATATAGAATTTACAACTCTATATATCAGAGATTTGTTGTATCTTTGTGACATAATATCAAACACAAAGGAGTATAGACATGGCACGACCTATTAAAGAAACCCCGGTGTTAAGGGGCAAAGACGCCGAAAATTTCGCCAGAAGAATGGCGAATCCCGCTCCTGTGAGCAAGTCAGAGAAGGAAGCCGCAAGAAAGGCGTATGAGGCGTTCAAAGCTATAAGCACGTTCCCGATGTAATATGGACTTTGGCAAATTCACTTTCCGGCAGATAGATGCCGACATTCAAATAAAGTCATTCGATTGCGGCGATGCCGATTTGAATGACTTTTTGTTTTCTGATGCCGTCAATTACTACAAGTCGATGATGGCGTTGACCTATCTGCTTGAAGACAACGAGGCGGACAAGACAGTCGCATATTACAGTCTTCTCAACGATAAGATTGTGTTTGACCCTGACGAGAAGAAATTATGGAACCGACTTAACCGCCGTGTATCCAATTCAAAGCGGCGCAAGGAATATCCGGCAGTCAAAATCGGCCGCCTTGCCATATCCAAAGATTATGCGGGCAAACAGATAGGTCGAGCGATTCTCTTGCAGGTAAAGCATGTTTTTGCCACAATGCGTCGAAGTGCCTGTCGTTTCATAACGGTTGATGCATACGCCGCCGCCGTACCTTTCTATGAGAAATGTGGATTTATGTTTCTTTCCGAGAAAGACAAACATTCTCCCACAAGGGCTATGTATTTTGACCTTATCAATTTCCCGGAAAATCAATAATCATATCATACGGATTCTGCAACGGTTAAGAATAATCGTCACTATGCTGTTCAAGAAAATACCGCCGCTGAAGTAATCTGTAGTCGTGTAGATAAAGAAAAAACCTTATGTCGGAATGACAAGCTGGGGCTATAGGTCGATCTGATAAAGAACGTGGGTCTGTAGTGGTGATCGGTGGGAGAGTTTGGGGTGCTTGAATTCGCCGGCTTTTATCATGCCGATTTTTTGCATGACTCGCTCAGAAGGTTTGTTTATTTTGGCCGTGAAAGAGTACAGTCGGTCAATATTCTGCTGTGCGGCCAGTTTCAACACTGCTTTGGCCGCTTCGGTGGCGTAGCCATTATTGTGATGATCGGCGGCCAGACGCCAGCCTATCTCGATGCCGGGAGTGAAGTCTGCGTCAAACCCGATTTCGTGCAGCCCGACATATCCGATAAATGTTTGTGTCGATTTTATTTCTACGGCGTAAAGTCCCCAGCCATTGCGGTTGAACTCGGCCTGAATGCGGTTGTAGAAGTTCTCTGTCTCAGCATCGCTTAATGTAGCCGGAAAATATCGCATGACTCTCATGTCTCGGTTTATGGCTGCAAACAAGGGCAGATCGTCGGTAGTCCATGAGCGCAAAAGGAGTCGATCGGTTTCAATGTAGATCATATGCTATCGTGTTTTGTTGCAAAGTTAGGCAATTATGTAGTCATCGGCATAGAAAACAACATGGGTTGAAATGATCGGAGAAATAGTTATATTTACGGAAAATATCTGATTAATGGTATAACAGGTCGGAATAAAAGAGCTGGGGTTTATGAGGAGAATAGTGAAATGCGGTGAGGGTGATTATGTGTCGCTTGCAGAGATATGGGAGCGCTCGGTGCGTGCTACTCACAGTTTTCTGCCGGAAGATGATCTGGCTGAGATCAAGAAGGCTCTGATCCCCTGTTATTTCCCGAATGTGACGCTCTATGCGGCCGATGATGACGGGGTGTTGTCGGGTTTCATCGGCTTGGCTGACAATAAGATCGAGATGCTGTTTGTCGATGCCGGACGACAGGGAGAGGGGATAGGGTCTATGTTGATTGATTTTGCGATGCAGTCGGGTGCGACTCAGGTAGATGTAAATGAGCAAAACAGGCATGCGACAGCCTTTTATGTGTCAAAAGGCTTTAAGGTTGTAAGCCGCGACGACAGGGATGAGGCCGGGCGTCCTTATCCGATCCTTCATATGGCATTGTAGCATAGTTGTCAGAATATACCTGTATACATTCTGCGTAATTGACGTGGAGTGTACGGAATGGTGTGTTACAGTGTACGATATCGTACACTTTTGCAAATGTGTCAATGCTGATTATAAATGATTTATATGTATTGGCACGGTTTTGGCAAGGTAATATGTAAAACTTGCATTCAAATAATTGTACAAAATGGATAAAGCAATTCCACAAGAGGAGATCAATCGGGCGAAACGCAAGCGCTGGATGAAAATCGGAGGCGTCATAGCCGGTGTAGTGGTTGTGATAGTAATTGTTTCGTCGATGTTCCGCGGAAGCGTGTCGCGCAAGAGTCTGTCGATCGGCCAGGTCTCGACCGGCACCATCGAGTCGACCGTGTCGGCAAGCGGCAGAGTGATTTCGGCTCTCGAGGAGCGGATCAATTCACCGATCTCGACGAGGATCATGGAGGTCTTTCATCGTGAGGGCGAGGAGCTGAAAGAGGGTACGCCTCTTATGCGTCTCGACCTGCAGAGCACCGAAGCCGAGCTCGGCAAGATGCGCGATGAAGGCGAGAAACGCCGTCTGGCTCTCGAGAAACTGCGTCTGAGCAACGAGACGTCGCTGTCAAATCTTGCGATGCAGATAAAGGTGAAAGAGATGGAGGTGTCGCGGCTTAAGGTCGAGTTGCAGAACGAGCGCTATCTCGACAGTCTCGGCAGCGGCACCGGCGACCGCGTGCATCAGGTGGAGCTGTCGTACAACACAGGCAGCCTGCAGCTCGAGCAGCTGCGACAGCAACTCGCCAACGAGCGCCGTGTGAAAGATGCCGAACTGCAGGGTATGGAGCTCGATCTGAGCATCTACGCCAAAGATCTCGAGGAGATGTCGCGCAAGATGCAGGACGCTCAGGTGACGATGCCCCACGACGGCACGCTGACCTATATCAACAACAACATCGGCCAGCAGATAGGTATGGGTGAGCATATCGCCACGATAGCCGACCTGAGCCACTTCAGTGTCAATGGCGAGATCGCCGACTCGTATGCCGACAGGGTAGTGGTGGGGAACCGCGCTACGGTGAAAATAGGCAAGACAACAATAGACGGAACGATCAATACGGTAAGCCCGATGTCGAAAAGCGGTGTCATGGCATTTACGGTTAAGCTCGACGACGACCAGAATTCGAGTCTGCGTCCGGGAGTGAGAACCGACGTGTATATCAAGGGAAATATCCTCGACGATGTGGTGAGGATACCCAACGGCAGCTATTACACCGGCCCGGCGGTCTACGACATGTTTGTGGTCGAGGGCGACGAGCTCGTGAAACGCAAGGTGACTCTTGGCGGCTCAAACTGGGAGTATGTCGAGGTCGTGTCGGGACTCAGGCCCGGCGAGGAGGTCGTGACGTCCGACATGAAGGAATATGTCAACAGCAATTCGCTCAAACTCAAATAAAACAGATAATTAAAACATTAACAAATTAATAGCAAAAATATTATGGCACTTATCAATATCGAGAACGTCAGCAAGGTATATCGCACGGAGACAGTCGAGACTCTCGCGCTCGACAATGTGAGTCTTACAGTCGACAAGGGAGAGTTTGTTTCGATCATGGGACCCTCGGGATGCGGCAAGTCGACACTGCTCAATATCATGGGCATACTCGACACACCCACTTCGGGCAAGGTAGAGATCGACGGCACCGAAGTCTCCAGGATGGGCGACAAGGCTATGGCGGCATTCCGCAACCGTCATCTCGGTTTTGTGTTCCAGTCGTTTCATCTCATCAACGCGCTGAGCGTGCTTGACAACGTGAAGCTGCCTCTTCTCTACCGCAGCATGAGCGAAGGAGAGCGCACCCGCATGGCCAGGGAAGTGCTTGAGCGTGTCGGACTCGCACACCGCATCAACCATAAGCCGTCGCAGCTCTCGGGCGGACAGTGCCAGCGCGTGGCTATAGCCCGTGCGATTGTCGGCAATCCGTCGATCATCCTCGCCGACGAGCCTACCGGTAATCTTGATTCAAAGATGGGTGCCGAGATCATGGAGCTTCTCCACAGCCTGAACAAGGAGGACGGCCGCACGATCGTGATGGTGACCCACAACGAAGAGCAGGCCAACCAGACATCGCGCATCATGCGTTTCTTCGACGGACACCGCGTGCTTTAATACTATCGGAGCAGGACGCGCGAGCCGTGCGTCAATACTACGTATTGAATTGAAAAAGCTGATAAAATGAGGTTTATAAAAAATACATGGGAGAATCTGCGGGAGCAGCCGATGCTGTCGGGTGTGTCGATAGTCGGCACTGCGCTGGCGATTTTCCTGATCATGGTTGTGGTGATGCTCTATGAGGTGACGATCGTGCCGTTTGCGCCCGAGAGCAACCGAGACCGTCTGCTCTATGCCGACTACGGTTCGATCTATTCTATCAACGACGGCCCCGACTGGAACAGCAATGGCGGCATGGCAGAGAATACAGTGAAAAAACTTTATAAAGATCTTGAGACGGCAGAGGCCACCAGCATTTACGTGGCATGGACAGAAAGCGCTCCTGCCTCGATTCCCGGGCAGCCGTCGGTGACGGTGGATCTGCGTCCGTGCGATGCCGATTTCTTCAAGGTCTTTGACTACACGTTTGTCTACGGCTCGCCTTTCAGCCAAAGTGATCTTGAATCCTGGATAAAGAAAGCCGTGATCACCGAGAGTGTCGCGAGAAAGCTGTTCGGCCGCACCGATGTAGTGGGAGAGGAAGTGAGACTGTCGCGTGTGCCTTATGTGGTGTGCGGAGTGGTGAAAGATGTGAGCACTCTTGCCACGAAGGCTTACGCCGATGCCTGGATACCGTACACGACAACGGCTGTGGGCGGATCGACGTGGAACACCCATATGGGATCGATGTCGGCAATTATCCTTGCCAAAGAGGGTGTTGATCTTGCTGACGTAAAGGCTGAGTGCGACCGCCGCTTCGAGAGCTTCAACGAGGAGATCGAGCCGACCGGCTGGAGGATGATACAGCGCAACAGGCCGTATGACCAGGAGACGCAGGTGGCCGGCGGCAGTGCCAACATGGAGCCTGATGTGGAGTCGAGCCGCCGCGAGCGCATCATACTTCTTGCCATACTCCTGCTTGTGCCGGCGATCAACCTGAGCAGCATGACACACAGTCGCCTGCGGCAGCGTCGTACAGAGATCGGCGTGAAGCGTGCCTTCGGAGCCACCCGCAGCGAGATTGTCAAGGAGATACTTGCCGAGAATATGGCCGTGACGCTTGTGGCCGGCATCATCGGATTTGTATTGAGCGTCGCGTTTGCCTATCTGTTCAGCGCCGAACTGTTCAGCCGCGCTTTCTATATGCTCACCAACGAGCCTAAGATCGATCTGTCGATACTGATACATGTCTCGACTTTCATGTGGGTGCTTCTCTTCTGTTTCCTGCTCAATGTGATAAGCACCGGTGTGCCGGCATGGCAGGCGTCGAGAGTGAATGTCGTAAATGCAATAAAGGGATAACGCAATGGGAATTAAATATATATTCAAGCGCATGATGGCCGAGTGGAAGGCCAACACATGGCTTGCAGTGGAGCTTCTTGTGGTGTCGGTGGTGATATGGGTTCTTATTGACCAGCTGTATGTGCAGCAGCATAGAATCAACGAGGATACCGGATTTGACATTTCCAACACCTTTCTTGTCTCGGTGGAGATGATCAACAGCAACTCGCCGGAGTTTGACCCTGCGATGAACACCGATTCGCTTAACGCTGAGTACAAGAGGGAGATGATCGAGCGTCTGCGCCGTCGCCCCGAGATAGAGGCAGTGGGACTTTCGATAAATTCATATCCCTACAACGGTTCCAACTCAGGAAATAAACTCCGTTACGTCGCTGCCGACGGCGACACACTGAGTTGCTCGGTTGTGAGCAGGGCGGTTTCTCCCGATTATTTCAAGGTGTTCAGATATGAAGGCATCAACGGCGAGACTCCCGAACAGCTTGCGGCTCTTGTCGAGAAAAACCGCGATGTGATACTTGTCTCGGCCAATGTCTTCGGCGATGATCTCGACATCAACGAGATTGCGGGTAAGGAAATCGAGATTTACAATGGCGGTTATATGCCTGTCAGGGTCGGCGCGATACTTAAACCTATAAAGTACTCGGAGTATGACAATATGTCGAACTCGACCTCAATTGTATCGATTCTTGATAATGACCAGTGGTACAACGAGATTACTGTCAGGGTCAAAGAGGGCATGGCAAAGGATTTCATCGAAAATCTCATGGCCGACAGCGAGAGCCAGTTCAGAGTCGGCAATTACTACATCAGCAATGTCGCGTCATTCGACCGTATATCCAAGTCATTCACACTCGGCCGCAGGCAGGCTACACGCAACAAATTCATGGTCATGTCGTTTCTGCTGGTCAATGTATTTCTCGGACTGTTAGGCACATTCTGGTTCCGCACACGCCAGCGTTTTTCTGAGATTGCCCTGATGAAGGTGACGGGCGCCACGGCGCGCAGTGTGTTTGCCACACAGGTGGGCGAGGGGTTGCTGCTTCTGCTGCTTGTGACGCCGGTGGCCGCGGTCGTCGACATAAACATGGCGGTGATGGAGCTTAACGCCTATGGCGATACCGGCTATCTCGAGTGGCCGCGCATGATCGCCTGTATCGCCACTGTTTTCGTGATCATGGCGGTGATGATTGTGTGCGGTGTGGCGTTGCCGGCCCGCAGAGCTATGCATGTCGATCCGGCCGAGGCACTTCACGACGAATAACCGAATAACATAATAGAAATGATTAAGCACTATATAAAATCGGCACTCATGCAGGCCAAAAGCGACCGGCTGTTCACCGGCATCTATATTGCCGGTGTGACGCTGGCGATCGCCACCACGCTTGCCATGTCGATGATCTACTACATAAAGATCGCCCCGATATACCCCGAGGTGAACCGTGGCGAGACCTACTATCTGTCGTTGATGTCATGCAAGAAGCAGGATTTTGAACGTCAGAGCAATCTTTCATACTCATTCATAAAAAATGTGCTGAAAGATATCGACGGTGTAAGAGAAGCTGCGGCATTCAAGGATGACAATGATAAGCATGGCGCGCTTCTTCCGGATGGAAAGACTGAAGTGAAAGTACAGGTCAAACCGGTTGACGACGCTTTCTTCCGTGTCTATGAGTTCAACTTTCTGCAAGGATCGCCTTTTACCGCAGAGGATATAGAAGGCGAGGTGAAGGAGGTGATACTGGCCGATCAGGCTGTAGACCTCATATTCGGGAAAGGTGCCGGTGACGTGGTGGGAGAGACCGTGACCATAGATCAGACCGACTATCGTGTGAAAGGTGTTGTCGAAGGTGCGTCGCCCATGACAAATGCTTCGTTCTCACAGATATATCTGCCGATAGCGATGTCGGAGTCGGAGAAGACGGGCGATATTCCCGACAAGCTGCTCGGAAACTCTGTTGCAGTATTGCTTATTGATGACGATGAGGCAGATAATGTCAGGAGCGAGATATTGCGTCGTCTCGAAGACCTGACCAGAGATGATGAATGGAAGGCCGATATATACGATGCACAGCCGGCACGACATATCAAGAATGTTTTTGTCCCTTACGCTCAGGAATTTTCGTGGTGGATAGCTCTGAAAAACAATCTGCTTATACTGCTCGTGCTGCTGATAGTGCCGGCATTGAATCTTGCCGGACTGATATCGGGACGTATGGACGCGCGGGTTGGTGAACTCGGACTGCGCAAGGCGTTCGGTGCCGAGAAAGGCTCGATCATGTCGCTTGTGATCAGCGAGAACATGGTTTACACATTTATCGGCGGTGTCCTGGGGCTTATACTTGCGGTTGTGATAGTGCTTGTCGGTAAGATGCCGTTGCTTAACATGATGTCGAGTTCGTTCGGGACCTCGGAGATAGTCGAGACTGTCTCGGTGACGTTCCGCCCCGAGATGTTCTTGTCGTTCACTGTGTTTGCTGTCGCTCTGGCTGTGTGTCTCGTGCTGAATGTCATATCGGCGATTATTCCGGCGATTTTCTCGGTGCGACGTCCGATAGTCGAATCTCTCAACGAAAAGAAGTAAGTCGCTATGAAGTTTATATTCAAAAATATGATGGCGCAGCGCCGCCGCAACATCTGGCTGTTTCTTGAAATGATAATTGTCTCGGTCGTGACATGGGTGGTGATCGACCCGGTCATGGTGCTGATGAACATTGGCTCGTGGTCGCACGGCTATGACCAGGACAGGCTGGTGTATATGGAAGTCGGTGTGATCAAGCCTTCGTCGTCACGCTACAGCGAGGAGGCGGCCGACTCAGCCGCAATGCGCGGTGCATTCGATGTGATCCTTAACGGTATAAAGAGTCTGCCCGGTGTGGAGTCGGCGGCTCCTGTTAGTTCGGGCCTGCGGCTTGACGGCGGTTGGTCGTCGCAGACCGGTCTGAAATATATCGGTGAAGAGGGTGACACGCTCAGGGTTTTTTCGTTTGTCTACGATCGTCCGATGGGACACGACTATTTCACAACTTATGGCATAAAGACCGTGGCCGGCTCTCCTTCGGCCGAGGAGTTGTCGGATATGCCGATGACAGATAGAGACATTATTATCACGGAGTCACTGGCCAGAGATATGTTTGGCGACGAGGGCGATTATGTCGGGCGTCATACCGTTGATGTGCTCGAAGGCGACAGCAGCGGCTGGCATATTGTAGGTGTGGTCGAGGATGTGCGTCCGTGGCAGTCGAGAGGCGTGTGCCGTGTGCTGTGGCATGAAGGCGATTTCGATATCAATGACGACCCGGCGTCAACTGCCATAGCTGTGCGCATCAGTGGCGATGTGACACCCGATCAATGGATAGCTGAACATGGCGGTGACGTGCGTGCCAATTCCTATGCCGGCAACCTGTATGTCAAGTATATATCGACTTACTCCGAAGCGGCAGCCACAACCTGGCAGGACCGCAGCGCCGCGTCGGAGAAGCGGCTTAAAATCACGCTGCTGATATTTTTCCTTGTCAACCTCGCGCTCGGGGTGGCCGGAACATTCTACCTGCAGACGCGCCAGCGCAGCCACGTCGCCGGCATAATGAAGTCGTTTGGAGCATCACGCACCCGCGTGTTCGGCGGCCTTGTCGGTGAGTCGGTACTCATCACCGTTGCCGGATGGCTGATCGGCTGTCTGCTCTACATGAATTACGGACTGAAAGAAGGGCTGTCGATCGGCATGGACTGGAACAATACCTATTTTCCAGCCGGTTGCTGGATCACCGATTTCTGGGCGCACTTCGGCATAGTATCGGCAATTGTGCTCGCAGTGTTGCTTGTGATAGTGCTTATAGGCGTGAGTATGCCGGCGCGCCGCATCGCGCGCGTCAACCCGGTCGATGCCCTCAGAGACGAATGAACGAATGAGATGAATGATTGATAGATGAAAGCCGGCAGGGGGCGCACGATGCGCCATCGGTGAGACGGCACAGACCGTGCGCCCTCCCCCTGCTCAACAGTATTAATAACGATATATCCCCTGACATCATGGCCGGAAAAATAAGACATTATGTAAAATCGGCGCTAAAGCAGGCCAAAGCCGATCCGCTGTTCACTGCGATCTATATCGCCGGTGTCACGCTTGCCATCGCTACAACGCTGACAATGGCCATGCTTTATTATATCAAGGCCGCGCCGATATACCCTGAAGTGAATCGGGGAAAGACCTATTATATCGATACGGTGAAGATGAAAAATGAAACTCTTACGTTTCAAAGCAGACCATCGCTTTATTTTATAGATAACTATCTGAAAAATATTGACGGGGTTGAAGACGTATGCGGCTATCGCGAGAGTTTTGATGACGCGAGCGTGCAGATCTCGGAGGACAGGGGCGATATACCGGCAAAGACCAAAAGTGTGGATGACGGATTTTTCAGAGTTTTCAGATTCAACTTTTTGCAGGGCTCTCCGTTTACCCGCGAAGATATAGAAGGAAGAGTAAAGGAGGTGATCATCACCGACGAGCTTGCAGAACTCGTCTTCGGAAAAAGTGAGACCGACATAGTAGGTAAGATGCTTTCGGTCGACTTTGAGGAATATCGGGTGAAGGGTGTGGTGGAAAGCGCGTCGCCGCTCACCAATGTGTCGTTTGCTCAGATTTATTTCCCCGGTGTCGAGGAAAAGGCTGCACCGAAAGTGATCGGAGGAGGAGCTCCTCCAGCGGCAAGTGAGGCCGATAGAGTGATGGGCGGAGTCGTGTGTGTACTTCTTATCGATGACGCGAATGTCGAGGCGGTGAGTGCCGAGCTGCAGGAACAGATGAGGAAGATCGAACGGATGTCGAAAGACTCGCCTAAGGGAGATGTGACGCTTGAACTGTCGCCGCTTGAGTCGCATGTAAAATCGGTGTTCGCAGGCGACACCGATGCCGAGACATGGTGGGAGGCACTGAAAGGAAATCTTATTGTGCTGCTTGTGGTGTTGCTCGTCCCGGCGATGAATCTCGGCGGACTGATTACGGGGCGTATGGATGCCCGTGTAGGAGAGCTCGGGCTACGCAAGGCGTTTGGAGCGTCGCGCAGATCGATCTACAGTCAGGTGCTGAGCGAAAATCTCGTCTATACACTCATAGGAGGAGTGTTTGGACTGATAGCGGCGGCCATGATCGTTGTTACCGGCCGTATGGCACTGATGAAGTTGATCGACAGTTCATACAATACAATACTTGTCGAGACCGCGTCGGTTACATACCGCCCAGAGATGTTTTTCTCGTGGACGATATTCGGAGTAGCACTTGCCGTGTGCCTGGTGCTTAACATCGCTTCGGCGATGATACCCGCCTGGGTGTCGATGAGGCGCACGATTGTCGATTCTCTCAACGAAAAACGATAGACGGCTATGAAGATGATATTCAAGAATATACTGGCGCAGCGCAGACGCAATTTATGGCTGCTTATCGAGATGGTGATAATCACGGTCATAACGTGGATCGTGCTTGATCCTGTAATGGCACTTCTGACTGTCGAGCATATGCCGCAGGGCTACGAACCCGACCGTCTGGTGTATATGGAGATCGCCCTACTGAAAGAGACTTCGCCGAGATACAGTGAGGCATATGCTGACTCAGCCGGTCTGGCTGACGCATATGAGGTGATGACAGACCATATAAGGAATCTGGAGGGAGTGGAGATGCTGACGCGGAGCGTGCTCGGCGGTAACTCGTACGCATCGACAGGCATACAGCATGTCAATGAGGCGGGCGACACTGTGATGCTTATGTATGGTTTTAACCGTGTGATAACCGACGATAATTATTTCGAGACATTCGGTATAGAGACGGTCGGTAACAGTCCGTCGGCCGAAGAACTGTCGCGCCATGTCATGCAGTCTAACGAGACTGTCATAACCGAAGACCTTGCTGTTAAGTTATTCGGTAAGGCCGACGGCAATTATACCGGCAAAAGGATAAAGGCTGCCGGACATGAAGAGGATGAGGGCACGCTTGTGGTCGGAGTGGTTAAAACCGTCAGACCGTGGAAATACAAGGCATCGGGCGATGAGTCGTGGGCATGGAGCCGCAGCAGCTTTGTCGACCAGATAAAAAGCTGGCCGAAATGCCAGCTGACGGTCAGGCTTAAAGAAGGCTACTCTCCGGCCCGATGGGTGAGAGACAACCGCGACGAAATGCTGCGCAGCTTCAAATTCGGTAATCTCTATGTCAGGACGGTCACGACCTACGCTCAGATGAACGCGCGTGAAAGGACTGCGATAAAGGCCGACTCCGAGAAGCGCATGAAATATGCTCTGCTCGCATTTTTCCTGATCAATCTCGCGCTCGGGGTGGCCGGAACCTACTATCTGCAGACGCGCAGCCGCAGCCATGACGCCGGACTTATGAAAGCCTACGGAGCCACACGTCGCAAAGTGTTCGGCATGCTCGTTGGCGAGGCAATGACTGTGACTGTGGCCGGATGGATCGTCGGCAGTCTCGCTTATCTGCATTACGCGCTGAAAGAGGGGCTGTCTGGCGGACTTGAGGAAAGTATCAGTAACTTTCCTGCCGATTGCTGGATCACCGATTTCTGGACGCACTTCGGCATAGTGTCGGCTGCGGTACTCGCAGTGTTGCTTGTGATTGTGTTCATTGGTGTCAGTATGCCGGCACGGCGCATCGCGCGTGTCAGCCCTGTCGACGCATTGAGAGACGAATAAAAGAATAACGATTGATAATGTAATTAGAGATGAATAGATTTTATATTTCGATACTTTCGGCAATGCTGGCGGTTGTGCCGGCGTTTTCAGAGAAACGCTCGATCTCGCTTGAGGAGACGATCATCATGGCGCGCAGCCGCAGTGTCGATGCCCAGGTGGCGGTCAACGCGTTCAAGAGTGCCTACTGGTCCTACCGCTCATATCGCGCTGAGCTGCTCCCCGAGGTGAACTTCAACGCCAAGATGCCGTCCTACGCCAAAAGTTATTCGGCCTATCAGCTTGAGAGCGGCTCATACACGTTTGTGCGCAACAACTACCTGAACATGAACGGGCAGCTGTCGGTCGACCAGTCGATATGGCTCACCGGCGGCACACTCTCGCTCAATACGTCGCTCGACTTCATGCGCACTCTCGACACGCCTACGGCCAACCGCTACATGTCGATACCGGTGGCGCTGACGCTGTCGCAGCCGATTTTTGCGGTGAACAACGTGAAGTGGAAACGCAAGATCGAGCCTGTGCGCTACGAGGAGGCGAAAGCCGACTTCATGGAAGCTACAGAAAAGGTTGCAATGACGGCCATAAATTATTACTTCAATCTTTTGTATTCGACAGAAAATGTAGAGATTGAGAAGCAGAATGTCGAGAATGCCTCGAAACTTTATGAAGTGGCGCAGGCCAAGCGCAAGATGGGTCAGATAAGCGAAAACGACCTGCTGCAGCTTGAGCTGAACAAGATACAGGCCGAGGCCAACCTCACCGACGCGCTGAGCAACCGCCAGAGCAATATGTTCCGCCTCGTGGCGTTTCTCGATCTGCCCGAAGACACCGAACTGATCCCCGACATGCCCACGCATGCTCCCGATCTGGTGCTCGACTACAACAGTGTGCTCGAGCGCGCGCTCGAAAACAACTCGCTGAGCAAGAATCTGCGCCGCCGTCAGCTTGAGGCCGACTATGCGGTGGCTACGGCAAAGGGCAACATGAGGCAGGTGACGCTTTACGCCCAGGTGGGTTTCACCGGCACCGACAACACGATACGCATGGCCTATGACCGACTGAAAGACAATCAGGTCGTGGAGATAGGCGTGAAGATACCTATACTCGACTGGGGCAAACGCCGCGGACAGGTGAAGGTGGCCGAGAGCAACCGCGAGCTCACCAAGGCGCGGCTGCGGCAGGAGGCGCTGACGTTCAATCAGGATCTGTTCGTACTGGTCGAGCGCTTCAACAACCAGCGGCAGCAGGTGGATATCGCCGAGAAAGCCGACACGATCGCCAACAAGCGTTATCACACCAACTACGAGACATTTATGATCGGAAAGATATCGACACTCGATCTCAATGACTCCAACACGGCCAAAGACCAGGCCCGCCTGAAGGTGATAAACGAGCTGTTCAACTTCTGGTATTATTATTATCAGCTGCGTTCGCTCACACTGTGGGATTTCATAAAGGGGACGTCGATCGACGCCGATTTCGACAGAATCGTGAAAGGATAAGGCAGCTTTTTAGTATCTTTATGGTGATGGAAAAACTGCGTATTCTGATTGCTGATGACGACGAGGGAGTGAGAAGCTCGCTCCGGCTGCTGCTGCACCGGTCGGGCTACGAGGTGGTGGCCGTGCCCGATGCGGCCGCCACAATGGAGGTCGTCAGAAGCGACACACACATCGACCTTGCGTTGATCGACATGAACTTCACGCGCGCCACAAGCGGCGACGAAGGGCTTGTGCTGTTGCGTCAGATAAAGATATTCCGTCCCGATCTACCGGTGATACTTATGACCGCATGGGCCACCATAGCGCTTGCGGTGAAAGGCGTGCAGGCCGGAGCGGTCGATTTTGTGAGTAAGCCGTGGGACAACCGCGGACTTCTGCAGCAGATAAAGTCGGCGATCGATGTCTACGGCAGCCGTCAGTGCGACCGGCGCGACGGCGATGGCGACACATTCGACCGAAGCGGCATAATAGGGGAGTCGCCGCGTATGCTTGAGATAATAGAGACGCTGAAGAAAATCGCGCCGACCGATGCGCCGGTGTTGATTATGGGTGAGAACGGCACGGGCAAGGAGCTGATAGCCCAGGCTCTGCACAACAATAGCGCGCGGCGCGATCGACCGTTTGTCAAAGTGAATCTCGGCGGCATGTCGTCGACGCTGTTCGAGAGCGAGATGTTCGGCCACAAGAAAGGTGCCTTCACTGGCGCGGTGTCCGACCGTCTGGGGCGTTTCGCGGCAGCCGACACTGGCACGATTTTTCTTGACGAGATAGGCGATCTCGACCTTGCGTCGCAGGTGAAGATGCTGCGTGTGCTGCAGGAGCACACCTACGAGCGTCTTGGCGACGACCGTCCGCGCCATGTCGACGTCAGGGTGGTGTGCGCCACCAATGCCGATCTGCCGTCGATGGTGGCTGTGCGCACGTTCAGAGAGGATCTTTTTTACCGCATAAACCTTATAACTATCGAGCTGCCGCCGTTGCGCGAGCGACGCAGCGACATACCCGAGCTTGTGAGGTTTTTTGTCAGGCAGAACGCCGACGAGACCGGCGGACGCCAGACGACGTTTGACGACGAAGCGATGGAGCTGCTGAAAAAACTGCCATATCCAGGCAATATACGCGAGCTGCGCAATCTGGTGAGAAAATGCGTGCTGCTGATCGACAAAGAGGAGATCACGGCCGACGATCTGCTGCCGGTCATAAACCCGGCCGGAGTCGAGGCGGCCTCGCTTGAGGCGACATTCCTGCCCGATGCCAACACGCTCGACAACATGCAGTGTGCGGCCATAAAATCGGCATTGCAGATCCATGGCGGCAACCTGTCGAGGGTGGCGGCTTCGCTCGGCATAACACGTCAGACGCTATACCGACGTATGGAGAAATATCATATCGACCGATGAGGCTGAAATATATATTCCTTTGGGTAAGCCTGATGCTTGTAGGTCTCGTCGGAGTCATACTCTGGCGGGAAGGTACGGGCAGTCTGCTGTCACTGCTTTTCTGCGAGGGGTGTCTTGCGGTTATCATCCTGTTTCTGTGGATGTTTTATCGCAATGTGCTTAAACCGACAAAGATACTGAAGCGCGCGTCGGGTCTGATGAAAGGCATGGACTTCTCGAGCCGCGTGCGTCAGACCGGGCAGCCCGATATGGACGAGGTCATAGACGTCTTCAACTCCATGCTCATGCACCTGAGCGAACAGAGGCTGAGGGTGAGGGAGATAAACGAGATGCTCGACATAATGATCTCGGTGATGCCTACCGGCGTCATTATCTCGGAGTCAAACGGCCGGCTGATACATATTAATCCGAGTGCGGCGCGGTTTCTTGAGATTGAGAACCCGAAGGCGTACAAGGGGCAGAGCATGTGGGATATACCGCATCGTCTGTCGGCCGTGATGAAAGAGATGGAGGAGGGGAAGATGACTGTGGCGCGTATCAACGGCACCAAACTCTACCGCTGTTTCTCATGCCGTTTCTTCAATATGGGAGTGCCGCACATCTTCTATCTGATAGAGGAAATGACACGCGACGTGATGGAGGTGCAGCGACGCTCATACCGCAAAGTGCTACGCGTGATCTCGCATGAGGTGAACAACACCATGGCCGGACTCAACGCCACACTCGAGATACTTGAGCAGGATCTTGCCGACACGCTCGACAGCGACATGCAGCAGTCGATCGCATCGCTGCTCCGCCGCAACAGAGCCGTTGTGAAATTCATCTCCTCGCTCGCCGACACGGCACGCATCCCCGAGCCTGAGCGCACGAAAATCAATCTTATACCCCTGCTCGCCGACATGACGGCACAGATGCAGTCGATATGGAAAGAGCGCGGCGTGACATTTGAGATGAGCGGTTATACTCCCGGCGACGTTATGACTGTCGACGCCGACATAAGCCAGATGCAGCAGGTGTTTGCCAATGTGATGAAGAATGCTGCCGAGAGTATCGACGGCGAGGGCACGGTGAGGATTGTGGTTGATTTCGCCAATATGCGGCTTACGGTCGAGGACGACGGACGCCCGATCACACATGAGGTCGCCGATCAGCTTTTCACGCCGTTTTTCACGACCAAGCCCGACGGGCAGGGTATCGGCCTGATGATGGTGGGGGAGATCCTCGACAACCACGGGTTCGGTTACTCTCTGGCAACCTCCGACGCCGACGGCCTGACCCGCTTCACGATCAGCTTCAAATAACAGACGCCTGACAATACACTGCGGGCTGCGGATTTCTTATTTCCGCAGCCCGCAGCCGTTTATGCAGGATTTTGCTTATCAGAGGATGCCCTGGGCCATCATGGCGCGGGCGACTTTCATGAAGCCTGAGATGTTGGCGCCCTTCACGTAGTTGACATAGCCGCTCGGCTCCTTGCCGAACTTGACGCACTGCTCGTGGATGTTGGCCATAATGCTGCGGAGCTTGTTGTCTACCTCCTCGGCCGACCAGCTGAGCATCTGGGCGTTCTGAGCCATCTCGAGGCCGCTGACACTCACACCGCCGGCATTTGCAGCCTTGCCCGGTGCATAGAGTATCTTGGCGTTGATGAACTCTTTGACAGCCTCGGGAGTCGACGGCATGTTGGCGCCCTCGCTCACTGCTATGCAGCCCTGTGCGAGAAGTGCGCGTGCGTCGTCGCCGTCAAGCTCGTTCTGTGTGGCCGAAGGCATGGCGATGTCGCAGCTCACGTGCTTCCACGGACGCTCACGCTGATAGTAGGTGGCTACGCCGGGATACTCGTCGATAAACTCGCGTATGCGGCCGCGGTAATCGTTCTTGAGCGAGAAAATGTAGTCGAACTGCTCCTGTGTGAGGCCGTCGGGAATGACGATCGATCCGTCGCTGTCGCTCATCGACACGACTTTGGCACCGAGCGACATAAGTTTTTCGGCTGTGTAGAGAGCCACGTTGCCCGATCCGGAGATAGCCACACGCTTGCCCTTGATGTCGATGCCGCGCGTAGCGAGCATGTTGAGCAGGAAGTAGACGTTGCCGTAGCCGGTAGCCTCGGGACGTATGAGCGAGCCGCCGAAATCGATGCCCTTTCCGGTGAATGTGCCGGTATTCTCGCGGGCGAGATTCTTATACATGCCGTACATGTAGGCTACCTCGCGTCCGCCCACGCCTATGTCGCCGGCGGGCACATCGCGCTCCGGGCCGATCTGTTGCCACAGCTCACGCACGAATGCCTGGCAGAAACGCATGATCTCCATGTCGCTCTTCCCCTTGGGAGAGAAGTCGGAGCCACCTTTGGCACCACCCATGGCAAGAGTCGTCAGTGAGTTTTTGAAAGTCTGCTCGAAGGCAAGGAATTTCAGAATCGACTGATTGACCGATGCATGGAAGCGGATACCTCCTTTGTACGGACCAATGGCATTGTTGTGCTGAACTCGGTAGCCCATGTTGGTGCGCACGTTGCCTGCGTCATCTACCCAGCTTACACGGAACGACAGAATGCGGTCAGGTACACACAGACGCTCGATGAGGTTGTAACGCTCAAACTGCGGATAAGAGTTGTAGACGTCCTCAATCGAGGTCAGGACTTCCTCCACGGCCTGGTGATACTCGGGCTCGTTGGGGAATCGACGCTTCAGGTCGGAGATTACTTCAGAGACTTTCATCTGACGATTTTTATGTTTAACTATTGGAAAACCTGCAAACTTTAAGTGAACCAAGTTTTACATTTAATATTTGTTGCAAATATATGATAATAAAATGGAATTTGACACATAAGATTGCCTCTTTTTTGATACATAAGACGAAAAAAATGATATTGTGCATGTATTAGGCTGATAATTATCTATATACAATGTATGGAAAAAGTTTAGACAAGCCCGAACCTCCGTTTCAGTGTGTGCATCAGTCTGTCCTTCTTGGCATCATCGTCTTCTGTATCGCTTTTTCTTACTAAAAGATATATGCTGTTTTCCGGAAAATGGTAGTGAGTAAATAACTGCGTACCTACTTTTTTACTAAGAAAACTGCGATAGATACGAAATCGTTGGTTTTCATACTCGTCCTCTTCCCGGCGGGTGTGAGGGTCATAGGCCTCTGATGCCTTAAAGACAAATGATGAGTTTGGAAATGCCTTAATTATTTCTCTCATGATCCATAGACATGTGTCAAATATTGAGAATACGGATTTGACATCAAGTTGTCCGTGAGCAAGACTATATTTGTTGTATTGGCTCTTTCTGTCTCTACTTGCGTAAAATTTTATGGCGAAAATCTCATTTATTTTCTCTGCTCTTGCTACATATTTCAAGCGGCAGAGTTTGCTTGTCCTATGGTCGGTAAATCTAATGAAAAAAACATATGTAAAGCAAATATCAAAAGAGCCATCAAAAGATGGCTCTTTCTGTACATATCTGATATGTCTTTCTGTTAATTGTTTCACGGAATAATAATTGTGGCCGGATTTGTGTGGCTGTAATCTTCAGGATTCACTTTGTAGCCCTGACCGATTTTAGATGAGCGGCGATCCCGACGATCTTCTATGCAATGCCAGCTCTGTTGCTTGCGCACAGAATAATACCGAGATGCCGATGCTGTGACTTTTTTTGATGTATTTAAAAGACTTCCCATGACTAAACGATAGTAGTTGTTGCTGGATTTACAACGCAAATATATGATTTATTGTTCAATCGCACAAATTTTGTCGAAATAGCCAACCATTCATATAATCCGGATAGTATTAATTCAAGAACTCAAAAAAATCTAAATGTATTGTATCATAACCGACAAATCGGTCATCAAGCCGGTTTGCCGGTTATGATAATTGTGTGTTGACTGTCTTTATTTTGCGTTGAAGAGGTTTTTGATGCTGCCGATCGACGAGAGCACCGACGAAGCCTCGTAGGGAATATAGACGGTCTTGTTGTCCTGACCGGAGGTCATTTCTTTCAGCGTCTCGATATATTTCATCGCGAGCAGATATGTGGCAGGATCGGTCTGTGTAGCCTGCACGGCTTCGGCGACACGGCGTATGGCCTCGGCCTCGGCTTCGGCAAGCTGTATCTTTGCACGCGATTCACCCTCGGCCTTGAGTATCTGCGACTGCTTCTGAGCCTCGGCCTGATTGATGCGCGACATCTTTTCGCCCTCGCTTCGCAGTATGAGCGACTGTTTCTCACCCTCGGCGTTCAGTATCTCTGCGCGACGGTTGCGCTCGGCCTGCATCTGCTTCTCCATCGCTATGCGCACGCTCTGCGGGGGAGTGATATCCTGAAGCTCCACACGGTTGACCTTCACGCCCCACTTGTTGGTGGCGTCGTCGAGAATGCCCTGAAGCTTCGAGTTGATTGTGTCGCGCGATGTGAGTGTCTCGTCAAGCTCGAGTTCGCCGATCACGTTTCTGAGTGAGGTCTGAGTGAGTTTCTCGATCGCATTCGGCAGGTTGTCGATCTCATACACGGCCTTCTTCGGATCGACGATCTGGAAGTAGAGCAGCGCGTTGATTTCGGTTGTAACATTATCGCGGGTGATGACCTGCTGCGAGGGGAAATCATAAACCTGTTCGCGCAGATCGATCGCGCTTGTGGCGGTCATCCTGACGATCTGCCGGCCGTTGAGTCCGCTTTCGATGCGGCGGGTGTAGACGACTTTGGGTTTGTCGATAAACGGGACGATGATGTTCAGTCCCGGAGAGAGCACACTGTGGAAGCGTCCGAGGCGCTCGACAACGCGTGTCTCTGACTGTGGCACGACTTTCACTCCGGCGCATATCACGAAGATTGCGACTGCAACGATCAGAATCGCTATAACGATCGATGTATCCATATGAGAAATTTGTTTTAGATTTTCGTAACTGTGATGATGATTGAATCGTAGGACAGAACCTTGACCTGATCGCCGCGGCTGAATGATTCCGACTCATGGTGTGCGCGGGCCTGCCAGCTGTCGCCGTCGATCTGCACGCGCCCGAGATGCCCGGGGGCGATCTCGTCGGTCACGCGTCCGACACGACCGATCAGAGCGTCCATGTTGCTCGACATTTCCTGCGGTTCAAGGGCCGATGCCGTTTTGCGCAGTCGGTTCATGTATCTGTGAGCCAGGAAGAACATCACCAGCACACCTGCGGCCAGCAGAATGAGCTGAACTGGAAGACTGACACCGAACACACATGCCACAAGAGCGACGACACAGCCCACTGAGAGGCACAGTGTCCACACCGACTGCGTCAGCAGCTCAATAACGCCGCAGACGATAGCACCGATAAGCCATATAGTCCACATTATGCGAGATCTTTTTAAGTGATAATTCCCAAAATTACACAAATGAGAATAAAAAACAATGTCAAAATGGCCATTTCATTGCCATTTTCCGGAATTCCACATAAAAAATCGGAAAACAACAATTTAAGGCTTCATTTATGTAAATCAATCAAAAAGTGGTAACTGTTGAGTAAAACATTGATTAAATCGATTAGTGCTCAGTGTAATTCCTTTAGTATTGCAGAGTTGCACCAAATCAAGCCTCATCAGAAGGTTTTTGGTTACAACTCTTTTGGAATCCATAAATATCAAAGATTTTAAAAGAGATTGTATCTCTGTACTGTTAAGGGCTTTAAAGATGCAATCTGCTTCTTCAATAGTATCAAAATCAAGCTGGTAGCATGTGTCGTCAACCATAATGGGTTTCCCCTTGTACGGTGAGACCACTATGAAATTGATAATCTTGTATAATGACGAAACAACGATTTTATAGGGCTTAAATGAATAATCGCCGATACCAAATATGCTGAATTTATTTTTCCCTTTGTATATTGTGCTCTTACGTTTTGAGAATGCGCTTTCATGTTTCATAAGGTAGGAGTAGGTCAAAGGGTGGGTATGCTTCATAGACGAAGTGTCTTCATTTGCTTTGCGTTGAGGCACAATTACGAATTTTCTGAATTGGCCTGCTTGGTAGTTACTGATATCAGAACTCTTTAGCAATGGATAAATCATATCTTCTTCTATTTGTACGGTCTCGCCGGCTCCATTCACGTACACTCCGTCGACTAATGTCAGTTCTAAAACTGATGCACAATCATGTTTGATCCCCGAGCGCCAGACATATGAAGAGTGATTGTCGTATTTTGAATATCGGTGATATTGTGCTGTATCAGACACGAAACAGTTGCCAATCCAGCCATATTCGCGGATATATGTATTGTCGTAAAAATTTCTTATACTGCAAAGTGTTGATGGTACACAATTAAATTGCGCACAGAAACACGATGCATCCACTGAAACGTTAAATTCGACCGATGCATTGATTAGTTTCTGCTCGATATGACCTATATTGAGAGGCTTTGGTTTTTGTTTCGACAATATATTTCGTATGACCGAATTTTTGAGTAGGAAGGAAATACCGCCCTTGTTATGGTGAGATAAACCGAGCAAATTGAGTGTGATATATTCACTGATATCAAAATTGCTTCTCCCGGTAATGGCATCAATTCCTTTTAGTCCATAATTGTTATGTTTAAAAGGGATATTCTGTGAATTGTTCTTGCCTTGGATACTGTTGGTCACCCATGGGGGATTACCGATAATAGCAAGATTCAACTTTTCATTTTTGGCTTTTTGGATTATTGATGAAAAGTCAAATTCAAAAAAATCGGTATTATGGATATAGATATCAGGATACCTGTTGGATTGATTGTTTAATGCGTCTAAAAGTATTCTTAATTTCAGTGCTTGTGTATATTCACGATTAATCTCTAATGCGTGTATTTCAGAGATTTTTGAGAACAATTCTAACGCTGAAAATACAAAAGATCCAAGCCCACATGTGGGTTCTATGACAATGTCGGGTTCGCCAAAATTAGATAAGTGGTTTTGACAGATCTTCTCGGCCAATGTTTTTGGAGTTTGCCAGTCGCCATATGAGACCCTGTCTTCGCATACAATTTGCTGATTGTCATTATACCGATCTATAAATTCGTCCTTCTCGTTTTCGCATGAAAAATAATCGACAATTCCACAGACTTGTCTTATTAAAGAATTGGCATCAGTGTAAGATACCTTACTGATCTTATTGAATAGATCGTTCATTTGGAGATTTTGATTATCTGTTCAATCCCGCTGATATCGTCGGTCAGAGATACAATTCGTCCGTATTGTAATCTCCATTGCAGAGCATTGGAAATCGTTAGATATCCGATTTGAGGTGGGTTATTAAGAATTTCAGCAGCCATTTGATATAGTGTGACTTCGTCGCTTGGAATATGATGTTCTGTCAGGAATGCAAAAATGTCATCTTGGTTTCCCTGATTTGATATTATGGCACGAAGTCCGGTTGTGGTCTGAAAATCGGCAGTACGGCTTTTATCAATAAAACTGCATGAAACAAAATCCAGCATGCCCGTTTTTGTCTTTGGATTGTCATGCTTTTTATAGACAAAGACGAGTAGGTTATAACCAAGACCAAATATCTTTTGCTTACTATCTTTAAATGGGCAACTTGATTGTGGTTGCTTGATCGAAGTGACCTTAATGTCCGTATTGACAGACGGCAGATCTAAACCGTTGGCAGAGTTGCCGACTGTCAGGTCATATCGCTCTGAAAGATAGTCCTTAAACAGGTGCTCAACAAATGTACCCACAGCTTTGCCGTCTGTTATACCAAACAATTCAGCTCTATAAACACCTGAATTGATCATACAGAATTGTTCTGCTTCCCTGATAAGTGACTTGATTGTAAGGACTTTTTTCATCTTGTAAAATTAAGGTTTGTAACAGGCAGATACAATCGTCTGACAGATCTTAACTACAAAGTTATTAAAAATCTTGTCATATATACAGTGAAAATAAAATTGGAGAACTCTATAACAGGGCTCTCCAATTTGTGTACCCCGGAGCAGAATCGAACTGCTATCTAAAGTTTAGGAAACTTCTATTCTATCCGTTGAACTACCAGGGCATTCCGTTTTGCGGCACAAATATACTGCAAAACGGTGAATTGTGCAAATGTTTCACTGGCCGAGAATGTCTCTGACACACGGTATCATGTCGGGTCTCGACTGGTCGGGCGTCACAGGCACTACCGTCGCGTATCCGCGTGGCAGCCAGTAAAGATCGGTACCGTCGTCATCGGGGTTGTCGTTGATGAGATCTCCGGTGATGAGGTAGAACTTATGGCCGTTTGGATCGGTATATTCCTTGTATTCGTCGGTCCAGTGGCTCTGGGCGGCAGAGACGGTCTTGACGCCAAGGATCTCGGTCTTTGACGGGAAATTGACATTCAGGCAGATGTTGTCGGGCAGACCGTGGGCAAGCACCTTATCGGTGATATCCTTGATCAGTGGCAGGGTTTTGCTGAAGTCAGCGTCCATCGAGTGGTCGAGCAGCGAATATCCTACCGACGGGATGCCGAGCGTACAGGCCTCGATCACCGCGCCCATTGTGCCCGAGTAGATTATTGAGTTGCCGGCGTTTGAACCGTGGTTGATACCGGCCAGACAGATATCGGGTATGCGGGGGAGTATGGCGTGCATTGCCAGCTTGACGCAATCGACCGGCGTGCCGTTCACCGACATCCAGTGCTCGCTGCGCCCGGCCGGCTCCATCTCGGGGTGACGGTGTATGCGGAGCGGATTGGTCATCGTGAGCGCCGACGACTGGGCTGAGCGCGGGCCGTCGGGTGCCACGACATATATGTCGGCGTCGTCGGGTAGCGCCTCTACGAGCCGGTGTATGCCTGGCGCCGTGACGCCGTCGTCGTTGGTGACAAGTATGACAGGACGTTTAGTATTCATCCCACGATTTTATTTCGATGTTGTCGAGCGGGAGAGTGGTAAAGGCCTGGATGAATGCCGAGGCAAGACGCGCGTTGGTGAGCAGGGGCACGTTGAGGTCGATAGCCGCACGGCGTATCTTGTATCCGTTGCTGAGCTCGGTAGAAGTCAGGTTCTTGGGGATGTTGACGACAAGATCTATCTCTTTGTCGTGCAGCAGATCGATAGCCTGAGGCTGGCAGTCGCTCTGACTCGGCCAGTAGACTCTTACCGACGGTATGCCGTTGTCGGTGAGGAACTGGTGTGTTCCGCCGGTGGCATAGATGCGGTAGCCCTTGTCGTGCAGCATGTGTGCGGCGTCGAGCATGTCGATCTTCTGTTTCGGCGAACCGGTCGAGAGAAGCACCGCTTTACGGGGCACTGTATAGCCGACCGACAGCATCGATTTGAGTATCGCCTCGTTGGTGTCGACTCCGATACATCCGACCTCGCCTGTCGACGCCATGTCGACGCCAAGCACCGGGTCGGCTCCCTGCAGACGCGAGAAGCTGAACTGCGAGGCCTTGATGCCGACGTAGTCGAGGTCGAAGATGTTTTTATGCGGCTTCTCGACCTCTATGCCGAGCATGGCCTTTGTGGCAATGTCGATGAAGTTGAGTTTGAGCACCTTCGACACAAACGGGAAGCTGCGCGACGCACGCAGGTTGCACTCGATCACCTTTATTTCGTTGTTCTTGGCCAGATACTGAATGTTGAAAGGACCGGTGATATTGAGTGCCTTGGCAATCTGCGACGATACTTTCTTTATGCGTCGCATGGTCTCGACGTATAGTTTCTGTGGCGGGAACTGGATGGTGGCGTCGCCCGAGTGCACGCCTGCAAACTCTATGTGCTCCGATATGGCGTAAGCCTTGATCTCGCCGTTCTGGGCCACGGCGTCCATCTCGATCTCCTTGGCGTGCTGGATGAACTCTGTCACCACTACAGGATGCTGAGGCGAGACGTTGGCGGCAAGACGCAGGAAACGCTCAAGCTCCTCATGGTTGGAGCAGACGTTCATGGCTGCGCCCGACAGCACGTAGCTCGGACGGACAAGCACCGGGAAACCGACCTCGTCGATAAACTTGTTGATGTCGTCGAGTGATGTGAGCTCACGCCAGCGGGGCTGGTCGATGCCGAGACGGTCGAGCATTGCCGAGAATTTGTGGCGGTCCTCGGCGCGGTCGATGTTTTCGGCCGAGGTGCCGAGTATGTTCACTCCCAGCTCGTCGAGGCGTGTGGCGAGG
>CAYMEX010000015.1:0-77288 GCA_964389525.1 uncultured Muribaculaceae bacterium | reverse complement strand
ATGAAGGGTGCCAACATCGCCGGCTTCATGAAGGTTGCCAACGCAATGATGGGTCAGGGCGTAATCTGATCATAAGCAACCCCCATAACAAATCAGGCGCGTCGGAGGCAACTCCGGCGCGCTTTTTTATAACTGTCCGATAAGACTTGTTTAATGTCTGAATTCAGACAAATAATCAGGGATGATTAGCGCCACACATGCACTGATGGCTACACAAGATTGAATACGAGGCACAAAATTATGATTTTCACAGACATATAGCTATTAATTTCCATTACTACGCCCATATTTCAAATAAAATATATAACTTTACAAAAGAAGAAGAGAGGATATGAAATATACAATAGAGGAAATACTACAGATGCAGGAAGGTCAGACTTTTGACCGCAAAAGTATTCTTATTGAGCCTTCACATCTTGCCACTATCATTGTCGCTATGGCTAATGCGGATGGCGGGATGATTGCAGTGGGAATATCCGACAAAAACCGTAGAATAGAAGGCGTTGACCAAGACAAGAAACACCTCAATGATATATTGCGTACTCCTCTTGATTTTTGTGCTCCATCGGTATCTGTCACTACAGAGTATGTACCTTGCATAGATGCGGAAGGGCGTGATAATCATGTGTTGTTGATGCATGTTCCTGCCAGCCCACGACTTCATGCCAATCAAGCGGATGAAGTGTTTTGGCGTGTCGGTGACAAATCGCGCAAACTTACTTTTGACGAGCGTTTACAACTCATGTACGACAAAGGAGAACGCTATTATGAGGATTCTACCGCATACGATGCCACGCTTGATGACATCGACATGGATGCAGTTAAAGCCTATACTAAACAGATTGGTTATGGCAAATCTGCAATGGAATATCTGCAAGAGAACAAAAATTTTGTGACATATAAAGGCGATATACCACAAATCAGTGCTGCCTGCATATTACTTTTTGGTAAGCATCCTCAGACATTCTTCCCTCGTGCAAGAGTTCGCTTTATCAAATACTTCGGAACGGAGGAAAAGGTCGGACGTGAAATGAATGTCATCAAGGATGTTCCTTTCGACGGGCGAATCCTTGAGCAGATACAGAAAGCGGTGGAATACCTTGAAACGCAAGTAAAGGAGCATTCCTATCTCGGAGAGGACGGCATCTTCAAAACCGACCGCGAATATCCTAAGTTTGTAATACAAGAGATGGTGGTAAACTCTGTTTGCCACCGCGATTATAGTATTAAGGGTACGGAAATCCAGATAAAGATGTTTGACGACCATCTTGTATTCGAGACACCCGGCAAATTGCCGAGCATTGTCCGTCCTGACAATATTCGCCATACACATTTCTCTCGCAATCCGAAAATAGCGGAATATCTTAAGGCATATGACTATGTAAAAGAGTTCGGCGAAGGCGTAGACCGTATGTGTCGTGAATTGTCGGCATTAGGTGTCAGAGAACCACAATACAACTTGGTTGCCTTTATTATGAAAGCGACAGTTTGTGCCAACATTTTAGATGAAGGTAAAAAAGATGGAGATGAAACAGTTGTCTCCGATCCAAAGCGATTGGAAAGCGGTCAGAAGGGGCATAACAAGGGCATAACAAGGGCACAACAGGGACGTAACAAGATCATTTCCCTTATATCCGAGAATCCTCAAATCAGTATATCTGCATTAGCGAAGCAATGTGAAGTTTCGGATAAAGCTATGAGAATTACATTAGAACGCTTGAAGACTGAGAATGTCATCAAACGCGTTGGACCAAGTTTTGGAGGACATTGGGAAATTATCGCCTCTAAAGAGTAAAACATTGTAAAGCAACAATTAGCTGATGCGTTCCTAATGGGCAAGAATTACATACACGAGTTACCGGGCATATTTGTCAGATGAAACTTGGGAAGCGGAATCCAGACATTCCATTTAAACCACAGAATCACAATCATGGATCAACCCATATCAAAATACAACGGGCGGCCGACCGACGGCGGCGATGACGCACGCTCAGACGCTGAAATACAGGTATATGATTTTCTCGACAAAATCGGCGTGACATACACCACACTGTGCCATCAGGCGGCTTTCACGATGGAGGAATGCGAGAAAGTGCGCGAGGCAATCGGAGCACCTGTCTTCAAGAACCTGTTTCTCACCAACAAGCAGCAGACACAGTTCTATCTGCTGATGATACCGGCCGACAAGCCGTTCAAGACCAAATATCTGTCATCGCAGCTCGGATGCGCCCGCCTGTCATTTGCATCGGCCGAGGCAATGATGGAGTTACTGCATATATCGCCGGGAGCGGTGTCGCCCATGGGACTGATACATGACCGCGACTGCCGTGTGCGGCTTATCGTTGACCGCGATCTGGCCGGAACCGGCAACTACGCATGCCACCCGTGCGTGAACACAGCATCCATCGCACTCTCTCTGAGCGACCTGCTCGAGAAAGTAATCCCTGCCACAGGACACACCTGCACGTGGGTCGACCTGCCTACCGAATAATCACCCTAAAAGCCGGGCAAGCACGGCATCGCTGTCGCCGAACCACTCGGCGGCCCACACGCGCTTCACATCCCAGCCGAGAGAAGCAAGGACTCCCGGAACGACAATATCGCGGTCGGCGACCGTCGGCAACGAGGCATAATTACGTCCGTCCACGATTATGCCGAACATATAGCGTGAACCGTCATCGGGATTTCTCACGGCTATATCAACTCTCCATCCGCTCCGTCCGACATTGAGATCGGTCGCAAGTCCGCGCTGACGCAATGCGTCGGATATGCTTCTCACTACCGCCGACACCGTGCCGGTGCCTTCGTCGAGCCGCGAAGGATCCATTGCATATGCCAGGAAACTTCTGAATACCCGCACACCATAGGGCATGACCTCATCAGCGGGAATATGTGCGGGGCGCAGCGAACTCAGCACTGTGAGGCTTCTGCGCGCGCACGATGCCGCAATATTCACAAGCCTGTCGCCATGACGGCCGGAAATGCCGTCGATATCAAGAAGCACGCGGCCGGAGCTGTCGGGAGCATAACCGACCGAGAGCACCACATCGTCGAAAAGGTCGTCGCAGCGCACGTCGCGGAGCCGCATTACCGAAACCGATACCATGCGCGACTCTATTGCGGCTTTCAGTGCCTTGTCGGCCGACACGGCATCGCTCCAAAGACGTGCCGTAAGCTCGCACTGAGCATCGCCGATCACAACCACAGCTACCGACACGGCATCGCTCTCACCGGCGGCATCCATGACCTGTCCGCGCAGTCGCTCAACGACAGCCTGAGCCTCGACGATGTTTGTCTTTGTCGTCCGGTCGAAAGTACCGGCCGGATCGATAAAATGAACCACACGACGGCGGTCGTCGGCCGACGGGAATGTTATCATCTTCCCTCCGTAGAACGTGCGGACGTCGAACACCGACAGACTCTCGTGGCAAACAGCGTCGGCATAACGAAGCGTGCACCGCGACACCCCGGCCTCAACCGCCTGCGACAGCATGGACCCCTCAGCGGCTACACGGCTGTCGCCAGCCATTACGATCTGTCCGGCCGACTCAACGATAGAGACAAGAGCATCGGCCGCAACCATGTCGGCATCCACGACAAACACGACATCATACGCGCCCATATCGGCCGGAAGGCAACGCGCGTTTGTCAGCGTCAGCATGTCGCCCGACTTTCCGGCAAATAATTTACGACACGACGACACCTCGCTCTCAAGCTCACGCCGACACGCATCTATCTCGCTCTCAAACCGGACGGCGTCGAAATCACGCAGCACATCGCCGCTTCTCAGCGCATTGCGCCCACGGGCGAGGTAATATCCTTTCAAAAAGGCGTTTGCGGTCTCCTTGCCGCTATGACCGTCGAGATAATACTCCAACGTGTCGAAAGCGCCAAGCCTGTTGAGCGACACGACCTCGTCGGCAAATGTCGACCAGTCGGCAAAAAGACTTTTTGATTTATGCCATCGCGCGACAGCCTCAGCAATAGTGTCTATGTCGGCTGTCAGACGCTCATCGATCACGACCAGACGTCTAAACGTGTTCCACTGCTCGATCCTGTCGAGATAGTGCATGGCGTCGTGATGAAAGAACCATCGGTTCAGCAGACTGCGTTCCCTGCGTTTCGCGCGTCTGACAAAGCGCGGGAACTCTTCGAGAAACGCCTCTATGCGCGCCTGTCCGCGGCTTGTCCTCACTCTCGGATATATGCCCGCGAGCGGCAGACGCGACGGATGCTTTCCAAACATCTCGCTGATACTGTCAAACGAACGGAGTATTCCGGCGATCTCCCCTGCTTCAGACGCATCGAGGCTCTTTGCCCTGGCACGCGACATCTCCATGACCTCTCCATCGATGCCATAGTATTTTTCGATAACGTCATACAGCGACAACCCGTCGGAGGCACGCCGGTGCACGGCATCAAACATGACGGTCAGTTTTCCGAAATCGCCATCTGCCGCATCCGAGGCCTCATCGCCCGATGCCATGATACCGTCGAGACTTCGTTTTATCCGCTCACGCGACACATCGTCGGCACAGACACACAGAACGCGCCTGTCGCGACAGACGGCATCGGCGATCATGCTCACGACCGTCTGCATCCTCCGCTCGCCTGCGGGGGCGTCAAGCACAAGCGCAGCCCCTTTGCCGGCCTCTGCCACAGCCGCGATCTGCGACGAATCGAGCAGATAAGGCATAAACAGCGTCCCGTCGGTTTCTGACACAGCCGCAGCGCCGCGCTCCTTCAAGAGCGCAAACACGTTCTCCCCCTTTTCCTTGTCTTCCGGTGTTTCAACCTCCCGTTGAGGCGCCACCATCGTCCTGACGCCATGGCTCCGCGCTGCCGCAATATCTATGAGATAGCGGGGATCCTCGTTGAGAAGCAGCTTGTTGGCCGAGTAATTGGCGTCCTCGAAATCTTTACCCGAAGCAATGCCCGAAGGATCGACAAGCACAAGCAGCGGACGGTCGGAAGCGATCAGCCCATAGATTTCCTCGGCCGACTCGACAACCGGCATATCAGGCGCGGACACATCGTCGGTCCACGCGCCGACTATTACGCTTGAATTAAAGTATATCAGGCTCGAACGCACACCCAGACGCTCAAGGCACGAACACAGCAGCAGGGCAATATCAAGCGAGTTGCCATGCCTTTCGCTGTCTATTGCATCCAGCGTGGCGATTTCCTGCCCCCTGTCGGCTCTGAAAAAAACGTCGCGATATGATATATCAAGATCCTTCGCCCTGTCATAGATCTCACCGACAAGCCTGCGCAGGCGTCCGAAACTGTCAAGGTCACTTTCGTCCGAAACAGTGATTTTTGCCGTCAGATCACCGACAAGCGTGTGAGCGGGATCGACAAATGCCGCCAGATCGGCGAGATGCCCCGAGTCACCTGAATAATAGTTGCGCGTATGTATCTTTATCGGGAAGCACGCGGTCTCATATGTGTCGTCGTCGCCCGACACCACGACTCTCAGCTCCGATGCGTAGTCCTCGCCGATATGATAAAGTCTGTCGAGGTCCACCTCAAGGCTGTCGGGTATGACAACGACCGACTCTCCTGACGATATGCCGTCATAGACACGTATTTGTGTCTTTATGAATGCCGATGTAAGAGACACCGTCATACGCTGCCAGTCGCGCCCCGACGTATTGGTTATTTTCAGTTGCGACACCGTGCAGTGACCATACAGGGCACCGATGTATGAGAAATCTCCCGTGTATTCGATCTGTATCCCGCACTGCCGGCAGGAGTGTTCCTTTATCATAATCTCCAATTCTACATCAGAAGTCAATAAGACGGTATGACGCGCGGGCTTTAGCGCGGCTCACAAGGTTGAAATGCCACCACTCCGACGGCAGGACATGAAACCCTCCCTTGCGCATTACCTGTCTGAGCAGACGCCTGTTTTCGACGGCTTCGGCCGAAATGACTCCGGCGGCCACCATCTCGCGCTCATTCTCCACACCCGACTCCTTGCCGAGATGATCGACTTCCGTGCCCATGTCGAGTTCACGCCCGTCGGCATCGACAATAGTCACATCGACGGCAAGACCATAATTGTGAAGCCCTCCACCGTTGGCCGGATTGCTCACATACCTTACCTTTGAGGTGCCGCGCACCGTGCTGTACATCTGCTTCTGTACCGACATCGGGCGTGAGGCGTCACATATTTTCAGGGCATAGCCTGGCGAAAGTCTTGTGAGCTCCTCCTGTGCCGCTTTCAGAGCCTTTGCAGCCTGCGGATGAAGCCATGCCCGTGTCAGCCCGTAATACATGCGCTGTCCTACAAAATTGTCGTCTCCGGCATACATGAGCTCCACCACAATCGCCGAATCGAGAGACGCGACATCCACAAAACCCATTTCCGACAGTTTCTTGTCGAGCTCGCCGAGACACCGGCACCCTACATCGCGGGCAGCACTACCAAAACATGAAATAACAAGGAGTGATAATGCGACAACCTGTTTCATATGCGCAAATTTAATCAAATTGAAACAATTATTTCCGTACTATGTGGGCAGAAGTGAGAAAAAAGACGTAACTTTGGCTTCGGTTTTTTTAAGGATACAGAGCAATCTTATCCTGCTCATGTCCGACCGATCATTTTCCAATAACAAATTTAAAACAGGTATGAATTACGTCATCCGATCATTTATCGCTTCATTACTGATTATATGCTTTGCCTCCTGTAGCAACGACGATGCCCCCGAGATCCCCGCAGCAGAGATTGCAGCAGGCACCTACTCATGCACCGGATCAGGCAAAAGTCTGATCATCAATATGGATCTCAGCAACGAGCAGAAAGTAAAGATTGAAGCGGTCACCGACTCAAGAGCCAAGGTCGAATACAGCATCGACTACAACGGAATGCCTTTCGGCACATTCAAGACCGACAATGCGACTGTGACAGTTGACAAAAACAGCGGGGCTGCGTTAATAAACGGCTCCGGCACGATCAATATGGGCATGGGCAACAAACCTGCCGACTACAAATTCACAGTATCGGGTGAAATCAGCAAGGACAAGAAAGATGTGGAGTTTATATTCAACATCCCCGACGTAATGGGTGGACTCACCATTACTCTCAACTGATCCACCACATCCCTGATGCCGCTGAAATATTTTGCAATCATAGTGCTGTTGCTTCCCTTGTGGGGATGCAACGGCATTTTTGGTGGCATATATGACGATATCGACGATTACGACCCCACACAAACCGAATACGGGTTCACAAAACCATGCACGGCAACTGAGCCGGGCAAAATCTTTTTTGACAGCCGCGATTTTGTGCACTGGATCTACATAGACTTCAGCGAGCGCACCGTAGTGACTCTCGGTCTCGAAGACCCTGCGCCGCATCAGTGGGACATTGCCATACATCACTACGACGTCAGAACCAACGGCGGATCGGCCGCACTGACCGATGCGGCCTCGTTCGCACCCGTCATAAACGGCTCAGGCTACAAGATCGGCGAATATCATCCCGACACATGGACCGACGACAAGATCGCCATTGATCTTTCAGACATGTTCAACGGCAACATCGTCTATCAGGAGTCGTGGTGCAATCTCGTGCTTTCGTCGTGGATGTCGGTGGATATCAAGATCATGCCACCGATCTATGTGCATTCGGCAAATGTGATCGCGCTCAGGCTCGCCGACGGCACCGACGCGCTTCTCCGGCTTGCCAATTACGTCAGCCCGCAGGGAGCCAAAGGATATCTCACAATCGAATATCTATATCCGGCCGACCTATGACAAGATCCTTGCCAATAGCGTTTATGGCATCGATATGCTTTCAATATGCCGTGGCACAAGATGTCGATGCCGACTCTCTGCCGGCGTTCAGCATCAATATCGACCAGGTTGTAGTCACAGGCACACGCACCCCCAAACTGCTGAAAAACTCACCGATACTCACCCGGGTGATATCGGAAAGCGATATAAGAAAAACCGACGCTACAAACATCAGCGATCTCATGCAGGCCGAGTTGCCCGGCATAGAGTTCACCTACTCGATGAACCAGCAGGTTTCACTCAACATGCAGGGATTCAGCGGCAACTCAATACTGTTTCTTGTCGACGGAGAGCGTCTGGCCGGAGAGACACTCGACAATGTCGATTACTCACGTCTTAATCTTGCCGACGTCGGACGCATCGAGATCGTAAAAGGAGCATCGTCGTCGCTCTACGGATCGAATGCCGTCGGCGGCGTCATAAACCTTATAAGCCGCCGCCTCACCCGTCCGTGGGAAGTACGCGTCAGCACAAAATACGGCGACCACAACGAGCAGCGTTATACGGCCGACCTTGGGTTCAAGACAGGCATAGTCAGCAGCACCACAACCGCGCAACACACCTCCATCAATTCATACGGCTTTAAGAATCCCGGCGAATACAATCGTTTTTACGGCGGATATACATGGAATTTCAAGGAGCGTCTGACTGTCGACGCCACCGACCGTCTCCGTCTCACGGGACGCGCCGGATACTTCTTCCGCGAGCGTAATTCATCTGATGCCTCTCACGACCGCTACCGCGATTTCAGCGGCGGCCTCAGAGGATCATACACCATATCGCGGCAAAGCGATGTCGAGCTGTCATATAGCTTTGACCAGTACGACAAAAGCGATTATATACTGTCGAGCAACAAGGATATAAGAAAATACAGCAACGTGCAACACAGCGGACGTGCCGTCTTCAGCCATACATTTCCCGGAGGATTCATCCTCACGGCAGGCGGCGACGTCATGCGCGACTATCTGCTCAGCTACCAGTTCAGCCAGAACGGCCACAAGAAACAGGTCTCGGCCGACGGTTTCGCCCAGCTCGACATGAATTTCATACCCGGACTCAACATTATCGCCGGAGCACGCTACGACTATTTCTCGATGTCGCGCCTGAAACACGCCTCGTCGAAACTCAGCTTCATGTACAAGCTCGACAGATGGAATCTGCGCGGATCATATTCGGGAGGCTTCCGCGCTCCGTCGCTAAAAGAGATGTACATGGATTTCGACATGGCGTCGATCTTCATGATCTACGGCAATCCCGACCTTAAAGCCGAGACAAGCAACAACTTCCAGATATCCGGCGAGTACACTCACAATCTGTTGAACTTCAACATCGGAGGATTTTTCAGCATTGTCGACAACCGCATCTCCACGGCCTGGAGCCAGAATCTTCGCGGCATGGTCTACACCAACATACCGCGCATGAACATCTGCGGCATCGACGCCAACGTGTCGTGGAGGTCGCGCACCGGCCTCGGCGCACGCATGTCGTATGTCCACACCCGCGAGCATATACGCAAAGGGCTGCCCGTCACATCATCGACGCGCCCGCACACCGCCACCGCACGCATCGACTACTCAAAAGACTGGTCGGGCTACGGACTGAACATCGCGCTCAACGCCCGCTTCCTCTCACGCGTGACCGCCGACGAGTACACCTCGGTCACCGACTACACCTCGACCCAGAGAGTCACCTACCCCTCCTACATGATATGCAAGCTCAACATCATCCAGAAAGTGTGGAAAGGCGTAAGCGTGATACTGACGGCCGACAACCTGTTCAACTACATCCCGAAGTATTACTACAACAATTCGCCGGTCACCGACGGCATAACCCTGTCGGCCGGTCTGTCGCTTGACATTTCCGAAATTTGCGGAAAATAATCAGGCGGCAGTGATGTACGATCATATTTTTTTGTAATTTAGTTGACCGTATCAACCATCAGGGACAACTCATCTTGCATTATACAATATACCATGCCGACACTTAAAACGGTCATCGCCGGACTTATGCTCCTCGTTGGCCTCATTGCCCAAGCCGACGAAAAATTCGCGCTCACATGCCAGCCCTATCTGCAGAACCTCACCGACTCGACCGTAACGGTCGTCATGGCCACCAACCGGCCGTCGGTGGCATGGGTTGAGATCGCGCCCGACGACCAGAGCCATTTCTATGCCAAAGAGCGTCCGAAATTCTTTGACTCACAGTTCGGACACAAAAGCACAGGCACCATCCACCGCGTGACGGTGCACGGACTGAAACCCGACACAAAATACCGCTACCGCATCTATGCGCGCGAAGTCTTTGACAACGGCGAACGCAAGGTGCGCTACGGCGACATTGTCGCATCGGAAGTCTACAGAGCCGAGCCCTACGAGTTCCGCACGACCGGGGCTAAGAAAGACGACATTCACTTCGCAGTCTTCAACGACATACACGAGGACACCGAGAGATATGTGGATCTCTTTCATCAGGTCGACTCCGCCACGATCGATTTCATGGTGCTAAACGGCGACATGACAAACAACATGGACCGCATGTCGCAGCTCTACGACGGCTACCTCAACAAAACGTCAGAGCTCTATGCACGCTCCATACCGTTCTACATGGTACGCGGCAACCACGAGACACGCGGACGCCTCCAGAACAACTTTATCGAACAGTTCCCCAACTCCACCGGGCAACCATACTACACGTTCAGCCGCGGCCCAGTGTTCTTCGTCGTGCTTGACGGCGGCGAAGACAAACCCGATTCCGACATCGAGTACTGCGATCTCGCCGATTTCGACAACTACCGCACCATGGAGGCCGAGTGGCTCCGCGACGTTGTCGCATCGCCCGAATACAAAAACGCCACATACCGCGTGATACTCCTGCACATCCCGCCGGTGGGCAAACGCGAGTGGCACGGCCTCGGAGAGATCCGCCGCAAGTTCCTGCCTATCCTCAACAAAGCCGGCGTCGACGTGATGCTCTGCGGACACATGCACCAGGCACTCTACTACTCGCCCGGCGAGGAAGGGGTCAACTTCCCGGTAATCGTCAACTCCAATGTCGAGATCATGGATATCACGGCCGATCAGAAAAGCATCGAAGTGAAGATCAAGGGACGCGACGGCAAAGTGAACCGCACATACTCCTATCCGGCAAAATAATTGCTTGAATGGCCGGTACACTCCACATACGAAGATACGATCCTGCCACCGACCTGCTCTCTTGGGACGATTTCGTCGGTCGCTCAAAAAACGGCACATTCCTTTTCAGACGCGACTACATGGACTATCACAGCGACCGGTTTGACGACTGGTCGCTTGTCGCATATGACGACCGCGGCCGCATCGCGGCTCTTCTGCCCGCCAGCCTCACAGGCGACACCCTGCACTCACACCAGGGACTCACCTATGGCGGATGGATCACACCGCCACGCGGGTTCGACATGATGTCGATGATGCAGCTCTGGGAGAAATCGCTCGACTACATGCGCGGCCAGTCGGTCAGGCAGCTCGTCTACAAACCCGTGCCGCACATCTACCACAGGTATCCTGCCGAGGAGGATCTGTACGCACTGTTTCACTCGGGCGCAAGACTTGTCCGCCGTCAGGTTTCCACGGCGATCGATCTGTCGATGCCCGTGCTATATAATGAAAATACGCACAGGAAGCTCAAGGACGAAAAGAGTGTGACGATACAGACAAGTTATCGCCTCGACGACTTCTGGCGCGTCCTCGGGCAATTATTGCGCGAAAAACACGATGCGGCGCCGGTGCATACTCTCGACGAGATCACCCTGCTACGTTCACGCTTCCCCGACAACATAGTGCTTGTGACCGCCGAGGAAAGCGGCGATGTGATAGCCGGAACCCTTTTATACCTGACTGACACTGTCGTGCATCTGCAATATGCGGCGTCCGACGCACGCGGACGCGCACTCAATGCCTTTCCCGGGCTCTACGCCTATGTGATGCAGAACATATGTCAGGGACGCCGCTATCTCGATTTCGGGACGTCGGACGGCCGGCAGCCCGGCACACTCAATCACGGACTGCTGCAGCACAAATACGGGCTCGGCGGCCGCGCCGTCGTCTACGACACCTACTCCCTCGACCTATAAAATCAGAGCCATAAAACAGATCAGGCCGGATGATTTTGTCATCCGGCCTGAAAAGCATTATATGATTCCTCTGAGAGGAGATCAGTCCTGGTTGAGGTTTACGCGCTTGAACGCAACAGCCACCAGACCCTTCTGGGTACCGTCAAGGAACTGACCTACGGTGAGCTTGCTGTCCTGAACGTACTCCTGCTCCATGAGGCACGACTCCTTGAAGAACTTGTTGAGACGGCCGTTGGCGATGTTCTGGATCATAGCCTCGGGGAGGTTGGCCGACTTGGCCTCGGCGGTTGCCTTCATGATCTCGCGACCCTTGGCAGCCTCCTCCTCGCTGATCCAGCCCTTGGAGATATTTGACTCGATGTGGTCCTCCGAGTCGAAGTGGTTGGGGTTGAGACCGGCCTTCTTCAGCGCAGCCTCGACAGCCTTGCGCACCTGCTCCTGCTTGGTCTTCTCGACAGCTACAGCGATCTCCTGGTCGATAGTGGCCTGGGGAACGTCGTTGCGGCTAACAGCAACGGGGTTCATCGATGCGATCTGCATGCAGATCTCACGGCCTACCTGGCTGTCGACACCCTCAAGGTTGAAACCTACGATAGCTGCGAGCTTGTTGTTGAAGTGGTTGTAGGCGGCTGTTGTGGGAGCCTCTACAATCTCATATGCACCGAGCTCGGTCTTCTCGCCGGTCTTGCCCGACTCCTCGACGATGAGAGCCTCGATGGTCTGTCCGTCGACAACGATAGCCTTGAGCTCCTCTACGCTCTTTGCCTTATTGGCGACAGCAGCGTCAAGAATTTTCTTGGTAAGGTCGACAAAACCGGCATTCTTTGCCACGAAGTCGGTCTCGCACTGGAGAGCGACGATAGCGGCGAAGTTGCCGTCGTTCTTCGACAGTACGCAACCCTCCGAAGCCTGACGGTCCTCACGCTTGGCGGCTACGGCCTGACCCTTTTTGCGGAGGATCTCAACAGCGGCCTCGATGTCGCCGTTGGTCTCGGCAAGAGCCTTTTTGCAATCCATCAAGCCGGCGCTCGTAAGGTGACGCAGCTTGGTGATTTCTGCCATTGTTACTGCCATAATATGGAGTTTTTTGGAGTTTAGAGATTAGTAAAAAAGGGGGATCACGAAAGGATCACTCCCCTGTCGGGAGTGTCCTTTGCGTGCCCTCTGTAAAATTATTCAGCGGCCTCGGCGGGAGCCTCTGCTGCCTCGGCAGCGGGAGCGGCAGCCTTGTCGTCGTTCTTGCGGATGCGGCGACGCTCGCGACGGGGAGCGGCACCCTCACCTGCAGCCTGAGCCTCGGCGGCAGCGTTGTCGGCCTTCTCGACCTTACGCTCCTCAAGACCCTCGGCCATAGCGGCGACAACTGTGTCGAGGATAAGCTCGATCGACTTCGATGCGTCGTCGTTGGCGGGGATAACGTAATCGACAGTCGAAGGATCGCTGTTGGTGTCAACGATACCGAACACGGGGATGCCGAGACGGTTTGCCTCTGCTACAGCGATGTGCTCCTTGAGCACGTCGACAACAAAGAGAGCCGAGGGAAGACGGTTAAGATCGGCAATCGAACCGAGGTTCTTCTCGAGCTTCGCACGCTGACGTGTGATCTGAAGTTTCTCACGCTTCGACAGGTTGTCGAATGTGCCATCCTTGGTCATCTTGTCGATAGAAGTCATCTTCTTGACAGCCTTGCGGATGGTGGGGAAGTTGGTAAGCATACCACCCGGCCAGCGCTCGATCACGTAGGGCATGCCTATCTGCTGAGCCTTGTCGGCGGTAACTTGTTTGGCCTGTTTTTTGGTGGCAACGAAGAGGACTTTCTTGCCCGACTTTGCCATGTTCTTCAGGACAGCTGCAGCCTCGTCGAGCTTGGCAGCGGTCTTGTAGAGATCGAGGATGTGGATACCGTTGCGCTCCATGAAGATATAGGGAGCCATGGCCGGATTCCATTTTCTTTTGAGGTGGCCGAAGTGGCAGCCGGCTTCGAGGAGCTGGTCAAATGTAGGAGTTGACATAATTGTCTTTTGTTGTTTACGTTCTTGAAATTCAATTCCGGGGTAAAGCCGGCGGGCGGCTGTCGACGGAATTTAGATACTAAACACAGGCTCTGGGATGTGTGACCCAAAGCATGGGCGAGAGAGGATAGAGATTAACGCTTGGAGAACTGGAAGCGCTTGCGTGCCTTGGGCTGACCGGGTTTCTTACGCTCAACCGAACGCGGGTCACGTGTCATGAAGCCATGAGCGCGGAGAGCGGGCTTGTCCTCAGCATTGATTTTCACAAGAGCGCGGGCGATAGCAAGACGCAGAGCCTCGGCCTGACCCTTGTAGCCGCCACCGTCGAGATTGACGCGGATGTCGTACTTGCCTTCTGCCTCAAGCACCATGAGCGGCTGCTTCACGATGTACTGGAGAATCGAAGAGGGGAAGTAAACTTCCAGAGGGCGTTTGTTGATAATGATCTCGCCGTTGCCTTCCTTGACAATCACGCGAGCTACGGCAGCCTTACGGCGACCAACTGCATTAACTGTTTCCATCTTTTTTAGGGTTCAGGGAGGTTGGTTACTTAACGGCGTTGAGATCGATCACCTGCGGGTTCTGTGCCTCGTGGGGATGGTTCGGGCCATTGTAGACGTGCAGGTTGGTGATGAGCTTTCTGCCAAGACGGTTCTTGGGGAGCATACCCTTCACGCCACGGATGAACAGAGGGTGCTTGCCGGCCTTGAGGTGCTTGTTGAAAGACTTTTTCATCAGAACTTCGGGAGTCAGCTCACGCTGTCCGCCGGGATAGCCGGTGTAGTTCAGATAAATCTTGTCGGTCATCTTTTTGCCTGTGAGAACGATCTTGTCGGCATTGATGACGATAACGTAGTCGCCACACTCAACGAACGGAGTGTAGTCGGGCTTGTTTTTTCCCCTGAGGATCTTCGCAACTTTCGAGCAGAGACGGCCGAAATGCTGACCTTCAGCGTCGATCAGCACCCAGTTACGCTCAACGTTCTCGGCGTTGGGGGAAACGGTTTTGTAGCTTAATGTATCCACACTAATTAATTTAATTAATACACACTATACCCGTCCCGCAGTCGGTGACACACAGGCCATTGGCGTCACTCCCCGCAGTCAGGGCACTTTTTTTTCAGATTTAGTCGGCTGCAAAGGTACGACTATTTTTCCACATTACCAAATCATTCACAGCCAAATCTCACGCGCCTGATCAACTGCGCAACCGTGCAGGATTGCAGTTCAAACAGACAAGCCACACGTCACAAAAAAGCCGCGACATTTCTTATCCTGGCAAGACGCTCTATAAATCCAGGATTCGTACGAACAATCTGTTTGTTATACTCCATCTGAAGTTTCAGCCAGAGATCTGCTTCGATACCGAGTGCCGCCTCAAGTAATAAGGCATACTCTGTAGTCACAGCACGTTTGCCATTCAGTACCTCATTCAACACCGATGGCGCAACACCTATCTCAGCAGCAAGAGCCTTTTGGGATATGCCGCGATACTCAATCTCATCCTTAATCATCTCACCCGGATGAATAGGGACACTCGGTGTAATATTATTGGCTATCATCGCAGGATCAACGCCTTCAACTCTTACTTTCATCATCAATTTATTTATAATGATTCGACAGCTCCAAGACAGTACATATCGTCACGACAGGATCGCCGTCCGACATATCAACCGTAAATTCAACACGATATTGATCATTCACACGCACTGATGAGCGTCCGGCTTTGTCGCCTGTCAGCACTTCATAGTTCAAAGAACGGATCTGCCATAATGTCTCAACAGAAGAAGAACCGATCAAAAAGTTTATAACTTTCTGATAACGCCGGACTATATCAGGCTGATAACGGTGCTTTTTCCCGACACACCGACCTTCCTCATACAGCACCTTAAGATACTCTTCTGCAAATGTGACTACCACCTTTCTTTACTAACGCGTCAAATATACGACATGTTTACCTTGTTCGCAAATTTGAGAATCAAAGGAACCTCACAGAGAGGCGCCGGTGCGGCCGGGGTAGGCTGCAAGCGCGTGCCGGAGCACTTCCATGGCCTTGCCAAGCTCATCTTTGTTGAGCACATAGGCCATGCGCACCTCATTGCGTCCCTTGCCGGGAGTCGTGTAGAAACCTGAAGCAGGCGCCATGAACACCGTCTGCCCCTCATACTCGAAGTCGCTCAGACACCACTGGCAGAATTTATCGGCATCATCGACCGGCAGACTCACCACCGTGTAGAATGCGCCCATAGGGATGGGCGAATAGCATCCCGGTATCTGATTGATCTGATCTATAAGAAATTTACGACGCTCCACATACTCGTTGTATGTGGCCAACATGTAGTCCTGCGAAGCATCGATCGACGCTTCGGCAACAATCTGTCCGAGCAGAGGCGGACTGAGACGCGCCTGGCAGAATTTCATAACGTTTTTCTTCAGAGCAGCATGCTTGGTTATCAGCGCTCCTATTCTGATGCCGCACTCATTGTAGCGTTTCGACACGGAGTCGATAAGCACGACATTGTTTTCTATGCCCTCAAGATGAAATGCCGAGATGTATGGCGCACCTGTGTAGCAGAATTCCCTGTAGACCTCGTCGGAGAAAAGAAACAGATCGTATTTCTTCACAAGATCTCTGATCTGAAGCATCTCCTTCATTGTATAGAGATAGCCCGTAGGATTGTTGGGGTTGCATATCAGTATGCCTTTTGTCTTGGGCGTAATGAGCTTCTCGAACTCTTCGACAGGAGGCAGCTCAAACCCGTTTTCGATCGAAGACGGCACCGTGACGATCTTTGCTCCGGCCGATATGGCGAACGCCATATAGTTGGCATAGGCCGGCTCCGGCACGATAATCTCGTCGCCGGGATCAAGACAGGCCATAAACGAGAACAGCACAGCCTCCGATCCGCCGGTAGTGACAATAATGTCGTCGACATCGACATTGATATTGAACCTCCGGTAGTACTCGCACAACTTGACCCGCAGCGAATAAAGCCCGTCGGAAGGACTATACTCGAGCACCTTGCGGTCGACAGCGCGCAGCGCCTCAAACGCCTCTACAGGAGTCGGCACATCAGGCTGACCGATATTCAGTTTATAGACTTTCAGCCCTTTGGCAACGGCCCGGTTGGCAAGCGGAACAAGACGCCTGATAGGAGACGCCGGCATTATCTCTCCACGGTCAGATACTTTCGGCATATTTCTTTAAAGAATTTTACTTAACGACTGGAGATCGTCGGCACCGATCAGGTCTACACCCTCTTTTATAAACAGCTTCTTGAACTCAGGGGTGTCGGGAGCTCCCCACCAGCGGAAGAGTTTGCCCTCGGCATGAGTCTGACGGATATAACCGCGCATTTTCTCGAGCTTGTCGGCAGGCATTTCCCCTTCGCCGTTCCAGCCGATATAAGCCTTGTAGTTGTCGCTTACCACCGGCATCAGCACAGCCGGGACGTCTTTGCCGAGATCTTTGATCGTACCGTCGAGAAATATGAAACGGTCGGTCTCGGCCGTCACAGCCTTGCGGGGATTATTACCCGACAGATAGAAAAGCATGGCACTCTCCTGAAGCTTTCCGTCCTTCTCGTGACAGAAAAGCGACTCATATGGCTCGAGTTTCTTTTTCAGAACGGGATACATAGCCTCGCCGTCGGTCTTGCAGTCGACCATCAGATAGAACGGACGGTCGCTCCCGGGATATACCTTGCCATTGTTTTTCCTGATGCGCTCTACCAACGGCAGCAGATACAGTTTCTCGAACGTTATGTCGGGATCGGGAGCGACAGAGTCGTGTGACACGTACAGCTCCCCGTCGATGAGCCAGAGATCGGCCTCCACACAGTTGAAATTATAGGAAAGAGCGTCGGCAAGCGGATGAGCACGCTCGTAGTCGTTGTGTGAAAACGCATTGTAGTGGATCTTCTGTGCCTGCACGGAAATCGAGATCAGACCGAGAAGTAGGGTCAGGAATTTTAGTTTCATAATCTTATTGACATTTTGACTTACAAAGATAAACTGTTTTTACAGATTTTCAAGGCAATTTTCAAGACACGATCGGTCTGCACGCAATATTGACAATAAGTACGACGAGAATTTGCATATCTGAACTTAGTCGATTAAATTCGCGTTATAAAATCAGAACAACAAAAGAGAACATTGAAAATCCAGCCGCACCGGAGTTGATTGGGGAACTCTTCAAATTATTCTGAAATACCGAGACACGCTGGGTTGTCTGATGGCGGGCTCCGCTACATCACCGATGTAGTTGCACAAAGTTTCACACTTTCTGCACAAGGCAGATTACAGAGGATAACCGGCACTCAAATCCTGTCTTCTCGGAGTTTCATCGCGTCCTCCGGGGCGGCTTTCCTATAAAACAGAGGTCATGCTTCAACCATTTGAAGTTATGGCCTCTGTTTTTTTGATGACGCAGAAGCAATGATGTATCTTTGTGCAAACCGAAAACTGCATCACATGAAACTTGAAAATAATCTTCTTACCGTCGAGATCTCTGAAATGGGAGCCGAGCTTCAGAGCATCCGTTCCAAAGTCACCGGCCGGCAATATCTATGGCAGGGAGATCCCGCATTCTGGGGACGCCGCTCCCCTGTCCTTTTCCCTATAGTCGGCAAGGCATGGGAAGGGGTTGTCCGTTACGACGGAAAAGAGACCGCCATCGGGCAGCACGGTTTTGCAAGAGACTGCCGGTTCACCGCAGTCGAAGACTCCGACGAAAACACGCTGACGTTGCGACTCGAGTCCGACGAGTCGACGATGCGGCTGTTCCCGTTTGACTTTACTCTCGACATAAGCTATACTCTGCTTGAAGAGCGCCTGACCGTCGCCTGGAAAGTGCGCAACAACGAGACCGGGCGCCAGATGCCGTTTCAGATCGGCGCACATCCGGCATTCTACTATCCTTCGGGCCGATTCAATGCCGACGGCGTCAACTGCTATCTCGCGTTCGACCGCAGTGACAGTATAAGCTACGAGCTCATCGAGGAAAAAGGATGTCTCGGCGACAGGAAATACCCCGTAACGCTCGACAGCGAAGGCATGCTTCCTGTCACGCCCGACCTGTTTGACCGCGACGCACTTGTGATCGGCGACAGCCAGATACACCGCGTAAGCATCCTCGACTGCGACCGCACGCCATACATGACCGTGCTGTTCAGAGCGCCGATCGTCGGCCTATGGTCTAAACCCGGAGCTCCGTTCATATGTATCGAGCCGTGGTACGGCAGATGCGACCGTGTGGGCTACGAGGGCGATTTCGCCGCACGCGAGTACACCAATATCATTGCGCCCGGACAGTCATGGGAGGCATCCTATTACATGATATTCGAGAACATCTGACAACAATGAAGTACACATACACGACGCAGGGCACATGCTCGCGTCGCATAGATATCGAGATCGATAACGGACGGTTGGTCGACGTTGTCTTCACAGGCGGATGCCACGGCAATCTGCAAGGTATAGGCGCTCTCGTCAAAGGCATGGATGCCGGCGAGGTGATCGAAAAACTGCGCGGCATACGCTGCGGCGCAAAAGCCACCTCATGTCCCGACCAACTCGCACGCGCCCTCCAGCAGATCAACGGCACGTGCGCCAACTCCGAGAAAATATGAGATATGCAGTTGTAGGCACCGGGGCGATCGGCGGTTATTACGGCAGCATGCTCTCTCGTGCCGGAGCCGACGTCTCTTTTCTGTTGCGCTCCGACTACAGTTACGTCAGAGAGCACGGACTGAGTATAAGATCATGCGACGGCGATTTCCGTCTGCCGCATGTCAAGGCCTTCAAGTCGACAGACGACATAGGCCCCGTCGATGTGGTGCTCGTGTGCATGAAGACGACAGGCAACCGCCAGCTGCCTCAGATGCTGGCTCCCCTGCTCCGCCCCGACACGCTGGTGATATTAATCCAGAACGGCATCGGCCTTGAGCCCGATCTGCAGGCACATTTCCCATCGGCATACATAGCGGCCGGACTGGCGTTCATCTGCTCTGCCAAAGAGGGGCCGGGCTCGATAAACCATCAGGCCTACGGGCATATCAACCTCGGCAATTACTCATGCGCCGACACCGGGCTATTTGACCATATCGTGGCCGACATGCGCAAGGCCGGCATAAAAGCCGCATCTGTCGACTACAACGAGGCCCGTTGGAAAAAAGCTGTATGGAACATGCCGTTCAACGGAATGACTGTCGCCCTCGACACCTGCACCGACCGGCTGCTTGCCGACCCGTCGACCTGCCGCCTGATAAGAGAGCAGATGCTCGAAGTTGTCGGCGCCGCACGGGCTCTCGGCGTCGGGAAACTCGACGAAGCATTTGTCGACAAAATGATCGCCGACACTCTTGTCATGCCGCCCTACCTCCCGTCGATGAAACTCGACTACGACAATCACCGCCCCATGGAGATAGACTACCTCTACACACGCCCGATCGCAGAGGCTAAAAAGGTTGGTTTTGCGATGCCGCGACTCGCAATGCTTGAAGCCGAACTAAGGTTTCTCGAAGCAAAACACAAGCCATAATGCTCCTGATATCTCACCACGACACCGTGGCCGGACAACTCCTGATAGGCACTGCCGACGACAGGCTCGTACTGTGCGACTGGGCCGCACGCGCCGACAGCAGCCGCTTCGTCTCACGGCTCGCACACCGGCTTGACATGGAGATATCACAGGGCAGAACTCCCGTCACTGCAATGGCAATATCGCAGATCGACGAATACTTCCGCGGCGAGCGCACCGTGTTTGATCTTCCTCTGCTCCTATCAGGCACCGGTTTCCAGCTCGACGTATGGAATGCCCTGTCAAAGATTCCCTACGGCACGACCGTCACATATGCCGACATAGCGGCCGCATCAGGACACAAGACAGCCGTCAGAGCTGTTGCAAATGCCATTGGAGCCAACAGACTGAGCCTGATAATTCCCTGCCACCGCGTCACAGCAACGGGCTCAATCGGCGGATATGCCGGAGGCATCCGCGCAAAGAGAACGCTGATCGGTCTCGAGCATTCACAAAAAGAGGCGTTGCATGGTGAGACTCCACATACAACACCTCTGTACTAAGTGCTTTCTATAATCTATCTTCTTCGGCGGCCGAATATGTTTCGCACGACCGAATAGACGGTTGTGCCGATCGTTAACGTGCGGAGAAGTATCGCCGGATTGTTGAAAAGAAACGATCCGAACTTACTGACCGCCGACTCTTCTTTACCCTCAAACCTCTGCATGAGGTCCTCTTTGGCGATCTCCAGCCGCACAGCGTTGACAGCACGCCTTACGCCAAGTTCATGCCGGTTGTAACCTTTCCAGACTTCAGATCCCTTCATTATCGTCAGTTTTTGTTATTGATGTTGTCGCCGACGGCGCATTCTCGTCAGGAGCGTCAAGCATAAGGCTTGTCACCATACGTGTGATCGGATCATCGACAAGTGTGCGCCTGAACAGCACAATGATCGTAATCAGCAGAACATATATCATAGCCACCACGACCGACGCATAAATGAGTCCGATCGATTCACTTAGGCTCAGCACCAGTGCTATCGACAGAAACAACATCGCTCCGAGCCCGAGCATCGCTCCCACAAACAGAATAGCGGTTGCAGCAAGCGCGTGACTCAGCTTCTGCGACAGTGACAGCTTGGCGTCCGCCACATACAGCCTGAAGAGGTTTTTAAGACTCTCAAACAGTGATACATTATTTGTTGACACGCTCATAAATGTGATGATTTTTCAGGATCGCGGCCCGGTCATTGGCCGACACTTATTTTTGCTCTCAGCTGTTTTTCAGCTCTGCGGCAAGCTCAGCGGCGATTTCGTCGACATTTTCGGCGGCCGACTTTCCGGCCACACCATATTTTTTCAAGACCTCCTTAATACGTGACCGCATCTCAGGCCCCGTCTCCGGAGTAAAAAGCAATGCCACCAACGCGCCGGCGCAAGCTCCGCCGACAAATGCTCCAAACTTACACATAATCATTCACTTTAGATTTCACTTTACCTGTTTAGCGATCTCATCGACAAGCTCGTCAAGCTCACAGTCTTTAGGGCATATACCTTTTTTTCTGAGAAAATGCCTTATATCCTCTCTGAGCGACTCACCGCTTTTAGGGGCAAACAGGAGCGCGATCGCAGCTCCGGCAATCATACCGCCCAATGCGGCAATAACTGCTGTTGTAATGACTTCCTGCTGTTTCATAGCAATAGTGTTTTTGTGTGTTATTCTTACCTAATAACACACTCAACCGTCACAATGTTTGTCAGAGGAGGTCTATTGTAGCTGTATTCTCAGTTATACGATTGTCATAAACCGCTTCATATGAGCCTGAAATAAAGCAGGACGCACGGTTTGTGCGTCCTTGCTTTATATGAAAAGGCATTTATGACAAAGCCTCAAAGCGAGATCTTCTTATTGTCAAGGTTAAGTGCCGAAATCTCGATGCAGGCATCTCCGCCTCTTGCATCTGCCTCATTCCAAGCTATCTCCACTGTGCGCGATTCTCCCGGCATCAGATGGAAATAGTTGTCGGAATAGTCTACCGGCAATATCTGATCTCCGTCGGAGCCTTTCAGATTCAGTCTGACAAGAGGCATGACCGTCGTCCCGTTGTTGGTGAGTGTCACAGAGCGCGACGTATTTCCGGTCTCTGTCACCGTCACATCGATATTGCCCTCGGGCAGACTCATAAGAGCTTTCAGCCCGTCGACCGGAGTGCCCCATGAATATGTGTTCTCGCTAACGAGCCGCTCACCGTCTTTCAGCGTGAGACGCAGGAAGAGCGGCTCCGTCATGCCATTGGGCACGTCGATCGTAAACACATCCTCGGTCGTGTCGGATGACGATGCGACCGTAGCCGACCGGCTGTCGGTCTTCTTGCCGCGCACATCCACGACGTCGGCTTCAACAGTCAGACTGTCAAAACTGCCCGACGCGATATTCACCACCTGCACATATTTTGTGAGCGGGTTCCACTGCACATGCAGCGGCTCACACGCTTTTTTGCTTCCGAAGAATGCCGCTGTCGGCTCGAAATAGTAGTCGTAGGTATCCCATGTGAGGCTCGGCCAGCACGAGTGGCTCATCCATATCACAAGCCCCATGCGGTCGGTCTGCGACGACTCGAACATGGCGCGGTAGGCGTCGTAGTTCTCCCATTGTGCCATCTTGCCGAACATCACCGCATCATCGGGCATGCCGATCTTGCTCTCGAGAATACGGTTGAACGATGCGCCACGTTGCGCACCTTTCTGTGTGTAGTCGTGCTGCCCCCAGAGATTGTCCTGCGGCCAGGGTATATCGTCTCCGAATGTACGTTTCAACCCTTCGGGAGTCATCACATTGGGAAGACCGCGCTCGCTGTGGAACTTACCCGTCTGTATCGCGAAATAGGTCGAGTCGGCTTCCGCGCCATACGGGCCATGCCCCGTAAGACCATAGTCGGCCGAGTTGGGTATATAGAGCAGTCCGGGATTCCACGTCGCGACAATACCCTCAAACGCGGCATTAAGTGTAGGCGTGGGATCTCCCTCGTTGCGGCCGCAGTAAAACGCTATCGACGGATGCCGGCGTATGCGCTTTACATAATCCTCGGCATTGTCGAGGAACATCGCCTCGTCGCCGGGATTTGGCCCGTCGACAGGGTTTGCAAGCCAGAAGTCCTGCATCACCATCACGCCGTGACGGTCGCATGCCTCATAGAACTCCTCGTCGCCGGTCTGACCCACCCAGTTGCGGATCATATTGAAGTTCATATCCTTGTGATACTTCACCGCTATATCATACTCGCGTCCGCGATAATTGAGGTTGTGCTCGCTGAATCCCCAGTTGCCTCCGAGCGGTATGAAACGCTTGCCGTTGACAAAGATGGCGAGCCGTGTCATCGGATCGGCATACGTCATTTCCCTGATACCGGCCTTGTAGTCGATGCGGTCGGATACTTCGCCGTCTGCCTCAAACTCAAATCCGGCATCATAGAGATACGGGGCGCCATATCCGACAGGCCACCACAGGTTCATCTTCTGCCGGTCAAGCACCGCATACTCGTCGGGCGAGAAACATATCTCAGTCTCCTCCATGGGCGAGAGCGTGAGCGGTCGGTCGAAGCGTATGTCGCCGATCCATCCGTGCAAGGTTCCCGTTACCTCTTTCTGCGAGTGGTTTGCCACAATGACACACGGAGTCATCGACGCAAGCGTGTCGGTGCCGAACTCAAGCGTCGATGTCACAACCGGGTCAAGAAGCGTGACGTCGGCCGACGTCGTCAGATAGACATCGTTCCATATGCCCGTGTCTCTGCCCCTGACAGTCGTGATCCAGTCCCAGCCGATCGTGGCATGAAATGTCGGATTGTCAAGTCCGAGCATGCCTCCGTTGAAGTCGGTTGTCTCTATATTTTTCTCCTTGACAGCTCCCGGATGCGCGACCTTCTCGATTTCCACCGCAAGCACGTTGACACCCTGCCTGAGCAGGTCGGTCACATCGGTTTTCGACCGCACAAACGCTCCCTCGATGCGGTCTACCCTTTCGCCATTAAGAAAGACATTGGCTTTCCAGTTGATGCCGTCGAAATTCAGGAACACACGTCCGTCGCTGTCCGTCTTGTCGTAATTGAACTCGGTTCTGTACCAGAAATCGCTATTGAAAAACGACTCCGAGATATTGAACACATTGTCCGAGAAGTTTGGATCGGCCACCGCCCCGGCATTGATATAGCTCGACAGCACTGTAGCGGGGACTGTAGCCACAAGCCACGACGATACATCATATCCCGGACCGGAGATCGTTTCACCGTTATCGGCAACTTCCGACTCGCGTGCAAGCCTCCATGCACCGCCATTGAGCGAATACTCGCTTTTGCCGTTGTGCGACGAAGTCCCGGCTATATCGTGAGCCACAGGCACGACACCTCCGGTGCCCATCACCTGCATTTCACTCAGCACATAACGTCCGCTCTCTCCTGGCTCTGTCATCATCACCTTCACATACCGCGCCTTACCCGACACGTCTATCGTGTCGCTCAATGCGTCGGTCTGCGGCAGATCGGCTTTCGGAGTCCAGGATACGGCGTCATCCGATAGCTCGATTCTTCCCCTCTGTGGTTTCTCCACCCAGTCAAGTATCACCTGCGAGATCGTGGCACGGTTGCCAAGATCAGCATAAATCCATTGCTCTCCTCCGCCATCGCTCATCCAGGCACTCCCGAAGTCAAACGAAGGGAGTATATCACGGTCGGGCTTACCGTCGCGCTGAAGCACAACCTCGTGTATCTCCCAGCTTTCAACACCGGGTGCATCAAAAGTGATGCGCATATCTGAGGTCTTGCCGAAATCGACCGGCACAGTCACAGTAAACTGCTCACCTATTGCCGTATTGCCCGACTGTTTATTCGGGTCAAGCTCCTGACGTCGCCTGGCCGCACGTTTTCCCCATCCGCTCCCCGCTGTGCGTCCCGACGTCTTCCACTCTTCACCGTCGGGTATCTGAACCGCAATATCATAGTGCCCCGTTGACGCGGCACCATGATATGCGACTCCTGTTATCTCGATGGTATCGGCAGCCACTTCCTTTGCATTCCAGTGATACTCAAGCCACGAGTTATCACCTTTAAGTCCGTTGAAACTGTAGGGACCGCCATCGATCGACCACTCTCTCTCGCGTGCTGTCAGCGGCCCGTCGGGGGTCGACACCGTCAGATAGGGAGGCAATACCCCGGTCACGATGCCGTCGGTGACAAGCTGCGAAGTCAGATTGAAGTCATAGGCCGATGACTGGAATGTACGGCGGTTAAGCGCAAGGTTGCGATACTCATCGTCAACCACAAGTTCGGGCGCGAAGGACTGTGACGGATCTCCGGGATAAACACCGATGCCGCGTGTCAGTCTTTCTTCATGTCGACCCGTACAGCCGACAAACGCCGGAAGCATGGCAACCGCCAGAATTGGAAATACCTTTACCATTAAATCAGTTTTTCAAGTATGTACTGCCCGCAGCAGTGATTATTTGCGGAAATATCTATAAGTGCCTACTTTAAGCTCGTAGCATGCAGGATCATCGGCTATGACAATCGCGTCGGGATGAAGCTGTACGGCTGTCACAGGCCACATCTGGCTGACACCGCCCTCTACGCACTGCTGAAGAGCACGAGCCTTGCCATGTCCATTCACAAGAACCATGACTGTGCGGGCGTCCATGACCGTGCCGACTCCGACAGTGACTGCCTTTTTAGGCACAAGATTAAGATCTCCGCCAAAGAAGCGGGCGTTGGCGATGATGGTGTCCTGTGTGAGCTCGACGCAACGTGTGCGCGAACGCAGCGATGATCCCGGCTCGTTGAATGCAAGATGGCCGTCGACACCGACACCGCCGACAAACAGATCAATGCCTCCGGCTGCGACAATAGCCTGCTCGTAAGCAGCGCACTCGGCTACGGGGTCAGGAGCATTGCCGTTGAGGATATGCACGTTTGCCTTGTTAATGTCGATGTGGTCAAAGAAATTGCTGTGCATGAACGAGTGATAGCTCTCAGGGTGATCCTCGGCGAGACCGCAGTACTCATCCATGTTGAATGTGACTACGTCTTTGAAGCTCACTTTACCCTCGCGGTTCATCTCGATAAGGGCGGCATACATGCCGAGCGGAGTACTTCCGGTAGGCAGACCAAGTACAAAATTAGGATGCCCTTCCGACGGTACGAACGAGTTGATCGCGTCAGCTACGATCTGAGCCGCACGAGCCGAAAGATCTTTGTAATTCTCTGTGATAATAAGATTCATGGCTTATGTATTTAATTATTTTTTAGTTGATTTCAAAATGCCTCATAGAGGGGTTATAGCGTAATCCGCGGCAGACGAAAAGACGGTCAAGACTTCCAGTCCGCCCGATGGCCTCGACATCGCCGGTCTCAAGAGAGCCATCGCGATCAAGAAGCCAGACATAATCGGTTGTCGCCAACGCGATATCGAGATCGTGTGTCGACAGGAATATCGTTTTGCCGTCATTCTCGGCCAGCCGCCGCAACAGTCTCATCAGCTCGACCTTGCCGGGAAAATCAAGAAAAGCCGTAGGCTCGTCGAGCATTATCACCGGCGTCTGTTGGGCAAGTGTCTTGGCTATCATCACTTTCTGCATCTCGCCATCGGAGAGCGACGCGACCAATCGACCCCGCAGCCCGTCGGCCCCGACTTCCGTCATTGCCTCGTCAACAATTCTCCGGTCTTCTTCGGTCAGATGCCCCCAGTAATTGGTGTATGGTGTACGGCCAAGACCGACAAGCTCTTCGGTTTTCATCGCCGTAGTGTTTCCACGGCCTGTAAGCACAATGCCGATAAGACGCGACAAATCATGCAGACCGATCCTGTCGGCGGGCTTACCGTCTATCCTGACGCACCCCGACACCGGCGGCTGCAGGTTGGCGATCGTACGCAGCAACGTCGATTTTCCGGCACCGTTTGGCCCGAGCAGACACGTCACCGCTCCCTGCGGTATCGTCTCATTCAGGTCGGCGGCGACCACCCTAACGCCCTCACGTGTACGATATCCGATCGTGAGGCCGTCAAGCGCGACAGAGTGTCCCTGCAATCGTTCAGAGCTTTCCTTCATCGCGATAAGAGTAATAGCCTGACTGGCCTACAATGACATGATCCATCACCGCTATATCAAACAGACGCGCCGCCTCGGCGATCTTACGCGTAAGCGAGTCGTCCTGCATGCTCGGGCGCAATGCTCCCGACGGATGATTATGGCATAAGATGATCCCCGACGCCATGCAGTCAAGAGCCTTTTTCAACAGTATCCTGACGTCGACAACCGTTGCCGACACACCGCCCTGCGAGATCTTCTCGGCCGATATTATGCGGTTTGACCGATTTAGAAGCAAAGCCCAGAATTCCTCATGCACAAGACGCTCGAGTTTCGGCCTCATGTGGTTGTAGACCGCCTCGCTCGACGTCATAGCCGGTATCCGGTCGGCAGCCGAAAGCGACTGCATGCACCTCGACCCAAATTCAATGGCCGCCATAAGCGAGATAGCCTTCGCGGGCCCGATGCCCTGATACTTGGATGTGAGCTCGCGGGTAGTCATACGGCTTACACGGGCAAGGCTGTTGTTATTGTCACTCAATATTTCCCGGCTGAGCGACAGTACCGATTTACCCGGCATTCCACTTCCGAGTATTATGGCCAGAAGCTCGGTATCGGTGAGCACACCGATACCCTTTTCAAGAGCCTTTTCTCTCGGCCGGTCAGAATCGGCAAGATCAGTCACACGAACATATGTCTTAGAGTTTTCCATGTAGTGCCGGGGATTAACTGATCTATGTTTTTTTGTAATGTTTTTAATCACAAAAATAAATAATTCCATTTACATTTTCTATTTTTGACCCCCAAATCAATATCACAATCAGGGAGTGGAACATACAAGGCTTCTCCCGTCTTCTATTCTAAAACCAACAAGTCACACCGAATGAGCTCTACGACTGAAGAGTACGGACTGATCGGATATCCGCTCACTCATTCCTTTTCGCAGCGTTTTTTCAATGAGAAGTTCAACTCAGAGAAGATTGACGCAACATATATCAATTTCCAGCTTTCTGACATCGGCGAACTGATGGAAATGCTCGCCGAGCATCCACGTCTGCAAGGTTTCAACGTCACGCTTCCATACAAGGAACAGATTATACCCTATCTCGACGCAATTGACGCGAAAGCCAAAGAAATCGGCGCGGTGAACGTTGTGAAGGTCAAGCATCTTCCCGACGGCGACATAAAGCTGAAAGGATTTAACAGCGACTATATAGGTTTCCGCGATTCCCTTGTCCCGCTTCTGAAAGATGGGCCGCACTCCGCGCTTGTGCTTGGCACGGGCGGCGCGTCGAAAGCGGTCAAAGTTGCACTGCAGTCTATCGGAGTCGGCGTGTCTATGGTTTCACGCACAATGAAACCGGGCGTCAGCTACACATACGACATGCTGACCGAAGAGGTAATGAAAAGCCACGATATCATCGTCAACACCACCCCGGTAGGCATGTACCCGCATTCCGAAGAGTGCCCTCCGATACCCTATGAGTACATCACCCCGGGGCATATACTCTACGACCTGATATACAACCCTGATATCACCACATTTATGAAACGCGGCGCACAACAGGGCGCCACCACCAAAAATGGTCTTGAAATGCTGCTTCTGCAGGCATTTGAATCATGGAACATATGGAAAAGCAACTGACCCTCAGATACTACGGGAAAGCGGACTATGCGAAACTCGTTTATGCTGCAATCGCTATACTGATCTGTATTCCGACCGATCTTCTCGGGCTGCCGCATATTTTTTCACCCGCGATCGCTCTTTTTACCGGATTGATTTTCGCCCTTGTCTTTCCGATGCCATACCCGAAGTTCAACAAAAAGGCCTCAAAGTATCTGCTTCAGGCATCTGTTGTCGGCCTCGGGTTCGGCATGAATGTCAATGAGTCGTTGAAATCGGGAGCCGAAGGCATGATGTTCACCATCATTTCGGTTTTCGCTGTGATGACATTCGGCGTGATGATCGGCTACTGGATGCATATCAACCGAAAGACCGCGTATCTGATCTCGTCGGGCACCGCGATATGCGGCGGAAGCGCCATAGCGGCCGTAGGTCCTGTCGTGAAAGCCTCTGACCATGAGATGGCCGTGTCGCTCGGCGTCATATTCATGCTCAATGCCATAGCGCTTTTCATCTTCCCGCCGATGGGACATATCTTCGGCATGACGCAGGAGCAGTTCGGCACATGGGCTGCCATAGCGATACACGACACCTCGTCGGTTGTCGGCGCCGGAGCCGCCTACGGCCAGGAAGCGCTGAAGATAGCGACTCTCGTCAAACTGACGCGCGCCCTCTGGATCATACCGCTCGCACTGATCACGATGATGCTTTTCCGCGACAAGACGGCAAAAATTTCCATACCCTGGTTTATCTTCATGTTTATCGGGGCTATGCTTGTCAACACATACGTCGATCTGCCTCACTGGCTTACATCGACGCTTGTCTACATCGCCCATAAAGGTCTCGTGCTGACACTGTTCTTCATCGGTGCCGGACTGTCGGTAGCGGCTATAAAGAAAGTCGGCGTTAAGCCTCTCGTTCTCGCGGTCGCACTCTGGGTCATCATAGGCGTATCAAGTTTCTTTGTCGTCATGGCCACCATGTAGCCTGCGGCTTACGCAAGACCGACACATGCCCGAAACGTCACCACGGCACAACGTTCCGCTGTTTCAGCCGCTGGCGGCACTCGCCGCCGGCATCATTGCCGGAAGTGTCTCAGGTTTCCCGGTGCTGTGTATCGCTGTACCGTCGGTAGCATTCGTCATCCTCGCTATTCTCCGACGCTATCATCTGTCACTTCTGTCGTTAATACTCTCGGCCGGTGCCACTCTCTCGGTGGCAACCGGCCGCAATGCTCTTGATCCATCGCTTGAAAACACCGACGCGACATATTCAGGCATAATCGTTGAGCGCACCGACAAGGAGCGCACGACCGCCACGATAGTCGCCATCGACTCGGTTGCCGATAACAATGGAAAGATGCACAGTATCGGCACACTTCGGGCCGCTGTCTATTTCTTCGACTCGCATCTGTGGATCTCGCCGGGCCGACGCGTCAGATTCACATCGCGCCTTTCCACTCCCCTGCACGATCCGATGCTTCCCGACGATCCAGACCTTACCGGCTATTACCGTTACAAAGAAATCTCGGCGACGGGAGTAGTTTTCCCGGATCAAGCATATGCCACCGGCAGTGACTCGTCATGGCGCATCAGGCTTGACAATATGCGGCACAGCATTTCAGACCGCCTGTATCACAGCGGCGTCTCCCCCGACTGCGCGTCGTTTCTCGAAGCCATACTTCTCGGCGACGACAGCCGCCTCGACCGGGAGCTGCGCGATGATTTCAAGCTGGCCGGACTGTCGCACATCGTTGCCCTTAGCGGCACTCATGTGGCCATAATAGCGCTGCTCGTCTACATCGCCCTTTTTCCGCTCTATCTGCTTGGATACCGCAAGACGGCAATGACGCTGTCGGTTGTGCTTCTTTTCGGTTACGCCTTTCTCACCGGGCTTTCGGCATCAGTGCTCCGCTCTGTCATCATGGCGTCGGTCGTGATCCTCGCCACGCTTGCCGACCGCACCCACAACGCCCTTAACTCGCTATGCTTTGCGGCCATAGTTATCCTGTGCCTGAAACCGTCGGAAATATTCTCGCCCGGCATGCAGATGAGTTTCATGGCCGTGGCCTCGATATTGCTTCTATCAGATGCACTTAACCCTGTGTCGCGCCGCCGCAGATGGCTATACAACACCGTCGGGGCGGCCACAGTAACAGTAGCGGCTGTGGCGGGTACATGGATCATAGCATGCCATTATTTCCACTACACCCCGCTATGGTTCCTGCCGGTCAATCTGCCCATGGTCATCTTTCTGCCGGTGGAGATAGCCGGAGGAGCAATCCTCATCTTCAGCGAGATGCTCGGGGTGCATGTGCCCGGACTGACAACGCTGCTCGATGCCGTCTACTCCGGCATAACATGGATCGCGTCGGCCGCGGCGTCGCATCCCGGATCGGCCATACGCGACATGTATATCAACCCGTGGTGCATACCCGCCTATTTTCTGGGACTGTATGCGTTGGCCGAAGCACTGAGAAGCCGCGGCCTCCATCTTTTCGCACTCTCAGCAAGCCTTTTCATAGCCACAGGCGCAATAGCACTGTTGCCGACCGTCGACGCCGTGCGTCATAACCAGTTGTACATAACACGCGACAATTCGTGGACCGACGTCGTGATATATGATGACAGCAATGTGCGCTTCACAACTACAGCGTGGCGCGAATCGACCGACGAGACGTTAAGCCGCTTCACGTCAACACATGAGCAGTTTCTTTCACACCGTAAGACCGACACTCCCGAGCTTCTTGTCAATGACATAGACCGCCGTGCGCGCCGGCGGCAGATACTCTCGCCCGGCCACGACATGATCTTCGCAATAGCCGGAGCGGCGTCAGACACACTCGACTTCGCACCACTCTCCCGCTCGCGCTACACGCTCGTCACACGCAGCAGCCAGCACATGAGCGCCGGCGAGCTGCGCCGGCACTACAACCCCGACACTCTGCTGCTTGCATGCGAGATATATCCGTCGGTCCACGACCGCCTCGTCGCAGAGCTTCAGCAGGCAGGCATGCCGTACATATCGCTCCGCGACCACAAGGGCGTTTTCAAAATCGATCTAAAGGGGGTCGAGCGAGAGGACTGACGACAGAATATCCACCGCCTCCTCGACACGCCCGACATCGGCGATAGCAAAACTGCGTTTGCCGTTCTTTTCCCTGATCCTCACACGTCGCGAATTATCCTGGAGATAATGGATAAGGCGGCCGAACATCGGCGACTGGTAATAGGCTTTATTGCTCTCGTCGACGAAATAGATGAACATAGAGCCCTGTTTCAGCACCACCTTCTCTATGCCGAGAGTACGCGCTATGCGTCGCAGACGCGGTATGCGTATAAGCTCGGCGGCGACATCGGGTATATGTCCGAAACGGTCTTCAAGACGCGACTTGAACGCAAGCAGGTCGGTCTCTTTCTCGATATTGTCAAGTTCCTGATAAAGAGATATGCGTTCGCTTTCCTGCGGCACATAATCAAACGGGAACAACAGCTCCATATCGCTCTCTATCACGCAGTCGGTCACAAACTCGTCGGGGTTGACCTCCGACTTGTCGGGCAACACATCGGCAAACTCCTGTGTACGCAATTCAGTGACGGCTTCTTTCAGTATCTTCTGGTATGTCTCGTAGCCGAGATCGGCGATGAAACCGCTCTGCTCGGCTCCAAGCAGATTTCCCGCTCCGCGTATGTCGAGATCCTGCATTGCGATGTGTATGCCTGAGCCGAGATCGCTGAAGCTCTCGATCGCCTGCAGACGCCGCCGCGCTATAGCCGGTATAGGCTTGCCCGGAGGCACTGTGAGATAGCAGAATGCCTTTCGCGCCGAACGTCCGACACGTCCGCGCAACTGATGAAGCTCCGACAGCCCGAAATTCTGAGCATTGTTTATTATGATCGTGTTGACATTAGGCATGTCGATGCCGCTCTCGACGATTGTCGTTGAAAGCAGCACGTCGTAGTCGTGGTTGGCAAACGCGAGTATCGCTTCCTCGAGCTTGTCGGGCGGCATCTGTCCGTGCGCCACAAGCGTGCGTGCTCCCGGCACAAGGCGGTTCACCATATTCTGCAGATCATACAGCCCCTCGATGCGGTTGCTGATGAAGAAAACCTGTCCGTTGCGCGACAGCTCGAATCCGACCGCTTCGGCCACAAGATCGTCGGTGAGCGGAGAGACGGAGGTGAGTATCGGATAGCGGTTAGGCGGCGGAGTCGTGATCGCCGAAAGGTCGCGCGCTCCCATCAGCGAGAACTGGAGCGTGCGCGGTATGGGCGTCGCACTCATGGTGAGCGTGTCGACATTCACCTTGATCTGCTTGAGCTTCTCCTTAACGGCCACACCGAATTTCTGCTCCTCGTCCACGACAAGCAGTCCGAGATCCTTGAACTTCACGCTCTTACCTATCAGCTTATGCGTACCCACTATTATATCGATCTTGCCGGCTGCAAGATCCTCGAGTATCAGTTTGACCTGTTTGGCCGTGCGTGCCCGCGACAGGTAATCCACCCTCACAGGCAGATCCTTCAGTCGCTGCGAGAATGTGCGGTAGTGCTGATATGCGAGCACTGTAGTCGGCACAAGCACCGCCGTCTGCTTGCCGTCGGCGGCAGCCTTGAATGCCGCTCTAATGGCAATCTCCGTCTTGCCGAAACCCACGTCACCGCATATCAGACGGTCCATAGGCCGCGGGCTCTCCATATCTTTCTTCACATCGGCCGTGGCGGTCATCTGGTCGGGCGTATCCTCATAGATGAACGATGCCTCAAGCTCGTGCTGAAGATATCCGTCGGGAGAGAATGCAAAACCCTTCTCGTCGCGTCTTGCCGCATAAAGCTTGATAAGGTCGCGCGCGATATCCTTGAGTTTCGACTTGGTCTTCTCCTTGATCTTGTTCCAGGCACCCGATCCGAGTTTGTTCACTTTGGGCGGCACGCCCTCTTTGCCACGATATTTGGCGAGCTTGTGCAGCGAATGTATCGAAACAAAGATCACATCGTTGTTCTGGTAGATGAGCTTTATCATCTCCTGAGTGCGGCCGTTGACATCGGTGCGCAACAGCCCTCCGAAAACTCCCACTCCATGGTCTATGTGTACGATGAAATCTCCCGGCTCGATCGACTGCAGTTCCTTGATCGACAGCGCGAGTTTGCCCGACCGAACCCTGTCGCTCCTGAGCATGTATTTGTGGAAACGGTCAAAGATCTGATGGTCGGTGAAGAAACACCGCTTCCCCGCCGTGTCGACAAAACCTTCGTGCAAAGTAGCATCGACAGCGACAAACGGTATCTCGTCGCCGCGATCGGCAAAAATGTCGCGCAGACGGGCTATCTGCGCCTGGCTGTCGGTGAGTATGTAGATTGTGAAGCCATCGGCCATAAACTGGCTGAAAGCCTCTGAGATCATATCGAAATTCTTGTGATACACCCCCTGCGGCACACAACCGAAATCCAAAGTCGCCGTAGGAGTCTCCGAGGCATATGGAGGAGTCTGGCCGCCGGTTAATGTCAGCTGCGGGAAACGGTCCAATGCCGCACAAAGCGCCTCACCGTCGGCAAGACGCTTAGTGGCGTCCTCGTCGGCCTCTCCCGACATGACAGCGTTCTCGCTCATTGTCGACGCACATACCTCCCTTATCCTCGACCCGACATACATCATGTCATTCGACACAACAAGCGTAGACGCTTCCATGAACTCAGTCACAGGTATGCCGTTGGCATCAGAGCCGACACTGGCGATTATGTCGGCGCTGTCGATTTTTGACTCAGACAGCTGCGTCTCGACATTGAACGTGCGCATCGACTCGATCTCGTCACCGAAAAGATCAATACGGTAAGGTATCTCGCTGCTATAACTGAAAATATCGAGTATCGATCCACGCACCGAGAACTGCCCCGGTTCATAGACATAATCGACCTGAACGAATCCGTTGTCGCGCAACCACTTTTCGGTCTGAGTAAGGTCGAGCGGCTTCGACATGGCTATATGAAGTGTCGAGTCATCAAGACGTCCGGCCGGCACGACAAGTTCAGAGATTGCCTCCGGCGTTGTGATCACGACCTTAAGTCTGCCGTCACGGGCATTCCATCGCGCCAGAGCGTCGGTCCGCAATATCACCGAGGGAGCATCGATCTGTCCGTAGCGTATATCACGCTTGTAGGCCGACGGAAGCATCGCCACCGCGTCCTCACCAAGCACGCGCGTGATGTCGTGGTAGAAATACCCGGCAGCATCGGCCGACTCCGCTATAAGAAGCACAGGCGAGTCCACACACGATTGCGCAACAGCCGCGACCACAAGCGACTGCGCCGATCCGGCGAGCGATGTAAAACATGCCCTTGCAGGCTGTCGGCCTTTCTTTGTTTCAAGAGCCTTTGCGATTGCCTGTCGGCGCGATTTACCGACAAACAATTCATATACCTTATACAACGTCAATGCACTGTCGGGCTGCTCTTTCATATTGCACTAAACCAAAAACATGTACAAATAAAAAAGGGTAAGCTGACTACATCGCACCGCTACGACTCGGTACCGTTGCTCCGGTCAAGGCCTGGCGGAGTTCCCGAGGAGCTGGTCGTGTAGGACTTACCCGCCGCAAAATTACAACTTTTACTCTAATTGCAACTCCGACGCGCCCCAATATTGTGTTAAAAATTGTTCAATCGCCATCAAACGTTTATGCTGCAATAAATTGCAACCGGCCCGTCAGATCAGGTTACACGATACTACAAGAAGCCGGTATCATCACAAGCAATTATTGCAAAGTGACGACACCGACATTTATCAGTAATACTGCCCCGACGGTCAGTTGCACAAAGCCAGATAGATATAATATACGCCTACTGCGAGAGCCGATCCCACGAGAGGCCCGGCAATCGGCACCCAGGCATATTTCCACTGGCTCCCGCCTTTTCCTTTTATCGGCAGAAGCTGATGAGCCATGCGCGGCCCGAGATCTCTCGCCGGATTGATGGCATACCCTGTTGTACCGCCAAGAGCCATGCCTATGACGATCACGAGGAAAGCGACAGGAAAGGCTCCTATCGAGCCAAGTCCCACTTCGGCCGTGTTGCCACGCTCTGCCAGAAACAAAATGACAAGGATAAGAACGAACGTGCCGATCACCTCAGAGAAGAAGTTGCGGCGGTAATTCTTAATCGCCGGAATTGTGGCGAACACACCGAGTTTTGTATCGGTGTCGGCGGTCGCGTCAAAATGATCCTTATAGAAAAGATATACTATGACACCACCGAGAAAGGCACCGAGGAACTGCGAGAGCACGTAGGGGACAACAAGACTCCAGCTGAACTTGCCGGCAAGAGCAAGCCCGACGCTGACAGCCGGATTAAGATGCGCTCCCGTATATGGCCCGGCGATGAACACTCCGCACATCACGGCGAGACCCCACGCTATCGTTACAACAATCCAGCCGCTGCCATGACCTTTTGAGCCGTTGAGGTTGGTGCATGCCACTACTCCACAGCCCAGAAGGATCATAACAAATGTGCCTAAAAACTCGAAAAAGCACTGCAAGAAAACAGAGATACCGATAGGTTCCATGACAATATTTATTTAGTAATTACATCTATTTTGAGAGACAACGTTTAACAGCATCATCCCAGCCAGCGAGCTTATCAGACACATACTCTGCCGATGCCTCGGGAGCGAACTTATGTTCGATCTGCCACTGTGCGTCAATCTGGCCGATATTGTCCCAGTAGCCCACCGCAAGGCCGGCAAGATACGCCGCTCCGAGAGCAGTTGTCTCCGTGACGCGCGGCCGAAGCACCTCTGTGTCGAGGATGTCGCTCTGAAACTGCATGAGCAGATTGTTGCGCGAAGCACCGCCGTCGACCTTCAGCTCCGTGATATTGAGCCCTGAATCACGCTCCATCGCCTTGACGATGTCATATACCTGGAAAGCGATGCCCTCAAGAGCCGCTCTGGCGATATGCGCCGATGTCGTGCCGCGCGATATTCCCGATATAAGACCGCGTGCATACTGATCCCAGTACGGAGCGCCAAGCCCCGTAAGCGCCGGGACAAAATACACCCCGTCGGTGTCGGGCACCGATGCAGCCAGCTCCTCGACCTCAGACGACGAGGTGATGCAATGTAGTCCGTCGCGAAGCCACTGCACTACCGATCCGCCGACAAAAATCGAGCCCTCGAGAGCATATGTGGTCACATCGCCGATCTTCCATGCGATCGTAGTGAGCAGACGGTTTTTAGATACTATAGGCTTCTCTCCCGAATTCATAAGCAGGAAACAGCCGGTGCCGTAGGTGTTCTTCACTGCGCCCGGCCGCACGCACATCTGCCCGAAAAGGGCGGCCTGCTGGTCTCCGGCCACACCGGCGATAGGAAGGGCATGGGCAAACAGCGTCGTAGTGGTGTGACACATCACGCCGCTGCTCGGCTTCACCTCGGGCAGCATCGACTCAGGTATGCCGAATAGTTCAAGCAGATCTTTATCCCACTCGAGAGTGTGGATATTGAACAGCATCGTGCGCGACGCATTGGTGACGTCGGTCATATGCGCCGTGTTGCGCGTCAGGCACGAGATAAGCCACGAGTCGACGGTGCCGAACCTCAGCTTGCCCGCCTCGGCTCTCTCACGCGCACCCTCCACGTGGTCAAGGATCCATTTTATCTTTGTGGCACTGAAATAGGCATCGAGTATCAGGCCGGTCTTTTCGCGTATCATATCGGCATAGCCAGCCTCACGCAACGAGTCGCAGTACTCCGATGTGCGGCGGTCCTGCCAAACTATGGCGTTATAGACCGGCTCGCCTGTCTTGGCGTCCCACACGACAGTCGTCTCTCGCTGGTTGGTAATGCCTATCGCAGCTATATCGTGACCGTTGATGCCGATCTGCGATATGGCCTCGGCGATCACCGACGCCTGGGAGCCCCAGATCTGGTGAGGATCATGCTCGACCCACCCGGGTTTAGGGAATATCTGCGGGAACTCGTGCTGGGCGACCGAACGGATGTTGCCTTCGTGGTCGAACACAATGGCGCGGCTGCTGGTCGTGCCCTGGTCAAGCGACAGGATAAATTTTTCCATGGTATATATTTTTGATTATCTATAGATTATTTACATGATTAAGGCGCATTGTCTCTTCGACATCGATGGCCTCGGCAAGCACCGACACAGGATTGAGCACCTCGACGCCGGTCGACATCTCTATCTGCCATTTGCACGTCTCGCAGTCGCATGCCACAAAGTCGCACTTCGACTCAAGTATCTGCCTGAACAGCGGCTCGCCAATTGCCTGCGAGTAATCGTAATACTCTTTCTTGAAACCATAGGTGCCCGCTATGCCGCAGCAATGCGAGTCAAGCTGCACGAAATCAACACCCGGTATCATTTTCAACAGAGAGGTCGAGAAGATCGTCCACCCGAGTTTCTCCATATGGCACGGCACATGATAGGCGATTTTCCTGCGATAGTCGTCGCGGAACGCGATCTTCGCTTTCCCCTCGTCGAGAAGTGTGTAGATGAAAACGGTCGCAAGCATCATCTGATCGCGCACATCATCGTTGGCAAGATGCAGCAGGTGAGGATACTCGTCGCGTATCGTGAAACAGCAGGTCGACGAAGTGGCGATCACCTTGTCGCCGCGCTCCACCGCCTCCCTTATGGCACGCAGATTGTTGCGGCCGTCGCGCGTGGCCTCTTTGATGCACCGGTTGGCGATCTTAGCCACTCCGCAGCATTTCTCACGGTCGAGAAGCCGCACGCCGTAGCCCATGGCGTTAAGCACCTTCAGCAGATCCTTGCCAAGCTGCGGATAATTATAGTTTACGTAGCACCCGTGGAAATACGACACCTGATGCGGCAACCGGGTCTGCGTCGCCTCGGCCTCACGCCTGTACCACGTCTCAAACCTCTCGCCCGCATATTTCGGGAACGTGCGGTGCTCGTCGATTTTCAGCACCTTGTCCATCATGTATTTCACCGGGCGCAGACCGAGCGAATAGTTCACGACAGGAGCCATGCGCGTGGCGATGCCCCCCATCAGGTCGGTGTTCGACAGAAGCGTGTCGCGCAGCGACGGACGCTGAGTGGCGTATTTGATACGCGCCGACTGTATGATGTCGCCGATCTTCACGTTGCTCGGGCACGCCACCTCACATCGCTTGCAGTTGAGGCAGTATTTCAGCGCCTCGTCATAGAAGTACGGTTTTTTGAGACGGTAGCGTTCGCCGTCAGGACCGGCCTGTTTAGGCCCCGGATAGTCGGGATTGACAGCCGTGACAGGACAGTAGACCGTGCATATCGTGCATTTCACACACGACTCGAAATTGTTATCGCTTATATTTTGTTCCTGTAATGTCATCATGGCAGCATGTTTAAGCGTTCGACAATACTCCCGTTATCTCTCCGGCGGCATGTAGCGCGGTAGCGAGCGTAATTCCGGCTCCCGAGCCCTCTTTCAGCGCATTGAACCCGCTGAGGAGCGCACCGGTCGCATAAAGATTCTCTATTGTCTTACCCTTAACCGACGGACGGAACCGATCGTCGGTTATGACGCCATACGACATATAGGGCTGCGCGTTGTAGAAATTCTTGTCATACCAGTCGGTGCGGCTTTCGCCAGCCACAACATCAAGCCCGAACACAGGCTCATATATCTTGTGCATGTCGGCAATAAGACCTTGCCCGAAGAAACTGCCGGTGCTTATGACGTAGCTGTCGGCCTCCACCGGCACACTGCCGAAGTTAGCCGTATACACTCTTTCAAGCCGCCCGCCGGCAATGTCGCCGCGAGTCACCGTGTCGCCCGGCATAAAGTATCCTCCCATCGAGGTGAACAGATCTCTCAGGGCAAGCTGACATCTCACTCCCGGCACAGAAGCCGGAGTCGTGGCGATGAAATATACCGGCCGGTCAACCCTCTGCCGCAGTCTCTTCACCGGGCCGTCGCTGAAGATGCCGAGAACCGCCGGCATTATCACAAAATCGCTTCCCTCCGACACACGGTTTATCGCGTCGGCAAGCATGTCGACGGCGTCATCGGTCAGGAAACGCGATATATTGGTAGCCCTCATCTCGGTGGTGCTTTTGCGCAGCACATCGAGTTGCGGCACGTTCACGTCGGCAGTGTGGCATTCGACCCCGTGTTTCGACAGCCCGTAGGCAAGAAACCGTGGATAGAAATCTATATACCCGTAAATATTGACTATTGAGACCTTTTTACCGGCAAGATCCTCTACCCTGTCAAATGCGAAATAATCGTCGAGTGTGAGCCATGCCGGCTTGACAATGCCGAGCGGAGTGAGACGGAAATGATTGCGGTCGAGTGAGCCGCTCACATTTATCCCGGCTTCGGCCAGAATCGGTGCCACACGTCCGAGAAGCTGCGCCGTGCGGCCGATGCCGATTTTGCGGTAGGGATGCTCGGGCCGAAGAGCGGCCGCATGTCCGAGAGGATCCCCGACAACCATCTTGCCGTCGTCGCTGCACAGAAACTCAAACGAGCCCGACCAGAAATGCAGCGCGCTCTGCCCGGCAGATATTATCGCTGTCTTTCTTCCGCTTCTCGCCGACTCGATGCCGCTGATCAGCCCACTGAGTCCACCTCCGATTATTACTGTGTCGAATTTCATGGTTTATGTTCCAAATATAAGATATTTAAATTAACGGCATACAGAAAAATAGTTCTTTTATGTATTTTTTCACTGAGCAGGCAGTGTCTGCGGCGGAAGGTGATCAAGGCCAAGTACGCCCTGATAGATCCACGACGAGAACTGCACCTCGCACAACGTCTCGCCCCAGCATACCGGGAACATGCCGTGCCACCGCTCGTCCATAAAGGCGGCGAGGTCATCGAGACTGCGTTTGGTGCACTTGTCGTGACGCTCGAGCAGCCCTGCGCCACGACAGGCACACAAAGCCCCCTGGCAAGTGCCCATGCCGAGACGCGTGCGGCGGCGCAGATTGATCAGATTGTGCACATGCAGCTCCTCGATGGCATAATTTACTTCGGCCACACTCACCTGCTCGCACTCGCACACCAAAGCGTCATCGGCATCCGACTTCGACTCGATGCGTCCCGTCCAGCTGCCGTGGCGTCCCTCAGCCGCCTTCTGCTCCGTGCTGAGTTCGATGATGTGCTGGCGGCGTTTCTCATCCTTGTGGTCTGCCTCCGATCCCGGCAACGGCATCACTGCGGTCTCGCACGGACGGTCGACACCGAGTTTCCGGCACACAAGATCGGTGGCCTCCTCTGCCATGAGCCTGTAAGTCATCAGCTTCCCGCCGGTGATAGTGATAAAGCCATCGATGCCGTCGCGTTTCGCATGATCAAGGCACACGATACCGCGGCTTATGCTGCGTCCTGTCGGGTCGCTATCGTCGGCCACAAGCGGCCGCACACCCGCATATGCACGCAATATACGTGTCGTGGCGAGCTTCGGCGAGAGCTTTATGCCTTCGCGCAACAGCAGATCCACCTCACCGGGTGTGACCTCCATCTTGTCTATGTCATCAAACGGTATACGCGTCGAAGTGGTGCCTATGACACATATCGTATCACCCGGCACGAGTATGTCGGCATCGGCCGGCTTGCGACACCGGTTTATGACCATGTTGTTGACGCGGTGCCCGAAGATAAGCAGCGCACCTTTGGCCGGATACATGTCGACCTTCACTCCGGCGAGCTCGGCTACATGGTGCCCCCATATGCCGCAGGCATTCACCGTCACCCTCCCGTATATGACAGATTCCTCTCCGTTCACATGGCTTTTAAGCCTCACGCCGGTGATGCGGTCGCCATCCTTCACAAAGCCCGTCACCTCATGGTATGTGATTATATCGGCTCCGTGCAGACGCGCGTCGAGCACATTGGCCGTCGTGAGCCGGAACGGATCTATCGCGCCGTCGGGCACCTTCACGGCACCTATGATGGCGGGGTTGACAGCCGGTTCCATACTGACAGCCTTTTCCGGCTCAAGCACTTCGGCCTCAATTCCGGCCTTACGGCAGTCGGCGACAAACGCATCCTGATAGTCCAGACTGTCTTCGGGGAGCGTGACAAACAGGCCGCCGGTGTCGTCGACACAATGACGGGCTATGCGGCGAAGTACCATGTTCTCTCTGATACACTCGGCAGCCGACTCCGGATCGGTACGCGCATATCGGGCGCCGCTGTGTAGCAGTCCGTGGTTGCGTCCCGTTGCTCCGGCAGTGAAATCCAGTCGCTCGACAAGCACGGTTTTCAGTCCGCGCATGGCACAGTCGCGCGCCGTGCCCGCTCCGGTAGCACCGCCGCCTATCACTATCACGTCATACTCTCTATCTTTTTTCATATCATGGCAACGATCATTGGTTAATTTCCCGACGAAACGGGTCAATCTCTTGAAACTCTAACATATTCCGTAGCGTAATAGTTTTTTTTCATATGCGAAACGATTGTCATGTCGCACATATTTTTTATTTTTAGGTGATACTTTTCCTATTAAGCATTGTTAATAGTGAAAAGCTACCTGCGGATCATAGCGTCCGTCGGCCATAATACAACGTGAAACTATCTGATTATGACGAAAAATATTTCAAAGACATGTAAAGTCGGTCGCGTTTCGGTGATCGCAGCTGTTTGTGCGGGATCATTAATGATGAGCGGATGCGCATCTATGAAAAGCACATGGGACGGTATGAATCAGACTGGACAGGGAGCGACAGCCGGAGGTGCGGCCGGAGCCGCTGTAGGAGCCGGAGTAGGCGCTCTGATAGGCGGAGGCAAAGGCACATGGATCGGAGCACTCGTAGGCGGCGCGTTGGGTGCAGGCACCGGCGCTCTCGTCGGCAACTCCATGGACAAGCAGAAAAAAGAACTTGAACAGCAGCTCGCGTCATTGCAGGACCATACCGACCGTAACTCGCAGGATATCGCCGCCAACCGCGACGCCATCGAGGCCAACCGCCGCGCGATCGAGTCGATCAAGGTCGAGAGCGTAAAAGACAGCAACAACCTCGACGCCATCAAGGTCGTGATGGGCGATGCCGTTCTGTTCAAGACCGGCAAATACGATCTCTCGGCCGCCGCACAGGCCGCTCTGAGCCGTGTAGCATACAATCTCGACCAATTCCCCGGCACCGACGTGACTGTAGTAGGCTTCACCGACAACACAGGCAGCCAGCAGGTCAATGACCGCCTCTCGCTGCAGCGCGCGCAAAGTGTGGTCGACTATCTTCAGCAGCATGGCGTGCAGGCGTCGCGCCTTAAAGCTGTAGGCGAAGGGTGGAACAACCCGATCGCAAGCAATGCCACACCCGAGGGCCGTGCCCAGAACCGCCGTGTAGAGATATTCATCACAGCCGGACGCCAGATGATCGAGGAGGCTCAGGCCGGCAGATAAATCTTCAACTGCATTTCATTTTTCAATCCTTCTATCCCCCCGAATCCGGTCGGACGTTGCAACAACGCCCGCCGGATTCTTTTTTAAGCAAATATATGTTAATCATATAGATTCATATTGAAACCGCCGATCGTCCTGCTGTATTTTTATCCGTTATATAATTTTTTTTGAAATCTTAATAAAACATTTCTCAATTACTTTTGCGGCGTCAGACAAAAAATATGCTGTAAAACATAGTTTTTGAGCACATAAAGCTTTTCAGCAGATCTCAATAATGCAAACATGTGTTAAACATTCATAATAATGCTTACCCCCCCCCCTGAAATTTTTACATCTCGTAACATTTTCGTTATTTAGCCAAAAATTTTCAAAATGAAACAACATTCACTATACAAACCAACATTATGATCCGATTCTTACGAACATTCACAATGCTTTTTGTGGTGTGCTTCGCTTTTGCAGCATCGGCGCAACACAAACTGACCGGTACGGTCACCGACGAGCTTGGTGATCCGCTGGCAGGCGTGACAATCATGGAGAAAGGCACGACCAATGGTGTCGCAACCGATCTCGACGGTAAGTATTCTATCGTCCTGAAAGGAAACAACCCGGTCATCACAGCCACCTACATCGGCTACTCCGCTTTTGAAAAAGCTATCGGCAAAAACGAGACAGTGCTCGACATCGTCCTTAAAGACCAGTCGCAGGAACTGTCGGAGGTAGTTGTCGTCGGTTACGGACAGCAGAAGAAAGTCAACCTGACAGGTGCTGTCGACCAGGTGACAAGCGAGGTCTTCGAGGGTCGTCCGGCCGCCAACGTGGCCCAGATGCTCGAGGGAGCCATCCCCAACCTCAACATCTCGCTCTCCGACGGTAAGCCCAGCCGCTCGTCCGACTTCAACGTCCGCGGTACAGGCTCTATCAACGGCGGCTCGGCTCTCGTGCTCATCGACGGTGTCGAAGGCGATCCCTCGCTCCTCAACCCCGACGATATCGCATCGGTGTCGGTGCTCAAAGATGCCGCTTCGGCTGCCATCTACGGTGCACGCGCTCCGTTCGGCGTCGTGCTCATCACGACCAAGAACCCCACTGTAGGCAAGCCGAAGATCAACTACTCGTCGATCTACTCGTTCCAGAGCCCGCAGAACGTCCCCGACGTCGTTTCCGACGGCTACACATGGGCAGAGCACTTCTACAAGGCATACTACAACTACAACTTCTCCAACCCATCGGGCATCAACAAGACCCAGCAGTTCTCCGTAGCATGGCTTGAGGAGTACAAGCGCCGCGCAGAGGCAGGCAACTTCGGCACTGAAATTTCCGATGGTTCAATTGGCACCAAGGGCCGTTACGTATATTACAACGAAGGCGGTGACCCCTATGACATCCTCTACAAGGACAACACCTTCGCAACCACACAGAATCTTTCGATCTCAGGCTCCGACGAAAAATTCGACTACTTTATCTCGGGCCGCTACTACCACTATTCAGGTCTGTTCAACTCCGACAACCACTCCGATCCATTCGACAGCTACAACCTTCGTTTCAAGGCCGGCTATCAGATGACCAAGTGGCTCAAGGTCAGCAACAACTTCGAGTTCGCCCACAACAACTTCAAGATGCCTCTCACCTATAGCGAGGGCAACGGTAACGTATGGAGAAACCTGGCAGACGAGTTCAAGCCCTGTCAGCCTCTCTTCAACCCCGATGGCACGATGTCGTACATGGGTGTTTACACTGTAGGCGATCTTCTCTACGGCAACTCGACACACTACATCAAGAATCACCAGTACAAAAACACGATCTCGTTTGTAGCCAACGCCTACAAAGATATCCTCACCATCAACGGTGACTTCACCTTCCAGCGCAAGAGCTACGACCGCACGATCCATCGTGTGCGCACTCCCTACGCTCGTCAGGTCAACCCAGACGGTACATCCAAGATCGAAACGATCTCAGGCACTCAGAGCTACATATCGGAGACCACAAACCACACCGACTACTACGCCACCAACCTCTACGCCACTTTCCACAAGCTCTGGAGCAGCAAGCACGACTTCACCGCACTTCTCGGCTGGAACTATGAGAAATCGCGCTACAAACAGCTCTACGCCTACAACGACGACCTTCTCACCAACGACGTGGAGAACATCAATCTCGCATTCGGCACCGACGGAAAGAACATCACCTCATCGTGGAGCGCATTCCAGTTCGGCGGAGCATTTTTCCGTGCAAACTACGTCTACGACAACCGCTACCTCGTCGAGGTCAACGGCCGCTATGACGGTTCGTCGCGCTTCCGCGCCGACAGCCGCTGGCATCTCTTCCCCTCTGTCTCTGTCGGCTGGCGTCCGAGTCAGGAACATTGGTGGAAAATCGATCCGAGCATAATCAACAACGCCAAGATCCGTGCAAGCTGGGGTCAGCTCGGCAATGCAGTCGGTCTCGGCAATTACCAGTACAAACAGACTCTCGGCGTAACTGACTCATCGTTTATCTTCGACGGCACCAAGCGCAAATATGTGTCTTCACCTGCCGCGCTTCCCGATGAGCTTACATGGGAAACCGTCACTACCTACGACATAGGTCTTGACCTCGGCTTCCTCAACAACCGCCTTCTCTTCACCGGCGACTACTATCAGCGTAAGACCAAAGACATGATCGTAGCCGGCCCGACTGTCCCCGACGTGTTCGGCGCATCATCGCCCAAAGGCAACTATGCCGACATGAGCACCTACGGCTACGAGCTCTCAATTGAATGGCGCGACGCTTTCCAGGTTGCAGGCAAGCCCCTTAACTACAGCATCCGTGCTACTCTCGCCGACTACTACTCGACCATCGACAAATACAACAACGCACAGAAGACCCTCAGCACCAACAATAACCAGTCGGCATCAGGCAACTACTACGAGGGTATGCGCATAGGCGAAATCTGGGGCTTTGTTTCCAACGGTCTCTGGCAGACACAAGAGGAAATCGATGCAGCGGAAGCTGCTGCCAAAGCAGCCGGTCAGAAGTACTACAACCCGCTCATGCAGACTTCAAAAACCTACAAGCTCTATCCCGGCGACATCAAGTTTGAGGACCTCAACGGCAACGGCTACATCGACCGTGGCAAGAACACAGTCGACGATCCGGGCGACCGCAAGATCATCGGTAACGCAGCTCCCCGCTACATCTACGGTTTCCGTCTCGCTCTCGACTGGAACGGCATTTATGCCAACGCATTCTTCCAGGGTGTAGGCAAACAGGACTGGTATCCTTCAAATGAGGCATCAATCTTCTGGGGTCAGTACAACCGTCCTTACAACCAGATGCCCAAATGGCACCAGGGCAACTACTGGACAGAGGATAACCGCGACGCTTATCTGCCTCGCTACACAGGCTACTACTCACCGCTATACGGTGGCACATCACGCGCCAACACACGTTACATGCAGAACGTGGCATATCTCCGCTGTAAAAACATTCAGGTGGGCTACAACTTCCCGAAGAGCATCACGGAGAAGCTCCACATGCAGCAGCTCGGCATCTATCTGTCAGGTGAAAACCTCTTCACATGGTCGCCGCTCTACAAGCGTTCGAAAGACCTCAACGTGAGCAACATTTACGGTACCGACGCCGAGTTCGGCTCGACAGGCGACGGCTATAACTACCCGATGATGAAGTCAATCAGCGTTGGACTCAATGTCACTTTCTAACAACATAACAGGACAACACAATGAAAGCATATAAATACTTAGTGCCGGTGATAGCCCTGGGTTTTGCCACCACCGGTTGCGACATGGACGAAGAGCCTAAGTCGGCGGCATCTGTCGACATGGTGTTCAGTTCCGAAAAGGGCATCGAGACATACGCCACATCATTTTACGAAGCCCTGCCAAGCCGCGCTGCAGCAATGCGACAGGACGAAACGGCCGACTATGGCGCAAAGAACGCCATCGGCGGCATGGAGGTAGGCGCATATACCGTCAACTCATCCACTTCGTGGTCATGGAGCCGTCTGCGCAACATCAATTTCTTCCTTGAGCACAACACCAACACTGCAATCGAGGAGAGAGTGCGCAACAACTACAACGGCCAGGCCCGCATGTGGCGTGCATACTTCTATCTCGACAAGCTCATCCAGTATGGTGAGGTACCCTGGATCGACAAGGTGTTCAACAGCCCGGAAGATCCCGACCTCTACAACGGACGCGACACCCGCGACGTGATAATCGGTCATATCATCGATGATCTCGACTACGCCATCGAGAACATGACCGAGAAGTCGGCGACCGCAAACGCAAACTATATCAACGTCTGGACCGCATATCTGCTCAAGTCGCGCGCATGCCTCTTTGAGGGAACATGGCGCAAGTATCACGCCAACGACGAGTATGATTTCGCACGCACAGGCTGCACACAGTATTCGGCCGATCAGCTCCTGCAGCTCGCCGCTGATGCCGCCAAGGCTGTGATGGACAACGGTCCGTACTCGATCTACGAGGAGAAGGCCTACGAGAACGGCCGCGGCGCCTACCGCGAGCTCTTCATAAGCGACGCAGCCGTGAAGCAGGAGGTGATGCTTGGTATCCAGTGTGACCTCATGCTCGGTAAAGGCGAGGCAAACTGGTGGTACAACTCATCGACCTACGGCCCGCACATGAGCATGACGCGTAAGTTTGCCAAGAGCTACCTCAATATCGACGGTACGCCCTACAACGAGCTTAACGCCGACGGCACATACAAGGATTTCGTCACCGAGACAACCGGCCGCGATCTGCGCCTGAACCAGACGATACGCGCCAATGACTACACCCGCAAGAACGGTCAGGGAGCATTCGAGACAACAGCTGTAAACTACACCGGCCACACTATGACCGGCTACCAGTTCACCAAATATGTGATGGATGATGCAAGCTGCGACGACGGTGCCAACAATGCCAACGACATACCGTTCATGCGCTACGCCGAGGTTCTTCTGAACTATGCGGAGGCAAAGGCCGAGCTCGGCACAATGACCGACGATGACTGGGCCAAGACCATAGGTGTCCTCCGCCATCGCGCCGGCATAACCGGCGGAACCGCACAGACCGGCACACTCACCACAAAGCCGACCCAGGCCGAGCCTTACATCGCCTCCTACTATCCCGGAGTGACCGATCCCGTGATCCTCGAGGTACGCCGCGACCGCGCCATCGAGCTTTGCCTCGAAGGCTTCCGCATCAAGGACCTCAAGCGCTGGGCACAGATCGACCTCTTCACCTCCGATCCCTGGGAGGGTGTCTTCATCCCCGCTCTCAATGTCGCTCTCGACATGAACGGCGACGGCATCGATGACGTATGTTTCTACGACACCGATGCGGCTCCCGACGGACTCGCTTCGATCGGCCTCTATGTGGGAACAGCCAAGAACAACCAGATCAATGTGGTGCCTGTCAGCGGCGGATATCTGATGAAAGACAATGTAGGCTCCAGCCGCTCATGGCCGGCACGCCAGTATCTCTATCCGATACCTGAAGTTGTGCGCCAGCTCAACGGCAATCTCACCCAGAACCCCGGATGGTAAACACCACTCCGAAGCAATGATTGGTTGCAATATGTGAGAGCATGGGTGCGGCTATTGCAGCCGCACCCATGTGATTAAAATGCTAAATCATATCTACAGGATGAAAAAACTGATTCTATCGGTACTGACAGCCGTGCTGTGCATGATGTCGGCAGAGGCCATAGAGCTGAAACTCGGCACGTTCAACATCAGGTACTCCAACGCCAGCGACTCTGTCGCAGGCAACGGGTGGGGACAACGCGCTCCACATGTCGCAGGACTGATCAGATTCCACGACTTCGACATAATCGGCACCCAGGAAGGCAAATATCACCAGTTGCAGGATATGCTTTCGATGATGCCCGGATATGATTACATAGGTGTGGGACGCGACGACGGCATACACGCCGGCGAGCATTCGGCAATCTTCTACAAGACCGACCGATTTGATGTAGTGGATCACGGCGACTTCTGGCTGTCGGAGACCCCCGACCGGCCAAGCAAGGGATGGGACGCCCCGTCGCACAAACGCATCTGCTCATGGGGTGTGTTCTGCGACAAGGCGAGCGGCGAGAAGGTGCTCTTCATCAATCTGCACATGGATCATAAAGGCGTGGTTGCACGTGCTGAGAGTGCCAGACTTGTACTTGAACGTATCAAGCAGTTCGGCAACAGCATGCCCACGATCGTGACAGGCGACTTCAACGTCGACCAGCACAGCGAACCATATGCGCTCCTACAGAACTCAGGCGTAGTAAAAGACTCCTACGAGATCGCCGATTTCCGCTACGCACCCAACGGCACATATTTCGCCTTTGAGCCAAGCCGCTACACAGAGAAACGCATCGACCATCTCTTTGTCAACGACGGTTTCCATGTGAAGCGCTACGGCGTACTCACCGACACATACCGCGCCCGTCTCACCGACGGACAGAAGGCGTCGGGCAAAGAACGCGTGTCGGAGAAGTCACCCGACTACACCGACCGCACTCCGTCCGATCACTATCCAATAATGATCGTAGTAGAAACAACCAAATAAGACCATCACAAAACAATGAAAAAGATCACTTTACTTGCCGCAGTCGGCGCGCTCCTGCTCGGATCGTGCGCAAATGAGAAGAAAGCGGATCCGGCTACAATGACTGTAGCGACCTACAACATCCGTCAGGCCAACCACGGTGACTCAGTCGCAGGCAACGGCTGGGGTCAGCGTGCCCCGCACGTGGCCGACGTCATCAAATATCACGGATTCGACATCTTCGGCACACAGGAAGGCTTCAAGTTTATGCTTGACGACCTGAAGTCAAACCTTCCGGGTTATGAGTATATCGGTGTCGGACGCGACAACGGTGCCGAGAAAGGCGAGCACGCCGCCATATTCTACAACACCGACAAGTTCGATGTACTTGATCATGGCGATTTCTGGTTGTCGGAGACGCCCGACAGCGTTTCGTTCGGATGGGACGCAGTATGCCGCCGTGTGTGCACATGGGGCAAGTTCCGCCACAAGGATTCCGGCTTCACTTTTGTGTATTTCAACCTCCACATGGATCATAAGGGAGTTGTAGCACGTGCAGAGAGCGCCAAACTTATCCTTAAAAAGATCAAGGAGTTCCCCGAGCCGTTACCCGTGATGCTCAGCGGAGACTTCAATGTCGACCAGACCAACGAGGGCTACAAGCTCCTCAACGAGTCGGGCGTGATGAAAGACGCATATGAGACCACCGACTACCGCTACATCAACTCGAGCACGTTCAACAGCTATGACACCAACAAGCTGCGTCTGAGCTCCGACGGCGAGCCGATGCGTATCGACCACATCTTCCTCTCGCCCGAGTTCGACGTCAAGAAATACGGTGTGCTCAACGACACATACCGCACGATGAACGAGGACAGCACCTACGTGGCACGCACTCCGTCCGACCACTATCCCGTTGCAATTCTCGTTGAAATGAACGAAACCACAAAATAAAGTATTTGTGGCATTCAGTCGCTTCACGAAAAGCGGATATGGCATAAAAGCCTTATCCGCTTTTTACATATAAATCAAGCTCTATGACATTAATTTGCATTTTACCATGTTGATAATGTATATTTGCCACATAAAGAAAGTATAACCATAATTCCATTTCCATGAAACTACGACTCATCACATTGGCAATGCTTGCAACGGCAGCCTTGTCGGCAGTGGCCCAGCAGGCACTTTTCTCGAGAGCAGCGGTAAAATCTCCCGAAATCAATCCCGACAACTCAGTGACGTTCCGTCTTCACGCACCGAAAGCGATAACGGTAGAGCTGACAGGAGATTTTCTCCCTGAGAAGACCCGCTCAGTGAAAATGAAAGAAGACTCCGCAGGTGTGTGGACCTTCACAAGCGATCCGCTCGACCCGGAGCTATACTCCTACAGCTTCATAGTCAACGGTATGCGCTATCTCGATCCGTCGAACATCTACCAGAACCGCGACGTGGCGACCTGGACAAGCATCTTTATCATCAAGGGCGACAAAGGCAGCAAGGGCGACCTCTACAGCGTCAATGACGTGCCTCACGGCAACCTGTCGAAAGTATGGTATGAAAGCCCGACACTCAAACTCAACCGCCGCATGACCGTCTACACCCCTGCCGGCTACGAGAAAGGGAAGAATTATCCCGTGCTCTACCTGCTGCATGGTGCAGGAGGTGATGAAAACGCATGGTCGGAACTCGGACGCGCCGCACAGATACTCGACAACCTCATCGCTACAGGCAAAGCCAAACCGATGATCGTGGTGATGACAAACGGTAATCCGAACTGCGCCGCAGCACCCGGCGAATGGGACTTCGGCATGTATCAGCCCAGCTTTTCAGGCGGTGTGAAACTCCCTGACGCCGCAGCATCTATGGACGAGAGCTTCCTCGACGTAGTCAACTTTATCGAAAAGAACTACAAGGTCGCCAAAAACAAGCAGAACCGTGCGATATGCGGTCTGTCGATGGGTGGCGGACACTCGTATGCTATCTCAAAACGTTTCCCCGACAAGTTCGACTACATCGGCCTGTTCTCTGCTGCCGTAAGACATGGAGGCGACCAGAAAGTGTCGATGCTCGAGCGCATGAAGGCCGACACTGAGTTCAACAAAGAGATGGAAGCACTCTTTGTCGCAAACAAGCCGAAACTCTACTGGATCGCGATCGGTGAAACCGATTTCCTCTACCAGAACAACAAGGACTTCCGCGACTATCTCGACTTCAAGGGCTACCCCTATGAATACGTCGAGACCTCGGGCGGACACATCTGGCGCAACTGGCGCATTTATCTCACCGACTTCGCCCAAAAGCTGTTTAAATGATGCTGCGACACATTCTGTTTACTGCCGCATTTGCCGTTGCACTGTCTGTGACAGGCGCACCCGACAAGACCGTGCGCGACATACCGTATACTGCGAAAACCGACGCCTACTCTGCCGAGCGGCTTAAAGTTGACGTAAGCTATCCCGACAGTGCTTCCGGCGCGCCCGTGGTCGTATGGTTTCACGGCGGAGGACTCGAGGCCGGATCAAAGGAACTGCCTGCCGCCATACGCGACAAAGGCTATGTCGTGGTGGGTGTGAACTATCGTCTGCTTCCCAAAGTGCGTGTCACCGACATCATCGACGATGCCGCCGAAGCTGTGGCATGGGCAATGAAAAACGCCGCACAATATGGCGGCGATCCGTCGAAGACCGTTGTTTCGGGTCACTCGGCCGGAGGCTACCTCTCGATGATGCTCTGCCTCGACAAATCGTGGCTCAGCCGATATGGCGTCGATGCCGACTCGGTGGCGGCCTACATACCGTTCAGCGGACAGGCCATCACCCACTTCAATGCCCGAAAAATGGACGGCATAGACCCGCTGCGACCCATTATCGACGAGACTGCCCCACTCTATTGGGTGCGCCCCGACTGTCCGCCCCTGATCCTCATAACCGGCGACCGCGAGCTTGAGCTATACGGACGCTATGAGGAAAACGCCTACCTCGACCGTATGATGAAACTTGTTGGCCACAAGGCGACGAAGTTGCTCGAGCTCGACGGATTTGATCACGGATCGATGGCTCAGCCCGCGTTCTTCATACTCAACTCTTATATACGCGAGAATCTCCGCTGACAATTTATCAACCGATCTTCCAAAGGGGGCATGCCGCACGCTTGCTCCCTGTTTTTTTTACAGCAGATGAAACTATCGGTCTATCCGTCGCGTCATATAGCCGAAAACAAGTAAGAAATTATAAAATGACGACACTGTCAATCAACCTCAATACCTCATCATTTCTGCTGACCAGATTTTTCATGTTCTGTCAGACACTACAGACATGTGTAAGCCGGACGGAAGAAACAGACGAAACCGTCTTCATGCAGATCTACGACCGATACTCGCGCATTGTCGACAAAGTCTGCTTCACATTTGCATCGGACAACGACGACTACAACGATCTGCGGCAGGACGCATGGCTGAACATATGGCGCGGCATCGACTCTTTTCGCGGTGAGTCAAAACAGTCGACATGGATATATCGCGTCGCGATAAACTCATGTGTGTCGACAGCACGAGGATCGAAGAAATACACCGGCAACGTGCGCATCGACGCAGCCGACCTATACACTGCCGACACTGCCGACACCGACTCAATAGAACGTCTGCACTATCTGCTGTCGTGCCTCAATCCGATCGAGAGGTCGATAATGCTGCTAAGACTCGAAGATCTCGACTACGAGGAAATAGCTAAAATAATGGGTATGCCACGCAACACCATAGCGACGCGACTGCGCCGCACACGCATAAAACTCGCAGAACTAAGCAAACGAAACGACATCTGACATATGAAAGACATAGAAAACATCCTCACCAGAGAGTGGCGTCAGCTTTCAGACAGCATCGACCGCATTGCCCCCGACAAGACCAAACCGGATATGCACAATGTCAATCTACGGCGACAGACCGCTTTGCAGCGGCTTGCCATACGCTACCGCCGGTTTTCGATCATGGCATTGTGCTGTACGCCCATGGCTATGGTATTCCTTAACTCATCGGTTTTCACCGGTCCGAACAGATTATATCTCTTCTTTATCTACGTTGTGATCATGTTGTTGGCCGCAGCATTCGACTGGTGGCTGTACCGAAAAATCTCATCTATCTCAGTCACTGAGATGCCTGTGATCGAAGTGCTGCACAAAGCGTGGATGTGCCGGAAACGTCACCTGCAGTTCATCGCCTATTTCCTTCCTGTCGACATACTGTTTATCGGCTTGATGTTCACCTTGTCGGACGGCAGCATTTCATTTCTCTGCGGCATAATCGCAGGAACAGTTATCGGACTGATCATCGGCTTGAAGAATCTCAGGCGTTTTATGGCCGACTATCGTGAGATATTTGAAAGCAATGACTAATTTAGCTCCATGAAAAAGGATGCTGAATGCCTGAAACAAAATCTTAAAATACTGCTCGTCGGCGACGCAAGCAACTGCCACAACTCACTGGCCACAGGACTGAGGCGTCTCGGGCACGATGTCACCGTAGCGTCGGCCGGATCGCAATGGATGCAGACCGGCCGCGACATAGACCTGTCGCGCTCATCAGGACGCATGTCGGGCGCATGGCTCTGGACCAGGCTCAACATGATCAGGCACAGGTGTTTCACCGGATATGACGTTGTCGCACTTGCGTCACCCAACTTCCTTGATCTCAAACCACACCGCATACTTGATTTCTACAGGTTTCTGCGCCGCCACAACAGAGCGGTATTCCTGACGGCGCTCGGCACCGACATACCTTATATCGATCTGTGCACGGCACCCGACACTCCTCTGCGCTACTCCGAGTGGCAGATCGACGGAAAGCCGTCGCCGCTCCTCCTTGCCGACCCCGGTGCTGCCGACAGATGGCACTCCCCCGCTCTGCAACGCCTCCACAACGCCGTATACAGCGACATAGACGGAGCCGTCTCGGTTCTCTACGAGTATGACCTCTCGATAAGACGGGTACTCCCGACCTGTAAAACGGCATATGGAGGCATATCCATCGACACAGACAGCATCGCGCCGGTAAGTATTCCCGACAACCCGGGATGCGTAAGATTTCTGGCGGGTGTGCAACGCGGGCGCGAGCTCATCAAGGGCACCGACCGGCTCATCGCCGCAGCGAAAGCAATAGTTAACAGATATCCCGGCCGCGCCTCGCTCGACATTGTCGAGAACCTGCCCTATGCCGAATATGTGAAACGCATGAGACAGTCGCACGTGGTCCTCGACCAGCTTTATTCATATACTCCCGCCACCAACGCGTTGCTCGCCATGGCTGCAGGGCTTGTGGCATTCAGCGGCAACGAGCCCGATTTTTACAGATTTATAGGCGAGAACAAGCTGCGTCCGGTCATAGGATGCGCCCCCGATGACCGGCTGATTCACGACACTCTCGAGCGACTTGTACTGAATCCCTCGGAGATTGCCGCACTTGGCCGTCAGGGACGTGAATTTGTTAAACGTCACAACGATTGCACCGTCGTAGCACACCGCTTTGTCAATTTCTGGAAATCAAGAATATTCTTTTGACTTTTCGACCATCTCATTCGTCAAAACGGACTTCTATTTTTTATCTGACAATCGTATTTTTGCACCTCGAAAAAAAAACACAAACTAATAAGCCCGTCACATATCAAGCAACGATGAGACATCCATCTTATTTTTGGTTGTCAGCCACCTGTATCGCCATGACAGCATGCTCGTCAGGCGAAAGCGCAAAAGCACCGACACCGCCCGTACACAACGTTTTTCTTGTTTCACCTGTCGCAGCAGACGGCGCATCTTCACGAAATTTTCCGGGAATAGTCCAGGAGACACGCACAATATCCACCGGATTCAAGACTCCGGGACAGATAACGCGAATACTTGTCAAAGAAGGAGACCATGTGAAGGAAGGGCAGCTCCTCGCCACACTCGACACCGTCGACTACGCGCTTGCAGTGAAACAGCTGCAGATACAGTATGACCAGGCCGCGTCGGAGCACGAGCGCAGGAAACAGCTGTATGCCGCAGGCAACATGTCGGACAATGAATTTGAAAAAGCAGCCGCTTCGCTCCGACAGATGGCCGTACAGCTTGAAATCAACAAAAACAAACTTGAATACACTCACCTCTATGCACCTGCGTCGGGTGTGATTGTAAAGTCGAGTTTCGAGAAGGCCGAAATGGTCGATGCCGGCACACCCGTATTCGAGCTGATGGATGACTCGCGTCTTGAAGTATTGGTCGACCTGCCGGTTTCAGAGTATCTGAGCATCGACAAGTCGAGCAATTATGCCGGATATTCGTCGCACTTCGGTGAAAGCCCGATAGCACTGCAGTTCATCAGCCTTACACCAAAAGCCGACAACAACCAGCTCTATCAGCTCAAACTCGGTGTGGCCTCACGCGACCGGAAACTCACCTCGGGCATGAACCTTATCGTGTCGATCTCATCTGACACAGCGCATGACAGCATCCCGGCCACACAATCCACACCGGTGAGAATACCGCTCCGTTCGGTCTTCGACAACGACGGCACTACATGTGTGTGGTTGTTCAATCCGGCCGATTCGACTGTCAGGGCAACGCCGGTGACAGTCGCGGGCGACGGCTCGGGCGGTACGGTCACAGCCCTGTCGGGACTCAGCCCCGCCTCGCAGATCGTATCGGGCGGAGTGCATTCGCTCGTCGACGGTGAGCACGTGAAAGTTCTTGAGAAATCCTCGTCAACCAACCGCGGAGATCTCCTATGACACGCCTTGCAAAATTCTTTCTTGAGAGGCCGACCCTGTTCTGGTCGCTCATGGCCGCCATTCTCATCATGGGAGTGCTGTCATTCTGCAACATGCCCAAGCTTGAAGATCCGGCAGTGCCTATCAAGCAGGCGTCGGTCGTGGTGATATACCCGGGAGCCGACGCTCACACCGTAGAGCTCGACGTCGTGCAGATGCTTGAAGATGAGCTGCGCACGCTCCCCGACATACGCAAGATCAAGAGCGAGTCACGCGCCGGACAGGCCATGATCAACGTCGAGTTTCTCAAAGAGATGCCGATATCGGAGATCGAGCAGCATTTCGACATGCTCCGCCGCAAGGTATCCGATGCCTCCTCACGGCTGCCGTCGGGGTGCTACACGCCTGTGGTGGTCGACGACATGCTCGACGTCTACGGCATTTTCTACGCGTTCAAGGGCGACGGCTACACCTACAAGGAGATGGAGAAATACGCCAAGGAGCTGCGTCGCGATCTTGTGACCGTCCCCGGAGTGAAACGCATCAACATCGGCGGGACGCGGTCGGAGGTCATCGAGATTGAGTTCACACCCGAGCAGCTTGCCCGCAACGGACTTATCCCCTCCCAGATAATGATGTCGCTGCAGTCGGCCATAAAGACCGTCAGCGCAGGCGCACTCAAAGCCGCCGACGACCGTCTGACCATCGACATAACCGAGGCCGTCACCGACGAGGAGGATCTGAGCAATCTCCTTATCAACACCCCCGAGGGGAAGAAAGTGAGGCTCCGCGACCTTGCCAGAATCAACCGCACATATGCCACCCCGGCAAGCAACATATTCTTTGTCGACGGAGAGCCCGCACTAACGTTCACGATAACTCTTGAAAACAGTGCGATCGTGCCCGACGTGGGCAAAGCGATCGATGCCCGCATCGCCGAAGTGATGCAACGTTTTCCGGCAGGCATGGAAGTCGAGAAGATCTTTTTCCAGCCCGACAAAGTAAGCGAGGCTATATCCTCGTTCATGATCAACCTGCTGGAGTCGGTACTCATTGTCATTGTCCTCCTTATCTTCGCTATGGGATGGCGCAGCGGCATCATCATCGGTCTCGGCCTCATCCTCACGGTGGCTCTGTCGTTCCCGATACTCGAGCATCTCGGCACCACGCTGCAGCGCATATCGCTCGGCGCATTCATTGTGGCCATGGGTATGCTTGTCGACAACTCCGTGGTGATCATGGACGGCATACTTGTCGACCGCAAGCGCGGACTGCCGGCATCGCAGTATCTCTTCCGCATAGGCAAGAACACCGCACTGCCGCTCCTCGGAGCTACCGTGATCGCGGCAAGCACATTCCTGCCGATCTATCTGTCGCCCGGATCGACAGGCGAGTTTGCCGGCGACCTTTTCCTCGTCATCTGCGTCAGTCTTCTCGTGAGCTGGGTGCTTGCACTTATCCAGGTGCCGGTATGCTCGGCCGCGTGGCTGCCAAAAGAGGATAAAGATAGCGACAGTAAAAAAGAGTCGAAACCCAACATCGTCAACCGCACGATCGAACGCATCATTGTATTCCTTATCGGACACAAGACATTATCGGCGGTCACAGCAATTGCAGTGCTGTTTGTGGCCGGATACTCGATGAAGTTTGTACGAAACATATTCTTCCCCGACTTCGACTACAAGCAGTTTGTACTCGAGTGCTATTTCCCTTCGCAGTCCGACCCCGACGCCGTGACTGCGCGCATGCTCGAACTCAGCGACAGCGCACAGGCATTTCCCGATGTTGAGCGTGTGGCTCTGTCGACCGGCGGAGCACCCGCACGATACTGCTTTGTACGCCCGATGCCCTCGGGAGGCAACAATTACGCCGAACTGATCGTCGACACACACGACTTCAAGACGATGCAGCGACTCTCGGTCGATCTGCTTGCCTATCTGCGCTCGATCGCCCCTGAAGCCTACATACGCTCGCGCAAATACAACTTCTCTATCTCGTCAACACACACGATCGAGGCCGAGTTCATCGGTCCTGATCCATCTGTGCTCCGCAGGCTCAGCGCAAAGGCCGAAGCGATAATGCGCGCGTGTCCGCTCATCGACCCCTATTCGGTACAGAACAACTGGAACGCCCCGATGCACCAGCTCACGTTCAACTACTCGCAGGAGGGCGCGCAGCGTGCGGGCATATCGAGATCGGATGTCGCCAATGCCCTGCTGGCCGCTACCGACGGCTATGCCGTAGGCGCGATCAATGATCAGGACAAAGTGGTGCCGGTCTACATAACCATGCGCAACGCCGACGGCTCACGCATCAGCGACCTGACAACCATACCGGTGTGGAGCACCCTCAACATAAATGTCGATCCGTCGTCGGTAGCCGACCTGCTGTCGGGCGCGGCGTCACAGCTCGAGATCGCCGACCAGCTGTTTCAGACGACGATAATGAGCAACGTAATCGACAGCACAGGCATCGTGTGGAACGAGAACCTCATATCGCGATACAACGGACGGCGTGCCATTCAGGCCGAGGCCGATCCCGATCCGTTCAATCCCGAGGCATCGCCGGCATCGGTCATGGCAATGATACGCCAGTCCATCGACTCGATACCGCTCCCGCCCGGCTACAGCATGCGCTGGGTTGGCGAGCTCGAGACTTCCGACGAGTCAAACGAGGCACTTCTCGGATTCATGCCACTGATTATGATCATTGTCTTTGCCGTGCTTCTTCTGCTTTTTAACCGTTGGAAAAAGGTGTTCCTCATACTCATCTGCTTCCCGTTTGTGCTTTGCGGAATAGTGCCCCTGCTCCTGCTCACCGACACACCGTTCACCTTCATGGCGATACTCGGGTTTATGGGACTCATAGGCATGATGGTGAAGAACGCGATCGTGCTTGTCGATGAGATCAACCGTCTGACAACCGAGGAGAACGTGCCCGAGTACGACGCGATCATACGCGCCACCCTGTCGCGCGTGCGCCCGGTGATGCTCGCCTCGATCACAACCATAGTCGGCCTTATTCCGCTCATCAACGACCCGATGTACGGTTCGCTGGCAGTCACGATCATAGGCGGCCTGTTTGTAGGCACCATCGTCACTCTCATGCTGCTGCCTCTGTTCTACTCCATATTCTTCAATGTAAAGAAAGCATCTGTATGAAGCTCAGATATATATTTTTAGGCACAGTACTCGCCTTTGCAGCGGCGATGCAGGCCGAGACGCTCAGGATCGACCGCGACCAGTGCCGCATGATGGCGCTTGACGCGAGCGAGGATATCGAGATCGCCCGTAACGCCACCGAACAGGCACGCCTCGACAAGAAAGCCGCCTTCACGGCCTATCTGCCCAAGCTGGCCGGATCGGCCACCGGGATCTACCGCACACCCGACTCCGACGTCTCGGCTATGACACTCTCGATGAAAGGAGTATATCTCGCCGGACTCACCGTAACTCAGCCGGTGTATGCCGGAGGCAAGATCGTGGCGGCCAACCGGCTCGCATCGATCGGACGCAAAGCCGCCGCCGAGCAGCAGCGCATGACGCGCATGGACGTGATTGCCAGTGCCGACAACGCCTACTGGACTTACATAGCCGTACTCGCCAAGGTGGATATGGTGAAAGCATATCTGGCGCAGATCGATACAGTCTATGCGCAGACCAAGACATCGTTTGAAGTGGGCATGATCACAAAAACCGATCTCGCACGCATTGACGCACGCCGCTCGCAGGTCGTCTATCAGCTCAACCAGGCCGAAAGCGGTGCCGATCTTTGCCGGCTGTCGCTCTGCAACATACTCGGCGTCGATCCTGAGACACAGATAGAGCCGGTCGACAAAGACATACCCGTAACAGCACCGGCCGACATGTCGGCCGACATAAGCCAGCGCCCCGAGCTGGCACTGCTTCAGGCCGACATTAATGCAAAAGAGCAGCAGGTGAAGATGACACGCGCCGATTTTCTTCCGACTCTCGGCGTCCAGGCCGGATGGTCGGCCTACGGCAACATAAAGATGAAAGGCTATGCCGAGGCTCCCGACGGGTCATACCAGCCGTTTTCCTCCAACACCAAAGGCAACGGGTGGCTTGTTATGGCTTCGCTGTCGGTGCCTATATTCAACTGGGGCGAGGGAATACACAAAGTGAAGAAAGCGCGGCTCGAAGTCAGCAACGCAAGCCTCACTCTCGAGAAGAACCGCCGCCTTATGAACATCGAGGCGCAGCAGACCGTCAACAATGTGCTCACAGGCTATACGCTCATCGAGTCGGCCAACACCGCCATGCACCAGGCACAGCTCAGCCTCGACGAAATGAAAGTGCGCTATGAGGCCGGTCTCGCCTCTCTCACCGACATGCTCGACGCACAGGCGCAGTGGCAGACTTCATGGTCCAACATGATCGAAGCCCGCACACAATATCAGATCTACGTAACCGATTATCTCAGAGCCACCGGGCGACTCTGATCAAACGCTTAAACATCATGTGGGTAATACTTGCGATAGCCAGTGCCTGTCTGCTTGGATGCTACGACATTTTCAAGAAAGTGTCAGTGGCATCCAACAATGTGCTTGCCGTATTGTTCTGGAACACGTTTTTCTGCGCGTTGATCATGAGCCCGTTCATCGTGATCGACCTCGTCAACGGCACACCCATACTCGGTGGCGACCCCGCGGCGCACCTGAGCATACTGCTGAAATCGGCGATCGTGCTCGCGTCATGGACACTCGGCTATTTCAGCATCAAGCATCTGCCACTCACCATATCGGGCCCGATAACGGCCACACGCCCGGTGCTGGTTCTGGTCGGCGCGCTGCTGATCTTTTCTGAAAATCTCAACCTGCTGCAGAGCTGCGGTGTGGCACTCGGTTTTTTCTCGCTGTTTTTCATCAGCCGTCTCGGCAAGAAGGAGTCTCAGACACCACGGGCATCGATGTGGCTGTGGATGGCCGTCGGAGCCACCATATTCGGAGCCATAAGCGCTCTTTACGACAAATATCTGCTGCGCGTCTACGAGCCGCTGCAGGTGCAGGCATGGTATTCTTTTTACCAGTGCGTCATCATGGGCGCCACGATTGCCGTAATTCGCCGTTTTTACGCCCCTGCGCGAACGACTCCGTTTAAATGGAAGTGGACTATACCTTGCATCGCTCTTTTTCTCTCTGCGGCCGATATGGCGTATTTCTACGCATTGTCTGATGAAGGCTCGATGATCTCCGTCGTCTCCATGATCAGGCGCGGAAGTGTCATCGTCTCGTTTGCGTTCGGCATCATCGCTCTCCACGAGCGTCATCTTAAAGCCAAACTGCTCGATCTCGCGATACTGCTTATCGGTCTTGTGCTGCTTGTGCTCGGCTCGCGCTGATCTGCTTAAGCAACGCCACGTATTTCTCTCTGAACGCATCCTCTCCATAGCGGGCGGCAAGAAGCCGGTTGCCGCACCGCCCCATGTCGTCGCGCATCTGCGGCGACACAGCGAGCGCGGTTATGGCCTCAGATATTGCCGCGACATCTCCGGCAGGGACAATAAACCCGCTCTTGCCATGCGCCACAAGCCGGCTGTTGTCGCCGACGTCGGTAGCGACAAGCGGCAGCGAGGCATCCATAGCCTCCATGATCGAGTTGCTCGTCCCCTCATAAAGCGAAGCCGACAGATAAATGTCGCACTCACCGGCAAGTCGCGCGACATCGGGCGGGTTCACGATTATCTCGACACTGTCGCCAAGCCCCGCCCCGCTTACCCACGACCTTACAAGACTCTCATCCTCACCATGACCGATGATGCGGTAACGCAACTCCGGCACATGCTGCCGGGCGGCACCGAAAGCCTCAATAGCCGTGCGGTAATCTTTCTGTCGGACAAACCTCGCAGCCGTCACGACCTTCACCTCACCGTCTCCGCCGCGCGATTTCTCACAACCGACATGCGGATAACAGTTTTCAATCACCGTGATGTTTTTCAGACCGTTTGCGCTGAAATACCCCACACCCGCATGATTGTTCAGTATAGCGCCGGTCGACAGACGGTTGGCGATCTGCTCGGCAATCATCTTCCCGCGCGGCAGGCATGAGTTACGTAATCCCTGATATATGAACGGGACTCCGGCAAGCCGTCCGGCTATCGCTCCGGCCAGATTTGAATAAGTGAGATAGCAGAACAGGGCAACGGGGCGCCAACGTTTCAGCACCCGATACAGTCCGATGACTCCGCCGCGCCCGCACCCGGTGTCGAGCGCTATTACGTCGCCACCGTCACCGCCATAAAGTGCTATCAGCTCGTCCGACATCCCCTCACACCGCCGCATGACTATGATTCTCACCTCATAAATGCCACGCAGAGCACGCCCGAGTAGCACGGCCTGCTTCTCGGCGCCTCCTTTTTTCAGCGAATTTATGACGATAGCGATTCTTTCCACATCACAAATTTAAACGACGTCACCCATAACGCCAAAAACATGCGGAGCCGCGACTTTCAGCATGTCGCGGCTCCGTGCATATCGTGTCAGTATCTTAGTTTACCTGATCTTCTCCAGAAGCACCGGCTCAAGCATCTTTATGAAGTAGCCGCCGACAACCGAGCGGGCAACGAAACCACGGTGAGCCGGCTGATCGGTCCATGTCCAGTCGCTCATCGGCACACGCACCTCTGTCTCGTCCATGAACTTGTAGATCGGAAGCACAAACTCCTCGAAAGTCGCCTTGTCGGGAGCCATTGTGGCAGTCCAGATGATCCAGTCGGTCTTGGTGTAGGTCTGACGGTTGTCAAGAGGCACGCCATAGGTGTTGGTTTTCGACAGATAGTAGGGTATCTCCTTCTCGATGATCTGTGCCGGGAAGATATTGAAGCCGAGCAGACGGTCCCATACCATATTGTATTTGAGGCTCCAGGTGTCGGGCTTGTCGAAAGTCAGACGATAGTGGTCGCCGTCGTTTGCCATTGTCTCCCACTGTGCGGCCATGGTCTTTGCCATCGACATGTATTTGTCGGCGACGTCGGGCTTGCCGAGCATCTCGGCAAGACGGGCGTAGGATGCGATAGCCATGATAGCCTTCACCGAGAGGTTGGTGTTGTGGGCGAAATGTCCGGCAAAGTCGTCGGTACAAAGCTGCTCGTCGGGGTCGAGGCCGAATTCAGCCAGATAATCAACCCATGTCGTGAGCGTATCCCAATGCTTGGCCGAGTAATCGGCGTTGCCTTCGATCTGCGCGAGCGCGGCGCAGAGTATGATCATGTTGCCGCCTTCTTCTACAGGCATGTCGGCGCCATATCTCATGCCGTTGGCAAGCGGGTACTTGCCGACATCGTGTGCGGGGAAAGGCTTGGTCCACTTGCCGCTCTCGCTATAGTAGAAGATGTGGTTGAGCAGACCTTTGACAAGCTCCGGATTGTAGAGAAAGAACATGGGAGCCGACGGATAGGTGACGTCGACCGTGCCGATTGATCCGTTGGAGAAATTCTCTTTCGACAGCCAGAGCAGGTCGCCGTTAGGAGCCTCGACAAGTTTGTGGGCCGTGATGGCCTGACGGTAGGCAAGTGCGCAAAGCTCGGCATAGGCGGTGCCGCCGACCTCCTCGGCCTCTTTCACCATCTTTTTGTCGAACTTGCGGCTCTCCTTCATCAGTTTGTCGTAGTCGCGTGCGGCGGTCGCGATCTGTTCGCCGATGCAGGAGTCGTTGTTACGGTTCCAGTAGGGACGCAGATTGTCGCCGAAATAATGTATCGAATAAACATCGTCGTAGGCAAGCATGATATAACCGCCGGCATCCTTGGTCTCGCCACAGTCGACAGTAAGCCCGATGAAGTTACCGGGAAGAGTCTCGGTCGGCTCGCCGGCAAATGCCCTGCGTGTCGAGAAACTGTCGGAAAGGAATGCCGTGGCGTTTGACTTGTCGGCAGCCATGTAGAAACGTCCCCAGTCGATGCGCAGGTCGTCGCCGCCACGGTTAAGCGGATTCTGCTCGACATTGGCGACCGTGACTGCTATCAGATTGTCGGGAAGCTCCTCTACCGACGACTCGGTCTCCTGCGAGCTGACATTAACAGCCCACTCTTTGCCGGCCTCAAAGTAGAAGTCGACATCGTGCTTCGAGCCGTCCTTGCTTTTTGCCTCATAGGTGAGATAGTTGACGGGGCGGCTTACAAGATCGAGATTGTCAAGGAAAAGCGGAGCGGTGAAAGTCACTGTAAGCTCGACATTGTCGCAATCAAACTTATAGATCGTGTTCATCGGCTCTACAACGACCGATGTCTGCTTTGCGGCTGTAGAGAACAAGGCCGTGTTGGGCATGGCAAGATCAAGGCCGAAATCAATGAATGCGAGACCGCCACGGTCGCGGCAATGGGCGGCTATGATGTTCTCTCCTTTTTTCAGTGAAGCTACAACATCGGCAGGAAGCGCAGCCGTCTGGTCTTTCGCGGCGTTGTTGCCGGTTCTGACTACGCGGACTCCGTTCACATAGATCTCGGCGTCATCGTCGTGAGAGTAACGGAGATATACAGGTTTGCCGGCAAGATCCTCGTCGAGGGTTATCGTGCGGCGCACCCATATGTCGGGCGTATTCCATCCGGTTTTTGCAAGAGCCTCGTCGGGCATCGTGCCGAAAGCGGCCTGCCCCTGACTCCACGACTTCGCGTCGTAGCCGGGCGTCCACCACTCTCCCTCGGGTGCAGTGGTCGTATACACGCCGCTCCACTCCCCTGTCTGCGAGGTAGGTATCAGCGTCTCGAGTATGGGCTGCTCGGCTCCCATGAAGCGATAGACCTTACCGTCGATCTTCACCGCTCCGATCAGAGGAAACGGTTTGCCTGTCCAGTGGCGCACGACGTCGGTGTTCAGACTGTCGGAGGCCGACCACGCGCTCGTGTAAGGGTCGATAGTCACAAGAGGGTAGGCCGGAGCACGAAGTGTCTTCACCGGCTCGCCGGAAGTGGCCGATACATCCTGGCATCCGCTCACCATCCATCCGGCAACCGCTACTGTCGCAAGACCTGCCGCCACCGAGATTGCTTTTAAATTCATGTTATTGATCAGATTTTAGACTGTGATTTCCCATTGTTTTTTTATTACGCGCCAAATATAATACAACTGATACACATACACAACAATCTCATGCACATACATTTTCAGAAAAAAGACAAATATAGCGGGGCGCAGCACAAAACCATCAGGCGTGAACGGTTGTTTAGAAATTGCACAACACAACAATTTCAAACAATCAGGAAGATATGGACTACACACAATCAATCAACTCTATGCCTGTGACTCTTGTAGAGTTTTACGCCACATGGTGCTCACACTGCCGCAACATGATGCCTGTTGTTGCGCAAGTCAAAGAGCAGCTCGACGGAAAAGCCGCCATTGTGCAGATCGATGTCGACAAAAACCCGGAGACCGCCGACAACGCCGGTGTGGAGGTCTACCCTACCTTCATCCTGTACAAGGACGGCAAGGAGGTATGGCGCAACAAGGGAGAAATCGACGGCAAGACTTTACTGGCCGAAATCACATCACGGCTATAACCGCCGCGCCGGCCGGGCTCCCCTCGTCCACCGCAAGGAATATGCGGTCCGCATAAATCGAACTGCCGGGTATATGCGCCAACATATATTTTTCATATTTTTGCATCGAAACTCTGACATGCAAAAACTGATCTGGCATGAGAATAATAATTGCGGGAGACGGAGACACCGGCACACATCTGGCACAGACGCTGTCGGTCGAAAATCAGGACATAGTGCTGATGGGGACCGACAGCGCCCATCTTGCAGAACTTGACGCATCGGGCAACTTCATAACTTTTGAGGGTTGCCCGGTCTCTGTATCCGACCTGTCGCAATGCGGGATAGACAATGCCGAACTGTTTGTAGCCGTTACACGCGATGAAAATGTAAACCTTATCGCCGCCCAGATAGCAAAAGGGTGCGGAGTCAAACGGTGTGTCGCACGCATCGACAATCCCGACTATCTCGACCGTAAAACATACGGCATACTTCAGGCATCGGGCATCGACTCCGTGATATATCCCGAGCTGCTTGCCGCACAAGACATTAAGCTGTTTATCGAACACAACTGGGTCAACGAATGGTTTGGCCTGCGCCACGGCGAGCTAATTGTGGCCGGTGTAAGAATCAGCGACAGCTCTCCGTTGAGTCATAAACTACTGCGGGAGACCGCAACGACACCACGCCTGTTTCACGTGTCGGCCATACGCCGCGGAGCCAAAATGATAATACCGCGCGGCGACACCGCGATCCTGCCCGATGATATCGTGTATTTCTCTGTCACATCGGAGAATATCGAGCACCTATGCGCACTGTGCGGGCGCCGGCAGATACGCGTCAGGCACATCATCATCACAGGCGCCGGCCAGGTCACTGAAAACCTGTTGCAACTCATTGGCTCTCAATATCAGGTGACAGTCATCGACCCCGACAGAAACCGGTGCCGCATAATCGCGGCAAAATTTCCAAAGACAATTGTCGTAAATGCCGCGGCCAACGACGTGGCGACGCTTAAAGCAGAAGGCATCGACAACTGCGACATGTTTCTTGCCCTCACCGGCAGCTCGGAGACAAACATCGTGTCGTGCATGGTCGCACGCGAGCACGGTGTGCCCAAGACACTGGCACGCATCGAGGAACTGCAGTATATACCCGAAGCCGAGAGCCTGTCGATCGACAAGATCATAAACAAAAAGCTGCTCAATGTAGGCAAGATAATGAACGAGCTCATCGACCTGAACACGACCAACGCACAGTGCATGTCGCTCGATCAGGCCGAGATAATCGAGCTTACGGCCCGCGAAGGATCCAAGATCGTCTCACGCCCCATATGCGAGCTGTCGATTCCAAACGAGATAACCATCGGCGGACTCATACGTGACAACAAAGGCGAGCTCGTCGAGGGACGCACACAGATCATGCCGGGCGACCACGTGATGATATTCTGCGTGTCGGGATCACTCTCAAAAGTGGAACGACTTTTCAGATAGCACAAGACATGACGATGACTCTTGAAATACGTTCGGTCGTAAAGGTGCTCGGCCATCTTGTGCTCATCGAGGCCCTGCTGATGCTCGTGCCGCTGGCGGTCTGCCTCATCTACGGCGAAAGCGACTGGCAGTGCTTCGCCTATGCCATAGCGGCCGCGGCTGTCACAGGCATAATAAGCCACCTGTCGACACGCCGCATCAATACAGTCATACGCAGCCGCGAAGGTTTCATCCTTACGGCTGTCATATGGATCGTGTTCGGAGTCTTCGGCATGATACCGTTTATGACATCGGGCAACCCGGTAGGACTGACCGACGCCATGTTCGAGACAATATCGGGATTCACGACAACAGGCGCTTCGGTGCTTCCCGACGTCGAGGCGCAGTCTCACGGAATACTCTTCTGGCGCGCGTTCACACAATGGATCGGAGGACTCGGCATCATACTCTTCATGCTCGCCGTGCTCCCCGAGTTCAACAAGACGGTGGGCATATCGATGTTCAACGCCGAAGCTACCGGCATCACACACGACAAACTGCATCCGCGCATACGCCAGACCGCACTGTCGCTGTGGGGAGTATATACAGTCATTACCGTCATATCCATACTGCTGCTGTGGGTCGGACCGATGGATCTTTTCGACAGCATATGCCAGACATTCGCCGCAATAGCCACCGGCGGCTTCGCGACCCACAATCAGGGCATATCATACTGGCATTCAGGCTATGTCATGATAGTCATAACACTGGTCATGTTTGTAGCCGGACTTAACTTCGTGCTACTGTACGCCACATACCGCTACGGCATCAGGCGGCTATGCACCAACGATGTGGTCAGGACATTTACCACCATCGTGGCCGTAAGCACACTTCTGCTCATCATGTCGGCCGCATTGCGCGGCGACCCTCCGACGCTGGAGAATTACCTGTTCAACCCGCTGTTTCATGTCGTTTCGGCCATTACCTCGACAGGATTCTCGATCAACGAGGCCGAAGGCTGGGGCCCGTTCTCACTGTTCCTCACGATACTTCTGATGCTCTGCGGAGCGTGTGCCGGATCAACCTCGGGCGGCATAAAAGTCGACCGCATCATTGTCATGGCACGCAATCTTGTCAACGAGATCAAGAGGACCGTCTTCCCCAAGCGCATATATGTCGTCAATCTCAACGGCAGCTTCCTGCAGAGCAGCCTTGTATCGCGCGTATCGGCCTTCATGACGATCTATATGCTGGTCGTCGCCGCCGCCACTGCCATTATCACTCTTTTCGGCTACACCTTCACCGACTCCCTGTTCATGGTCAGCTCATGTATCGGATGCAACGGACTCGGCTACGGAGCCACCGGCATCGAAGGCTCCTTCGCGTTTCTGCCCGATGCCGTGAAGTGGATACTCGTGATGCTGATGCTTATCGGACGTCTTGAGCTGTTCACATTCATGGTACTCTTCATACCCGCCTTCTGGAAAAAATAACGCATTAAATCATTCACTACATGTACCGCGCCAGCCATTTCGCCGCAATCATTCTCACGGCATTCATATCCGCCACATCGCTCATGTCATGCACCAAAATCACATCTGTATCGACCGAGACATTCGAGCAGAAAATAACCCTTCCCGGCATACAGCTTGTCGACGTCCGCACCCCCGAAGAGTATAACAGCGGCCATATCGCAGGAGCGGTAAACATCGATGTCAACTCCCCCGACTTCATGTCGGAGGCCACCCTGAAACTGAAAAAAGACAGACCAGTCTACGTCTACTGCCGCAGCGGCAAACGCTCTAAAAAAGCCGGCAACCAACTGGCCGGCGAGGGCTACGAAGTAGTGGATCTCGACGGCGGCATTACCGACTGGAAAAACAGCGGACTCCCCGTCACCGACAGCCTGGCTGCCGAATAATCATCTTACAAGCGACAGCAGACGGTCGTGGATCTCACGGTTGCCGCAAACCAGACATATGCCATGGTCTTCGCGGAAACGCGTCACCACACCTCCGGCCTCTTCAAGTATCAGAGTCCCGGCGCTCACATCCCATTCATGTAGATTTAGTTCCCAGTATCCCTGAAGGAAACCTGCGGCCACATAGCACATATCGGCAGCCGCTGAGCCCATGCGCCGTATGTCGCGCACTCTCGGCAGCACGGCAGCCAGATTGTCGAGGTTATTATCAGGATTCACATCCCTGTCGACAGGGAAACCCGTGCTGACGACCGAACGCGACAGCACCGTCTCGCCGCTCACGTGTATGCGGCGACCGTTGAGGTAGGCGCCACGGCCGCGCTCGGCGTAAAACATCTCGTCGAGAAACGGCAGATATACAACGCCGATTTCCCTTTCGCCATTGTGCTCGACACCGATGCTGACAGCCCACATAGGCAGACCGGCATAGAAATTGGTCGTACCGTCGATCGGATCAACCACCCATCTGTAACCGCCGCTGCCGCAACTCTCGGCCGACTCTTCCGACAGGATGCCATGTGTAGGAAACCGGTCAGCGACAAATTGCTTTATGCAGGCTTCGCTTGCCTTGTCGGCCTCAGTGACGATATCACTGTCATTCAGTTTATTCGCGACCTTGATTCCCCCATCGTGACGAAAATAGCGCATCGCAGTCTTCCCCGCTTCCCTCGCGCATTCGATCACATCGTCAAGCATAGTTCCCATAAATAGTTTTTTCAGTACAACACCCCTCACCCGCCACTTGTTGATCAATTTCCCCGCAAAAATACAACATCACCCCTATACAAACAAAAAGCAAATCGGGCTGTAACGGTCTTTTTTTTCGACCATTACAGCCCGACTATTTGAGCGTTTAAATATCAGAACTAACGTCGATTAGTCCTCGATGGCGGCCTGGGCGGCTGCGACGCGGGCGATAGGCACGCGATAAGGTGAGCAGCTGACGTAGTTCATGCCGAGTTTGGCGCAGAACTTGACCGATGAAGGCTCACCGCCATGCTCGCCGCAGATGCCGACCTTGAGGTCGGGGTTGGTGGCGCGGCCTTTCTCTACGCCCATTTTCACGAGCTGACCTACACCTTCCTGATCAAGCACTTCAAAAGGATCGGTCTTGATGATGCCGTGCTCCTTGTAGAATTTGAGGAACTTGGGCGCATCATCGCGCGAGAAGCCGAATGTCATCTGTGTGAGGTCGTTGGTACCGAACGAGAAGAAGTCGGCGACCTCGGCGATCTGATCGGCAACGAGAGCCGCACGGGGCACCTCGATCATAGTGCCGACCTTGTAGCTGACGGTCTGTCCTTTTTCCTCAAATACCTTGGCTGCGGTCTCGTTGATGACGTTGGCCTGATTCTGTATCTCTTTGAGCGAACCTACAAGAGGTATCATTATCTCGGGGAATACCTTGATGCCGCGTGCCTTGACCGCGAGAGCGGCCTCGATGATGGCACGTGTCTGCATCTCGGTGATCTCGGGATATGTGATGCCGAGACGGCAGCCGCGGTGTCCGAGCATGGGGTTGAACTCCTCGAGGCTGTCTACCTTGGCCTTAACCTCGGCAAGCGAGATACCCATCTCCTGCGCAAGTTCTTTCTGGGTTGCCGTCTGATGGGGCACAAACTCGTGCAACGGCGGATCAAGCAGACGGATCGTAACGCCATAGCCGTCCATAGCCTCGAAGATGCCCTCGAAGTCGCCGCGCTGCATAGGCAGAAGCTTGGTAAGGGCTGCCTTGCGACCATCGAGATCCGATGCAAGGATCATCTCGCGCACGGCCTTGATGCGGTCGCCCTCAAAGAACATATGCTCTGTGCGGCAGAGACCGATGCCCTGAGCGCCGAAATGACGTGCCTGACGTGCGTCGCGGGGAGTATCGGCGTTGGTGCGGACAAGTGTCTTTGTATATTTCGCTGCAAGATTCATTATAGCGGCAAAATCGCCGTCGAGCTCAGGCTCGGTTGTGGGCACCTGGCCGTCGTAGACTTCACCATTAGAACCGTTGAGCGAGATCCAGTCACCCTCGTGATAGAGCTTACCGCCCATCTCCACGGTCTTTGCCTCGTAATCGACCTTGATCTCACCGGCTCCCGACACACAGCATTTACCCATGCCGCGTGCCACCACAGCAGCGTGCGAGGTCATGCCGCCGCGCATGGTGAGGATGCCCTGTGCCACAGCCATGCCACGGAGATCTTCGGGCGATGTCTCGATGCGCACGAGCACGACTTTCTTTTTCTTCTCAGCCCAGGCCTCGGCCTCGTCGGCAAAGAACACGACCTGACCGGTAGCTGCGCCCGGCGATGCGGGAAGTCCCTTTGCCACGACCTTTGCCGAACGGAGTGCCTCTTTTGCGAACACCGGATGCAGAAGCTCGTCGAGTTTCTGCGGCTCCATGCGGCTGAGCACGGTCTTCTCGTCGATCATCTCCTCGCGCAGAAGATCCATGGCGATCTTGACCATGGCGGCTCCCGTGCGCTTGCCGTTGCGGGTCTGGAGCATCCAGAGCTTTCCGTCCTGAATGGTGAACTCCATGTCCTGCATATCGCGGTAATATCCTTCCAGACGGTTTGCTATAGCGATCAGTTCTGCGGCGCAAGTCGGCATCGACTCCTCAAGCGAGGGATATTTCGATGCACGCTCCTCCTCGCTGATGCCCTGAAGTCTGGCCCAGCGGCGCGAACCCTCGACAGTGATCTGCTGGGGTGTGCGTATGCCGGCAACAACGTCCTCGCCCTGTGCGTTGATGAGGTATTCGCCGTTAAATATCTTCTCGCCGGTGGCAGCGTCGCGGCTGAATGCCACACCTGTAGCCGAGTTGTCACCCATGTTGCCATAGACCATGGCCTGCACGTTGACAGCCGTACCCCACTCCTCGGGGATCTGGTTCATGCGGCGGTATATGATCGCACGCTCGTTCATCCAGCTGTCGAACACGGCGCATATGCCGCCCCACAGCTGCTCCCAGGCGCTGTCGGGAAAATCCTTGCCGGTGTATTCCTTCACAGCCTGCTTGAACAGTACGACAAGTTTCTTGAGATCATCGACATCAAGCTCCGTGTCGAGTTTCACGCCTTTCTCCTCTTTCACTTTCTCCATGATAGCCTCGAAAGGATCGATATCGGCCTTGCTCTTGGGTTTCATGCCAAGCACAACGTCGCCATACATCTGCACGAAACGGCGGTAGCTGTCCCATGCGAAGCGCGGATTGCCGCTCTTCTCTGCGAGCGAAGCCACTGTAGCGTCGTTCATGCCGAGGTTGAGCACGGTATCCATCATGCCGGGCATTGAGGCGCGGGCGCCACTGCGCACCGACACAAGAAGCGGATTTGCAGGATCGTCGAATTTCTTGCCTGTAAGACTCTCGACGTGTCCTATAGCGTCCTCTACGTCTTTCTTGATTCTTTTTACAACTTCGTCCTTACCCCACTGTGTGTACTCTGTACAAACCTCAGTTGTAATTGTAAAGCCCGGGGGTACTGGCATGCCGAGTAGATTCATTTCGGCAAGATTCGCGCCTTTTCCGCCAAGGAGATTCCTCATCTTGGCATCGCCTTCGGCTTTTCCATCACCGAACGTATAGACTCTTTTCATCCGTTTTTATAAGTTGGTTACGAACTATTTTTAATTTCTTCTCTGTGTTTTTATGATGCTGGTGCATAAAGCGCCCCGAACTTCATCGGTGCGTTTCAAGGTTTTGCAAAGATACGAAGTTTCGGATATTTTCATTCCTACATATACCATATTTTTCAATAAAAATCTAAAAATTTATTAACGACAGCAAACAAAATGCAACGAGGGGCTCCGGGTTTGCCGCCCGAAGCCCCTCTGAGATATCATGTCTTGTCAGAGTCTCATTTTGTAGCGTCGAGCACTCCGCGCAGATAACCCACGCTCTCGCTCACGCCCGGATTAGGATTGTCGCCGTTTTTCTCGAACTCGACACTGACTACGCCCTTATAACCGATCTCGCGCAGGGCATTGACGATCGGCACAAAGTTCATAACGCCACGACCCATTTCCCAGGTCTGACCAGCCTTTGTCGGGGCTGTCTCATCCTTGATATGCAGATCATAGATCCAGTCTTTGTACTCGACAAGTATCTTCGCAACATCCTGTCCCATACGCACGCAGTGTCCCAGGTCAAGACATGCGCCGACGCCGAGCGACGGATCTTTCACCATCTCCACGATCTTGTATATATCAGGGAAAGCGGCTCCGTCAGGCCCGTGGGTGTGTATAGCTACCTTTATGCCCGTTTCCTTCACCTTGCCGATAGTATAGTCGATAAGCTCATAGTCGGGCACTCCGATAAAAAACGGCACTCCGTAGCGGCCGGCATATGCGAACGCACGGTCGACATCGGCCTCCGAACGCATGTATATCGGGCCGAGAGTGTACCCCTCGACACCATGCGAGGCACACACCTTCTTCAGCTCATCCATCTGATCCACAGTAGCGTCAAGCGGAAGCCACCAGTCCTTTATCGACAGATATTTCACTCCCATGTCCTGAAGCATACGGCAAGTGTTCTCCAGATCGAAATTACGATAAGAATAACCGGCGACACCGATTTTCACATCGTCGCTTCCGCGCGTTCCCTCAATAAGTTGCGCCTGCGACACCGCCGAACCCGACAGCGCAAGCACCGCCACTGCAAATAAATTCTTCAAGGCACTTTTTTTCATATAATATGATTTTAAGATTACATTTATCGTCTTATAGTCACCGGCAGAGCATCGGCCGGAAGCGCGGCACCATCAGGCATCACGACTATCAGATGGCCGCCTCCGCCGGCGCCGGCCATCTTCCACGCCAGCGCTCCGCAGCTCCGCATCCTGTCGATATACTTCTCAACTCCGGGCTGCATCATTGCAGGGAACATCGATATCTGGGCGGCAAACGAGTCGGCAAAAGCCCCGGCAAACGCCGTCAGATCACGGCCGAGTATCGCATTCCAGCAACGGTCGGCAGCATCGGCCAGACGCCGCACCTTGTCGGGAGTAATATCGCGCCCCTCGACGACCGACAGCCCCGCCTGGCGCGGAAACATCGGCACGATACACAAGTGCGACTCAACCCACTGCAACGTCTCTTCATCGTGTATGCTCTCGATCTTCAGCGGCCAGTAGCAGTTGTCGTAATAATGGCGGGTCAGCCCCGATACACATATACCTATCGCATCCTGTGCGCCCGATATGTGACCCTTGTTCTCAGGATTGTTCTCAAAGCAGAACAGGAGCCGGGCCATCATTTCCTCATTATATGGAGGCAGCTCATACGGCCATATTTTGCGGGCGGTATTACGCGTCGACGTCGCCATGCCGGCACGTTCCATAAACTCATGGTTAGGCTCTATGCTTGCTGTTATCGCCCATCCGGGAGCACACTCCGACACATAAGGCTGGTCTATCCACGTACCGGCTATGTCTATGCGGTAAGGCAGCTGCGACCTGACGCCGCTGCGCAGCGACGTCGTGGATCTTGCCTCGAGTCCGTCGTCGGGCACACGCTCAAGCTCCACATATTCAATGCCGCGCTCACGGCAGAAGTCGCGCTTCGTCTGGCTGCCGCCATCGCTGTTCACCACAAAGACATCGGGGTGCACCCTGTCGACCGTGTCTACAAAATCCATCATGCCCGATCCGCCGTTGATATATGCGTCGGCGACATAACGTATCGCCTTGACCATGTACAGGCGTTCGCGCTCCGAATAGACCGGCACGCGGTTTTTCAGCTCCATGATAGTACGGTCTGACCCGATGCCCACATACAGATCGCCATAACGCGACGCCTCCTTGAAGAAAGCCACATGCCCCGAATGAAGCATATCGTAGCATCCCGAAACAAACACCTTCTTTCTTTTTTCCATCTAAGAGCCAAATTAGTTCGACTTTTCTACAAAGATATAAAAAATCGACATTGCCAAAACCACACCCGCAGGAGAAACATCGAAATGTATTTTTCGTAAATTTGCCGCATGATTGATTACAGCAAAGTCATAAGAAGAATATACGAAGAGGTCACGCCCTACTGGGGCAAAGGCAAGGTAGCAGACTACATTCCGGCTCTTGCCGAAATAGATCCGCGGCAGCTTGGCATCGTCGTCGACACCGTAGACCTCAAAAGCCATAAAGTCGGAGAAGCCGACACACCGTTCTCCATACAGAGCATATCAAAGGTCTTCACGCTCGCCATGGTCTTCAGTAAAACCGGCGAAGACCTGTGGAACTCGGTCGGACGCGAGCCGTCGGGCAACCCGTTCAACTCGCTCGTACAGCTCGAGCACGAGCAGGGCATCCCGCGTAACCCGTTCATCAACGCCGGCGCGCTTGTCGTCACCGACCGCCTCATCTCACTGTATCCACGCCCCAAAGAAGCGATACTCGACTTCGTGAGGTCGCTCTGCGGAACCGACGACATATACTTCGATCACCGCGTAGCCCTCAGCGAACGCCGCAATGCCGACCGCAACATGGCACTCGCCTACTTCATAAAGAGTTTCGGCAACATCCACAACGATGTCGAGACCGTGATCGACGTCTACTGCCACCAGTGCGCGCTGGCCATGAGCTGTACCGATCTCGCACGCAGCTTCCTCATTTTTGCCAACCGCGGCGTCAATCCGCTCAATGGCGAGCGCATTCTCACCGAGAGCCAGACCAAACGCATCGGCGCGCTCATGGCCACATGCGGCTTCTACGACGAGAGCGGAGATTTCGCCTATCGCGTAGGCCTTCCCGGGAAAAGCGGTGTCGGCGGCGGCATCGTGGCCTACATGCCGGGCAAGCTCTCAATGGCCGTGTGGAGTCCCGAGCTCAACAGCTACGGCAACTCGCTCATCGGCATCGAAGCCTTCGAGCGCTTCACCACCGACATACGCAGCTCAATCTTCTGATCCCATTCGCCAACCTTCATTCCAGACAGTCATCCATCTGTACAAAAAACAGCCTTTGGAGTCTAGCTCTTTTAATCGGTATACCGACTCATGGTGGATTTCAATCGTAATAAGACTCAAAATATAGACGGATTATTCTCTATATCAGCAAAAATGCGTAACTTTACGTATTGGCATACAGCCATATCATAAGCAATGGCAAAAATCACAGTACAAGATATCGAAATAGCAGTTGTAAAATACAACGAGGAAGATTATATCAGCCTAACAGACATGGCTCGCAGCCAAATGCAGGAACATATAATTTTCCGTTGGTTAAGCCTTAAAAGCACCATCGAGTATCTTGGAGAATGGGAAATGCTCTATAATCCCGATTTTAATTGTACCGAATTCGGTACAATTAAAAATGCCGCAGGAAGCAACAATTTTGTGCTATCAGTAAAAACGTGGCTTGAACGGACAAATGCCATAGGCATACGTTCAAAAGCCGGTCGTTATGGCGGCACATACGCACATCGGGATATAGCTTATCATTTCGGAATGTGGATAAGCCCTAAATTTCAGTTATTGCTCGTCAAAGAGTATCAGCGGTTAAAAACGGAAGAACAGCGGTTATTAGGTTGGACAGCGAAACGTGAGCTGTCGAAAATCAACTACC
>CAYMEX010000014.1:0-78917 GCA_964389525.1 uncultured Muribaculaceae bacterium | reverse complement strand
GCGAGCTGGGTTCAGAACGTCGTGAGACAGTTCGGTCTCTATCTGTTGTGGGCGTAGGAGATTTGCGAGGCCCCGCCACTAGTACGAGAGGACCGTGGCGGACGGACCTCCGGTGAGCCGGTTGTACCGCCAGGTGCACTGCCGGGTAGCCGCGTCCGGTCAGGATAAGTGCTGAAAGCATCTAAGCACGAAGCCCCCCTCAAGATAAGATCTCCATATAAGGGTCGTTCAAGATCAGGACGTCGATAGGTCGCAGGTGTACGGGCAGTGATGTCCTCAGCCGAGCGATACTAATCACCCAAACCCTTTCCGGGGTTCATCCCCCAAACAAAAACAAAACGAGAGCTCCTCTCGATGAGAGCGACGAGATAAGTTTCTTCACCGCATAGTTGGTGGAGACGCTTCCAGCATGTATCGCGGCCGCGGTTCCGCGTAAGAAATTCTCCGGCATAAGAGCCAAGTGTGTCCTCACCTTGACACACCTGAGACGATAGCCGGATCTCACAGACAAGCGAGTCTGTTGAGAGCAATGAACTAAGGTGGTGACAGCGCGGGGGCTCCACCTCTTCCCATTCCGAACAGAGAAGTTAAACCCCGCCACGCCGATGGTACTGCGAAAGTGGGAGAGTAGGTAACCGCCCTCTATCCGAGTGTCCCCGGAAGATCAACACTGATCATCCGGGGACATTCTTTTTTGTATCTTTGCACTCGCGTAGCCGATATGAAGAAAATCCTGTTGATCATAGACGGAATGGAGGATGAGCCGATACCGGCCCTTGGGAATCTTACGCCAAGGGAGGCGGCATGTATGCCCGGTCTCGATTTTATGCATTTGAGAGGGCAGGCGCGCAAGGTATCGATGATACCTGCCGGATATACACCTTCGACCGATGTCGCGCTCCTTAGGCTATTAGAATGCAAATTTCCGCAATCCATTTCTTCCCGGTCATGGCTTGAGGCATTGGGGATGGGTGTTGATGTCGGTGAATCGGATCTCTGCCTCCGTTGTAATCTTATCTCGCATGACGGCGGTATTCTCACTTCTCATTGTGGAGAAGGGGTGAGCGATGATGAGTCGCGCGGGATTATTGATCTACTTAATAGCCGTTTAGGCAGCGAGCGGCTTAGATTTTATCATGGTACTGGCTACCGCAATCTTCTCGTAGTGAAAGATTGTCATGCGCAGGTGTCGGCGCGTGCTCCTCACGATCTTTTAGGACATCCTGTCGGGGAACTCCGTGTAGCTTCGTCCGATAGAGGGCTTGCCGCCGTTCTCAACCGTTGCATCGATGATGCCATGAAGCTGCTGCATGGTCGCCGCTCAAATGGTATCGCCTTGTGGTCGCCCGGCTTCAGGCTGTCGCTCGATCGCCGTATCGGCGGCGCAGTTGTGGCTGGGGTTGATCTGGTTAAGGGCATCGGGCGTGCGGTCGGCATGGATGTGGTGAATGTAGCGGGTGCTACGGGCAATGTTGACACAGACTGCGCAGCAAAGTGCAGGGCAGCCCTTGCGGCACTTGCCGATCACGATATGGTGCTGATACATGTCGAAGGCCCCGACGAGGCATCACACCGTCTCAACTTCATGGAGAAAGTCGCGATGCTTGAGAGAATAGACCGGGAGATAATAAGTCCGTTGTTGAAATCGGGTATGGACGCACAACTGACGGTTCAGGCCGATCACGGCACTTCGTCACTGACAGGGCGTCATCTCGACTGTATGGTCGAGAGAGTGACATACGTTTTAGGCTCGTAAAATATCAGAAACGATGGCACGGATTTTTACACGGATAGCTGACAGCACGAAGCCTGTCGCGTCGTTGCGCCTGTCGCCTGTCATGTTGGCCGGTACAGGGAGCGATGTCGGCAAGAGCCTGATCGCCACCGGGCTATGCCGTATATTTCTTCAGGACGGCTACGCCCCGGCTCCGTTCAAGGCGCAGAATATGGCACTGAACTCATATGCGACCCCCGACGGCCGCGAGATCGGACGTGCCCAGGCGGTTCAGGCCGAAGCGGCCGGCATCGCCTGCCTGACCGATATGAATCCGATACTTCTGAAGCCCTCGGGTGAAATGAGGTCGCAGGTTGTCATCAACGGCAGGCCGTGTGGCGATCGCGACGCTTACCAGTATTTCAGAAAGGAGGGGAAGGAAGAACTGCGTAAGGTGGCTCACGCAGCTTTCGACCGTCTCAGAGAAAAGTACAATCCAATAGTGATGGAGGGGGCGGGCAGTATTTCTGAAATTAACCTCAGGGACGGTGATATTGTCAACATGTCGATGGCCCGTTATGCCGGTGCAAAGGTGATACTTGTGGCTGACATTGACCGTGGCGGTGTGTTTGCGAGGGCCTATGGTTCGGTAATGCTTCAGAGCGAGGAAGACCGCCGCCGCATTAAGGGTATAATCGTCAATAAGTTCAGAGGCGACCTGAGACTTTTCGACGAGGGGCGCCGTATCATGGAGGATATCTGTGGCGTGCCGGTACTCGGAGTCGTGCCGATGGCTACGCATATCCATATCGACGAGGAGGACTCTGTTGCTATCGCCTCGAAAAAAAGACATGCCTCATCGGGCAAAGTGAATATCGCCGTGGTATTGCTGAAGCACATATCCAACTTCACGGATTTCAACGTGATCGAGCGGCACAATGATGTGAATCTGTTTTATGCTGTGTCGCCCGAGGAGATCGGTGAGGCCGATATCGTGATAATACCGGGCAGCAAAAACACCCAGGACGATTTACTGAATCTGAGAAAAACGGGTATGGCGAAAGCGATATGCGAGGCGCGGGCGGCAGGAAAAACCGTGATCGGCATATGCGGGGGCTATCAGATAATGGGCGAGGAGGTCGCAGATCCCGATGGTATCGACGGCGGACCCTCCGTATTGCCCGGGCTGGGGCTGTTGCCTGTAAAGACGGTGATGACACGTGAGAAACAGACACGTCAGGTGACGTTCCGTTTCCTTTCCGACGACAGAGTTTGCCGGGGATATGAGATACATATGGGACGCACGGAGTCGGCTGCTCCGCTTTCTGTTTTTGATGACGGAACTGTCGACGGCTGTGTGGCCGACAGCCGCTGTTTCGGCAGCTACATACATGGTCTGCTCGACAATCAGGCAGTGATTGAACATCTGCTTGCTCCATATCTCGGTGATGTGGAAAGCGTGCCTGACTACGGCGACTACAAGGAGACCCAGTATGACGCGCTTGCCGACTGGCTGAGAACCTACATTGATATTCCCGAACTTTACAGAATAATGACCGACAATGATTGAGGGACACGGCGACGATCTATACCGCTACGGCGGCCGGGTGCGCGTCAATTTCAGCACTAACATACACCAGACAGTAGACCACACCGGTCTTATGCGGCATCTTGCCGCTTGCGGCGACATATTCCGCAACTACCCCGAGCCTGAGCCACGCAGCGTCGAGACAATACTGGCCAAGCGGCACGAGGTATCGACAGAAAATGTCATTGTCACCAACGGAGCCACCGAAGCGATTTATCTTATCGCACACTGTTACCGTGGTGCACTTTCTGAGATCGTCGTACCTACATTCCGCGAATATGAGGATGCGTGCCGCATATTCGGTCACTGTGTGCATGGAGTGGCAGATGTATACGGCATCGGTGATGACGCAGACGTCGTGTGGCTCTGCAATCCCAATAATCCTACCGGGCAGGTCTGCGACCGCGAGATGCTGCTCGGTGTCGTCGACACGCACGCCGATACACTTTTTGTTGTCGATCAGGCTTATGCCGATTATTCGATGAAAAGTGTGCTGACTGTTGACGATGTCGTAAACCGCCGGAATGTGGTGATGCTGCATTCGCTTACCAAACAGTTTGCCGTGCCCGGGCTACGTATCGGCTACGCCATTGCCTTGCCGGAAATCATCGGCCGTCTGCGGGCGTTGCGTATGCCATGGTCGGTAAACTCCGTCGCGATTGAGGCGGCGAAATACCTTCTGGCACACTGCGCCGACTATCAGATTGATGCGGCAGCTCTCCACGTCGAGGCGTTGCGTATGTCGGAAGCGTTCGCAGAGACGGGTATGATGGTTATGCCTACCGACTGCAATTTCTTCTTGGCCGCATTGCCCGATCGAAACGCGGCCGAGCTGAAAGAGTGGCTTGTGGCGCGCCACGGTCTGCTGGTTAGAGATGCTTCAAATTTCGCCGGACTCTCACCACGGCATTTCAGAGTGGCGGCGCAGTGCGTCGATGAAAACGACCGGCTTATCAAAGCAATGAAAGAATGGATTACGCTGTGATTGCAATACTGCCGTTGCTGACGGGGTGGCTGCTCGACATGGTGGCAGGAGATCCGTCGCGGCTGCCGCATCCCATCGTGTGGTTCGGCAACGCTATCGCTTTTTGCGAACGGCATTTCAATAAAGGCAGAGGCCGGACGGTGAAAGGTGCCGTCTGCGCCGTAACGCTTATTGCCGGAGTCTACATCCTGGCTGTGTGGTTGCTTCATCGGCCGTCGGCCTGGCAGTGGGCTGAGGTTGCCGTGCAAGCCATACTGATCTACTACTGTCTCGCCGGCACTACGCTTATACGCGAGGTGCGCATGGTGTTCAGGGCTGTCGACGAGTCTCTTGAAGCCGGACGCAGACAGGTCGGCCGTATCGTCGGCCGCGACACTTCGGGGCTGTCGGCTCAGGAGATACGCACTGCCGCACTCGAGACTCTTGCCGAAAATCTTAGCGACGGTGTTGTAGCCCCGCTTTTCTGGTATGCGCTTCTCGGTGTGCCCGGTATGCTGGCCTACAAGATGGTCAATACCCTCGACTCGATGATCGGCTACAAGACCGAGCGTTACCGTCAGTTCGGCATGGTGGCCGCCCGCATCGACGATGCCGCCAATTTCATCCCGGCAAGGCTCACGGCGCTGCTCATGGTCATGGTTGCCGGAAAACCGCGTCTGTTGCCGTTTGTATGTCATTTCGGCGGAGAACATGCAAGTCCTAACAGCGGTTATCCTGAGGCGGCTCTGGCGGGAATACTCGACTGTCGTTTCGGCGGCACGCACGACTATTTCGGCGAGAGTGTATACAAACCGTATATAGGTGTCACACAGCGCGATTTCACTTACGGCGATATGGAGCGTGCCACCGGTATCAATCGCGGAGTGGAATTCTGTACCGTGCTTATGGCTCTGACAGTCAGATATCTAATTCTATTATAGACCCGTAGGGAGGGATAGAGCCGTAAGCCTCGTCATAGGTCGTGTCGCCGAACGCCACAAGCGCGTGCACAAGCATGCCTGCGTGCGTAAAAAGTGCGACACAGCTGTCGTTGCCTGTGTTCTTCCGTAGATCTTCGATGAAATCGAGCAATCGGGCGCGTTGCTCCATGGCCGACTCACCGCCGGTCGGAGCCACATTCATGTAGTCGTCGAACCATACCTGAAGCCTTGGGTCGGTGATTCTGTCGAATGGCTGCATCTCCCATTCACCGAAATTCATCTCTTTTAGCCGCCGGTCTCTTATCGCATCCGGGTAGCCGCACGCCTCCGCCAGCTTCACGCACCGCGACAGCGGGCTTGTATAGACACGGTCAAAGGTATATCCGCGCAGCTTGTCGGCGACAGCTCGTGCCTCCTCGGCGAATGTGGGGGCAAGAGCCACATCGGTGTGCCCGTAGCAAACGCCTTTGGCTACATCAACCGATGTGTGGCGTATCAGCACGATCTTCATAATGCGGTATAAATTATCGCGATGCCGGTGAGCATGGCAACTTCGCATATCAGGCAGCATGCGCCGCAGCAGTCGCCCGTATAGCCCCCGATGCGCTTTCTGAGCATTATTGTCAGCAGGCATATGGCCGCTATCGGGAGCAGGAGCGCAAGCAGAAACCACGGGATGAACACACACAATGCTGCGAGCGGTGCCAGGCCCGCCAGAACGTTGAAAGTGAGTTGCCACAGAGTCATGCCCGAATATGTGATGCGGTTTTTGGCTCCTTCGGGACGCGCATATGTCAGTATGTTGGTTATCTGCGATGTGCATGCTTTGGCCGCAGGGTCAGAGACAAACAGGGCTATTGCTGCCGCCGCCGGTGTTAAAGTGGAGAGCAGCGAGAATACGAGAAGAAAATAACATATCAGGCCGATGACACCATATGTGCCGATATGTGAGTCCTTCATTATAGCGAGTATGCGCTCCTTGCTGTCGCCGCCTCCAAATCCGTCGCAGAAATCGGCCAGTCCGTCTTCATGCAGCGCCCCTGTCAGCAGAAGCCTGACGATAAGCGCGATCACGATAGCCGGGAAGAGTGGAAGCAGTTGCGCGGCTGCAAATAGCGACAACGCCGCGGCGCCTCCGGTGATCCAGCCCGTAAGTGGCCAGCAGACTACCGCCGAGGAGTATGCGTCCTGCGGGATGGAGATCCACCGCCATGCCGGTATTCGGGTAAAAAGCGTTACTGCGGCCGCAAACGTTTTCATCAGAAATATTTTGTGACGTTTACCGACTGAAACGAGTCCATGCGGTTGATCATTCTCACGGCCGACTCTACGATCGGGTAGGCGCACACCGCTCCAGAGCCTTCACCGAGGCGCAGATCGAGATGCAGAAGCGCCCGCACTCCCATTGCCTCAAGCATGAGCCGGTGGCCGCTTTCGTCGCCCTGATGGCCGAAGATGGCGTAATCCAGCACCTGGGGATAGAGTTGTGAGGCCGCGAGTATCACGCTTGTCATTATGAAGCCGTCGACAAGAATGATCATGCCCGACTGGGCGGCCTGCAGCATTCCGCCGATGGCCATGACCATCTCGTAGCCGCCGAACCATGATATCTTCGACTTCGCGTCATCGCCGCCGCTGTAGTTGGCGAGCGCGCGGGCGAGCACCTCATATTTGTGGCGGATACCGTCGGAGTCGAGGCCCGCACCGGCGCCTATGCACTTCTGCAGACCGATGCCTGTGAACAGGTGCATCCACATGGCCGACGGCGAGGTATTGCCGCTTCCCATCTCGCCGAAACTTATGACATTGCATCCTGTCGACTCATGTATGTCGCGAACTATTCCCGCGCCGCGCTCGAGACACATCTCCATATCTTCGGGTGTCATTGCCGGGCCGTGCAGGAAATTGCGCGTGCCTTTGCGTATCTTCCGGTCGATTATGCCGTGTCCCGCAGGTATGTCGTAATCGACCCCGGCGTCGACGAGCACGAGGTTGAATCCGTGTTGTTCGCACAGGAAGTTTATGCCCGCTCCACCTTTAGAGAAATGGCTGAGCTGCTGCCAGGTCACTTCCTTGGGCGAAACGCTCACACCCTCGTCGAGTATGCCGTGATCGGCGGCAAACAACACGTTGTGGGGAGCACGAAGCGCGGGACTCAGTGTGTGCTGTATGCGGCATATTTTCAAAGCGAGTTCCTCAAGGCGTCCGAGCGAACCTTTCGGCTTGGTGAGGTTGTCGATCTTGTCGGTGATGGCCCGGTCGAGGCTGTGGTCGGCAGGCTTTATGTCGAATTTTATCATTTCATAAAGATTTTTGCTGCGGTTTTATCTTGACAGGAATTCCCGATACGGTCATATACACCTCGTCGGCGAGCGAGGCGACGTACTGGTTTATTGCGCCCTGCAGGTCGGTGAAACGCCGTCGCAGCGCATTCTCGCTCACACCTCCGAGTCCTATCTCGTTTGTGACGATGACAAGTGTCATATCGCGTTCGGCCAGCTGTATAAGCTGCGATTTCATTTCGGCGAGCGCTGCATCCGTGTCTTCTCCGAGTCTGAAAAACCAGTTTGATGCCCATAGGGTCAGGCAGTCGAGCAAAACGGTCTCTCCGTCGTCAAACCGGTGTGTGGTGAGTTCAAACGGAGACTCAAGGTTTCTCCACCGCGACTGGCGGCGTGCCCGGTGAGCCTCGACGCGCTTTCGCATCTCGTCGTCAAATATCTGTGCGGTCGCGAGATATGTGGGCCTTTCCGCCAGCTCCAGAGCCACGCTTTCGGCAAATGCACTTTTTCCTGACCGCTGTCCGCCGGTCACCATTATGATACGGGCACTCATCTCTCTGTCGTTAGTTTGTTTCGCAAAATTAGCCAAAAAACCTCCAATGATGAAAAGGTTTGTATCTTTGCAGCAGAAGATAACCAAACATATGTAATATAAGATAACCAAATATATTTCCCGATCGTATGAAAGTGAGAAGTCTGACGGCGGCTGCCGTGCTTTTTATTGGCATTAACGCTATGGCACAGGGTACTTCCGATGATTACCGGCGTGCCTATGAATTGCGCGACAGGTATTCGATGAAAAACGTGTGGAATGCCGGCGTCAGCCCGCGCTGGATCGATGGAACAGACAAGTTTCATTATGCCGTCGACACGCCGGAGGGAAGACGCTATAAGCTCGTGGATGCCTCCAAGGGGAAATGTGGCTTGCTGTTTGATCATGAGCGTCTTGCCAAAGCAGTCTCCGACGCTGCCGGTAGCCACGTGAGCGGCGACTCGCTGCAGCTGGGCATCGTGCGTGTTTCGGCCGCTGCCGATACGATAGATTTCTCGATGCGCGGTGCGCGCTACAGATATTTTGTGAAAGGCAACAGAGTGGAGGAATTGCCGCCGCTGCCTCCGCGTCCCGAGGAGCCGCACTGGATGGTGGTCGATCCGGAGACCGGTGGAGAAGCCGTCGTTTCGCCCGATGGGAAACATAAGGCGTTCATCAGAGACTATAATGTGTGGGTGAGCGATGCCGACGGCCGCAATGCCCGTGCGCTCAGCGACGACGGATCGATGGGCAACTACTATTCGTCGCGCATATTATGGTCGCCCGATAGCCGCAGTGTCGCTGTCAACCGCATCCGTCCGGCTGTGAAGCATTATGTCTATTACGTCGAGTCGTCGCCAGTAGATCAGCTTCAGCCTAAGCTCCACAAACAGGAGTATGCCAAGCCCGGCGATGAAGTGCAGTTCAAGCGTCCGGCGGTGTTCAATGTCGAGACTGGGGAGAAGTCTATACCCGATGTGGCGTTGATCGACAATCAGTATGAGCTGTCTGATCCGGTATGGGAAGCCGACAGCCGTGCGGTGACGGTCGAATACAACGGTCGCGGACATAAGGTGTACCGTGTGCTTGAGCTTACTGCCACCGGTGGCGATATGCGCCCGATTGTCGAGGAGACTCACGACAAATATGTGAATTATGTGCGCAATTTCCGCCATGACATGTCCGACGGGAAACACATCATATGGAGCAGCGAGCGCGACGGCTACCAGCATCTCTACATGATCGACCGCACAACAGCGCAGCCCGCATGGCAGATAACGCGCGGAGAATGGTATGTGCGCGGTGTGCAGCATGTCGATGAGGACGGTGGACGCATCTATTTCTCGGCAAGCGGAGTGCATAAAGACGAAGACCCGTATCTGATAAGATACTACAGCATAAAGACCGACGGCACCGACATGCGCGATCTCACCCCGGCTATGGGGCACCATTCGGTGACTTATTCGCCCGACATGAAGTATCTGGTCGATGTGTGGTCGACAGTGGCCGATGCACCTCAGGCGGCATTGCGCAGCGCGGTCGACGGCCGCGAACTGATGCACCTCGAGACCGCCGATATTAGTCGTCTCACAGCTGCCGGCTGGACGGCTCCCGAGGTGTTCGTGGCTCCCGGACGCGACGGCAAAACGCCTATGTGGGGACTGATACGCCGTCCGTCGAATTTCGATCCTTCTAAGAAATATCCTGTGATCGAGTATATCTATCAGGGTCCGGGCGACCAGTATGTGCCAAAATCCTTCCGCCCCTACGACTGGTGGATGACTTCGCTCTCAGAACTCGGCTTCATCGTTGTGATGGTTGACGGTATGGGCACTTCGTTCCGCTCACGCGACTTTGAGAACGTGTGCTACAAAAATCTGAAAGACGCCGCGATCCCCGACCACATCGCGTGGCTTAAAGCCGCCGGAGAGAAATATCCTTACATGGATCTTGACCGTGTCGGCATATACGGATGCTCGGCCGGTGGTCAGGAGTCGCTTTCAGCACTGCTGCTGCACCCCGAGTTCTACAAAGCCTGTTACTCGGCTTGCGGATGCCACGACAACCGCATGGATAAGATATGGTGGAACGAGCTCTGGATGGGATATCCTGTCGACGAGAGTTACGCTCAGTCGTCCAACGTTGTCAACGCCCCTCTCCTGCAGCATCCTCTGATGCTTGTTGTGGGTGAGATGGACGACAATGTCGATCCGGCGTCCACCATGCAGGTGGCCGACGCGCTTATCCGTGCCGGCAAGGATTTTGAGCTGGTGGTGATACCTGGCGCGCACCACACTATGGGCGAGGACTTCGGTGAGCGTAAGCGCTATGACTTCTTTGTGCGCCATCTGCTCGGTGTCACCCCACCGTCGTGGCAGGAAGTCCCTCTGCCTTGACAAATCTTGGAAAAGCGGCAAAAATGCCCGAAAATCTCTTGGAAAAGCGGCAAAAATGCCCGAAAATCTCTTGGAAAAGCGGCAAAATACTCTATATTTGTCTTGGAAAAGCGGCAAAAACGCCCGAAAATCTCTTGGAAAAGCGGCGTAATTGTGGGTAAATAACGGATAATCAAATTGCTATGCTGAAAAGGAAGATTGAGGGCTATATCAGGCGTTATTACGAGACAACTCGCAGTGCGTTGCTTATTACCGGCGCCCGACAAATCGGTAAGACATACTCAATTCGCCAATTTGGAAAGAGCTTCAGGAATTTTATCGAAATCAATTTTATTGAGACTCCTGAGGCAGTAGATTTATTCAAAGGGGCGAAAAATAGCGCAGATATTCTGCTTCGCCTGTCGGCAATCACTACTGTGCCGCTTGTAAAAGGTGAAACTCTCATCTTTTTTGACGAGGTGCAGCAGTGTCCCGAAATTGTTACGGCAATTAAGTTTCTTGTAGATGAGGGCTCGTATCGTTATATACTGAGTGGCTCGCTTCTTGGGGTGGAGCTGAAAGATCTGCGGTCGGAGCCGGTCGGATACATGGGGGTCAAAGATATGTTTCCACTCGATTTCGAGGAGTTTATTTCGTCTTTAGGGATTAACGATGCTGTAATCAGATCGTTGCGCGAGGCATGGGACGGCCGAACTGCTGTGGATGCATTCGTGCATGGCAAGATCATGGAATTGTTCCGGCTGTATCTTGTTGTCGGAGGTATGCCGGCGGCGGTGGATAAATATATAGAGAATAATAACCTTCAGGATGTAATGACTGTTCAGCAGGATATTATTAGGCTATATAAACGCGATATTGCCCGGTATGATCCTCATAACAAGTTATACATCGAGGAGATTTTTAATCTTATTCCCCCAGAATTAAATACCAAAAATAAACGTTTCATTTTAAAGCGGTTGAATGAACACGCAAAGTTTGACCGTATAGAAAACAGTTTTCTTTGGCTGACAAACGCCGGCGTGGCGTTGCCTGTCTACAATGTAGAAGAGCCGAAAGTGCCCCTTCTGCTTGCACGATCACGTAACTTGTTCAAACTCTTTCAAAACGATATCGGTCTGCTTGCTTGTCAGTATGCCGATGGTATTCAGATGCGGATAATCAGCGGAGACAAGAATATCAATTTCGGTTCGGTATATGAGAATGCTGTGGCACAGGAGCTTGTTGCACACGGCATAGTCCCGTATTATTACAATAGCAAGAAGAGGGGTGAATTGGATTTTGTTATTGAGCTTGATGGCAAGGTCTTGCCGATTGAGGTAAAATCCGGTAAGGATTACGATATGCATCGTGCATTGTCAAACATAATGGATTGTGGTGAGTATGATCTGCCTGAGGCGGTGGTGTTTAATAACGACAATCTGCGTGTTGAGGGCAAAATCATTTATGCCCCTGTCTATATGGTGATGTTTCTTGAAAAGAATCATACTGCTCCCGCCTGTTATAAAGTAGATCTTTCAGGATTGCAGTAATGGCGGGACTTGTGATGTCGCGATAAAGAAATCCCTCCGGAGGTGTGAGTGACCTGCCGGAGGGATTGTTCTATTTGTTCAGGTATGTTTTTTATTCGGGTATGATGCTGAACTCGGCCGCGCTGCCGTAGTCGTGGCCGCGCTGCGACGAGAGAGCGGTGAAGCGCATGTAGCGTGCCTTGACGGGAGTGTCGAATATCACTTTCTTCTCCTTGGCCGAGGCGTCAAACGATCCTTCGGTCACTTTGCGCCATGTCTTGCCGTCGTCGCTCACTTCGATGCGATAGTCCTTGACCATGCCTGTCGCGCTTCCGTCCTGGCGGGGAAGTATTGTAAAGCCTTTCATGCCTTTCACATCATAGGTGTCGAAGTCGATCCAGTGGGGATATTTGCCGACTGTGACGCCGTAGGTGGTGTGCCATATTGTCGTCGGATCGCCGTCGGTGAGGTAAAACGCGTCGTCACCAGGCTCCTCGCTCGAGCAGTAGACAACTTCCATATCAACCGTGTTCAGCGGCTCGAATGTGGTGGTTGCCTTTATTGTGGTATCAGCTGCATCCCATGCTGTGATTGTGCCTCCGGCTTTAAACTCAAACGCGCCGTCATAGCTTTTCTCTACCGGAGTTTTCTTGCGGCCTTTTACGGTGCCGTCGGTATAGATGATTCCGGCATTGTGATCAGATGAAGATATGGTTACGATGCCTTTGCGGTCGCGCACGATCGAGAGCGGAAGTGTGCCGCCGCGACCTACGCGTGCGTTGGCTGAAAGATCGGTATGCGATGTCACCGGACGTATGATAAATCCGAAATGATGGTCGCCGCCTTTCACACGGTCGTGGGTGAGCGGGCCGCCCTGGCCGCAGCTGCTTCCGCCGAGGCCGGTCACTTTGGTGTCGAGATGCAGGTAGTTGCCGTCGGAGGCCGGAAGATCGCACGGATGCGGGGCGTTGGCGAGCTGCTGCTCGCTCCAGGGCAATACCGACATGCTCATGGTGTCGAGGGCGATAAATTGCAGTCCGCGGCCATTGGCGTCACGGAGTGCGCTCCAGCGCACCTCCTCGCGTCCGCTCATGCTCTGAGGCTTGGGGAAGTCGACAAACATGTCGGCCACTTTGGAGTTGTATAGGCCGACGAACTGGCCGGTCTTGCGGTCGTTGAAGTTGTTGATGGGGCCACGGCCATAGTAGGTGTAGTTGTCGAGAGCCGACGGCAGCTTCATGGCATAACCGAGACGCGGAAGCGTTACGGTGGGCTTGTTGTCGGTCACAGCGGCCTCAAGTTCGATGGAGCCGTCGGAGTAAACTGTCCAGATCTGGTTGGTGACAAAGATCATCGGATCGTCGAGCTGATCTCCTTCGACTGTCTTGGCGCGACCCGAGGTGAACCGGCCGTCGAGTTTGGTGGCGTTTTCGGCTTTCGACTCGACGGTGTAGCTTACGACGACTGCTCCGTCGGCGCGGCGGTAGGCTTTATTGGCTGTGGCTTTGTGAGTCAGATTGTCGAGACCGTTGGCATACCACTGGCCGTAGACCCAGACGTCGTTGTCGACCGGAGCGCGGTAGGCGTCGAGACGCGGGCCGTTGCCGGGAGTTATATACTCTTTGCCGCCGAATGTAAACGACGATATCGTGCCTGTGGCGTTGTCGAATATCACCTTGAAATCATGGCCCGACACAGTCACGTCTTCAGCCGAACTTACGAGGTCAAGGCGTCCGTTATAGCCCTTGGCGACCGGGGTGTAGGCATCGGCGCTCTTTACGGGTATCTGCTCGCGCATCTGCACGAAACCTTTTTTAGCCCAGGGCTTGTCGGAAGGCTGGAGGAACTCAACGGTGAGGAAATACTCTTTATCGGCATCGAGAGTGTTCAGATCATAAGGAATCGTCATTTTTCCGGCCGTGCGGGGAGCTATGTCTTTTGCCGCCGTACCGCCGAAGCGGTCGCCCGAGGCCACTTCATTGCCGTCGGCATAGAGAAGCCAGCGCATGTCGTAGTCGAGCGGAGTGAAGTAGTTTTTGTTGAACACCTCTATCTCGCCGCGGCTGAGATCCGAGGCCTTGACGCCGACGTTCTGATAGACTTTCTGCACTTCGTAGTACTGGGGCTTCGGCGCAAGATCGGGGAACATTATGCCGTTCATGCAGAACATGCCGTCGTTGGGCGTGTCGCCGAAATCTCCTCCATAAGCCATGTAGGTCTTGCCGTCGGGAGTGTGGGTGAGTATGGCCTGGTCGACCCAGTCCCAGATAGCGCCGCCACAGAAGAAGTTGGTCGACTCGATAGCGTCCCAATAGTCGACGAGGTTGCCTACGGCGTTACCCATCGAGTGTGCGTACTCCGATATGTGATAAGGATATTTCACATCGGCGTCGCCTTTGACAGCCTCGCGCACCCATGCCACCGACGGATACTGGTTGGAACCCATGTCGACGATGTCGTTGTTGCGCTCATACTGGACGGGGCGCGATGTGTCGAACGCTTTGATAGCGTTGTAGGCGGTCACGAAGTTGTCGCCGGGGCCGGCCTCGTTGCCGAGCGACCATATGACGATCGAGGGGCTGTTGACATGGGCGCGCACAAGCTCCATGTCGCGGGCCACGTGAGCGGCCTCCCACTCCTTGGGGTGGCTCAGCGATGCGTCGCCGTAGTAATATTCATGGCTCTCGATGTTTGCCTCGTCCTCGAGATAGATGCCGTATTTGTCGCACGCATTGTACCAGTAGGGCATGTTGCTGTAGTGCGAGTTACGCACATGGTTGATATTGCCCTGCTTCATAAGCATGATTTCGTGATCGACCTGGTCGCGGGTGATGGCGTGGCCTGTGAGCGGATTGTTCTCGTGGCGGTTGACACCCTTGAGTTTCACAGGCTTGTTGTTGACGTAGAAATAGCGTCCGGCGAGGCCGAATTCATCCTGCGAGGCCGGCGTGTCGCGTATCTCGACGGTGCGCACACCGGTATAGACCGATGCGATATCCACGGTCTTTCCTTTGGAGTTTTTCAGCTCGGCCACGACTACGTAGCGCCACGGCTCCTCGGCACTCCATTTTTTCGGATCGGCCCAGTCGAATGTCAGGTTGTTCTCGGTTGTGGAACCTTTGGCTATGTAGAGCACCTTATCGGGAAGCGACTCGGTGATGGCCGGAGTGGCCGAGGTCACATCGCTGTATAGCTCGCAGGGATAGAAGCTGTAGCTAACGGAGTAGCCTTTAGCGTCTTTCTTGGTGAGGTTCTCGACTGTTACGTCGACCTTCATTTTTGCCTCGCCGTTCTTGTCGATTGAGAGGGTGCGCACTACAAGGTCGGAGATTGCGACTTTGGGCGTCGAGGTGAGGTATGTGTCGCGGATGATGCCGGGCAGGCGGAACATGTCCTGAGCCTCGAGGAACGATCCGTCGCTGCTGCGGTACACCTCCACCGCCACCGTGTTCTCGCCCTTCACGACAAGATCGGTGATGTCGAAAGTGGCCGTGTTGCGTGAGTTCTTGGAGAATCCGACATACTTGCCGTTGACCCACAGGTAGAAGAATGAGTCCACGCCGTCGAAGTTGATATAGATTTCGCGTCCGTCCCAGTCGGCAGGCACGGTGAACGTGCGGCGGTAGGAGCCGACCTCGTTGCGGTCGTTGTAGGTAGTCCAGTTCTCGGGCGGGGTGCGCATCACGCCGCCGCGCCAGTCGTCGACAGCCACCTTATGCTGGAAGATCACCGGCTGGTTGACGTAGATGGGCACACCGTATTTCAGCGAGCCGTCCGGGCCGATGCCCTGCACGTTCCAGCATCCGGGCACTGCGATGTTGTCCCACCCCGACACGTCGTAGTCGGTCTTGTAGAAATCGGCGGGACGCTTCTCCGGCGTATTCACCCAGTTGAACTTCCATTCGCCATTGAGGCTTTTATAGTATTCGCTGTTCTCGGGCAGCACTTTACGTGCGTTATCTACGTTGGCGAACGAGAAAAAATATGCGCGCGGCTGAAGTTTGTTATATGCCAGCTTCTCGGGCGACTGCCACTCGTCGCCCGTCGGGGCGTCGGCCTTTCCGTAGTCAAAACCTTTCAGGTCAGGCACAGCAGCCGGAGCATTTAGAGCAACGGCAAGAAGCATTGATGCGACGATGAAATGTTTTCGCATGATTCAGATCTATGGAGATGAATGATGGTATTGTTTCTCAGACAAAAATAAGCAAAAACCTTAAATCACAGTTTCATTTAACGATATTTCTTAGTATCGGCCACTTATACGGCGGGAGATGGCGGCATTGCACGACTGTGGCGGTAGTGTGCCGTTAATCTGACATTTTGACGCTCCAGCGCATATTATACAATAAATATATTGGAGTTGTAGACCTTTTCGCAAGAAATATCGTTATATTTGCAACGCTTTTCGTAAAACAGCATCGGGAGCGCAAGACTCCTGTGGCAAACATAAATACACCTATGGCTACATCCAACGATATCGACTGGGCAAACCTCTCGTTTGGCTACATTCCCACCGATTACAATGTGCGCTGTCGCTATGTCGACGGCAAGTGGGGCGAAATTGAAGTGTCGCAGTCAGAGACGATCGACATACACATGGCGGCTACATGCCTCCACTACGGGCAGGAAATCTTTGAAGGTCTTAAGGCCTTCCGCGGCAAAGACGGCAAAGTGCGCATCTTCCGTCTCGACGAGAACGCGCGCCGCATACGCGAGTCGGCCGAGGGGCTGCTCATGGCTCCCGTTCCACAGGAGCTTTTCGAGAAGATGGCAAAGATGGTTGTGAAGCTCAACGAGCGCTTCGTGCCGCCATATGGCAGCGGAGCATCGCTTTATATCCGTCCGCTCGAGATCGGCATGTCGGCTCAGGTCGGAGTAAAACCCGCCAAGGAGTATCTCTTTATGATCCTTGTCACTCCGGTAGGTCCCTATTTCAAGGAAGGATTCAAGCCGACCGACATATGCATCATGCGCGAGTTTGACCGTGTGGCTCCCAAAGGCACCGGACGCTGGAAAGTCGGCGGCAACTACGCTGCGAGTCTTTCGGCAGGAGAGAAGGCGCACTCGCTCGGATATTCGGCCGTGCTCTATCTCGACCCGCGCGAGAAGAAGTATCTCGATGAGTGTGGTCCGGCCAACTTCTTCGCCATTAAGGGAAACAAATACATCACTCCGGCATCCGACTCGATACTTCCGTCGATCACCAACAAGAGCCTCATGCAGCTTGCGCGCGACATGGGTCTCGAAGTGGAGGAGCGTCATATCCCGGTCGAGGAGCTTGCCGAGATCGACGAGGCAGCCGCATGCGGAACCGCAGCCGTAGCCTCGCCCGTAGCCGAGATACACGACCTCGACAACGGCACGAAATATATCGTGGCCAAAGACCGTCAGCCCGGACGCATCACCACCGATCTCTATAATCGTCTGCGCGCCATTCAGCTTGGCGAGGCCGACGACATTCACGGCTGGAACACGATCGTAGAGTGAGCACACAGGAAATAATCGACTTATATTATCCCGCAGGCTCACCCCTGCGGGATATCTATTTACGCCATTGCCGCAGCGTGGCCGATCTCGCACTTTCGATAAACTCGCGTTGCAGCCTCGGGCTCGACCCGCAGCTTGTCGACGACGCGGCCATGCTCCACGACATAGGCATCTGCCTGACCGATGCCCCCGGCATCCACTGTCACGGCGACATGCCCTACATACTGCACGGCGTGGCCGGAGCTGATCTGTTGCGCGTCGAGGGGGCCGACGAGCAGCTGGCACGTGTGGCCGAGTCGCACACCGGTAGCGGCCTGACGCCAGAGGAGATCGCGGCCGAGAAGTTGCCGATACCGGCCAATCGCGACACGATGCCCCGCACGATGCTTGAGAAACTTATCTGCTATGCCGATAAATTCTACTCGAAGTCAGGCAACATGGAGCGCAAGCCCATGAGCCGGGTCGAGCAGGAAATGAGCCGGCACGGAGAGGCCGCGCTCAAGCGCTTCGTCGAACTGAAAAAACTGTTCGGAGATGTGGAGTGACGACGACCGCCGCTGGATGACGCAGGCGCTTGCCGAGGCGCGCCGCGCCGCCGAAGAAGGGGAAGTACCGATCGGAGCGGTTGTAGTGAGCGGCAACCGCATCATAGGCCGCGGACACAACATGACCGAACAGCTGCACGACGTGACCGCCCACGCCGAGATGATAGCGCTGACGGCGGCATCGCAGGCGCTTGGCGGCAAGTATCTGCCCGACGCGGTCCTCTATGTGACTGTCGAGCCATGCTGCATGTGTGCCGGAGCCTTAGGCTGGAGTCAGATCGGCCATATTGTCTATGGCGCGTCAGACCCAAAACGCGGATACACTTCGATCGCACGGCCCGACAGAACTCCGTTTCACCCCAAGGCCGTAATACGCAGCGGACTCATGGAGGAAGAGTGCGCCGAACTCATGCGCGACTTCTTCACCCGCCGCCGCTGACCACTTTAACTTCAATAGCTGCAATAGCTTTCATAGCGATTGTAGCTCCTCGATGAAATAGATGAGAGGGCGCATGTCATCGCGACACGCGCCCTCTTTGATATAAAAAAATGCGGGACGGATTTCTTCACGAAGTCCGTCCCGCCGATCATACCAATTTATAATTTATAATTTATATCAGATCTTATAAATTACTGATTGTCTTTTTTGCTTACCATCCGGGGTTGTTGGGTGCCAGAGCCGGGCTACGCTCGATCTCATAGGGAGAGATGGGCCACAGCTCCATGCGCGGGTCGTATGTGCGTGTGAAGACTGTATTGCCGAACATATCAATAGCGTCCTTCATTACATCGCCATAGATGCCCCAACGTTTGATGTCGAAATAGCGGTGGCCTTCGAGGCAGAGTTCACGCGCACGCTCGTCGCGGATGCGCTGCGTCATTTCATTCTTGCTGCTGACTTTCATCCATGCGTCGCCATTGTTGACGCCGGGCATGTTGACACGGGCACGTATCTTGTTGAGCTCGACAACGGCCTTGTCCAGTTCATTTAGCTCGTTGTAGCACTCCGAGAGCATCAGGATCACGTCGCCGAGACGGATGAGCGGGAACTCGTAGGGAGTACGGTTGTACTCACCCCAGTAACCGTTAAGGTTGCCAGTCGGAATCCACTTGCGGCAGAAGTAGCTCTTCCAGCCCTCCGAGTTATAGATGAAGCCTTGGGTCTGGTAAGGAGTTCCGCCCTTGCCGTTAGTCACTACGTGGATCATTATACCGGGCTTTGACTCGTCGGGCGATCCGAGATACTGTGCATATGGAGCAATGATATTGAGGTTGCAGCGCGGGTCGCGGTTGCGGTAGACGTCGACGATCTTTGTGGTGTCGTTGCCGAGATAATCCTCGATATACTTACCTGCATCATCAAGTTGAACCTGGAAAATCTTTTCACGCTCGGCGGGAGTCATCGATGTCCAGCCCTTGAAGTAGGCACCGGGCTTTGATGAATACTCGTCAACGCGCTCCCAGTCGAACGGCTTGCCGTCGGGGAACTCATATATTTCCATCAGCTCGTTGGACGGTACGACATGGTTGGATGCGATATTACGCATGGTACCCTTGTTGCCGAGATATGTGCAGAGGTCCATACCGTAGCCTGCTACATTGCCGTCGATAGACTGCAGCGAGAAAATCATCTCGGGGCTGCGCATGCCGTTGTAGATGCGGAACAGCTCATTGTAGTCGTCGTGAAGGTCATAGCCATATGTGGCGGTCTTGTTGTATATGACATCCTCGAAATCCGAGGCAGCCTTGGCATAGTCTTTGGCATAGAGATATACTTTGCCGCGAAGAGCCACTGCCGCACCCCTGGTCGCACGACCATAATTGGCGCTATCCCATGCGACCGGAAGGTGGGTTATTGCATAATCGAGATCGGCGAGGATCTTTGAACGCACCGTTGCCTCATCTTCGCGTGGATTGTTGAGCTTCAGATATTCCACTGCAACATCACAACTCTCGTCATAGTAGGGCACAGCACCAAACAGGCGTGTAAGCTCGAAGTAGCTTAACGCACGCATGAAGCGCATCTCGGCGATATACTTTTCCTTGCTTTCAGCCGATATTGCAGTCTCGTCCATATCCGAAATCTTGACGATCGCAGTGTTGGCCGAGTGGATCACCTGATAGACATACTGCCAGTGATTGAGACATGCTCCCTCGGTCGACGAGAAGCTGGTGCCGCGTGCGATATTGCCGTAAATAGTTGTTGTCGAGAATGTAAGATCGGAGATCTGATCAAACATGAACTCGAGTCCAAATGCCCAGTTGCTCTTCATAAGAGCATACACACCGGTCACACCCTGTTTGGCATGATCTTCTGTCTGCCAGAATGTGGCATTCGACAGATTGGTCGGGTTCACATAGTCGAGAGACTCACAGCCTCCGAGAAGCAGCGAAGCACCGACAAGCGACTTGATAAGTATATTTTTTTTCATTATTATCCTGGTTTTGACATTTAGAATGTAACGTTAAGACCTACCGACATCTGACGGAGCGAGGGATAACCCACACCGGCCGTGATTTCCGGATCCCATCCGGGGAAGTCGGTGATTGTAAAGAGGTTGTCCATTGAAGTGTAGATCTTCAGGTTCTCAACCCAGAACTTCTGGGTGATCGCACGCGGTATCGTGTAAGAGAACGTCAGGTTTTTCAGGCGGAGGTAGGATGCACTGTGTACAAATGCAGTAGATGCTACCTGGTTTTTGCTGTTTGACGAATATCTGAGGATAGGATATTTGGCATTCGGATTATCGGGAGTCCATGAGTTCTCCACAATATCCTTCATTATCGACTGGCCGTCGGCAGTAATGAAGCGGAATGCCTGATTGTTGTAGTACACATTGTAGTCGCCTACGCCCTGGAAGAGCAATTGCAGAGAGAAGTCCTTATAGGTCGCGCCCAGATTGAATCCATAGGAGATAGAGGGGAAGTTGCCGTTGCCTACCTCGATACGGTCGTTGTAGTCGAGCTTGCCGTCGCCGTTGGTGTCCTTGTAGAGGAAGTCACCGAGCTCCGGACGCTGGAATGTTGCGAAATAATTATAGGGCTTTGCAGCTTTGTTGCCCATATCGACAAGACTCTGCACATAGTTGAGATCATTCTGATTACGCACGATGCGGTCGATATCCATCACATAGAGCTGAGCCATAGGCTTGCCCTCCTCATACTTGTAGACGTCCGAGATATTGGGCTGTCCGCCATACTCCTTGATCTTGTTCTTGTTATAGGAGATATTGAAGCCGATGTTATATGAGACATCACCGATGCGGTCATTCCATGTAGCGTCAAACTCAAAACCGTTGTTCTGTACGCGTCCGGCATTGGAGGTCGGGACGCCGGTTGTACCGTGCGACCACGGAGCGGGTACCGACATGAGAATGCCCTTGGTGTCCTTGTTGTAGTACTCGACACTACCCGACAGACGGCCGTTCAGTACGCTGTAGTCGACACCGACGTTGGTCACATATGTGGTCTCCCAAGAGAGCTCACCGTTGGCAAGTGCCTGATAGTATCCCGAGTTGATTGTATTGCCGAAGATTGTGTTGGCAGCGCCATAGACAGCCTGCCAGGCATATTCACCTACCGAGTTGTTGCCGAGACCACCGTAAGATGCACGTATTTTCAGGCTTGTGAGCCAGTTGCGGCTTGATTCCATAAACGACTCCTCGGATATACGCCAGCCACCCGAAATCGAGGGGAACCAGCCCCAGCGATGACCGGGAGCGAACTTCGACGATCCGTCGGCACGGAGGTTGCCTTCAAGCATATACTTGTCGGCCCAGACCAGGTTGATACGGCCGAAGTATGAACGCATTGCCCATTCGGTGTACTCACCGTTTGTACGGCCTACAGTCGGATAAGCGCTGAGAGTCGACTGGTTCTGGTCGCCGTCATATTTCAGATATGTATCCCACTCATACTTGTTGTATTCCTGCGATGCGCCGAGGAGCACTGTAGCGTCGAGCCTATCGCTGAAAGCCTTGAAATTGTATGTAGCGGTTACGTCGCTTGTACGGTATTCATTCCAGTAGTTGTAGCGACGCACGTAGTTACGCACTTTACCTGTTGTCAGAGCTACGAGCTGCACATCATCCATGCTGCTGCCTGCCACATAACGGTAAAGAGGCTTGTCGGTGAGGATGTGATAGAGGTTGTTCTCCCACCAGTTATAGGTGTAAGATCCCTCGATTGTCAGGCCCTTGATGGGTTTGATGCGCAGATACATCTTCGGGATGATACGACGCGTCTTATTGGGGTGATCCTGCTTGAAGAACCAGTTGCGGCGATAGGGGTTGGCGTTGGACACATTCTGCTCCTCAGGATTCTGAATACCGCCATAGGTGTTGGTCTCCTTGTCGTAGAGGTTCATGCCGGGGACAGTGTTGAAACCGCCGTAGCCGAAGACTACGTCACCGCCGTTAGTGGCGTTATCGGCTGAGCAGTCGCTCTGATCGATAAATCCGTAGATGTTCATTCCTGCAGTGATCCAGGGCTTGATGTCAACCTCAAGGTTTGAACGCATCTGATAGCGCTGGTATGCTGTGCCGGTTGTCATGCCTGGATTGTGGATGTAACCGAGCGACATGTTGTAGCGCACCTTGTCTGTGCCTCCCACTACATTGATATTGTGATTCTGCACGATATTCACATCACGGAATGCGTGATCCTGCCAGTCGGTGTTCGGGTACAGACGGGGATAATCAGCCGAGTATTTGCGCCACTCGTCGATCTTGCCCTGAGAATAACGGGGAGCAACTCCGTTGTTCGCACGGGCCTGATTCTGTATCTCCATGTAGTCGGCATAGTCTGTCACGATGTCGAAACGCTTTGCCATTGTTTCAAATGACACATTGCCGGCGTAAGTGACACGTGCAGTGCCCGATTTGCCTTTTTTAGTTGTGATAAGGATAACGCCGTTTGCGGCACGCGAGCCGTAGATGGCCGATGAAGCTGCGTCTTTAAGTACTGAGATCGACTCGATGTCAAGAGGGTTGATATCTGAGATTGATCCGTTGGGCTGGCCGTCTATGACAACAAGAGGATTGGCATTGTTAAGTGTGCCGACGCCACGCACACGTATGGTCTGTGACTCGTAACCGGGGACATTACCTCCCGAGTTCACTACAGAAAGACCGGCGGAAAGACCGGCAAGAGCGTTGGTGGCGTTTGTCACCGGACGGTCTTCAAGAGCATCGACTTTCACCGATGATACGGCGCCCGTCATGTTCACTTTCTTCTGTTGTCCATAACCTACGGCGACAACCTCGTCGAGTACGGTGGAGTTCTCTGAAAGCACGATCTTTATGGTCTGCTGACCGTTGATCTTCACTTCCTGGGTGGTGTAGCCGATGAAACTTACTACAAGGACTCCATCGGACGGGGCATTGAGGCTGAATTTACCGTCAAAATCGGTTGAAACACCGTTTTGGGTACCCTTGACCATCACCGTAGCACCGGTGAGAGGTTCGTCGCTCGTGTCGACAACTGTGCCGGAGATTTTTATTGTCTGAGCCGACAGGGGCAGACTGAATAAAATCACCAACAGCGCGACCATCATTGCTCTAAAGCTCAAAGTCGTTTTCACATTAATGAAATTTAGTTGATAATTGGATTGGGTTTATTAACTCCTGTGGCAACGGCTATGCCACGGCTGTTATGCCTTATGATATGTCCTCTCGCGGACTTTAATATTTCCTTATTTTTTTAGTATCTCTTGGTAAGAGATACTAACGACATGGCTAAATTACAAAAAAAATATAATATGCAAACGGATTTTGCTAAAAAAGCTAACGCAGTCTAAAAAAGTTTAAAATATATTCACGAAAAATTCACACTCAATACGTTGCATATTTAGCAAAATGGACTATATGTCGATATGCAAAATAACCTGTCATATTTATCAGATAATTAAAACTTTGCCTCTGTCTGGTTTGCATAGACAACACAATGATGCCACACTCTTGTCAGGATAGAAATGTAAAACTAATCTATGCTATATTTTCTTAATGCAATTTTGACACAGTGCCATGAAAACGGTATTTGCAGATACAATGCTATTTCATATTCTTGACGGGCGCGTGTCGCGATGACATGCGCCCTCTCATCCATAATGGCAATAAAAGCTATGACAGCTATTGATGTCAGTGCGGGGAGCGGGAAGTGAATTGTAGTTTTTGGCTGATGGTTTTGCGATAGAAGTGCTTTTTTTACTATCTTTATGGCCTCTAATTGTCTGTATAAACCTATGGCAGAAATCAAGTGCATTGGCATACTCACCTCGGGAGGAGACGCCCCGGGGATGAATGCGGCGATTCGCGCCGTAACCCGCGCCGGTATATTCAGCGGATTGAAAGTTAAGGGTATATACCGCGGATATCGCGGATTGATTACCGACGAGATTGTCGAGTTTCGTACCCAGAATGTGTCAAACATCATACAGATGGGAGGCACCATACTCAAGACTGCGCGATGCAAGGAGTTTCAGACGCCCGAAGGACGTCAGCTCGCCTACGACACAATGCGGAGGCATGAAATCGACGCTCTTGTGGTCATAGGAGGCGACGGATCGCTTACCGGAGCACGCATATTTGCAAATGAGTTCAATGTGCCGGTGATAGGCCTTCCGGGCACTATCGACAACGACCTGTACGGCACCGACACCACAATCGGCTACGACACGGCGCTGAACACGATCATGGACTGCGTCGACAAGATACGCGACACTGCCACTTCGCATGAGCGACTTTTCTTCATAGAGGTCATGGGGCGTGATGCCGGCTTTCTTGCGCTCAACGGCGCGATCGCGTCGGGCGCCGAAGCCGCTATAATCCCTGAGATCTCGACGGAGGTCGACCAGCTTGCCGAGCTGATACAAAACGGATTCCGCAAGAGCAAGAACTCTTCGATCGTGCTTGTGGCCGAGAGTCCCGTCACCGGCGGAGCGATGGCTATGGCCGAGCGTGTGAAAAACGAATATCCGGCCTACGACGTGCGCGTGACCATACTCGGACATCTGCAGCGCGGCGGATCGCCGACAGCTCACGACCGCATACTTGCATCGCGCATGGGCGCGGCTGCGATCGATGCGCTCCTCGACGATCAGCGCAATGTGATGATAGGAATAAAGAACGATGATATCGTCTATGTGCCGATAACCAAGGCGATCAAAAACGACAAACCTATCAACCGCGAGTTGCTCAGCACTCTGCGCCGTCTGTCAATATAGCAGATATCCGGCGGCTCCGGCGAGCACTATCACCAGGATAGGGTGGAGCTTCAGAAAATAAACGGCTACAAAGGCACCTGCACACAAGCAGGTGCTTTTTATTATGTCGCTGCCGGTTGTGCCGAAATTCTCGCCGTTCATAAGCAGGAGGGCGGCCGAAGCGATAAGTCCGATCACCACGGGGCGGAGGCCTGCGAAGATGCCTTTGATCACCGCGCTCTCTTTGTGGCGCGTGATGAAGTGGCTTGCATAGGCCACGAGCAGAAACGACGGCAACACCACTACAAGCGTGCATATTAGTGAGCCGAGCACGCCCCACCACCATCCTGTCAGACCGGCTTCGGCCGGCACGGCATAGCCGATATAGGTGGCCGAGTTGATGCCGATCGGTCCGGGGGTCATCTGCGATATCGCCACGATATCGGTGAACGTCTGCTGGCTTACCCAGCCGGGCCCGACGATCTCACGCTCGATGAGCGACAGCATGGCATAGCCGCCGCCAAACCCGAAGAGTCCGATCTTCAGGTAGCTCCATATGAGATTGAGGTATATGTTCATGCTTTGTCCTCCTCCTTGCGGGTCTCACTGGCCTTTCTGAGGCCGCGGCGGCAGTGAAGCAGATATCCGGCCGTGCCGCCGAGCACGATGAAAAGTATCGGGTTGGAGATCCACGGCAGTTTCGACCATATAAGCAGCGCCACGGTCACGGGGATCCATACGGTCTTCCAGTTGATGCCGGCCGAGCGGGCTGACGTGAGCACCGGCGCGATGATGAGCGCTGTCACAGCCGGACGTATGCCCTTGAAAATAGCTGATATGACCTCGTTGCTTTTGATGAGTTCGGGCGTCAGGAATATCGCTATGCCGAGTATGATGAGAAACGGCAGGATGATTGTGCCTGTGGCGGCGGCAATACTTCCGCGCATTCCGCGCATCTTGTCGCCCACCGCCACCGAGATGTTCACGGCCAGGATGCCCGGTAGCGACTGGGCGATAGCGAGCTGGTCGAGAAACTCCTCGCGGTCGATCCAGCGTCGGTGATCGACCACTTCCTTCTCGATCAGTGATATCATGGCCCATCCGCCGCCGAATGTGAACCCGCCGATCTTGAAGAAAGATATGAACAGCTGCCAGTAGATATTATTTCCCATATGATGTAGCTAATGCGCGTGCGGCGTTCTGCCCGTCGATGGCAGCCGAGACAATGCCTCCGGCCCATCCGGCCCCTTCGCCTGCCGGATACAATCCGGCGATGTGGGTGTGGTGCATTTTCTCGCGGTCGCGCGGTATGCGCAATGGCGATGATGTGCGGGTCTCGGCGCCGAGCACGATAGCGTCGCGGGTGAGGAAACCGCGCGATTTGCGGCCGAACTCCTCGAAACCTTTGCGCAGACGTCCGGCGATAGGGCCGTAGAGCAGCCGGTCGACACGCGCCGGATACACTCCCGGAGCATAGCTGCTGTCGGGCAGATCTTTCGACGGCTTGCCTGCCACAAAATCGGTCATGCGCTGTGCCGGCGCTTTCTGTGTCTGCCCGGCGTCTTCAAAAAATCTTTTCTCAAGTTCCTCCTGATAACGCAGCATCTTCAGCGCGTCGTCGCCATCGACATCTTCGGGCAGCACCTCGACGACCATGCCGGAGTTAGCCCAGCGCGACGAGCGTGCCGAGGCCGACATGCCGTTGACGGCCGATTCACCCGGTGCCGAAGCCGACGGTATGACGACTCCGCCGGGACACATGCAGAAGGAATAGACCGCGCGGCCGTCGACGCGTGTCAGCATCGTGTATTCGGCAGCAGGTAGATACTTGCCGCGTCCGGCGGGGGAGTGGTACATGATGCTGTCGATGAGCTTCTGCGGATGTTCGAGTCTGACGCCTACGGCAAGTCCTTTTGGCTCCATCTCCACCCCCTGGGCGTCGAGCGTGCGATACAGGTCGCGTGCCGAGTGTCCCGTGGCAAGTATCACCGGCCCATGCCAGCTCCGGCCGCTGCGGTCGGTCACGCCTGTCACGCTCCGGGAGCCGTCGGGCGCCGTGGCGATGTTGAGCGAAGCCATTGCGGTGCCGAAATGCACTTCGCCTCCATGAGCGATGATCGACTCGCGTATCGACTTAATCACGCCGGGGAGCTTGTCGGAACCGATGTGAGGGTGTGCCTCGGCCAGTATTTCAGGTGCGGCGCCGTTTGCCACGAGAGTTTTCAGTATCTCGTCGACCGGTCCGCGCTTCTTGCTGCGGGTATAGAGTTTGCCGTCGGAGAAAGCCCCTGCGCCACCCTCGCCGAAACAATAGTTTGAATCGGGGTCAACGCGTCCCTCGCGGGCGATGGCGGCCATGTCGGCTCGACGGCTGTCCACGTCCTTGCCGCGCTCGAGCATAATGGGGCGCACTCCGTTTCTGATAAGCTCCAGAGAGGCGAAAAGTCCGGCCGGACCTGCGCCTACGACAATGGCCTGTGGCGCTTCGGGCGTCAGCGTGGGCAGCGGAGCGATGGCGGAGTCATCGACGGGAGTGATCTCGTCGAGGTGTACTCTCACCGACAGGTTCACCATCACTTGCCGCTGGCGTGCGTCGATCGACCGTTTCACAATGTCGACCTGCCTGATGCGGTTTATGTCGACGCCGAGTGCGGTCGATATACAGGCGTTGAGACGTAGCGGTTCGTAAGCCGTCTCCGGGGTGAGCCGCAATGAGTTGAGTTCTCTCAGCATCGTTGGAAATTATGACAGGTTGTTGCGTATGGCATCAGGCACTGTGGCTGTTGTATTTTTTTGACAGACGCTTCATCATCACGAGCATCGTGACCAGCGCGAGCACAAACGCCAGAAAGTCGCTGCATCCGACACTGGCCCATACGCCTGTGACGCCGAAATAGCGGGGCAGTATGGCGAGCATGGGCAGGAGGAAGATGAGCTGGCGTGTGAGCGAGAGGAATATCGACAGAGCCGGTTTGCCTATCGACTGGAAGAAGTTGGTGATGATGATCTGCACGCCCACGAGCGGGAAACAGATGAAGAAGAGCCGGAATCCGTCGCGTGCGATGCCTATCAGTGTCTCGTCGGTCGTGAACATCATCGAGAGCGTGTCGGGCATGAGTTCGGTCAGCACCCATCCCACCGATGTCACGCTGAGTCCGGCCCATATGCCGAGCCGCAGAGTGCGTTTCACGCGGTCCCACTTCATGGCTCCGAAATTATAGCCTAAAAGCGGCTGCATGCCCTGTGTGATGCCGAAGACAAGCATCACGAAGAACATGCCCACGCGGTTGAGTATGCCGTAGGCGCCCACAGCCATGTTTCCGTCGGCCTCGCTGCCGCTGCTGCTGAGCAGAGCCTTGTTGAGAAACACGACCACGAAACATGCGGTGACATTCATCAGGAAAGGCGACAGGCCGATCTCATACATCCGCTTGACGATGCTCCACGACAGCCACTTGTTGTCGCGGCAGAAGTGCACGTAGCTTTTTTTCGACAGAAAGTGTGACAGCACCCATATGAAGCCGCAGAACTGGCCTCCGACGGTGGCGAGGGCCGCTCCGCGCATGCCCATGTCGAGCTTGAAGATAAAGATTGGTGCAAGTATCACGTTGACGATCACTGAAATCAGTGCCGATATCATCGCCTTGGCCGGATAGCCTGTCGACCTTATCAGGTTGTTCATGCCGATGAACACATAGGAGAGCGGTGTGGCATAGAGCACCACTTCCATAAATTCTCGGGCAAGGGGCAAGGTCTCTTTTGTCGCGCCGAACAGCACGAGTATATCGTCGAGAAACAGCATGGCGATGCCGCCGAACACCACCGAGTGGATGATGCACATGGTCATCACGTTGTTCACCACGTCGGTGGCGCGCTTCACGTTCTGCTGTCCGAGAAATATCGACGAGATGGTCGCTCCGCCCACCGAGACCAGCGTGGCGAAAGCGATCACGAGGTTCATCAGGGGCAGATTCACGGCGAGTGCCGTAAGGGCGAGAGGCCCTACGCCGCGTCCGATAAAGATGCTGTCGATGATGTTGTACAACGATGTCGCCACCATTGCTATGATGGCGGGCACCGAGTATTGCACCAGAAGTTTACCTATCGGAAGCGTGCCGAGTGTTGTCGGGTTGCTGTTGCGTTTCAAAGTTTTTCTTTTTGATACACATGGATCTGCAGGGCATCGTAGGCGCGATCCACTTTGGCGCGGGCTTCCTCGAGGGTGTCGGCTGTGGCGAGCACTACGCCCATGCGGCGGTGTCCCTTTATCTCGGGTTTGCCGAAGATGCGCACCTGCACTCCGGGTTCTTTAAGTGCGTTTTCAAGACCGTCGAACTCGATGGTGTCTGTGTCGCCTTCGACCACTACAGCTCTCGAAGCCGACGGGCCGTAGAAGTGGATGCCGGGCACGGGCAGACCGAGCAGCGCGCGTGCGTGGAGCGCAAACTCGCTCATGTCCTGCGATATCATCGTCACCATGCCGGTATCGTGCGGGCGCGGCGACACCTCGCTGAATATCACCTCGTCGTCTTTGACAAACAGCTCGACGCCGAAAATGCCGTAGCCGCCGAGAGCGTCGGTGATGGCTCGGGCTATGTTGCGTGCCTTCTCGATGGCGCTGTCGGTCATCGGCTGGGGCTGCCACGACCAGCGGTAGTCGCCGTTCTGCTGTATGTGTCCGACCGGCTGACAGAATACCGTGCCGCTCACGCTTCGGACGGTGAGAAGTGTTATCTCGTAGTCGAAATCGACAAAGCCTTCAACGATCACGCGTCCGGCACCTGCGCGGCCACCCTCCTGTGCCTCGCGCCATGCGGCGTCGATGTCGGCGTCTTTTTTTATCGTCGACTGGCCGTGGCCCGACGAGCTCATCACAGGCTTCACGACACACGGCATGCCTATCTCTCCGATGGCACGGTCAAACTCCTCGCGTGTCGACGCGAAGCGGTAGGGCGACGTCTTCAGTCCGAGCTCCTCGGCGGCAAGACGGCGTATGCCCTCGCGGTTCATGGTCAGGCGTGTGGCGCGTGCCGTCGGCACGACGTGCCATCCCTCCTGCTCGAGTTTCACGAGCTCGGGCGTGGCGATCGCCTCAACCTCGGGTATGATGAAATCGGGTTTTTCCTCCTCCACTGCTTTGCGCAGCGCGTCGGCGTCAAGCATGTTGAACACACGCGACTTGTGGGCGACCTGCATGGCCGGTGCGTTGGCATATTTGTCGCATGCCACTGTCTCCACTCCAAGACGCTGCAGCTCTATCACGACTTCCTTGCCGAGCTCGCCGCTGCCGAGCATCATTGCCTTTATTCCCTTTGATGTGCCTATTGAACCGATTTTCATGTCTGTGTAGATATATGATTTTCTCTGTCGTTTGTATAGTTTTCGGGGGTGGGGTGGGTTATTCGACGCCCATGCCTTCGGCAAGACGCTGGCGCACGACCTCGTAGATCATTACACCGGCTGCTACCGACACGTTGAGCGACTGTATGCGGCCAAACTGGGGGATGGCTACCGGCATGTCGCACTGGCGCATGATGTCCTCCGAAATGCCCGTGTCCTCCGATCCCATCACTATCGCCACCGGGCCGCGGTAGTCACCCTCGGTGTAGCGGGTATCGGACTTTTCGGTAGCCGCTACGATCGTGTAGCCGCATTCTTTCAGAAACTTCACGGCACCGGACAGACTGCGCTCACGACATACGGGCAGACTCATCAGCGCGCCCGCCGAGGTCTTCACCGCGTCGGCTCCCACGCTCACGCTTCCGCGCTCGGGTATGACGATGGCGTTCACGCCGGCGCATTCACATGTACGGGCTATCGCCCCGAAGTTTCTGACGTCGGTGATGCCGTCGAGCACCACGATGAACGGAGTGATGCCCTCTTCATAAAGTTCGGGCACGATGTGGCTGAGGCTGTGATATGATACGGCCGATAGAAATGCCACCACTCCCTGATGGTTCTTGCGTGTGATGCGGTTTATGCGTTCTTCGGGCACACGCTGTGTCACCACCTTGTGGGTGCGCAACACACCGAGAAGCTCCGAGGCGAGCGGCCCCGAGAGGTCTTTCCTGATGAGAACCTTGTCGATCTCGCGTCCGGCCTCCACGGCCTCCATCACGGCTCTGATGCCGAATATATAGTTTGTCTGATCCATTGCTATTTCTGTAAAAGCGCGCGTGCGTTGGCAAGCGCCGCGTCGTTGACTGTCGCGCCGCTGAGCATGACCGCTATCTCGCGTTCGCGCGCGGCGTCGTCGAGCCGCTTCATGCGGGTGTGGGTCGAGCGGTCGTCATCCTCTTTGTAGACCTTGAAGTGCGACTCGCCTTTGGCGGCGACCTGTGGCAGATGTGTTATCGCCACGACCTGCATGTCGCGGGCTATGTCGAGCATCATGCGTCCCATGCGGTCGGCTATCTCGCCGCTCACGCCCGTGTCTATCTCGTCGAATATGATCGTGGGCAGCTCCATGCGCGAGGCTATTATGCTCTTGACCGACAGCATCAGGCGTGAGATCTCGCCTCCCGATGCGGTCGCGCTGACGCTCATGGGCTCCTGGTTTTTGTTGAATGCCACCCGCATCTCCACCTGGTCGATGCCAGTAGGTGTCAGATCGGATGTGTGGGAGTGCGCCATGTCGATGCGCAGATTGCTCATGCCGAGCGGCATGGCTGTCTCGCGCAGTGTCACTGCAAATTCCTCGCACTGCGTCTTGCGCTTTTCCGATATGGCTCTTGCGATTCTCAAAGCCTCCTTGCGTGCGGCTTTTGCTTCACTCTCAAGCTCTTTGAGGCGGAAATCGCTGTTGTCGAGGGTGTCGAGCGTCGCACGCAGATTCTCTGCCACATCAAGCAGCTGCTTCACCGTGTCTACGCGGTGATGACGCTCAAGGTCATATATTGCTTCCAGCCTCTCCTCCACCATCTCCAGCCTGCGCGGGTCGGGCGACAGACTCTCGTCGAGACTCTCGACGGTGTCCCTGATGTCCTCCACCTCAAGGCGGCATGACTCCAGACGCTCCGAGAGCTCCTCGGTCTCCGAGAGAAATCCTGTGAGGCTGTCCGCCTCGTCGTAGGCCTGGCGGAGAGTCTCGCATGCGCCGGTGGCCTCGTTGCCGAGTGCGTCGGCTATGGCAGCGAGTCCGGCTTTTAGCTGCGATATGTTGTCGAGAGTGTCGCGTTCGCGTTCGAGCTCCTCCTGCTCGCCGTCGCTCAGTCGCAGACTGTCAATTTTTTCAAGCTGCGCCCTCATCTCCTCCTCGTCATCGCGCCCCTTTGCCGTCAGTCGCTTGGCAATGGCGTAGGCCTTCAGTGCCGACCGGTATTTCTCGTAGGCTGCTGTGTATTCTTTGAGATCCTGTTTGTTGGCCGCCATGGCGTCGATGATCTCAAGCTGAAATTCCGGCGTGGCGAGAAGCAGGTTCTGGTGCTGCGAGTGTATGTCGACGAGCATGCGCGACACTTCGCCGAGCACTCCGAGGTTTACGGGCGTGTCGTTGACAAATGCGCGGCTGCGTCCGGTCGGCGATACTTCACGCCGCAATATGATGCGGCTGTCGTCGTTCCATTCCACACCGTTGGTGTCGCACCATTCCTTCAGGCTTTCGCGTCCGGCCACATTCATCACCGCCTCGATGGTTGATTTCCTTGACGGATCTGTCACCACGCGCGTGTCGGCGCGGCCGCCAAGCAGCATCGACAGTGCTCCGAGCATTATCGACTTGCCGGCGCCGGTCTCGCCCGTGATGATATTGAGTCCGTCGGAGAACTCTATATCGACCGTGTCGATCAGCGCGTAGTTTGATATGTGGAGTGATTCTATCATCTGTCGTTCAGAGGAAGCTGTCTGAGGGTCAGCACTGATTTCCCGTGGGTGTCAAGCAGGTCGACCGTGGCTCCGTTGCCTTCGGGCTGCGAAACGGTCTCGACCGATTCGAGCGCTACAAGGAGCGGAGTCTCCCACTTTGCGTCGGGACACATCGCCATCGTCACGGCTATCTGCTGGAACTGTATCGCGCCGGCTTTGTCGGGATCGATGAATATTTCGCCATTGAGTACATTGCACCCCGTATTGCCGTGTATGCGACGTTCGGGAAGGTCGATCACAAGTTTCAGGTCGGGTGAGTCGACATTGTGTCCGTCGATTCTGATTACCTGCCACGAGCCGTTGAGAAACTCCATTGCCGGTTTTGCGAGGGTCATAAGCACTTTCCCTTTTTCATTGCGCAGCTCGAGAATGTTCTCGGCCTTGTCGCCTGAAATGGCGCAGGTGCGTGTCTGGTCGAGAGCGGTCAGAAACTCGCGTGCATATTTTGCATCAGGGCACATGCGCAGTGTCGAAATCATCTCTCCGAATCTCAGTGAGTCGCCCTCGTTGGCGGTAAATCCTCCGTTGACGGTGTTGCATCCGTCGTTGCCGTAAAAACGCCCTGCGGCGTCATCAAATATCAGATACGGGCGCTCGCCGTCATCACCGTCTGTGTCGGCCGAGAGTGTGTATCCGTTAATGCTGCGAAGATGCCATGTGCCTGTTGTGAAATCAGGTTTGGCAGCATTTGTCTTTGCCGTGTTGTCAGTAGGCTTTGGTGTGACAGTGGCTGTTCCGGCTCCCTTCTGGCCATTTTTCTTGCGTTGTTCACGAGCCCTTTTCTCAGCTTCCTTCTTTTCCTTCGCCGCTTTCTTGGCGGCAGCCTTGCGCTCGCGTTCCTCTGCCTTTTTGCGCTCTTTCTCGAGTTTCTCGGCACTTTCGGTCTTCACATCGGCGCTTACGCCATCCTTGCTTGCCGAGACATTGGCCTGCCCGGGGAGCTTTGTTGATAGAGACTCGAGCACACTGCACGAAGTCACTCCCGCAACGACGACACACGATGCGACTATGCTGACTATAACTTTGTGGATCTTCATTTTTACGCAGATAATTTGAACATCAAAATTACTATAAATAAATAGATTTACCAATCTCTTATTGCAACACTCCCGTGTTTTGCCTTGTTCATTCATATTATGCGAAAGTGATTTATAATATGGCTGATATTAGCCATATATGGCTTGTGACTCTGAGCTGTCGCCCAATTTTTGATGCCAGATGATGCCGGCGTGATAAAATGATGCAAGCCTTTTTAACGCTGTTTTGCAAAAATATGAGAAATGCGACGATCTGTAACCTTTTAAATTAAATAATGTGCAGGTATTAAACCCGGAGGGGTGTTTTCCGTCAAAAAGACAAACGACCAAAAACAAGACAACACGTTTCAAAAATTAAATAATTAAATCTCTCTCATTATGAAAAAGCTCGTTCTCCTCTCTCTCTCCGCACTCGTAGCTCTCGGCATCTCGGCATCAGCATCCGATAAAGTTATTGACAGCCATGCTGCAGTGGTGACAGAAACCGGACATCAGCATCTAAAGAAAGCTTCGGCTGCCGGCCCGTTTGTCGGCATCGATCTTACCGATACCCAGAAAGCACGTCTGCATGAAGTGTTTGGAGGAGTGAAGGCATCGCAGGCCGACAACGAAAAGGCGCGCAAGGTTGTAGCTCAGATCAAGAAGGTGCTCACTCCCGAGCAATATCTTCAGTATCTTGAGAATGTCGCTACAGACGCTACATCTCATATGATGTTCTCGCATAGGTGATTGCTGCTGCGAGATTATAAAAAGTCAGATTATAAAATCCTTTATGGTTTCTCATAGGTGAAAATTGGTTGAAAGTGAAGACGAGGCTATGCCGATACGGTATAGCCTGTCTTTTTTTATATGCTGCTGCTCAGCGGGGTTCACTCCGCCACCGCAGCGGGAACAGGGGGCGCATTGGTCGGCGGGGAGGAAGGTGGCATGACGTTTTTTGCACGTATGGCCATTTAACACATAGCAAAATTGCCAAATGTGTTTATCTTTGCATGAAATCCGATAAATCCAATCACCATGATAAAAAATCTGCTCTATGCAGCCGCTGCAATTGCGGCAATGACAATGACCGGATGCTCCGGCAACACAGCATCTATTTCAACCGCAACCGACAAAACCGATGACTACTATGTAGCGGCTTTTGTGTGGCCCTCGTGCCATGACGACTCTCTCGGCCACAAGTATCTATGGGGCGACGGTGAGGGAGAATGGGAAGTGATAAAAAAGGGCGATCCGCGCTTCGAGGGTCACCAGCAGCCTAAACAGCCTCTCTGGGGATATGAGCATGACAATGATCCGAAAGTCGTGGAGCGCTGGATCGACACGGCACTGAAATATGGCGTCAACACGTTTATCTACGACTGGTACTGGTTTATGAACGGGCCGTATCTTGAGGGAGCGGTGAACGACGGCTTTCTGAAAGCGGCCAACAACGAGAAGATGCACTTCTACCTGATGTGGGCCAATCATTTTGTGAAGCACAATTACTGGAACTATCACCGCTATGGCGACGATGAGTCGATACTCTTTGACCCGGTAATCGACGAAAACAACTACAAGATCATCGTCGACCGCATCATCAGCCAGTATTTCACCCGTCCCAATTACGTGAAGATCGATGGCTGCCCGGTATTCGGCATCTTCAGTATCGACAATTTTGTTGCCGGTTTTGACGGCGATCTCGACAAGGCCGGCGAGGCGATCAGGTATTTCGACGAGAAGGCGCGTGAAGCCGGATTCAAGGGCGTGCACCTGCAGGAGATACATGGCGGAGGCTGGATGCTTAATGAAGATACCGCCGCAAGAATGAAGGAGAAGATCAAAAAGGTCGGCATCGACAGCGAGGCTTTCTACAATATGGGCGGTTTTGACTGCGACTACATGGTGCACGGACAGAACGGCATAGACATACGCGAACAATGGGATTCGATATTCGATGTGCCGGTTTACCCGACAGTGTCGATCGGATGGGACGATACTCCCCGTTTCCCTGCCAAAGGAGCCGCTGATGTGACTCGCTTCCACCACTCTCCCAAGACTTTCGCCACTTATCTTCAGGCGGCCAAGCAGTATGCCGACCGTCATCCCGAGCAGCCCAAGTTCATCATGATCAACGCCTGGAACGAATGGATCGAGGGCAGTTATCTTCTGCCCGACCGTCTGAACGGCTACGGCTACCTCGAAGCCGTGCGCGACGTGATGGACGGACGTTATGACTAAAAATCAAGAGGACGCGAATTAGATCATACCCCACATCGAGCGCGCAGCGCGACGGTGTGGGGGATTATTGTCCGTTTTCGACGGAGGTGGCGGCCGGAGGTACAGCCCTTCCGGGGCTGATGAGAGGGAGGGAGGTCTAATCCGGGCTCGCAAGCGAACCCGGTTAACGAAATGTCATACCTTCGGTATGAGATATGAGGGGCGGGTTCAGCCTCTGCGAGGCTGGTTGGCAAGTGATGATGGGATCCCCACCCTGTTCGCTATGCTCACAGGATGGGGTTAAGCTCCGGCTACGCCGGGTTGCGGCATCTTCGATGCCTTGACAGGGGGAGTGGGGCGTATCCGATGCAGGGTATATTGTCCGTTTTCGACGGAGGTGGCGGGGAGCAGGGGGGAAATTTGTGGGCGTACTGTCGCACGCCCCTACAAACCAACTGGTTGCTCATGGCAGGGTAATGAGAGAAGGTCGCCCGCGGGGCGGCATCTTCGATGCCTGCAGATAGTGCTGTAAATGAAGTGGATGCATGGGCGTGTGTCACTACTATCGGGGGCAGTTGGTCGGTTGCGGTAGCTTAGAATAGCTGCTATAGCTAATGTCGCTGCTTAGGCGAGACTGGATAAGTAAAAAAGGACGCACGAGCTCGTGCGTCCCTGCTATCAGTAAAAAGGTATTATGACACAACTGCCCCGGTGCTTTGAATGCTCAGGCACGGTCAGAGACCGGGGAGATATTCCTGCGCTTCGGCAATATTTTCGAGATACTTTACGTACTGCTCGGCGGTAAGGATCTTTCTGATCTGAGACAGAACCTTACGGTTAAGCTCCATATGCTGTTCAACACTGTCGGCAGGTGCGTATCTGACGGCAGACAGGAGCAGGTCGAGTTTCTCTTTCTGGTCGGCAGAGAGATCTATGCCGTCAAATGGATCGGAAACGTTGGCAGGAGCATTAAGATCTGCCGCATGAGTCACGGCATGGGGAGTTGCCGTCGGGATATCTGTTTTGTTGGCGGCACTCATGGAAATACAAAGTGCGGCTACGGCAGAAAGGGAGAGGAGAACGAGCTTTTTCATAATGGTTTTCTTCATAAGTTAATTATCAGTTTTTAAGGCTTCACATTTTCGGGTTGCTATTCCTTGGGTCTACACTATTATGACGCTCGAACTCATTATTCAGTTACATCTTTTATGCAAATTAACTTTCTGCAATGTTTCTGTGGTATGTGGCGCTTGGTATATTGTCCGTTTTCGACGGAGGTGGTGGCCGGAGGTACAGCCCTTCCGGGGCTGAAGAGAGGGAGGACGGTCTAATCCGGGCTCGCAAGCGAACCCGGCTAACGAAATGTCATACCTCCGGTATGAGATATGAGGGTTGGGTTCAGCCTCTGCGAGGCTGGGTGTCGGGGTGTGTGGCAGTCCCCACCCTGTTCGCTTCGCTCACAGGATGGGGTTAAGCTCTGGCTACGCCGGGTTGCGGCATCTGCGATGCCTTGACAGGGGGAGTGGGGCGTGTCCGATGTAGGGTGTGTGGTCTACAGGGGGTGATAATCAAGCGGACGCACGAGCCGTGCGTCCCTACTCTCGTGGAGAGGGAGGGGCGGGTTCAGCCTCTGCGAGGCTGGTTGGCAAGTGATGATGGGATCCCCACCCTGTTCGCTATGCTCACAGGATGGGGTTAAGCTCCGGCTACGCCGGGTTGCGGCATCTGCGATGCCTTGACTTGTAGGCGCGGGGTGGTTGAAAAAAAACGCGGCCCGACACCTTGCATGGTGCCGGGCCGATGGGTATAAGGTGGGTGTGGTTACGGTTTCACATACTTGCGGGTCTGGCCCGGAGTGCTGATGGACGGTGCCACTGCCTCCTGCGAGGTGGCGCGCGATGTGTTGGGCTCGGCGCTCATCACAAACTTTATGTCGGCGCCGTTGCGCAGATCGTCGTAGGTGATGTACGACTTGTCGTACTCCTCGCCGTTGAGAAGCATCCTGTCGATGTAGACATTCTCCTTGCTCCAGTTCTCGGTCGTGACGTTTACTTTCTTGCCGTTGCTCAGGGTCATGCTCACGCCCGGAAGTGCCGGCGAACCGATGCTGTAGATGTTGCTCGACGGGGCGGTCGGGTAGAAGCCCATGCAGTTGAAGATGTACCATGCCGACATCTGGCCGCAGTCGTCGTTGCCGCAGAGCGAACCGGGCTCGTTGCCATAGAATCGGTCGATCACCTCGCGGACGCGTGCCTGAGCCTTCCACGGCTGGCGCAGGTAGTTGTAGAGATATATCACCTGATGGCATGGCTCGTTGCCGTGCCAGTAGGCGCCTATGCGTCCCTGTATGTCGTGTGCGCCCGGCACGTCGTCGGGTATCTCGATCTCAAAGAGTGAGTCGAGACGTGCGAGATAGAGATCCTCACCCACCTCGTTGATGTGACCCTGCACATCGTGAGGCACATACCATGTGTACTGCACGGTGAAGCCCTCTGTTATGTCACCCCAGCCGTTGACCGAGCCGGGTCCCTCGTAGGCGATCGGGGCGAACGGTGTGCGCCAGTTGCCCGCGAGGTCGCGGCCGCGCATGAACTTTGTCTCCGGGTCGACAAGGTTCTGGTAGGACATGGAGCGGTTGAGATATTTCTCGTAGTCTTCGTTCTTGCCGAGATGCTTGGCTGCCTGTGCGATGCAATAGTCGTCGTAGGCATACTCAAGTGTCTTAGACACCGACTCTTTCTCTTTGTCGAGAGGCACCCAACCGTTGGCTATGTATTCGGGCAGACAGTCGTAGTTGCGGTTGTTGGCGGTGGTCACCATTGCCTCGTAGAGACGCTCGGCATCGATGCCTGGCACATCCTTCACGATCATGTCGGCGAGCACCGAAACGGCGTGATAGCCGATCATGCACCAGTTCTCGTTGCCGTAGAACGACCATATGGGAAGCATATGCTCGACGCTGTGGTCGTAGTGGCTGAGCATGCTGTTGGCTACGTCGGAGTTGACGCCCTGCTGCACGAGGTTGAAAAGCGGATGAAGGGCGCGGTATGTGTCCCAGAGCGAGAAGAGCGTCAGGTTGTGGCGGCCCGGCTCGATCTTGTCGATATTCTGGTCGTTGCGGCGGAAGCTGCCGTCGGCGTCTTCAAACACATAGGGGTTCTGGAATGCGTGGTAGACCGATGTGTAGAACGTCTCTTTCTGCGTGTCGTCGCCCTCGGCGTCAAAGATCGCGAGCTGGCGGTTCCACTCGTCCACACCCTTCTGGTGAAGGCTCTCGAATGTCTCTCCGTCGAGCTCTTTCAGGTTGGCGAGTGCTCCTGCTGTGCTCACCGACGATATCGCTGTCTTCACCTCTACCCGGTCTCCCTCTTTCGACGGGAAGTATAGGGCGAACTTGATGTTCTTACCCCATGCCTCTTTCGAGCTGCGGAAACGTGAGGTGTTGTATATCACCGGCTTGTCGTTCTGGTAGATCATCACGCTGTCAAATGGCTGCGAGAACACGGCGGCGAAATACACGTGACGCTCGGGTGCCCAGCCTTTCACGATCTTTGAGCCGGTGATCGTCGAGTCATTCTCGATGCGTATGTTGGCCCACTCGCATGAGCTGCGTAGCGTGTGGTTGAGATCGACAAGCACAAACGCGCTGTCGCTCTGCGGGTATGTGAAGCGGAGCATACCGGCGTGCATGCCCGATGTCATTTCGGCGCGGGTGCCGTAGTCGAGCAGATCGGCAGCGTAGTAGTTGGCCGAAGCCTCCTCGCGGTCGTGAGAGTAGCGCGAGCGGTAGCCGGAGTCGGGATCCTCATGCGTGCCGGGCTGCAGGTGCAGCTCGCCGGTGCCGGGCATAAACAGGAAATCGCCGAGATCGGGGATGCCGGTGCCGTTGAAGTGTGTCAGCGAGAAGCCGAGCAGCGTGGGGTGGTCATATTTGTAACCCGATGCCGTGTCGTAGTCGTCGGTGTCGGTGTCAGGGCTGATCTGGATGCCTCCGAAAGGTATCTGTGATCCGGGATAGGTGTTGCCGAACCCAGATGTTCCGACAAGCGGCCTGACGTATCCTGCGAGATCGGGAAGCTCCCCGGTTGTCGCAACCTCCTGTGTCTGATGGCATGAGGCAGCGAGCAGGAGCATGCCGCCGGCGATGGCGGCTGTATGTAGATGTCTCGTCATTGTTGCTGGATGATGTATTGGTTATTAAATGTCGCCGACAGCCTTCTGATACTCATACCAGAGACTTGACACGGAGTTTTCCTCCTTGTCGCCGAGCACGTGCTTCATGGCAGCGTCAAACGACCATGTTTCGAGCTCGTTGGCCGAGGCGTTGAACTTGCGTATGAAGTTCTCGTCTTTGTTGAGCTGGAGCCAGTAGATGAAGTATCCGGCATTGCGGTAACCGTCTGTCCAGGAGCCGCCGCGCGGACGGTCTTCGGAGTCGAAATTCTGCTCGAAGCATCCGCAGGCCACGCGCACTGCGTCGGCCATTCCCTCGATAAATGCCCAAAATTCGCCTCCGTCGGCATATGTGCCGCAATTCTTCGGCTCGAGCTGATATGCGTGGGTGAGTTCGTGGTAGATCACGCCGCGTGTCTCGTAGTCGACTTTCTGCACATCGTTGGTGCCGTAGCTCTTCTCGATCCAGTCGGTGCTGTAGTCGATGCGTATGAAGCTGCCGCTTCCGCTTTTGTATGATACGCCTTCAAAGTTACGCACGACATACTCGATAGTCTTCACATTGGGTATGTTCGGGTCTTCGGGGGAGTAGTAAAGGGTCTGCAGCACGCGACGGGCGTTGTCCTTGATGTAGGTGTCGGGGTCGGGTACGATCTTTTTGTAGATTTTAGCTCCAGCAGTGTTTGGCGACTCGATCCTGAAGCTTACGTTGCCGGGGTGATAGTCGCGCCACTCGTCGGCGATTTTAATAAGTTCCGGGTAGTTGTGCTCAGGGGCGGGAATATCTACAGGATTGCGTGGCTCGTCATCTTTGTTGTCAGACGAGCAAGCCCCGCAGCACAGGGCAAGTGCTGCGAGGATCGCTGTATGTAGTCTCATTGTCTGTTGCCTGAATTCCGGTATGATGTCAGTCGGCTGAAGCGATGTCGAGATCGCCTACTGCGGCCTGATACTCGTTCCAGAGATTCTCGATCGAGTTCTCCTCTTTGTCGCCGAGGATATGCTTCATTGCTGCGTCAAATGACCAGGGCTCCACTTCCAGAGCCGTGCGGTTGAATTTCTTGATGAAATCCTTGTCTTTGTTGAGCTGCAGCCAGTAGAGGAAATATCCGGTCTTGCGGTATCCGTCCATCCAGTTGCCGCCGCGAGGACGATCCTTGGATGCGAAATCCTGCTCGAAGCATCCGCAGGCTACGCGCACACCGTCGGCTGTGCCCTCGATGAATGCCCAGAACGGGCTCTTGCCGTCGTAGTGGCCGCAGCCCTTAGGCTCGAGCTGATATGCGTGAGTGAGCTCGTGATATATCACGCCGCGTGTCTCGTAGTCGAGTTTGGCGGTGTCGTTGTCGGCAAAGCTCTTTTCGATCCATTTGGTGCTGTAGTCGATGCGCACCTTGTTGCCGCCTCCGCTCTTGTAGGAGATGCCGTCGAAGTCTCTCACGACATATTTGATCGTGTCGATCTGGGGTATGCTGTCGTCGGGAGAGAAGTAGAGAGTCTGGAGCACACGACGTGCATTGTCGGTGATATATTTCTCCGGCTCGGGGATAATGCGCTTGTAGATGTCGGCGCCCGGAGCGTCGGGAGTGGTAATCTCGAAATCGACAGTGCCGGGATTGTAGTCGGCCCATGCTGCCTCGATGGCGATGGGTTCGTGTCCGTTTGACTGGGCCTCGTCGGTGGCGGCTGTCTTTGTGTTTGTCGTGGTGCAACTTGCTGCTAATGCTGCAAGCAGAATGCTAACAGGTAATTTCATGTCTGTAACTTGAAGATTGGTTGTGTATGAATGTTTTTGTTTATGTGCAGTCAGACAGCAGCCCGACTATTTCGCCGAGATGCAGTGAATCGGTCTCGTCAAATGTGTCGGTCTCGCAGGAGTCGATGTCAAGCACCGCCACTGTTTCGCCTTTGGCGTTGCGCACGGGCACGACGATCTCAGACCGCGACAGTGAGCTGCATGCTATGTGTCCGGGAAACTTCTCCACGTCGGGCACAATGACGGTGCGTTCTTCGGCCCAGGCCGTTCCGCACACGCCGCGGCCATGCTTTATATGCACGCAGGCCAATGGACCCTGAAAGGGGCCGAGGATCAGTTCGTCGCCTTTGACGCGATAAAAGCCTGTCCAGAGCCACCCGAATGTCAGCGAGAGAGCTGAGCACACATTTGCCATACAGGCGATCATGTCGGTCTCGCCGTCGGTGATGGCGGCGATCTGCGGCAACAGTCGGAGGTATTTCTCCTCCTTTGTCAGTCCGTCGCTTATGTGTAGGTCATGGCTCATGTGCTTGAATTTTGGCTCGGTGTGATCGTTCTCTTATATCTTGAATTTTATCGGAGCGCTGAAGTTCATCTCCTTGCGGGTGATGGGGTGCACGAAACGCAGAGTGGCGGCATGAAGCGCGAGCCGGTGGAGCGGCGATGTGCGTGCTCCGTATTTGCGGTCTCCGGCAATGGGGTGCCCCATGTCTTTCATGTGCACCCTTATCTGGTTTTTTCGCCCGGTGTCGAGCTCGACTTCGAGCAGAGTGTAGCCGCCGCGGTCGGCAAGTACGCGGTAACGCGTCACGGCAAGCTGGCCTCCTGCGTCGGGGTCGTCGGTGGAGTACGCCTCCATGCGCGAGTTCTCCACGAGGTAGCTTCTGATGACACCCTCCGGCTCCTGCACTCGGCCCTCGACAAGGCACAGATACTTGCGGTTGAGCACCATATTGTTCCAGTTGTGCTGCATCGCGTCTTTCGCTTCCTGGGTCTTGGCGAACATCATTATGCCTGAGGTGTCGCGGTCGAGACGGTGTATGATGAAGATCTTGTTGCGCGGATCCTTGCGTTTCAGATAGTCGCGCAGGAGTGAGTATGCCGTTTCCTCGCCCGATTTGCCTGTGCCCATCGAGAGGAGTCCGTAGCCTTTCTCGACAACCAGGATATCATCGTCTTCATAGACGATTTTCAGACGGCGGTGTGAGAACACCTGAAACGCACGTGTGAGGTTGATATCAACGGTGTCGCCCGGCTGAAGCTGCATGTCGTACTGGGTGGTGGGGGTGCCGTTGACACGCACCTGGCCGTAGCGCAGCATGTTCTTTACCGGTGTGCGCTTGCGGTCGGGCATCGATGCAAATAGAAAATCGAGCAGAGTGGTGTCGGCGGCATCGCAGGTGTACGTCTCGATGCGGTCGGGGACAAATCCACGTCGCTCGGCCCCCGGTTTTGTCATGCGTTGTTGTGCCATCTCTGTTTATTTTTCTGTTTTGGTCTTGCGTCGAGCAGTAGTCTTTGCCGGTGTCTTGGCTGCGGCTTTTGCTGTTGACTTCGACGCTGATGCCGAGCGGCTGCGGGTCGTGCGTTTTGGAGTGACATCCTGTTTCTCCATGATCTCTTTCACTTCCTCGTAGGTGAGAGCGGCAGGATCGGTGACAGCCTTGGGTATCTTGTAGTTGGTCTTGTTCTTCGTGATGTATGGACCGTAGCGGCCGTTGAGTATCTCGATTTCCGGATCCTCTTCAAACGACTTGATGTGTCGCATGGCGTCGGCCTGACGCTTCTTCTCGATCAGCTCTATGGCCTCGTCGAGTGTTATGGCCGCCGGCTCAAGCTCCTTGGGGATAGATACAAACTTGCCGTCGTGGCGCACATATGGCCCGAAGCGGCCTATGGCCACCGTCACGGCCTTCTCCTCGAAGTCGCCCAGATTGCGCGGGAAGTCAAAAAGATGCAACGCCTCGTCGAGTGTGATCGTCGACATCGACTGCCCTTTGAGCAGCGAGGCGAAGCGCGGCTTCTCTTCCGCGTCTGAGTCGCCGATCTGCACGAGAGGTCCGAAACGGCCTATCTTCACTGAGACGTTGTATCCTGTGGCCGGGTCAGTCCCGAGAACACGCTCTCCCACTTTGTGTTCGGTGCGTGTTGTCATTGCAGAGTCGACAAGCGGGTGGAAATCCTGATAGAAGTCGCGCAGCTCGTCGTTCCATTTGCGTTTTCCCTCGGCGATCTCGTCGAAACGCTCCTCGACACGTGCGGTGAAATTGTAGTCGAGGACGTTGGGAAACAGCTTGGTCAGGAACTCATTGACGATAATGCCGGTGTCGGTCGGTATAAGTTTGCCTTTGTCGGTACCCCAGTTCTCTGTGCGCACCGACTCGCTGATCTTGCCGTTCTGCAGCTCGATCACGTGGTATTCGCGCTGTTTTCCGTCGCGCGAGCCTCTCTCGACATATTCGCGGTTCTGGATTGTGGAGATTGTCGGCGCATAGGTCGACGGACGTCCTATGCCGAGCTCCTCCATCTTCTTCACCAGCGACGCCTCGGTGAAGCGCGGAGGCTGCTGGGTAAACCGCTCAGTGGCGTGTATTGCCGCGGCCGACAGTGTCTCTCCCTCGCTCATTGCCGGGAGGCGGTCGCCGTCGGTCTGCGATGTGTGGTCATCGTCGTCGTTGCCTTCGAGATATACTTTCAGGAATCCGTCAAACCTGATAACCTCGCCCGAAGCCTGGAAGTATGTGTTCCCGTTTTTGCCGGAAACTATGTCTACAGTCGTTTTCTCGATTTCGGCGTCGGCCATCTGCGATGCGATGGTGCGCTTCCATATCAGGTCGTAAAGACGCTTCTCCTGCGCCGTGCCGTCGATTGTGCGGCGGTTAATATAGGTGGGGCGTATGGCCTCGTGTGCTTCCTGTGCTCCCTTCGACGACGTGTGATACTGGCGTGTCTTCACATACTCCTTTCCCATCTCGGCGGTTATCTCCTGCCTGATGGTGCTCAGGGCGAGCTGCGACAGGTTGAGCGAGTCGGTACGCATGTAGGTTATGAGTCCGCTCTCATAGAGCCGCTGCGCTATGCTCATCGTCTGTCCGACGGCAAATCCGAGCTTGCGTCCGGCCTCCTGCTGGAGTGTCGATGTCGTGAAAGGTGCGGCCGGTGATTTTTTTGTGGGCTTGACGTTGATGTCGGCGACAGTGAAAGTGCTGCCTTTGCACTCGTCGAGCAGCGTGCGTGCCTCGTCGGCCGAGCCAAGACGTTTGTTAAGCTCGGCTTTTACCTGTGCTCCCGACGAAGTGGTGAACTCGCCGGTCACACGGAAGTATGGTTCGGGCACAAATTCGTTTATTTCCTTCTCGCGCTCGCATATAAGCCTGACGGCAACCGACTGCACACGTCCGGCAGATAGCGACGGGCGTATCTTGCGCCAGAGCACCGGCGACAGCTCGAAACCGACTATGCGGTCGAGCACGCGGCGCGCCTGCTGTGCGTCGACACGATGCAGGTCTATTGTGCGCGGGTTGGCGATTGCGTTGAGTATGGCGTCCTTGGTGATCTCATGGAAGACTATTCGCTTTGTCGTCGCGGGGTCGAGGCCGAGAACCTCAGCGAGATGCCATGCGATGGCTTCTCCCTCGCGGTCTTCATCGGATGCGAGCCACACGGTGTGTGCCTCTGCGGCCGCCTTTTTAAGATCGGTCACAAGTTGCCGTTTATCGGCCGGTATTTCATATTCGGGCTGAAAGCCGTTTTCCACATCAATGCCAAAATTCTTCTTGCGAAGGTCGCGGATATGGCCATAGCTCGACATGACCTTGAAATCTTTGCCGAGGAATTTCTCAATGGTCTTAGCCTTTGCCGGAGACTCTACTATGACGAGGTTTTCTATCATTTCTGTTCAGCTGCTATCCTTTCCGAGAACGTTTCAGCGCGCTAAGTTATTAAAAAAAAACGAGTGATTGTATTTTATGATTGTCATACGTCGGAGGTCATAGTCTGACAATGTTGGCGCCAAGTGCGTTAAGACGCTGGTCTATGCGCTCATATCCGCGGTCAATCTGATTCACATTGCCTATCTCCGATGTGCCCTTGGCCGAGAGCGCGGCCAGAAGCAGCGCGATGCCGGCACGTATGTCGGGCGACGACATCTTGTTGGCGCGGAGAGGATATTTGTGATCATTGCCTATGACAACGGCGCGGTGTGGGTCACAGAGTATGATCTGGGCGCCCATGTCGATCAGGCGGTCGACAAAAAACAGACGGCTCTCAAACATCTTCTGATGTATGATGACGCATCCTCGGCACTGTGTGGCCACCACAAGCATCACGCTAAGCAGGTCGGGAGTCAGTCCGGGCCACGGCGCGTCGGCGATGGTGGGTATCGATCCGTCGAAATCGGTCTCGATCTCATACGACTCCTTGACAGGTATGAAAAGGTCGTCGCCACGCTCCTCGACAGTGACGCCGAGTTTGCGGAACGCGTCGGGTATTATACCGAGATTCTTTATCGAGACATCTTTGATCGTCAGGCTGCTGCGTGTTATGGCGGCGAGGCCGATGAAGCTGCCGACCTCGATCATGTCGGGCAGTACCTTGTGTGTGGCTCCGTTGAGCTTCTCCACTCCCTTGATATGGAGCAGATTGCTGCCGACGCCTTCGATCTTTGCCCCCATGGCTATGAGAAGTGTGCAGAGCTGCTGGATATAGGGCTCGCAGGCGGCATTGTAGATTATTGTCTCGCCTTTGGCGAGCGTGGCCGCCATGATTATGTTGGCGGTGCCGGTGACCGATGCTTCTTCGAGAAGCATGTAGCATCCCTTGAGGCCGCCGTCGGGAGCTGTCAGGCGGGTGGCGCCGCGCAGAGCCTTTACGTCGACCGAAGCACCGAGCCGCATGAATCCGTTGACGTGGGTGTCGACTTTGCGGCGCCCGATCTTGTCGCCTCCGGGTTGCGGAAAGTTGACCGCGCCGATGCGGGTCAGCAGCGGTCCGGCAAGAAGCACCGAGCCGCGCAGCGAGGCACATCGCGATACAAACTCCTGACTCTCGATGAAGTCGCGGTTGAGGTCTGATGCGCAAAATGTATATGTGTCGGGCGAGTCGCGGCGGATGTCTACTCCCATCCCCTCGAGCAGTCCGATGAGATTGCGCACGTCAAGGATATCGGGAATATTTGAGATAGTGACGGGGCTTGCAGTGAGCAACACGGCACTGATCACCTGAAGAGCCTCGTTCTTGGCTCCGAGTGGCGTGATGGTTCCTGAGAGCGTGCGTCCGCCCTCTATGACAAATGAATTCATATATCTTTGATTTTTTCTACTTCAGGCTCAATCGTGACTCCGAAGCGTGTGTTTACCGAACTGATTATTTTCTCTTCAAGCCTGATTATGTCGGCTGCGGTGGCGTTGCCTGTGGCGTTGACGAGCACAAGCGGCTGCTTCTGCCATACCATGGCGTCGCCCTCGCTTTTTCCTTTCCATCCGCAACGCTCGATAAGCCATGCGGTGGGTATTTTCACCCGTCCGTCGTCAAGACGGTAGTGAGGCACCTCGTCGGGCTCTACCATCGAGCATATGCGCTCGTAGACCGACAGGTCGGTCTCGACATTCTTGAAATAACTGCCCGCGTTGCCATAGCGGTGCCAGTCGGGGAGCTTGCTGTCGCGCATCGCGATAACCTCGCGGCGTATCTCATCGGGAGAAGGGAACGCGCTCACCCTCACTGCCAGATGGCCGTAGGACAGTCGCGGTGCCGGCATCTTTGACAGCCGCAGAGTGACTGCGGTGACTATGTAGCGTCCGTGAAGCGGACTGCGTTTGAATATCGACGTGCGATAACCGTAGCCGCATTCCGCTCCTTTCATCTTGACATGTGTCGTTGTCTCGGTGTCGAACAGGTGCACCTCCTCGATGATGTCCGAGATCTCCACACCGTATGCTCCGATGTTCTGCACGGCGGCTGCTCCGACCTGTCCGGGGATACCCGACAGATTCTCGGTGCCCCAGAGTCCCTGTCGCGCTATCTCGGCGCAGAGGTCGTCCATGATCATTCCGGCCCCGGCGGTCATAGATATGGTTTCGGCGTTCTCAGCGGTCGGCACTGGCGGTGTCTCTATTGCCGATTTCAGTATGGTGCCGTCGTAGTCGCCGACAAACAGCAGGTTGCTGCCTGCGCCTATGTGCGTGACTTTGCCGGTTTTCCAGCTGCTTTGATCGGCAAAAAGCTCTGTGAGATCCGACGGGTCGGTGTAGGTGACAAGCCGGCGCACAGTGCCTTGCATGCCGAAGGTGTTGAGCGGGCGCAGGGCAACGTTGTCTTCTATTCTTATCATGTCGGTGCGGTTGACTGGCTGATGTGATATCCGGTTAATAGAGATCACAAAGGTAATCATTTATATTTTATGGAATTGCACTTCTGATGGTGTATTTTTTAACTTTTACATATACTCTATTTCGATTATCTTTGCAGACTGTGTCCGGCATATGCCGGTGGATTAATTACACATTACGCAAGACCTCAAAGGATTGGGACGTTCTCCATTCTATAGATATATCTTTTTTCTTTACGTTGCGCTGTGTGCTGCGTTGCCTGGCGCGGCGCAGGTTGTCCTGCCGCCTCCTGCCGAGCTACCCACTCAGGCTGAGGCCAGGGAGCTTGCCGACTCAGTGCTGACCGACATACGTCAGGCGATCGGCCTGGGCGACAGCATCGCCGCCGACAGCATCGCCTCTGATTCGCTGTCGGTCGACTCGCTTGCTCCCGTTCCTCCTGTAAGGCCACGGCGCACTCCGGGCAGTTCGAGATTCAGGTTTGAGAAGGTCGACCTCGACAATGTCGTGGACATGGACTGCGCCGACTCGATGGTGATGATCGGGCAGAATATGTCTTACATGTACGGAGAGGGCAAGGTGACCTACGGAGACCTCAAACTCGATGCTGCGGAAATACGCATGGATCTGAAAAACAATACAGTCTATGCGCAGGGAGCAGTCGACTCCATCGGCGAGATCACCGGCAAGCCGGTGTTCAGCGAGGGAGGCACCGACTATGAGACGCAGGACATGAGCTATAACTTCAAGACAAAGCGAGGTTATATCAACAACGTCATAACGCAGCAGGGTGAAGGCTATCTTACGGGCGGACAGACAAAAAAGACCGAGGACGATTACTACTACGTCCAGAACGCGAAGTACACCACCTGCGACGATCACGATCATCCGCACTTCTACTTCCAGCTCACAAAGGCCAAGATGAAGCCAAAGAGCAATATCGTCACCGGTCCGGCCTATATGGTGCTTCTCGGTGTGCCGTTGCCACTGGCTGTGCCTTTCGGATATTTTCCGTTCTCCGACAAGTATTCGTCGGGTATCATTTTCCCGACTTTCGGCGATGACTACAACCGCGGCTTCTATCTGAGCGACGGCGGTTACTACTTTGCCATCAACGACAACATCGATCTGGCGTTAACCGGCGAGGTCTACACCAAGGGATCGTGGGGACTGTCGGGACAGTCCACCTACTCCAAACGCTATAAGTATTCGGGTAATTTCTCTTTCAACTACCTGAAAACCATTACCGGCGACAAGGGACTGCCCGACTATAGCAAAATGACCAACTTCCAGGTGCTCTGGAGTCACAGTCAGGATTCAAAGGCAAATCCCAACATGTCGCTTTCGGCATCGGTCAACTTCACGACGAGCGGATACTCTCGCAACGCGCTCAACAGCTATTATTCAAGCTCGTTCACCGAGAACACCAAGAGCTCGTCGGTCAACATGACATATCGTTTCCCGCAGAGCAAGTGGTCGATATCGTCTACGCTCAACCTCTCGCAGCGCACGCAGGACTCCACGCTTACGGTATCGTTCCCCAACTTCACGGTGACGATGGCGCAGACCTATCCTTTCAAGCGCAAGCGTGCGGTAGGCGACGAAAAGTGGTATGAGAAGATCAGGATGTCGTATTCCGGACAGTTTCAGAACTCTCTTACCGCCAAGCAGGATGTGTTCTTCAAAAAGAGTCTGATCAAAGACTGGCGCAATGCCATGAAGCATTACATCCCCATTTCGGCGACGTTCAACATGCTCAACTATGTCAATGTGACTCCGTCGGTCAACTTCACCGATCGAATGTACACAAACAAGATACGCCGCCAGTGGGATCCGAATGCGGCTGCTGTGGTGGCCGACACTACCTATGGTTTCTACAACGTCTACGATTTTCAGGCGTCGGTGTCGGTCGATACAAAACTCTACGGTTTCTATCAGCCTCTGCCGTTTCTTGGCGACAAGGTGAAGATGATACGCCACGTATTCACCCCGTCGGTCACATTCTCCGGCGCCCCCGACTTCAGTAAGCCTTTCTACGGCTACTACGGCACCTATGAGATGCCCGACCAGAACGGTGTGATGCGTGCTCAGAAATATTCCATGTTCCAGAACGCGCTGTATGGTGTGCCGGGGCAGGGAAAATCGGGAACGGTCTCTGTCGCGCTCAACAACAACCTGGAGATGAAGGTGAAGAGCGACAAAGACAGTATAGGCGAGAAAAAAGTGTCGCTTATCGAGAACCTGAGTATAATGCAGAGCTACAACTTTGCGGCCGACTCGCTTAACTGGAGTAATATAAACACGTCGATATTGCTGAGGCTCGTCAAGAACTTCAACCTCAATCTGTCGGCTGTGTGGGATGTCTATACCTATCAGCTCAACTCGGCCGGTGCGCCGGTGAGGGTCAACGTGCCGCGATGGAAGGCCGGAAAAGGTATCGGCAAGCTCGCAAGCACCGGCACGTCGTTCAGCTACACGTTGAACAACAATACGTTCAAGCGTAAGGACGACAAGAAAAAAGATGATGCCGGAGGAGACGATGAAGACGATGTCGGCTTTGACGAGAACATAGGGTATCAGCGGTCGCGACGCGGGCAGCAGGAGGAGGAACCGACGACGATTGACAACGACGGATATTCGCCCTGGCCATTCCCGTGGAGTCTGACGTTCAACTATTCGATCAACTACGGTTACGGTACGTTCAACTACGACAAGCTCGAGTATAACGGCAAGATCACGCAGAATCTCAGTGTGTCGGGCAATCTGAGTCCGACGCCAAACTGGACCGTCGGCTTCTCGTCGAGCTATAATTTCCAGGCAAAGAAGCTCGCATACATGAGCTGTAATATCTCGCGAGATCTGCACTGCTTCACCATGTCGGCAAGTGTTATTCCTGTAGGCCCTTACAAGAGTTTCAATTTCCACATAGCGGTGAAATCGTCTTTGCTGTCGGATGTCAAGTACGACAAGCGTTCATCGACCTCCAACGGAGTCACATGGTATTAAGGCATTATGACGACGATCGATATAGTAATCATCGGACTTTTAGTCGTTACGGCGGTCGCCGGATACAGACGTGGCATTCTGCGCCAACTCGGAGTGGTGGCCGGTGTCGTTGCCGGTATCGCCGCCTGCCGGTGCTTTTCCGGCGAACTCGCGCAGTGGCTCGGGGCGCAGGATTTCTTCCGCACGATGACAGGAAACGCGCCTGAACTGATTGCCGGTCATGTGGCGGGAGTCGTGTCGTCGACGCTGCTCTTTGTGGGAGCGTATATCGCGGTGCAGATCGTGGCCGGAATGATGCGCGGCGTTGTACGCGGCATGGCTCTCGGTTTTGTCGACAGCTGTCTGGGCATGGTGACAAGTGTGTTTGTCGGATTTCTTGTGCTAAGCATAATTCTGAATATCTGTCAGGCGTTCAAGCAGGGAGGCTCGGTAATCGACAAGTCGACGCTCGACGACGGGCGTGTCGCCAGAGCGGTGCTCGACCTCGCTCCGCGCACGTTTGGAGTGGCCACGGCTGTATTCGGGCAGTATGCGCCGTCTCAGGGAAAACCATGAGGGCCGGCAGCACGTTATCAACATTGAAATAAACTCAGATCTTCACGTAGAAATGGGTAATGAAATAATTGACGATGTCGCCAGAGAAGGCGATGACTACAAATATGGTTTTGTAACCGACATAGACACCGACATCATCCCGGTAGGGCTATCGGAGGATGTGGTGAGACTTATATCGGCGAAAAAACATGAACCCGACTGGCTGCTTGAGTTCCGCCTAAAGGCTTTCCGCTACTGGCAGACTCTCGAGATGCCGCGTTGGGCTCATCTTAATATTCCTGAGATTGACTTTCAGGCGATAAGCTACTATGCCGCGCCACGCACGCGCGATAAGGCGAAGACCGCCGACGAGGTTGATCCGGAGCTGCTTGAGACATTCGACAAGCTCGGCATCCCGCTGGCCGAGCGCAATCAGCTTGCAGGCATGGCCGTCGACGCGGTCATGGACTCGGTGTCGGTGAAAACCACACATCGCGAGAAGCTCGCTCAGATGGGTGTGATATTCTGCTCGATATCAGAGGCTGTAAAAGATTATCCCGATCTTGTGAAAAAATATCTCGGCAGCGTCGTGAGCTACCGCGACAACTTCTTTGCCGCCCTCAACTCGGCGGTGTTCTCCGACGGGTCGTTTGTCTACATACCCAAGGGAGTGCGTTGCCCGATGGAGCTGTCGACCTATTTCCGCATCAACGCCATGGGTACCGGCCAGTTTGAACGCACGCTCATAGTCGCCGATGACGACGCTTATGTGAGCTATCTTGAAGGGTGCACGGCGCCTATGCGCGATGAAAATCAGCTTCATGCGGCTATCGTCGAGATCATAGCCGAGGATCGCGCCGAAGTGAAGTACTCGACGGTGCAGAACTGGTATGCCGGCGACCGCGAGGGACGTGGCGGTGTGTATAACTTCGTGACGAAAAGAGGTCTCTGCCGCGGTGTTAAGAGTAAGCTCTCGTGGACGCAGGTAGAGACCGGCTCGGCGATCACGTGGAAATATCCGTCGTGTATTCTTGCCGGAGACGGGAGTGTGGGCGAGTTTTACTCGGTTGCGGTGACGCGCAACCGGCAGCAGGCCGACACAGGCACCAAGATGATACATGTAGGGTCTGACACGCGATCGACTATCGTGTCAAAAGGCATATCGGCCGGTTACAGCGAAAACTCTTACCGCGGACTGGTCAAGGTGGCTCCAAATGCCAGCGGATGCCGCAACTACACGCAGTGCGACTCGCTTCTGCTCGGATCGCATTGCGGAGCACACACCTTCCCCTATATCGACGTGATGAACGACACGGCGATTGTCGAGCACGAGGCCACTACTTCCAAGATATCGGAGGAGCAGCTGTTTTACTGCAATCAGCGCGGCATACCAACCGAAGAGGCTGTCGGGCTTATTGTCAACGGCTATGCCAAGGAAGTGATGAACAAGCTGCCGATGGAGTTTGCCGTCGAGGCGCAGAGACTTCTGTCGGTGACTCTTGAAGGATCGGTAGGCTGAGAAAGGCAGTGAACCACAGATTAACGCAACAAATATGATGAAAAACGATATATTGCTTGAGATAAAAGGCCTTAAAGCCGAACTGACCGACGGTGGAAAGGAGATACTTCACGGTGTTGATCTTACGGTGCGTCCCGGAGAGGTGCATGCCATAATGGGTCCGAACGGATCTGGCAAAAGCACTTTGTCGGCTACACTGGCGGGTGACCCGCGCTTCACCGTGACAGGAGGAAGCGCTACGCTTCACGGTGTCGATCTGCTTGGCCTGGCTCCCGAGGACCGCAGCCACGAGGGGCTCTTCCTCTCATTTCAGTATCCGGTTGAGATCCCCGGCGTCTCGATGGTCAACTTCATGCGCGCCGCGCTCAACGCCAAGCGCAAGTATTTCGGCGAGGAGCCTCTGTCGGCCAGCGATTTTCTGAAACTTATGCGACGCAAGCGCGAGATCGTCGAGCTTGACAACAAACTTGCCTCGCGCTCGGTCAACGAGGGCTTTTCGGGAGGAGAGAAAAAGCGCAACGAGATATTTCAGATGGCTGTGCTTGAGCCGCGTCTCGCCATACTCGACGAGACAGACAGCGGTCTTGACATAGATGCCCTGCGGGTTGTGGCCGGAGGTGTCAACAAGCTCCGCACGCCTGAGAATGCCGCTATCGTCATCACTCACTATCAGCGTCTTCTCGACTATATAAAGCCTGATTTCGTGCATGTGCTCTACAAGGGACGCATCGTGCGTTCGGGCGGCCCCGATCTGGCTCTTGAACTCGAAGAGAAGGGCTACGACTGGATCAAGGAGGAGGTCGACCACAAAAATGACTCGGCAATATGAACGCGCTTGACCAGTACATTGACCTCTACACCGGCAATGCAGCGGTCGTCAACGGGCATTCGGTCGATGTGCTGAATGCGGCGCGCGAAGGTGCTCTTGCCGCACTGCGCCGTGTCGGGCGTCTGCCGCGCAAGGGTGACGAGGGATATGAGAAAGTGTCGGTCGACGAGATGTTCGCTCCCGATTTCGGAGTGAATATCGCCCGCGTCAACATACCTGTTGATCTTGCCGAGGTCTTTCATTGCGGTGTGCTCACTGCAAGCACGTGGCTCGGCGCGGTCGCCAACGACAAGTTTGTGCCCACGCAGTCGCTTCTGCGCAACCTCCCTGACGGGGTCACGGTAATGTCGCTTGCCAAAGCGGCCGAAGAAAATCCAGGTCTCGTCGGAAAATACTATAACCGCATTGCATCGACAGTGCGCGGCGAGGCACCTCTTGCACTGAATACACTGCTTGCTCAGGACGGCGTTTTCATACATGTCGCAAAGGGGGTGAAGGCATCCAAGACGATGCAGATCGTCAACCTGCTTTCGTCGCCGGTACCGTTGATGGCGGTGCGCCGTGTCCTCATCGTCGCCGAAGAGGGCAGCGAGATAAATATACTGTTCTGCGATCACTCGCGTGGCGATGCCGCGTGCCATATCTCTCAGGTTGTCGAGGCCTATGTCGGACGCGACGCCCGCATAAACATCTGCGACATGGAGGAGTCGTCGGAGCGCACATCGCGTTTCTCGCAGCTTTTTGCCGAGCAGCATGACGGCTCGCGGCTGAAGGTCAACGGCCTGACGCTGCTCAATGGCACGACCCGCAATGAGTATTACATCACGCAGAAGGGAGACCGCTCAGAGACGAGCCTCGACGGTATGGCCATAGGCAATGGCTCGCAGCATATCGACAACTTCTCTGACCTGCGTCACACATGCGACCACGGGCGCAGCAACCAGCTGTTCAAATACGTGCTCGACGGGAAGGCGTCGGGAGCATTCGAGGGAAGCATTACGGTCGAGGATGGCGCTCGCTTCAACGAGGCGTATCAGAGCAACCGCAATATCCTCGCTTCACGCGAGGCGCGTATGCACGCCAAGCCGCAGCTGCTCATCTACAACGACGATGTGAAGTGCAGCCACGGTGCCACGACCGGCCAGCTTGATCAGAACGCGCTGTTCTACATGCGTCAGCGCGGCATCCCCCTGGCCGAGGCCCGCACTATGCTCATGCAGGCGTTTATGATGGATGTGATTGACAATGTCGGCATCGACGGCCTCTCGGAGCGTCTCCGCCACCTTGTGGAGAAGATGTTTAAGGGAGAGGACATGATGTGTGCCGAGTGCAATGCAAGACATGGAATATAACGTAGAGAAAATACGTGCCGATTTCCCCGGACTTGACCGTACGTTCTACGGTCATCGGATGGTGTATCTCGACAATACGGCGACGTCGCAGACGCCGCGTCAGGTCGTGGACGAGATCGAGGGGATGTACTACAACCGCAAGGCCAATGTGCACCGCGGCGTTTCGTCGATCTCGCAGGAGTCGACCGACTGCCAGGAGGCTACGCGCCGTCGTGTGGCGGAGTGGATCGGAGCCGCCGGTGTCGAGGAGGTGATATTTACCCGCGGGACGACCGAGGGCATCAACCTCGTGGCGGCTTCTTTCGGCCAGCGTTTCCGCGCGGGCGACGAGGTGATCCTCACCGTCATGGAGCATCACTCCAATATAGTGCCCTGGCAGCTGCTGGCGATGCGTACAGGCATAAAGATACGTGTCGTGCCTCTTCGGTCCGACATGTCGACGCTCGATCTCGACGTATATCGCTCGCTTTTCAATGAGCGCACGGTCATGGCATCATTCTGCCATGTCTCAAATGTCCTCGGCACGGTCAACCCTGTCGAAGAGATGATAGCTATAGCCCACAGCCACGGTGTGCCCGTGCTTGTCGACGGCGCGCAGGCTGTGCCTCACATGAAGATCGATGTGGCTGCGCTTGACGCCGATTTCTACGTGTTCTCGGCTCATAAGATGTATGGCCCCACCGGCGTGGGCGTGCTCTACGGCAAACGCGCGCTTCTCGAGTCCATGCCTCCCTATCAGGGTGGCGGCGAGATGATCGGCAAGGTGTCGTTCGAGGGCACGACGTGGGCCGATCTGCCGTTTAAGTTTGAGGCCGGCACACCCGATTTTGTGGGAATCTCGGCGCTGAAAAAGGCGATTGACTATATCGACAGCATAGGTTACGAGGCTATAGGACGCCATGAAAACGAGCTGCTGGAGTATGCGACGGCCGAGATGAAGAAGATCGAGGGTATGCGCATATTCGGCAATGCGGAGCATAAGAGTGCGGTCATATCGTTTCTCATCGCTAACGCCCATCACTACGACACCGGCATGCTGCTCGACAAACTCGGCATCGAGGTGCGCACCGGCCATCACTGTGCCGAGCCGCTTATGCACGTGCTCGGCATCGAGGGTACTGTGAGGGCGTCGCTGGCTATATACAACACCCGCGAGGAGATCGACCGGTTTATAGCGGCTATTAAACGTATAGCCCCGATGCTTGCCTGAGTATCGTAAAATATAAAGTAAAACAACAGAGGATGCCTTGGATTGATCCATGAGGCATCCTCTGTCGTTTTCAGGCAGCCTGTTGAGGCTGTGAGTGCTGTTTAGCCTTTTACGCGGGCGATGTAGCTTCCGTCGCGGGTGTCGACCTCGATGAGCTCATCCTGGTTGATGAACAGAGGCACGCGCACTGTAGCGCCGGTCTCGACAGTAGCGGGCTTGAGAGTGTTTGTTGCGGTGTCACCCTTGATGCCGGGCTCGGTGTAGGTGATGCGGAGCACGGTCTTGATAGGCATCTCGGCATAGAGCACTGTCTCGGTGGTGGCGTCGGTCACAACCTCGACGGTGTCGCCTTCCTTCATAAAGGGCGCGCCTGTGACGAGCTCCTTGTTGATAGGAATCTGCTCGAAAGTCTCGTTGTTCATGAAGATGTCGTCGCCGCCCTCGCTGTAGAGGAACTGGTAGGGACGACGCTCTACACGCACGTCCTCGAGCTTTTCACCAATGTTGAAACGGCGCTCGAGCACACGGCCGTCTACAACGTCTTTCAGCTTGGTACGCATGAATGTGTTACCCTTTCCCGGCTTCACGTGGAGAAACTCCACGCAGAAGTACAGACGGCCATCCATGCGGATGCAGGTGCCGTTCTTAATGTCTTGAGCGTTAATCATATTGGATGAGATGATTTTGTAATTCCCGTATTTTAGATATTTCGGCCACAAAAGTAGTAAAAAATCTCTAACTCTCAACAACTATGCGCCGAAAGCTCTGAAAAAAAACGATCGTTGCGGTCGCATGAGAAATAAAAATGGGGCATGGGCAGGGGAGTGTGTGCTATTTTAGTTATCTTTGGGGAAATCTTTGCCAATGTCGGCAATATCACAGCAATGAACGAGGAGTCATTAAGCCAATTGTATCTTAAAGACACGGCCTTTCAGGCTTTGATGCAGCGGCGCATTATCAATGTGCTGCTTATCGCTTCGCCATACGACGCATTTATGATGGAGGAAGACGGTCGTGTGGAGGAACAATTGTATTTCGAGTATGTGTCGCTAAACCTGAGCTCGCCGCCGCGTGTGACGCGCGTGTCGCACATATCGGATGCCGTAGAGGCTATGGCTCAGAAGCATTTTGATCTGGTCATAGCGATGCCGGGAGGTGATCTCACCGAGACATTCGAGGGCGCAAAGGAGCTGAAAGGGATGAGCCATGACACTCCTATTGTTGTGCTCACGCCGTTCAGCCGGGAGGTGACGCGGCGTATCTCGCAGGAAGATCACAGCGGTGTCGACTACGTGTTCAGCTGGCTTGGCAATGTCGATCTTCTCCTTGCCATAATAAAGCTCCTCGAGGATAAGATGAATGCCGACAACGACGTGCTCGAGGTCGGTGTCCAGGCGATAATGCTTGTGGAAGACTCCGTGAGGTTCTACTCGTCGGTGTTGCCGCATATCTACAAATTCCTGCTCAAGCAGTCGCGTGAGTTCTCGACCGAGGCTCTTAACGTGCATGAACAGATGCTGCGCATGCGTGGCCGTCCGAAGGTCATACTTGCGCGTGACTATGAGGAGGCTCTTGAGCTTTATGGCCGGTATGGCCGGAATATGCTCGGCGTCATTACCGATGTGAGTTTCAAGCACGAGGGAGCCAAAGACCGCAAGGCCGGTCTGTCGCTTGCCGCGTATCTGCGCGCCAAAGACCCGACCCTGCCGATAATAGTCGAGTCGACGGAGTCAGATAACCGCGTGCATGTAAAGGATTTCGGAGGTGTCTTTATCGACAAGAACAGCAAGAAGCTTTCGGTCGATCTTGAAAAGGAGATAAAAGATAATTTCGGATTCGGCGAATTTGTGCTGCGCGATCCCGCGACAGGTGATCCTGTCGGTACGATACGCTCGGTCAATGAGTTGCAGAAACGCATTTTCTCGATTCCCGACGATGTGCTGTTCTATCACTGTCAGCGCAACGAGCTCTCGCGTTGGCTCTACTCGCGTGCGATGTTCCCCATCGCCGATGTGCTCAAGATACACAAATTCACTACCATACAGGAGGCTACGGCCGTCAAGCAGCTCATTTTTGACCTTGTGGTGAAGTACCGCAAGATGAAAAACCGCGGAGTCGTAGCCGTGTTCCGCAAGGACCGTTTCGACCATTACTCCAACTTTGCCCGCATAGGTCAGGGGTCGCTTGGAGGCAAGGGACGCGGCCTCGCATTTGTCGACTCGATCATCAAGAAGCATCCGGTATTCGACAATTTCGACGGAGTCACGATCTCGATACCGCGCACGGTGGTGATATGCACCGACATATTCGACGAGTTCATGACGGCCAACGATCTATATCCGCTGGCATTGAGTGATGCTCCCGATGCAGAGATACTTGCCCGCTTCCTGAAGGCACGGTTGCCGGAGAGTCTTCGTGAAGATCTCATGGCGCTCTTTGATGTGGTCGACCGTCCGTTGGCAGTAAGAAGCTCGAGTCTGCTTGAAGACTCGCATTACCAGCCGTTTGCGGGCATCTACTCGACTTATATGATACCGCGTGTGCAGGACCGCAATGTGATGCTGCGTCTGCTCACCGACGCGATAAAAGGCGTGTATGCGTCGGTTTTCTTTGCCGACAGCAAGGCCTATATGACTGCTACGTCCAATGTTATCGACCAGGAAAAGATGGCCGTGATCATTCAGGAGGTTGTCGGCCGCGAGTGGCAGGGCTACTATTTCCCGTCATTCTCGGGCGTGGGTCGCTCGCTGAATTATTATCCGCTTAATAATGAGGAACCTGAGGACGGCGTCGTGGAAGTGGCGGCCGGTCTCGGAAAATATATCGTCGACGGCGGCCTGTCGTTGCGCTTCTCGCCGCGCCATGCGCGTAAGGTGCTTCAGACCTCGACGCTCGATCTTGCGCTTCGCGATACGCAGCGTAAACTGTATGCGCTGAGCATGAATGAGGAAGCGACGGGAGAGTTCAAGACCGACGACGGATTCAATATCGTGAAACTGCCGGTGCAGAACTTCGCGGGAACGGGTGCGCTGAGATACGTGGTGTCGACATATGATTCGCGCGACCAGATGCTGCGCGACAGTGACGAAGGCCGTGGCCGCCGTGTCGTGACATTCGCCAACATGCTGTCGCACGGTGCGCTTCCGCTCGCTCCTGCACTCGATCTGATGCTGCACACCGGTCAGGAAGCGATGCAGCGTCCTGTAGAGATAGAGTTCGCCGGACTTGTGTCGCCTCCGGGCAGCACGAACAAGGGACATATCTACTGGCTGCAGATACGTCCGATCATAGACCGTAAGGATCTTGTCGACGACTCGATACTCGACATACCTGACAGTCAGCTTCTGCTTAAGAGTACGCTGGCTCTCGGCCACGGCAATATAGAGAATGTCAATACGATTGTCTATGTAAGGCCCGAGAAGTTCGACTCGTTGCATAATCCCGATCTTGCCATTGAGATCGAGAAGATCAACATGCAGTTCCTCGAAAAGGGTGAGGGCTATGTGCTGATAGGCCCGGGACGCTGGGGCTCAAGTGACTCGGCTCTCGGCATACCTGTGAAGTGGCCCGACATATCGGCTGCACGCCTCATTGTCGAGTCTTCGCTCAGCAACTATCGTATCGAGCCCAGCCAGGGAACGCATTTCTTCCAGAATCTGACCTCTTTCGGTGTGGGCTATTTCACCGTGGATCCGTCGGAGAAAGGCGGAGGAATATTTGACTGCGGATATCTTGACGCGTGTCCCGCGGTATATGAGTCGGAGCGTCTGCGCGTTGTCAAGTTTGCCAGGCCACTTGTCATCGGCATCAATGGCCGCAAGGGCACCGGCATTGTGATGAAACCTGAAGAACCTATTACCCCCTCTTCGATATGAGCATTTTCTACAGCATGCTTCGAGCCTTTGGATTTGGCGGCGGCAATGATGACGATGATATGGACTTGCATTATGACGGCGATGAGCGACCGTCGGCAGCTGAAAGCGGCGAGTCGCAAACGTCTGCCCAGCCGTCGGACAGTGCCTCTGTGGAAAATAATGTCAATGCCTATGCCGCGACAGAAAGCGGCATGGAAAATGAGACAGGATCAGACAAGGGGCGTGAGGGCCGCGTGGATGATCATGGCGCCAAGGCTATTTTTGAGGGGGTTGTAGCCGTGCTTAACAGCAATCTGCCTCCATATCTGAAGGAATGTCTTGACAGTGAGGAGCAGTGCCGGTTTATTTATGACAATCTCGACAAGGATCTGAAAGAGTATATCTCTACAGTGGCCCGGAGGGAGGCGGATAAAGCAAACCGCCGGTGGGCCTCGGAAAAGAAAAAGCTCTACAAGCAGGTGAACGAAGCTACCGAACAGATAGCACAGGCTACTGAGCGCGTCGCAAAGGCTGAGGAAAAGGCGTTGAGCGCCGACCGCCAGAAACGGACGATGACACAGCGCAATGCCGACCTTGAGCGTCGTGTGGCCCGTCTGCAGGCCGATATCGAGCAGTATGATCTTGAAAAAAACAGTCTCCTCAACAAACTGAGGGTGCTGGAGGTGAAGGCGGGTAAAGCCACTGACGATACAGCAGCGCCGGCAGATGTCGAGCCGGTCTCTGCGGCCAACGGGGAGCTTGCAAAAGAGCTTGATGAGGCAAGAGCCGAGATCGCGCAGCTGAAATCAAGCCTCGAGGAGGCCAACAAGTCGCTTGAAGTTGTGGGTGAGATTCAGAGTCAGCTCAAGAATATCGAGAATATGAAGAAGCGTAAGGACGCACGTATCAAGGAGCTGAAGGAGGAAAACGCGCAGCTGCGTGCCGATCTTGACTCGGCGCAGGCAGCGCAGGTCGTGGTGGAGACCGCTGCGCCTGTGACGCCTGAAAGCGGGGCTCCTGTCGCTGAGCCGGTGCCGGCGGCCGATGACGACACTTCATCGCAGTCCGCGCCCGACGAGGGGGGCGAACTGATCGATATGACAGTTGACAGTGTAGAGAGGCATGAACCTGATTCGACGGGCGTTTCTGCCGTTATTGCCGACGATCTCGACATGCTTGCCGCGATATCTGAAAACGACGCGATGGCGTCTCCGGCAGAGCCTCTGCCGGCAAAGAAGAAAAGAAAGCCACGTGCCCGCAAGCCCAAACTCGTGGCTATTGACGAGTCTATATCGGAGAGCGAGTGGCTCCTGTCGTCGTCGCCCATGCCGTCTGATGTAAACGTCCCAACGGGGTTCGGGTATCAGGAACCTCCTCGTCGCAGCACTCCGCCCGATAATCCGGCTCAGATGTCGTTATGGTGATTCAGAATACAAAACAAATAATATAAGCGCTATGAAACTCAAATATCTTGCAGTTGCAGCCGCGTTGTTCACGGCTCCGTGTCTGCTTGCCGACGCGCCGGGCATACTCCCCGGCATCGCCGATTATACGACTAATGTACAGCGTCCAAAGGCTCCGGCTCATTTTACTTATATGCCTGACGGCGAAAGCTATCTGCTTCTTACCGATCGTGGCACCAAGATCGTGAGATATGAGACGGCCACCGGCAAGGAGCTTGAGACAGTCTTTGACGCGTCGCACACCCGCGAGGCGTCAATCAGTGCGGTCAGAGGCTTCTCGCTCAGTCCCGACGGAAAGAAGATGCTGGTCTATGAAAAGGCTGATCCGGTGTGGCGTTATTCGATCAGGGCACAGTATTATGTGTTTGAGATCGGCCGCAATATACTTAAGCCGCTTTCGACCGAGCATGCCCTTCAGGAGGCTCCGATGTTCTCTCCCGACGGCCGTATGGTCGCTTTTGTCTCCGACAACAACATCTATCTGAAGAAACTTGATTTCAATACTATTACGGCAGTCACGACCGACGGTAAGATCAATGAGGTCATCAACGGTGTGCCCGACTGGGTTTATCAGGAGGAGTTCAGCACCGCCGTGTCGATGGCATGGTCGCCCGACAACACCACTCTTGCCTATCTGAAATACAACGAGAGCCATGTGCCCATGTTCACTTTCTCGCTTTATGAGGGAGTGTGTCCGTCGAAAGAGCAGTACTCGCTTTACCCGGGCATGTTCACCTACAAATATCCTCTCCCCGGTGTGCAGAACTCGGTTGTGACGCTGCATGCCTTTGATGTCGATACCCGCAAGACCAAAGATATTGTTTTTGAGGACAAGACAATCGAGTATATCCCGCGCATCAGGTTCGGCGGCAAGGATTCGGGGCGTCTTATCGTGGCTACGCTCAACCGCGACCAGACACGCATGGAGCTTTATTCCGTAAATCCGAAATCGACTGTCGTGAAGTCGATACTTGTTGAGAAAAGCAAGGCCTGGATTATCCCCGAGACTTATGAGCAGCTGACTCTCAACGACGAGTCGTTTGTGGTGTGGTCGACACGCTCGGGCTACACTCATCTCTATGAATACAGCTACTCGGGCGCGCTGACACGCACGATCACGTCGGGCAACTGGGATGTGACCGCCTACTACGGCAGTGACGCACTCGGCAACCACTACTATCAGTCGACAGAGTGCGGCGCTATCAACCGCGTCATCTCGCGTATCGACAAAAAGAACAAGGTGACGATGCTCTCCGAGGAGAAGGGAAGTGCCTCAGCCACGTTCTCGCCCTCGTGCAACTACTTCGTGCTCAGCCAGAGCTCGGCGTCAAAAGCTCCTGTGTACACACTCTACAACAACAAGCTCAAACAGCTGCGCGTGCTCGTCGACAACAGCGATGTGACCAACTACTACGCCGGCATGGCCAAGAAAGAGTTTATAACTGTACCGGGTGCCAATGGCGATCAGCTCAATGCCTACATTATCAAGCCCGTCAACTTCGACGCGTCAAAGAAATACCCGCTTATCGTGACGCAGTACAGCGGCCCGGGCTCATCGTCGGTGACCGACTCATGGGGTATTGACTGGCAGATGTATGCTGTTATGGAGCAGGGCTATATCGTGGCATGTGTCGATCCGCGCGGCACCAACGGCCGTGGCTATGATTTTATGACTTCGGTCTACTGCCATCTCGGTGTGAACGAGACCGCCGACCAATGCGCGGCCGCACGTTACTTCGCTTCGCTACCTTACATCGACGGCAACCGCATGGGCATCACCGGCTGGAGCTACGGCGGCTATGAGACGCTTATGAGCGTGTCGGCAGTAGGCAGCCCGTTTGCGGCCGGTGTGGCTATCGCTCCTGTGACCTCGTGGCGCTACTACGACTCGATCTACACCGAGCGCTATATGCTCACTCCCCAGCAGAACCCCGACGGATACAAGACCTCGTCGCCGGTCAACCTCACGCCCAACATGAACGCCAAGTTGCTTGTGATGAGCGGAACCGCCGACGACAACGTCCACTTCTCAAACACGGTGGAATACATGGCGCGTCTGCATGGCGCGGGCAAGCTCTGCAACCTGATGATCTTCCCCAACAAGGATCACAGCATCTACGGCTGCAATTCGCGCGAACTTGTCTACAGCAATCTCATACATCACTTCAATCAGGCTTTCGGCAAATAACCACCGGCCTGCAAAAGACCCGATAGAGTTTGACACCAATAGAGCAACGTAAACGTGCAGTGACGGCGGGCATCTTCGGTATGCTCACGACATGGTCGATAGCCGTGCTTTCGCTCGAAGCGGCGATATTGCTCGCTTTTGTAGTGGATCAGCGATGGTTTCCGGTCGTGATCTTCGGAGTATATCTTGCGATGGCGTTACTGCGTCGTGTCTCCCATTTCCCCGTCCCGCGGCGCAACCGCGTGGCGGGGGCGGTGGGAACGGCTCTTATTCTGTCGGCTGCCGTGATGGTGGCCATACTTTGGGTCGGAGACCAGTGGGAACCGGGATGGCTGAAACCGCAGCCGCGCAATCAGGCGATACCCTACATTGCCATACTTATCGTAGCTCCGATGATGGCGCTGACGAGTTTCTGGCAGAGATGGTGCGCCTCAAGTATAGCCGAACGTGAACGCTACAGAGTCAGGTTCGGTACTTACGCTGAGCGCGATTTCCTTGAAAAACTATATATGCAGGAGTCGTCGCTGCAGCTCGAGACTCTGTTCGCTATCTCGCTTGCCGTCGGAGTCGCGGCATGGGTGTATTATTTCAAATACTACATCAATGTCAATATCAATTCACCCGACACGTTCTTCTTTGTCATAGCTCCGTCGGTGCTCATGGCGGCCTCGTGGGTTTATTTCTTCAGACGCTATCGCGGCATGTGGAGCTATTATTGCCGCAATGAGGAGCTTGACCGTGAGAGTGGGTTTCACACCGATGTGCGTTATCTTGTAGTGGCCGGCGATTCACTCTATCTGACGCCCGAGTCGCCCGGGTGCCCTACAGACACTCCGGTGAAGTGCCGTCTGCCGTTCACCACGCGTTTCGACGAGCTCTCGGCACTCGACATGTTCAGGAGCCTTGCGGGAGTGTCGCCCGAAAAACTCAGATTCGCATATATCAACGAAAATACTGTAACGCTGTCCAACACGTTGCATTATATATGTTTTTTCGACTCCGAGGATAAACTCGACGGCATAAAGACTCCGGGGGCATTCTACAGCATGGAGCGCGTATGGCGCATGGTGAGAGACGGTGAAGCGTCGCCTGTGCTCGAATCGGAACTCCGCCGCATCTATACTGTGGCTGTCACATGGAAGACGTATAGCCCCTCGGGCATGAGGCTCTATGCCATACGCAACTATCGGCCCACATTCAGGCTGCGCGACATGCACAAGTGGGATGTCGACTACAACGACAAAAACTGGCTTGCCGTGGCTACGGTCAATCAGGACAAGCCGTTGTGGCGTGTGAGGAAGTTTCTTTGCCGGTATTTCAATGTGATCTGATGAGTGACGCAGAACTGAGACGCAGGGCTTCGCTTATCGCGATAGTGGGCGCGACGGCGACAGGCAAGACCCGTCGTGCGGTCGATGTCGCGACGGCTACGGGTGGCGAGATTATAAGCGCCGACTCGCGTCAGGTCTACCGGCGCATGGATATAGGCACAGGCAAAGATCTTGAGGAATATGGCGAGGTGGCAGTGCATCTTGTCGATGTGTGTGAGCCCGGCGATAAATATAATCTGCACCGCTTCCTCCGCGACTACAGGGAATCGCTGGCCGAGATAAGAAGCCGCGGTGCCATGCCGGTGGTGTGCGGCGGCAGCGGTATGTATGTCGAGGCTGCCCTCAACGGTCTTAAACTGCCCGAAGTGCCACGCAATGACCGTTTAAGGGAAGAGCTCGGCGACAAATCGCTTGCCGAGCTGACAGAGATATTGGGCGCAATGAAGTCGCTGCACAATACGACCGATGTCGATACGGTCGACCGTGCGTTGAGGGCGATCGAGATACAGCATTATTACCTGCAGCATCCCGACGAGGAGTATGGATCGAAATCAGATCCTGAGAAAGACGCCTTGATAATCGGCATCGAGATTGACCGCGAGATGCGTCGGAAGCGCATAGACGACCGTCTGATGGCTCGTTTTCGCTCGGGCATGACAGAGGAGGTCGAGAAACTGCTTGCCGAGGGTGTGCCGCCGGAGAGCCTGATTTACTACGGGCTCGAATATAAGTGGCTGACACTGTATGTTATCGGTCAGATCACACGCGAGGAGATGGAGAGCGGGCTGCGCACTGCGATACATCAGTTCGCCAAAAGGCAGATGACATGGTTCAGAGGCATGGAACGCCGCGGGCATACCATAAACTGGCTCCCGTGGGATATGGATCGCGTGGAGTTTGTTGAAACTGTGAAAGAGCTCGGCGGCCTATGATCAGGGGCGCTGTTATTGCCGCTATTATGGCGTGGATGGCTTCATGCGCTGTCGGCCGGACTATGCTTGAAAAGAACGGCGTCATGCGGCTCAATTGTGAAGGGACGGGAAGCGGCATTGAGGTCGGTGTCGCCGCGATACTGAAAGGCGACAGGCCACGCAGCGGCATGAGTGCGGCGAAGTGGGGGATTGCATGGAAAGACGCAGCCGGCCGGAGCGACAGCCTTGTTCTGCAATGGGGAAATACTGATTTCGGTATGGATGGCGACCGCCGTTTCCTCAGGGTTGCGTGTGGAGGCCGGTCGCAGGATATATACGATATGCTTTCAGGTCAGGAGACGGTGTCCTTGTCGATGACTGCCGACAGTCATGCCGTGACATGGTGCGTAGGTCAGGACCGTATTAAGGGAAGCGGAAGTGTGGAGAGGAGCCCGGGACGCGAAATTGTTTCGGTCGAACTTTTCTGTCAAGGCAAGAGCCTGATTGTTGATCGCGCCGATGCCTGCCGTTTTGCAGATCATGCTGTCGACGGCATGACCACCCTTACGTCGCCCGACGATTTTCCTGCCCCGGAAGATATCGCATCGTCGCCTGCCGGTGTCTGGCAGTATCTTGACCGTGACAATGATCCGGCATGGAGCCGTCCCGGCGGTAAGTACACGCTTGGTGTCGTGGCAGACGACGGCTGCGACGGGGCATGGACTATAGTGTATCTTGACGGCGCTGTGACACACTCCGACCGTTGGCATCCGGGCATGAAAAAAGGGCGTCTTGCCGACAGCGGATTTCTCAGAGACTATGATCTCGAGTGGATTGACGCTACATATACACCGATGGGTCGTGACGACGAGTGCAGCGCGCGGCTCAGCGACGACGGCATGATACTCACGCTTGTCTTTCCGCTCGACAAGGCTACTTTGAGATTCTCGAGACGGCTTTGATGAGATTGGCCGGCTGCGAGATCGTGCCGGTGGAATTATCGTAGGTCACCGACGTGTCGAGCATATCGACAGTATAGAGGCCGTGGTCGACAATGACACTGTAGACTTTGCCTGTGGCATTCAGTCCCTGCACATACTCGTAAAGATCAGGCGGAAGCTGGTCAAACAGAAAAATCTGCGGAAGTGTAGCTCCGTATCCTACCATTGAAACCCAGTGCCCGGCAGAATCGAAAGAGACAGACGGGCCGTTGCTGACACGCATCACCACTATTGAGTCGCTTCGGCCAGTTGATGTGTACGCCCTGTTTGGGAAGTATTGCGACATGAACTTTGAAATGTTGGCGTCGGACGTGCTGTCGCCCCATCCTTCTTCTGCAGTCGAGGTTGTAGCGCATGAACCCAAATATAGTATCATTGCCAAGGCCGAAAGCCATCGGTATATTTTTTTGACCATTTTTGCTTAAAAAATTTTAACAGCGATAGAATGCCAATGCGGCATTACATCATGACGATTAACGATTTTAAGTTAAAACGCTCTGATCTTTAATAGATTTCGTGCGCTTTTTACAACTTTATAACAAACCACTTACAAAAAGAGTTTTTCTATTTGTGACATATTTTATCATGTAGTGCTATTTGTAATATATTGTGTCGCAGATGTTAAAATAATTTGTTAATAAGTCTGAGACATTAGAGAGACAATACTGTATCTATTGGTCTAATGAAGAATTTTTGCAGGTAAATTTGTAGTCATAAGTCCTGGAGGTATGAAAACAATCGTTGTAATAGATCTTGACGGAATGCTTTTCAGACGCATAAACAAAAATTATGCGCCTCAGGGTTATAATGTGGTATATTGCTCGACGCTTCTCGACGCGTTGTCGGTGCCTGCGTCTCAGGTTGTGCTTCTTGCAATAGATCCGCTGGCATTGGAGGAGGGAGAGGCTATATCGTATATCGAGTCTCTAAAGATGCGCAATTCCAGCTGTCGTGTTCTTTTGTGCACGTCGATGGAGGATTATGATGCAATGTCAGAGGCTCTGAATGCCGGAGCCGACGACTACATTGTTGCCCCGTATGCCGACCGGGTTCTTGAGGACCACATCGACAGCATGCTTTAAATCTCGGGGGTGGGAAGATAAAATATCTTTACGGCAACGCGACATTTGCGCAAATATTATTCTAAATTTGTGCTGAATAAATCCTTACGAAAAAGATGTCGTCAATAAATACCCGTAACGGGGGATATATCAGAGTGGCAGCGTGCGCACCGGGCGTTTCGGTGGGTGATGTCGATTATAATGTCACTGAAATACTTAAAAAAGTCAGCGAGCTGGAGTCGCAGGGGGTAGAGATCGCGGCGTTTCCCGAGCTCTCGGTTACGGCTTACACCTGCGCCGACCTGTTTCATTCGAGAGTGCTTCTCGATGCTGCCCGCGACGGGGTGGATCGTCTCTGTCGCGAGACGGCCGGCATGAATGTGGCGTTTGCGGTCGGCGTGCCGCGTGAGCGCGACGGACGCCTCTACAACTGCGCGGTGCTGATCCATCGCGGCGAGGTGGTGCTTGAGGCCGACAAGACATTCCTGCCTAACTATGATGAGTTTTATGAAAGGCGTTTCTTCTCTCCGGCCGAGACGGGCGGCAGTGTGAGGCTGTATGACCTCAACGGGGTGAAAATCGGTATCGAGATATGCGAGGATCTTTGGACGCCTGTGCCTGTGTCATCGCGGCTTGCGCTTGCCGGTGCCGATGTGGTGCTTAATCTGTCGGCGTCCGATGATATTACCGGTAAATACGATTATCTTGTCGATCTTGTCAGGCAGCAGTCGGCACGCTGTGTGTGCGGCTACGTCTATGCTTCGGCCGGATTTGGCGAATCATCGACCGATCTTGTCTTCGACGGTAAGTCTATCGTGGCTGAAAACGGTGCGATCCTCGCCTCAAGCACACGCTGGGCTGAAAACGGGTGTGAGGCTGTGGCTGATATCGATGTAGAGCAGCTTCGCCGCGACCGCATGCATAAGGCGACGTTCTATGAGGCTAAGTCGCTGCTGAAGCCTTATGATGTCGTCCTGACGGGATCGACGCAAGACTCCTGTAATATTCATGTGAATGCCGGCGATGAAAAATTGCTTCGTCCGATCGCGCGGCGTCCTTTTGTGCCGTCGGGCGATGAAAACCGAAGCCGCCGTTGCAACGAGATCGTGAACATACAGGTTGCGGGACTCGCCAAACGGTTGAAACATACTCACTGCCGGTCGCTTGTGGTGGGCGTGTCGGGTGGATTGGATTCTACTCTTGCGCTTCTTGTGGCGCGTAAGGCTTTTGACCGGCTCGGTCTTGATCCGGCAGGTATAACGGCTGTGACAATGCCGGGGTTCGGCACGACCGGGCGCACGCATGGCAATGCTGTGACTCTTGCGGAACTTCTCGGCGCCACCTTGCGCGAGATCTCGATCGTGCCTGCGGTGGAGCAGCATTTCCACGACATAGGACACGACCCGGGTGTGCATGATGTCACATACGAGAACTCGCAGGCGCGCCAGCGCACTCTGCTGCTGATGGATATAGCGAACCAGACAGGCGGAATGGTGCTCGGCACGGGAGACCTCTCGGAACTCGCATTGGGCTGGGCAACATATAACGGCGACCACATGTCGATGTATGGCGTGAATGCGGGAGTGCCCAAAACGCTTGTTAGGTACCTTGTTGAATGGTTTGCATTCGAGGCCCCGGAGACCGGCGAATTGCGGCGCGTATTGCTCGACATAGCGGCCACTCCCGTGAGTCCCGAGCTGTTGCCTCCGACCGCTTCGGGCGAGATCGCGCAGGTGACTGAGGATCTTGTCGGGCCGTATGAGCTGCATGATTTCTTCCTGTATCACACGTTGCGTTTCGGGACGCGTCCTTCAAAGATATTCAGGCTTGCACGTCAGGCATTTGATGGTGAATATGACGACGCAGTGATCTTGAAATGGCTAAGGATCTTTTTCCGGCGCTTCTTTGCGCAGCAGTTCAAGCGCTCGTGTCTGCCCGACGGACCTAAGGTCGGGAGTGTGTGTCTGTCGCCGAGGGGCGACTGGCGTATGCCTTCAGATGCTTCTGCTGCGATATGGCTGAAGGAGGTCGATGAACTGGATGCAAAATACGCGGGCAAGTGACGGCTTTACGTGCTTCGGCTCTGTTGTGCAGTCTGTGCGCTGCGGTGTGTGCTGCGGCCCAGCTGGTGCCGGAGTGGGCAGTCGGGCTGTGTGGTGAGGCTCTTAAAGAGGCGGTGAAAGTGCATTGCTCTCCGAAATCGGTTTTGCAGGATGGCGAGCTGTGGCCGACCCTGATGAGCGTCGATGGAAATGACGACGGATCTGTTGTAAACCGTTTCGGTAAAGATGCGTTCCGGCCTGATGACAAAGGCGCTTTTCCCGACGGGATGACTTTGATAGCTATTGCCGATAAAAGCTGGTGGATGACGGACTATGCTCGTCTGCCGGACTATGGCCGTGATGTACATGCCATATTCCCGTGTGGATCGGAAGTCATAGATATCAGGAAGGATTATATGCCGGGAGAACCTTCCGGGAAAATATTTTTTGGCAACGGCGTGTGGAGCACCGGCGAGGACGCCTATGGCCAGGGGGTGTGGTCTTTTCCTGAGAAGTTTGGCGGAGAGATGGCACGGGCTATGCTGTATGTGGCATGCGTCTATCCGTCGGAGCTGTGGGTCGGACCGGGTGCGGTGTTTATGGAAGCGGGGGAGTATCCGTCGCTTTCAGGCTATGCGGCCGGGTATCTGCTTGGGCTGCATGAAGCGCATCTTCCCGATGAGCGTGAGCGCCGGCGCAGCGAGTCTGTAGCGTCGGTTCAGGGCAATGTCAACCCGTTTGTGATGTGGCCCGCTCTTGCGGCGCACATATGGGGTGATCGGAAGGATGTGCCGTGTGGCGCCGATGAGGAAGAGGATGCCGGTGAAGCGAAGTGTCTGCGTGGCGTCTATAGCCGTGCCGACAGGAAGATTGATCTTGTCTCGCCATTTGTCCCCGACGATGCGGTGTGGATGATCGACGGCAGGGAGTGTCGTGAGAGAAGTGTCGATATCGCTGATCTTGAGACCGGCAAACATGAGCTTTCATTTAAGGCTGAGGGGTGTCATGGAAAAGTTACCGTACTTGTAGCTGACTGATATGGTTATACGCAAAATTCTGCCTCTGGCGATAACGGTTGCCGTGATGCTGGCAGCCGGATGCTCCGACGATGGACGCCGTGACCCCGGAGAGCATAACGGGCGCGAGGAGCATCCCGAGCTTCCGGGTGGCGTCAAGCTGACGGACGAGGACCGAAAGGAGCTGCAGGATGCTGCGCCAAGGTTTGTCGGGAAAGGTGTGTCGCTGCGCTACGGAGTGCCGGGTGTGCTTATTGTCGAGGATGACAAGTCGGGTGACGTGTCGGTAAGGCAGCTTGCAGAGAATGGCCATAGCGCACGGTTCGCGCGCAAGTCACGACGTATGGAACTTGACGGCACGGCGGTCGGTGTCGATGCCGTGAAGATCGGTGAGGCCGATGGCATGCAATGGTGGAAGGCTGTAACTGACGATGGATCGGCGGTTTACTTCGTTGTTAGTATTAATTAACACTATTTTGGCGCGCTACGGGTTGACAGAGGCAGTGAAATGTACTACCTTTGCAGTACTGAAACACCGCGGGGTGGAGCAGTGGTAGCTCGTTGGGCTCATAACCCAAAGGTCGTAGGTTCGAGTCCTGCCCCCGCCACAAAAGAACCGAAAAAAGGCCGAAGCAAGCGATTGCCCGGCCTTTTCTCTCATAGCTAATCCTGATAAATGCAGATCGACATCTCACAGCTGAGTCCAGAGGCTGTACAGGCTCGAACCCGGTTTGGCATTGTGGGCAATGACAGCTCCCTGAATGCAGCCGTGGAGCGGGCGTTGCGTGTCGCTCCGATCGACCTCTCGGTGCTTGTCACGGGTGAAAGCGGCTCGGGCAAAGAGTTCTTCCCGAGAATCATACATGCGTTCAGCCCGCGCAAGCATGCTAAATACATTGCGGTGAACTGCGGTGCCATACCTGAAGGCACGATAGACTCCGAACTGTTCGGTCACGAAAAGGGAGCCTTTACCGGCGCGGTCGCTACCCGAAAGGGTTACTTCGAGGAGGCTGACGGCGGAACGATATTTCTTGATGAAGTCGCCGAACTGCCTCTGACGACGCAGGCGCGTCTGCTCAGGGTGCTTGAGAGCGGAGAATTTCTCAAGGTCGGATCGTCGACGGTGCAGACGACCGATATACGAGTAGTGGCCGCGACCAATGTCGATATGCTCAAGGCGGTGAAGGAGGGGCGTTTCCGCGAGGATCTGTACTACCGTCTGTCGACAGTGCAGATCTCGGTTCCGCCGCTGAGAGACCGTGGTCTCGATATCGTCATGCTTGCCATACATTTCGCTCGTGATTTCGGGCAGCGCTACCGTATGCCGGCGATCACGTTTGACGAGAGCGGGCGTCATGCCCTGCTTGGCTATAACTGGCCCGGAAACGTCAGGCAGCTTAAAAATGTGGTCGAGCAGATGGCTCTGTTTGAGGCCGGAAATGTTGTGGATGCCGATACGGTCGGGCGTTATCTTCCGGCGGTGTCGCATAGTGAGTATTCGCCGGTAGCATTCAACGACAGCATGTCGCGCTACGAGCACGAGAGAGAGATGCTTTTCGGTATGATACTGAAGCTGCAGCATGAGCTCGACGAGCTGCGGGGCGAACTCAACGGGGCGCGTGGCGCTTCACAGCCACATGTGCAGCACGGGGCGTTCAGGCACCCGATCGTCGACCTGAAGGCCGACGAGATCGACAACGTGTCGGCAGAACCGGTGTATACCGATACGGTCCCTGTCACGCACGCACTTACGCGGTACCGCCATTATGAGCAGGCTCTTCCGCCGGGAGAAAATGCGTATCAGCCCGTGCCACAGCAGCTGTCGGAAAAAGAGATGATCGTCAAGGCGCTGGAGCGTCATGCGGGACGTCGCAAGGCTGCCGCCGCCGAGCTGAATATCTCTGAACGCACGCTCTACAGAAAAATCAGGGAATACGGTATAGAATAACATGCAATGAAGCATATTTCTGAATATATACGGTCGAGGCGTGTGCCGGTCATGCTGGCGCTTTGTGTGGCGTGTCTGCTCGCCGCCTGCCGCATAAGCTATAAGTTTAATGGCGCGGCACTCGATTACACGATCTACAAGACGATACACGTATCGGAGTTCCCAATCAGGGCTGCGCTTGTATATCCGCCCCTGCAGCAGACCTTTGAGAACGAACTGATGGATTATATCACCCGCAATACACGTCTGCGCACCACCGACGGCAACTCCGATCTCATGCTTGAAGGTGAGATTACAGGCTACTCGCTTTCGCCGCAGGCGGTCACGGAGGATGCCTATGCGTCGATGACGCGACTGACAATTACCGTCAGGGTGAAGTACACCGATACAAAGAAGGAGGGGAACGATATTGACCAGACTTTTTCGGCATATAGAGACTTCGACAGCTCGCAACTGCTGACCGATGTGCAGGATGAACTTTGTGATCAGATTTCTGAAGAGCTTGTCGATCTGATTTTCAATGCTACATTGGGTAACTGGTAGCCGGGGTATGTTTTTTTAGCGCGACGGAAGATGGAACGAGTGCAGCAGGAAGAACTTGAGTTTGTCGACGGGATTCTGGACGACACGAAACCGCTGTGTCGGGCGTCGGAGGTACTTGCTGTCATGGATCGCGCCCCCTATTTCTCGTCGCTCGCGCTTGCGTGGCTCGAACGATCGTGCCGTGAAGTCAGCGGCGACGATGTTGATGAAAAGCTGCTCGACGAGCGCAGGGCGGTTGCAAGAAAGGCTGTCGCCGCAATGCCGTCGCAGCCGGCCGATACACTCTATCGCATGGCCGGGCTTACGCGCGGCGAATTTGACCGGGAGCCTTTTTATCCCGCACAGAAAGATCCCGAGACTCCGACGACAACCGACACGATCGACCGCTTTCTGTCGACCTATACTCATTCCGATGGCGAGGAGGAGGCTCTGATTGAACGCTTGATTTTCAATCCGGTGCCCGACTATGCCTCTGTGCTTGCAGAGCGTGAGAGCCATGATCTTCCCGATCCGGGCGACGCACCCGAAGGCTCTGACGACGCGCTCATCAATTCATTCATACTGAAAAATCACGACAGGGATAGGCGTGAGGCCGAACCTATGGCGACCGATGTCGCCTCAAAACCTCTGGTTGTGCCTCCTCCTGTCGCCGACGGGCGTCCCGTCACACCGCCCCCGCCTCCACGCGACGACAGCACGTTGCGCGAAAGCCTTGCGAAATTCTACATAAAACGCAAGCGCTATCGTCAGGCTTATGAAATTATAGAGCAGTTAAATTTGAATTATCCCGAAAAAAATATTTACTTTGCTCCCCAATTGAGATTTCTCGCCAGGCTGATCGCCAACGAAGAGGCGCATCAGAAGCGAGGAAGCAAACCGTCAGAGAAAAAACATAAAAACTAATCGCGTAAATCACCGATTGAAAAAATGAATGCTGTTATAATTATCCTCACCGTCCTCGTGTCGATACTGCTCATAGCCGTAGTGCTCGTGCAGAAGTCAAAAGGAGGCGGCCTCGCATCCAACTTCTCAGGTTCAAATCAAATCATGGGCGTAAGACGCACCAATGATTTTATCGAGAAAGCTACCTGGACTCTCGGATGCGCAATCGCTATTCTCTCAATTGTAGCCGTATGGCTGGCTCCCAGCGGAGTGCAGACCGGAGCCCGCGTGAAAAATGCCGCTCCCGTCGAGACTTCGGCTCCCGAGTTCCCCACGCCCGCAGCATCTGAGCTTCCCGCTCCCGCAGCTGAGGCTGAGACGGAGGCCCCTGCAGCAGAGGCTGCCGCTCCTGCAACCGCAGAATAATCGGAGGAATCTTCAACTTTCCGAAAACATATAATTGGACAAGACTCTTCTCCTGAAACAGCGGGGAGATGTTTTGTCCTTTTTCCGTGTATCTAACTGAACCGATAAATGTCGACAAATACAACCGACAATCTGCGCAAGGTGACCACACGTCGCCTCGCAGAGATGAAGAAGAGCGGCGAGAAGATCGCCATGCTCACGGCATATGATTATACGACCGCACGCATTGTGGATCAGGCCGGAATGGATGTGGTTCTCGTAGGAGACTCTGCCGCCAACGTAATATGCGGATATTCGAGCACGCTTCCGATCACTCTTGATCAGATGATATTTCTTGCATCGTGTGTGGCCCGTGGACTTGAACGTGCCCTTCTTGTCGTAGACATGCCTTTCGGCTCATGTCAGGGCAATCCGCTTGTGGCACTCGAGTCGGCTATACGCATCCTCAAGGAGAGCGGTGCTTCGGCCGTGAAGATCGAGGGCGGCGAGGAAATGGCTCCGACAATCGAGCGTATAGTAAATGCCGGAATACCCGTCATGGGGCATCTTGGCCTTACTCCGCAGTCCATCAATCAGCTCGGGTCATATGGCGTGCAGGCTAAAGAAGATGCCGCAGCCGAGAAACTGCTCAATGACGCTCTCGCGTTGCAGAAGGCAGGCTGTTTTGCCATAGTGCTCGAGAAAATCCCTGCCGCGCTTGCCACGAAAGTGTCTCAGACACTCGATGTTCCGACCATCGGTATCGGTGCCGGAGCCGGTTGCGACGGACAGGTGCTTGTGGTGCAGGACATGCTTGGCATGAACAAGGGCTTTTCCCCCAAGTTCCTCAGAAAGTATGCCGACCTCAACGAGGTGATGACCGGTGCCCTTCAGTCGTATATCAGCGACGTCAAGAGCTGCGATTTCCCGTCGGCATCAGAGGCTTATTGAAAATTAACTTGCAGTGCATGCAAAATTGTAGTAATTTTGCATGCACTTCGCAAGAAGCCGTTTCTAAAAAGGGGCTGACTGGTTTTGACAGCGTGAAGAAGCGGTGAAGTAAGCATGCAGAGCAATGATGGCCACGCTCTTTAAACAGAGACATCAGCAAGTTAATTGGCGAAAACAACTACGCTCTTGCTGCCTGATCGAAGAACAGTAGATCACGCTTAATCGCCGCAACAGTTGCAGCGACAAGACATTGCCCGATTGTCCTTTTTCCGAGACGGATCGAACCGGCAGTGCAGTTAAATCGGAAATAGGCTTGACCGGCCTCGCGGCCGAGCCGAAACAACAGAGGATAAGGACGAGATTGGTAGTCTTCTGCCTGTCACGTCACGAAAACCAAGTGAAGACTAAGCATGTAGAAAGCTCATTGATTCCACGTTTGGACGAGGGTTCAAGTCCCTCCAGCTCCACTGATAGCTGACTGTTTCGGCTAAACAGATTGAACATCCGATTTTGCCACCTGATGGTGCGGAATCGGATGTTTTTTGCTTTTATACAAAATGGATATGCCTGAATGTGATGTGTTGGTTCGATATTTTGAGAAAAAATCTCGCAAAACAAGATCTATGTAAGGTTTTGTTGTTATATTTACAGCAGATAAGTGAATAAGATATGTTGGTAAACTTCACCTTCAAGAATTACAGGTCATTTAAAAATGAAATGACACTGAGCATGGAGGCGGCTCCTATTCAGGAGTTGTCGGATGCTGTTGTAAAGTCCTGTGATGAGGAATTGCTGCCTGTGGCTGTGATGTATGGAGCAAACTCAAGTGGCAAAAGCAATGTCCTAAAAGCTTTTAAAGCCATGCGCGATGTGCTTCTCAACTCTGTCAGGTTGAATCCAAAGGATAGACTTGAAGCTGAACCATTTTCTCTTGACCTGACATCGGGTGACGAGCCTACATCTTTTGAGATCCAGTTCACTCTCAACAACTCCAAATTCAGATATGGCTTCGATTATACCGCAGAGGCTATTGTCGCTGAATGGCTATACGAGAAAAGACCCGCGGAGAGAGAGTTTGAATTGTTCCTACGCAGTGGCAAAGAGTTTAAAATCTCCAAAACTCGTTTTGCCGAAGGTCTGGGCAAACAGTCTGCAACACCCGATAATCGGTTGTTTGTATCTCTTGTCGCTCAGTTGAACGGCAAAGTCTCGCAGTCTATTCTTGACTGGTTTTCTAATATTGAATATATGTCGGGAATGGATGATAACGGTTATGCCGGGAAAACTCTTGAGATGCTGCTTATGAAACAGAATGGCTCGTCTGAGATTACTCGTTTCTTTGAGGAAACCAATCTCGGCTTTATGGATATAGATGTTGAGCTTGAAGACGTCAATGAGATGAAATTTAGCTCGGAGACGGTTCACTGGGTCTACGATGAGAGGGGAAATAGAAGTGGTTTGCGAAATTTCCCTACTGAGAGGATGGAATCGGAAGGCACCAAGAAAATTATTGAGATTGCAGGGCCTATTTTCGATGCCATTCTGAACGGCAAGATTCTTATTGTAGATGAACTTGATGCTAAATTGCATCCGTTCCTGACGCGCAAGATCATCGGACTGTTCATGGATAAAGAAATCAACAGAAATGGAGCGCAACTTATTTTCGCCACCCATGACACAAACCTGCTTAACATCCGGTATCTGCGCCGCGACCAGATCTGGTTCACCGAGAAAGATAAATCAGATTCTACCGACCTTTATTCGCTTGTAGAATTTCGCGACGATTCCGGCAACAAGGTTCGCAACGACCGCAATATCGAGAAGGACTATATCAACGGTCGCTACGGTGCCATCCCATTTATGAGCTGAGTATGGGACAGCTTCCAAAATCTAAAATCGAGCAACTCAAGCGGGAAAAGCGCGAGGCCAAAGCTGCTAAAAAGCGTAAGGTGGCGACGAGAGATAAAATCGTGCGCTTCCTGATTGTATGCGAAGGAGAACGCACCGAACCTAATTATTTCAAGGCACTTGTCAAGGATAAGTATTCGGAAGTGCGTTCCGAAGATATTGTCGGCGAAGGGCGCTCAACCTGTGCTTTGGTCAAGAAAACTGAAGAAATTAAAGACAGGCTCGAACACCAGCGCCAGTTGAAATTTGACCGTGTCTGGGTCGTTTTCGACAAGGATGATTTCAATGACTTCAACGAGGCGATTGCTCTTGCCGAAAGAAAAGGCTTTATGGCTGCATGGAGCAATGAGGCGTTTGAACTGTGGTATCTTCTGCACTTCGTGTACCTTGATGCAGCAATCTCACGCGCAGACTACATTACAAAACTTGAAAACGAGATACGCAAGGT
>CAYMEX010000013.1:0-80662 GCA_964389525.1 uncultured Muribaculaceae bacterium | reverse complement strand
GTCGGAGGGTGTCAGTGAAGCCTGCTTCGCCGTCACCCTCTGACGGCATAGCCGATGACAACACCGTGAGCCGCCACGCCTCTCGCAGTTTTCGCAGTGAGATGTGTTATAAACTCAGTTTTTTGTAAAAATCGCAGTTGTAATCGCAAAAATTTGTACCAGCGGTGTTTGTAGCCGCATTTTTTTGTACCATTCTGAAGATATCCAACGAAAATACTATGAGCCATAGTAGTCTTTTCCCATTAAAAGGCATCGCTTATACTCAGTTTTTTGTAAAAATCGCGGTTATAATCGCAAAAATTTGTACCTTTGTATTCTCTTAATCGTGATTTTTTGTATGGCAGTGAAAGTTGACACCCAGAAAGAGATTATCTTCGGCTCATCTAATCCGAACATTTCCCGTGTACTCAGCAAAAAGGAAAAGGATGGTGAGTTGCGGAAGGTTGCCCCGCGCATATACACAACCAATTTAGTTGATAGCTTGGAGAATATCGTGCGTCGCAACCTCATAGATATTCTGGCATATCGGTATCCGGACGCTATCATAAGCCATCGCAGTGCCAAAGAAATGCGTCCAACGGCTACCGGTGATTTCTTCCTGACAAATTCAACGACAAGGAGAGTCACAGACTTACCCGGTATAATTCTTAATTTTGTCAAAGGTCCAAAAGCGTCGCCTCACGATATACCCTTTATGGGTATGCACATATCGGGTGAACACCGGTATATGCTTGAGAATATGCAAGTGTCAAGAAAATCTGGTGATGAATCACGTGTTCTTCCTATTAGCGTAATTGAAAATAAACTCGAACAGATACTGCTCTCTGGTGGAGAAGACCGTCTTAACGAATATCGCGATGAACTGAGAACCGTTGCCGAAGAATTGGGGATGCAGACGGAGTTTGCCAAAATCAACAGTATAATTTCCGCGTTGCTCTCAACTCATGATGCTAAAGTGTTGTCAACAGACTCCGCGAAAGCGTTAGCAGTCGGTAATCCATTTGACAAAACAAGAGTTGAATTGTTTGAAGTGCTTTTTGAAGCAATAAAGGATCGGTATTTTGTAATTCGCAACAATCGCAATACCGATGAAGAGTCGTTCCGTCTTTTCTCATTCTTTGAAAGCTATTTCTCTAATTATATAGAAGGAACGGAGTTTGAGATTGATGAAGCTAAAGCGATTGTTGACTCCGGTATCCCCATGCCTCGCCGTGATGAGGATTCACACGACATACTCGGAACATTCAAGGTGCTTTCAAACCGTGCCGAGATGATGAAGACTCCGACATCTCCAAAAGAATTGTTTGCGATTCTTAGCCACAGACACAGCATCCTTCTTGAAGGACGACCGCACATGAACCCCGGCATTTTCAAAACGAAGAACAATCGTGCCGGAATGACGGAGTTTGTGGATTATCAACTTGTGAAAGGTACGCTCTCACAAGGCTTCAAATATTATGCAGCCTTGACCGACCCGTTTGCTCGTGCGATATTCATGATGTTCATGATTAGTGAGGTGCATCCGTTCAATGACGGCAACGGTCGTGTCGCCCGTGTGATGATGAACGCCGAACTTGTCCGAGCCGACCAGTCACGTATCATTATACCGACAGTGTTCCGAGAAGATTATATACTGGCTTTGCGAAAACTCACACGCCACAAAGACCCATTAGCATACATAAATGTGATGACCAAGCTCCATCAATTCAGCGACAACCTCTACGGCACAGACTTTACTGAGCTGAAAAACTACCTCGCCGCTTGCAACGCCTACGAAGAACCCTCGCAAGCGAAGCTACAAATAATCGACCGTACAATACATTAATGTTTAAGATCAAATAATATAAGATGATTGACAAACTACCTGTCGTATTAAAGGATTGTCTTCAGTACTCTGACTATTCCCAAATTAAAGGGATAGAACAAACTAAATTAGCTCGTGATGCAGGGATTGGACTAATCAATTTATTTCCTGTAATCGGCGGCTTCGCACATTCCTTGATACAGTCTGGCATCTCATACTCAGATAGCCGGCTTTTTCGTAATTGCATTCGTTTCATTTATGGAATTAAAGAAACGACATTAAAAGAGCGAGAAAAATTCATTGAAGAAGTAGAAGAAAAATCTTGTGATAATGCTGGAAATGTCATATGCGATATTTTAAACCGGATTGACAATATCAATAAAGCACAAGTTATTGCAAATCTAATGAAAGCAAGAATCAATAACGATATTGATATTGAAGATTTCTTTCGTTTATCCGCAATATGTGATAGAATACCCTATACCGATTTTAAATTTTTAGGTTCCTTTGTAGAAGATAACTTTATAGATGGCGGTGTTACCGAATTACTGTATTCAGCCGGAGTTTTATTGTTAAAATCTGTCGGTAATGACCAGATAAACAAATATACATTATCAGTGACAGGAAGAAAGCTGTTAAAATTCGGGCTTAATATTGAAGTAGATACAAACATTGAGAATAAGACCGATGTTATCTCAGATTTAGCATGGGAGGAAATAAATCCTGATAATTTGAATTCAGATCAAGCTCAGTTTGAATATGATTTACTTCGAGGTAAATAGCTTAGGAGTAATTGGGTCTATATAAACTATGGCAGTTATATCGTCATTATTTTGGAATAAAGGATTTGAACCCATGATCCCACGAATCATATACCCAAGCATTTTTAACAGTCTGGGATATTGGCGATTGGAAAAGATTTTGTAACTTTGCATTACAGGATTTGCAATCCTGTGCAGAACATTGAAGAATCAGCGTGATAGATAAGTGAGTCGCCCGGCCAACGGGTTGTTAACTCGCTGATACTCACCATACAGCGTCGGAGTTTAACGGCTCCAGGCGGATCACCAAAAGAAAAGCCAAATTGCTAATTCACAGCAGTTTGGCTTATTTCTTTCCTCAAAATTATCTGCAAATTGTCTGCAAATTCAAAATTTGCGTCAACATTCTGTCAACGCCGTAGCGTGGCAGAGCACAGTAGTCGGTTATGATTCTTTGCCACCGAGACGCTTTCTTTCGGCCTCGAAGGCTTCAAGAAAGTGGATTTCGACAGGGGAAAGTTGATATTGGGTGCGCGCGCGGAATTTGTCGTATTCATCATTTGCTTTGAGCTTGGCAACTTCGGCTGAGACGCTTCCGGCATGATTCAGCAATTCTTTACCCGACAGCTTCAGGAAGTCGTCGAGTTTCTGAATCCAGTCTTTCATATACATCGGAACATGACTCTTTGCCTGGAGCTCGGCAAAGTCAAGATAGAGGTTGACAATACGGTTCAGCATATCGACCTCTTCCTCCGAGAGATAATTCTTCGCAATCTCGGCCTCATGTTTGGTTGGCATGGCTCCTCGCCATGAAGTCAGACCCATGAAATCGTTTTTGGCATTGGCTCGGTCATAGATAACCTCTGCGGCGGTATGTCCGTGCGCGGCAAAGTGCATCTTGTTCTGCACAGTCTTGAAGAACTGTTGGGTGATAGAGGTGCGAGGGTCATAGTCTATGCTGAGGGCGTAAATCTCCAGCACCTTGCGATAGAACACTTTTTCCGAACTGCGGATGTCGCGGATGCGGGCTAACAACTCGTCGAAATAGTTTCCTTGTCCGGCATTTTTAAGTAAATCGTCATTAAGAACGAACCCCTTAATCATGTACTCTTTCAACACCTGGGTTGCCCACTGGCGGAACTGCACGCCACGATGAGAGTTGACACGATACCCTACACTGATAATCATATCAAGATTATAAACGGGAATCTTACGCTCAACCTGTCGTTTCCCTTCCGTTTGAACTTGTGCAAAAAGTGCACAAGTTGAATCGGCGGTCAGCTCACCTTCACTGTATATTCTTTTGATATGCCGCTGTATAGTTGAGCGGTCGCGCTGAAACAACTCCGCCATTTGGTCAGCCGTAAGCCACACAGTCTCATTGGAGAGTCGAACCTCAATCTTCGTCTCACCACCCTGCGTCTGAAATAATATCATCTGGCCGCTATCCATTTACAAATCGTATAATCTATTTTTATGACCACGTTTTAATTCAAAGTTATACTCTCGTACTAATGACTCTTTTCGTTCTGTAAGATATTGAGAATGCTCAAGATATTTTATTTTATCTTTTAATTTCCTTATCTCTATAATTAACGATTCCACAAAGTCAATCCTGGATTTTATGGCAGGAGCAAAACTATCGCCGCCAGTCATTGAACGAGAGAATAAAGGTAAATTTTGAAAATCTGCAACATTCGCATTACATGTAATGAACTTAATGTAATGACGAATTCTATTAGGCCCCATGTATGATGATGCTATTTCAAAAATAATACTGGAAATATTACTATTTTTGCAGTATTTATTTATCATATCATCTATGAAATTTGCAGCAGTATCATCCTTTAGATTACAAAAGAAAGAACATAAATTCTCTTTTTCATTATATGGAAGCCAAGCCTCAGTACCATAATACAGTAATGTCGACTCTATAATCATAGGATAGTTCTCGATCTCCCAGATAAATTCATACGGCCTTATCTGGTATTGGTTGACAAATGTTGGAAAGGCTTTACAACATTCGACCCAAAATAGGGGTGAGATTTGTAAGAGATACTTCAGTAATTTACGATTATAATCAAATCCCTCTTGACTTCTAATAGCGCTAAAATATGCATATTTTACAAGATCTATTTTTGATGGATATCGTTTGCAAAATTTTAATAAAAACCCTTCTGATCCAATAATTGACATATCATTGCGAACTCTGGATATTAGAGCAGCCATTATGGAGCGATACCCTTTATCAAATTTCTCGGCGGAAAAATATCTGTTACATAAACCATCTATAGTAAACCACTCCAACGAATGATGACGTATGGCTTTACTAAAATCCTGTTCTGAAATCAGTGAAGATGCATTATCAATAATAACAATAAAAGCTAGCAATAAGTCTGATTTTAGATTAAGTCTTTGAGATTCAATAAATCTAAGTAGCTCTGCTAAATCATATCCCTTACTATAATACGTTGAAATAATCCGGGAAGGTATAAAATTAAATTCTTGATCAATACAGTATTGCCACAGTTTAAATCCATTTTCCTGGCTTAGTTCAAAAGTACTTTCAATTACATATGATATCCTAATGTCATCTCCGATATTTTTGTAATGTGAGATATCTACAATATCTTTACAAAAAAACTTGAGATCGATGACTGATTTTGATTTTATTATTTGAGCAATATTTTTACGTTCAACATCATATATTTTGTTACGATTCTGTTTTTTATCTTTGCATATCTGACAGTCCAGAATGTAATGTCTATTAGCCTTAGACCAATCTATATAGAGCAGGTCTTTTCCTAAAATAGCTTTTATCCGCTGACTAAGAGATGCTAGATTCCTACACACATTGAAATCTTCTGTGATGTTAAGTTTGCTAACACAATCGTTTATAAAATCTAATTCAGCGTTTATCAGTTTTTTGGCAATAGATTTTACTTCATAGAAATCTACATAAAGATCGCTTAAGAATACAGCCTGATTAAATTTAGTTATATTGCTGTTAATCCATTCCCATATTCTTTTACGATTCGCTTTCAGTTCTTCCGTGATAATTACAGCATTACGACCAATTACAAAATTCCTACCTTTAGTGCGAGAATATCGATACGAAAATTTAAGGAATGATGGCAATACTCTACTGGCTAATATAAAACCTGTTTCGCTTTCTTGTGATAAATCTATGAGAGTTTCAATAATATTAGTTTCACGTTTATATGAGTTTGCATAGTCAGTATCATCATATATCCAGTGCTCTGATATTATATTCACAGCACTTTCCATTTTATTAGCATGGCTTTTCAAAAACTCAACTATGAGAGCTAATGCCGTGGCGGTATCAGATTCCTCTGAATGAGAGAAATTAGAAAGTATGGAAAGGATTATATCAGAACTTACATAAGAATGACTAAAATCATCAAATTTATTTTCTTTAATTAAATCCTTAATGTAAAGAAAAGTCAATGCAGGAATTGCTCCACCAAATACTTCTAAGAACTCGCATTTTTCTCGTTCTTCTTTGATAGAAACAGACAGACTTTTCCATGCATCGGATATAGAACTTCGCGAGAAATCTATCACCTCCTTTTTATGGAAACAATTCCATACAGAAAATATACTATCTCTCAATCGTTCTCTTCGATTATGCAGTTTCTCAATTAGATTCGATAAACTTAGTTCTTTAAGGACATAGAAACATTTATAGAATGCATAAGTTCCAAAATTTTGATCCTCTATGGTAGCAATATTATCATCTGTTATATTAATACATTCCAAATCATCAAGCTTACGACATATAGATTTAAACTCTGACGATTCAAGACCAAAAACGTGTCCAATTTGATCTAATAATGAAGTCTCCTCTAAATCAACAACTTTGTAAAAAGAAATAACTGCAACTACCTTGATTAGCTTACAATCCGTACAATCCGAAATTAAACGCTCAAAGAAAGGTTTGTAATATGCGTCATAAACCCCTTCCACATTAATTAAATCGTTATACTTTTTTCCAGCCAAAGCAATTTGAGCACACATTACTGCTAATCTGATATTCTTACCAGTGATATTATTAATGCGTTTGTGCCACAGCGTATTAGTAATACCAAACGATGTAAGAATTTTTGATGCAAGATCTTCCGGAGATTCTGACATTGCAATTTGCTCAACTTTTACCAAATTAGAACATTTTGTAATTACGGAATCAAGAGCATAACTGCGAACTGTCGCAATAAATTTAACATTACTATTGAGGGTATGCTCATAAAACTCAATTGCCTCATCCCAAATGGCAGTTCTATTTGCATCATCTATAATGAACAAGTATGAGACATTTTTATCAATATTATCCAGCGTTTCTCTTATATTACGATTCTTTTCCTCAATAACAAAAGCTTCCGCCCCAGTCATATCTGAAAAGGCTTTCGCAATTTCAATTGCATAGCGTGTTTTACCCATCCCAGGCTCTCCTGAAATTATTAGAAAATCATTGGCTTTCAGTAATTCTAATCCTTTTGAAATTGGCTGTGCGTCAATTTCAAAATATGGATTATTAATTGGTGTTAAGTATGAAAACTTTGTAGAGGAGAAACGCTTAATAAAAGAATCAATTTCTACTAAATTGGGGAATGTTACAATCCCTAAATACTCTTGCAGTATTCTTGGGACTTGTCGCAGTTTAGTAGCGATATCATCAATTGAGAATATCGTTAATTTTATATCGGGATATTGTTCCCAAAGGTATGTTCTTAGATTGTCTTGAATATCTATCGCAATTCGTTGATTAGAAACCAATACAATCTCTTTTATTTCATCAATAGGGATTCTTGTTTTCTTGATATTAATGCAAGAATCAATATCGCTTTTTAATTTAGCAACAAACTGGTCCTTTGGACGATTTGATTGTGTTGTATATTCAATTAAAATCTTTCCATCAGACATCGTAATGACAGTATCGGGACTTCCTTTTACTGTTTTGACTTGTCCTTCTTTTGTTCCTCGAGACTCAATATTTATCGGTTTATAAATGGTTGTTAGCAACTCATCTCCCATTTGTTGGAAAAGAGCAGCATCCATCCGTTCTAATGCACTTTTGATGTCGGAGAGAATTGCCATACTAAAAATTATTTAATATCGTAGTTAAAGGATTTTTTTACATAAATTTCAGAGAGAATCTCGGTGCGTATGAGATTCTCTTCAAGTTTTGCGGCTTCCTGTTTCAATCGTTCATCAACGGGGAGATTAAGTTTGCACAGATTCTCCATTGTGATATATAGCTCGCTCAGTGTTGACATGTTCTAACTAAACTACAGATTGGATACCAATTAAATAACGTAGACACATACTTAACCTTTGATACGTCTGAAGTCCGGGCCTCAATGCAGCTACAATGACATTCATATAGTTTGTCATTAGAAATGGATTATTAGATATCATACTTAAGGTATTTCTAGAATAATCCAACCAATACCTAAATTGATTCTCCTGCAAACTGTTACCTCGACGCATTAAATCAAGGCCTTGCCTAATAACGCCATCAAGAAGTATATAATTATTATTCATTATTACCTCCTTCCCTATGCATCTGATCTAATTCCTCAACGCTCATTATATCTGTAGAGTCCATGGCTTTTGAGGCTGCATCTGTTGAAATTTTATTTTGACGATTCAATTTAAGATTTACACCGAACCCCTCGAATTTTTCAAAAAGGGGAAGAATTAAAAGAATCAACCAAAACACAAAGATGACATTAAATCCATTAAATTTAGGCGTGAAAGTCAAATCTCTGCATTCTTCAAAATGTATAAATAGATATATTGAACTACCTACAAATAGAATCGCATACCAAAGGCGCTGCAACCAATACCCCAAAAACTCTATTGTATTTTCTACACGTTTGCAAAACTTCGGGTATGAAGTTTTCTTAAACCATAGATGATGGAAAAGAAACCATGAGATTATAAAAGTTGCCAAAACGGACACTGCTACAATCCACCAGACTGTAGAGACTGGCATCATAATTTCAGCATTTGCATTACAATACGGGCACATATATATTATTTATTCCCTTTTATACGGTTGTGAGTTTTACAAAGCATCTGGCAATTCTCTATAGAGGTTGCTCCCCCGCGGCTCCAGGCAGTTACATGGTCAGCATCCATTTCTCCTATCTTGTAAATACGTGTGTGGTTGGAATCATTACACAGCGCACATAACGGACAATTAGAAACCCCTTGCACTTTAGCTTCAGCTGTCTGTCGTGCATATACAAGTTTTTTCGTGGATTCTTCAAATAATCGCACTTCAAGAAGTTTAGTGTCTGTTTCACCGCCAAGTACATATTCGTAAATGTTACTACGTTTACCAATAGATTCATCCAAAAGTAATTCACGCACCCTATTATTGAGTAGGGTCAAGTCGTAATGTTTTGAGTGATATTCTTCATAAAGTCGTCCCCACTCAAGACCACACATATAATCATCCATTTGAAATGTACCGGCAATCCAATCAATCACTGAGTTAAAATATGATTCCAACTCAAGAATAGATGTATCATAACGATGGCTACTCATGTACTTATCAACTGTAACACCTTTGGAATTACTAATCCATTGGAGTGCTTTTTCAAGATAATCTTGGCGTTTTACATCACCACGAATATAATGCGACCACTTTTGAATGTTGGCATTTAGTGTATTGCTGAAAACCGTTTTTGCGGCATCAACAAACGGACCACAAAATACTGCATTCCTCTTTTCCTGATCGTTAAGTCTGACACCAACGATGTTGATAGTTTGAAACCAATCGAGTATTTCTCCTTCTTCTCCCTCACATACGAAGATAACAAGTTTTGAGTTAAGAATCAACTCTTTCTTTTCTTCAGGAAGACCGGTAAAATCGGTTTCTCTACCATTAAACAATATTGTGAGTTTACCAGTTACAAAACGACCAAACGAAGTGATGCGCTGTTGACCGTCAAGAACTTCAAGCTGTCCCTCCTTTGTTTTATTGAAGTAAATTAGTCCGAGAGGATATTCCTTCAGGAGTGAATCAATAACAGCGACATCTTTTTTACCATCATTATATATATAATGGCGTTGGTATTTAGGTTGAATGGTGAGTTTTCCGTTCAATCCTGATACCCCTTTGCCTTCATATTCATTATAAACAAAGCCTTGGCAAATGTCGCGTACAGTCCATTCTGTATGTAGTTTAGCTATCATTTTTTCTTGCGTATTAGAATTCGGGCATAAGGCACAATGACCTCATTATTCTGTATCATATATAAATCACCATCAACAGCACCTCTTCTTTGTACTTCTTTACGATATCTCTTATGTTCGGAGGTGTATGGTTGAACCCCTGCTTGTAATCCTAGGTTTGCTATTCCAAGTCCTATGATTTCAAACTGTTCAGGGCAGTATTTATCAAGGAAAGTTATGGGTACGCCCATCACTTCGTCATAATCGGCTGGAATGGAATCGGTAAAAGGTACATCAATAGCAGTGTAGTTGAAATATCGGTTATACCCAGTTTTCCCTTTAAGTTCCTTGTGCCGACTATAACGGAGATTGTCATTCATAGACATTAATGGAAGTGGTTCATGACGTCGCCCGTGGTCTATATTAGTGAACCATCTTACGCCTTTCACACGAATAAACTTTCTCCCTGTTTCTTTATCGACACGCCAACCTGCAGCCTTGATAGGATAGTCTGTCGGTACTTCAAACTCACGGTCTCCGCTATGAATAGTAGAACCGAGCCACATTTGATTTTTCATTATCAACTGAAAAGGTTCTTTATATGTAATAGCATTTACGTTCCCTATGATAATAAATTGTTTATCGGCTTTAATTATCCAGGCTAGAAAATCGCGGAACAATGAAAACGGAGGATTAGTAATAATTATGTCTGCCTCATTACGTAACGCTGTTACTTCTGGACTTCGAAAATCACCATTTGCTTTAAGATAATTCCAATGAAGATCGTCAATATTTATACGACCATCACCACTAATGTCCTTATCAAGTATAAAGATTTTGCCATGCGTTTTGGATTTATCTGCATCAAATTGGGGCGAAGACTGCTCATATTCTGAGAACAAATCGCCTAAAATCATTTTCTTGCTTTCAGGGGCATAACTGGTAGAAATCAACTTTTTAATCCCATATTCTTCGAATTTAAGAGCGAAGAACTTTGTGAAGTTGCTCCATTCTGGGTCATCGCAAGGCAATAAAATGGTCTTGCCACGAAACACATCAGGATTATACTCGATATATGCGTTCATTTCTACCTCAATATCATGAAATTGAGTGTAGAACTCATCATTTTTGCCTTGTTGGGCTGTTCGTAAATTTTCGTTTGCCATATATACAAAATACTAGCAGAGCAACTGACTACCGAAGAGTTGTAAAAGCAACGAGGTCCTTCAGAAGCTTATAGTTTCTCCAATTACAAAGTTACAATATTCCCGTGAAAGTTTGACTGTCAGGCATAAATTAATTTTAACGTCTGCCTGATATGCCGCGTTTGGGCTGAGGCGGTTTCAGCATTTTGTGGGCTTGCATCATGCAACGGTAGGCGAAGCGACGGTCGTCTTCATCCGAATTGCGTCCTTATTGGAGGGCTGATGAGGTGCCTCCGTCGCCGCATGACTGGGCGAATTGAGTTGCGCCGCGAGATAGCCGAGGAACAGATACATCGCGCATTTCAGAATCTCGTTGGGCTGTCCGGCTATTGCTGTGAGAAAGTCACCGTCAATATCGGCTTTATGTTCCGGTGGCGTGGACTCAATCATACAGAAACGCAGGAAACTCTCGACAAGATACAGAGTGTCATAAAACTGTATCATGCACTCGGTGGCGGCCGATAGATGATAGATGATCAGCATTGATTATGGTAAGGATGTCGGGAATTCGGGTAAATATGTGATGCCGGGAATGTATTATTTTTACCGTGAATCAATTGACGATGTAATATTGACAATGAAATGAAAAAGATAGTCATAATCATGCTGATAATTTCAGCAATAACAACAAATGCCATGGCACAGCAGAAAATAATACAGACAGCGGGGCGCGACGCGCTCGGCGAGTTTGCCCCGGAGTTTGCGCATCTCAACGACGACATACTGTTCGGCGAGGTGTGGAGCCGCAATGACCTTCTGTCGTTGCGCGACCGCAGTCTTGTGACAATCACATCGCTTATTTCACAGGGTATTACTGACAGCTCTCTGAAATTTCATCTTCAGGAAGCACGGAAAAACGGCATCACCCGTGTCGAGATCTCGGAGATAATAACACATATAGCCTTTTATGCCGGATGGCCTAAAGGATGGGCCGCTTTCCGGCTGGCCAAAGAGGTGTGGAGCGACGATGTGAAGGGCGACGACGCCAAGGGCGACGACGCCAAGGCCGAGTTCCAGCGTGAGATGATCTTTCCGATAGGAGAACCCAACACGGCCTATGCGAAGTATTTTACCGGCAACAGCTACCTCGCGCCTGTCTCGTCGGAGCAGATACCTTTCGCCAATGTGACGTTTGAGCCGGGCTGCCGCAATAACTGGCATATCCACAAGGCAGACAAAGGCGGGGGACAGATGCTCGTGGGTGTGGCCGGTCGTGGCTGGTATCAGGAAGAAGGAAAACCGGCTGTGGAGATACTTCCGGGTACGGTCATCAATATCCCGGCCAACGTGAAGCACTGGCGTGGTGCTGCAAAAGACTCATGGTTTGCGCACCTTGCATTCTCGGTCCCCGGCGAGAAGGCAGAAAATGTCTGGCTTGAGCCTGTGAGCGACGACGAATACAACAGCCTGGCAGACTGACAAGACAGGCTGATCCATAGAATTTATCATCGGGCATCGACAGCTTGCGGGCGGTCGATGCCTGATCTGTATAAAATCAATATACGATTTTATCGTCCTTTGCTTCCCACATGCCGAAAGCGCGGCTGGCTTCCCTGTCAAGCATCTGTAGAGCCGGAAGATGCCGTCTGTCGCGCGGCAATGCCAGCTCGTCGTAGATGAAAGAGTCGTCGAAACCGATCTCCTTGGCGTCGGTCTTGTCGTTGCCGTAGTACACTTTGTCGAGATGCGCCCAGTAGATCGCACCCAGGCACATCGGGCATGGCTCACATGAGGTGTATATCTCGCATCCGCTCAGGTCGAAAGTGTTTAGTTTCGCACATGCGCTGCGTATGGCACTGACTTCGGCGTGGGCTGTGGGGTCGTGACTGGCAGTGACACGGTTCACCCCGGTCGCGATGATTTCTCCGTCGCGTGCTATGACGGCGCCGAACGGTCCTCCGCCGGTAGCTACGCTCTCTTCTGAAAGCTCAATGGCTTTTCTCATCAGTTCCTCTTTTGTCATGCTTCAGTCGGTTGTCAGGTTATAATCGGTATCCTGTCTATATAACAAATATACGAACTCCGGCAGTCGGATTAAAATTAAAAAAACGGAAGTGGCGGTGGGCGCCAAAGATGGCGCAATATCGTAAACAATAACCGACAGACATGTGTTTCTAATGTCGGGATCAGGACTCTGATTCTGTCAAACCATAAAACCTGAAATACTATGTTGAATGCTGAATACAAATTCGGGAAGGTCAACGAACTTCCTGTAGCGATCGAGAAAGGGCAAGCCGGAGTTTGTTTCAAAAATATCTTCCAGAACAACAACGGTGGAGTGTCGCTTATCATGCTTGAAGCAGGACAGAATATCGCCGAACATCTTGCGCCGGCCGAAGTCATGGTCTATGTCGTCGAGGGTGAGATCGAACTGACAATGAACAAACTGCCGAATGTGGTGAAGTCGGGAGAGTTTTTCCTTATGGGACAGGGTATGGCACACAGCCTCGTGGCCATGGCCGATTCAAGGGTGTTGCTTGTAAAAGTCAAAGCCTGACCGATATGGAGAAACGACCCGAGATGTTCTGCTACCAGTGTCAGGAGACGGCACGTGGCAAGGGATGTGAATTTGTGGGCGTGTGCGGCAAGCAACACGAGACATCGGCGAGGATGGATCTTCTGCTCTACGCTATACGCGGAGTGTCGGCGATAAACCGTGCGTTGAGAGAGAAAGGTATGGCTTTGCGTGAGGCAAGCCACATAGTGATAGACTCGCTTTTCGCGACAATCACCAATGCCAATTTCGACAATGATTCACTCGACGGTTTCATACGCCGTGCGTTCGACATCAAGAGCCGGTTGCTTGCAAAAGCTGAAAACGACGGCGTGAGGCTGCCGCAGATACCGCATATAAAGTTTCATGCAACTCCCGATGAGGCTGAGAAGTATGAGCCGGTGACCGGAGTACTTGCCGAGACAGATGAAGATATAAGAGGCCTGAAGCAACTTGCTATATACGGATGCAAGGGCATGGCTGCATATGCCCGGCATGCCGCAAACCTCGGATATGAGGAAGATGAGGTATATGCTGTCATCGAGAATGCGATGGCCGAGACCGCCCGCACAGATATCGGCGTCGGGCAGCTGTTGCCGCTGGTGCTTAAAGTGGGCGAGGGCGGTGTCGACGTGATGGCGTTGCTCGATAAGGCCAACACCGGCACATATGGCAACCCGGAGATCACGAAAGTCGACATAGGAGTGCGTAACCGGCCTGGCATACTTATCAGCGGGCATGATCTTAAAGATCTTGAAGAACTGCTCGAGCAGACGGCCGGCAAAGGGGTGGATGTGTACACGCATTCCGAAATGCTGCCCGGACAATACTATCCTGCGTTCAGGAAATATCCTCATTTTGCGGGGAACTATGGAAACGCATGGTGGAAGCAGACCGACGAATTCGAGACTTTCAACGGAGTGTTTCTGTTCACGTCGAACTGCATAGTGCCTCCGCGCAAGAACTGCACGTATCTCGACAGGGTGTATACGACAGGGGTTGTCGGCATGCCGGGAACACACCATATCGATGCGGGTCCCGACGGCCGCAAGGATTTCTCGGAACTGATCGCCCGTGCGCAGCAGTGTCCGCCACCCACTGAAATCGAGCATGGGGAGATCGTCGGCGGTTTCGCCCATCATCAGGTGATAGAGCTTCTGCCTAAGATCGTGGAGATGGTCAAGAGTGGCAAGATACGCAAATTTGTTGTCATGGCCGGATGTGACGGCCGTTTCCCATCACGCAGTTACTACGCCGGGTTTGCCGAAGCGTTGCCCCATGATTGCGTGATACTCACGGCCGGATGTGCGAAATACCGCTACAACAAACTGCCTTTGGGTGATATCGAGGGTGTGCCGCGCGTTCTCGATGCAGGCCAGTGCAACGACTCGTACTCGCTTGTGCGCATTGCTCTGGCACTAAAAAATGCATTTGATGTAAAGAGTGTCAACGATCTGCCGATCGTCTACAATATCGCGTGGTATGAGCAGAAGGCGGTGATAGTGCTTCTGGCGCTTCTGTCGCTCGGTGTGCGTAATATCCACACCGGCCCGACATTGCCGGCGTTCTTCACTCCCGACATACTGAAGGTGCTTCAGGAAAAATTCAATATCGGCACCATATCGACAGTAGAGGACGATATCGCCACGCTTGTCAACGGCAGATAGACGACAGTAACACCATATTGTACAGACAGGCTGCGCCATGCGGAATACGCTTCGGCGTAGCCGATGTATGGTAGTTTAAGCAAAAGTGATCAGTTGATTCTCAGTTTCTTGAAAAGAATTTTAAACCTGCGTGCCAGATGCCCGGCGGCAAGTGCGGACAATGTCAGTCCGCCGATCGAGTGTATGTGGCCGATCGAGCTGCCTTCACCGTCGATAAACGCAAGCAACGTAAAGCCCGTCAGAAATTCTGCGGTTATAGCCAGTGTAAGCATTATCGTGATAATACGTGGCTTTTTCGACGGACGAAACAGATTTTTGTACCAGCCAATATGTTGTCTGACATGAAAGCACGCCAGAATTATAAACATCACAGAAAACAGGATGTGCGCCACCGATCAATTGTGCCAGCTCACGTGGTTCCCGCTGTGATCTGCGAGATGTATGCCGATACCTGTCGCAATAGTCGCTATCGCGGCAGGAACGAGTGAGGCGTCAACCTTGATGATTTTATTGACTTTCATAACCGGCCTGCGGCTTTCAGGTAATCGATATATGTGGTATACAGTTTGAAACGGGCTTCTACTTTGGTCTGATAGGCCTGTCGCCACAGAGTCTGTGCCTCCAGATAGTCGGCAAGGGTTTCCATGCCGGCAGAATACTGCCTCCCCGATACCCGCATGTTTTCGTCGGCCTGACTCAGAGAGAGGTCGGCGACCTCTACTTCTGCAAACATCTCGTTGAGATTGTCGGTGGCCTGTGCAAGCTGAAGCTGCATTGCCTCGCCGGCATGTTCGCGCTCGAGTCGCAGCTGCTGCTGCCGGGCGCGCGCGGCCTTGACTTTGTTGGAGTTAACGCCGAAAGTATAGATCGGTATGCTTACACTCAAAGCCACGTTGAACGATCCGTTGTCAAAAATGCGCTGTTCGTTGAGCTTCAGTCCGTTGGTGTACATGTAGCCTGCCTGTACGCCGACCTGCGGCAGCATTGCCGCCCGCTCGAATTTCACTTGCTGTGCCGCCATCTCGACCTGCGACTCAAGCATCCTGTATTCGGGACGCGATGTAATGTCGTCGTGCGCCGACGAGGCCTGGGCTGCTACATCGGGATATTCGGCGACGATGCCTATCAGGGAGTCGAGCGGCAGACCTATCGTGTGGCACAGATTCATCCGCGCCAGCCGTGAGGCGTTGCCGGCGCGCATTATCATCAGGTCGGCTTCGTTGATGCGCACCTGTACTTTAAGAAGATCGTTGCGGGTAGCCATGCCGTTTCGCACGCCGCTCTCCACATTCTTGAGCAGTTCGGTGAGCACCTCTTTGTATTTCATTGCCACAGAGTCGAGTTCCTGCGCCTTGACGGCTCCTGCATATGCGTTTGCCACGTCGAGTCTAACGTCTGATTCGGTCAGACGTCGGTTTTCGCGCGCTATGCCGAGTCCTAGTTTAGCCATACGGTAACCGGCCGAGATGCGTCCGCCCATATACACCGGCTGAGTTATCTTGACACCTCCGTTGAAAAACGGTCCGATCTTATATCCGAGATCAAGCCCGGGGAAGTAGGCGAACGCGCCGGAAGGCACCGGGATTCCGTCGGCTCCCATTGTCAGCACCGGCAGATTTCCCCCTTCGATCTTCATATTGCCGTCGCCTGTATTGTAGAGGCCAAGCGCGTCGGCCGAGATATTTGGGAAATAGTTTCCGCGTGCGCTCTTGGTCTGGAACTCCATGCTCTGTATCTGGCGTGCGGCCGCCTGTATCTCCTTATTGTTTTGCAGGGCAAGAGCCTCGCACTCGGCGATGGTCAGGATGCGTGGCTGGGCTGCCAGCGTAGCACATATCGGAAGAAATACGGTAAACAGCAGTTTTCTCATGTTTAGTGCTTGTTGAAAAACAGTGAGTAAAGTACCGGTATAAACAGAAGTGTCACGATCGATCCGAACAGCAGTCCGCCCATTATGGCTGCTGCCATCGAGCCGAACATCGCGTCGGCAAGGAGCGGAAGCATGCCCAGGATGGTTGTAAGGGCTGCCATCGCCACGGGACGCAGACGGCTTTGTGCGGCATATATCAACGCCTCGCGCTGCGGTTTCCCTGACGCTACCTGGATGTTGATCTCGTCGAGCAGCACAATGCCGTTTTTGATCACCATGCCGATCAGGCCGAGAGTGCCCACGATTGCGCAGAAGTTGAATACCTGTCGTGTGGCGGCCATTGTCAGCACCACGCCTACGGCTACCATCGGCACGGTGCACAAGATGATCACCGGCTTGCGATAGTCCTTGAAAAGCATGATGAGTATGGCGATCATAAGTATGATTGCCAGCGGGAAGTTAAGGAAGAGGTAGCGCATGGCCTGATCGCTCGCGGCTTTTTCGCCCTGCCATGAGAGGGTGTAGCCCTCGGGCAGCTGCATCGACTGAAGTATCCCGGCGAGCTGCTTCTGCGCCTTGGAGGTCTCCAGCCCCTCGACCGGCGAAGCCTGGACGCGTATCATGCGTTGTCCGTCGAACCTCGGTATAACAGGATATTCCCAGCCGACAGTCACGTCGCTTACCGCCTGTCGCAGCGGGACAACGGCCATCAGGCGCTCCATTATCTCGTCTTTGTCGACTTTGCCGGCCATGAGTCTGCTTAGTGTGGCTTTGTCGGCGACAGATGCGAAGTCGGGGATCATCGTGAACACAGGCATGTTCTCTATGTCGGCAATATCGTTGCCCTCTTCGTCGGTTTCCTTCACATAGATCTGGCACTGGTTCAGTCCGTCGTAGAATGTGCTTACGGGCAGTCCGCCGTTGGCAGTCAGAAGCGACAGACTCAGGTCGTTGCGCGTTACACCCGACATTATGGCCGACGGGCGGTCGTAGTGTATGTCGATGACGGGTGTCGGAGGCTCCAGATCGCGTGTGATGATGCGCACGATGCCCGAGTTCTCCATGAGGTGCTTTATGGAGTCGCCGATCTGCGACAGTACGGCCGGATCGGGCCCGGTGATCTGCGCCTCAATCGGGAACTTCTTGAACATGAGGTTGTATTTCTTCGCCTTGGCATAGGCCTCGGGATAGTTGTCGGTGAGGTAATGCTGTATATCCTCGATCTTGTCGCTGACTTCCGATGGCTTGCCGAAGTCTACGATCAGCTCGCCGTAGGACAGCGACGGCGTGGCGATGTTTCTGACGAGGTTGTAGCGTCCGGGAGTCGCGCCGATCGACGTGGTGACATGCCGGGCACCGAATTTTTCTTTCAGATCGGCCTCTATCAGGGCAAGGTCTTTTTTTACCCGCGAGCTGTTTGTGGCCTCGGGGAGCTTGTACTCGATATACATCTGGTCATACTCCATGTCGGGGAAAAATCCCTGCTTCACCCATCTGAAACACAGAATGCTTCCGAACAGCAGTGCCGCCATCAGGGCTACGGTGGAGAGCCGGTGTGACAGCCCCCAGCCAAGTGTGGAGCGCAGAACGGCGTAAATGCGTCCTTTGAACATGTCGCCGCCGTCTGCGGTCTTGTGCCTGAATAGACCGTCGCACATCAGCGGGACGTGAACGAGTGCCAGAATCCAGCTCAGCAGCAGCGACACCGCGAGGACAATGAACAGGTCTCTGACGTAGACTCCGGGTGTGTCGGGCGACAGGAATATCGGGAAGAAGGCGAGGATGGCTATAAGTGTCGCGCCGAGAAGTGGCATGCACGTCTTGCGTCCGATCGCTGTCATTGCCTCGCGCCGCGACTTTCCGGCGTTGAGGTCGACAAGTATGCCGTCGACAATCACTATAGCGTTGTCGACAAGCATGCCCATGGCCAGGATGAATGCGCCGAGCGATACACGCTGCATCGTGCCTCCGAGCATGAACAGGAAAAGGAATGATCCAAGCACGATCGTGACGAGCGAGACGGCAATGACGATGCCGCTGCGGAAGCCCATGGCCAGCATCAGTATGAGTATGACGATGCCGACCGACTCAGCAAGGTTGATGAAGAATACCGAGAGCGATCCGCCTACCTTGTCGGGCTGGTAGAATACCTTGTTCACCGTCACACCGGCAGGGAAGCGCTCGGCTGCAAGGCGTTCGAGAGTCCGGTTTACCTCGCCTCCGACTTTTATGATGTCGCTGCCGGTGTTGGCCGACACAAGTATGCCGATGCTTCTCTCTCCGTCGTACAGCATCTCGTTTCTTACCGGCGTCTCAAACTCTTTCTCCACGGTCGCGATGTCGGCCAGCCGCAGATTGTCGTCCTGATGCCCGGCTACAAGCATGTCGCGTATGTCGCTCACTTCGGTGAAGCGTCCGCATACGTTGACTCTCGCACGCGTGTCGCCGTTGTCGTAATAGCCTGAGTATGGTGTCGCTTCAAGATCTTTCAGCGTCGCGAAGATCTCGGCCGGCTTGACGCCGAGTGCTGCAATCTTTGACTGGCTTATGCGTATGTTGATGCACTCGGGCTGCTTGCCGTAGAGCGTCACTTTGTCAATGCCGTCGATCTCAAGAAGCTCGCGTTTTATCAGGTCGGCATATTTGCCGAGAGTTACGTCGTCCATTCCGTCGCCGGTCAGCGCCAGAAATATGCCGTAGACATCGCTGAATCCGTCGTGAACCTCAGGAGCACGACAACCGGCCGGCAGCCTGGAGGCGGCATCCGACACCTTGCGGCGCAGTTCGTCCCAATGCTGCTCGACATCGGGCTTTGGGACTGTGCTCAACAGCTCCACCTGTATGATCGACAGATCGTTGTAGGAATAACTCTCGATGTTGTCGATATCGCTCATCTGCCTGATCTCCTTCTCGATCGGGTCGGTCACCTCGAGTTCGACCTCAGATGCCGACAGACCGGGGCATACAGTGGAGACAAGCGCCACTTTCACTTTTATTTCCGGGTCCTCGAATTTGCTCATCGCGTAGGCGCCCCACAGGCCGCCTGCGATAAGGACGACAATCAGGAAGTTAAGAAGTTTCCTGTTGCCGAAAGCCCATTTGCCGGCATCCATCATAGCAGTCCTCCTTTATTGGTTTCGGAAACAGGTGCGACAGGGCATACTTTTTCTCCGTCGCTTAGCTTGCGCATACCGGCCGCAACAAGTATGTCGCCGGTATGCAGTCGGTCGGATGTGATGATGCAGTCGCCTCCCGGCAGCAGCTTGCTGACGCTGACGGGTACACGGCTGACGGTCGAGTCGGACGGGTTGAAGCGTAGGACATAGTTGTCGGAGACTGCGCCGGTGGGTATGCGCATGTTGCCCGCGGCATCGGCTCCCGTGATGCTGACTGTGGCCGTCATGCCCGGAATGACGCCTGTGGCATCGGCGGGTATGCGGAGCTTGACGCTGTAGAGCTGGCTTGCATTGGCTGTCGGCGATACCGACACGATGTCAAGCGGAACAGCATCGTTGCCGAGAGTCGGGAATGAGGCCGAAAGATCGCCCTGACGCAGCAGGGGGAGAACTGCGGGAGCCACGTGTATCTCAACTTCGGGAACTCCGGCGCCTATCATCATGGCAACTGGCATCCCTGCTCCGACAACTTCTCCGTCTTCAGCCATTGTCTCGCTGATCTGCCCGGAAAAAGGCGCATACAGTCGGGTATAAGATAATTCGGCTTTATGCTGCTCATATTTCGCAGTTATCTGACGCAGTCCGTAGACAGCCTTGTCGTAATTGTTGTCGGAGACCGCGCCGTCGGCGTGCATGGCGACAATCCTGTCGACCTCGGCTTTGATCTGGTTGTATTCGGCCTCGGTGGCTGTCAGCTGGTTGGTGTAGTCTGCCGGATCAATTTCGGCTATGAGTTGTCCGGCTTTCACGGCCGTTCCCTGCGCTACGTGAATTTTCCGTATCTTCCCCGCGACTTTGAATGACAGTGACAACTCTTTTGAGGGCACAGCCTTGCCGATGTAGGTCAGCGGGCCGGCACCGTTCTCATCGGTTACGGTCGTTGTGTGTACCCTTTTCAGCCGTCCGTTGTTGTCAGTGTTTCCATTGGTGCATGATGCCAGAGATGCGATGGCAGCAACTGTCAGATAAATGAATATCCTGTTCATATCCCGAAATTGATGATGTGGTTTATCCGATACAAAAATACATTTAAAGCATAAGTGTTAAAATGTCAATTTTACAGATTAGTTTGTCAATCGGTACGATTTTGTGCTTTATGTAATTCATGTTCTTGGAATAAATGCGTAATTTGCGACATGGAATCAAACTATGGCATATCGGAATGCACCCCCGGGTCGCTTATAGCCGCCAACCGTCATTTCTTTTCGCCGAGCCAGTGCGGATTTCTCCTTTGTCTCGGCGGCTCGCTCACCGTCACGATGCTTGGTGTTGTCTATAAGGTCGTCCCCCGTGATCTGATGGTGTTTCATCCGTTCGTCAGGGCCGAGTATACCGATGTCAGCGCCGATATGCGCGGATATATCGGAGAAGTGGACTTCACTGATATCCTGCCGGTGGTCAATCAGGTGGTCAATTCCGAGAATCTGATGAAGATGCGCAAGAGTCCTGTTGTGTCGCTTTCGGCCGGACAGGTCGACACTCTCGTGTCGCACATCTTAAGGTACAGGGAGGCTGAAAGGGCAGCAAGGCAGACCGCTGAGCCTGAGCTTGATGTGCTGAATGCCGCTATGGCCCGTAACTGCGGCAGTATCGTGATGTTTGAGGTTCTCCGCCAGTATTTCACAAACCGTCGGTCGGCAAATACTGAGATCTCTGTACGCGATATTGTATTTCAGAGGTTTATGCTCGATGTGCAGAAATACTGCATGGAGCGCCGCGACACGGTGTTCTATGCCCGGAGATCTAAACTCAGTCCAAAGTATTTCTCGACGATGATACGTGAGCATTCGGGTGTGGCGCCGTCGGAGTGGATAATCCAGAATGTTATCGCAGAAGCGAAGCATCTACTGTCGGATGTGTCGCTCTCAGTGAAAGAGATCGCGGAGTCGATGAACTTCCCCTCACAGGCCGATTTTACAAAATATTTCAGACGCTATACGGGGCAGACTCCCACCGGGTTCAGGGCGCGATGACATTAGTACGATATGTTGTGAACTGAAACCTTTTTTGAAAGAACTTCGTTATAACAGATATGCCGGTATTCTCAGAAATATGGATTGCTGTGGCGCTGACTGCGTTTGCAGGACTTGCCACGGGGCTTGGAGGACTTATATCGATGTTTGCCAAACGCACATCGACGCGGTTTCTTGCATTTGCGCTGGGGCTGTCGGCCGGAGTGATGACGTATATATCGTTTATGGAACTTCTGCCGCAGGCCTATGACGCATTCCTGCCGATGTTCGGCGAGCGTGGCGCGTCGGTGAGGATGCTTCTGGCGTTTTTTGGCGGCATCGCGCTGATAGCTGTGATCGACTGGCTGATACCGGAGGACGAGAACCCGCATGAGGCGCATACGCTCGATGAGCTGACACAGCCGGGCAATCATCACATGAAGCGCACGGGCATCATGCTTGCCCTCGCTATAGGCATTCACAATTTCCCCGAGGGTATGGCGACATTTGTGGCCGCTCTCGATGGCCTTGATGTCGCGCTGCCTATAGTCGTGGCTATTGCGATTCATAATATACCCGAGGGCATCGCCGTGTATGTGCCGATATACAACAGCACGGGCAGCCGCCGAAAGGCGTTGCGCTACACTTTCGTGTCGGGTCTTGCCGAACCGGTCGGTGCTCTTGCGGGTATGCTTTTCCTGCTGCCTTTCTGGTCGGCAGCGGTGAATGCAGTGTGCCTTGCCGCTATCGCAGGTATCATGGTCTACATCTCGTTTGACGAACTGCTTCCGGGTGCCGAGCGGCACGGGCATCACCACATGGCGATCATCGGTGTGGTCGCCGGCATGGCAGTCATGGCTGTGTCGCTGCTGTTCCTTTGATCAGAATGCGATGTAGTAGCGGGTGCCGGGAGTGGTGGAGAAGCGTATGCGGTCGTTGCCGAGGGGGCTGACTTCGATTTTTGCGCCGGTGTCGTCGGTGACGGTGGCCATGGCTACAGATGGATAGTGGATCGTGCACGGCTGTCCGGCGACAGAAAGTACCGACGCCTGTGTCAGGCGTCCGCCATCCCACTGCTGGTCTACTTCAAAATTACCTACCGCCTTCATGCCGTTGGCCGAACCTTTAGCCCATGCGTCGGGCAGGGCGGGCAGGAGGCGGAGTATGTCTTCGTGGCTCTGTAGCAGCATCTCGGCCACACCTGATGTGAAACCAAGGTTTCCGTCGATCTGGAAAGGCGCATGTGAGTCAAGCAGGTTGTAATATACACCACCATATCGCTGGTCTATGTCGTAGCTGCGCGAGTGGTTGAGCGAGTATTTCATCATGCGGCGTGCATGATTGCCGTCGAGTGCGCGTGCCCACAGGTTGATCTTCCATCCGAGTGACCAGCCTGTCGATGCGTCGCCGCGCATCTGCAGCGAGTTGACGGCTGCGCGATACTCGGGAGTGCCGGGCTGAACCTGAGAGAACGGGAAGAGACACATGAGATGCGAGAGGTGGCGGTGGCCCGGCTGTCCTACTGAATACGGGCTTGTTTTCCATTCTCGCAATATTGTGTCGCCGACGGCGATAGTGTTGTGTGTTGCTCCCCACTTGCCGTCGTATGTCTCAAACGAGAGCCCGCGGTCGAGAGATGCGAGCTTCTCGCGCAGCTGTCCGGCAAGTTCCGGTTCGGTCTTAAGAATATCAAGAGCCTGAAGTGTCGACTGGAAAAGCTCGGTAATGAGCTGCTGCGCATGAGCGGTGGCATCCTCTTCCTGAGGCCCCTGTTCGGGCGACCACTCGAGAGGTGCGATCCAGGTGCCGTCAGAGTCGAGTTTCAAGCGGTCGAGCCAGAACTGACTGCACGAGATCATAACGGGGAGTGCGGTGTCGCGGAGAAAATCGCGGTCGAGCGTGTAGCGGTAGTGCTGCCAGAGGTGAGATGTATACCAGGCGTTTGCTATCACATAGTTTTCGGCATAGTCTGAATTGCCGAAGATGTTGTTCTGTGTGAAGCATGTCCATCCGCGCGGCTGTCCCGACTTGCGTGCATATGCTTGCCACTCCTTGTGGTCGACCGCCATACTCTTGACATAGTTGAGATATGGCATGTGCATGTCGGAGAGGTTTGTCGCCTCGGCCGGCCAGTAGTTCATCTGCACGTTGATGTTGCTGTGTAGATCGCTCTCCCATGGCGGTGTCGAGCTGTGGTTCCATATGCCCTGAAGGTTGGCGGGGGTGTCTTCGCCACGCGACGATGCGATGAGCAGGTAGCGGCCGTAGTGGAAATACAGCTCCTCGAGCATGAGGGCCTCGGCGAGGCGGAAGCCGGTCTGTGTGTATCGGTCGATGAGCCGGTCGGTCGGAAGCCGGTTTTCGGCTCCGTCGAGTGTGAAACTCATGCGCCGGTATATGGGGTCGTAGTCGGCTGTATGTGCCTGCAGCAGCGATTCCCATCCTTTTGCCGATGCCTCGGCGGCACGTTGGTCGACGTCGCGACGCATGGCTTGTGCGTCTTTTGTGTAGTCGGGGGAGTGCTGGTCGAAATTTGTGGCTCCGGCCAGGACTATCAGCAGCGAGTCGGCTCCATTGACGGTGATGCAGCTGTCGGTTGTGGCTACAGTGCCTCCGGCTGCGATCACATTGAGCCGTGCGCGGTAGTCGATAAGGTCAAGGCGTCCTTCAAATGACGCCGAGCCGTCGGCATAACGCACTTTGACGGAGTCGCCCCCGACATTGTTGCGTAACTTCACTCTGACGGAGATCTGCCCGGGGCGTGAGGCCGTGAGGCATGCCGCCACGACCTCGTCGGGGTTGCTTGCGATGTAGCGTCGCGAGAATGTGAGCGATGTGTCGGCCGGATCGCAGTAGTCGACACCTGCGACGGCGCGGCTCATGTCGAGCCAGCGGCTGTAGCGCGAGGAATTGTAGTCGTCGGAGACATTAAGCCCTGAGATGTCTTCGATAAATATGTCGCCGAAATTCTGATAGGCTCCGCGCAGCGACGGCGACCCGGTCCAGAGTGTCTTCTCATTGAACTGGATCTGCTCAGACGGCACGCCGCCATAGACCATGGCTCCGAACTGGCCGTTGCCTATCGGGAGGGCGTATTCCATCCACGGATCGCCAGAGCCGTCGGCTCCGGCCGGCTGAAGATACCATAACGAATGACGCGAAGGAGCGCCTGTATTGGCGGAGGAAATGCCTGCCGCCAGCATAAAAAACAGAAAAAGTAGATTTTGGCGAATGTTCATGGTGTGAAAGTACAAATAATTTTTCAAGAATTGTTTACTTTGCAGTGTAATAAAATTCAGTTATATGCATTTTCAATCATTATCCACAAAAACACTCTTTGCCGGACTCGCGGCGGGGGCGCTTCTGATGGTGTCGTCGTGCGGCACCGAGAAGGCTGCCAAGAGCGAACTGTCGCCGGTAGATTATGTGAATCCGCTTGTCGGATCGCACTCTTCGTTCAAACTTTCGACCGGAAATACATATCCGGCAGTGGCCCTGCCGTGGGGCATGAACTTCTGGACGCCGCAGACAGGACGGATGGGCGACGGATGGGCATACACTTATGATGCCGACAAGATACGCGGATTCAAGCAGACGCATCAGCCTTCGCCGTGGATCAACGACTACGGCCAGTTCTCGATCATGCCTGAGACGGGCACACCGGTGTTTGATGAGAATGAGCGCGCAAGCTGGTTCTCGCACAAGGCCGAAGTGTCGAAGCCTCACTACTATCGCGTGTATCTCGCCGACCACGACGTTGTGACGGAGATCACCCCGACGTCGCGTGCCGCCATGTTCCGTTTCACTTTCCCCGAGACCGACAGTGCGTTTGTTGTAGTCGATGCTTTCAACCGCGGCTCGTCGATCGAGATCGATCCGGCCAACCGTCGCATCACAGGCTACACGACCCGCAACAGCGGCGGCGTGCCTGAGAATTTCCGCAACTATTTTGTAGTGGAGTTTGATGCTCCGTTCACCTACACAGCCATAGCCGACAACGGCGTGGCCGATACAACAAAACTCGATGTGACGACCGATCATGCCGGCGCTATCGTGGGCTTCCCCTCGACCAAGCGCGGCGATCAGGTGACCGCACGTGTCGCATCGTCGTTCATCAGCCCGGAGCAGGCTCTTCTCAACCTCAATGAGCTCGGCGACCGCAACTTCGAGCAGATCAAGGAGGATGGCGCCAGTGTCTGGAACGAGACTCTCGGACGCATCGAGATCGATGACAACGACCTCGACCGTCTGCGCACGTTCTATTCGTGCCTCTATCGTTCGGTGCTCTTCCCGCGTTCGTTCTGGGAGGTTGACGCCAACGGCAACGTGGTGCACTACAGCCCCTATAACGGCGAGGTGCTTCCCGGCTATATGTATACCGACACCGGCTTCTGGGATACTTTCCGCTGCCTGTTCCCGCTCCTCAATCTTGTTTATCCGTCGGAGAACCAGAAAATGCAGGAGGGTCTTGCCAACACATACAAGGAGAGCGGCTTCCTGCCTGAGTGGGCTTCGCCCGGCCACCGCGGCTGCATGGTGGGCAACAACTCGGCTTCGGTGGTTGCCGACGCAGCCCTGAAGGGTGTCGACAAACACGATCTCGCTACGATATGGGAGGCTGTGACCAGCGGCGCACACAGTGTGCACCCGCGTGTCAGCTCGACTGGCCGTCGCGGTTTCGAGTATTACGACAGCATCGGATATGTACCCTACGACGTGAAGATCAACGAGAGCGCTGCACGCACACTCGAGTATGCCTACGATGACTGGTGCATCTACCGTCTCGGCAAGATGCTCGGCAAGAGTGATGCCGAACTCCTCCCGTATGCCAAGAACGCCTACAACTACGAGAATCTCTTTGACCCCGAGACCAAGCTGATGCGCGGCAAGAATGTCGACGGCAGCTTCATGGCTCCGTTCAAACCGCTCAAGTGGGGCGATGCCTTCACCGAGGGCAACAGCTGGCACTACACATGGTCGGTGTTCCACGACCCGCAGGGGCTTATCAATCTTATGGGCGGCGAAAAGGAGTTCAATGCCATGCTTGACTCTGTGTTCAACGTTCCGCCGGTGTTTGACGACAGCTACTATGGCGGCGTGATCCACGAGATACGCGAGATGCAGATCATGAACATGGGTAACTATGCTCACGGCAATCAGCCTATCCAGCACATGATCTATCTCTACAACTACTCGGGCGAGCCGTGGAAGGCTCAGTACTGGGTGCGCGAGACGATGAACCGCATGTACAACGCCAATCCTGACGGATATTGCGGCGACGAGGACAACGGCCAGACTTCGGCATGGTATGTATTCTCGGCTCTCGGCTTCTATCCCGTGTGTCCCGGCAGCAACGAGTATGTGCTCGGTGCTCCGCTCTTTGAGTCGGCACGTATCAATCTTGAAAACGGCAACACTGTGTCGATCAAGGCTCCGGGTAACTCTGACACCAACCGTTACATCGGCAGCATGAAACTCAACGGCAAGGAGTACGGCAAGAACTATCTGACTCACTCCGACCTGATGGACGGCGCGAAGATAACGATGGAGATGACCGATAAGCCTGCGACCGACCGCGGCAATACCCCCGACGCTTATCCTTACTCGTTCACCAACGACCCGGAGCGTCCGAAGGATGTGAAGTAAAAATTTTAAATAAGAAACAGTGCAGGAGAGGCCCAAGGGTCTCTCCTGTGTTGTATCTATTAATAGACGTAAAAGGTTATCTATCGGATCATTTTGCTGACGTCAGCAAAATGATTGATTTGACCAAAGGTGCATGCCGGAAGCCCTGCCGGCAAGCGAGGATGTAAGGAAGGTAGAGCGTAGACTTAAAGCAGATGAAAAGAAAATCCTTCCTAAGAAAAAAAGAAAATAAGTGGGGCTTTGTCAAAACGGTATCATGTAAAATGCTATTTCTGATTTGTTTGGGTGTGAGAAAGCATGCCTAAATCTAATTTGAAACTGCCTGTATTATGGAAGAAGTGACAGGAGGAGGGCGGCGAGGCGGTTTTTCGGCCGGGCGTGGCTGTCGCGCAGCGTGAGTGGTGCCGTAGACCGGATTATGTCGCGGCAACGACGGCGGGTCGTTGCGTCGTGGTCGTGGTGCCTGTACATGTTGATCAGGCAGTTGCAGGCGGCACTGAAAGCGCGGTCCTGAGCGGCACGGAACAACGTCGGATCGGCCGAGACTTCGGGCATTTCGGTGATGCGCTGTGTGACGGCAAGCATGTCCTTGCGTCGGTCGCTCCATGTCGAGAGCGTGCTGTGTGGATTGTGACGGTAGAAATAGATGGGAACTGACGTATAAGCGACTGATGCGGATTTAAGGAACAGTCGGGGCATTATGTAGAGGTCTTCGTAGATGTGTCCTTCCCAAAGCCGTGGACCGTTATCGAACAGACGTCGGTCAAACATCTTTGCCCAAAGCGATGAACTGAGCGCCGGAATGGTCTGATAAAGGAGCGTGGCAGTGGCTTCAGCCGGTGCGAGGACCAGAAATTCAGGCGTGGCGCAGTGTGTCAGATCTCCCGGACTGCGTCGCACATGGCTGCCGCATGCAGCTGTGGCACCGGTGGAGCATATGCCATGCAGCAGGGTATCGACGGCTCCGGGCAGAAGCATGTCGTCGGCGTCGACAAACATCAGATAGTCGCCTGTGGCGGCACCGATGCCGATGTTGCGCGCGGCCGACTGCCCGCAGTTTTGTTGAGAGAAGATTTTTATTGTGCCGGGGTATTTTCTGTGATATTCTGAAATGACCCCGGGTGTCGTGTCGGTGCTTCCGTCGTCTACAAGCAGTATCTCAAGCCGGAAACTGCCCGACTGGCCTACTACCGACCGAAGGCAACCGTCGATATACGGCCCGCAGTTGCAGGCGGGTATGATGACAGACACGGTCTTCATGCCGTCAGAGGCGAACGGGGGCGGCGGGTGCCGACTCGCGGTTGACGCGGTCGAGCGATGTGACTGTGAACCATGTGCCTGGCTTGCAGTCGTCGGGGATATCCCATGAGTCGCCGTCGCGGATAATTGTTTCGATCTTTGCCGGATCGTCGATCGCGGGGCGGTCGGAGTCGAGGCGGTAGACCACAAAGTCCACTGCGTCGTCAAGCGACTCAGAGCGGCCGTGTGACGGAGCTCTCCAGCGCAGCTGCCCGTCGGCTACGTGCAGCATGGCGGGTGGTGCAGGGAGCGGCGTGTCTGCGGCGAGCCACGGATAGTCGGGCGGTAGTGCGGGGATGATGTTGAGGTCGGCGAGCGAGGTGTGGACTCCCTTGTAGTCGGATGTCAGAGCCGACGCATACCACCAGCAGTTGCCCGCTATGTTGGGCAGTCGGCGCGACAGCTCGACTTTCTCTTCAAGCTCGTCGTAGTCCATACACTTTTCTATGTCCTGGCCGATGAAGATATATCGCCCGTAGGCGTGGTCGTTCCACCAGTCGGACAGCTCGCGTGCCGGTGCGCGGTCATGGCTGAGGGGCCAGTAAAGCTGTGGTGCCTGGTAGTCGATCCAGCCTTCGCGTGCCCAAAGCAGGACGTCGGCATACAGATCGTCGTAGTTCTGCAGGCCGTTGGTAGGGCTTCCGTCGGGGTGTGATGAGCGGTTCCTCCAAATGCCGAACGGACTTATGCCGAACCGCACCCACGGTTTGCGTGCGTGTATTGTGGCCGATACCTTGCTGATGAGCGAGTCGACGTTGGCGCGGCGCCATTCGGCGAGTTTGCGTCCTTTGCCGTATTTTGCAAATGATGTGGCGTCGTTGAATCTGATTTTTCCGGCAGGGTAGGGGTAGAAGTAGTCGTCGAAGTGTATGGCGTCTACATCGTAGTAGGTGATAATGTCGTCGACAACGCGGCAGATGTAATCCTGGTTTTCTACAAGTGCGGGGTCAAAATAGAGGTTGCCGTTGTAGCGGATGGTGCGTTCGGGGTGCTTTCGTGCGGTGTGTGATGCCGGGAGTGTCTGTTTGCGCGATGTGGTGATGCGGTATGGGTTGATCCATGCGTGTAGCTCCATTGACCGTGCGTGACACTCTTCGACCATGAATGCAAGCGGATCCCAACCGGGATCTTTCTGTGTTGCCGACAGCCATCGGCTCCACGGTTCGATTGAAGATTTATAGAAGGCATCGGCCTGCGGCCTTACCTGAAAAATGACGGCGTTAATGCCTGCGTGTGCCATTATGTCGAGCTGCTCGGTCAGCCATTTTTTGTTCTGCTCAGGTGTCCGGCGTGAGTAATGATCCTGAAAAACGGTCTGTATCCATGCCGCTCTCATCTCTCTCTTGGGCGATTGGGCAGAGGTGAAAGACAATGACGTGAGTAGCAGTATGGCAGAGAGCAATGTGCGTAATGACATCATGAGGAAAAAGAAAGGCGGCGCAGATATTCTGCGCCGCCGATGTTTAAAATATGAGTTGTCGCGGTAATGATGCGCGGCGCTCGCGGCTTAAGATCAGTGCATTTTCAGCTGCTGTACAAGCTCCATGGGCGAGCAGGCGATCGTGATTGTGTTGCCGTTTTCGTTAACGATATATCGGAGGTTTGACTTCATGCCGTTGTAGGGGATGAACACAGAAAGCGATGATAGCTTGATATCGGGTGCTTCAGTGGTCTCGTATTTCGTCACGGTCTTAACGGCGATCTCTTCGTCGGACTGCAGTGAGATGCCTCCTGCCTCAAGGGTGTAGGGTATTCCCTCAAAAATGTATGTCTTAGCTGAAGACTCAACGCCGTCGAACGGTGTGAAGAACGAGTATACGTCGGCTTTATGGTTCTTCTGGTCGAAGACTATGCCATACTCCATGTCCTTGTTCTCGTTGGTTGTGCCTGCGTCCTGATTGATGATGTTGGATGTGCCTCCGAAGAGTGTGATTTTAGTGCTGCTCTTCGAGCTGTCGAACTCGTAGTTTGCAGAATAGAGCTGCTGTCCGGTCCACACCCATGCCGAGCAAAGTGTTACGTTCTCGTTGTCGACTGTCATAGACAGTGTCATCCAGTTTCCTACAATCTGGAATTTGAAGTTCTCAATAATGCTTGAAGAACCGGAAACAGGTATAAGAATCTGGTTTGCCTCAAAGCCGGTCTCTGTGTATGTGACTTTGAGCTCGGGTATAGCCAGAGACGAGATCTTGTTGTTTGTAAGACGCAGGTTGGAAATTGTGAACGCTATCCTCGCTCCCTCGTTGTCGGCTTTCAGGAAGGCCTGGAGCTGCGGTGCTTCGGGTTCGGTCACGTTGCCTCCTGCCTCAAGTCGCATGAGTAGGTCCTCGGCTGTATATGTGACAGAGCTTGTCGAAGTCTGGTTGTTATTGCCAAAGTCGCATGCGGTCATTGTAAGGCCGATTGCAAGAGTTGCAAGTATTGATTTCAGAGAAAATTTCATTTTAAGTTTTCTGTTTAGTTTTCGATTAACTGTATGTGTGTTTACAAATATCGTCTTTTTTTTCTGAAGAGGTATGTAGTTTGTGCGTAAAATTAGTTAATAATGTCTTACAGTTGTGTATGTGAGGTTGTAGTGTTGCGCAACGTGCTTATTCGGAGTGTGTTACTTCGTCGATCAATTTCTCTCCCTCGAAACCTTGCGCTCCTTGCCTCTCTGCTGCCGGCCTGATGATGTAGGTGTCGTAGTATGAAATCATCAGTGTGGTGAGCGGCAGGGCTATGAGCATGCCGAGTATGCCGAGCAGTGACCCCCATATGGAGAGTGAGAGTAGTATTATCGCCGGGTTAAGTCCCATTGCTTTTCCCATGATCTTCGGAGTGAGTATCACGTCGGCTACGATCTGCACGACAGCATATACGGCAATGCACTCCCACCATATTGTCCAGAAATCGACAGTGGAGTCGATCGACACGACTACACATAGCAAGGTTACCGGAATGATCGATATGAACTGAAGGTATGGAACCATGAAGAGTATGCCTATGAATATGCCCATAATGACAGCCAACGGCAGACCGACTATGAGGAAGCCTATGCTGTAGATCGCCGCTACAATAGCTGCGATGAGTGCCTGTCCGCGGAAATAATGGTTCATGCTGTTTTTGATGTCGCCAGAGATTTTCTGAACCTGCGGACGGTATTTGGGCGGAATGAGGTCGCGAAATCCTCTCATGAGTCTTTCGTAATCAAGCAGAATGAACGCGACATAAAGGAATATGATGGCCCAGCTCAGAAACTCGAACACAAAGCCTACTCCGCCGGTCACCACTTTGAGGAGGTAGTTGATGATGCGCTGGAGGTTCTGGTCGGTGAGCCACTGCGCAAGCTGCTTTATGTCAAGGCTCTTGTGCAGGGCGTCGTGTATCTCGGGCGGCAGGAATGGTATCACTTCGCCCGATGACTCGGCGTATCGCTGCAGGAGCGAGGCCATGACGTGCAGCTCCTCGATAATCGACGGTATGCAGAAGTAGCAGAGTATCAGGAAAAACACAAATGTCTCGAACAGTGTGACCAGAATCGGTACGACACGGCTTCGCAGATGAAGAAGCTGTTTGTTGAACCTGACGAAGGGCTCCATCATGTAGGCGATGAGGCAGGCGATGCCGAACGGCAGCAGCGCAGAACGCAGACGGTATATAAGCCATATGGCAAACGTGAATCCTCCAATGGTCAGGAGTAGTCTGACCACTCTGTCGAGAGTGAACGGCTGCCTCGATATAATCGGCATCTTGATTTCGTTTTTTTATTCGTGGCCAAAAACGCCATAAAAATACAAAATTATTGGTTAGTTTTGTGATCTAAAGCAATCGAAACAAATATTATCACATATGACTAAGCAATTGCAATTGTATCTTAATGACAAGGCATGGGCCCGCTGGACGGCATTGGCGCTTATCGCGTCGATGATGTTCTTCGCCTACATGTTTGTCGACGCTCTGGCTCCCATAAAAAGCCTTCTTGAACCTCAGTTTGGCTGGAACTCAGCCACCTATGGCACGTATCGTGCATCGGAATACATAATCAACGTATGTGGTTTCCTGATTGTCGCCGGTTTTATCCTCGACAAGATGGGTGTCCGTTTTACCGGTGTGCTATCGGCCTCGCTCATGTTTGTGGGCGCATGTATCAAGCTTTACGGTCTCAGCACTTGGTTCAAGGGTACGGGACTTGAGGAGTGGCTGAACTCATGGTGGGTTTCTATGCCTGCAAGCGCAAAAATGGCTTCGCTCGGATTCATGATTTTCGGTGTCGGCTGCGAGATGGCCGGAACAACGGTGTCTAAGGCGATTGCAAAATGGTTTAAGGGTAAGGAGATGGCGCTTGCCATGGGTCTTGAGATGGCTCTCGCTCGCATAGGCGTGTTCGCTATATTCTCGATTTCGCCTCTTATCGCCGAGAGCTTCGGGTCGGCAGTCATACCGGTGGCATTCTGCACGATACTCCTCCTGATCGGTCTGATCAACTATTGTGTGTTCTGTGTGCTTGACACCAAGCTCGACCGTCAGCTCGGCGGCGGAAGCGAGGAGGCCGGCGAGGAGGAGTTCAAGCTCGCCGATGTCACAAAGATTTTCTCAAGCAAAGTGTTCTGGATCGTCGCTCTGCTCTGTGTGCTCTATTACTCGGCTATTTTCCCGTTCCAGGCCTATGGCGCCGAGATGCTCCAGTGCAATCTCGACGGCATATCGCCCTCGCAGGCATCCAATATATTCCGCTGGTTCCCGATTGGTGCCGCAGTTATTACTGTGTTTCTCGGTAATTTCCTCGATCGCAAGGGGCGTGGCGCAACGATGCTCATATGGGGCGCGCTGCTGCTGATATGCTGTCATCTTATATTCGCGTTCCTGCTTCCTGCCACTCACAGCGAGCTGCTTGCCTATGTGACGATCGTGGTGCTCGGCATCTCGTTTGCGCTTGTCCCGGCCGCATTGTGGCCTTCGGTGCCCAAGATCATCGACGAGCGTGTGCTCGGCAGCGCATACTGTCTTATCTTCTGGGTTCAGAACATAGGTCTCTGCCTTGTGCCGATGCTCATCGGCTATGTGCTCGACAATGTGAATGCCAATAATCCGGCTGTGATAGCCGCTCTTGGCGAGATTGAGTCGCAGAAGGCCATGGGAGTCGAGGATCCGAACGTGTTTGTGCCTTACGACTACACGATACCGATGGTGATATTTGCCGGGTTCGGTGTTCTTGCCCTGATATTCGCGTTCGTTCTGCTTGCGATGGACAAGAAGCATCATTACGGTCTGGAGCTTCCTAATATCCAGTCAAAGGAGTCTGAGGCTGCTGAGGCTGCCGCAGCAGAGGAGTAACAAGGCTGTCGGCATAATAGGCCGGCGCATGAAATATTTATCCGGGTACGCCGTCGGGCGTTGCCCGGATAATTTTTTAAGCAGATATGATAAATAAATTACGGGTTCGACTCTATGAGTCGAACCCGTAGCTGTTTTTATAGTGCGGACAGCAAGACTATAATCGCTGTCGGCACTTTGGAGTGTGGTCCCACTTGGGCTTGAACCAAGGACTCCCTGATTATGAGTCAGGTGCTCTAACCAACTGAGCTATGGGACCGTGTCGCAATCGGTCAATGACTGATTTCTGACTTTTGCGGTGCAAATATAATGGTTAATATCGGTTCGCGCAAATTTTTTTTGAAGAAGATGGTTTTTGGCCATTTTGGCATGTTCAATGAATTTAGTCTGCTATCTTTGTATCGGAAGTTGCAAACCTAACTCACAGTCCACATTTCCTGCCATGAAATACATCGCGCCCTTTTTTACCGCTCTGCTCCTTTCTGCCGCATATCCGTGCGAGGCACAGACGCTGCCGCCTGCGCTTGCGGCTGACTCGGCACGCATGACTGCCGATGAAATGACCCGTGTATATGTAACGCCCAAAAGCATACTGTCGACCGAGGGCAACGTGACGGACGCGGAGCGGCTTCTGGTGCCCGGCACAGGGCAATCGGACATTTTTGACAGCGGGATGTGCCGCATGGTGTCGACCGACGACGCCACGGCTTCGATACTGTTTGATTTCGGCAAGGAGCTGACCGGCGGCATCCGCATAACCATATCGACCTGTTCGCCTCAGATGACTCCGCGGATGCGCGTGAGGCTCGGCGAGTCGGTTTCGGAGGCGTGCAGCGACCTGAAGTCGGTTGCGGTTGCCGACGGCGAGAAGCCTAACACCGCGACCAACGACCATGCCATACGCGACATGGTGCTTACGATGCCTTTCTACGGCCAGATCGAGACAGGCAACTCGGGATTTCGTTTCGCCCGCATCGACCTGCTCGACAAGGATGTGACCGTCAACCTGAAAGAGGTCGAAGCTGTGCTGCGCTACCGCGACATACCGTATGCAGGTAGTTTCAGCTGTTCGGATGAGCGGCTGACCGAGATATGGAACACTGGCGCATATACGGTGCATCTGTGCATGCAGGACTATCTGTGGGACGGCGTGAAGCGCGACCGCCTGATATGGCTCGGCGACATGCACCCTGAAACATCGACGATCGCAGTCGTGTTCGGAAGTGAGCCGACGGTGGAGCGCACTCTCGACCTTGCCGCCGAACAGTGGCCGCTGCCGCAGTGGTTCAACGGCATGAGCGCATACTCGCTATGGTATCTTATCATCCAGCATGACTGGTATATGCAATCGGGCAACCGCGAGTTTCTCGACCGTCACGCGCCTTATATAGCCGGACTGATCGACCGAATCGAGAGCCTTGTCGACAAGGACGGCACGGAGCGTCTGTCGGACTGGCGTTTTCTCGACTGGCCTTCGAGCAGCAATGAGGCGGGAGTGGAAGCCGGCTTTCGCGCACTCATCGACTGGGCGATGCAGGCGGGTGAGAGTCTGAGCAACGTCGCCGGCGACAGCGACCGCGTCGCGAAATGCCGCGAGGTACGCAAACGCCTTTCGCGCAAGAAGATGCCCTACAACGGTCTTAAACAGGCCGCCTCGCTCATGGCCCTTGCCGGAACGATGGATGCCGAGAAGGCATGCAGTGAATGTGTGAGTGTCGGCGGCACAAAGGGTTTCTCGACTTTCGGCGGCTACTATATGCTTGAGGCTCTTGCGAAGGCCGGACGCCACGACGAGGCAATCGGTATTATCCGCGATTTCTGGGGTGGCATGCTCGATCTCGGCGCAACGACATTCTGGGAGGATTTTGATCTCGACTGGGCGAAGAATGCCGGGCCGATCACGCGTATGCCGCATGAAGGAGAGGATGACATACATGCCGATTTCGGCGGATACTGCTATGTGGGCCACCGTCACAGTCTGTGCCACGGCTGGGCAAGCGGGCCGACAGCATGGATGAGCCGCCACATCCTCGGCGTGGAAGTGCTTGAGCCGGGATGCCGCAAGGTGAGGATCACACCGCATCTGGGTGATCTCGACTGGGCCAAAGGTACATATCCGACTCCCTACGGTGTGATAACGGTCGAGCACCGCCGCACTCCGTCGGGCAAAATAATAACCACCGTCGGAGCGCCCGATGAAATAACTGTCGTAAAATAAAAGAGATGAGCCACACCGACACACTCCGCCAACGCGAGACAATAGGCTGGATCGACGCGCTGCGCGTGCTTGCTATCGTGCTCGTAGTCATATCACACTGCTGCGACCACTTCACCGCTCTTTATGGCATCGACGATGCCGGCTTCACACTCGGTGCTGTCGTCGGAAGCCTTGTGAGACCGTGCGTGCCGCTTTTCGCCATGATGACCGGCGTGCTTCTTCTGCCAGTGAGGCGCGACACCACACTCACCGGGTTCTACCGCAAGCGCATCGGCCGCCTTCTGTGGCCGCTGGCTTTCTGGTCGCTGGTGTTGCCGGTCGCCAATTTTCTGGCCTACAACTACGTGTGGACCAATCCGGCCAATGTGTCGCTCGTGGGGCCGTTTGACGTCGACAATCTGGTGAACCATCTCTACACCTGGATCTTCAACTTCAACTACGATACCGTGCCGCTCTGGTATCTCTACATGCTGCTCGGCATCTATCTTGTCATGCCTATCGTGAGCCGGTGGCTCGAGACGGCGTCAGACCGCGACATCCGCACTGTGCTGTGGCTCTGGGGAGCGAGTCTGCTCGTGCCCTACATACAGTATTTCGCTCCCGCGCTCGGCTATCAGGGCAATTACGACAACTGGGGCATATGGGGCGTGTGCAGCTGGAACAGTTTTGGATCATTCTACTACCTGTCGGGGTTCATGGGCTACATGATACTTGCCCACTACCTCATGCGCAACCCGGTGCGTTGCAGCGCGGCGCGCCTTGCCGCCGTCACGGTGCCGATGTTTGTCATCGGATTTGCCGCCACAACCATCGGCTATATCTCGATGATGCCCTCGGGCAACTGGGCTCTGATTGAGCTGTTCTGGTCGTTCTGCGGCATAAACGTGTTTATGATGACTCTGCCCGTTTTTCTCTGGGTCGAGCGTTCGCAGGTGAAAGTGTCGCCGCTGGTGACGCGTCTGGCCATTATGTCGTTCGGCGTCTATCTGTGCCATTTCTCGATCGTGCAGTGGGGCTATGAGGTGATGTACGCCACCAGGCTTCCGGCATGGATGCGCCTCACGCTGAACGCCGCATGTTCGACCGCCATCAGCTTCGGCATCGTCAGCCTGATGATGCGGTGCCGTCCGCTACGCCGCTTCGTGATGTGACGGCCTCGGACTGCTGTGCTCTGTCGATCGACACAAGCCACATTTTCAGCCACTTTATCATAATGGTAGTGGCCGGAAGGGCTATGACCATGCCGAGAACGCCGAGCAGCGTGCCCCACACCGAGAGCGCGAGCAGTATCACGGCCGGATTAAGCCCCATGGCCTTGCCCATGATGCGCGGTGTGAGAAACAGATCGGAGAATGCCTCGACAGCCGCGTAGACCGCGACGCATTCCAGCCATATCGTCCAGAAATCGACACCTGTGTCGATGGCGTGGAAGATGCACATGACTGTGACAGGTACGACCGAGACGTAGACGAGATAGGGCACCATGAACAGCACGCAGTTGATCAGTCCGATCGCAACGGCCATAGGTATGCCCACGATCGAGAATCCCACGACATAGCACAGTCCGGTTATGAGCGATATCAGTGCCTGATTACGGAAGTAGCGGTTCATCGTCCAGCTCACATCGTGCGCCACCGACTTGGCGGCGGGGAGCCATCGGCGCGGCATATAACGGTAGAAATCGCTGCGGTATTTGTTCAGGTCGAGCGATATGAAGAACACATAGACTATCGCTATTACCCATCCGAGTAGTGCGAGGATTTCGTTGAGTCCCGACGAGAGCGCATCCCACATGCCACGTAGCGCGCTCATGGTGTTGACGTTGTCGAGTTTCGAGGCTATCGTGTCTATGTCGAGCCGTGTGCTCACAAAGCGGTGTATTGTCTCGGGGAAATGTCCTATGCCCGGGTGGCCGTTGCGGGCGTATTTGCCGAGCATGTCGGATAGCTGTGCGCACTCGTTCTCGACAAGAGGTATGAAAATCAGACACATTATGGCGAAAACGACGATGATCTCGCCGCATGTGATCAACACGGCTACACAGCGCGATTTCAGGTGCATTTTCCTTTGGTTGTAGCGCACCCACGGCTCCATCATGTAGGCTATAAGTGCGGCCACGGCAAACGGCAGAAGCACGTGTCGCAGCACGTCCATAAGCCATATCAGCCCGGCGAGAACAGCCAGACTGAAGACGATGCGCACGACACGATCAAATGTATATGGACGGCTCGACCACATATTCGTACATCCCTTTGAGATATAACACCCTGTGGAGTGGCAAAGTTTAAGATTATTCCAAGCTATTGCCGCCGGCTGGGGGGGGGACGGTTCAGTCTCTGCGAGACTGGTTGTAGGGGTCGCTTAGTCCCCACCCTGTTCGCTTCGCTCACAGGATGGGGTTAAGCTCCGGCTACGCCGGGTTGCGGCATCTGCGATGCCTAATGTGGTGGGCTCGGGCAGTGTGCGTACCAAGGTGTCTTTCAGACACGCTTTATGGGCGTTTTTTACCGGGCACACCTTGCGGTGTACCCGGCTATTATTTTTAAAATGCCTTTCAGGCATTTTTGCATCCCATCGTCTTCGACGAAGGCGAGGGCGTGGTGATGTGTAGCGCAGCGCGGCGTGACATGAGTAGCACCGTGCGAACGAAGTGAGCGCGGTGTGGATGCGTGTAGTAATAAGAGCTGCGGAGCTGCTAAACATAAAGTGCGCATATGTGTCGCTGCGCTGCAGCTCTGTGGTGGTGTGCGTCGTACACCGGGTTCCCTGCGGTCACCCGGTGCTACATATGTGACGCCGCTACTGCGGCTCCATTGTGATGAAAAATGTTCTGCATCGTGGACGTCGGATAAATGACCTCTTCGAGGCCATGTTTTGGCACAACGATATTACCCCACACCGTCGCGCTCCGCGCTCGATGTGGGGCTTTGCATTATCATCCGTCTTCGACGGAGTAAGGGCGTCGAAAGTACACACAAAACACAACATGCCAGATAACGCCCACATCCATCGAAGGCGGTGGGTGTTTTTGCGAGGGATGACCTCTTACGAGGTCACATCGTTTTATACGGACGCGCATCACCACGCTGCGGCTACGCCGCGACCGTGGTGTTTACCACAAATGCTGTCTACGACAGCACCATACGGCACGATGCCCAAATCACAGCCCGTGTAACGGGCGTCACACGCGTGAGCACCGTGCGAACGAAGTGAGCGCGGTGTATGCGACGAGAATCACAGAGCTGCAGAGCTGCGACTCACCCGCGTGCTCGTGTGGTATGTGTAACAAGGTGTCTTTCAGACACGCTTTAGAGGCGTTTTTTACCGGGCACACCTGACGGTGTACCCGGCTAATGTTTTAAAATGCCTTTCAGGCATTTATTATCTATCTCCGACGGATCGGCGTGTGTGGGAGGTGAAGTCCTGCTCGCGAGCGAAGCCGGGTAACAAAAAGCTATACCTTAGGTATGAGATATGAGGAGGGGGGGGCGGTTCAGTCTCTGCGAGACTGCTTGCGACGATGGATGCAGTCCCCATCCTGTTTGCTTCGCTCACAGGATGGGGTTAAGCTCCGGCTTCGCCGGGTTGCGGCATCTGCGATGCCTTGACAGGAAGACGCGGGGTCGGAGCTGTCGGATAAATGACCTCTTCGAGGCCATGTTTTTGCAAAACGACATTACCCCACACCTTCGCGCTCCGCGCTCGATGTGGGGCTTTGCATTATCATCCGTCTTCGACGGAGCAAGGGCGTGGTGGCGGCTGAGCCGCAGCGCGGTGCAACACGAGTAGAACCGGGGCATCTGCGATGCAGGATGTGGTGGGGGATGGCGAGGCTAAAACTTCGGAAATTCAATTTGCGTTGTTAATTTTTATTAAATAGGTATCAAGTGACAACATATCAAACATCTCTTCTAAAAAAAAACTATATTTGTGAATCACGTTTCTTTATATAGTGTAACATCTTTAAATTTACAAACTACCATGAAAACTCTGACAAAGGCGAAAGCGTTTTGGGCGACATGTCTGCTGTCGCTGCTCCTGTTTACGGCCACATGCTGGTCGGCGGCATTTCGGGACACAACCCCTTACTGGATCGAAAGCATCGGTTATTTTATCCTGACCTATCTGTGCATCGACGGATTCACCAAGAAGGTTGCAGATCTCAACCCGTGGATGATCGGACTTGCGGCCATGATCGGACAGCTCGTCATACAGATACCCATGCGCATCATTGATTTCCCCGGCACCGTTGGCTCGCTGATGATCGTCGTTTCGTGTATTATCGCGATTTTATTGGCGGTAATATGCCAGAAAGATAAGCGTCCATATTCATTTATACTCGCATATGTTGTTCTGGCTCTGTTTAACTCGGCAGTAGCCGACATATGGAGCAACTACACGAGCCAGTTCTTGCGCTGACAAGCGGGAATTGCAAACTGTGCGGTGCAATGGCACCGCGCGCAACTGCATATCCCGGCATCACTGCACGGGAAGGATGGAGTCGGTGAGTGTGACAATGACGCTGTCGGGGAGCTCGCTGTAGACGCTGTCGAGCTGCATCGGCGGCAAGGTGCCACGGCTGCGCATGAACGAACTGCGCGATGCTCCGACGCCACGATTGAAAAGTGACTCAAGCTGCCCTATGAGGTTGATGCGTGTCGTTTCGGCTATCGCCATCTGCTCTATGGCTCCCTCGCCGTTCTCTTTGACTTTGGCGCCTCCGAGCCTTATCTTCATGTTGTCGGGAGTACCCGATATGTTGATGCCGAACTTCCATGGCAGAGGCGACTTCAGCACCGAGACGTGGTAGTTGAGGTTCATTTCGAGGTCGTTGCTTCCCATGACTCCGAGTCGGTAACGGTCGATGTCGAATACAAACGGGTATATGCTCATCATCGAACTGTCGACAGCAATCTTCACGCTCATGCGGTCGATGAGGTTGCGCTTCTTGTTCTTGAACACGAGCCATTTCGACATTGACTTGAATGTGTCGGCGTCGAGCAGCACAAGGCTGTCGCCGTCGATGTCGATGACGGCTTTGAGCGATGGTATCACAAAGTTCATCTCGCGGTCGAGACGTGTCGTAGCAGCTATATCGGCGTTCACTATGCCGCTTAGGTCGCGCATGGCCGGAAGCAGAGAGTCGATCGACGGCATCATCTGCAGGAAACGTTCGAGATAGAAGTCGCTCAGTTTCATGCCCATGCCGAACTCGAGGCTATCGGGGTCGAGCGATGAATACAATGCCGACACGTCGATAGTGCCTACGTCGCCGCTTGCAGTGAGGTCGCGGAGACGCATGATGCCGCCGCGCGTCTGCAAGGTGCCTTTGAAGTCGTGCAGCAGCATGCCTGAGTAGATGACATGGCTTGCCCTGACGTCGACAGTCGCCTCGATGTTTACGGGCACTATGAACGGTCCGCCAAGCGAGTCAGACTCAAACGTAGTATCAGCCACAGCAACGTCAGCGGCATATTCGTCGAGATCAGCCATGCCGCCGGGAGCAGCATCATCGGCCTCGCCCGAGAGGAATGCGGCCGTGAGCTGGTCAATGTCGACCGTGTCGGAGTCGATCGTGACGCCCATCCTTATAGGCCGACGCGCGCTTGCTCTGCGTCCGGCCGCCCATCGCTCAAGATTGGTTATGTCGCCGCGCACGCTCAGATCGGTATGCCCTACCTGCAACGAGAGCGAGTGAAGATCTATGCTGTCGCTTGAAAAGACGAGGTCGACATCGCTGATGCGCGTGGCGAGGGGGAAGGAGCGTGAAAGCAGCTGTCCGCCTGTTGCCGACAGGCTGCCTGTGATTTTCCACCGCCTGATCAGTTCTTTCAGCCCGGCACCGGCTGTGCTGTCTTCGCGTTCGGTCGGCGTCTGCCTGTTCTCGCGGCGTGCTATGCGCTCCGACTTCGGCTTGCGGGGGTTCAGGTGTGCGGTCATTTCGGCAAATGGAGCTTTCACCGCAGCTCTGAAACCGGCGTCTCCCACACCCACACCGTCGGCGGCAACCGACAGAAACAGCAACGGCACGCTGTCGCGGTCTTCAAAACGACGCAATGACGCATTGCAGTCGAGATTTCTCACCGCTATCCTGAGTGAATCGGGGAGAGATGTGAGCCTGAGCGCCGATGCTTTTATGGCTCCTCCGAATGGATTTATGCGTGTCGTGTCGGCCGACGAATGGACGTTGCGTGAGCCGAGACCGACATTCAGGTCGCGTGCAAGCAGTGCGACTCCGGCTCCGCTGTAGCCGATAGTGTCGGCCTTGACGGTGACGGTCAGCAGCGAGTCGGTCTGCACTCCGTTTACTTCTATGCGCCGGTCGCTGTCAAATTTCAGGAATGCGGCGGGGGTGTAAAATCTTATCGTGTCGGTGCCGGAGGCTGTGTCGCCGGAGTCGGGCATGACGGGCATTGCCATGTCGAAATGACGGAGCGAGACGGTGCCCCTCGCAAATATCTTGTGGAAGCGCTCCGACGAGAGGTAGCTTCGACGCAGTCTTACCGACAGATCTGCCCCGACGGTACCTTTCATGTCTCCGGGTATGGCACTCTTTACGACCGCAGGCAGGTATCCGGTGAAAGCACGTCCGCGAAGCCGTCCTCTGAATAGCGGATCGCTGAACAGATATCGCACGTTGCCATTGAAATCGATATCGATCATGCGCGACTTCAGTGTAAACTCTTCAATCTCGGCTTCTGAAAGATCGAGGGAGTCGCCGTCTATGGCAAGACGCGCCGAAAGGCTGAGGCGGTCGACCGATATGCCGGTGTCTTTCACTGACAGGCGGCATGGGTTGATCTTGAGTGTAAGCTGGCCGGAGGGGAGTGTGACCGTATCGGGCTTCATTGTGTATGGACGCGTGAGTGTGAGCGACATCGCAGCGTTCATGTTGGTCTCGACTCCGTCGAGTCCCGGTATCATGCCGTCGGGAATATAGCCTGCCACGCGCGTCACGTCGACCGACGGAAGCTCAATGTCGAGACGCTGTATCGTGAGCTGATCGGCAAAACGGATGTGTGTGTCAAACCGCGCCGGTGTACCGTCGATAGATACAGTGAATGACTCGAGATCCAGCTCGTCGGGCGTTGACGGATCCCAGCGCACATTGCCGTCGGCCGTGAACAGCAGTGGCGCGTCGGTGTCGAGCGGAAGCCCTGCGATGCTCACATTGCCTTCGGTCGAGAGGCTGTAGCGTGGCGAGTCGGCTCCGTTTGCATCTATGGCGCTGAAACGCAGTGTGAACTCGGTTGAGTCGGGCAGCGAGAAGTAGCGCAACGGGCCGGAATTGAGCAGAAGAAAGCGGTTAATGCTCAACTCGGGTATCTTGTCGCCGGTGTCGGTGTCATTGTCGGATGCGGGCACTATATTGTAGTTGGCGGTGGAGTCGTCGGCTACTACAATGTTGATGGCCGGCTGCGACACGGCCACATCGTACAGCTCGTATCGGCCTGCGAGCAGCGCGGCGAGATTGAGTCCTCCGTGCAGGCTGCGCAGGGTCATAAGCGTGTCGGCATCGGCCGGGAGCCGACGTCGCACTTCCGGGTCGAGACGGTCAAGGGCTCCCGACACAAGAGTGAGGGAGTCGATGTCGACGCTCAGTCGCGGGAATGTGCTCCAGAAGGTCAGTTCGATGCGCCGTGCAGTCACCGCACCGTCGATATACTCCGACGAGTACTTTGACACGAGCGGTGTAAGGCGTTCAGGCGAGAGCACGACAACGATGGCCGTCAGCAGTCCGACGACGACAAGGACGACCGCAGCGACTGTCACAGCTGCAATCCTTGCGGTCTTTCTCAGCCAACCGCGTTTCTGTGTATCTCTCTGTATGTTGTCGTTTTCCCTTTCCATAACCTGAATTTTTTTTACGGTCTTCTACAAGCCGGTGGCCGTCACATGGAAACAGCCCTGCTTGCGCTCATATTTCACAAAGCAGCGCCCACGGTCGCGCATGTCTTTCATCACTTCGCCAAGCAGATTCTTCATGTCTTCCTGCGTGCGCGGCACGGTCACCGAGTCGCAGATAAACTTTGAATAACTGATGTCGAATGTCGTGCCGAATATGTGGGCCGATGTAGTTGTGGCATTGCGGTTGACACGCCGCAGACGCGAGACGCTCTCCTCTGTGCGCAGCACCGAGGTGACTTTCACTCGGTAGCTCCCGCCTCCACGGGCGTTGAGCGAGTCGATGAATGCGGCGCCGATGTCGCGCAGGAGTGTCTCGGCCTCTGGCACAAGGTAGGGCAGCGAGTGAGTGAGGTTGTCGAGAAAGTACTCACGGCAGGTCTGCAGCCTCACAAGCGGACGCCCGGCATGCCACGCGCTCTCAAGCGAACCGATGGGGCTGACGCCTATCGCTCCGGCGGCTTCGAGATGACGGTAGTTGCTGTCGTTGAAGACGCGGCCGAGATTGCCGCCGACAGAGTTTATCTTCATCTTCACGCCTCCGGGCGGCATCGAGTCGTAGTGTGCGGTAAACGGGTTGGCCGGCGTCTCGCCGGCAAGCATCATGTCGATCTCCGCGTGGGCGTCGCGCCCGGCGTTGTCGGCGTCGCCGCATCCCGCAACCGCGATTATGCCTGCGGCGGCTATTGTGGCGATAATAGTTCTCATCGGCATCGGTCAAACAAATTGCGGCATGCGTCTTCAAGCAGGTCGAGCACCAGCTCAAACCCCTCGGCTCCTTCGTAGTAGGGATCGGGGATATGGTCGTAGCGCGTAGCCATAGTCACAAACTCGGCCATTCCCACGATCTTACGCTCAGCCTCGACAGTCGGGGCCAACTCATGGAGATCGCTGAGATTGGAGGCATCCATGCCGACAATCATGTCAAAATCGTCGAAGTCTGACGGCCGAACCTGGCGGCAGCGCTGGTCTGTCAGGTCGAAACCGCGCCGACGGGCATGCACGCACATGCGCCGGTCGGGCTGCTGCCCCACATGCCATCCGCCGATACCGGCGGAATCGATGATCCATCGGCCGGCCTCACCCTCACTCACGACGATCGCGCGCATGATGCCTTCGGCCGCCGGCGACCGGCATATGTTACCGAGACACACAAAAAGCACGCGCTTCTTGTCTTTTTCTTTTAAGGACAAGACCAACTCTCCGAGATTGTGGTTTACCATATGGAAGCCATTTAAACAGCCATGAGGTGTGTCAAAACAGGCTTTGGGCGTACTGTCGCACGCCCCTACGACATTTAAAATAGGTCGTTTGTAGGATTGACACAGCCTCACTGCATTATTTCTTGTAAACTTTCAGATTTGTAACCTTGCTGTTGAATTGCCCGGCTTTCTGCAGAGGGAACACCAGCGTGCGCACATAGTTCATTCCGGCTTTTCCTTCTTTGTCGAAATACCGTTTTTCGATATTCAGCTCCTCGACGACTTCGCCGTTGATGAGCAGACGGGTGGCCTTGCTGTCACCCTCGATGCCGATATTCACACGCTCGCCATCGTGAATGCGGCGGCTGAATGTGTTGAGGTAGCCGTCGCGCGCAAAGCCGAGCATACCGCGTACAGGATCGGCGAGATAGAACACCGCGTCGGGAGAGCTGAACAGCACCGTGTTTTTTGACTCAGTGGCACCGTCGACGTCGAATGTCACCTTGTAGTCGTAGCCGATCTCGCGATGCGGCGTCTCGCTTCCGGGAGTCACTACAGCCTGCTCGTAGACCAGACCTGCATCGCCTGGAATGCGGCCGCCCTGATTCACTCCGGGAGCCTCGCTCAGATCGTGACGCCTGCGGTCAAACTCCTCATAGGGCAACGACGTCGAGGCAGCCGACCATGTCTTCACTGCAAGAGTCTGCAGGGCCGGGAACACACGGTGATGAACGTCTTTTGTGGATATGCCGTTGCCGACATGATCGTTCCACACGGCAAACATGCCGCCAAGCACCGACGGATCCTGTTCCTCGAAGACCTCATCGCCAATATGGGCCGGGGTCCAGCCCTCATACAGCTCCTTGGTGTCGAGGTAATCGTAGTAATAACCGGCAGCCGGAACGATGTAGACCATGCCGTCGGGGATGCTGATGAGCTTGTAGCCCTGCTTCACCATCTCTCTGGGCTGGGCGTAGCCGTTGTACCATGCGCTCATTATGACGTCGTCGGACTTCACCGGCGTGTCGCCGTCGGCATGGGTCAGCGCTCCCCACACACATGCCTGCTTGCCGAAGCTCTCGACATAGCGGATGTAGTGGTCGGTGAAAGCGCGGAATTTCTCGACGACATCTTTCTTTTTGTTGGAATACTCGTCGGTGCCGATATGCACCTTCTTGCCCCGGAAAACAGGATCGTCCCCTTCAAGATACTCCTTGAACAGGGCGTCCATGAAGACGTAGGTCTCGGGGTTGAACAGGTCGAGATGATCCATGCCGTACTCCGCGCTTCCAAGCTCCGGCTTGTAGTGTGTGAAAGCCAGTGTGTGAGCCGGGGCGTCGATCTCGGGGATGATTTCGACAAACCTGTTTTCTGCAAGCTTCTGCAAGTCGATGAACTCGGCTTTTGTATAATGGCCGTCTTCGGCCGCCAGACCGGGATATGTGTCGGACTCCAGACGGAACGCCGCATATGTTTTCGACCAGTCGTTCTGAAAATACTGTTTGAAACCATTGTCGTTGAGATGGATCTGCAGCGTATTCATCTTGTAGTATGCCATGATCTTCACATAGTCCTGCAGAAACGACAGAGGTATGAACTTGCGTCCGCAGTCGATCATAAAGCCACGTATGGCGTAGTCGGGGTAATCGCGTATGACGCCCTTTGGCAGACTGTGGTCGGGAGTCTGTTCGGCTATCTGCAGAAGCGTGCGTGTGCCCCAGTAGACGCCGGCGGGCTCAGGAGCTGTAAGCTGCACACGGTCGCCTACTTTTATGCTGTAGCCTTCGGCTCCGAGCTTCTTGTCGGGCTTCAGCTCCAGCACGATATCGCCCGATGCGGCCTTCCCCTGTGTCACTACGGGCTTATATGAGAACATCGCCTCGCAGTCTTCGGCAAGGAGTCCGGCAATGCGCATAAGTTCCTGATCGCCCGACGGGCATACTATCCTTGTCTGCGCTCCGGGCACAAATGTGCCGTCAGCGCCTTTCCACTCCTTCAGTTCGGGTATGACGAACGGTTTGGCGTTGACCTCGGCCCGCATATCATGGCAGACCGACAGAAGCAGAATACATAAAGCAAGAAATATGCTGTTGACTGATTTCATTGTGTTTTCAGAAAAAAGATTCAGTTATGAGTAATTATCCGGCAGCCTGCGACAGTCAGAGGCTCTCGAGAAGGCGCTTCAGCACGACCTCGGCCGAGATCTCGCGGTTGGCGGCCTCGGGGATCACAAGCGAACGGTCGCTCTCGATCACGTCGTCGCTGACGATCATGTTGCGGCGCACGGGCAGACAGTGCATGAAGTATGCGTTGTCGGTCAGCGCCATCTTCTCTGACGTGATGGTCCATGCACGGTCTTTAGACAGGATCTGGCCGTAGTTGGGATCGGCATAGGCCGACCAGTTTTTTGCGTACACGAAATCGGCTCCGCGCAGAGCCTCGTCCTGGTCGTATGTCACTTTGGCGTTGCCGACAAATTCCGGCGCAAGTTCGTAGCCTTCGGGGTGAGTGATGACAAAATCATATCCGGCGGCATTCATCCATTGTGCGAACGAGTTGGGCACGGCCTGAGGCAGAGCGCGGGGATGTGGCGCCCATGTGAGCACCACCTTCGGGCGCGGCTTGGTCTTGTGTTCCTCGATCGTGATAAGGTCGGCAAACGCCTGAAGCGGGTGTCCCGTAGCCGCCTCCATCGAGAAGACCGGGCGACCTGAGTATTTTATGAACTGATTGAGGATCTTTTCGTTGTAGTCATCCTGTTTGCTCTCGAAGCGTGCAAAGCTGCGCACACCTATTATGTCGCAGTAGCAGCCCATGACCGGGACAGCCTCGAGAAGATGCTCCGGGCAGTCACCGTCCATGATCACGCCGCGCTCGGTCTCGAGCTTCCACGCGCCATTGTTCACATCGAGCACTATCACGTTCATACCCAGGTTCATCGCAGCCTTCTGCGTGCTGAGACGCGTGCGCAGCGACGAGTTGAAGAAAATCATCAGCAATGTCTTGTTGCGCCCCAGATGGCTGTAGGCAAAACGGTTCTGTTTGACCTCAAGTGCTTCTTTCACAGCTGTGTCGAGTGGACCTATATCACCGACCGAAGTAAAATATCTCATAAGTAATGTCTTTTTCAAGTTTATATTTTCACAAATATACGGAGAATATTCGACGAAAAGAAAAGCGAATGTCGGTCGTTAGACCGGATCGCGGTGGCGAAAGCCATTTCTTTGAGTCAAATTACGGAGAATATTCGACGAAAAGAAAAGCGGCTCTCAGTGTAGATTTGCTCGACTCTTATGTCGGCTCAAGGCAGCGTTAGGCTATCTGCGCCGTCCTTTGTAGGAGGACGGCGAGAATCCGCTGCATATCCTCAGTACATCCAGTATGCCGGGATAAGCATAATTCTTCTCAAGGAGCGCACGCAATTCATCGGTCATCTCCTTCTCGCGCTCGGCCGAGACATGTCGGAGAAGATATCTCACCACCTTGTAGCATCCGCTGATATTCATATATTCCGCTTCGCTGTTGAGTCCGGCAGGCCCTTTCCTGATGCGTTTATATGGCCGGAAATCAAACATAGAGCTACTGTGTGCACAGGCGTTGCGAAGGATGCGCACCAGCTCCATATAGTTCTCAAACACCTCGATATAGCGGATGCCGAACTTCTCACTGATTTTCTGACGGAGGGTGCCGTCGCGCAGCGAATTATACAGCACAAGGTTCTCGCCGAACGTCATCAGCTCGATGGTCTTCCAAGCCGGGGCATAACGGTCTTTCTTGTACATGCTGTGATGACGCCTGATAGCCGGATTTTTCCTGAAAGCGCCGTTGTAGACGACGCGGTCGAAATCGGCAATGAAATCAGCCGAGACATACGACGGATTTACAAACCACCACGGATCATGGCGATAGAGCATCGACCCTTCATAGGTCAGCACGGCTCTGAAATTCACCTCAATGCTGAAGATATACTTCAGAAACATGTTGCGCAGTTCGGCATCAAAATAGTAAAGCCTCACAGCGTCGATGAAATTGGCTCCGTTTTTATAGCGGTGGGTGCGGCGGTTGAAGTCGGGGTATGAGCGCTCAAACGGAAACAGATAGGTGCTCATACGATAGAATCCGATGGCCGACAGCACGTCGGCCGCCATATCGTCGTCATCGATCGTCAGCCCTCTCTGTTTCAGCAGCTGTACCTGCTCCGCTAATGAAATCGCACGTTCTATCACGTCGGTAAATATACTACAATTTTATTTCTCAGGATTTTCGATATGACCTAAAAATTGTCCCAAAAGCATTATAATGTCAGTCATGAATCAAAACATTCGGCAACTCTTTAACACAGAAATGTTATAGGGAGAGGGGGCGGGCTGCCCGGATGAGGTTGCCGCCACGAAGCTCACGATACCGCCGACTTCGCCGTTTACAATATGGTGTATGCGCGAGGATCCAACTGCCAGCAAGGCCGGAAGTGTTGCAAAAACGACTGACAAACTGCGGAATGTTATTATATGGTAATTATTAAGGAATTGAATTTCTGTCAAATATGGCTAAATACCATCATAGATACGGTGCTTTATATACATAAATAAAGACGGTGTATTCTGGAGGCCGGATGCGGTGTGCCTGACCTGTGGTGAAAAAATCCTGTGAGACTGAATATTTGAGCGGACGGGATTTTTTTGTAATTTAGCACCGTCATGAATTTTATCGTGAAAATAAAACCTTTCGCCATGATGGCGATCATAGCCGGTGCGTTCTGCGGATGCGGAAGCCGACCTGGCAATGCGGTCGTTGATGCCCGGCCGGTAGCGGAGACGGTGCAGCCGACAGCCAAAACTCTTCCTTTTGATGCTGACAGTGCGTACCGTCTGATCGAACGGCAGCTCGACTTCGGGTATCGTGTGCCGGGTACGCCGTCGCACGACCGTTGCGGCGAGTGGCTTGCAGCCGAGCTTGCGGCCCGTGGCGCCGACACGGTGATGGTGCAGCGTGGCGAGGTGACTGCATGGAACGGCGACCGACTGCCGATTGCCAACATAATGGGGCGCTGGAACGCCGATGCGGCCGACCGTGTGCTGCTGCTGGCTCACTGGGACAGCCGTCCATGGGCCGACCGCGAGAGCGACGAGGCGAAGCGCGATCAGCCTATACCTGGCGCCAACGACGGCGCGAGCGGTGTGGCTGTGCTTCTGGAGCTTGCCCGCGGACTGAAAGCGTCGGGGATCGACAAGGGCATAGATATACTGCTGGTAGACGCGGAGGACTATGGCACGCCTGAACACGCCTCGGTGTGGAGCGACGACAGTGAGGACACATGGTGCCTCGGCACGCAATACTGGCTGAAGAACATGCCGGAATATAAAGGCCGCACAGGCAAGCCTGCCTATGCGATACTGCTCGACATGGTGGGCGGATATAATGCGAAGTTCCATCGTGAGTATTTCTCCAACCGCATGGCATCAAAGATTGTGGACAAGGTGTGGAGCGCTGCCGCACAGGCCGGATATGGCGACAGGTTTGTCAACGCCGACGGCGCGCCTGTGACCGATGACCATGTATATCTGCTCAAGGCCGGAATACCGGCGATAGATATAATCGAGTGCAACAATGCCGAGACCGGATCATTCAATCCCACATGGCACACTCATGCCGACGGCATCGGCGCGATAGACCGCGCTACGCTCAAGGCTGTGGGAGAGACGGTGGCCGGTGTGCTCGTAAATCCGTAAAAACGTTATTAGAAGAAACGATGACAATAGATCAGGCACAACAGGAGATTGTCGAGGAGTTTGGCGATGTGGAGGACTGGATGGACCGCTACGCCATGATCATCGACATGGGTAACGCGCTGGCTCCGATCGACGAGAAGTACCGCACGCCCGAGCATCTGATAGAGGGATGCCAGAGCCGTGCATGGGTCAACGCCGAGCTGACCGACGACGGTAAGGTGATCTACACGGCCGACTCCGACGCGATAATCGTCAAGGGCATCATCTCGATGCTCGTGAAGGTGCTTTCGGGGCATACGCCCGACGAGATACTCGGGAGCGATCTGCATTTCATCAACGACATAGGGCTGCAGGAGCACCTGTCGCCCACACGCAGCAACGGCCTGCTGGCTATGCTGAAGCAGATGCGCCTTTATGCGCTCGCGTTCAAGGAGCTCGAGAACAGAAAAAAACAAGGAGAAAAATAATTAAAACAATAATACCAATCTTAAACACTACGACAGATGTTCAAGAATCAACCGGCGGGCCTTTATGTGCTTTCGCTTGCCAATACAGGCGAGCGTTTCGGCTACTACACGATGCTCGCAATCTTCCTTTTCTACCTTCAGGCGAAGTTTGGATTTGACGCAACCTGGACAGGTCAGATTTTCTCGATCTTCCTCGCGCTGGTCTATTTCATGCCTCTTATCGGCGGCTGGCTCGCCGACAAATGGAGCTTCTCGAAATGTGTGGTAAGCGGTATATCGGTGATGTTTATCGGCTACGCCCTGATGTCGGCTCCGACGCCTGTGCGCTCCAACGTGTCGATGATGGTGCTCTTTGCCGCCCTTCTGCTGATTTCGGTCGGCACCGGTCTTTTCAAAGGCAATCTTCAGGTGATGGTCGGAGACCTTTACAACGAGCCGCGTTACGCTGCCAAGCGCGACACGGCATTCTCGCTCTTCTACATGGCTATCAACCTTGGTTCGATGTATGCTCCCGGAGCAGCTATCGCGCTGAAGAATATGGCTCTGAAGAACGGCGGATTCCTCACTTCGGATCCTATGGCCGCAACGGTGAGCAACTGGTGCCTCGATACAAACAACTTTGCTAACATGCCCGCCGCCGGTAGTGACCAGCTCAAGGCCATGACCGATTTTGCAATCGAGAAAGGTATGGCCCAGGGCGGTGACGTCGCAGCGTTCCTGTCGGGCTATCTTTCGGACTTTGCCGCTGCATGCGGTCAGGCCGGCGCAACGCTCACCGACTTTGCCACAAGCTATATCACGGCGTTCTCGACAGGCTGCAGCTATGCTTTCGCTCTCGCATGCGGCTCGCTTATCGTCAGCTTCCTTATCTACTTCCTCGGTCGTCGCACCTATGCCCATATCATCAAGGACAAGAAGCAGGACGCAAAGGAGGCCAAGACAAATACGGCAGTCGCCGACAAGCAGCCCGAACTGACCCCCGAGCAGACAAAAGCACGTGTGGTTGCGCTTCTGCTTGTGTTTGCAGTGGTTATCTTCTTCTGGATGGTGTTCCACCAGAATGGTCAGACTCTCACCGAGTTCGCCAAGAGCTGTACGGCCAACTTCTCGTCGAGCTGGACACGTATCGGATTTAACCTCGGTGCTCTCACTGCAATCTGGATCGGCGTTTACGCTCTCTTCAGTGTTTTCCAGAGCACGACAGCCAAGGCCCGCACGATCAGCGGCGTGGTTCTTGCCGTGTGTGCCGGTGTTGTCGCATATCTCGCAATTAATGTCATTCCTTCGGAGATCACAGATATTGATCCTGCCGCCTATCAGCAGTTCAACCCGTTCTATGTGGTGGCTCTGACGCCGTTCTCGCTTGCATTGTTCGGTTGGCTCGCCAAGAAAGGCAAGGAGCCGAGTGCACCGCGCAAGATCGGCTACGGTATGGTCATGGCCGGTATCGCTTATTGTGTGATGGTGATGGGTTCGCTCACGCTTGTCGGCACCAACGGCTCGATGTCGCCCAACTGGCTTATCTCGACATATCTGCTGCTGACGTTTGCAGAGCTGCTGCTGTCGCCGATGGGCATCTCGTTTGTGTCGAAGGTTGCTCCTCCGAAGCTCAAAGGTGCTATGATGGGCGGCTGGTTTGCCGCTACCGCTGTCGGCAACTACCTGGTGTCGATACCGATGCTGCTGTGGGGCAAGATCCCTGTGTGGACGATCTGGTCGATACTTATCGCTCTCTGCATGCTGTCGGCTCTCTTCATCTTCTCGATCATGAAGAAACTTGAGGCAGCTACAAGCGATACTCCCGCTCCCAAGGCCGACGCTCTCGAGACTGTCGAGGAGGAAGCTATCTGATAAGTTCCTAAAGACTAAACAACTGTCAGCGAAAAGACAGTTTTAAATAAAAGAGTCAGTCATTTAGTGATTGCTAAATGGCTGGCTCTTCTATTTTAGGATTTCAAAAAAGAAGGGCGCGGATTGCTTTTTTATTTCTAAATCACTACTTTCACGATCTAATAAACCTACCTGCCATGAAACAACTCCTCCTTATCAATGCTGTGTTGATATGTGCCGCCTGTACCCCGACACCTCCACCGACAGCAGAAGAGATCCTTACAAAGACTCTTGAGAATGTCAGTAATGTTCATACTGCACGTTATAACCTAACCCAACATATCTTTTATACTCCTGATGACTCACTATATATCAGTGAGGAGAACTATAGGATTGTGGAATGTGAGAATCCGGCCGACACGCTTGGACTCACCGAGTTTGTCTGGCTTAATGAAAAGAATCGGGTAGTGACCGCCCTTTCTCAGGAATATTCGTTCTTCGATCGGGTCGAATTTTTTGCAAAGTCGCGTCGTAGTGCTGACGGCTCGCCCTGGATGCCGTTTTACAACCGCGTCATGCGTCTGTGCGAGTATCTGTTGAAACCGGCCGACAATATCACCCTCACAGTCATAGACCGAGGTGACGAATGGGAAATTGACGCTCCTGTAATCGGAGGCAAAATGATTTTCTTTGCCGGCTATCCGCGGGCGGTTGAAATGTCGCCTGACAATATCGGATCGCATTTCGGACTGCGTGTCGACAAGTCAACCATGATGCCCGTGTGGGTATCATATCTCAGCAATCTGCCCCAGAGTCGCTTTGAATTGTCGGTCAGCGATGTCGAACTCAATCCATTTGATCCGGCGACATTCTCCGTGTCCGACTATCTGGGTGATGAACCAATATATGAGGGTGAGGAAGTAACAAAAAAATACAGGGAATGGCAAAATAAGCATACTGCCGATATCTTAAATGCACCACTTCCAACCGACACCCTCACGTTGCTCGACGGCACGCAGGTGTCGCTGAACGATGGCACTGACCGCGTCAAAGTAATGTTCTTCTGTACGACTCAGTGTGGAGTTAGTTACTCGGCGTTTTCATCTATCAACCGCATATACGAATCCTATGCTGCCGACAGCGTGCAGATGTTTGGCATTATGCTTGAAACCGGCGCACAGCCACGTGCGGTACTGGACTTATTAAAGAAAAACGATGTGCGTGTGCCTATGGCGCTTAACAACGGTAGGTTTTACGAGTATTTCTTCCCCAATGGTCTTTCTCCCGCTATAATAGTCGTCGGCCGAACCGGTAGAATCGCTCTCATTCAGAATGGATTTAATCTCATGAATCCCGGCGATACCGAATCACGTATTCGCAACGCCATCACCCGCGCTCTCAACGCAACCGACCGGGAATAGCGCCACGAAAATAACGTCCCTCTACCGGCAAAATCTAACCCTAAAGGAAACCCTATCCGGCTTTTGGGACAGGAAAATAGACAAAGGCGTCTGTATAGTTTTACCGCAATCCAAGCCATTCGTCCTGTCAATCGGTAACGAATATCCAAGCGCCCATCCGACATAATAATCTGTAGCGGCGGGTGTTTGGTGTGTTGTGGTTAATTTATTATTTTTGTTGTTGAAACAGTGTGAATCAAAAAATCGATTGAGTCATGAAACAGAAATTTACCGCAATAGTGGGATCTGTAGTATCGTCTATCATCGCTATGCTCGGGTTCGCTTCATGTGACGATGTAGTGGAAGAGATGTATGGGACTCCTCATGCCGATTTCCAAGTGAGCGGTCTGGTCACTGATGAGGAGGACGCTCCTGTAAATAAAGCCCGAGTGATCGTCCGTCCTTATGGATATGGCGACGGGCAATATTTTCTCAATGAACACGGTTGTGACACTCTAACTACTGATGTTGCAGGGAAATACAAAGGTCGGATAACAAGTTTCCCAAGCGATAAGATTGTGATAGTATGTGAGGACCCGCAGGGCGGCTATGAGACTGATTCAATTGAGGTGAAACCTAAATATGAGAACGGTAGCAACAACTGGTTCTTTGGAGTTGCCACAGCCGAGGTGAACTTCAAGCTGAAGAAGGCTGGAAATAAGGAGGGTAAATGAAGAATTACTCCGGACTTTCCCTACGCCGGCGTCTTGCGCTGGAGGCTTTCAGGATGAAGCGGAAGATGGATGTGGAGAAGCACGAACTCCGCACCCTTTTCTGGGAGTCGACCCAACGCTGTAATGTACATTGTCTGCACTGCGGAAGCGATTGCAAGGCATCCTCCGAGATCCCTGATATGCCCGCTGAGGATTTTTTCAGGGCACTCGATAAGATCACTCCGCATGTCGACCCACACAAGGTGCTTATAATTATCTCGGGCGGTGAACCACTTGTCAGGAAAGACCTTGAGAATATAGGCCGGGAGCTGTACAAGCGCGAATATCCTTGGGGAATCGTCACCAACGGGTTGGCTCTGACCGACAGTCGTCTACAGAGCCTCCGACGCGCCGGTCTTCGAAGCATATCGGTAAGTATAGACGGTATGGCCGACAGTCATAACTGGTTGCGCGGTCATCCTCAGAGTTTTGAGCGGGCAATGGACGCCATCCGAAACATAGCAAGCTGTCCTGAACTTGCATGGGATGTCATCACCTGTGTCAACAAACGCAATCTTCCGCAGCTCCCAGAACTTAAGGAGGAGCTCGTCAAAGCCGGTGTAAAGGCGTGGCGGCTATTCACGATCTTCCCTATGGGACGTGCTGCCAATCAGCCTGATCTCCAGCTGAGCCAAGACGAATATCGCGGCCTGATGGAATATATCAAAGAGTTGAGAACCGAAGGGGTGATAAAGGCGTCGTATTGCTGCGAGGGATTTCTCGGCGATTATGAGGGCGATGTGCGTGACTATTTCTTCGGCTGTAACGCGGGGGTAACGACAGGATCGATACTTGTAGACGGCTCGATCTCTGCCTGCGCCAGCATTCGCGCTGATTTTCATCAAGGCAATATATATAAAGATGATTTCATGACGGTATGGAATAATGGCTTCAAGGCTTACCGCGACCGTTCGTGGATGAAAAAAGGTGAGTGTGGCGATTGCAAGATGTGGCGCTATTGCGAGGGCAACGGAATGCATCTGCGCGGGGGCGACGGATCGTTGCTGCGTTGTAATTACCACGAGCTCTTTTCAGTCTGACACTATATTTGAGAAGGAAGTCTATAGGACGGTGGAATGGTGCAGGTGGATCGTATGATTTACTAAATCATCCTGAGACCTGAAGCTGAACAGCACATGCGCGAGTGGAGGAAGTCAGGGCAATATCTGCACACAATCAGCTATAAATTCCACTCACACCTCAATTCATATTTGTTTTGTGATGAGCGAGTGTTAATTTTGTTACATGAATAGTGCCTCCCGTCATATTGCGGGATTATAACCGCACTTGATTAACCCATTAATTGACTTTGCAGACTATGGAGCGGTTTAACGACATGCAACAGATAAAGCGGCACTTCTTTGCGATGCGCAACGGGGTGATAGCCGATGTATTGCGGAAGGCGGGAAGTCCGTTCCGCATTATATTCGGCCTTACGCTGCCGCAGATCACTGATGTGGCGAGAATGACAGGCGAGAATGCCGAGCTAAGCCGACGTCTGTGGGACAACAAGACCACACGTTGCTCGATGCTGCTTGCACCGATGATCATGCCGGCGGCGGAAATCGGCGAGGAGGAAGTCATGAGGTGGATAGCCGAGTCACCTTCGACCGAGGTGACAGATGTGCTCTGTCTCAGGCTGCTGAAGCGGCTTCCGGCAGCTGTCGGGATGGTCGGGCATCTTGCCGGTGGCGACGACAAGGCGCGTTACACGGCGATGCGGCTGGCTCTGAACCTTGTGCGTATGCCGGGTGCGCCTCTCGACGAGTGGGAGCGTCTGGCGCGTGACGAGGAGTCGCGCGGCGTGGCAATGACCCGCGGCGTAGCGCATCAGCTTGCCGATGAAATAGATTTTATTAAGAATCCGATATGACCGACAACGTCAGAGATATAAAAATAGAGGATTACGACTATCCTTTGCCCGACGGACGCATAGCGCTTCACCCGCTTGCCGAGCGCGACAGGTGCCGACTGCTGACGTGGCGTGCCGGCGCAGGCATCGAGGATAAGGTGTTCTGCGAGCTTCCCGGACTTCTGCCCGAAGGGTGTGTACTGGTCTACAACAACACGCGTGTAATCAACGCACGTCTGCGTTTCCGCAAGGGTGAGACCGACGAAGGGGCGCTGATAGAGGTGTTCTGCCTCGAGCCGGTCGCTCCGGCCGATTATGCGCAGAACTTCGCATCGACCCACCGCTGCTCGTGGACGTGTCTTGTCGGCAACTCGAAGAAGTGGAAGCCTGAACTGGCTCTGACGCGGCACCTCACGGTCGAGGGGCGTGAGATCGCGCTTACGGCACGCCGTGAGACGTCGTCGTCCACAACGGTGACTTTTGAGTGGGACGATGAATCCCTTACATTCTCCGATATAATTGGGGCGGCGGGGGAAATACCTATTCCGCCCTATCTGAACCGCTGCAGCGAGGAGTCGGACAACAAAGATTATCAGACGGTTTTCTCGCGCATTGAAGGGTCGGTGGCCGCTCCTACGGCCGGTCTGCATTTCACCCCTGCGCTGCTCGACGAGATCGACCGCGCGGGTGTGACGCGCCGCGAGGTGACGCTGCACGTCGGTGCAGGCACGTTTCAGCCTGTAAAAAGCGACGATATCGGGCATCACCCCATGCACGCCGAGTTTATAGCCGTGTCGCGCGAGTTTATCGGAGAGCTGGCCGAATGGACGAGGCCGGGCGACAGCCGCAGGCCGGTGATTGCCGTAGGCACGACCTCGGTGCGCACACTTGAGAGCCTGTATCACATCGGCGCACTTATGGCTGCCGGGCGCTGGGACGGCGAAGTGCCGCAGTGGTGGCCGTATGACCCGGAACACCCTCAGATCGAAGCCCACGAGGCTCTCAAGGCGATTCTCAGCAACATGGAGGGTGACACGCTTGTGGCCGACACTCGCCTGATCATCGCACCCGGCTACCGTTACCGCATCGTCGACGGCATGGTGACTAACTTCCATCAGCCGAAATCGACGCTGCTTCTGCTTGTGTCGGCGTTCATAGCGCAGTCGACCGGCGACTGTGGCGGGTGGCGCAGCTTATATGACCACGCGCTTGCCGACGAGGGATACCGCTTCCTGAGCTATGGCGACGCATGCCTACTGTTGAAAAAATGATGAAAGCAAAAGTCATAACATTCATCTGTCTACTGCTGTCGGCTATTGGATCGGCAGTAGCCGGCGGCGTCTATGGTGTCGGTGACATACCCAATGTGCATGTGGCCGACCGCACGCGGTTTCTGTCGAATCCCGACGGGGTAATCTCGCCTGCAGCGCAGCAGCTTGCCGACTCCCTGATGAGTGACATATGGCGCAAGACATCGGCCGAGGTTGTGGCCGTGGTAGTTGATGATATCGGTGACGACACCGATCCCGACACGTTTGCGACCGAGCTGTATACGAAATGGGGAATAGGAAAAGATGACAAAGACAACGGTCTGCTGCTGCTTGTGGCGGTGAACCAGCGGGCGGCAGTGATACGCACCGGCTACGGCATGGAGGGTACCGTGCCCGACATAACCGGCGGCAAGATTCTGCGTCACGATCTTTTCCCGAAGTTCAGGGAGGGTGACTTCGACGGGGGTGTGATAGCCGCGCTTTCGACGCTTAACCGGATCATCACTGATCCTGAAGCACGCGACGAACTTATGTCGGTCTATGGAAACGATGCCGGTGCGGGAGGAGATGATGCCGAAGAGATGTGGCATGCCTATGTCGGCTTTTCGATTGCAATCGGATCGGTGTTTCTGCTGCTTGTGCTGGTGATCTTGTTGTGGCACAACGAACCTCAGAATAAGTACGCAAGGCTCGACAAACTGAAACTTATCATCGCGGTATCAGTGCCTCTGTGTCTGTTTATGCCGCTGCCGGCATGGCTGCTCCTGTACTGGCAGATGAAAAGGCTCCGTCACAAGGCTCCGAAGTGTCCGCGTTGCCGGGCGCGCATGAGGCTTGCCACGGCCGAGGAAGACAGGCACTGGCTCACTGACGGACAGCGCACCGAGCGCCGCATAAAATCGGTTGAACACGACGTGTGGATCTGTCCGGCATGTGCCTACGGCATGGTGCGTTCCTATCCTAACTCGTCGACACCCTACAAGGAGTGCCCGCATTGCGGAGCGATTGCCGCCCGCCTTGTGAGCGATAGGATTTTGCGTCAGCCTACCTACAGCATGGAGGGTGAGGGTGAGCAGACTTTCAGCTGCGAGAACTGCGGACATCAGACTCCAAAGCGTTATCGCATACCGCGTCGGCAGCGTCCGGTGGTTGTTGTCGGCGGCATAGGCGGCCGTGGAGGAGGTTTTGGCGGCGGCGGCTTCAGTGGCGGCAGCTTCGGCGGTGGCATGACCGGTGGCGGCGGCGCCTCCGGCCGCTGGTGACATTTGTGCTTGAAATTGATTATGGGGACACAGTTTCTTATAAATAATATATATAACGCGGAGTGTATCGAGTCTATGCGCAAACTGCCGGATGAAAGCATAGACCTGGTAGTGGCAGATCCGCCCTATTGGAAAGTTATAGGTGAGAAGTGGGATTATCGATGGCGCACTGAAAGTGATTACGTTAAGTGGTCGTTGCAATGGATAGGTGAGGTTGCCCGAGTTCTAAGAAAAGGAGGCAGTTTCTATTGTTTCGGATATTTTCGTACTCTTGCGCTATTGGTGCCATACTTTGATGATCTCGGTCTTGAACTGCGTCAACAGATCATAGTCGACAAAGGTATGAGGTCGGTTAGCGGCAGGGCGACCCGCAAATATAAAATGTTTCCGAATGTCACTGAAAGCATACTGTTTATAGTCAAGGATAATAAGAAGTTTGTCAAAACGTTCTTAAAAGATCGGCAAAAGGCGGCCGGACTGACGGCAAAACAGATAAACGAAGCTCTCGGAGTCAAATCAAACGGAGGAGGAATGTGGAGTATCTATACCGGAAACAATGTGTGTGAGCAGTTCCCGACAAAAGAGCTGTGGGGGAAACTGTCGGAGATACTTCATTTTGATCTGCCTTATGAAAAAGTCTCGCAGACGTTTAACGCGCAGATGGGATTTACCGACGTTTGGAGGGATATAGATTTTTATGAAGAAAAACGATACCATCCGACGCAAAAACCTATAAAACTTATAAAGCGTCTGATATATGCGAGCAGCAACAGGGGCGACATTGTGCTTGATCCGTTCATCGGAAGTGGCTCTACCCCTGTGTCTGCAGTTCAGCTTGAGCGTAATTTTCTGGGATTTGAAGTTGAGAAAAGCTACTATGAGGTTGCATTAAAGCGTATTGAAGAACTGAAGTCGCCTATCTTTAATGTCGCTGATAATGATTCTGCTGTCTGACCGAAGTGATTTCCCTGAGTGGAATATAAGATCTTAGCTTCTCGTCGAGTTCAGGAAGAACAAATGCCTTGTCAGTAGTCTTCAACCGTTTCATCTCCTCGATAGGTATTTTGTTGCGCATAAGCGGCAATATCTCGTTTTCATAATCGGCTTTTTCAAGGAGTACATCCCACTCTCCCTTTTTGAGCAGAGAAGAGGGCATCATGAGTGAAGGCATCAATGAACTGCGAGATGTCTCTGGCGTTACATATGAATCTTTGTCAATATATATTTCAGGATCGGTGTCGATATTCTTTATGATGCAGGAGAAAACCTGAACCGGATTACACTTGTAGAACTGAAACCCAAACGGATGAAGATTCATGGGATTGGTTTTCAGGTTGGCTGCGACTTTTGGAAGATAGATGTTTTCATAGTGATTCCTGATAAGATCACCGAATACCGACATGCGTTGTTCCTTTGGATAAATCTCAAAACAGCTTATGCGTATGTCGCTGAAATCATTGTCGTCAAAGCCTGGATAATCCATTAGCAAGAGCACAACCCTGTCCATGTTGAGATATTGGTTTAGTTCGTGCTCGTCGCGTATAGTGAAAAGCCATTTGCTGTCGTCCTTGCGCTCGATATTGGTGCTCCCGCAGTTGGAACACTGATCCTCAAACCGCATCACGCGTCCATTGCAGTCCTTGCATTTGTCGGCCTGATCAATCTTATTGCATGACTTCACTTCAGATCCATCGGCAAGATCATCGCCTCGCGCTCCTGTGCCTGTGCCGGGGACTCCTGTGATCAATGATGCAAGATGCTGTCCGATATACCCTAATTTAATTGCAGGGGTCTGTTTGGTTATAGTGGCCCATTTCCTCAGTATATTCTTCGGTCGGATCACTATTTCATCAAGAAATTCCTTGATGAGATCAAGATTGTTTTCAGTGATAGTGATTTTTGCGATATCGGGTGTCATTCAGGAATCAGAGATTTTATATCGGTATCAAGTCCGGCTGCAATCTTCTCGATGGTATTTAGGGTCGGGGACTTTTCTCCGCGTTCGATAGAACCTATATATGTGCGATGCACGCCACATCGAAACGCAAGTTCTTCCTGGGAGATACCAAGGCGATTGCGCATCTCAGCAACTATCAAACCGAATTTTATGTTTATTGGAGTTTTCACGATTTGACAAAAGTAGGATCTCTACCTTTAGAATGCTACAGACTAAAGGTAGCGCGATAGGCCAGATATGCAGGAGTTCTACAGGGTAGAAGTGTGTATAGGTGGTTTAAAGCGGTTGAATTATAGTGGGGAAAAGGGTGTGGAAAAATAATTTGAATTTTCTTGTAAAAATATTTGTATATTTGAGGGGAAGTATTATCTTTGCTTTTACAAAAGTGCCGGCACTAATTATAGTCTTGGTACCCGCACTCTAAAAGTATAAGGAGGTCAGGCTATAGGTCTGGCCTCATTTTTTATAAGGTAGTTCGCATTGCTTAAAAAAACGTGAGCGGTGGTGAACAAACAGTTGCCGAGTGTTGTTACTAAGTTATAAATCAAAATCTAAATGCTATGGAAGGTTACTTTCCTTATTCTTATGTTGTCGGTGTCAGCTACAAGATCAGGCAGAAGGCCGATAAGATGATCTATTTCAGTGAATGGATCGTGTGTGGTGAATCGAAAAAACAGAGCCGCTCTAAGTCTCAAGACAAGAATGAGATAAGCGAGCTCTATTATTAACCTCAAGCTCTTTATTATGAATAAGGTCTTTAGATATTTTGCATGCGCGGCACTGGCGATGTTCTCCATCGTGGCGCTGTGCAGCTGCTCTGACGATGACAAGGATGAGCCTGTGAGTGTGTCCACGCTTCCTGAAAGTGCGCAGACATTTCTGACGTCACACTATGCCGGTGTGAAAGTGCAGTCGGCTGTCAGGGACAAGGATGGACAAAAAGTGGAATTTGACGTGCGTCTTGCCAACGGGCATGAGGTGACGTTTGATGCCGACGGTAACTGGACCGATGTCGATGCTCCTGCAGGTGAGACGGTGCCCGGCGGACTTGTGCCTGAGGCTGTGGCGCTTTACATCGCTACAAACTATTCCTCGGAAGGTATAAACGAGGTCTCGCGTTCGGCTGCCGGATATGATGTGGATCTCACCAACGGTGTAGATCTGGAGTTTGACTCTCTCGGCAACTTCCTGCGTGTCGACCGATAAGAGGTCTGCTTTTTCTACGCCAGGCCGATAAAGTCAAGCAGCTGACCGGGCTTGTCGTTCAGTATCAGCTCTTGCGGGAAGCCTGTCTCGTCGATCAGCGGCATCACGTTGCTGTAGTCGGCGATCTGGAAACTTATGTGTGCGTCACTGCCGAGTATGACCGGCATGTCGTATTTGCGGCACAGCTTCAGCAACTCTATGTTGTTGGGGCGTGCTGTCGTTTTATGGCGTGCCGGATGCAGGGAGTGTGAGTTTATCTCAAGGAGCGTGTGCGCGTCTCTTGCGGCAACAACGAGGCTCTCGAAATCGAGGTCAGCCGAGCCGTCGGCCGGGTGTGAGATGATGTGTATGTGCGGATCGGCAATGACACGTTTCACGCCTTCGGTGTTCTGAATGCGTGTCCCTCCCTCCCAGCACACCGAGTGTATGCCGGCGATGCGCAGGTCGAGCATCGACAGCAGGCTGTCGTCGGCATCGAGGTCGCCGCGGTGGTTGAGTATATTAAGTTCGGCTCCAAGAAGCAGACGCACACCATACATTTCGCGTGGTATCACGATCATGTTCTTGAAATACAGCCGGCCGCATGTACCAGGTATCGCGGGGCCGTGTTCGGTGACTCCGAGTATCTCTATGCCCTTCTCGGCAGCGGCTTTGGCCATCTCCTGGAGTGAGCTGTAGGCGTGTCCCGAGACGATGGTGTGTGTATGAAGATCGGCCAGTGGCTTAAAATTTTTCATTGCGGCGGTGTGGTGGCTGGTTGTTTCTGTGACTGTAGCTCGGTTTTGTGCCGGGCGGCTGCAAAGTTATTGATAATCTTCAATGTCGGCAACTTCGGGGGCGGCATGCTGCAACGTTTTTTGTCATAAATATTGCTATGCCAGCACAATAGGTGTTAAAAAATGTGGCGCGGCTAAACTTATGACTTTTCGTGATGTCTTAAAGACAGTGACAACGAAAAAACAAATTGACATCTTAGTTTAATAAAACAATACACACAATGAAGAAAACAATTCTTATCGCAGCAATCGCTATCGCAACAGCATTTGGTTCGCAGGCTTTCGCACAGGACGCATCCACATCGACGCGCAGCGCACAGGAGCAGTGCCTTGACAACGGATGCAAAGCCCAAAAGGATGGCCATAGGGCCGGAAACTGCAAGGGGCATCACAAAGACGGTGGTTTCCGTGGTATGGTCGATGTGACGAAGATGCAGGATCTTAACCTCACTCCGCAGCAGGTGACAGCGATAGAGGAGCTCAACAAAAAGCAGGCTGAAGAGGCCAAAACCGCGCGCGAGGCTGCCAAGGCTCAGAAGGCCGATGCCGAGCGTCAGCGCAAGGAGGCGCGTGATCAGCGCAGTCAGGCCTATCTGTCGCAGCTTAAGTCGATACTGACTCCTGAGCAGTATCAGAAGATGCTTGAGAGCCGTTTTATGGCGAAAAACAGTCGCGGTGACCGTGACATGAAGCAGGGTTCAGCCCAGCCGGGTGCCCGGTCTTCACGAGGCAACAGTGTATCGGCAGTCAAGTAACATGCCGGATTACAAACAGGTATAAAAAATAAGAGGCGCACTCCCGGTTACCCGTGGGGTGCGTCACTGTTTCTTGTGGTGTGTGCTATCAAGCCTTAGCAGCAGCCTTGCAGCTGTCGCATGCGGCCTTGCAGCTGTCACAAGCAGCTTTGCAGCTGTCGCAGGGTGTGTTGCAGCTGTCGCATGAATTGCACTTGTCGGTAGCGGGAGCTACGAGCTCAACCGACTCCTCATCAACGATCTCGGTGGCATCGGCGTTCTCAGCCTTGTTGCCGCAGGAGCAAACTGCCATGGCTGCAACTACTGCAACCGCATAAAACATCTTTTTCATTTTAGTTAGTTAAAAATTGACCTTATTGGTTGAAAAGTTCTTAAAAACGCCACAAAAGTATGGTGTTTTTTCGTTCTGTGCAATAGATTGGAAATAAAAAATGCGTTGAAATAATAAGCGGAGACGATGCTGTCGCGCATCTCTCCGCTTTGGTGTTCTAACTGTTTGAAACTGAGTGGCAAGGCTGTCAGTTGCGCAGGTATGGACTGACGATCCAGCCGGCTACACCGAGTGACAGCATCGTCAGAGTGGCCATGATCAATATATCGCCGACAAGAAGCTCCTGCGACTTTATGATGCTGGCGCTCTCGACGATAAATGCGGTTGTGAGCAGCAGGCATGCGGCGATGATGCATCCCCACTCGAGTGGCGATGTGTGGCTGCGGCGTCGCGGCAGACGGTTGAGCACCTTGCGTGTAAACCACGGATCCCGGCCTGCCTGCGGCAGATCGCGTTGAAACAGCCGGGCGATTTCTTTGTCCTGAGTATCCATAACGGTGTTGAAGATAGCAATAAATTTTTAATTGGAGAGAGCGACAGCCATTTTTTCGCGGGCGCGCTTCAGATATACTTTCACAGTTCCTTCTGGTATGCCGGTGATTTCCACCACCTTTTTTACCGGCATTTCCTCCAGATAAAACAGAAGCACCACTGTGCGTTCTTTGGGCGAGAGTGCCTTGAGTGCAACCTGCACGTCCATGCTTGCCTCGGCGGCAGCATGGCAGTCGGTGTCGGCGGCATCGACACCCGGAGTGTCGAGATCGGCTGTCGGGCGTTCGCGACGGCGATAGCTCACATATTCGTTCCATGCGATGCGGAATAGCCATGTGCGGAATTTCGCAAGCCCTTTGAACGAGCGTATCGAAGACCATGCCTTGATGAAAGTCTCCTGTGCGAGATCGTCGGTCAGGCAGGCGTCGCCAAGTGTCAGATTCAGCAGATAGCGTCTCAGAGAGTCCTGATATGCGTCAACCAGCTTACCGAATGCATCGCGGTCGTCTGCCGCGATGCATCGGGCTATAAGTTTCAGCTCTTCTACTGTCGAAAGCATCTTCCTGCCGGTTTTTGACTTAGTTGTACACGTGATATCAGACTGGTCTGCCGCGATGATGATGTGGCCTGTCAGTTACGCTGGTTCAGGTAGTACCATGATCCGATGCGTCCGAGTCCGAGAAGGAGCGGTATTCCGCCTGCCAGTATGGCTACAGATGTGGCATCTACGATCAGGAAGAATATAAGGATGCACAGTCCCACTACAGCGAGCTTGATGCCGCTCTGCAGATTCTTGTCGTTGACAGGAGGCGTCGGGGGGATCGGAGGAAGGTTGAACGACGTGCCGTCGGTCTTGTTGGGCTGTCCCGGCTGTGTTGTGCCGCTGTTGTCGTCGTTGGGCGATGGAGCCGGAGCGTTCTGATATATGACACGGGTTGTGTTCTGTCCTGAATAGAAACTTTCGGGTAGCTCGTAGCCCTTCTCTATGGCCTGTGAGATGATGGCATTGCGGTTGCGGTTGCGCACAAAGATGAATATAAGTATTGCAAAAGCTATCAGCAACACTGTCGCGCAGGGTATCACGATTGCCGAGAGTGCCATGAGGGTCTGGCGCTGTTTGTCGATCAGATAGGGTCGTATGTCGTCTCTCTCGTCGACACGCACGGTTATCTTGCGCACAGCTGTGCCTTCGGCTACAGAGTCGGGCAGATAGGAGACTACGGTGTCGCCTGCCTGCGACACCACGACGAGGGGCTGGTCAAGGGCATCCTGTATTCCCTCTATCGCGCGTGACTGTACTTCAGATATTTTCTCTTCAAATTTCTCTGCATCTATGTCGTCGGGAACCGAGATGCTACACGATGTGGGGATCGCTGATGCAGCGAGGAGGATAAGTCCTGCGGTTGCTGCGGCTGTTAGCTTTTTCATAAGTGGTGGTATGTGTCTTTTTAATGGGTTGTTTTATTCCTTAGACGCTGCTCCGTGAAATACGGTTACAAAATTGTCTAAAAAAATTTACGACCCACTACTACGGCTACAGAAGATGCAAGCAGTGAGGTGATTGTGGCGAGTGCGAGTACGGCAAAAAGATCTTCGGCGCTGAATGCTACCGGATAGGTCGGTATAGAAAGCAATGACGGGTCGATGCCGGCTGCCGACAGCTTTACCCATCCCCATTGCTTCTGGCACATGACAAGTATCGTGCCTGCTATGGCTCCGGCGATACATCCGGCTCCCGACACGAGCACTCCTTCCCATATGAACACATGCCTGAGCCGGCGGTCGGCCATTCCCATCGAGTGGAGAAGCCACATGTTGTCGCGCTTCTCGATCATAAGCATGACAAGTGTCGATAAGATATTGAACGACGCCACAATGAGGATGAATGCCAGAAGCACGAACGTGACCCATTTCTCGATCTCGATCATTTTGAACGAGTCGGCATTCTGTTCGGCTATCGTGAGTGGGGTGAATCCGTCGGGGAGCCGCCTGGCGAGTATCTCTTTCATGTCGTCGGCATCCGTGCCGTCCGACAGATATACGTCGATGTGTGTCGCCGCGCAGCTGTCGGTCGACAGCAGTCGGCGCATCTTTTGCAGCGGTATGATGACAAGAGCGGCATCCAGCTTGTCTTCGCCTGTGCGTGTCACCCCCGCGGCAATAATTGTGTCGATCCTGAAATTGCCCATCAGGTTGCCAGGATTAAGCCGCTCGCGCTTGCGCGGGACGATAAGCCGGAAGCTGTCGCCCGGCCTGACGCCGGTCTGTATCGCTGTGCCTGCCGAGACAGTGCCGAGCGTGGCGCCGAGGGTGTCGGCTACGACAGGCGCCCCGTCGATCACGGTCGATGATGCGCCCGACGCGTCCATCCATCGGCTGTCGACTCCGATTGCTTCTACGGGCATCTGCCCTTCATCGGCGTCGGCATAGGCTTTGGAGCGTATCAGTGGCAATGCCGACTCTATGCCGTGAATGTCGCTTATGACACCGACAAGCGAGTCGGCATTGAAAAACGCCGTTTTGTCCGACCGGATCTCTATCGGTGCGCTAAGACGTGAGAATCGGCTTTCCGACAGCTGTATGAATCCGTTGAAAACCGAGAGGGCAATGACAATCACGGCCGATGCCACAGCGACTCCGGCGACAGATATTGAAGAAATGAGATTGACGGCAGCCTGACGCTTTCTGGAGAACAGGTATCTCCATGCGATGCGTAGCTCCAGCGGGAGCCGCGGCATCACTTCTCGGGCTCAGATGACGGCTCTTCGTGTTCCCCGCCCGGGGTTTTGCCAAGAAGGGCGTCGATGTTTTCGATGTAGTCCATCGAGTCATCGAGGAAGAACGACAGCTCGGGTGTCTTGCGGAGCTGGAATCTCACGATTTTGGCAAGTTCGTAGCGTATTGTCTGCGCGCTCTTGCGCACGCTCTCGAGCACGGCCTCGCTTTTGTCGGATGGAAATACCGATATGTAGGCTTTGGCTATACTGAGGTCGGGCGACACTCTCACGGTCGTCACCGTGACAATGCTTCCGCGTGTTTTGGCTGTCTGTTTTCTGAAAATTTCACTAAGCTCCTTCTGCAGAAGGCGTGATATCTTTGCTTGACGTGTTGTTTCCATATAATTTACAATCTTGTTTTGCAAATATAACCATTAAGCGGCGACTTACGCCCTCGGAGTTAACCAAAATTAACTGCGCCGGTGTCTATGACCGGCATCGGTGTGGGTAAGCTGAAGATATTTATTATCTTTGCGATGATGTGACAGACATGTATTCCACACCTGAAACCAATGAACAAGATTCTCGAGAAACAATACTTTTCTGAAAAAGTAGTCAGACTGGTGGTCGAGGCGCCGCCTATTGCACGTAGCCGCAAGCCGGGGCATTTCGTTATTGTCATCGACAGCGAACGCGGCGAGCGCATACCGCTCACGATAGCCGACTCCGACCCGGTGCGCGGCACGATCACGCTGGTGATCCAGGCTGTCGGCGATAGCACGAAGGCAATTTGCGCCCTTAACCCCGGCGACTGTCTTCAGGATGTAGTCGGTCCGCTTGGCCGTGCCACCGATATCGCCCCTTACGGCACGGTCGTGTGTGCCGGAGGCGGAGTGGGCGTGGCGCCGCTGCTGCCGATCATCAAGGCTATGAAGCAGGCCGGCAACCGCGTGATAAGCGTGCTTGCGGCCCGCAACGCTTCTCTCATCATTCTCGAGGATCAGGTGAGGGAGTGGAGCGACGAGGTCATCATAATGACTGACGACGGATCGGCCGGAGAGAAAGGACTCGTCACACAGGGTGTGGAGAAAGTCATACTTCGCGAGAAAGTCGATCAGGTAGTGACTATCGGTCCGGCCATAATGATGAAGTTCGTGAGTCTGCTCACTAAGAAATATGAGATCCCGACGATCTGTTCGCTCAACACGATCATGGTCGACGGCACAGGCATGTGCGGAGCATGCAGGGTGAGTGTCGGTGGCAAGACACGTTTTGTGTGTGTCGACGGTCCAGAGTTTGACGCGCATCAGGTGGATTTCGATGAGATGATGTTGCGCATGCGCGCTTATGATAAACCAAAGAACTGATCAGGGATATGGAAGAAAAGACTCCCAAGGGCAACGCCACAATTTCGCCGCGCGACGCAGAGTGGCGCGAGCAGTTGCGTCGTGAAAAGAGTGCGAAGGAGCGTTCGGCCATAGCCCGTGCGCAGATGCCCCAGCTCGATCCTGCCTACCGCATCACCACGATGTCGGCCGAGGTAAATCAGGGTCTCGACAGAGAGCGGGCTGTCGTCGAGGCGTCACGCTGTCTCGACTGCCCCGATCCGGGATGTGTCACCGGCTGCCCGGTCGGCATCAACATCCCTGGCTTCATAAAGAATATCGAGCGCGGCGAATTTCATCAGGCTGCGATGACCCTGAAAGAGACGAGTGCGCTCCCGGCTGTGTGCGGGCGCGTGTGTCCACAGGAGAAACAGTGCGAGAGCAAGTGCATCTACAACAAGATGAAGAAGGCTCCGGTCGCTATTGGCTGGCTCGAACGCTTTGCCGCTGACTTCGAGCAGGCCGCGCAGCACGATGATGGGGCTGAGACACCGGCTGCTGTCGGCGGACGCAGGATCGCTGTTGTCGGTTCGGGACCGGCCGGACTGTCGTTTGCCGGTGAAATGTCGCGCCGTGGATATGACATTACAGTGTTTGAGGCACTGCATGAGATCGGCGGCGTCCTGAAATATGGCATCCCGGAGTTCCGTCTTCCCAACTCTGTCGTGGAGAAGGAGATCGACTCATTGCGTCGCGCGGGAGTGAAATTTGAAACCGATGTGATTGTCGGCAAAACATATAGCTGCGATGAGCTGCTGTCGATGGGCTTTGAGACCATGTTTGTGGCTTCGGGTGCCGGACTGCCGCGGTTCATGGGCATACCGGGCGAGAATCTTATCGGTGTCATGTCGTCCAACGAGTATCTGACGCGTATCAACCTGATGGGCGCCGGACGCGAGGGATATGCCACGCCGGTGCTCAAGGGACGCCGTGTGGCAGTCATAGGCGGAGGAAACACCGCTATGGACTCGGTGCGCACCGCTTTGCGCATGGGGGCGGAGGAGGCTTCGATCATCTATCGGCGAAGCGAGGCGGAGATGCCTGCGCGTGTCGAGGAGGTGCATCATGCTAAGGAAGAGGGCGTGCGTTTCCTCACGCTGCACAACCCGGTGGAGTATCTGGGCGATGAAAACGGACGCGTGCGTGCCGTCAGGCTGCAGCGCATGGAGCTTGGCGAACCCGACGCGTCGGGGCGCCGTAGCCCGGTGCCTGTCGAGGGCGCGATAGATGAGATGCCTGTCGATCTGGTGATAGTGAGTGTGGGAGTGTCGCCTAATCCGCTTGTCCCCTCGTCGGTCGAGGGGCTTGAGGTGACGCGCCGTGGCACTATCGCTGTCGATGACGAGACACTTCAGTCGTCGATACCGGTGCTTTATGCCGGTGGCGACATTGTGCGTGGCGGCGCGACCGTGATACTTGCCATGGGCGACGGTCGCCGTGCGGCGGCAGCCATGGACAGAATGCTCCGTGATAAAAAGTGAGGTCTGACCGATGAAAGTAGTTTATGAGGATAACCATATCCTCGTAGTCAATAAAGATCCGGGCGAGATCGTGCAGGGCGACAAGACCGGCGATCAGCCGCTCAGCGAGACGCTGAAGGAGTGGCTCAAGAAGAAGTACGACAAGCCGGGAAATGTGTTTCTCGGAGTGGTGCACCGCCTTGACCGGCCTGTGGGCGGACTCGTGATCTTCGCTAAGACCTCAAAGGCGCTGTCGCGGCTCAACGACATGCTGCGCGACGGCAAGATACACAAGACATATCTTGCGGTGACACGTGGTACGCCTCCGGCGACTTCGGGCGAGCTGCATCATTACATCAGATCGGATGCGCGCACCAACAAGAGTTCGGCATCGCAGACTCCGAAACCGGGTGCCAAGGAGGCGCGTCTGCGCTACAGGCATGTGGCGTCGTCCGACCGCTATCATCTGCTCGAGATCGAGCTGCTAACCGGGCGCAAGCATCAGATACGCGTGCAGCTCTCGTCGATGGGATGCCCGATACGCGGCGACCTGAAGTACGGCGACAAGCGCAGCAACCCCGACGGATCGATATCGCTGCTGTCGTGGAAGCTCGACTTCGTGCATCCGGTGAGCGGCGAGCATATTGTGCTCAAGGCGCCTGTTCCGCATGATCCGCTCTGGCAGGCACTCGCGCAGGATTTATGACGATTTCCGATTTCAAAGACATACACAGCCACACGCCCGGAGAAGGGCGTGTGCTGTCTGTGGATATTTCTGATCCGGGCGATGTGGCGCGTCTTGCGGAGGGCCAGTATTTTACCGTCGGCGTTCATCCGTGGCATGCCGATGCGGAGGTCGACTGGGCACTGTTCATGAAGTTGCTTGCGTCGCCCTGTTGTGTGGGGATAGGGGAGTGTGGCCTTGACCGGCGTCGCGGTCCGGCGATGGATGTGCAGGAGCGTGTGTTGCGCCGTCAGCTCGATATTGCGGCCGAGGCTCATGTCCCGGTGGTGCTGCATATAGTGGGGGCATTGGATCGTCTGCTTGCTTTGCGCAAGGAGTATGGATGCGATGAGCAGTGGATTGTGCACGGTTTCAGGGGTAAGGCCGCTACCGCGCGTCAGCTTGCCGCCGTTGGCATCGGCATTTCGCTTGGTGTGAGGTTTAACGCCGATGTGCCCGATGCGGTTGACAGTGCGTTGATTTATCGCGAAACCGACTGATGCCGGGGCAATAAATCGGCCTGGGAGGGCGTTGTTTATATCACGATGACAAGACTTCGCGATCTTCTTTACAGATTGCTGCATTGTTGTGCCGTTGCGGTTGCGATGATGTGGCCTGCCGGGGGTATGGCATTTCCGGCCGAGGTCTATGCGGCGAGATCGGTTCTTGCGTCAGGCGACTGGGTGAAGATCGCGGTAGCTTCTTCCGGGATTCATTTTATTCCGGCTGCCGATCTGCGCAATATGGGATTCGCTGATCTGGCCAAAGTCGGGGTCTATGGCTATGGAGGAGGGCGGTTGCCCGATGTGCTTGACCGCGCGACTTTTGTCGACGACCTGCCGCGGGTGCCGTCGCTCGTCACCTCCTCGGGCATATACTTCTATGCGGTCGGGCCGGCTGAACGCGACGAGGATCTCAACGGGCTTGTCGTTATGAAGCATAATCCGTTCAGCGAGCGGGGATACTATTTTCTGTCGGACTGCGATGCTTTGCCTGAAAAGGAAATCGCGCAGGAGGACTGTACGGGCCCGGCTGCTACATACGCTAAAACGTTTATGGAGTGTGTGCACCATGAGCTTGATGCGGTCTCGCCCGGGCAGACCGGACACTATATGGTCGGGGAGGATCTGCGCTACACACCTTTGCGCCGGTTCAGCTTTACTATGCCGGGAAAAGCCGCCGAAGGGACGGTGAGGGTAGGGGCGTCGGTATGCACCGACATGAAGTCGGCGGCGTCGTGGAGCTTGACGGCTTCGGGGCACACTGTCACGGTGCCGGTCGCTCCGACACCGGCCGGAGATGAGTATCATGGCGTTGTCACGGAGCGGTGGACCGAAGATTTTACTGTCGGGAATGATAACGTGGAGGTGACGCTGGAGCTCAACAGCATCACCGGCAATGCCCGTGGTGCCTGGATCGACTGGATTGCAGTGAACTACAGCCGTGAGATAAGCCTTGCACATACTCCGTCGATCGTGTTTACAACAGATGCGCCGGGTGTGGAGCTGTCGGGATGCCGTGAGGAGACTCGCATTTGGGATGTTACTGATCCTCTCGCGATAACCGATGTCGTGGCGACGGTTGATGGGAGTGTGGCGAAGTTTGCTGTCGCCGGTGGCGGGCGGCGGACGTATGCGGCGTTCACTCCCGGCATGGATGTGGGGCTGCCTGTGCCTGAGTATGTGTCGCGTGTCGCCAATCAGAATCTTCACGGTCTGCGTGATGTCGACATGGTCATATTTACCTCGCCGACTTTTCTGGCGGCAGCCCGCCGGCTCGCGCAGCACAGGCGTGACTTTTCGGGACTGGAGACGGCTGTTGTCGTTCAGGATGATGTGTTCAACGAGTTTTCGTCGGGGTGCCGCGATGTCGGCGCGTTCCGCAAAATGCTGAAAGTGCTTTATGACCGTGGGGCCGACGGTGGCCGACGTCCCGGATATGTGCTTATGATGGGTCGCGGCAGCTATGACAGCCGCCGTGTCACCAAAGCTGTAGCGGCGCTTGCCTATGATCCTGTGCCGCTGTGGCAGAGCGATCAGGGACTTAACGATAATACATCTTTCACTTCCGATGACCCGATAGCGATGCTTGCCGACGGCTCGGGTGTCGATTTGGGCAGTGATGTGCTCTCGGTTGCGATCGGACGGCTGGCGGTCACGTCGGCATACGAGGCTGAGACTGTGGTGTCGAAAATCATAGAGTATGAGACCGGGACGCGCGACGGCGGAGCGTGGAGGCAACGTGCGGTTGTCATTGCCGACGACGATGACGACTGTGTGCACATGCGTCAGGCCGAAGAGCATTGCGCCGCTATTGCATCGTCGCGTTTCGGAGCACGCATGGTTGTCGACAAAATCTATCTCGACGCTTATCCGCTGCGGGGCGGAGAGGCCAGCGGGGCGCGCGACGAGCTTTTCAGGGATCTTGACGACGGTGTCGTGTGGCTGTCGTATCTCGGCCATGCGAGCTCGACCGCACTAAGCGGCGAGGGCATAATGAAGTATTCCGACGTAAGTGCTCTTTATCTGCGGCATATCCCTTTCATCTTTGCGGCGACATGCAATTTCATGCGGTGGGACGCCGACGCGGTGTCGGGCGCCGAGATGCTTGCCGCGACAAAAGGGGGCGGCGTGATAGGCGCGATTTCGGCGACACGCCCGGTCTACATCACTCAGAACGGCCTGTTCGCATCGGCGGTAGGCGAGGAGATGGGTGGCTGCGGCAGCGACGGTCGGCCGCGCACCATCGGGGAGATAATGATGCGGTCGAAAAACCGCCTGCGGGGCGACAGCAACAAGCTCCGCTATGCGTTGCTCGGTGATCCGGCCATGCGCCCGGCCTTGGCCGCACATAGTGTCGTGGTGGATTCGATCGACGGCGTTGCGGTTGATCCCGCCGATCCTCCCGCGATCAAAGCGCGGCAGACGGTTGTTGTCGCCGGACATGTCGAGGACGCGTCGGGCGCGGTTATGCCGACGTTTGACGGCTACGTCGCCTCTACGCTCTACGACGCCGACGAGAGCGTCGTCACCGAAGGGCGCGGCGGTTCGCCGTTCACTTTCGACCGTCACGGTCTGCGGCTGTTTGCGGGCAGAGACACTGTCGGCGGCAGACGGTTCAGTATCTCGGTGGCGATGCCAGAATATGTGGCCGACAACTACCGTGAGGCTTCGTTGGCTCTGTTTGCCGAGGCATCAGACGGCATCACGGCCGCAGGCAATTTCCGCAATTTCTATGTCTATGGATCGGACGCTGATGCCGAACCCGACACGGTCGCTCCGCGCATCGAGAGTATGTGGTTAAACCATCGGTCGTTTACCTCAGGCGGCACTGTCAATGCCACTCCGATGCTCATTGCCGCTATCTCCGACGACCGCGCGATAAACCTCTCGCTTGCAGGTGTGGGCCGGTCGATGACGGTGACGATCGACAACGGCGCGATAGTCTGCGACGATGTGTCGTCATATTATTATCCCTCGTCGGTGTCGTCGGGAGAGATAAGATATACGCTGCCGCCGCTCGACGACGGATTTCATACGCTCACATTGCGCGTGTGGGACACCGGCGGCAATCAGGCGTCGGAGACGCTTGAGTTTTTCGTCGACTCCTCATCGCTTTCTGCGGTTTACGACATATACACATCCTCAACTCCCGCATCGTCGGCTGCGAGGTTCTATCTTGTGCATGACCGCCCCGATGCCACTCTGAGGGTTACGGTAGCCGTATACGACATGCTCGGACGCCCTGTGTGGATAAAGACGTCGACAGGCCGGAGCGACCTGTTCACATCGTGCCCTGTCGAGTGGGATCTGCATGATCTCGGGGGACGTCGTGTGCCGCGCGGCATATATCTGTATCGCGCCTGGGTGTCGGAGTACAACGGCGCGGCAGGTAGCGGAGCCGAGACAGCCACTCCGACGCGAAAAATGGCGATCGCAGGTGAATAAAGGCCTGAAAAACGGTGTAAAATACTTACATTTGCCATATCGATCGTAAAATCACTTCAATACCCAATCATTATCACAGATGATATCACTCAGGCCATTTATCGCGGCAGCCGCGCTTGCATTCCCCTTTTTTATGTCGACAGCCAAAGATGTCAGCTTCGCGTCGTTCGGCGCTGTACCCGACGACGGTGTCAACGATATGGCGGCTTTGAAAAAGGCTGTGGAATACTGCTGCAGTCATCCCGGCACGACTTTGGTCATGGAGTCTGGAGTTTATGATATTGAAGATGATCTCGCACGCAAGATCGAGCGTGAGGCGATCGGCGGGGCCTATGGCGAGAGAGTCCAGTCGACACTTTTCAAGCCGGGCGCGCCCTATGTCAAAGCCCTTGACCTCACCGGCTGCAAGGGCGTAAAAATAAGCGCAAAAGGCGCAACGCTGCGCATGAAAGGATGGTATGAGGTCGTGACTATCGACAATGCCCGTGATGTCACGGTCGAGGGGCTGAGCATCACCTATCAAAGGCCGCCCAACACGGTGGGCCGCGTCATTGCGTCCGCCGCAAAATCATTTGACATGCTGATCGATCCGTCGAAATACACGTATATCGACAGCATCGTCACCGGCCGTGTGCATTTCTACGATCACGTGCGCAATCGCCTGTACACCGGCGGTGCGTCGGCCAAGGAGCTTGTCGGCCCGTCGACCATACGCATCCACTCGACCCGCCATCCTGCCGTGGGCGACTACTGCATTCTGCGTCACGGTGGACACTACCGTCCTGCGGTTATGATAAAAGAGTCGGAAGGTGTGACGCTCAGCGGAGTGAAGATCCATGGCCAGCCGGGCATGGGGGTAGTGGGGCATAGGTCGAAGGATATAATGATCGACAATCTGCAGGTCGTGCCTGAACCGGGCTGCGTCATATCGACCAACACCGACGCCACGCACTTCACGTCATGCTCCGGCGATCTCACGATACAGAATTCCAAGTTCCGCGGGCAGGGTGATGACTGCACTAATATCCACAACTACTATTACCGCATCTATCCGCGCGATAAAAGAAATGTCGAGATAAGGATAGAGAATGCCGATCTGCACGCGCAGTCGCTCGACTATCCTGAAGCGGGCGACTCGATGATTGTGATCGACCGCCGCAACATGGCCGAGGCCGGGCGATTTAAGGTGTGCGAAGTGAAAACCTCAGAGGCCGACTGGCAGGTTGTGATCGGACTCGACCGTCCGCTTGGCGATATTGACCTCGAACACATGGTGATGACCAATCTTACGCGTTTCCCCCGTGTGAAGATTCTGAACAATACCGTCAACTCGCACCTTGCAAGGGCCTTTCTTGTAAAAGCACCGAATGTGACGATAGCGCACAACAGCATTATAGGGAGCTGCGAGACGGCGATAAAACTCGGTGCCGAACTCGGGTGGAACGAGAGCGGCCCGGCCTACAACGTGCTTGTGGAGGACAACTACATATCGGGATGCGGTTACAATGGAGGATCTGATGTGCCCTCATGCGTCACGTTGAGCACCGAGGCGTCCGAGCGTCCGCCGTTTGTCAACCACCACATCGTGATACGCAACAACATCTTTGACACCGACAAGCCTGTGGCCGTACTCCTCAAAGACGGCGAGTATATCGAAGTCTACGACAACAAGGCCACGCGCACCGGCTACGTCCGCACCGACAACTGCCGCAACATCACCATCAAAGAGTAAAGTCAAAGTCAGCAGATCTCTGTGTAGTGATGCTGTGTACAGCGGATGTCGCCTCTGATCTAATGGAGGCATCGCAGATGCCGTGCGCAATGCTGCGTTGTGTGTTAGGTCTCTGTGTGGTGGGAATGGTCAGATGGTTGCCTCTGATCTAATGGAGGCATCGCAGATGCCGTGACCCGGCGTAGCCGGAGTAAAGCCCCATCCTGTGAGCGCAGCGAACAGGGTGGGGTATATAGAGACAGTCGCGCCTCAGTCTCGCAGAGACTGAACAAACAATAGCCGCAGAAAAACAGTTTCCTGATTTCTGCGGCTAAAGAGCCTAATACTATATTCCCTTATGCTATGGGAAGTGTCAACTGCTTATAGCAACAGTATTTTGCAGGCTATCGCAATTGCCACGATGAGACTGCGAATAAACTCAGGTGTAATATGAATTTTTATTTTCATTTTTACATGATTTGAGTTCATAGGCCTGGCTCGCCTGCCGATATCTCGTAGCTAAATGCCTTAAGGCGTCTGGTTGGGATTTTCCCACTTCTACGGCATCTTCTTTAAACAATGCCCGCATCCGGCATTGCGATAGGGTCTATTGCTTGGCAAATTTTGTTGTATGTGGACCGCTTAGCTTGTCTCCCGTGGTGTCATACACTGAGTAATCGTAGTTCAGGGTATTACCTGTGATGCTACATTTCCCCGAAAGATAAAACGTAGAAAAAGTTGTATTCAATACGCTATCGGTCATGACAGTTATCCACTTGAGTCTGAGAGAGTCACCTTTCAAAGTGTATTTGCCTTTGGCGGTGGTGTATGGAATCTCTGCACGACCCTTCTCACACCAATTTACAGTCAGGCTGTCAGATGTTCCGAACCTTACTCGGCTGGTTGAGGTGACATTAACCATACTTCCTAGATTGGTTTCTGATTGTGTCCATTCTCCAAGAAGTTCTGTTGCAAGGTCGGGCTCTTTTGGATGATCCGGGTTGGGCTTCTCTGGCTGTATCGGCTTTGGATTATCTTCCGGGACATCATCTTTGCTACATCCGGTAATGGCAACAAAGGTGAAACATACAAGTAGATAGAGAAGTGCCTTTATTGTTGTTCTCATAATGTTGTTGCTGATTTCTTATTTTGTCTCTGTTTTAACAATTCTCTTCGATATTTTCATAATGTCGGATATTACATGCACGACATATGTTCCTGAAGGAAGTTCCGCTAGGTCAATTTCCTCTGTTGTAACTACAGCGGCTTTAATTGTCTGTCGGTATATACATTGCCCGAATACTGTAAATATGGATACATTTGTCGAACTTTCAGAACATTCGACAGTTATACTCAGAGTATTGTCGGTAAACTCTACTTCGATATTAGGCTCGTAGACAGTTACTTCACAAGATGCCGAGATTTCTCCACACGTAGCAGTGATAGTTGCTGTTCCGGCACCAGTCGCGGTTACGAGACCGTCTTCTGAGACAGAGGCTATCTTGTAATTAGAACTTGTCCACTTTATTGTTCTGTCAGTTGTTGTCTCTGGACTTATCGTTGCCGTGAGTGTAATTGTGTCAGATTCATTTATCGCTACTTTGTCATAGTTCAAAACAATCTTCTCAGCAGCGATTGGCAATACAGTAACCTCGCATATCGCAGAGACATTACCGCAAGCAGCTGTGATCTTTGCAGTTCCTACCTTTATAGCCTTGATTACACCGTCTTTTGAAACAGTGGCTATCTTTTCATCCGAGCTTGCCCACTTTATTGTTTTGTCTGTTGTTGTCTCAGGACTAATTGTTGCCGTGATTTTAATCGTGTCCGATTCATTTAAAGATACCTTTTCATGGCTCAAAACAATTTTCTCAGCGGCGATTGGCAATACAGTAACCTCGCATATTGCAGAGACATCACCGCAAGCAGCTGTGATCTTTGCAGTTCCTACCTTTATAGCCTTGATTACACCGTCTTTTGAAACAGTGGCTATCTTTTCATCCGAGCTTGTCCATTGGATAGTTTTGTCTGTGGTATTATCCGGACTAACTGTAGCTGTGATTTTTATTGTGTCGGACTCATTTATTGATACCTTGTTATTGCTCAATACGATTTTCCTAGCGGTGACAGGAGAAACATTTATATCGCAGGTTGCGCTTGCTTTACCACTAATGACTGTGATTGTTGTTTTGCCAGGCGCGACAGCTGTTACAAGACCATTGTTTGATATGGTCGCAATCTTAATATTGGAGCTCTTCCATTGCAGAGTGTCAGTAGCGTATTCAGGATATCGAATGCCGGTTAATTTTATGCTGTCTCCAGTATAAAGATTGGTGTTGACTGCTTTTATCTCAATTCTTTCAGTATTGACGCTGGGCATTTCCTCAATGTTCCAAAAATTCTTCCAAGGGTCAGAGTTTTGATAGGCTTTCTTTGAACCGTATGGAACTAATAGTTTAGCGGATGCATAAACTCTATTACTGAATTCGCCTTTAAATGTTGGTTGATCAAGTGATAAAAAACTGATCTGTTGAATAGAATTATTTTCAGAGGAAAATACATTAGAGCTTTGGAAAGAGACTTGATATCCAAATGCTATTGAATTAATACCCGATGGGAAAACGTCGAAACCTAAAGTGTTTTTCCCTTTAGGTAAGTTGATTTCTTTAATATTGGTTTCTTTAAAGCAATAGTTATCTAAGTCTATATCGTTCCCTTCAAATACAATTTTATTCAAATCCTGACATCCCTCAAAGTAACCGACCCCTACAGTGCCTCTACGATCACTAGAAGCGGTACTTCCTTCATACAAATGGGATACAAGTGACCCAATTCTGACAGATTTATGGGGCGGAAAACGAAGCGTATAAATTGAGGGTGTGGGAAAATGCGGTGGATT
>CAYMEX010000012.1:0-88991 GCA_964389525.1 uncultured Muribaculaceae bacterium | reverse complement strand
CTCCCGTTCTGTTGAAACATCTGATAACTTCGGATGATGTTTATAATGCGGTTATCCGCTATTTGGATTGGCGTATTTGGGGATTGTTGTTCTCTTTCCCGTTCCTTGCCTTACGCTCGTTTTTGGTAGGCATCACACAGACAAAAGCTCTGAACATGGCAGCTTTCACAGCCGTACTGGTGAATATTCCGCTGAACTGGCTCCTGATATTTGGCTTCGATATGGGTATATCGGGAGCGGCTATCGCTTCTTCATCTGCCGAAATGTGTTCGCTGGCTGTATTGGCTGCATATATGTTTAGACACATTGATAAAAAAGTGTATGGCTTATACTGGCGTATTGATATAACGATATTGAAAGAGGTATTTTCTATCTCGGTATGGAGTATGCTCCAGTTCTTTACAAGTGTAGCCATTTGGTTTCTGTTCTTCGTGGCTATCGAACGTTTGGGAGAAACGGAATTGGCAGTATCAAACATTGTAAGAAGTGTTTCCGCACTGTTTTCCGTTATCGTCAATGCGTTGGCAGGTGTCACCGGTTCTTTAGTGAGTAACCTGATTGGAGCAGGTGAAAAGAAAAAAGTTTTTCCGCTTTGCCATAAGATTATCCGTTTAGGATATGCGACAGGCATTCCATTGATTGCTTTTGCGTTGTTCTTTCACCAGCCCATTATAGGGGCTTATACGGAAAATCCCGCTATCGTACAGCTTGCATGGGCGCCTTTTCTTGTCATGCTGTTAAATTACTTCTTTGCACTACCCGGTTACGTCTATCTGAATGCCGCCACAGGAACGGGAGCGACACGGACAGTATTCATTTTTCAGGTGACAACTACGATTGCTTATCTGTTCTGCTTATGGGGATTAGATTCTTGTGATGTCACGTTAGCGACATATTGGGCTGTGGAATACTTATATGTGATACTGCTTGGTACACAATCCGTCATTTATCTTAAATATAAACAATACTAAGAACTGAAAGTTATGATGAGCAAGATATATCCCCGTAAGGGTGACACGCAAACCGTTTATTTGAACGCTGTCGTAAAAGACCCGTCTATCAAAATAGGCGACTATACCATTTACAATGATTTTGTTTCAGACCCGTGTCTGTTTGAGCAAAACAATGTGTTGTATCACTATCCGATTAACCACGAACGGCTGATAATTGGAAAGTTCTGTTCTATTGCTTGTGGAGCAAAATTTCTGTTCAACTGTGCCAATCATACCCTAAAATCACTATCGACATACACATTTCCGCTGTTCTATGAAGATTGGGAATTGGATAAGGTAAATGTGGCTTCTGCTCTTTGCTTTTCCTTGGGTACATTGCAGAGCTCTCTGATGACAACAATAAAAAGCGAGAGCGCATCAATATGCCGATGCGCTCTCTGTCGTGATCTAAAAACTCGTGGGGGAGTCTCAGGCGGGAATGGTGATGGTATGTGTGCCGCTCTCGAGCTCACGTGTGTCGTCGGGCAGCCTGAGTGTTGCGGTGGATCCGGCGGGAACGGTAAGCGTAAGACGTATTTCACCGTTGAGCATCCTCTCCCATTGCGATGCCACAGTTCCTCTGACGGAGTTGTATGTTGCTTCGGCCCAGTCGAGCCCTTCAGGGAAGTGTGGCGTGAAAATGATATGACGGAAGCCGGGATTTGCCGGATCGAAATTGAGCCCTGCGATGTCGTTGGTCATCCACGCGCTGATGTCGCCGAAAAACACGTGGTTGAGCGACGCGTCGTTGAAGCGCGGACTGAGGGTCCAGGTCTCCGGTAAAGTCGTATAACCGCATTTGTCAATCCAGTAGCCCCACGACGGCGCATCGGTGCGTGTAGCCATAGCGTATGCCGTGTCAAAATGGCCGTAGCGCGTGAGCATGCGCAGGACGGTCTTGGTGCCGAGCAGTCCGAAGTCAAGCGCATAGTCGTTGGCTGTGATCATGGCGTTGAGTTTGTCGGCGACGGCCTGTGCCTTGTCATCCGGAACGATGCCGCTGTAGAGAGCCACGCCGAGAGCTGCCTGAGTGCCGTTGGCATAGGTTGAGTCGGCCGGATTGAAGTAAACGCGGTTTATAGCAGTGAGGACAGAATCGGCTTTTGCCTCATATGGTGCAGGGTCGTCGCCGTTGATTGCGGCAAATTTTGCCATCTTCTTATTGTCGAGGTAGTAATAGACCGATGAGGTGAATCCCGATGGTGTCGTCGACTGCCACGGAAGCCAGTCGCCGAGTCCGTAGCCGAGCAGCCCATCTTCGTTTTCATTGGCTCGCGTAAATGCCATGTATCGCTGCATGGTCGGATAGAGCGCAGTGATAGCGCGCGTGTCGCCGTAGTAGTTATACAATGCTTCAGGAATGATGAACATTGCGGCGTCCCACACCGGACCGGGCCACTGGCCATAGCCCCAGCCCGACGACGGGATAATGCCCGAGACGGCTCCGTCGGGGCGCTGGTTGTCGATAAAGTCGTTCAGCCATTTCTCATAAAGTGTTATTCCGTCGAAGTTGAGCAGTGCAAGATCCATAGCGGCATGTGCGTCGGCCGTCCATCCGTTTTTTTCGCGTTGCGGGCAGTCGGTGGGGATGCTGTGAAGGTTGCCGAGATAGCTTTGCATCGTAGCGTCGTAGATTTTGTTCAGCAACTTGTCGGAACAAGAGAATGATCCGGCCGGCTGCACGTCGGTGTGCATAAATTCACCGGTGATATCAGACGGGCTAAGTGATATGGGGCGGTCGGATTTGACTTCCACGTAGCGGAACCCGTGATATGTGAATCCGGGCATGAAAGTCTCGGTGTCGCCTGTCCCGGCGAGTATAAACTCATCGGTCTGAAATTTCTCTCCTTCCTTTTTCGGGCGGTAGTAGATATTTATGTTGCCCTGCTCAAGGCGCCCAAGTGAGTCGAGAAGTTCGCCGTGCGACATCCAGAGGTGTGTGCCTTCCTCACCTTTAAGAGATATGCGGCATACTCCCGAGATGTTTTTCTTCATGTCGAAGACGTAGACAGTGTCACCGAAGTTGCTCAACAGTTCCGGCGTGATGGACTTTGTCGAGCGTATGGCCGGGTTGGTCTGCGATTTCAGAAGGGGAGAGGGGGAGGCTACGGCTACAGCGCGAGACCATGACGAGTCATCGAATCCGCTCTGCTGCCACCCCTGAGGCTCGAGACGCGCATCATATCTGTCGCCCGAATAGATGTTGTTGTAGGTGTAGGGGCCTGTAGCGGTAAGCCATGTCGAGTCGGTAGCCACTATCGGCTTACGCTCTGCGTTGTCGTTTTCGGCAAGTATCTCACATATTATGGCAGGCCGGTTGCGCCAGCGTGCGGTCTCGAAATCCCACACGGCTTTGCTCTGGCAGTTGTAGAATCCGTTGCCGGCCACGGCGGTAATGACGTTTTCGCCCTGATGAAGCAGCTTGCCGACACGATGCGTGGCATAAAGGTTGCGACGGTCGTAGTGAGTGTAGCCGGGATCCATGTGGCTGTCGCCTACGCGCTCACCGTTGATCCATATCTGATAGTAGCCCGCAGCTGCAATATAGAGTAAGGCATTGCGGTCGACTTTGTCGACATGAAAAGTCTTGCGGAACATTGGCGCCGGTTCATATTCGCGGTCAAGCGTATCTGAGATCCACACGCCAGTCCAGTCCTCGGGCTTAAATTTCGCAGTGGAGAACGACGCAGTTTCCGAAGTGTTTTCGGGCGTCACGACGCGCCAGTAATATGTCGTGTGCGGACGCAAAGGTGTCTTGCCGTCGTAGACCGCATACATGTCATCGCCCTCGGCTTCGGCCGAACGCCATATTACCTTGGTCTCATCGTCGAAACCGTCGGGCGACGACGCTATCTCGACATGAGACGACGCCGGAAGTCGCTCGCCGTAATGCCATGTGAAGCGTGGTGCATCGGTGTCGATCGCAATCGGGCCTGCAATGTACTCGCATCGCATGTCGACGATCTCGGTGCGCGGCGCACATGCCGCAAGAAGCGATATCGCCGCAAACAATCCGCAATGTGCGGGAATGGAGCGTGAAAGCATATTTCTTGAAAAGTGATGAAAATGAAGTGATTTAAACTTATTACAATATGTTGGCCATGAAGTGATATGAACCATGCAGTTAAAATCACCTCAATCTGTTATTATTTTGCTCAAAAATACAAACAATCAGCCAAACAGCCACTCTCGCCATAGCAGGAAACTGTCATGTAATATTAATTTAATAAAAAAGAACGGAATGGGGATGCTATTTGTTGTAACTTTGTCGTCACGTCAAAAAAAAATAACACAGATCACAAGTATCATGCAACAACAAACGCAGATATATAGCGGATTAAGCGAACGGGAAGTAATTGAAAGCAGGGAGAAACATGGAGAAAACATCCTGACGCCACCTGCAAAGAAGTCTTTGTTTCTGCAGTTTCTTGAAAAATTCAAAGATCCGCTGATACTGATACTCCTTGTCGCCGGAGTGCTGTCGGTCGGCATCTCTCTTTACGAGTTTTTTGTATTGCATGAGGGGGCAGGCGTTTTCTTTGAGCCGGGCGGTATCTTTATAGCCATTTTACTCGCAACCGGGCTCTCGTTTTATTTCGAGGCAAAGGCCGACAAAGAATTTGCGTTGCTCAATCAGGTTAACGACGAAGAGCCCGTCACGGTGATACGCAGCGGAGCGCCTACGCAGGTGCCGCGCCGCGATGTTGTGGTCGGCGATATAGTTGTCATTAACACCGGCGACGAAATCCCGGCCGACGGTGAACTTCTCGAAGCCGTCCTGCTCAATGTCGACGAGTCGACTCTCACCGGCGAGCCTATATGCCACAAGACGGTTGTGGAGGCGGAGTTTGATCCAGACGCCACATTCGCCTCAAACGTCGTGATGCGCGGAACCAAAGTGATGGAGGGGCATGGCGTGATGCGCGTGACCGCTGTCGGCGACGCCACTGAGAACGGAAAAGTCTTTGAGGCAGCCCAGATCACAGATGAGACCAAAACTCCGCTCGACGAGCAGTTTGAGCGTCTCGGACACCTTATTTCAATCGCATCGTACATCATAGGCGCATTGGTTATCGTCGGCCGCGTAGTAGTGTATCTGCTTCAGGTCGACCAGGCTATCGACTGGATATCGTTCGGCGCATACATTCTGCAATCGCTCATGATCGCAGTGACACTTGTTGTCTGCTCGGTGCCCGAAGGGCTGCCGATGGCAGTGACGCTTGCTCTCGCTTACTCGATGCGCCGCATGCTCAAGACCAATAATCTGGTAAGAAAAATGCACGCATGCGAGACGATGGGCGCGACCACCGTGATATGCACAGACAAAACCGGCACGCTGACGCAAAACCGCATGCAGGTGGCCGACGTGAGAGCTTTCGGCGATCTCTCGCTGCTTAAGGAGAACATGGCGGTGAACTCGACCGCACAGCTCGATATGACATCAGAGCGCCCGACAGTACTTGGCAACCCTACAGAAGGCGCATTGCTGCTCTGGCTCCAGAAGGAGGGAGACGATTACAGGGCACTGCGCTCCGGCATGAAGCTGATCGACGAAGTGCCTTTCTCGACCGAACGCAAATATATGGCTTCGGTCGTGGAAAACGCTGACGGGAAAATATATCTGTTTGTGAAAGGCGCGCCTGAGATCGTCTACGCCATGACCGGGCATTCGGAAATCAACAAGGAGGATCTCGACAAAGTATTGCTCGGATACCAGAATCAGGCAATGCGCACTCTTGGGTTTGCATACGCCGAGATACCCGGCGGTGAAAAAGTCGACACGACAGATCTCAGCTCATACGCGCTTTCATTTCAAGGCGTAGTGGCAATATCCGATCCCGTCAGGGCAGAGGTGCCTGCGGCAGTGGCCGAAGCACTTGGCGCCGGCATAAATGTAAAGATCGTGACCGGCGATACCCCTGCCACCGCCCGTGAGATAGGCCGCCAGGTCGGGTTGTGGGACGATCGGACAGACACTGACCGCAACATCATCACCGGACCTGAGTTTGCGAAACTTACCGACGACGAGCTGGTCGAGCGTGTCGGAGACATGAAGATCATAGCCCGTGCCCGCCCGATGGATAAAAAACGCCTTGTCGAGGCATTGCAGAAACGCGGCGAGGTAGTGGCCGTGACAGGCGACGGCACCAACGACGCTCCGGCCCTCAAGGCCGCACAAGTCGGACTGTCGATGGGCGACGGCACATCGGTGGCCAAAGAGGCTTCCGACATAACGATCGTCGACAACTCGTTCTTGTCGATCGGCCGCGCCGTAATGTGGGGTCGCTCGCTCTATCAGAACATCCGCCGTTTCATCCTCTTCCAGATGACGGTTAATGTCGTGGCATGCCTTATTGTGCTTGTCGGCGCATTTCTTGGCACCCAGTCGCCGCTGACTGTCACCCAGATGCTTTGGGTGAACCTTATAATGGACACATTCGCGGCCATGGCTCTTGCCGCATTGCCTCCATCGGAAGCGGTTATGGCCGATAAACCGCGCAGGCGCGATGAGTTCATCATCAACCGTCCAATGAGCCACTTTATTGTGGGAGTCGGTGCGCTGTTCTTCATCGTTCTGCTTGCCCTGCTGCTGATCTTCGAGCACAACGATATCACATCGCTCACACAACTCGCTACGTTGGGCTGGGGTGCCGACGCCGGCCTCACTCCCTATGAACTTTCATTGTTTTTCACTATATTTGTTTTCCTTCAGTTCTGGAATATGTTTAACGCACGGGCGTTTGCAGCAGGCCGCTCGGCACTCGACCTCCGGCATTGCGGTGAGTTTGGCATGATAGCAGCCATGATCTTCATCGGGCAGATCATCATTGTGCAGATAGGAGGAGAGTTTTTCAACGTCACTCCATTGCGCCTTTCCGACTGGCTGATCATTGTCGGAGGCACATCGATGGTGCTTTGGATCGGCGAAGCTGCCAGATTTATCAAACGTATCGGAAAATAAAACAATACAATGGAATTTAAAATAGAGAAAGCGACAGAACACGATGCGCCGCTGATTGCCCGCGCTGTAGCCATGGCGCTTGGGATAGACATAGATGCCGACGATGATCGATCGAAAAAGGCACGGCAGATATTCGGGACGCTCGCATCGAGAACCGACGCACAATACAGCTACCTGAATACTCTGAAAGCCGTTGCGGCCGACGGAACGACCGCCGGGATGCTTGTCAACTACGACGGGGCATTGCTACACGCTCTGCGTGGGGCGTTTTTTGAGACCGTTGAGGCGATTGCCGGCAAGAACCTCAGAGGCATGAGCGACGAGACCGATCCAGGCGAGTGGTATCTCGATAGCCTTGCCGTGTGGCCGGAATATCGTCATTGCGGCATAGGGCGTGCACTCCTGAAAGCGGGCATTGCCAATGCCGCTGCGGCCGGAAAACCGGCCGGCCTGCTTGTCGACAAAGAGAATGCCGGAGCAAGAAAAATGTATGAGGCGATGGGATTCAGGAAGGTCGGAGACCGGCCTTTTGCCGGAATAATGATGGATCATATGCGGGCGTATGGGACTGATTGTTAATGTGATATAGTGCTAATGTGCCTGATTTTGTACAAACCGCGCACAAACGTGCTAATTTTACACCCGCAAAATTTGTACAAGTGGAAATAATTGAATAAATTTGCACTCACAAAAACGAAATATCAGTGTCGGATGACACAAAGGAGAGGTGGGTGAGTGGCTGAAACCACCAGTTTGCTAAACTGACGTAGGAGCAATCCTACCACGAGTTCGAATCTCGTCCTCTCCGCCAAACAATCAAGTAAATTCGCTGCAAGTAAACAACTTGCGGCGAATTTGCTTTTTTATATACATACAAATCCGCTGATCCGTTATAATTGATGGGCTTTTTTTTTGCTCATCGATCTGAAGGTTGAGGTCGGAAATAGAAAAGTCCATAACTATTGGTTGTTTTCCACAAAGTTATGGACCGTATGAGGTGCGCGGAAAAGATGCTGTTACAGCTGCCGATAAAACCATATCTACAAGATTAAAGCGGACTTTGCGAAATAGCGTCATGCTTCTTATGCCAAGATTATTCTCTTCCATATAGTTGCCATGCTGCTCGGTTTGAACGTCAAACGTCGGTACTGTTACTGATTTGTCTCCAAGAGTCAATGTTGCATCCAGCAGTTTGTAACAGAGTACCGACCAAACACCTCCGACCCCTGCCATCCTGACCGTGTCACTTTCGCAGTTTTTTGTAAGATATTCTTTATTGGCATCAAAGTAGAATTTATTGAGCCTTCCGAACCCTGCATCTCCGCTATCAAGTTTCATTATTTGGGGTTGTCCATTGACATGAGCTTGTGTTACCAAATTCATATGAGAAGAGAAACACATATTCGGTCGCACATTCGATGGAGCTGCAGCAACAGCTGGCACTTGAATTTCTTTGGCAGAAAAATCAAGAGTTACATCTTTAAGCTGAAGCATCAGTTCACTGCCAACGATAAATTCGAGTACATCAATATATTTATCGGCTTCGTTATTGTGACTTCTTATGTCAATGACGTAGAAAGGAACATCGTTCACCTTGATATTACCTAACAACAATTCTTTGGCTATGGCATATCTGCCGGCCGATGATTCTACGCCGGTGGCGGCAACTTCTGCATCAAGAAACTCGAGTCCATAGGCTTTGGCCAAAGAATCAGTGATAACGTTAACTCCTGCACCGGTGTCAAAAGTTATCTTGACGGGATTGCTATTGATTTGCGCTCCGGTAATCTGCATCAAATATTGCTGACTACCCTGTTTTCCTGTCGGGATTGTGTCAAACGGTATAATACCCTTATCGCCGTTAAAAGAAATCTGATATGGAGAATATTTGGTCAGACTTTTGTATTGCGCTGCCATATTGGCATAAGGCTTAAGACTCATCGAATCCACCATTTGGTATGCCGATGATAATACTGCGGAGAGTAAATTGTATGCGTCTTCATTTTTTCCGACCCGGCTCAAGTCCATTGAATACATGACGGAAATTTGTAGCAGCAGGTTCAGGTCAAGCATTTCAGACTGAGTCTTAAGTAATTCATCAAATGCCGGAATGGAAATATCTGGGCGATTAAATCGGTTGCCAATCATGCAGCGTGAGAATAGCTCTAAGAACGGATTTATCGAATCTTTTGGTGTGCTGTAATAAATGTCATGCAGACCAAAGAAATCAGATGTATTTATGGCCGTTCCTAAACGTTCGTCTATGCTTTGTGCTTTTGTAGCAAAACAAGACAAGATTATCGTAAAAAATAGAATGATTTTCTTCATATATTTGACTACTTACTTGCCATATAATTATAAATGTAAATCTCAACCGACTGTTATGATTGGCTGACCGAAGAATGAGGAGAGCATTGCGAGGGTGGAAAGGGTGCAGTTATGGTCTTTGTTTAGCTGTATAAGTCCAGCCTTCGCTCATACCAGTATTGTCTCTTGGTCTTAACAACCACAAATTTACGAAAAAGTTTTACTTTTAAGTAAACACAGTGCATTTTCCTTATTTAAAGCTTCGTGATGATTCCGAGGACTTCATCAAGTTTGTCAACAGGAGGCCATTTCAAAGGCTGAATAGCTACTTGTCTCAGTTGTTATGTTAAATAATGATAAGGATGAAGATATATTGTTTTGGTTTTCTGCATTGGTGAGGTGAAGGTAACTATGTGGTGTAATGGTAACTTCTTGACAAACTGTGCTTTCTGTTGTATGTTTGCAGTGTCGAAATGATAGTCGGCGGCAGCCTGATGCGCCGCCTGACATATCGTGTTGATCTTTGGTAATTCACATAACTAACGATAAATGACAATGAAACAGATTCAGAAACTCGCGGACGCTGCAAACTTCAGCGCGATCAATCTTGGTAAAATCGCTGATGTAAAGGATTATGTTCTTGAACTTGGGCCTGAGATCAAGATCCCCGGAAAAGTGTTCGGCGGACAGGCTCTTAGTGCTACCGGTGCGGAGTTTTCCATTCAGGTCTTTGCCCCGGGACAGGAGACCGGATTCCTGCATACGCATCGCAACCACGAGGAACTGTATTTCTTCCTTGCCGGAAAGGGTGAGTTTCAGGTCGACGGTAAAGTCTTTGCAGTGGAGGAGGGGAGTGTGGTGCGTGTCGCTCCTGCCGGACGCCGTTCGGTGCGCAATAACGGCGATCAGCCGCTCGTGATGTTGTGTGTGCAGTATCGTGCCGATACGTTTACGGCCGAGGATGCTGCCGACGGCGAAATCCTGTCAGATCCAGTTAAATGGTAATGTAATCCAGATACATTCTGAGAGGCTGTATCATAGGCCTCTAAAGTAAAAGGACACACAGTTCGTGTGTTCTTTTTTTAATGTAATATAGCTGCCGGTAAATACTGATTATTTTATTGCATGTATGCAATACCGCAATTATTTGTAACTTTACAATCTACGGTCTGCTATAGACTCAATGTTACATGTAAGGAAAAGATCTTATGAGCAACGAGATTCTTTACATACAAACATGGATTCTGTAATTTAGTCTGACAATATTTATCGTTAATCATGTATCCTGATCCTGAGAAAATCTTTCCTATTGCCGGATGCGACACCGTCACGCAGGTTCGGCCTGTTGTGAAGAACCCCAATATTATTGTCGGTGATTTTACGTATTTCAGCGATGTGGATTTCGAGAGCCATGTTCTGCATCACTACGATTTCATTGGCGACAGGCTTGTTATCGGTAAGTTCTGTCAGATCACATCGGGGGTGACGTTTGTGATGAACGGGGCGAATCATCAGATGAATGCGGCGTCGACGTTCCCGTTTTATGTAATGGGCTGGAGGCAGCCGCCACCGTCGTTTGGCGATCTTCCGCTGAAAGGCGACACTGTTATCGGTAATGACGTGTGGATAGGGCAGAATGCCACGATCCTCCCGGGAGTGCATATCGGCGACGGCGCGATCATCGGCTTGAACAGTGTTGTCGGCAGCGATGTCGAGCCCTACACGATTGTCGCGGGCAATCCGGCCGGAGTGTTGCGTAGGCGCTTTGACGACGAGCTGATCGGACTGCTCCTGCGGCTGAGGTGGTGGGACAGGCCTGTCGGCGAGATACAGCGTCTCATACCGCTGCTGACCGACAGCGACCTTGTTGCGGTTAAAGCCCGTCTGAAAAAGATACTCGCGTCGGGTGATATCCTTTAATGGCGATGTGATTCTGTATTATTTGCTCCGGGTGGAAATGATTGTAAGGATTATTTCGTAAATTTGTATCGTCACAAAATATGGTTTCGTTTATCACAACAGATCTATAATTCGATGAAAAAAGTATTATTGCTCGGCTCAGGAGCCTTGAAGATCGGACAGGCTGGTGAGTTTGATTACTCTGGTTCGCAGGCTCTCAAGGCTTTGCGCGAAGAAGGTGTTGAATCAGTGCTTATCAATCCCAACATCGCCACAATCCAGACTTCGGAAGGTGTCGCCGACCGTGTCTATTTCCTCCCTATCACCCCCCATTTTGTAGAAGAGGTGATCAAGAAGGAGAGACCCGACGGCATTTTGCTTGCTTTCGGTGGTCAGACGGCTCTTAACTGCGGTACACAGCTTTACCTCGACGGAACGCTTGACAAGTACGGAGTCAAAGTGCTCGGCACTTCGGTTGAGGCAATCATGATTACCGAGGACAGAGATCTGTTTGTAAAGAAACTGAGCGAAATCGAGGTCAAGACTCCCGTGTCGCAGGCTGTGGAAACTCTCGAGGATGCTGTCGAGGTTGCTCACCGCATCGGCTATCCAGTGATGGTGCGCTCGGGATATGCTCTGGGTGGACTCGGATCGGGCATCTGCAACAACGACGAGGAGTTTGTGAAGCATTGCGAGAGCGCGCTTGCATATTCACGCCAGATACTTGTCGAGGAGTCGCTCAAGGGATGGAAGGAAATCGAGTTTGAGGTGATACGCGACAGCTCTGATCTGTGTTTCACAGTCGTGCCGATGGAGAACTTCGATCCGCTGGGCATCCACACCGGCGAGAGCATCGTTGTGGCTCCGATCGTGTCGCTCACACCAGAGCAGATCAAGATGCTCGAGGACATCGCTACCCGTGTCGTGCGTCACATCGGCATCGTCGGCGAGTGCAACATACAGTATGCGTTCAACGCCGAGACCAACGACTACCGCATCATCGAGATCAACGCACGCCTGAGCCGTTCGTCGGCACTTGCGTCGAAAGCATCGGGCTATCCTCTCGCTTTCGTGGCTGCCAAGCTCGCTCTCGGCTATACACTTGATCAGATCGGTGAGCCGGGCACTCCTTACTCGGCCGCTAAGGCTCCCGAGGTCGACTATATGATTGTCAAGATACCCCGCTGGGACCTCTCGAAGTTTGTCGGCGTAGACCGCGAGATCGGTTCGTCGATGAAGTCGGTCGGCGAGATCATGTCGATAGGCAAGTCGTTTGAGGAGATCATACAGAAGGGTCTCCGCATGATTGGACAGGGCATGCACGGATTTGTCGGAAACTCCGATCTGCATGTCGATGATATCGAGCATGCGCTTACTCACCCCACCGATACACGTATCTTTGCTATTGCTCAGGCTCTTGAGGAGGGATATTCTCCCGAGCGCGTATCTGAGCTGACAAAGATCGACATATGGTTTATCAACTGTCTGAACAACATCGTCAAGTTTGCCGACATGCTCCGCAAGCGCGGAGGCACAGTTGACGATCTCGACCGTGAGACTCTTCTTGAGGCCAAGCGTCTCGGTTTCTCCGACTTCCAGATCTCGCGTCTGGTCGAGAACCCCGTCGGCAACATGGAGGCCGATGTGCTCCGCGTGCGCAGCCGCCGCAAAGATCTCGACGTCACTCCGCGTGTGTGCCGCATCAAGACTGTGGCATCCGAGTACCCCGAGCTCACCAACTATCTGTATGTCACCTACGGTGCTACAGAGAACGCCATACCCTACGACCTCAACTCGCGCAACAACATCATCGTGCTTGGGTCGGGTGCCTACCGCATCGGCAGCTCGGTAGAGTTTGACTGGTGTTCGGTCAACGCAGCCACCACATGCCGCAAGCTCGGCTATAAGGCTGTGATGATCAATTACAACCCTGAGACCGTGTCGACCGACTACGACATGTGCGACCGACTCTATTTCGACGAGCTCAGCTTTGAGCGCGTGATGGATATCATCGACCTCGAGACGCCCCGCGGTGTCATCGTGAGCGTAGGCGGCCAGATACCCAACAATCTCGCCATGAAGCTCTATCGCCGTCACGTGCCTGTGCTTGGCACATCGCCCGTGTCGATCGACCGCGCCGAGAACCGTCATAAGTTCTCTGCCATGCTCGATCAGCTCGGCATCGACCAGCCCCGCTGGAAAGAGCTTACCACCGAAGACGAGATACACTCGTTTGTCGAGGAAGTAGGTTTCCCGGTGCTTATCCGTCCGAGCTATGTGCTGTCGGGTGCGGCCATGAATGTCTGCTACGACTACGATCAGATGCACACATTCCTCAGCCAGGCTGCCAAAGTATCGAAGGAGTACCCCGTGGTTGTGTCGGAGTTCCTGCAGAATGCAAAGGAGATAGAGTTTGACGCTGTAGCCCGTAACGGTCAGATTGTCGAATATGCTATCTCGGAGCACGTCGAGTATGCCGGTGTGCATTCGGGCGACGCTACGCTTGTGTTCCCCGCACAGAAGATCTACATGGCCACCGCACGCCGCATCAAGCGCATCAGTGCCCGCATCGCCGAGGCTCTCAACATATCAGGCCCGTTCAACATCCAGTATCTTGCCAAAGACAACTATGTGAAGGTGATAGAGTGCAATCTGCGTGCGTCGCGTTCGTTCCCGTTCGTCAGCAAGGTTCTCAAAAAGAACTTCATCGAGACGGCTACGCGCATCATGCTTGGCGAGAAACCCGAGGTGGCCGACACTTCGACATTCGATATCGACTACATCGGCGTAAAGGCATCGCAGTTCTCGTTTGCGCGTCTGCACAAGGCCGATCCCGTTCTCGGTGTCGACATGTCTTCGACCGGCGAGGTAGGCTGTCTTGGCCGTGATCTCGACGAGGCTCTGCTCAACGCCATGATCTCGGTCGGTCACCATGTTCCGCAGAAGGGCATACTTGTCAGCTCGGGCGACGCACGTGCCAAGGTCGACATGCTCGAGGCATGCCGCCTTCTCGACTCGCGCGGCTACAAGCTCTATGCCACCCCCGGCACGGCTGCGTTCCTTACGGCCAACGGTGTGAATGCCACTCAGGTATGCTGGCCCGACGAGGAGGGACAGTCGGTGCTCGATATCATAGGCGACCACACGGTCGATCTGGTCATCAACATACCCAAGAACCACACCAAGCGTGAGCTCACCAACGGATACCGCATCCGCCGTCACGCCATCGACCACAACACGCCGCTGCTCACCAATGCCCGCCTTGCGCTGGCCTACGTGAAGGCGTTTGTATCGCGTCCGATCGACACGATCGGCATCACCTCGTGGCAGGAGTATTGATCTGAACCGATATACAGCATATATGAACCGCCCGGAGTTGAAGGCCTCCGGGCGGTTTTTTGTACATGCCACGAACATTCGTGCCATCCGCGCTGTTTACAGGTCAGTGATACATGTTGATATAACCACAAACACTTTTATTATGGACAAATACATCTGCACTGTATGCCAGTGGGTCTATGACCCCGAAGTAGGAGATCCCGACGGAGGCATCGCTCCCGGAACCGCATTTGAGGATATTCCCGACGATTGGGTATGCCCCCTCTGCGGCGTCGGCAAAGACATGTTTGAAGTCGTGAAATAGCCCTGAGGCACCTAAACCGATCGCCATGCTTCACTCCCGGCGGAGGAGGAGCATGGCGTCTGGTTTTATGGGGCGGCCTTGTGGGCATTCACCGGCAAATGTCGTGAAAAGTTTGGCGGAATGTGCTGTAAGATGTATATTTGTATGACCTCATCACTTCACTTACAGTTTTATCGATGCCAAGTCAGTTTTTTAAGAATATAGTCGTGGCCGTGGCCGCGGTGTTTGTTTCTGTTCCGGCAGAGATGTCGGCAGCTTCCGACGGATATCCTATCGCCAATTTCTCGGTGACGGCCAATGCCGGTGCCGACGGCGGCATGTTTGGTAACACGATGGTCAACCCAGGCAAACTCGGGGAGTGGCTTGAGTCGCAGGGCAAATTCCCGATCAGTTTCATGGTCGGCGATGTGCCGGTGCCGCTATCGTTGATCAGCTCCAAGGTCGTGGAGCGAAAATTTCCGATCGTGCACAATGTCTACGGCTCGTCGAGTCTCATACCGGCCGAAGTCTCGGTGACGGCTTTTGCACCGCTTGCGGCCGACAACATCGAGATCTCGTCGCTTCCGGTGCTTATGGCCGAGTTCGAGTTCTCCGATATAGTATCCGACCGCGATATCACTCTGGTCATAGCGCATGAGGAAGCCACCGACAAGGTTGTGCCTTGTGCCATTGCCACCGATTGCGCCGGAGCTGTCAGCACTGACTCTACGCTTGAGATACCTGTGAGTCTCATGGCCGACGATCATGTGCGTGTGAGGGTGGCGATAGCGATGCTCGATCCGCTCACATTTGCGGCCACACACTACAGTTCGGCCCGGTCGCTTGCCGATGACGCCATACGTCGTTTCGACACATTGCTCGACTCCACGCGCCGTTTCTCCAAGGCCATACCCGCGTCGGGCGACAAGGAGATCGACGAGTTTCTGCGCTGGTATATGGTTCCGGCCGTCTCGCTCACAAAGTGCACTGCCGACGGCAACGTCGTCACAATGGGCTACCGCGAGCTCAACCAGCGCGACAGCTACATGACCTCGTGGCTGCATCTCGTCATGTTTCATGCCGCCGAGCGTCGCATGATCGAGGAGAGCGTGGCCGCCATCACTCCCGAGGGGAAGATACCCACAACCATTCTGCCGCTTATCGACCGTAAGGACGATCTCGACATAAACGCATTCTTCATCATGCGCCTCGACCGTTACTTCAAGGCATACCCCACGGCCGAGATGCCTCAGGAGTGGTGGAAGGCGCTCACTGCGGCCGCCGACTGGCTCATATCGCGCGACACCGACGGCGACGGCATACCCGTGCAAAACTCATTCTGGGGCGACTGGAAGGACGTAAAGGGTGTCGAGGGACGAAAGTACTCCCCGTTCACGGCTCTGCTCTATGTGGCCTCTATGCGCGCGATGAGCGACATGGCTGAGAAGTATGGTCACGCCGATCTTGCGGCTAAATATGCTGCTGCTGCGGCGCGTGGCGATGAGTTCATAAACTCCCCGGTCGAAAAGGGCGGCCTGTGGAACGGGCGCTACTACGTGCAGCGCTGGCGCGACGGATCGGTCAACGACCGTCTGCTTCAGGATCAGACGATCGGCATACTCATGGGCGTTGTGCCTGCCGACCGTGCCGAGAGCATTTTCAGCGAGCTCAACAGCAAAAGCCTCACCGCCTATGGTGTGTGCGAGACCTATCCATATTATCCGGCCGATTTCGGCTACGCTCCTGCCACATACCACAACGGAGCCGTGTGGCCGTGGGTCAGCTTCATGGATGACTGGGCACGCATTAAATCAGGTCGCACCGACGAGGCTCTCGATCTCATAAAGCGTGTCGGGCAGGCCGATCTCGTCGAGTCGGGCGACTGGAGCCCCAACGAGCATATCAACTCGCTCACCGGCAAGAACCTCGGATTCATGCTTCAGGGCTGGAACTCAAATTTGTTCGGACTTGTGTACTACGGTCTGCTGAATCCCGGAGTAGTTTTCTGATCTCCGGAACATACAGGCCTCCGCGGTTGTTTTAGTCTAAAACGTTTCAACTGCGAGGCAATGAAGAAACCGGTAAAAATTATTTCTGCGATATTGCATTGGGTGGTCATTGTCATGGCCGCCCTTCTTATCGTTTATATAACCCGTATCACGCTCGACGGACAGTCGTTTATGAACGACCGGTCCTACATGAGACTGCAGATGTGGGCCTGCATCGTGTTTCTTGTCGACATACTGTTCGGAGTGTTTGCCGCATCCGACAGGATATCGTATATCAGGCAGAACATTTTTTTCCTGCTGGTGTCGGTTCCCTATCTCAACATTCTGGGATATTACGGTGTCCGTCTCAACGCCACTGTGGCTTATCTCGTTCATTTTATCCCGATGATAAGAGCCGGCTACGTCCTTGCCATAGTCACGGGCGCGCTCACCACATCCGACCGTGTCAAAGGCATGTCGCTCGTCTATACCGTGCTGATACTTGCCTCCGTCTATTTCTGCGCACTGGTATTTTTCATCGAGGAGCACGCTGTCAATCCCGGGGTGCACAACCTCTGGGACGCCCTCTGGTGGGCGTTTCTCGACGCTACGACGGTCGGCAGCAACATCGGTTCATACACCGTCACCGGGCAGGCTCTCGGCGTTTTTCTTTCGGCCGAAGGGCTCATTCTCTTTCCACTCTTCACCGTCTACATAACAAACATCATCACCCGCAAGCGCAGCAGCTGGTACTCCCCGGACAGCGGCGAGGATTCGGCCTCATCCGGTCGGTCCTGACCGCATCGGGTGTTGCAGTGTCCGCCGCAATTGCATATATTTGTCCGTATGAATCGTAAGGGCAAACTATATTTCCGATACGGGACGATGGGATCTGCCAAGACGGCCATCCTGTTGGCTACCGCCTACAACTTCGAGGAGCGCGGTCTGCGCTTTCTGTGCATGAAGCCGGAAGTCGACACGCGTGAGAAACGCAATGTCATACGCTCGCGCATCGGCATCGAGCGCGAGTGCGAGATGATACGCCATGACACCGACCTCTACGCGGCGCTCTCCTCGCGTTTCCGTCGCGACGGCATGGCGCTCGACTGGATCCTTGTCGACGAATGCCAGTTCCTTACCGCCGATCAGGTCGACCAGCTGTCGCGCATTGTCGACGACTTCGGCTCAAATGTCGTGTGCTACGGTCTGCGCACCGATTTCCGCTCGATGCTTTTCGAGGGATCGCGCCGGCTTTTTGAGATTGCCGACACTATCGACGAGATCAAGTCTACATGCACTTGCGGACACAAGACGATTGTCAACGCCCGCTTTGATGCCAATGGCGATTTTGTGGAGGACGGCGATCAGGTCGAGATCGGCGGGAATGACCGATACACAGCTGTATGTCGCAAATGCTGGCGCGACAAGAAAATATCGCAGGCATCACGCTTCACTCTTTTCCCTCCCGAAAAACCGTAAAAACGACGGCGATAATTTGGTAGCTGCATCGAGCGAAACATTTGTAGCATCGTGCGGGCAGCCTCGCGATCTGCATGACTTCGTGTCACTCACGCCCATGACCGGCGAACTCTTTATGGAATCCTCTGTGGGTAGTTGACGGTACAGAGATGACGAATTTTCCAGGGCTTACGGTAATGGAGGTGGAAAGCGTTGTGGTGCTGAAAGACGGGGCGGCCTACGGCACTCGAGCCGGCGGAGGGGTTATTGTTGTCACCACCAAAGGCAGCAAATTCTGAAGTAAATGCCTCAGCTTTTTCGGTGGGAAGTACTACAATCAGTCTTATATCAACATGAGCGATTGGTTTAAACTTGCATATGGACGTGCGAAAGTATTTTGACGCTGTGTCGGATTTTAATTTGCAATTCTGCTGATGCCCTCTTTGAAACCATCTATGCCGGGAAAACCGGTATATGACTCTACAAGCTTATGATCTGAGTCAAAGAAAAGATAACTTGGAATTGCATTGATCCCGTATTTATCCAATAATTTTCCATAATTGTCATCCGATAGCCTTACATGAGTTCCGCTTTCGCGCTCTGCTAAACTTCGCCAGTCTTTTTCAGGAGATGAGGCTCCGGCAATATACAGGAACTCCACTCCCTGCGCCATAATTCCGCTTTTTTCCGGCTCAAGTTGTTGCATGGCATTACGGCATGGAGCACACCATGTGTTCCAGAGATCCACAACCACAGGCTTACCGCTGAATCGCTCAATATACTTATCGAGATCGAATGGTTCTGTTTCAGATGTCAGATCTTCTATATCTGAGCAGACACCGGCAAGCTGTCGTGCTACAGTTTCATTTCTGCGCAGTATGATCTTGCCGAGATCATCGGTATAATATTTATTGATATTCTGCTTTTGCAGATCAGTCAAGGTTTTATTATCAATTCTATTTTTCATCGGCCACCGACTGTTGAGCGGTCGGCGTTGGCATCAACATTTATTAGTTTCTGAGCTCCGCGTTTCTGACGTCCCCATTGTAGGTTATAGGATACAGATATATAAGGAATCCGAAGGTCAACACGCATGTGCTTTACATTCGAGTTATAGTGATTGAGCTGCTTGGAACCTTGGTCATATTTACCGAATGGCATCAGCATACCGACTCCAAACTGCCATTTATTCCAATTATATGACAGGTCGATAATAGATAAATCCTCGTGCCATGATATTCTTTCGCCATATAATGTTCGTGCGGACTTGGTATATTGAGCAGAAAGCACAAATCCATAATGGCTCAGCATCAGCTGTGCGTTTCCACTCCAGTTGTGGTTACATAAGTTGTAACCGGAACCTTTCATGCACTCGGCTCGATATTCGAGGCTTCCTGCGGCTGTGAGCCATTTGGGGATAATTTCCACCTGTGGCGAGAGATTAAACACTATGTTCTGAAGTCCGCGGCAATTCTCAAACGTAGTAATCAGGCGGCTATCCTCCCAATAAAGACTGGATGCGATAGCGTCGGGCGATGAAAATGCCCTGACACCAAATGTGCCGTCAACTCGCGGAAGACTGAAACTGTAGCGGAAATTTAATATATATGAATTAGATGTTTTGAGATTCGGGTTACCGATCTGCCACTGGAAGCCGTCAATCTGTTGTGGTGCTACATTTGTTTCAGACAACGAAGGTGCAGTCTGCCATGAAGAGAAGCCTAAGCGCAAGCGATGATTTGAATTAATTGAATATATGACTGAGGCCAGAGGACGAAAGTTCCATGAACGATTGCCTTGATCGGATTCACGAAAATGGAATGAGGTATATTGAGCGCCAATGCCGGCTGTGAATGTAAAATTATTGATGCGCTGATAATATTCGGCAAAGAAATAGGCTTTGTCCTGCTTTTGATGGAACACGCTGTTGTCAAGGTTGCGATAGGTGGATCGGTTGCGGTTAGCATTGTAGGAAGTACCGACTGTTAGACGTTTCATGTTCCATTGCTTGATATAATCAGCTTCGACCGCGTATGCCTGATTGCGATCCGTGATGTATGTGGATACATCGGTCAACACATTCTCAGATTCCGGCATAAGTTCTCTATAGTTCGAAAACGAATGTCCGTTGTAGAGCGAAGCTCCAAAATCAACCACGAGTGTCTGCTTATGGGGAAAATGATGTTCTAAATATGCTGAGAAGGAAGGCGTGGTGCCTTGCGAGCCATTGCCGTTATCAAGATAAATGTCACTGCCGTCGTTGCTAAGCCGGAGCATTCCTTCGTATCTTTCTTTTGCCGAGATATTTCTAAACCCTTGTAATGAGGCGTAAAACACTGTTGTATCGGGTTTGATGTAGCTGTAGATGAGCCATGCGGAAGCACGGTTGTCGTCAACTGAGCCACCGAGCGGCTGCTCTGTGCGTGTCAGCGAATTTCCATCGGGATATGTAAATGTTTCGTTATAGTCACGATGGGCTTTGATGTCATCGGTCATTTTGTAAGTGGCACCCACGCTCCACTGCGATTTGCCATTGTTTAGCTTCACATCGGCAAAATAGTTGCCGAACCGTGTGGTCAGAGCGGGTTGGGCGTTTAACATAAGCGACCCTCCCGCCGAGGGATTGGATATAATGACATTAAGAACATACGCAGCTCCGTTGTAGCGCAGTCCGGGGTTATCTATCCATTCCACTCTCTTTATCGACTCAGGTGAAAGTGAACGTACCTGTTCAATAGTCGCCTCTCGACCATTGATGCGTATCTGCACAGCCTGTCCGCTTGCAGAAATCGAACTCATCACATCATTTACCGTGAGTGTGGGTATCATCAGGTTGTTGAGCAACTGCATGCCGTTTTTAGAATTATCGACAGCACTTTCCGATGGATAGAGGACATCCATGTCGGCTTTATGGATTACTTTTGGAGCCTGAATGACGATTTCGTCAAGAGTTTGTGCCGTAATTGTATCGGCACTTTCCTGCGCGATTGCGACAGCGGGAAGCAGAATCGCGAATACCGCTGTTATGATTTTTCTAAAGATTGTCGTTCTCATATTGCGATATGTTTTATTAATTTCACACCGCAAAATTATTGCTAAACCAATCTTAACGTCAAAGGTAAAAGTCTTAATGGCTTCATTCTAATATGCTGATAACCAGTATTAGTCAATGATAAAAGTCTTAACAATGCTCACTCGGCTCTAAATTCGTCTTAATCGTCAGCTTCCTGTCGCAGGGAAGCTACTATATCCTCTTTCTCCGCGACACCGAGTTTTTTTCTCACGGATGATTTGCGCACATAAATCGTGGCGGTAGTCTGCCCCGTGATGACACTGATTTCCTTGGTAGAGAATCCTGCTACCATAAGAGCGATAATCTGTTCCTCTTTATCTGTAAGGATACTCCCATGCCGTTTATGAAGACGGGAGTAGAAGCCGGAATAAAGATTGTCGATTATACAATATACGCTTTCCCAGTTCACAAGGGAGGCGCCAGTATCACTTTCCACCGAAGACAATTTGCGAAGCATCTCCCGGTTCTGCTCAGTTGGTGTCTCGGCAACCATTTTTATAATGCCGAGCTGTTGAAGCATTGCTCTGCGCAAGATTTCGTTTGAAGATGAATCTTTTTGAGAATTTTTTGATTCATCAGCCAATCTCTGCAAAATTTCATTACGCTCCAGAACTTCCAGGATCTTACGTTTCTTATTTAACGCATACCATAACAACGCTCCGGAAACAATCAATGCAACAAGAACGATTATAATTATCATGGCCGTCTGGCGGTCGTTCTTCGATTTGAGAATCAATCTTTGATTTTCAATTTCAAGTGCGCGCTGGGTTGCTTCCTGTTGTAGATACTGGGCATCAAAGAGGTTGTCTCTTTGACTGTTGTAAATCTTAGCAAATGTAAGAAAACTTACTTTTCCCGTCCGTTGGTAGTCAAGCACTGTCCATATTATATGCGCGAAACTATTGAAGTATCTTCTTTCATCCGTCGGGATGTTTAATGCTAAACTATCAGCCTTAGTCAATTCGACAGCACTTCCCGCTAAGTCGTGCATATTAAGTTTGGCCAAAGATTTCCAAAGAAGAATATATGGGATTGATGATTTGTTAGTGCAGGCATTTACCAGATTGTCTGCCCGTTGAATGCTCTCCTCAAACTTTCTCAATTCAATGAGTACATCTAACTTTTCATATTCATAGACAAAGTGCTGTCTCGCCTCATTCTCAGCAGTTGTTGAACTGATAAGGTCGTTAATGACATCAAGCGCCTCATCGCTCTTTCCATTGAAAAGCAGTGCAAAATATAGCCAGAATTTATATTGTGATTGCCGGTCCGGGCTCTTATCTATAACCATTAGACGCCTTATATACATTTCGTTATCGTTGTCGTAGGCCGTCAGTTGAACCTGTTTGGACAAGGGCTCAATCAGTAGGCTGTCAGGAACATCTTTCAGTGACGAAAGTGAATCGAGCATTTCGAGAGCGGTCGCTCTTTCGCCTATACGAAATTTATAAGATGCCAATAATGTCGCGCTCCTGACGCTTCTCTTCAAATCCGTTCCTCTATAATAGTCGTTTGAAAAACTTATCATTGAATCGGATAAAGCGATATGACTTTGTCTGTCATGCGCAGATGCCGACACATAATAGTATTTTGCTTTAAGTGAATCCTGTGTCAGTTCGGCAGGATCAATCGCTCCCAATAGAACCAATGCACTATCAGGATACTCATCAACAATTCTTTCAGTGTCAGAAATAATTTTGGCATTTTGCTGGGAATGGGAACACGACACGCCGACACTTGCCACAAAAAATGCGACAAGCAGAAGCAGTATTGGACATCTATATAATAGTTTCTTTGTAACCATATTCAATGTAATTCATCTCTGTCCATTTGGCATTAAGGTCGTTATAATTAAATCTCAAAATGCGGATAATGCGGGAAATGCAGGGCATAATCTTGATTTTTACCAATTTGCAGGGCAAATATCTCTTTCTGGCGCTCAATTTCTGCGGTTAATTCTTCCTTTGTCGGGAGATATGTCAGATATTTGGCTGCATAGAGTTGCTTGCTGTCTTTGAGGATTGAATACCGTGCTAAATCCTTGCTTGTTTCCGAGCAAAGGAGTAAGCCGATTGTTGGATTGTCGCTTTCAGAACATTTCAACTCATCGTACATTCGGATATACATATCCATTTGCCCGATGTCCTCATGCGTGATTCTTGATGTCTTTAAGTCGATTAGCAGAAAACATTTAAGGATATAGTTGTAGAATACGAGGTCTATATAATATTCGCCTATGTCGGTTTTTATTCTCTGCTGACGGGCAACAAAGGCATAGCCTTTGCCAAGTTCAAGGATGAATTTTTGCAGGTGGTCGATTATAGCAGATTCAAGATTGGTTTCCGAGTACGCTGCCTCCTGCGAAAAACCTAAAAATTCAGCGACAACAGGATTTCGGAGGAATTTATGCCGGTCTTTCTGATAATCTGCTGTCAATCGCTGCATTTCATCAATGACTTCACCACGTTTCGATTCCGGTGTATGGAGCAGACGATGATAATATTGGGAGCCTATGTTGCGGTCAAGGGTTCGGACGCTCCAGTTCTCTCCGACTGCCTCCCTCATATACCAATCACGCTCGTGATCGTCTTTAACTCGCAGCAATCTTTCGTAGTGCGACCACGATAAATTGGGGATATTATATCTGATTTCAAATTGGTCAGACGGTGTCTGACCTTTTGGCAGAATTAACACAGAAGATTGGTCAGACAGTGTCTGCCTAATCCGCATTGATTCAGCAAGCAGTGCTTGCTGAATATCCAAACTTCTGAACATCAGGTAGAATTTCTTGAAATTCTTTATTTGAGTAAGGCTGTATCCTTTGCCATATTCAGCCGTCAACGCCTCGGAAGCAAGCTCTATGATTCGCTTGCCGTATTCGGCACGCTCGCGGCCATGCTGCTCCTGTTCAACGACTCTTTTTCCAACAAGCCAGTTCGCAGCAACTTGAAAGAGGTCTGCGGCCTGATATGCCTTTTGTTTGGCGGTATATACTATCGCCTTTATATCGCTGATAAATTGAGCGTCATCAGCGTTGATATTATCGTATTTCTTCAGCTCGGATTTCATTTCGTAAAGTTACGAATTTTGTTGGGAATCAGGACTATTATCCGAGGATATTCACAAAAACACAAAAAAAAGGTTATATTTGTGAGTGACAAAGATTATGCATCCTTACACTGATACCTGAAAACTTATGATGAGATTATTTGTGACTGCGCTGCTGGCAGTGGCAGCAGCATTGTCGGCTGTGGCTTCCGAGCCGTTTATCGGAACGCTGCGTAACACCAAAGGTAAGCCGGTAAAGGGTGTGAAGGTCTTTCTGCACACTCCTAAAGATGCTGTTAAGTCAGATAAAAACGGTGAATTTAAGTTTGAGGACGTTGATTCTACTGATTTTATACATATCGACTATAAGGGCCGAGAGTACGGCTTTGCTGTGAACGGCCGCCATGATATGATGCTTTTGGTGGGGGAGGACAACCGTATCTTTGAGAAGGATAATTACGTCGGCGAGACTTTCCACGGCCATCTGATCGACTACAAGGGTAAACCTATCAGGGGAGCCGTGGTTTATGGTAGCGATCCGTTTGACTATGTGAAGTCGGATCGCGACGGCAATTTCCTGCTCGACAACGTTGTGGATACCGACACTGTGCATATCAAATATGACGGCTATATCCACGACATAGCCATGGACGGGAGCAAGGGCATGTATATAAAGATATTAAGGGCTACGGGGCATATAATAGACGATGATATAATTAATACAGGCGTGGGATATATGAGACTTAGGAACTATAACGGCCCATATAGCAAGATGACTTCCAAACAACTTGAGGCATGTGGTACATCAAGTTTAGCCCAAGCCATGATATGGATGCCCAGTGTGACTGTATCTCGCGATGGAAAAGTATGGATAAGAGGCGGGTGGTGTCCGCCCTTATGGGTGGTTGATGGAGTCGTCGTAACCGATCCTGTTGATTTGACTGTAATGGAGGTGGAAAGCGTTGTGGTGCTGAAAGACGGGGCGGCCTACGGCACTCGAGCCGGCGGAGGGGTTATTGTTGTCACCACCAAAGGCAGCAAATTCTGAAGTAAGTGCCTTCTGCTGTCGGTGGAGAGTGGGGGTGTTGCGTTTGTTGCTGTCGAAGACGGACGAGCATGTCAGGATGTATCTGGTAGCTTCGGAGCGGCGACACATTTGTAGCATCGTGCGGGCAGATTTGCGATCTGCGTGGCTTTGTGTCACTCACGCCCATGACCGGCGAACTTTTTTCCAACAAAATGAGTGGATAATCAGAAAATTAAAGTTATCTTTAGACCACATTCAATAACCTCTAAAATCATGAACCATGTGTCGGCTATTATTATCTGTGCTGCTTGCGGTTTCAGCACTTGCCGCCGGCGCAACCGAGCCGTTTATCGGGACGCTGCGTAACACCAAAGGTAAGCCGGTAAAGGGTGTGAAGGTCTTTCTGCACACTCCTAAAGATGCTGTTAAGTCAGATAAAAACGGTGAATTTAAGTTTGAGGACGTTGATTCTACTGATTTTATACATATCGACTATAAGGGCCGAGAGTACGGCTTTGCTGTGAACGGCCGCCATGATATGATGCTTTTGGTGGGGGAGGACAACCGTATCTTTGAGAAGGATAATTACGTCGGCGAGACTTTCCACGGCCATCTGATCGACTACAAGGGTAAACCTATCAGGGGAGCCGTGGTTTATGGTAGCGATCCGTTTGACTATGTGAAGTCGGATCGCGACGGCAATTTCCTGCTCGACAACGTTGTGGATACCGACACTGTGCATATCAAATATGACGGCTATATCCACGACATAGCCATGGACGGCAGCAAAGGCATGTATATAAAGATCTTAAGGAATACAGGACGTAGGGCAGACAGGGATCTTGTAAATACAGGTGCCGGTATGATGGATGCCCGTGATTACAATGGCCCTCGTGCGGTAAGAACAGCTAAGGAGCTTGAGGCGATGGGAACATCAGATCTGGCATTGGCAATGTTGGGAATGCGTGGAGTAGGAGTTCATCGTGACAGAAAAAACGGTGGATACACGGTATCTGTAAGAGGAGGAAGTCCAATGTGGATTCTTGATGGAGTAAGAATGTCAGAGAAGCCTGATCTGACAGTGATGGAGGTTGAACGGGTTGAGGTTCTTCACGATGGCGGGATGTATGGCATAGGCGGTTTTGGTGGTGTGATCAATGTCACGACCAAAGGTTCAAACTTTTAAATAATGTGTATCACCAACGCCGCGATCAGTATTCGGTCGACCGCATGGCCGCTCCTATCTGACTGTTTAGAGTATGCTGCATGTGTATCAGTGCGCTATGCGTAGACGCACGCCCCGTGCGTCCACGCTCTCATGTGGTGGGGAGTCACCAGCGTAGATGTCGGTTGTCTGTAGGCAAGGTTTGTCAAAATAGGCGTTGTGGGCGTACTTTCGCACGCCCCTACATCGGAAATCTCCATGTCAGAAACCATCGTGACACAGCCTATTACTTAAGAAACCGGGGCTGTCGCTCCTGCCGTAATTGGCGCAGCCTGGTGCCGAGTGTGTTGCTGTAAGGTTTCTATGTCAGTTTCAGCATCCCGTCGGCGACTCCTTCTTTCACAAGTCGTCTGAAATACTTTGTCCCCGTTTCCTCGTCCATCATCCGCTCTATGCCGGCTAAAAACTGCTTTGTCGTGCCTTGTCTGTCGGCGAAAACAACAGCATCGGCCGCCAGCTTTTTCACACCGTTGAAAAGCGTCTCTGAAAAATATATGCTTTTCTCTGTGAGCAGTGAGCGCTCGATGGCATAGAGATATAGATCTGTCACCAGTTCACTTCCGGGCTCAAACGAACTGAATTTCCTGATACACGCTTTTATCACGCTTATTCGTGCCTTTGTGCGTCGGCCGCGCTTCACTCTCGACAGTTCTTTGTCGATCTGTAAAGCATATTTATCATACATCCCCTTCGGGTCGGGATTAGTGAAAAAGTCGAAATACTCCTTTGTCTCTTTCCCGGCCGAATATGCCTGAATGATTATATCGATAAGCTGATCTTTTTCAAGACACCTTAGTTCGCGCAGAAGTGAAGTCTTAGACATATCGGCTGACCTCCTTCCATCCGCGTGCGAAATAGTCGCGGCCGATCTCGTGAGGTCTTATCACGACTCCGTTCCACATCACAAGATCAATGTCTATTGTGATCATGTGATCCGGGTCGTTGCGGTCTCTCCCCGAGTCATTCTCGATCTCTTTGAGCCTTGACTCGATTTCCTCCTGTGCAAGTGCCGTCTCGACAATTGCAACGGCGTTGATGTAGGGGTGGGTGCCTGAGTTGGGTCCGAAAGGACTCGTCTCGTAGAAATTCGAGACTTCTGCAACGCGACCCACGCGGCGGCCGATCATATTCAGTGCTCCCATTATGTTGGTCGCACGGCTGCCGCATGTGTTGCTTCCGAGACCCAGTACCGCCTTATACATTTCAGGACGCGGTTGTTATTTATTTTTGGCGCGCAGAGTGATCACTGTGACCTCGGGGGTGGCGCCAAGGCGCATCGGGAATCCAACCGTGCCCGATCCTATGTTCACGTAAAGCTGATGTTTGCCGCTCTTGTCGGTGTAGAGTCCGCCCCACTTCTGATAGCGGAATGCTGCGGGTGAAAGACCTGCCACCTCCATCTGCATGGCGTGGGTGTGACCCGACAGTGTGAGGGCAATGTTCTTGTCGTCGCGGTCGCTTATCGAGTCGGTCCAGTGGCTCGGATTGTGCGACAGAAGTATTTTTGTCTTGTTATCTCCGGCATTGGGGTAGGTGCGGTGGAGCGATCCGTAGACCGGGAAAGGCCTGTCACCGATATTCTCTACACCAAGTATAGCTATCGAGTCGTTGCCACGTGTCTCCCATATCGTCTTGTTGCGGAGCAGACGCCATCCCATGTCGCGGTAGTGGTCGGTGAGCTCCTCCATGTTTATCATCTTGGCGTTCTGGTTAAACCAGTTGAAATAGTCGCCGTAGTCATGGTTGCCGAGTATCGCCACGACACCGCTTTTTGCCGAGAGTTTCTGAAGGGTATCTTTAAACGGCTCAAGCTCGCGTGAACGGCGGTTAACGATATCGCCGGTGAAGAATATCACGTCGCCCTTCTGCTCGTTTATCGTGTCTACAAGTTTTTCTACAAAACCTGTGTCGTGGCCGAATGTACCGGTGTGCAGGTCGCTGAACTGAACGATACGGTATCCGTCAAACGACGACGGCAACCCTTCTATCTCTACGGTCACTTCCTTCACGTCGATCTGGAAGCGGTTGTAGAGTGCACCCCACCACATAGCTATGAAAAGTACATAGGCTGCTGCAATGCCCGTGCGGCTCGACCATTTGCAGCGTCGGCCGCCCCACAGACGCGGTATGCGTCCGAGCAGATCGAAGATGAGATATACAACCTGCGGAAACGTGAATGTCATCACGACAAACAGCATCCAGTTGAGTCTGAGAAGACCGGCGTCGTCGCCCGAACGATAGGGCGTGCTGAGTGCAACGACAGCAATGGCGGTGACGGCTATCACCATAGCCAGCCACACATAGCTTACCGCTTTCATCTGTTTGTGGCGCTTGCGCAGGATATTGAATATCCATACGCCTATACCGATATTCAGTATGATCCAGATGATCATCGGTGCAAGTAGAAGTCTCATATTGTTCGATTGTTACCTCGCGTATTATTCTGCCTGGGCAGCGATTTTGTTTTTCAGCGGGTTGGCATACATCACCCACATTTTTTCGAGCATGAACCGACGGTCGTCGTCGTTGAAACTGTCGTAATTCTCGAGCTTCTCAAGCTGCTGGTGCCAGTATGCGTCGGCGGCTTTAGCATCCGCCTCGCTGTAGTGACCCTGCCATGTGTTTCCGCCGTCGATCTTGTCGTAGGCGACATAGTTGATCGGGAAAATGTGATAGCCCCGGTGGATTTCCTTGTCGATAAGAGCGCAGGCACATTGTACGACCTCCGTGCGGTTGGTGTCGGTGTCGACGCTCTCACGCAGACGTGGGTTTATGCACTGGCCTATGCTGAAATTGACGTGTCCTTTCTGTCCGAGAAGACCGGTCTCCATGCTGAGGAGGTCATCGCGCTGGCTTTTGTGGAACTCCGGATCCTTCTCGCGCAGCAGAAACTCACGCGCTTTCAGGTAGTCGTTCGGGTCATACTCATATGTGATCGACACAGGGGTGATCTTAAGCTCCTCGAGGCGCTGGAGAGCAGAGCCCTCGCCGGCATAGTCGAGCATCTTTATCACACTCTCCTGGGTGTTGTCGCTTGAGTCTTTGGCGCGACCCTCGCGCTGGGCTATCCACACCGACTGCTTTTTCTCGGTGATACAGTAGTGTATGTATTCCGACAGGTGTTTGGCGGCATCGAGAGCCTCATGCGTACCCTTTAGGCCGCGGCGAACGATGAAACTCTTGTTGAGTCTCACGAGGTCCTCGATCCAGCTGTATATCAGAAGATTGTTGCCGATGGCGATCTCCGAGGTCTGAAGACCGGCCCTGATGAGGCACAGGTTGAGAAACGCCGAGTCAAGCACTATGTCGCGGTGGTTGGTGATAAATGTCCGTGTGCTCTGGTCTTTGATGCGGTCGATGCCTTCGCAGCTTAGCCCCGAGGTGTATTTGTCGACAAGCATCTCCAGAAACGGATGCATTATCTTGAGTTGCAGCTCTTCTTTTCCCTTGATGCTTGCAAACCCGGTTGCAAACGCGTTATAGTCAATGTCGGGGAGAACCCAGCGAACAGCGTGCTCGAATCCCGGTTCTTTAACCAGGGCAGCCATTTTCTCTGGAAACTGGTCGTCTTCGATCGGGGCTATATCGTTAAACTCTTCCTTGATCATGGTTTTCTTCTGGCCGGGTGGACGGCTCTGTTTGGTTAATATTTGGTTATGTCTGTCAGTTGCCGACAATACAGTCTCTGGCAATAAAGCACAGACTTAACGATTTGCAAAGTTATGAAATAACTATACTCGGAATTTTAAAACAATGTTAAATCCCTTGTTTAGTCAAAGGCGCCGGAGATTGACTCTTCAACCTCCTCGGTCGGCTCTTCGCTGACCGCGCCATACCATGTGCGCTCGCACAGATCAAACGGAGCGGCGGGGAATTTTACATCCTGCGAGTAGGGGAGCGACGGATCGGCATACACTTTCTTCATGTACAGGCCATAGATCGGGAGAGCCATGGCGGCACCCTGTCCGTTGGCCATGTTGTTGAAGTGGATGTATCGCTCTTCGCCTCCGACCCACACACCCGACACGAGTTCGGGAGTGAAGCCCATAAACCAGCCGTCGGAGTTGGAGTTGGTCGTGCCGGTCTTGCCTCCCATATTGGCCGTGATGTTGTAGGGAGGACGTCGCAGACGGTTGCCGGTGCCTCCGTCGACCACATTCTGCAGTATGGAGTTGATCTTGTACCACGCCTCCTCTGAGATTACCTCGGTGTGTGTGGCTGTGAAGTCAGAGATCGGGTTACCCGATGCGTCGGTGATCGACGTCACGAAAAGAGGCTGCGCGCGCATACCGTTGTTGGCGAAAGCCGAGTAAGCGCCTACCATCTCTTTCACCGACACCTCGCACGAGCCGAGGCATATCGATATCACCGGATCGAGATGATTCGTTATTCCGAAATTGTGCATGTTTCTCACAAGCTGCGCCGGCGACAGCTGGCTCATCAGGCGTGCCGATATCCAGTTGTTGGAGTTGGTGAGAGCCCAGCGTAGGTCAACCATTTCGCCGACTCTGGCGGTGCCTGAGTTGCGGGGCGACCAGGGACGTCCGAGCTCGTCGACGATCGTCGGCTGTTCGTTCAGAAACTCGTCGCAGGGGGTGAAGCCCTCCTCCATGGCATATGTGTAGAGAAACGGCTTGATCGTCGATCCGATCTGGCGGCGTCCGGTCGACACCATGTCATACTGGAAGAAGGTGAAATTCGGGCCGCCTACATATGCCTTTACATGACCGTTTTTCGGATCCATCGACATGAAGCCGGTGCGCAGGAAATGTTTGGTATAGAGTATCGAGTCAAGCGGAGTCATTACAGTGTCGATGACACCGTCGTAGCTGAACGCACGCATGTCGACAGGAGTCTTGAATGCCTTTTCGATTTCGGCGTCCGAGGCACCGCTTTTCTTCATGATGCGGTAGCGGTCGGTCTGCTTCACCGCGCGCTCTATCATGGCCTTGATCGCAGCGGCCGACACCTCCTCGCGGTTGGTCGAGTAGGGAGCCGATGCCACACCCTTTTTCTCTCTGAAGAAACTCTTTTGCAGCGACTTCATGTGTTCCTGCACTGCCTGTTCGGCATATGCCTGCATCTTGGAGTTGATTGTGGTGTGTATCTTCAGGCCGTCGGTGTAGATGTCCCACTTCGAGCCGTCGGGTTTCGGATTCTTCTCGATCCATCCATAGAGCGGATCATTCTCCCATGCTATGCTGTCGTCCACGTATTTCTGTCCCTCCCACTGCATGTAGTCGCCCTTACGCGGTTTCTTGGCGGTGAGCATGCGGCGCAGTTCCTCGCGGAAATATGGAGCCGGGCCCTCCTTGTGGTCGGCGCGGTGAAAATCCAGCTTGATCGGCAGCTGTTTGAGTGAGTCGCGTTCGGCCTTTGTGATCTTGCCGTTCTTCTCCATCAGGTCGAGCACCGTGTTGCGGCGGTCGGTCGTGCGTTCGGGGTAGCGTGCCGGATTGTAAAGCGACGGATTCTTCACCATGCCCACGAGCATGGCAGCCTCCTCTACCGACAGATCCTTGGCGTCTTTGCCGAAATACACGTTTGCCGCGCTCTTGATGCCGACGGCGTTGTACAGGAAGTCAAACTGGTTGAGATACATTTTCACGATCTCGTCCTTGCTGTAATATCGTTCGAGCTTCACGGCTATCATCCACTCGATAGGCTTCTGCAGGGCGCGCGACAGCAGCCCGTTGCTCTCGGGCGAATAAAGCTGCTTGGCAAGCTGCTGCGTGATTGTCGAGCCGCCTCCCGCGTTTCTTTGGCCGAGTAGCAGAGTCTTCACCAGCACGCGCGACATAGCACGCATATCGATACCCGAGTGATCGAAATAACGCTTGTCCTCGGTAGCAATAAGCGCGTCCACTACATTCTGCGATATCTCGTCGAAATCGGCATACACGCGGTTGCCGGTATTGCGGAAGTATCGGCCGAGTTCCTGTCCGTCGCTGCTGTAGACCACTGTTGCAAACTTGTCCGACGGGTTCTTCAGCTCCTCGACCGGAGGCATGTATCCGACGACACCGTTGTATATCAGCACAAAAAGAAGTACAACGGTAATGAAACCTGCGATAAACAGATACCACAGGCCTCTGATGAGCTTCTTTTTCCACACAGGTGTCTTGCTTCCCGCGGGTTTATTATTTTGGTTATGATTGTTATCGTCGTTTGTCATTGCTGTCATTACTGATTGAATCCCTTTTCGGGAGTTATAGTGAGGTACAAAATTATAAAATTACCGTCGCTCCCACAAGTGAAATGACTCCATACACCTCCCCGCTTTTTTAGCGATGTTACGCCTCTTGGACGAGGCCGAGGCACCGGGAAAGTGTCTCAAGCTTTGCGCCGGTCTCATCCCATTCGCTTTGGGGAGTCGAGTCGGGCATTATGCCGCTTCCGGCATAAAGTGCCATGTGCTCTTTGTTGAAATGCACGCACCTGATGTTTACGAAAGCCTGCACCCTGTCGGTTGTCTCGACCGAGATATATCCTCCGTAGCAGTAGCGCGGATGCACTTCAGTGTCGCCGATCTCTTTAAGTGCGAGATCTGTAGGGTATCCGCACAATGCCGGTGTCGGGTTGATCGAGTCAAGGATGTTCTCAGGCGTGATTCCGTCGGGAATACTTCCTTCAAAGTACGTTTTGAGATGTTCGACTGTGCCGGCAAGGCATGTCCTGGTCTCCGATATGTTCAGTTTCGATCCGAGAGCCGTCAGGTGCGACGCGATATACTCTTTCACTATATCATGCTCTTTCACGTCTTTTGCCGACCAGGTTGTGTCTGTGTCATTTTGCGGGAGACGTGTGCCGGCTAAGGCTACGGTGTGAAGCATGCCGTTGTTCAGGTCTGCGTCGAGCAGGAGCTCAGGGCTTGCGCAAAGCCATGCCCCCGTCTCGTTTGTGAAGTATAGGCTGCACATGGCGCTGGCGTTGTCGCCGAACAGTTTGTCGGCTATTTCAAGCCATCCTTCGGGTGTGAAAAAATGATTCTCCGCCACAACGCGCGATATCACCGTCTTGCCGCCGCGTTTTCTCAGGTTAGCGATCACTTTCCTCAGTTGTCCCTCATATTGCAGACGCGATGTCGACATGGGCCACGGAAAGATCTCGGCCTGTTTGCGGGGCTTGTGCTCTGCCGAGTTAAGGTAGCTTATGGTCTCCTCGGCGTCAAGCTCGTTTTTTATGATGATGCCGTTGGCATATGCCTCGTTCCACATCGATATGCGCAGACTTCTTTCGTCGTCGGTCTTTTCGGTCAGTCCGGGATTTGAGAAAAAAACGCATTCTTTTCCCGGCAGACGGTACAGCGCGAAAGTGACGTTGTCTCTCAGACAGCGTGCCGCAGCCTCGGCCATGAGCCGTGGTATGCAGTGGAGATTCATTTTGCTGCTGTTTTCCTGTGACTCAGTCGACTGCATGGCCTATGAGTTCAAACGGCAGAGCCTCGTCTATCGCGACGTTATAAAACTCTCCCGGTTTCAGCTTTTTGCCGTCTTTCCTGATAAGCACTTCCGGGTCTACTTCCGGCGAATCCCATTCGGTGCGTCCCACATACTGGTCCTCTTCCTCGCGGTCGACGATCACTTTGAGCGTCGAGCCGGTCTTCTTGCTCTGTATCTCCTGCGAGATCTCCTCCTGCAGTGACATGAGGGCGTCGAGGCGTTTCTGCTTCTCTTCCTGTGGCACGGAGTCCTTCAGATTGCGGGCGGCGTATGTGTCCTCCTCCTCGCAGTATGCAAACGCACCCATGCGCTCGAACTTCTGTTCGCGGGCGAAGTCCATCAGTTCCATGAACTCCTTTTCGCCTTCGCCCGGAAATCCCACCATCAGAGTGGTGCGCAGGTGCAGACCCGGCACACGCTCGCGCATTTCCGCCAGCAGCTCGCGCGTCTGCACTGAGTCGATGTGGCGGCGCATTCCGTCAAGCACCTTGTCGCTGATATGCTGTAGGGCTATATCCATGTAGTTGCACACATTCCCGCGTCGGGCCATGACGTCCATTATGTCCATCGGAAATTGCGACGGGTAGGCGTAGTGGAGTCTTATCCAGTCCACTCCGTCGATATCGGCAATCCGTTCGATGAGTTCCGGTAGCTTTTGCGAGTGGTAAAGGTCGAGGCCGTAGCTCGAAAGATCCTGGGCGATTATGTTGAGCTCCCTCACGCCGCGTGCCACGAGCGATCTCGTCTCCTCCTCGATCTCCTCGATTGGGCGTGAGTGGTGCGGACCGGTGATCAGCGGTATCGCGCAGAAAGCACAGCGTCGGTTGCATCCTTCCGAAATCTTGAGATATGCGTTGTGGGGCAGGGTGGTCACCACACGCTCCCACGGCTTTACGACAGCAGCCGACGCCGACGGGTTCAGCCAGTTCACCACCCCCGTCCAGTCAAATTTGCCGAACCAGCCGTCGACTTCGGGTATCTCCTCCTCAAGCTCCTTTCTGTAGCGTTCCGAAAGGCATCCCATCACGGCTATTCTGCCGATCTCGCCGCGCTCTTTGGCACCGACAAGATCCAGTATCATCTCGATCGACTCCTCCTTTGCGTCACCGATAAAACCGCAGGTGTTCACCACGACAGTCTCGCTTCCGATTTTACTCGGATTGTGATATGCCTTTATTCCTGCCTTGGCAAGTCTGCCAAGCAGGCGTTCGGAGTCTATCAGATTTTTGGAGCAGCCGAGAGTCACTACATCGACCTCATGCTTCTTTACCGACCTATTCAATGCGCTCAAACCGTTTTCTTACCGAAAAGTGATTTTACAAATTCGCGTTTGTCAAACACCTGCAGATCGTCGATGCCTTCTCCGAGACCGATATATTTCACCGGTATCTTGAAGCGGTCGCTTATGCCGATCACCACACCGCCTTTGGCTGTGCCGTCGAGTTTGGTGATTGCAAGCTGGTTGACCTCGGTTGCGGCCACAAATTGCCGCGCCTGCTCAAAGGCGTTCTGGCCTGTGGATCCGTCGAGCACGAGAAGTATGTCGTGCGGTGCGCCGGGCACTACGCGGTTCATCACGTTGCGTATCTTGGTAAGCTCGTCCATCAGCCCCTTCTTGTTGTGCAGACGTCCTGCCGTATCGATGATCACTACGTCGATGTCGTTGGCCACAGCCGACGACAGAGTGTCAAATGCCACCGCGCCCGGGTCTGATCCGAGTTTCTGTTTTATTACCGGCACTCCGGCGCGCTCTCCCCACACGTCAAGCTGCTCCACGGCGGCTGCACGGAAAGTGTCGGCGGCTCCGAGCATCACCTTGTTGCCGCTTTTCTTTAGGAGATTGGCGAGTTTGCCGATTGTGGTGGTCTTTCCCACACCGTTCACACCCACTACCATTATCACATGCGGACGCTTGGTGCCTTCGGCAAGCGTGAAGTCGGGCTGCAGCCCCCTCTTGTCCTCATTGTCGTTCTCCGCAAGCATCTCCGATATCTCCTCGCAGAGCAGGTCGTTCAGCTCGTCCGAACCGACGTATTTGTCACGGGCCACACGCTCCTGTATGCGGTCGATGATCTTGAGAGTCGTCTCCACGCCTACGTCAGAGGTCACAAACACCTCCTCGAGGTTATCGAGAATTTCGTCATCGATCTTCGATTTTCCGGCTATCGCACGTGCGAGTTTGGCGAACACACCCTGTTTGGTGCGTTCAAGACCCTTGTCGAGTGTCTCTTTCTTATTCTTTGAGAATGGATTGAATATACCCATCTTGAGTTGCGGTTTGTTATCTTGCAAAGATACGAATTTTTTGATGTTTTGCTACATGTTTCTTTTCACATGACTGTAAAGAAATCCGGCGAGGCCGAAAATGTAGCGTCTGAATCCCGGGCGATAGTTGAGCATGCGGTCAAACCATCCTAAATGCCTGCTTATCAGTTTTACTGCTGCGCCCACATAGACCATTGCGAAAAGTGTGCCGATGCCGACGACATTCCACATCCAGTGTCCGAAAAACACGAAACACGAGGTCACGGCGGCAGCCACAAGCACGATGTCGACCACGATCTTTATGTTGGCGAACGCTTTGCCGGTGACTTTTGCGATGGCTACGGGCATCCCTTCGCCGGGCATTGTGATCGACGCGCATCTTATTTCCATGGCTATGCCGGCGGCCATGACCGTGCAGCCGAGAAACTGCTCGGCGATCTGGCCCGGAAGTGTCTGGGGCACATAGACCGAAGTAATGGCCATGTTCATGTCGATAAGTGCGCCGAACACAAAACCGATAAGCAGCTGAAAAAGCTGCACGGGGTTGAAACGTCGGCGAAGCACGACGATCTGTCCCCCTACGAGAAGGATGTTGAGAATATTGGTGTATGTGCCGAGAGAGAGGGCCGGGACATAGCCGCTCTCACCTGCGAGCGTGAATGCCAGCGGACACGACGAGATGACGCTGCTGCCGAGATTGGAGCGGACACACATCGCCACACCTAAAGTCATAAAATAGAGAGAGAAAAGAAGCAGAACGTGCTGCCATGCAAACGAGATTACTTTTTCCTTGGATAAACCGCTGTACTTATTGGACATGTTTTAAAGGTTTTCTGCAAAATTACAAAAAACCGGGCAGTGTGTGTCCTGTTGAAATTTTCAGTAAAATCACTACAAGTGTAATGGCCAAATAATAAGGCGATTGACGTCATTTATTCAACCTCACTGCGAGATCTATCCTGCCGTGTCATTAATGTCCTCTCACGTAGAGTAGGGACGCACGGCTCGTGCGTCCTGCTAAGTTTCAGATAGTTATATGCTTTGAACTACTAAAGCACAACTTTGGCACCATTCCGTGACTGCACGATCAATTTTAAACGTGGTAGGGGCGTGCGACAGTACGCCCACAGTATAGCCCGTGAAACGGGCGTCACATACGTAGCACCGTGCGAACGAAGTGAGCGCGGTGTAGGTATGCGTAAAAGCATAGAGCTGCGGAGCTGCGAAACAATCGCGTAACAAGGTATCTGAAAGACATCTTGTTACACACACTGCCCGAGCCCACCTCAACCCGACACAACGCCGAGGCATTGCAGATGCCGTAACCCGGCGTAGCCGGAGCTTAACCCCATCCTGTGAGCATAGCGAAACAGGGCGGGGATCCATCATCCCTCGCCAACCAGTCTTGCAGAGGCTGACCCGATCCCTCATTGCATTAACGGGGGTGCACTTGCGAGCCCTGACATAATGCCTGAAAGGCATTTCAAAAAAAAGTAGCCGGGTACACCGTAAGGTGTGCCCGGTAGAAAACGCCCATAAAGCGTGTCTGAAAGACACCTTGTTACACATATCATACATGGGCGCGCTGTCGCGTGCGCTGCCCGTGAAACGGGCGTAACATGTGCGAGCACCGGATGAGTGGAATGAACCCGGTGAAATGCGGAATCCCTCACAGAGCTGCGGAGCTGCGAAACATGTGTGCGTTTTTTGTTTCGCAGCTCCGCAGCTCTATATTGCTACACGCATCTACACCGCGCTCACTTCGTTCGCACGGTGCTACTTATGTTGCGCCGCGCTGCGGCTCCTTGTACATTATCGCCCGTCTACCCACAGATATAACCTGTGAAACTTCAACCGGTTATCGCGATTTCGATATACAGGCCTACTTGGACATAATTTCGCTGTTGCGATAACCGTCCACCTACCGAATCGTAGGCTCCTCGCAGTAGCGTCGTGTAGTTTTTTCTTTGTGGTGCTGTCGTAGACAGCATTTGTGGTAAACACCACGGTCGCGGCGTAGCCGCAGCGTGGTGATGCGCGTCCGCATAAAACGATGTGACCTCGCAAGAGGTCATCCCTCGCAAAAACACCCACTGCCTTTGATGGATGTGGGCGGTATCTGGCATGTTGTGTTTTTTGTGTGTACTTTCGACGCCACTCCGTCGAAGACGGATGATAATGTAAAGCCCACAGCGCGATAAGCGCGACGGTGTGGGGTAATGATCGTTTTGATAAAACCTGGCCTCAAAGAGGTCGTTATGCAACCTTGCCGGTTTCGATTTCAGATTTGAGGAATTGGAAGATGTAGACTGCTCCTTGATAGTAAAGGCCACATTCGGGGTCGTTTAGCTTTGAGAAAGTGGTCGAAGCATAAAGCTCGTCAAGTGCTCGGCGAATGTCCCATCCATATTCCGCTATAAGCATTTCGGTCAGTTCAGCCGCAAGGCATTCGATTTGAAACTGTATGTCTTGTGTCATAATTAGCTATGTTTTAAGAGATTTACGGCTTTGGGTGTGCCAAAAAAGTATTGGATAGTAGCTTCATTTTACCGACCTGTTCGGCAAGCCATTTACCGGTTTTTCCGTTCTCAACTAATGCAACTTTTAATCCTGTATATTTTCTGTGTTTCCATCTTAGTCTGCTTTGCTTGCTGATTACAATACTTTGATGTTAAACGCAAAGCTACAAATAAATAATGATGCTACAATCAAATATGAGCAATAAACAGAAGAAAAATGGTTGAAACATTATTCTTTTTAAGGTAGATAATATGGACTATGGCGAATAAATGCCTATAAAACAAATTGAGCGGCCTCACGGCTGCTCATTTCGTCAATAAACCATTCATTATCACATTTCTTGCAATGGAAAAAGTAATCTGTGCTCATCAGATAACACTGTAAAACTATTCTATACTTGAGATTGTGACATCGTCAAATTCTTCCATATAATCAATCAAACGTTCATTATGATTACCACGTTTTACTTTTATTTCTATGCAGGCTTCAAAAATTTCTCCCTGCGATGTGCGACGATCTTTAAGTTCATAAGAATAAAACTCGATACAGTCTTCTTTAATCTGACTGATAACTTTTTTTACACTCTCTTTTGATGTTGCCGAAAATGTAAGTATAACAGTTGTTGTTCCTATTTGTGGAATAATAGAATTAAGTATCTCCAATCCGAATAGTACCATTGCAGTTGCAACCAATGCAATTATATACATTCCTGTACCGCACGTTAATCCGATTGCAGCCGTAACCCATAATCCTGCTGCAGTAGTAAGTCCCCGGACAACATTTTTTTGAAAAATTATAGTTCCAGCACCGAGAAAACCAATTCCAGAAACGACTTGCGCTGCAACTCGTGAGGAATCTTTCAAGTCAATCCCAAACCCGTATTGTGAGACAACACAGAATAAGGCACTTCCCATTGCTACCAAAAAATGGGTACGGGATCCGGCATCTTTAGATCGAAATTCCCGTTCGATGCCTATAATGCCTCCTAATAGAAGTGCAACAAATAGTCTGAGCGATATATCTAAAATCATATTCAAATATTTTTATTATTTATTATTTCTTTTGATCTTGCCACTGCTTTATGAATGTCCGAACAGATATTTTCTTTACCGAGCAGTTCATACAGGGAGGAATTTTTCAAGCTTCTGTGTACATTTTCATTTACACCTGAAAGAACTATATCAATATGCTCTTTTCGGCTCATCTTACAAAGATTTTCCAAATTGTAAATTCCTGTAGAGTCTATGAACGGGACTTTACGCATACGTATAATACGAACCTTGGGAGAATTTCCCAGTCCAATCATTATTTCCTCGAATTTTGTTGCTATTCCGAAGAAATAAGGGCCATTGATCTCATATACTTCCACTCTATCAGGCAGAACTAATCCTTCATCCTTATCGGTATATAGATCAGTTTCATCATGCGGACGGATTTCATCTTTAATAACTGAAATCTCAGTGGTTTCCATTACCCGATTCATGAATAATACACATGCTATGAGCAATCCTAAACCAATAGCCACTGTTAAGTCAAAAAGAACTGTAAGACAGAATGTCAATAATAATACGGCGACATCTGATTTTGGATTATTCAGCATTCCCTTAAATGTGCGCCATCCACTCATGTTGTAAGAAACTACAACTAACACACCTGCCAGGCATGCCATCGGGATATATTGAGCTAAGGGCATAAAAAATAACAATATCAACAAAAGCACCACGGCATGTGTGATTCCTGCAATTGGAGTTTTTCCGCCATTATTGATATTTGTCATAGTTCTTGCGATAGCTCCTGTAGATGGAATTCCTCCAAAAAGTGGAGTTACAACATTTGCCATTCCTAAAGCAATTAATTCGGTGTTAGAGTCATGACGATCGCCGATAACTCCATCAGCAACTGTGGCAGAAAGCAAAGACTCAATAGCTCCAAGTATAGCAATGGTAACAGATATTGGCAATAGTTCTTGTATTGTGTTCCAGTTCAACGATGGCAGCTCAACCAAAGGAAGGTTGGATTGAATGACAAAACGGTCTCCTATTGTATCAATACAGTCTATACCGCCATAATTAGATAATATCCAAACCACACATGTAACCAATACAATTGCCATTAGTGAACCGGGGATTTTACGTAAAAAACGCGGAGTTGTAAAAATAATCAATACACTTACTATGCAGACAGTCACTTCCCACCAATTAATGTTGGCGAAATGCCTGGAATAAAGCATCCATTTCCCGACGAAATCTCCGGGAATTGTCTCATTTCCGAAATCAAGCCCCATTATGTCAGGTACTTGTGTTGTGAAAATTGTAACAGCAATGCCACTGGTGAAACCTACAATGACAGGATAAGGAATAAACTTTATTATAGTTCCGAGTTTGAATAAACCCAGCAGAATTAGTATAACTCCTGCTAATATGGTTGCAATTGTAAGTCCGCCAATTCCATAACTCTGAACGATTCCATAAACTATAACGATAAATGCACCAGTAGGACCTCCAATTTGGACTTTGCTTCCGCCAAAGTATGAAATTATAAAACCGGCAATAATAGCTGTAATAATTCCTTTCTCAGGAGATACTCCGGAAGCAATTGCGAATGCTATGGCAAGAGGAAGTGCCACAATACCGACAATAGTTCCTGCCATAAGATCAGAAACAAACATTTGTTTTCCATAATTGTGCAATGTTGAAAATAATTTAGGCTTGAAATCTGTTAATTGTATCATAATATAATGTAATCTATTTTGCTACTTTTAATCATTGATAATCATAGAGTGTTTTTTCAATAACCTCATATTGATTGTGAAGAATACAATCGGTTATTGAATTATCGTATTTGAAGTAAAATGTTCCTGCAACCTTACATTGGAGGTTTGGGGGGCAAAACCAAAGACATGACAGTAGTTATTGCCATTAATAATGGCAATAACGGTCTTTCTTGATTTTGTATATACTGCATAATGTGTTATTTAACAAAAAACACTGATACTGATTATAAGAATGATATTTGTGGGGATTGCAAGTGGAGGATAAATCCTACGTGCTATAATGACAATAGCACTTGTGTACTTTTAAAATAGAATTTTTAACCTCCGATTTTACAAATATACGAAATAATAATGAATAAACCATGCCGTATGTCGATTGTGGCCCAAAAGGCTTGATTCAAAGGATAATGATTTGAGATGATTGGCAAGTGTATATAAAACAAATTGAGCGGCCTCACGGTCGCTCATTTCGTCAATAAACCAATCATTATCACATTTCTTGCAATGGAAAAAGTAATCTGTGCTTTGACTATAAAACACTGTTTCTCCCTGAAAGGTTCGTGATTGATTGAAATTTTTTGAAGTATTTTCGGGAAGATGCTACAATGTGTTGATCTTTAGTAATGTGCCGCAGAAAAATTATTTGCGATCTCTTACACTTCTTACCGCGCTTCCGCTTGTCTGGCTGCTTTCCTTGCTTCCGCGGCTACGGGTCGGGCGACGCGATGAGGTGGTTTTCTCTTTTCGTTCGCTCCCGATGCTTGCTTTGGCATCTTCTTTGGCCTTGCGGGCCTCGGCGATCTCTTCTCTGGTTGGCGACCATATGGATTTGTCAAAATCCTCAAGACGCTTATGTATGCTGTCGGCTGCATGCCTACGCGCTTCCTCGTCACGGTAGAGCTGGGCCATCGATTTGTTTCTGACGTTGCGTGTCTTGTAGATTTCGCCCTCATAAAGGTTCAGGGCGAAATAGTCGGCGTAGCTGTATCGCGGAGTGTTGTCATTGTCATCCACAAACACCGACGTGTCTTGCAGATATGGGCGCAGATCATCCATCCTGACCCAGAACATCGGGTATCTCAGATCTTCGCCGATGTCGCCTGTCTTGTGCAGTATCGGACAGATAGCTACAACCTCGGTGCTTGTGCGGCTTTTCATTTTGTTGAATTGCCACCGCTCGAGTATGTAGTATGACAGCACGTCGGCCGAAGGGACGTCTGTCTCGTCAAGTGTGATGCCGGTGACTCTGCCGTTGGCACTCTTTTTTTCGCTGAAAGGTATATCGAAGCGGGCAAGCATCTCGCTGTTGTCGGTGATAAATTCGGGAGTGAATACCTCGCGTCCGTCAAGATACTCATATGCGCTTATCTCGCCGTCTGTTACAAGCCTCATTATGATGCTGAAGAGGTTGCTTTGCCCGCCGGTCGGAGTTTCGGGGTAATACAGCGTGGCGTTTTTGTCGTTGTCGAGATCGAGATGCCGGTATATGACGCGCATCCATTCGATGTCGGGATCGGGTGCGTCAGTCTGCGTCTGTTGCTCCTGACTCTTTGCGGGAGCTACATCGCGGCGTTGTGGCTGCGTCTTTTTGCCCTGACTGCGTGTCACGGCTGTTGCGCTTGAAGCCGCTCTGTTGTTTTGGGCCGACACCACTGCCGGAGTGAGTGCGAACGCTACCAGTGTGGCCGATATGATTGCTTTGATATATGTCATTTTATGATTACTTCAAGAGGTGCAAGATTTCGTTCTGTGCCGTCAGGGCCGATTGCCTTGACTTTTGATATGTAAAAGCGTTTGCCGCGCCCCATGCGTCGGAAGGCATCTTTCTGGCGTTTTGAGAAATTCGCCCCGTCGCTTATCTCGGGCATCGCGTTGCCCATGGAGTCAAAAAACACGGTCTCAAACCCTGTGACTTTGAATGCTACATTCACAATGCCGTCATCTATAGCTGCTTCGATGCCGTCGACCGACAGAAGCGATGCTTTGGCAAGCGGCACTCCTCCGCGATACTCCTCCCTGTCGCCCGCTGCGTTTTTATATGCGATATAGAGTGTCGGATCGGGTAGTCTCCGCACCTTGAACCGGTGTGTGGCGATTTCTCGGCCGACGCCATCCGTCGTGGCTGTAACAGTAATTTCAGCGTCCGTTCCGGCTTTGCCAGGGTGCGCGATCCAGCCATTGCCCTGGCGGGTGATCGTCCCGTTTGTCATTCTGGCCGAAATATCAGACTGCGGCACCCCCGGCACCGATATGCTCATCGGATTGTCTATTCCGCTGTAAAGGACGTTCATCATGGTTGCCGAAATCGTTGCCATAGGCTCGACTACGGTGTAGCTTCCTGTGAATGGATGTTCCGATTTGCTGCCGTCGGGATGATCGACGGTGACGGTTCCTCCATACTCGACCTTTCCGCTCCCCGAGGCCGTCACGCTGTATGTGCTGACGCCCTGTCCGAGCGGTTCGCCGTTGACGCTGACAGTGGGGCGCTGCGTACTGTCGACGGCGGCAAGCACTATGTCGGCGCGGTAGGTGTCGCCGCGCATCACCATCTGCGACTGTGGTATCACCATGGCGTTCATCTCGTTCACTCTCACCTCTCCGGCGTCGATGTTTCTCATCAGCTCGGCGAGAGTCTCCCCCTCGGCATACCTTATGTCATTCTGCAGTTGCGACAGAAGTGTGATCGCGGCAATTACCGGCATATTCTCAAACTTCTGCTCCTCCCATTTTTTCGATATGCCGTCGCTGTTTACAGCCCCGTCGGTTTGCAGGGCTGTCGAAATCTGCCGGCGTTTGTCCGTGTCGCTGTGCATATCTTCAAGCGTCTGGCGGTACTGTGCCACCTTTTTTCTCAGCTTCTCGCCTTTGCGGTCGATAGGGGAGAGCATTATGGTCTGGGCTGCGTAAAGATCTTCGCGCGATTTTATATCGGCGACTGTGCCGTCGGCGCCGTCGGCCTCTCTGACGATCTCCGATTTAAGCGACTCTATGATGTTGCACAGAGTGTCGGCTCCCGATTTCACGATCTTTGCCTTGCCGTACCATGTGCCACCTTTCTCCTGATTGCGCGAGGCGAAATCGGCCAGCGAGGCCAGGAGCGCATTGTTGCGCGAGGTGGCGTTGTCGGTCGACCGCGACACGCTCTGTTGCACCTCGGTGAAGCCGTCGAGCACATTGCTCGACACATTGAGGGCGAGCATGGCCGTCAGGACGATATACATAAGGTTTATCATCTTCTGACGAGGTGTTTGTCGTTGATTCTGTGCCAAGGCTCTGTGAGTGTCGGTTATTTGTTGCTCGTGTTGCTGTCGCCCGACGACATGGCCGCGATCATGCGTTCGTAGATCGAGTTGAGACGTGCCATATTTTCAGTCATCTTCATGGTCTCGTCGCAATAACGACGGCTTTGTTCTGTCGCGTCATTCAGCAGCCGGTTCATCGCCGCCATATCATGGTTGCTGCTCTCGATCGAGCCGAGTTGCGATGTGGCGTTTTTCAGTTGCAGCTCGCCTACAGTATTGAGCGCGGCTGTGATCTCCTTCAGCCTGGCCATCTCGCTCATGACGCCCTGCATCGCTTCGTTCAGTTCCGCGTTGTCGACACCTGCTGCGGCAATGCGGGGGGCATCCGTTGCACAATGCGTGCGGTTGCCGTCAGTACCGGCGTTTTGTGCGGAAGGTCTGTCGAAAGCGGCCAGAAGAAACATTATGACCTCAGTGCCCATGCCTATCGTCAGCAGAGTGCCGCCTCCGGGCATATGCAGTATCATAAACAGGGCGCCCAATATCACGATAGCGGCACCTATCGAATATGCAAAGTTGAAAAAACGTTGTCCGCGGTCGCTGGAGATGAAATCCTCGAGCCTTTTGCGTATACTCCTTTTCGTGCTCATACTGTTATCTGCTTCGACGCTTGCCGCCGTTGTTCTTTTGTCCGCGTGCAAACCCTATCTGTGTCCTCACGCATCTGAATCCTATGAAACTGCGTTGCTCGTTCTCATATTCCCACATGCGTATGTCGCTGCGTATATTGTGTGCGACATCTTTCCATGATCCGCCGCGCACAATCTTGCGTTTCAGCTTGTAGGGGTCGTCGGGGGCCGCTGCGTATCTGTATTCCGGGTTCACGTCCGACGTCATGTTGTCTATCGACTCGGTGAATGCGGTCGATGTCCATTCGCTCACGTTGCCCGCCATGTCATACAGGCCGTAGTCATTTGCACCGTAAGTGCCGACTTTCGATGTGATCAGATGCCCGTCTTTGGTGTAGTTGCCGTCGTTGGGCTTGAAATTGGCGTAGAAGCATCCGCGGTCATCGCTCAGAGCGTTGTCGCCGTCCCAGGGATAACGGTTTTCGTTTATGCCTGCCCGGGCGGCATATTCCCACTCGGCCTCGGTCGGCAGCCGGTATGGCTCGATATAGACTCCCTGACGTCCGAGCGAACGGCGCAGCATGTCGGTGCGCCATGCGCAGAATGCGTTGGCCTGTTCCCAGCTCACGCCCACTACCGGGTAATCGTTGTATCCGCCGTTAGAGAAATACATCCTCACATACGGCTCGTTGTACGAGTTGTCGAAGTCATTTACCCAGGTCGTCGTGTCGGGATAGACATTGACGATGTATGTGTTCACGAAATCATATTCGCCGGTGAGTCCGCGGGTGATGACGGTTCTTACGATCTCGCCGCTGTCATCGATGTAGGCGGTGTCTTTTGATATGACCGGGGTCTCTGTCGGCACGGGCAGGTCGGTGTTGTAGACGCGGCGTCGGGCGTCAGCGCGGTTTTTGCGCTTCACGGCCTCGGTCATGTTGTAGGTCTCGTACCGGTAGTTGAGCTGGGTGCCATCGAGCTCCCTTATGCCGGTGAGCGGATTCACCCTGTACAGGCTTTCTATCGCGCGTGCCTCATCCTCGCTTGGGTTGCGCCACGGTATCGGCTTATCCCAGTTGAGACGCGGAGTGATAAGGTTGCCGTCTCTGTCTTCCTCGATCTTATATTCGTCGATACCAGCATATGCCGGATCGGCAAGACGCTCTCTGATTATCGAGTCTCTTACCCAGAACACAAACTGCTTGTATTTGGCGTTGGTGACTTCTGTCTCATCCATCCAGAACGCATCGACAGAGACGCCGCGCGGATTTCCGCCGACGTTCCATATCGAGTCATGTTCGGCCGGACCCATGGCGATTGAGCCGCGGTCGATGAGCACCATGCCGTATGGTGCGGGCTCTGCCCACGTCGCGCTGCCTACGCCGGTGACTTCGCCGCTGTTGAGGCTGCTGCTGCCGACCGAGCAGCTCCATGCCGAGGCTCCGGCCAGTAGGGCAGTGATATATTTTGATATTTTTTTCATCGTTTCCTCCTGTTTTTACATGATCCTTACGCTCTTGTGGCGGTAGTGGTTCTTCTTCGACGTGTCAAGTCTGATGCTGTATCCGGCTGTGACCTCGTGGCCGCATTTATGTGATTTCGACGGCCATATATAGCTGTAGCCGAGCCTGAACCCCTTTATGTCGAGACCGAACATAGCCACTGCGCTCTCATGCAGCCTGTATCCGGCTCCGGCCCACAGGCGGTTGCGCCATATCGCTCTCAATGTAGCCTGTCCGCCATATTCTCCAGCCGCATGCGCCGCTATGAGAGATGGCTCTATATTCAAAAACGCATCTTTTAGTGCGATATTGCCTGCGGCCATGACATAATACGTCGTTCCGCTGCATGTGTCGCTCTGCTTTCTTCCGATGTGGGTAGCCGATATGCCCGCTCTGATTATATTGGAATTATACCATAAGCCCGTCGCGAAATCAAATCGTGTTTTATGTCGCTTATTGTCAGTGTCTGGATCGCCCTTGCTGTCATTAACGCCCGGAGCGATACCAAGTGCTATATGTCCGCTTCCGGCCTTTAGTTTCCATGATACGGGAAGCGATACATTCAGGCTCTTGTGGCTTCCTGCTCCGGCATAATTCGCTATGATGCCTGCTCCGAGGTTGCGGGTGTCACCGATGGCAACAGGCATGTCGGCTTCGATGTGCGCCTGTCTTAATCTGACGTCAGACTGGCGTTGTGTCTGTCCTGCGCCCGTAATGTTCAGAAACCCGGTTGTGCCGGCGGCTGCTGGGTTGTAGTGTGTCGCGATGGAGAAATAATGCGACAGCACGTTCTCATTCTGAGCGTTCATCTGCCACACACAGCACGACATCAGTATCATGATACCGACGATATGTCTTCGACGACCTGCCATATATAACCCAACGGCGCGGCCAGCAATTTTATTGTATCATCGGGCAACAAAAAAAGTGTGCCATGTTATGCCATGACACACTTTCATGTTAGTGTTGTTTTTGTCAGAACAGATCGAACTGCTGAGGTATATCGCTCTCGTTCTCTGTCGTGATTCTGATGTATTGTCCCTTTACAGGCTTTTCGAGAAGATATTTTCTTGCACTCGGGTCATTTACGAGATTGCCGAACTCCCAGCTGCCTGCATTGATCCATTTCTTGCCGTCGTCGCTGACTTCGATCTTGCCTTTCGATATGGCATTCTCATGCTTCCATCGTTGTGGCGAATAGATCAGACCTTTTATGGTCACACTTTTGTCGGCGTGTATGATCATCTTGTGATCGGGGAGTGTCTCTGATGTCCAGTTGGCTTTGTTGTAGCCGAACTGTTTTTCAAGCATCGGGCCGGTCTCGCCGTTGAGTACTGCGACAGCCTTGAGCATGTTGTTGTCGAGTTCGATCGGCTCTGTGTAGATCGGCGAGTCGGCTGTAGCGTCAGAGCCGTCGGTCGTATAGTGTATCTCGGTTCCCTGCGGAAGTGATATTGCCGAGTAACCGCGATGCCATCCGAAACCGTCGTTTGAGTGACGTATCTGCACTTTCCCGTCCTCTTTGCGTGATGCGTCGAGCTGTGGAGCGTGAGCCTTGTAGTAATGTGCCGAAACGCCGGCGATATATGGAGTGAGGCGTGAGTCCTCGACTCTCAGGCGCAGCCGGTCGGTCGTGACGTCGGCAAACTGCAATATACGTTTGAATCCGACGTTCGGTGCAGCCGATACCTCCTTCCATGCTCCGTCGATCCATGCGTCGAGTGCGATGCTGTCGATGCGTTCGCTTCTCTGGCCCACGGGCTCCTGCACCATGAGGCGGTTTATCGTTACAGCCTTTGGCAGTTTTATCTCAATTGGCGTCGATGCGTCGACATATGTGCTGATATCTTTGTCGGCAAGCTCTTTGGCTATTGTCGCGCCTTTCAGCAGATCGGTGTCGTATGTGTCGCGTATGCGGCGGCCGGTCTCGGCGAGCACTTCCACGTCGCGCTCGGGCAGCAGTCCGTCGCGGTTTGGCGGAACATTGAGCAGAACCACGCCGTTGCCGCCGACGCCACGCTCATATATGTCGAACACGTCGTCGGCCGATCTTGTCTTCTGCTCGTTTTCGTTTCGGTAAAACCACCCGTCGCGTATCGACGTGTCGATCTCGGTCGGCTGGTAATGCAGATAATTGGCTTTTCTCAGAACGTCGAGACTGCTTAGATCGGGATCTGTCATGTCGGGGAAAACCGTTATGGTGTCAGGGTTGTGTTCGTAACCTATGACGTTGCGTTCGGCATATCGGGTGTGTCCTCCCTCGTTTCCGACCCAGCGAAGATCCTCACGGCCGAATATCACTGCATTTGGAGCGAGTGTGCGCACCAGCGTTCGCCATGCCGGATAATTGTAGGTCTGGCCGCCTTTGCGTTTGGGGTGTGCGCCGTCGAGCCACACTTCGTCGATCGGGCCGTACTCGGTCAGCAGCTCATAAAGCTGGTTGAGAAAATACTCGTTGTAGTCGTCGATGCCGTCAAACTCAAAGGTGACATTCGACTCAAACGGCCTTCCCTCGACCTGTCGCGGTATAACGCGCCTGGTTTTCGGACTCAGATTACCGTATAGTCCGTCGGGGCTTTCGATCTGATACAGGTCGGCCGGCGAAAGATATATTCCCAGTTTCATCCCGTATTTCTTACAGGATTGCGAGAGCTCGCGCATAATGTCGCCTTTGCCGTCTCGCCATGGACTGCTCATCACTCCGTGACGGGTATAACGGCTGTTCCACAACACAAAACCGTCGTGATGTTTGGCTGTCAGGATCACTTTTTTCATCCCGGCATCCTTCATTGCCTTCACCCACTGGTCTGTATCGAGTTTTTCCGGGCAAAATACTTTCGGATCCTCAAATCCGGTTCCCCATTCGCGGCTCGTGAATGTGTTTGGACCGAAATGAAAGAACCCTATGAAGCCGTCGTTAAGTGCTTCAAGCTGATTGGCGGTTGGCACCACATGTGCGGCAGCCGAAATGAGTTCGCTGCGCGACATGTCTTGATTGATTGCAATGGAGTTGCGATAAGCTGTCGTGTCAGTCTGGGCCATTGCGGCCGATGCGACTGCCATTGCAGCCAATGCGTGGAAGATCCTCATTATGTGTCTTGTGGTATTATCAGTGTGATATGTTGCTTTCGGGGAGCTGTACAATTGTAAGCTCTATGCCGAGCTCCTTGATGCGGAGGGCGATTTTTTCAGTAATATTCGAGTCGGTGATGATCTGGTCTATTTCATCCATATTGGCGATCTTGCTGAAACCGCGGCGGCGGAATTTCGACGAGTCGGCAAGCACGATCGTTTTCTGTGCCGTGCGCATCATTGCTCTGTTGAGCGATGCCTCGCGTATGTCGGTAGTGGTTATGCCGAAATCAAGATCGATGCCGTCGACACCGAGAAAAAGTTTGCTGCATGAGAACTCGTCAAGTGGCTGTTCTGCATATTTTCCGACAACCGAACGGCTGCTTTCGCGCAGTGATCCGCCAAGTTGTATGATGTCGATAGAGTCGTTGTTGGCGAGTATATCCGAGACCTGAAGTGAGGCTGAGATAACTGTGAGACGGTTGACCGGCTGGATAGCACGGGCGAGCGCGAGCATGGTCGTGCCCGAGGCTATGATGATCGAATCGTCTTTCGATATCATCGATGCGGCTGCTTTTCCGATGAGTTTCTTCTCTTCAGTAGCAAGTTTCTCCTTCTCGTTGAGAGGCCTGTTGCTGATATAAGGATTAATCAGAATGGCTTTGCCGTGACTGCGGTAGAGTTTGTTGGCCTTCTCGAGCTCTGTTAGATCCTTTCGTATCGTTACGGTTGAAACATCGAGCAGAGATGCAAGGTCAGAAACCTGAATGAGCTCATGGCGCATCAGTGTTTCCATTATCAGCTCATGGCGCTCTTCTTTTGTCATGGTTGTGATGATTTGGCTTTTGTACTGAAGACTATATACGCAAAGATATAAAGATTTGTAGATAATTAACATGTATGTACGTTTTTTTCTGGATAATATTTCAATGAAGGACTTTTTTTGTTATCAGATGTTTTGAAAATATAAAATAGTGTTATATTTTTGCGCTCAAACGAAAGATGTAGGTGTTGAAACGAAATCATTGCAGTCTGCTTGGTGCACTTTGGTTTCTTTTTGATATGGCATTAGGAAAATGTAACGGTTGAGGCATGAATATGACTGGAGTAAAAAGACAGTATGATGTGATTGTCATCGGCGGCGGTGCCACAGGCGCCGGCACGGCCCGTGATTGTGCGATGCGTGGTCTCAAGACATTGCTTGTTGAGAGATTTGATTTTACAGCCGGTGCTACTGGAAGAAATCACGGACTTCTTCACAGTGGGGCGCGATATGCTGTTACCGACGGCGAGTCGGCTTCGGAGTGTATTTCAGAAAACATGATCCTTCGCCGCATCGCAAGTCATTGTGTGGAGGATACAGGAGGCCTGTTTGTCACTCTACCCGACGATGACCTCGGCTATCAGTCGACTTTTGTCGATGCGTGTATAAAAGCCGGCATTCAGGCCGAGGTGATTGATCCTGCCGAGGCGCGACGCCTTGAACCGTCGGTCAATCCGTCGATTATCGGGGCGGTAAGAGTTCCCGACGGAGCGGTTGATCCTTTCAGGCTCACTACGGCAAATATTGTCGATGCACGTCGTCACGGTGCCGATATCATAACATATTCAGAGGTCATAGAACTGATATCTTCCGGAACAGAGATCACAGGTGTTAAAGTGCGCGATCACAGGACCGGAAATGTGTCGGAGTACTATTCGGCTCTGACTATCAATGCCGCCGGCATATGGGGGCAGAAAATCGCACAGATGGCAGGCGTGACTGTCAACATGTTTCCTGCAAAGGGAGCCCTTCTCATATTCGGACACCGCGTCAATAACATGGTCATAAACCGCTGTCGCAAGCCGGCCAATGCCGACATACTTGTACCCGGCGACACCATATGTCTTATCGGCACGACCTCCGACCGTGTCGGGTTTGATCAGGTTGACAACATGACTGTGACGGCTGCCGAAGTCGATATACTGATGAACGAGGGAGTAAAACTCGCACCTTCGCTTGCCACGACACGCATTCTGAGGGCTTATGCCGGAGTGCGCCCGCTTGTCGCGGCCGACAATGATCCGTCGGGACGATCGATCAGCCGCGGCATAGTTTGTCTTGACCATAAAGAGCGCGACGGACTCGACGGATTCATTACCATCACGGGCGGCAAGCTTATGACATACCGCCTGATGGGCGAATGGGCGACAGATCTTGCATGTCGGAAACTTGGCGTGAAGACCATGTGCACTACGGCCGACACTCCGCTTCCCGGATCGGAAAAAGAAGAAAAAGCCCCCCGCCGTTCACGGTCTCATATTATAGAGCTCAGTACCGAGCAGCGCGCGGCGGTGGATCGTCACGGCACACTCGGAAAGCAGATAATCGACAGCGTAGGCGATGATGACGCCGTGGTGTGTGAGTGCGAGCAGGTGTCGGTAGGAGAAGTCAATTATGCGATTTCCGAGCTGCATGTACACAATCTCATCAATTTGCGGCGACGCACCCGCATGGGCATGGGCACCTGTCAGGGTGGTCTTTGTGCATGTCGTGCAGCCGGGCTTCTTGCCAATGCCAACAGATGTGCGCAGGCATCGCTCGACGACCTGCAGTCCTTCATCAGTGAGCGCTGGAAGGGAATGAATCCTGTAGCCTGGGGTGACACTCTTGAGGAAGCACAGTTTATGTCATGGCTTATAAAAGGGGTCGGAGGACTTTCCGGCTATGTTGAAAAGAAATAAACGGAGGACTGTCTATGAAATTTGATACTGTAATAATAGGCGGAGGACTTTCCGGACTGACCGCCGGTATCCGGCTGGCTGAAGCCGGGCAGAAAGTGGCGATCGTCTCTTCCGGGCAGAGTACATTACATTTCTTCTCGGGCTCGCTTGAACTGCTATGTTTCGACGGCAACTCTACCGTGAGCCATCCTTTAGATGCTTTATCGGCGTTGCCGCCGACGCATCCCTATTCTGTTATCGGTGCAGATAGAATGCCGTCATTGGCCGACGAGGCAGTCGCATTTCTCCGTGATTGCGGACTAAGGTTTAATGGTGGCGGTAATGTCAACAGATATCATCTGACACCATTTGGAATCATAAAACCGTCATGGCTGTCGATCGACGACTGTCTTTCTTTCGATTCGCCCGACAGTTTCCCGTTCAAGTCTGTCGCAATAGTGAATATAAGCGGGTATCTGGATTTTTATCCTCAGTTCCTTTCGCTTGGACTTGAGAAAGCTGGAGCCGCCTGCACGACGATGACAGTATCTTCGCCACAGCTTCAGGCATTGCGTAAGAGCTCGACCGAGATGCGTGCGCCCAATATGGCGAGAGTGATGACACCTGAGACTGTCGGTTGCATCGCTGAGTCGCTTAACAGGGCTGATGACTCGGTTGAGGCTTTCTTGCTTCCCGCCATATTCGGCATGAATGACACTCTCGCGCTCGATGATCTTCGTGCAGCGGTAGGTCGTCCGGTCTATTTTGTGCCGACAATGCCGACCTCGGTTCCCGGAGTGAGGTCGCAGATTGCTTTACGCAGCCGTTTCCGCTCGCTCGGCGGTGTATATCTGCTGGGCGATAACGTGACGGGCGGCGAAATTTCTGACGGATGTATGCGTTATGTCACCACGTCAAATCTTGGCAACGACCGTCTTGAGGCCGATAACTTCATTCTTGCGTCAGGGTCATTTCTGAGTCATGGTATAAAGGCCACTCCCGACAATGTGTATGAGCCGGTATTCGGGCTCGATGTTGTATCAAAGCCGAAGCGTGCCGAGTGGTTCAGCGAGGATTTTTATGCTGCACAGCCCTATATGGATTTCGGTGTGGCTTTCGACGATAACTTCCGACTTTCACGCTCACAAAAGACGGTCTCAAACCTTTATGGTGTCGGATCGGTGCTTGGAGGATGCGATGCAATAGTGCTTGGATGTGGGGGAGGTGTGGCGTTGCTCACGGCTCTTCATGTTTCCGATATGATAATTAAAAGCAGATAACAGACATGGCTTACCAGGATACAAACATAAGCACAAACAATTTCGAGCAGTGCAAGAAGTGTACGATATGCACGGTATATTGCCCTGTCACGGTTGTGAATCCTGTCTATCCGGGTCCGAAACTCGCTGGCCCTGACGGAGAACGTTATCGTCTAAAAAATGCAAAATTTTTCAACGAGGCTCTGAAGTATTGTCTGAACTGCAAGCGTTGTGAAGTGGCATGTCCTTCAAATGTCAAGATTGGAGATATTATACAGGGAGCGAGACTTAAATACAGCAAGAGCCCGGTAAAACTCCGCGATATAATGCTTGCGAGCACCGATGTCATGGGGACGGTGGCCACCAGTATGGCACCTGTAGTCAATACATCGCTACGTATACCGGTGGTGAAAAAGCTTCTTGATGTGACAATGGCTATTGACCACCATCGCACATTCCCCGCATATTCATCGCAGACGTTTGTGAAGTGGTTTAAAAAAGAAGCGTCTGCCGCGCAGGAGAAGTATTCGAGGCATGTGACCTATTTTCACGGGTGCTATGTCAACTACAATTATCCTAAGCTTGGCCGCGACTTCCTGAAGATCATGAATGCCTGTGGCATCGGTGTGCGTCTTCTCGACAAAGAACGATGCTGCGGTGTTGCCAAAATCGTCAACCGTATGATTGCGCCGGCACGCCGCGATGCCGGCATCAATTTGAGCTCTATAAGAAGTGCGGTCGACGCCGGCATGCAGGTTGTAGGCACAAGTTCGACATGTATTCTTACAATGCGTGAAGAATATCCCGGTTTGCTCGGGCTTGATAATGCCGATGTTGTCGATAGTATTAATCTTGCATCGCGATATCTGTATCAGCTTGTCGAGAGCGGAAGTGTGAGACTTGCTTTCCGCCCCGAATACAGAAAACGTGTGGCGTATCATGCTCCATGTCACATGGAAAAACTCGGCTGGACAATTTATTCGACATCGTTGCTTGGCATGGTTCCGGGACTTGAGCTGGTATCGTTGCCCTCGCAGTGCTGCGGCTTGGCCGGGACATATGGCTTCAAGAAAGAGAATTACAGGGCTTCGCAGGAGATCGGCCGCCCGTTGTTTGATGCCATCGTGCGTTCAGGTGTCGATTTTGTCGCAACCGATTGCGAGACATGTAAGTGGCAGATCGAGCAGGGGAGCGGCGTAGCCGTGTTCAATCCTATATCGGTCATTGCCGATGCACTTGATGTGGAAAAAACAATGGAGTTAAATAATAATTGACTACTTTTACTGAATAAAACTGCAAATACCATAAAATCACGCAATGGCAAAAGACAATATTTATGGCTCATGGAAGCCTGAAGTAGTTAAACAGTTTAAATCGTGGCAGATGCGCACTATTGTCGTGTCTATGATTGGCTACGCGATTTATTACTTTGTACGCAAGAACTTCTCGCTTGCCATGCCCGGGCTGACGGCGCAGTACGGCATCTCCAACACCGATTTCGGTATTGTTATAGGCATAGGTTCGCTTGTCTATGGTCTCTCACGTTTTGTCAACGGGTTTATTGTCGACCGTTACAGTGCGCGTGCGGTCATGGCCATCGGTCTTCTCTTGTGCGCCCTCTCCAACTTCGCTTTCGGCTATGGCTACAACATCAGCGCGTGGCTGGTTGGAGCCGATCCGACGGCGGCGCAGGCGACGCCCGACCTTGTCAACATGCTCATTCTTGTCATGGCGGTCACCATTGTTCTCAATCAGGCATTTCAGGGCATCGGCTATCCTCCGTGTGCGCGTCTGTTGCCATGCTGGATCCATCCTTCAGAGCTGGCCACCAAAATGTCGATATGGAATACCTCACACTCCATCGGAGCGGCTGCAGCTGTTGTGGCGTGCGGATATATCATGGGCATCATGGGGCAGGACATGAGCAACAACCCCGACATCATAAATCTCATTGCCGCTAATCTCAAGCTCAATCCTGAGGTTGCCGACGACATGAACCAGATACTTCAGTACGCCAAACACTGGGGTGCATGGAAGTGGTGCTTCTGGTTGCCGGCCGGACTTGCTGTTCTTGGTGCCGGATGGCTTTTCTGGGGCTTGCGCGACGATCCGCGTTCGGTAGGCCTGCCTGAACTTCCGGGTACCAACACCGGCAAAAAAGAGACGAAGAACGGTGAGAAAGCCCCCTCCCATGCCAAGTTCCTCAAGGCTATGGTGTGGACCAACCGCTGGATCTGGACGCTCTGTATCGCCAATGTCTTTGTCTATGTGATGCGCATGGGCATTCTCGACTGGGGCCCGAAATTCCTCACCGAGGCGCGTGGCATGTCGATTGAAAATGCAGCATGGACAGTCGCTGCCTTTGAGATCTTTGCAATTGTAGGAACAATCTTTGCCGGATGGGCGACCGATCATATTTTCAACGGCAAGGCACACCGCATGTGTCTCTGCTGCATGATAGGTGCATCGCTCTTTATGTGCATATTCATCTTCTTCCCGCAGTTGCCGTTCCTCGCGTCGGTTATCATTCTTGCTATGGCCGGATTCTTTATCTACGGACCGCAGGCTCTCATCGGCATCTCGTCGGCCAACCATGCTACCAAAGAGGCCTCGGCTACGGCCAACGGTCTTGCCGGTATTTTCGGTTATGTAGGCTCGTTCCTTTCGGCAATCGGTGTGGGCATTATCGCTGACCATTATGGCTGGAATGTTGTGTTCTATCTCATTATCGGCATAGGTGTGCTTGGTGCTGTCACGTTTGTCACCATGTGGGCGGCACCCCGCGATGGATATGCGCGTTCCCAGAAGTTCTATGCCGAGCAGGAAAAAGAAAATGCTGAATAATATGCACTCATATACTTCCGGTTTCGACCGATACATGACCGATATGCCCCATGACAGTCTCATGGAGGCATGTCGCCGTATCAGGCATGTCGCTCTCGACATGGATGGTACCATTTACCTTGGTTCTAAGTTGTTCCCCTTTACCAAGACATTCCTGCAGTCGTTGAGCGACAATGGCATACGCTATTCGTTTCTGACAAATAACCCGACCAAAAGCATTGCCGACTATATCGCCAAACTCAGCAGTCTCGGCATCGATGCTGCTCCCGACGAGGTGTATACGACTGCGGTTGCCACGATAGATTATATACACCAGAATTTTCCCGAGGCAAAGCGCCTTTTTGTGCTCGGTACGCCGAGCATGACGGCCGAGTTTGAGGAGGCCGGATTCGAGATGGCTGAGAACGATCCTTCCGACCGTCCTGACATTCTTGTGGTATCGTTCGACATGACCCTCACCTACGACCGTTTGTGCAGAGCGTCATGGTGGGCTGCACAGGGCATCCCATATATCGCGACAAATCCCGACCGTGTATGCCCGACCGACAAAGAGGTCATTCTTGTCGATTGCGGATCGATGTGCGAGTGCATTTTTCATGCCACCGGCCGTCGTCCCGATATCGTTATAGGTAAGCCCAATCCCGACATGCTGCGGTGCATAATGGCGAAATATGATCTGCAGCCCGATGAGGTGGCGATGTGCGGCGACCGCATATACACCGATGTCGCTACGGCTCAGAATGCCGGATCGCTCGGAGTGCTCGTCCTTTCAGGCGAAACGACTTTGCAGACAGCTGTTGACTCCGACCCGCGTCCTGCCGTCACGGCCGAAAACATTGCCGAGTTCGGGAGGTTGCTTCTTGAGTCACGCGGCATAGTCATATAGAGATTTATTAAAAATAAACACCTGTATATCATCGGGCTTGATATAGATTTCAAGGCCGATGATCTTTTTTGTGACATGTTTATTTACTGAAATAGCCTCCTGTCTTTTTAGAACCGCGATATTCTATAACATTTATATTTACCAGATGTTTCAATGCTCTCATTATAGTTCTGATGCTCTTGCCAAATTCATCAGCCAAAGCAACCGCACTGATTCCCGGCGAAGAAACGATACGATTATAAATCATTTTCTCATTTTCATTTATCGTGTCATTTATCGTGTCATTTATCGTGTCATTTATCGTGTCATTTATCGTGTCATTTTTGTGACTCGACAAATCAGGGCGCATAAACGTTACCTTGACGACTCCTCTTTCATCAGTTACAGTCGGCTGTTGAAGTCCTGCGCGTTTGCAGTCTTCAAATATCATTGACAACCCTCTGCCCCAATGCTCGATGACCCCACTGTAATACATGACGCGGGCGATGGTCTCGTTGGGTGGCTCTGATGTATGGGAGTCAAGTATATGAGAGTTGTATGTCAGTTGGGTGGCAGGTATATCTTCGGGTAGCATACCTGCGTTCTCAATCTCTATGCGGTCATCATATATGGCAACTCCTACGGAAGCGGTCTTTCTCCAGTCCATGTGTGCCAATGCGTTGGCACAACACTCGCGTAAAGCTGTTATCGGCACTTCCAGTTCATCCTTCCGATACATCCCCTCCATTCGGCTTGTTACTGAGAGATGCTTAAGAAAAAAGGGAGTAACTTCGTTGAGCATATCAAAGATATTTCCCTCAATCTGTTGGTTGTCGATAAATTCGCGTTTGTCTATACCTCGGAAACGGGCAAGACGGATAATGCAATTGTGATAGTAAAAGAAGTCCTTGCCGAAAAGAACGGCGGCAGCATTGTTATAGACACCGTTCTTAAGCACTTTGAATTTTTCAAGAATGGCAATCGGATCGCGGGTATATGCGCCATCTTTCAGTCTCCCTAATTCAAGAGCCTGCCTAATAGCCCAATGGATACGGCTCTCGTCAAGATCCTCAAATTTCAAATTCTCGTTAGGCAAGGCATCCCATTTGTATTTGAGACCGCCACGGTTCATAATCATACGCGAATATTTATCGTGCGGCATGACAGATGTGACACTGTCGTGTCGTTGATAAGGTCTGCCATCGTATGAATATGGTCTATCGGGATTATTTCCCTCTGCTTCAAATACAATCAGTTGTTTCTCCGAATCTTTCAGCTTGATATATTTCTGTCGGATCTCAACGGAAGGCTCGAAGCGGCGCAGTGCCTCGCCAATCATGCGTGTTGTCTTATCGCCGATTTCCTGTCCGATAATCTTGCATGAATTGTTAATACCAAAGATTACGATACCGCCAATACCATTGAGCATACCGCACAATGTTTCCATTCCTCGGTCAAGTTGCCCCGTAGTTTCCTTGAACTCAACATCAACACTTTCGTGGTTTTCAGCCAAATGTTGTATATAGCCTAAATCAATCGTCATATAATCAGTGGTATTACAAGATGCAAAGTTATAAAAAATATTGAGATTCAGGCTGTTTTTAGTGATGTAACGTGACTTTGCTGCTATTCCGATTGTTTTTTATCTTTGTGTATATGATAGCGCATGAGTTTTCTGTAATATCCGGGATAGAAGTAAGGGTGTCGGAGTATGCTCCCCGTATGTCGAAAGGCAGAAGGGAGGTTCATGTCACATTTGTGCCGGTCGCATGTTCAGAAGGAAACGTGTCTGATCAGCTTAACCGCATTGTCCGTGCTTATGATGAGGCGATGCGCAGCTATCGTGTTGACGGCTGTGTCACGGTGATGAAGCGTGTGTTCCTATCCGATGTCACTAATCAGGCGCAGGAGGCGTCTGACGTCCTGTCCGTTCTTCCCGGAGCGTTGTCGGTTATAGGTCAGCGTCCGTGCCGTCAGGGCGTGAAAGCGGTACTTTTGATAATAATGACCGCCGGTGTCGTGCCTGACTCGACCGGTAATGTCACAGTCGTGAGGCGTACTCCATATACCGATATATGGACAATGTCGCTCACTGCTCATGGCGACAGCTATAAGGCCACACATGATATATTTTCGGCATATATTTCTTCGCTTGCTCCCTTGAGGCTTTCATGTGAATGCAAACGCACATGGCTGTACATGCGCGATATTGATACGCGCTATGCCGGCATGGTGAAAGCCCGTAATGAAGTTTTCTGTGATCAGGGGCTCACTCCGGCCCATGGATTTATCGCCAGTACAGGCATAGAGGGAGCGTCATCTGATCGGGAGGCACTCGTCACATTGGATGCTTTTGCCGTAGATGGCCTTGAAAAAGGGCAGACGCGTCATCTGTCGGCTCTTGGCAGCCTGAATGCCACGACCGACTACGGAGTGGCGTTTGAACGCGCTACAGCAATTGCATATGGAGATCGTACGCACATAATTGTTTCCGGGACTGCAAGCATAGGCCCCGACGGGCAGATCGTCGCGCCGGGCGATGTGGCGATGCAGACTTGCAGGGCTGTTTCCAACATAGAGGCGTTGCTTGCCGATGGCGGCGGAGTTCTTGCCGATATCGTTCATGCGGTTGTATATGTCCGTGATCCTTCCGACGCCGGTGTCGTGTCGCACATTGTGGCGGAGCGTCTGTCCGATGTCCCGTTTGTGACCGTGCATGCGCCTGTATGCCGTCCGGGATGGCTTGTCGAGATTGAGTGCATGGCGATTACTGAAGCCGGTGATCCGGCCTATGCTGATTATTGAATTTCATTCAGATGTCAGGTTGGCCGTATAAAATAGTCAGATATCGTTTCGGCTTGCTTATGGCGGCTTGTGTCACTGTTGTTTTGCTGGCTGTGTGTTTTGTGCTTGGAGGAGATCTGAGACAGATGCGTGTCGGCGGATGCGTTGTGACAATGGAAACGTTGTCGGCCCAATACGACGATGACATATCTGCCGGTGGGGCCGTGCGGTTGCCCGTGGGCTCGTCCTATCTGACGCCTGAACGCGTGATGACTGAGCACGTTTACAACAATCTGCATTTCCTGAAGCTGTGTGCTGTTTCTGCATTTTTGCTCTTATTGGCTTCGCTGTTTTATCGCGATACTGACAGTCTACTGAAACTCTCACTGATACCGTTGTCATTGATTGCTGCCGACACAGTCTTAAATGGAGTGCTTGCTGGTGCGTTGCCGCTGGTGTCGGTAGCCGATACGCTCCGCATCGTGGCACTTCTGCTGTTGCTGATGGCGTTTGTGTTCCGTTCGCCTTCGTCATTGACCTATGCGGTCGTCGCAGCTCTTGTTGTGGCATCGGAAGTCACCGGCATTCATCCCGCCCTGAAAACGTATAACCCGATACTCGATTCAGTGTGGCTTCCTGTTCATGTCACATTTGTGCTGATCGCATATTCGTTCTTTATATTTGCGGCGACAGTCTCATCTAAAAACCGGTTGTATATTCTGTTAGGAGAAAGTTCTCTGGGATGCGGCATCCTTTTGGGTTCGTTGTGGGCGCATGAGGCATGGGGCAGTTATTGGTCGTGGGATCCGAAAGAAACTGCGGCATTAGTGTCGTTTGTCATATATCTCATTTTGCTTGCTGTGTGTAGACACACTATAAGTCGTTTGTTTGCGGCAATAGCCCTCGTCTCGGTTGTTGTGACATGGTTTTGCATAACTACCGGCTTGCACTCCTATTGAGTGCGTTTTGTTGCTGTAAACTTTTTCTGACGTATGATCGTTGTTAAATATAATTAACAACGATCGAGTGTATGATAGGTAATTACGTTCAGCCGTGTGGTGCCGTTCTGGTTTCGTTGCTGATGCAGTCATGTATTAATGAAGGCATCATAGGCTGTGAGAATTATATCGGTTCACTTGATATCGACTACCATTGGGATCTTGCGCCTGATGCTTCTCCTGATGGTATGGCCTGTTTTTTCTTCCGTGATGATGATAAAACAGCGTGGCGTTTTGATTTTCCCGACGCTTGTGGCGGTGAAGTGAGACTCCCGTTGGGCGATTATGCCTTTATAACTGTAAATGACGATGCTCAGGTCATATTTGATAACGATGACTCTTATGACCTGTTTACCATATCGACTCCTGCGTGTGAGTTGTTTTCGCCGGTGTCGTCCGGGGCTGAACACAACGTCGGTCTGCCGGAAGGCATAGATGAAACTGTAGTGAAAAGCCCGGGCATGTTGTGGTGTGATCATACTCCATATGTAGGTCTTGGTTTTGACATGTTGTCATATCAGATACTGCTGTCGGGAGACGTCTGTGTCAAATCGTCGAAATACAAGCTGTTGCCCGTCCATCCTGAGTGTATAGTCCGACGATACCATGTTGTTGTGTCAGGGGTGTCGGGGCTTGGTGGTGTCAGGCGTGTGAGTGCGGCGATGAGCGGAATGTCGGGGTCGCTAAGGATATCCGACCTTTCTCTATCGCCTGAAGGAGCTACATTGCCATTTGCGGTGGCATGTTCCGGCAGATCGGGGATATATGGTGAATTTCTCTCATTTGGGCGAGCGGCAGATTCAGATGTGCGTAATATCCTTTATTTGTTTGTTTGGCTTTCCGACGGTTCCTGTTACAGTTATGAATGTGATGTGACGTCGCAGATCGTAGAAGCAGCTGATCCTATGGATGTATGGATACATATTCAGGGGATTGACATACCGGAGTCTTCGGGCACCACAGGCAGTTTTGATGTTTCCGTAGACCAGTGGAACACAGTGGTGATAAACTTCAATGACAGATAATGTGTTATGTCTATATACTTTGTCAGTGATGACATTATTGGGGAGTCGATAATCTAAACTATACGATCTATGAAAGTTAAGCTGTTGGCATGTATCTTGGCTTGTGCGTCTATTGCCGTATCCTGTGTGTCGGATGATGTGACCGGCGTTGAGCCTTTGGATTCGTCACTGATCACATTCAGTGCGGTGGTTCCGGCTGTTGTATCGCGTGGGGCGCCTACGACTACAGCTACAATTAGTAATTTTGCGGTTACTGCTTTCGCCAACGGTGAAAAACTGATGGATAATGTGCTGGTCGAGCGTGAGGGGTCGAATTGGGTATGCTCGACGCCGGCCTACTGGCCCGACTCACCTGTAAGTTTCTATTCGGTTAGCCCGGATCTGGCAGCGTCTCCCGATGTGGACGGGTCGCCTACCGGGACTGCGAGCATCAACAATTACGCCAATCCGGGTAACGTCGATCTCCTGTATGCGGTGAATTACGGAGAGATTCAGACTGCGGCTCCTGTAAGGGTCAACTTCAGGCATGCGCTTTCTATGGTCGATGTGTGCCTGTCGAGCGACAATGCTGATATCATTGTGAAAGTCAGAAGTGTCGAGATTGGAAACATATACAAGCGTGCGTCGTTTTTCTATCCGCGCCAGACAACCTATCCCGGCAGTGACACTTCAGGATACTGGCACAGCCAGGCACTTATGGGAAATGTTACACTTTATTCGTCAGAAGAAAAGGGCGATGCACTCGTCCTTACTTCCGATGTGACCGATGTGTCGGATGGCAGTGTCGGGAATAATATCGATTTCTTTATCCCGCAACAGCTCGATCCATTGTCCTACGATGAAAGCAGTCAGTCGTTCACCGGTACATATATTTCGGTCGACTGTGAGATCTTCGACAAGGCGACAGGGGGAAAACTGTTCCCGGGATCACATACGCCCGACTATATACTTGTTCCTGGAACAGATTGCGGTCGTATTATGTATCCTGCATCGGGCGGTACGCTCTCTCAATGGAAAATCGGATGTGCATACGTCTACAATATTGCCATAAATAATCCGGCCGTTTTGTTCGATGGCATTGAGTTTGGTGTGACGGTAGACGAGTTTGCCGATGAAAGTATGTCGGAGAGTCCGATCATATAGTTTTGTCAAAGATGAATAACTTGACGTTAAGGTCTCAAAATAAGCTCTGATCTGACATGTATTTTTGGATTGCTCTGATTGCCGTTCTGTTGCTCGGTAAGATTGACTGCAGGCGTGTTTCCGGCTTTATGCTTCCGCGCATAAGACGGCTGTTTCATACCGACTGATTATGACCTGTTCTGAAGAAAAAATACAGGCTCCGCCGTTTAGCCGACGGAGCCTGCCTGCTTTTGTTGTCTTATGACTGATTCTTATTTGCCTTCCACACCGAGGTCTTTGTAAGTGCGGGGAGCCGGTACGCCGGGAAGCGGCTTGCGGTTCTTCAGCTCTTCCATGATCACTTCGATGGCCTTGTTCAGCTGCTGGTCTACACCCTGCTGCTCGAGGATCGGGTCGTTGTCGATCACTATGTCGGGATCCACGCCGTGGTTCTCGACGATCCACTTGCCGGTCTTGGCGTCGAAGTTGGTGAAGAACGGAACGCGCACGTCTGTGCCGTCCATGTAGGGGAGCGAGCCGCTGATGCCCACGATGCCGCCCCATGTGCGTGTGCCGATCACCTTGCCGAGGCCGGTGGCTTTGAAGCTCCAGGGGAACAGGTCGCCGTCCGATGCCGAATACTTGTTGACAAGAAGCACCTTCGGGCCGTGCATCGTTCCTTCGGGGATGTTGCCCACGCGGTTCGATGTGCGGCTCATCGTGCGGCGGTACACCTCACGCTGCAGACGCTCGATGATCATGGGCGAGATGTTACCGCCGCCATTGGCGCGGTCATCGATGATGAGAGCCTCTTTGTCGAGCTGCGGATAATAGTAACGTACAAACTCGTTGAGTCCCTCCGGTCCCATGTCGGGCACATAGATGTAGCCTACGCGGCCGTTTGTTGCCTCCTCGACTTTTTTGATGTTGCCGGTCACCCATTCGTTGTGATAGAGCATGTCTTCGCTCTTGATCGGTTTGATCACGATTGTGTGTCCGCCGGCATTGGCCGAGTTGTTTATCGTCAGTTCGGTCGGTATATCGGCTTTGCCGATCAGGAGTTCATAGATATTGTCTACTGTGTTGGTCGGCACACCGTCGATCGCGGTGATGTAGTCTCCGGCTTTCACGTCGAGTCCCGGTTCGGTCAGCGGCGAGCGGAGCTCGGGGCGATAGGGAGCGCCCGGCAGTATGCGGTCGATCTTGAAATACCCGCTCTTGTCGGCGCTGATTTCTGCACCGAGCAGTCCCATGCTGATGCGCTCAGGCTTGTTGTACTCTCCTACATTGACATAGGCATGTCCGCATGCCAGCTCGCTGATGAGTTCGCCTATCACATAATTCAGGTCGAGGCGGGTTTTTGCATATGGCACGAGTGCGGCATATTTTTCCTTGAGTGCCTTCCAGTCGGCGCCGTGCATGTTCTCAAGATAGAATCCGTCGCGGAATGCGCGCCACACCTCGTCGTAGATCTGCGGCCACTCCTGTGAGTAGTCGGCTACAGCCACGAGGTTGCTGAGATCGAGCTTGTCGTTGAGCGACACTTTGTCGGCCGGGAATGCTGCCACATAGTAGTTGCCGCCTTGTCGGAATATTGCTTTCTTACCTTCGGGAGCCATAGCTACGAGCTGGCCGTTGGTCACTTCGCTGTCATTCTGACAGGCGAAATCAAATACGCGCAGGTTGCCGCCCGATGAGTAATAAAGTTTGTTGTCGTTGCAGTATATCGGTCGGGCGTATGTGCTGTTTTCGATCGGGAGCTTGATGATGCGGTCGGTGAGTCCGTCGGCATCGATCTTAACCGTTGCCTGTGCGGCGTCGGCATTGCTCTCTTTTTCCTTGGCCGGTTCTTTGTTGTCATCCGCCGGTTTGATCAGGAGGGGCGAGGGGGTGTCGGATGCCAGCATTGTCATGTAGATGGCTCCGAGGCTGCCGTAGGCATAGTTCCACTCCACGCGGCTGTATATCGGGTTGAGGTCACGGTCCGAGACAAAGATCAGATACTTTCCGTCTTTGCTGAATACGAGCGATGAGGAGTCATACCATTTCTCGGTTACGGGATATTCCTTGCCGGTTGCAAGATTGTGCAGATATATCATCGACATCTCATTCTCTCCCGAACGTGTAGTGGCGATCCATTTGCTGTCGGGCGAGAAACTTACCGACCTGATCTCACCTTGAGGCTGGGTTATGACGGTGCGTTTCGCGCCGGTTGCAGGATCGACCTCGATAAGCCGGTTGCGGCGGTCGGTGTAAAGTATCTTCTTGCTGTCGGGGCTCCAGAAAATAGAGCGGATATATGTGTCGTTGTTTTTTGTCAGCTGGCGTGTGGCCGATGTGGCTGTGTCGTAGATGTAGATCTCGGTCTCGCCGGTGCCGTCGCCGATATAGGCGATATATTTGCCGTCGGGACTGATCTCGCCCTCGCGGTCATTTGAGCCAGCTGTGCGCGTAAGATTCTTGACCGCGCCACCCTTCACCGGGACGTCAAACAGTTCGCCGCGCGCTGTCACTGCCACATGGCTGCCGTTGTCTCCGATGCTGAGATTGGTGACGTTGCGGCTGACGTTCTTGCGCTCCGGGCGGGCGTCGACGTTGTCCGAACTGATATAGACCGTGATCTTCTCGCTTTTGCGGGTCTTCGGGTCAAACTTGTAGATATATCCGCCGTTTTCAAAGACAATGATCTCTCCGTTTGAGCTCGGGAACTTCACATCGAAGTCCGAGAAGTCGGTCACTTTCTCGGTCTGTTTTGTCTTTGTGTTGTAGGCAAAGAGATTCATCGTGTTGTCGCGGTCGCTCGCAAAGAAAATCTCGTCGCCGATCCACATCGGGAATATGTCCTGGGCGTCGTTCTTGGTGATGTTTTCGACCGTTTTGGCCTTGGGATCATAAACCCATACATCGTCGGCCATGCCCCCCTTGTAGTATTTCCATGTGCGGAACTCACGCATCACACGGTTGTAGGCCATCTTCTTGCCGTCGGGTGAGAAACTGCACCATCCGCCCTCGGGCAGCGGTATCTGTGTCGGCATTCCTCCTTTGGGAGAAACGGTCCACATCTTGCCTGTGAAGCCGTCGCCGATGCGGTTGCGGTAAACGATATTTCCCTCCGGGGTCCAGTTTACGACGATATTGTTGGGACCCATGCGGTCACCGAGCTCGTCACGCGAGTTGGTGCTGGTGTAGGTCAGACGCACCGGCTCTCCGCCGGTCGACGGTATAAGATATACTTCGCGGTTGCCGTCATACTCGCCTGTAAATGCGATCTGCTTGCCGTCGGGCGAGAATCGTCCGAACATCTCGTAACCCTGATGCGACGTGAGAGGTCGCGCTTCGCCACCGGCGATAGGCACACTGTAGAGATCACCGGCATAGCTGAAAACTACATCGCTGCCGTTGGTCGCCGGGAAGCGCAACAGACGTGCTTCGTCTGCCGTCGCTGTTGAGGCGATTCCGGCCGTCAGTAGCGCAAAGATTAACTGTCTTCTCATATTCGTTAGATGTAATACTTTGATTTGGTCGTTGAAGTGATTTAAACTTATTACATTTTAAGATTTAAGACTGATTCGAGGTAAGTTCGGGATCGCGATGAGGGAGCAATGGGGCTCCATTGTGACCGAAGAGAGGTTCCGAAATAGCCCGAAGCAGACTTGAAACTTAAACTGAATGGTTCATTTCACTTCCTGGTTAACATTTTGTAATAAGTTTAAATCACTTCATTTCTTTGATCCCAAAAGTAGTGATTATTTTATACCTGAGATGTGTTAAATGGCCGTTTTATTGATGAAAAATTGTAAATTTGATGCAGAATTAAAAGATTTGATATGTTTAAACTTCTACAGCTTTCATCTGCTGCTGTTTGTGTGGCAATGTTTTCGGCATGTGGCGGCAATCAGGCAGAGACATCGGCTTCTGCCGATGACGATGTCTTTTTTGCAGATCCTACAATCATTAACCTCGACGGACGATACTATCTTGCCGGCACCCGGGGATCTAATCCTCCGGGATTCACAGTGCTGAGTTCCACCGATCTGCAAAACTGGTCTCCCGCCTCCGCTGATACTATGCCTAATCTCACTCCGGGTGAAAAAGTGTTCGGCACAAAAGGCTTCTGGGCTCCGCAGTTTGTTCCGACCGACTCGTGTGTCTATATGTTCTATACTGCCAACGAGCAGATTGCGCTTGCAAAGGCCGACTCGATCAACGGCACATACCTTTGGGACGGAACAGCTATCGACGACTCGGAGAAAAATATCGATCCATTCCTCTTCACCGACGCTGACGGCCGCCATTATCTGTACCACGTCCGATTTGATCACGGTAACTTCCTTTGGGTAGGTGAGTTCGATTTCAATACAGGGCATTTTGTCGAAGGCACGCTGCAGCCTGTATTCCGTAACGATCAGCCCTGGGAGCATACACTTGCCTATGAGAGCGATCCGATCATGGAGGGCCCGACAGTAGTTCGTTTTGGCGATAAGTATTACCTGTTTTATTCGGCCAACCATTTTATGAGCCCCGACTATGCGGTAGGTTACGCTACGGCTGATTCTCCTCTTGGTCCCTGGACGAAAAATCCTGCAAATCCGATCATTCACCGCAACATAGTAGGGGAGCGTGGATCGGGTCATGGCGATGTGTTTGCCGACAATGACGGAAATCTGCGCTACGTCTATCATGTGCATAACTGCGATACGGTGGCCAATCCGCGCCGCACACGCATCGTCTCGCTGAAAATCGACGACAGTGTGACCCCGGCTGCCGTCACGGTCAATCCTGCGACGATCCTCTATCCCAAAACTGACGCCAGGTAAACCGTCTGTCGAAGCAGGTTCATTTTAATCCAATAAAAGCCTGATCGTTTGTGCTGCATGCTGCATTCGATCAGGCTTCTGTATTGACAGCAGCTCTTTTTCTGTGTTGTATTATTGTTTTCATGTTCTCCAATGCCCAGTTTATAAGTGAGTTTATGTGAGGGATAAGAGATTTTGACAAGTCGGTAAGCGAGTATTCCACACGTGGCGGAACTTCCGGGTAGACTGTACGGGTCACGTAGCCGTCCTCCTCAAGAGTGCGGAGCGTGACAGTGAGCATCTTTTGTGAAATGTCGGGAATCTGCCGCTGCAGTTCTTTGAAACGCACAGCTTCTTTCTCCGACTTGTCAAGTGTGTATATGACAAGCAAAGACCATTTGTCGCTGATTCTCGACAATATGTTCCTGATAGGGCAACCGGGGAAAACAAGATCTTCTATCAATGCTCTGTTCATAATCTATTGCTTCTCATATTACTTTACAAAGGTAAGTATGTGATTTTTTGTTTGCAAATGAATAATTGAAAACTTGGGGGATATAAGACTGTATATTGTGTGCAATCGTAATGCACTGAACTATCGCTCGTTGCGGCGATTGGCTTATTGTCTCAGTTTTTATAGTTATCTTTGCAGCGAATTATCAAATGCGCGACTATGGATCAAATGACAGATATGATGGCTTCTGATGTCGCATCGGGAGCAGGTGCATTTCTTACCGACGTGGGTTTCACTCCGGCTGAGGCTGTAAATGAAGCCAAACGTTGTCTCCATTGTAAGGTACCGCAGTGTGTGAAGGGGTGTCCGATCGGAAATAATATACCGGAGTTTATACATGAGCTGTCGAAAGGTAATTTCGGCAATGCCATAAATGTGATTAACGAGACGAGTACACTGCCCGCTGTATGCGGACGTGTCTGTCCTCACGAAAAACAGTGTCAGGGCAATTGCGTGCTCGGCAAGAAAGGGGAGCCAGTACAGATCGGAAAGCTCGAGAGCTTCGTGGCCGATTTTGACACGGAGATGGGGCTCATAAAAGAATATATCCCGCAGAAGACGCGCGGTCGTGTGGCTGTGATCGGATCCGGGCCGGCCGGACTCACGGTAGCGGGGCAGCTTTCGCGTCAGGGATTCAACGTTACCATCTTTGAGGCACAGCAGGAAGCCGGGGGAGTGCTGCTCTACGGCATACCCGGATATCGTCTTCCGAAATCAGTCGTAAGAGAGGAGATCAAGAAGATCGAGGCTCTTGGTGTAGAGTTCCGTCTCGGCCATGCGGTCGGGGTCGGCGATATAACGATCGACAGTATCTTTGCCGACGGATATGATGCGATCTTTATCGGCACAGGTACCGCCATACCGAAGTCGGTGGAGACGCCGGGAGTGAATCTTCACGGTGTGCATCAGTCGATCGCGTTGCTGCATCAGGTCACGGCCTACAACGACGGCATGGTGACAAAACGCCATGTGCCGTTGCGCGCCGGCGAGCGTGTCGCAATCATGGGATGTGGTAACGTGGCGATGGATGCGGCCCGCACTGCGATAAGATTTGAGACGGATGTCACCGTTATTTTCCGTGGCAAAAAAGAGGAAATGACAGCTATCGAGCGTGAGTACAACGAAGCTGTGCATGAAGGTGTCAAATTTATCTGGGAGACCGAGATCGAGGAATTTGTCGGTGATGAGTGCAACAAGCTCAAGGAACTCAAACTTAAATCTCCTTCCGGGGAGAGTGTCATGCCTTTCAACCGTGTCTTTATGGCGATAGGTTCGCGTCCGGCCAACAGGATTGTCTCCACGACCGATGGTATTGAGGTTGATGCAAAAGGATATGTAATCACTCACACGCGCCCTTACGGCATGACTACGCGCCGCGGAGTGTTTGCTGGTGGTGATGTGGTGCATCGTCCGCAGACGGTGGTTCAGGCAGTGAAAGCCGCAAAGGATGTCGCAGAGGGTATCGCGCAGTATATCGATGCCGTCAAACTGCTCGACCACATTTCGTTGCTTGAGCAGAACGGTTGATCGTCAGATAAAAAAGCATATGGATGCGGGATCGTATTTAAACCAAATGCGGTCCCGCATTGTATGTGTTATACAGACGGTTTGGGACTTCAATGGTTAATTTCATATTTTGCACAGGAATTCAGATTCAGACAAAAGAACATGACAATCGACAATATTCTGCTTACCGGCTCGCTGCTGCTTGTCGCGGCGGTGATGCTCGGTAAATCAAGCTATCGCACAGGATTGCCTCTTCTCCTTGTTTTCCTTCTCGTCGGTATGGCCTTTGGCACCGATGGCCTGGGGGTACAGTTCAGCGACATGCACACGACTCAGACGATCGGTATGGTCGCTTTGTGTATCATACTGTTTTCGGGAGGTATGGGTACGCGCCTTTCAGCTATCAGGTCGGTGCTGTTGCCGGGACTCTTGCTGTCGACTGTCGGCGTGGTACTCACGGCATTGCTTACCGGGTTGTTTATCTGGTGGCTGTCTGGTATGTCATGGACAAACATACATTTTGCATTCCTGCCGTCTCTTTTGCTTGCCGCCACGATGTCATCGACCGATTCGGTTTCGGTGTTCGGCATTCTCGGATCCCAGAAAGTCGGTCTCCGGCATAATCTTCGTCCGATGCTCGAGCTTGAAAGCGGATCAAATGATCCCATGGCCTATATGCTCACATTGATACTTGTTGAGGCCATTATAATTCCCGGAGATCTTTCGGCAGGATCCATAGCGATTCAACTACTTTTGCAGTTTTGTGTCGGCGGGATCATCGGAGTTGTCGGTGGCATCGGAGCTGTACGTCTGATGCGGCTCTACATACGTCTTGGCGCTAACTCCGATAAAGGGGAAGATCCGGGGCAGACGACGGCAATGCTCTCGATTCTGCTGATAGGAGCGGTGTTCTTTATTTACTCGGCTACGGTGCTTCTCGAAGGCAACGGCTATCTTGCCGTATATCTTGCGGGTATCACGATCGGTAACGCTAAAATCGGTTATTTGCGCGGTATAAACAAAATGATGGATGGCCTGACCTGGCTGGCGCAGATTGTCGTCTTCCTGATGCTCGGACTTCTTGTGAATCCACATGAGATGCTTTCGGTTGCGGCTGTTTCGTTGCTTGTCGGCATTTTTATGATAGTGCTCGGACGACCTCTGAGTGTCTTCCTGTCACTTGCGCCGTTGCGTAGCGTCAACATGCGTTCAAAGCTGTTTGTATCGTGGGTAGGGCTCCGTGGTGCTGTGCCGATAATTTTCGCGACTTATCCTGTTGTTGCCGGAGTGCCCGGGTCATCGCAGATTTTCAATATTGTGTTCTTTGTGACGCTGTTGTCATTGTCGCTGCAGGGCACGACTGTGATAGGGGTGGCGCGTCGGCTTGGTCTGGCCGACAGTCCGAAGCCCGATCCCGGTGAATTTGGTGTGGAGCTTGCTGATGAACTTCCTACGTCGTTGCATACGATCACTCTTTCTGAAGACGATTTGTCGCAGGGTGCCACATTGGGACAGATGAAGCTGCCTCAGGGCTCGCTTGTGATGATGATACGTCGCGGCAAACGGTATATTGTGCCAAATGGCACGAGAAAGCTACAGCCGGGTGATGTGCTCCTGGTGATACGTGAAGATTGAGATATAAAGGACGCTATTAAGAAAAGAATGACCGGCACGCCTGATATCGGAGGTGCCGGTCGTTTTATAATTTAAAGGATGATCCAGTGTTACTTAGGGTCGGTTGTTTTGCCTGAGGATTTTACTTCGGGCTTGAGCTCGATCACTATGCGTGATGGTGTGCCTCTTAAAACGGTGACCGACGATATTGTAGCGGGATCTAAGGATTTCAGCTCCTGACTGCTCATGGTGCGTCCGTCTACCTCAACAATGACATCGCTGTTGTCGATAGATTCGTTATCAACAATGACAGCGCTGTTGTCGATAGATTCGTTAACGTCTTTTGTCGTGCTGTCTTTCGCGATTGTGCCTACTGCTACTACTTTGATCTCTTCTGAATTCTCGACCGGCTCGTGCTTTGCTGCTTCTTCAGAATTCTTCAGAGTAACAACAATTTGTTTGGTGGTGCTGTTTTTGAGAACATTCATAGACTTTATTGTAGACGGATCGATAGCAGATAGTTCCTGCCGTGAAACCCGACGTCCGTCTATTGTAATGACGGTAGTGCTGTCAATATTACTATTTTCGTTATCGCTAAATCCGGTGACCGATAAGGATTTTGCCTCGTTGCTTTTGCCAACGATAATAATTTGAGTACTTTTGGCTATAGTATCGGTGTTAGATACCTCTTTCAGAGCATGTGCCACCGTGGGGGTATTGACAGCTACAATAGCAAGCGCCAGTGCCGGTGCAATTGTAAGTGCGCGCATACGACGCGTCTTGTCGGACTGATTTTTCATCATCATGGTAATACGTTTTTTAAGTTTACTGTGATTCAGGTTGTTGGCCAGAGCCGGGAAATTCTTGCCAACAGCCTTTTTTATAAGCGTGAGCTGGTATGAGCGCATGTCGACTCCGCTATTGATTACTGCCATATCGGCTTGATATTCATGTACGGAGCGCAATTCATTGCGCAGAATATATGGCGCAGGTGTGTACCACAGCAACACTATGGATATCTGAGCCAGTATCATGTCGATCGGATGCCCGAGTCTGAGATGCATCATCTCGTGGCTGACAATAATCGGGCGATCTTTTATATAGTCTTCCTCTGAGATTACGATGTAGTGCAGCCATCCGAAAGAAGAGTAGCCGCCTGTTTCTGTGACGACAAGTGTGTATTGGCCGATGCGTTCACGACGTCCGCTATTGACGATGCGCCACAGTCTGAACCATATATAGGCTGACCGAAGCAACATAAAAGCCGCTCCGGCAAAATATGTGCAGATAATCAACACGGGTAGAACAGAACCGGTGTGTGTTGTCGTCTCGGCAGATGAGATGATGTTGACAGGCAGCATTTCTCTTGTGAGATCGCCTGATGAAGGCGTGTCTCTGAACAGGTCTGCCAATATGGGAGAGATAAATGCCAGGATGTATATGATGATCAATGCCAAACGGTTGAAAGCCGCCTGTTTCTCATTGGACATGAGAACTCGGTACACGGCTGCCATTGCCAGCATTGCGATGGACACAATTATTGTGTAACTTACTAATGCTCCCATCACTATTGTCATTTTTTACGGGATTCGATCATCTCGATTAACTCTTTCAGCTCATCGACGGTAATCTTTTCTTCCTCTACAAACGTCGAAATGGCACCCAGATAGCTGTTGCCAAAATATCCACTTATCAGCTGGCTGATAGAGCGGTTGCGAAATTCCTTTTTAGGCACTATGGTGTAGTAGGCATATCCGTTTCCGTCGCTTTGGTGGGTCACATAACCTTTCTCTTCGAGTGTGCGCACGACGGTTGAGACAGTATTGACATGCGGGCGAGGTTCGGGGTATAGAGCCACCATCTCGCGCACTTTCATCGGTTTGCCTGAAGACCATAGAATTTGCATCAACTGTTCTTCTCGCAGTGTGAGGTCGGCTTTGATTCTGCCTTTCTTTGCCATGATTCAACTATTTTATTAGTTCACGTGGCAAATCTATAACTATATTTTTAGTTGTGCAAATTTATTTTCAAGTATTCGATAATAAATCCGGTGTCGAGGAGTTTAATGCAATTTACAAAGCATGGAGACAGTCAAAGAAAGCCGACGAGCGAAGCGCATGGGTGCGGATGAGACTGGTAGTCTACAATCAGCATTCAGACGCACGTGAAGCGAAAGATGAAGCCACAACTACCGTTGCCGTGGGACATTCAACCATCGAGCAGTCATAGAAAAAAGGTCGAAATAACGCCAGAACAGAAGAAAGAGAGGTTTAAAAAGTTGGTCGTCAATACTCAAGAGTATTAATCGTCGTCTTCTGAATATTTACACCATTTACTTGGTCTCCCCAAAATTAGAAAAATCAAGCAAAAGATGGCAAACAGTACGAATATCGGATATCCAAAATTCCGAACTATCCAACCAGTGATCTCATAATACATAATCTTAGAATTTTATATTCCCAAATTTAAAAAATATTTGCTGATAACAAACAAAAAAAATCCCAAACAAAAAAATTATGGCAGACAATAGACAAATTTCGGTAGCTTTTAAGTTTGTTGATAAGGGCGGTGGCATAAAAGTGATTTCGGCAAGTGTGGAATCCTTACAAAAGGCTATATCAGCAACAGTTGCAGAAGTGGAAAGCTAAAAAACATTTATAAATTTCGCGTTTTTAGCTACCGGCATAAATGCTGTAAGCGATACTATAAATAATCTACAGAATACACTTAAAAATTTAAGCGATGTTTATGCAAAACAAATAGAGGCAGAGAGTAAGTTGGCTACGAACATGCGTAATAGCATGGATGCTCGTGAGGAGGACATTCAGTCGATAGGGTCGCACATTTGCTCGAATGAAGGTTTATTATTTCCCATGATTTATGTTTTTAGTAAGTTTACCCCTGTCTGTCGCACGGGAACTTTTGTTAGTCGATTTTTCTAATTTCGTTCAAGAGTTTTTCGATTAGACTGATTATCGATTGGTTATATTTGTTTTCGATAAGTGTTAGTAGTCTGAAAATAGCTCCAGTCAACTTTTCTTTTCGCTCATCTCATTTTCACATCCCCATTATTGGGGGGCAATTGCAATGATTTGTTTATATAATAACCAAACTTACGTGTATGCGCCTTTTCATTGATTACACCCGCTAAGCGGGATCGGGCGTGGCTGCGTCTATTTCGTCGGCATGTGCGGCCAGACGACGTGCAATATCGCGGAACGCATCGGCGAGTTGTCTGTATTCGTCAGGGCGAAATCCAGCCTTTTTATCAAAGACGGTGTTACCGTTGATACGTTGGGTAAGCCACGATGGGCTACGCTTGAAGTACTGTCGTGCCAATGCGGCGTTATTGATAAGTCCCTCCAACTCAGAGAAAGCTACATTGACCGCCCCGCGCTTGTCGCACAGATCGGCATTTCTTAAAACCTCATATTCCTCTTTGTTCAGAATTTCACGTTTGCCTAAGTACATGATCGAAAAAAAAATAGTAATATTGCCCTGTCTATCATACGGGGCTTTGGTTTGTCGATGTTTCTAATTTCGTTTAAGAGTCCTTTGATTTGACTGATTATAGATTGATTAGATTTATTTTCGATAAGTGTTAGTAGTCTGAAAAATAACTCTAATCAATCTTTCTTTTCTCTTATTTCATTTTCACGCCTCCTTTCTTTTGGGTTTCTGATTACGCTACAAATATATAATAATTTATTTATATAATTAAATGCTTATATGCGGTTTTGCGATTTAATTGCGGGGATATTATTAAATACATTTCCTTCGATGAAAACAAAGGAAACGCCCACAAAGGTGTCCGCATGGTTGTGACTTGAGCATCTCGCCGCAAATATTGTAAATGAAGGATAACCTAATGTCGAATTCCGTAATGAGCAGAATACCAAACTGGAAGAAATACACCGCCGTCACGAAATCGAGCTACAACTGAAAGAAGCGGCGGTTAAGAAATGCAGCAAACATGGATGCGGCGACCGAATACCTCCAAGTGATTATTGAAAAAAGGTTGCCGGGCAGCGGCCTCTCTTGACCAACTGCCCGGCGGCGTATTTAATTCAAATGCTTTCAGAAATTTACAGCGGCAAGCTCCTGCGAGATAGAACGGACTGCAGATGCAATCTTTTCATACTGTCGCTTACCGGCTTTTGCTACTCCAGCCGCATATTGGCGCATCAGAGAGGGGTTGATCCCTGCGCGTTCAGCAACTTTTGAGATGTTAAGATACGGAAAATAATTAAAGAACGATTCAATGTCATAATGATACGAAAAGCGCAACTGCGGAGTCTCAAGTCCTTCAGACTGTCTAATCTCCTTTGTCTCTTCATACGTAACGAGCATATCCTCTACAGCTTCGGAAGCGGTTTCTCCATAACCGGCAAGTCCGAATCCATCCAGTTCTTCTGCAACATAAGCGGAAAATCCGCCATCGGTTGCTCTCTCGATGATGACGTTGACAGTATTCATATTAATTCTGTTATTTAGCAAGCAAGAGTGGGGATCAAATCCCTAACACCTTGCGTGCTTTGTATTCAAGACCTTTCGGAAGCTCCTTTGCAGAGTGTCGTGGTATGGCAAATGTATTACCTGTTATAGGGCTTTTCCAAATGTCATGCCTGCTTCCGCTGCGAATAACAAAGCAACCTTTAGCGGATAGTTCCGCGCAAAATTGACTTGTCTTCATAACGCATATGGATTAAATACACGGCAAAGATAGCATTTTTGTTATAGTACAACAAATATCTACATGGCAAAAATGCAATAATTAACAATTTTAACTATTGTGACACATGAAACACTTTACTATCCCGGAGCTTACAAGCTCTGACACCGCACAGAGACGCGGCATTGACAACACTCCGACGCCGGAGGCAGTGAAAAACCTGACGGCACTTGTCGACAATGTGCTTGATCCGCTGCGTGAGCGATGGGGCGCGCCGCTGATCGTGACGAGCGGTTATCGCAGTCCGGCACTCAACACTGCAGTCGGAGGTGTGAAAACATCACATCACAAGCTCGGCATGGCCGCGGATCTTGTGACGAAAGAGAACACGCCGGAGTCAAACAAGCGTCTGTTTGAAACCCTGCTGAAATCGGGGCTGAAATGGACTCAGGCCATATGGGAGCGCAATGCCAAAGGTCAGACGTGGGTGCATGTCGCCTATGATCCGGCCAATCTTAAAAAACTCAAAGACTATGGATATATGTACAAAAGTGACTTTACGTCAACGCCTGTTGCCTTCGGGTAAGATTACGCTTTACCTCGACTATTATCCGGCAATACGCAACCCCAAGACTAATAAATCACAGCGCCACGAATACATGGGAATCTACCTCTACGGCAATCCGACTAACCGTGTCCAGCGCGACTTCAATAAAATCATGCTTGAAAAGGCGGAGATTATCCGCTGTCGCCGTCAAGAGCAGGTAATAAATCGCCAGTTCGGGTTCATCGACCACACGCAGCAGCGCGAGGATTTCCTTGCTTACTTCGAGGAGATGACGAAGAAACGCTACCAGAAATGGAAAATCGTATATCTGCACTTCCACAAATTCACCGGCGGCAAATTCACCTTCGGCGAAGTGACCGTGGACCTCTGCAACAGGTTCCGAGACCATTTGCTCAGTACCAACCAGCTCAGGCATACAAAGAAGAAACTGTCGCAGAATGCTGCAGCCGGATACTTCTCCACCTTCAGGTGCTTGCTCAAAAAAGCTTACAAGGAAAAACTGCTTACTGAAAATGTCAACGACTTCCTTGAATATATCGAGTTGGAAGACGTTGAGCGCGAGTATCTCAATCAGGAGGAACTGATCACACTGGCTCAGACGCCATGTGAAAGCGATGAACTGCGGAAAGCTTCGCTATTTTCTGCACTTACTGCTCTCCGCTACAGCGATGTCTACAACCTTAAGTGGGAGAATGTCCGACAGGTTCCCGGTCTCGGCACTTGTATTGTATTTAAGACACAGAAGACCAAGACCCAATCAACCTTGCCGTTGTGTGATGAAGCTGTTGAACTTATAGGAGAACGTAAAACCGGGAAGCTATTTCCGGAGTTCAAGAAGTCTCTGACCGGAACTCCCTTGAGAAAATGGCTAAAGGATGCCGGTATTACCAAGCATATCACTTTCCTTGTTGCTAGGCATTGCGGATTGCCTTTATCGTTGAAATTGAATAGTTTGCAACGATTTGTTTCTTGATTGGTAACGATTTAGAAACGAGCGAAGTTCTATATTCTGTCTTTTTTTTGCATTAAATCAAAAGAACACTATTCTGATGGCAAAGATAATATTTTTAAATATAATCCCAATGTGTTCGAATCTTTTTTGTAGAATAAAAGTTTATATCTCCTCTTTATAACTATATTGCATTTATACATAATACTATAATTAGCTACGAGAGGTATTCTCACGTGACAAATGTACAGCATTTAAGAAATGCTATTAAACCATTCATTGTCATTATTACATATTTCTTATCTACTATATAACGTTGATATTTTAAAGATTAGTATTCTTCTGCTTTTTGTATTTTACGAGTTCTCTATCTCATCAAAATGAACAAAGAATTTCAACTTTTCATCAACATTAAGATTGAAATAAGTATAAAGCTCAGGTACAATTGGAACAAAAATCTTATCTTTTGTTAAAATCGTGGCAGAGCGTATACTTTTCCCGCCTGTAGAATCAGGAATCTTACGTGTCAATTCTAAATCATAATAAAGAGTATTTTTCCCCATTGCATCTGTGAAAATGTAAATAAGGCGGTGCATACTCCAAAGTATCCTTGTTGTATGAGGGTTAGAAAAGAATATTCTTTTCTGGTTTACCATTTTATCTGTCAATGCCATAAACATTTTATTATTCTGTAGAACTGGCGTTATAACATCTGTTTTAAGAATACGAAGTTTTGTTTCTACATCTAGGCACAAAATAGATGGCATTGGCATTATATCTTCATTGTTTGCATTTTTAATAGCATCCTCCGATACATTCAATGTATTGTTACTAATATTTGTAATGACCTCTGAAACATCACCAACTTGAGATTGATTGATTGTTTGCTGATGCTTATTCCGTTCAGCTTTAGCAAACTTCACAAATTCTTCTGGCGTAATCTCATCAGCTCTTAATTTCCCAATCATCTCATCCATTGTACCAGTCATTTCATAAGGAATAATATACTCATCTTTTGTGTTATGAAGAACCCGAGAAATATAATCTGTACGTTCTTTTACTCCCTTGGGTATAAAAGCTGAAAATTGCTGATAAAGTACAACTCGCACAAAATCTTTTGCTAATGGAGTAAATAGACGATAATTGTCATTTCTTATTGATATAAGCCTTTGAATATCACTATTATTTGGAGAAATGTATATGCAAAAAATCCCCTTGTTAAGATCATGAGTAACAAAGATATTAAGCATATGGGAGATATCAGCAAACTTCACATCAAAATCCTTAACATAGTAATCTTCTTCAATAATACTTCGTAATTCGTTAACAATAAAGAATTGATCAATTGTTAGTTCTTTGCTTTCATACTCCCTAATTACTTGGATGTTGTTTGGTATTGATTTTACACCTATTTTCTCTAAATAGTTTCGCTGTATTCTTTTTCTGTAGATACTATCAGAAATGGACAAGACATTATTTTCCGAGTTTTTAAACTTAGCAAGTACCGTAGAATCTACACCGTCTGCATATTTGAATTCAGATGCATTTAGGCTTGTTATATTACCAAGTCTAATGTATTTATCTTCATTCGCATATTTTATATTAATGTGCGAAGCTTGCGCCATATTAAAATGACTATATAGATATTGCAAAAAATTACGATAGTTATCACAAATTGGATCTTTCGCAATAACAGATGTCCATGAACTTTCTACAGACTGAACTATCGAAGTGACGAGACTCACTGATTCACGGCTAACAGCCTCACGCCCTGCTGTAGGGACAAGATTATCCAAATTAACAATACCTCCGAATTCATAAATAGATGGTACGTTTATACTCGCTAGTCCAAAACCGTTTCTAAGACCTAAAATTCCCTTATCCCGTGTATTTAGATACAAATAGCCATTTATTGGACTACCTTGTATTGCTATGTCATAAATTACAATATCTACAGATAAAGGAAATTGATTATTATATCCTATATCTAACTTATATGATAACCGAGAATCTGCCACCTCCTTTGCTGTGATTTTTTTTACAAAATCAATCTTTTTTTGAGGGAATTTTTGTCCGTTAATGGTTACAGGTATTTCTATGTATTCGATATATTGGCGCAAGTAATTAATTGCGTTAATAACGCTAATTGAACCAGGCTGATCAAGTGTCACTGTTATACAAGTACCATAAGGAATCGACTGATTTTCTATTGGAGTTACCGGTATGGAATTTTTAATGTTAATTCTTTCCCTTTGAGCTTCTGATGTGTAGGCAATTTTTTCTCCGTATCTATGTGTTTGAATTTCAAGCTTAGTACACACTCCAAAATTTGCTAATGCACCTATTCCAAAATGCCCTACTACACCAGCAGCTATAGACTGGGGATTATTTTTCCCACTATTACCCGCTTTCCAATAGTTATTTGCTAATATGTCCTTATTCATACCTATACCATTATCCTCAATAACTATTTGCTCGTTGGTAATATTTATTTTTATATACGGTTCAAAGTCAGAATCTATCAATTTCCTTTCCAAAATAGCATCGTATGCATTCTGCACATTTTCTCTTAACATTGCTAAAGGGGAATCATATAAATCATTACCAAGCAAACGAATCATCTGCTTAGCATCGAATTCCATAGAAACATACATCGTATCGCTCATATATTACTATTTTTTAAGGTAGTTAGAAGTGAATTGACATTCGAGTCATTTAATTTATAAATATCTCTATCAGCAATAATTTCCTGAATATAATCAGAATTACCGGCTTGTTGTGCTGCGACTATTTTCAAAACAGCATCTTCTATACTTGTGACTTTACCTACGTTCTTAAAAACATAGTCATAGTCTTTTACTTCCTTTAAATATAATTTGAAAATGGGTGTAAAATCCTTACCAGTTTTCTGTTGTAACAGTTTAATGGCTTCACATGCTTGATGAAAATCACCACTAATTTTACATTCCCTATCTATTTTTAATAGAATGTCGTTAATTGACAGTTCCCTAAGCCTGATATCATAATGTATCTTATTGGTAGAATTAGAAAGGGGTTTCAAGCGCCAATGAGGAATCTTGTTATTACGATTGGGATTAAAATCTTCACGTATGTTTATGTCAACAGCTGCATACCCATTTCCCTTTTCTATTTCTATGATATTGTATTGTCTGCGACAATTAGGAGAAAGGACTTTTTCACCCCCAAATAATGTGCCTGAACTGATTAATAATAATCTTTGGGTTAATTTATCTTTTTGTAAAAGCAAATCTGAGTATTCTTCAGCAACTTGTGTATAATGTTGATGCCCATATAACCCCATTTGGATATTACAACTAAGCAGGTTGTTCAAAAAGGCACGATCTATATAATTTGTTTCCATAGGTCTACCATAGAAATGATGATGCCATACAGCAATATTTAAATACCCTGCATTGTAACAATCTGTCAGTTCTTTACACACGGAATTTAAAGCTTCTTCTGTTATACTTCCCGTGTCGCAAAGATGGTCAAGACGATGACAACTATTGAAACAAGAAAAACAAATTTCATAAGTATTATCAATAACAACAAATGCCCTTTCTTCTGGATTGTTAGGATATTGTCTAATCCCATCATAGAATTTATTGTAGAATTCAACAAATTGGCTAAAACGACTATTATAGATAGCGGGATCCATAATTTCATAGAATTGGCAGTCTTTCCAATTCCAACGTAAGTCCGTTGCTCCAGAAAAGAATGAATGTAGACAACATTCATACTTTTTGGTTGCTGGTATCATACTTGCCATAGTTGCATTTCGGTTTACATCGTGATTACCAGGAACTATAATAAGCCTCTTTCTATCTCCTTTTAAAAAGAAATGACAAATGTCTGATAGGAATAATGCCACATTATCATATTGTTGTCGAATTTCATCATCGGTATATGCCCCTTGAATAAGATCACCACTTACAACCACAAAAGAAGGTGCTAAAATACATTCGTTTTCAGTATAGTATTCAAAATCTCTTCTCATAGATTGAAATAGAGAGGCATACTCAACCCCGGGGGCTTTATGAATATCCGAAATATGAAGTATGCTGTATTTCATATAATCTCATTTAATTCATCTATTTTAATTGCAAAGATAGCATTTTTTAATGAATTACCGGCTATGATTGCCTGAATTTGTATTTCAATCCATACTCACTACTCTCAACTGCAAGTGCAAAATTATCGATTTGTCGGAAGAATATACTTTTAGGAGAGTAAAAATTGAGTTTCTTGCGTGGTCTGCGGTTGATTTTGTGTTGGACATTGCGGATTAATGCATCCGTCAAGGTTGAAAAATCAGTGCCTTTAGGTATATATTGTCGAATGAGTTTGTTGGCGTTCTCGATAGCATCTTTCTGCCAGGATGAATACGAATCGGCGAAAAATACCAGATTCGTGTTCTTGGATCCCTTTGGCGACAATGCCTTTGAAATCAGGCGATGAGCGCAAAACTCAGATCCGTTGTCGGTGGTGATGGAGCGTATGGTGTTCCTGTATGGGAAGAGTAGTCGGATGACGACTTTCGCCAGAGGCTCGGGATGCTTTCCTTGTGGCAGCCTCTCCATCAGTATCATGTTGGTGCTCCTTTCGGTAAGTGTCACTATGGCGCCCTTGCCGTCTTTCCCCACTATGGTATCCATCTCCCAGTCCCCGAAACGTGTTCCGTCAGCTTCGGGAGGCCGTTGGTGTATGCTTACGCGGTCGGGTATGTTCTTTACTCTGGTGGTACGGTCGGGCCTGCCGTGACGGTTGTATTTCATTCTGTGGCGACAGTGTGAGGCGAGTTCTCCGCTTTCATCGGCACGGATATGACGGTATATGAGTTCGTGGGAGATGTTCTTTCCGCGCTTTTTCATATACGCCGAAATCTGTTCTGGCGACCAGTCTTCCTCTCTGAGCAGATCCAAGGCCTCCCACAGGATCGCCGGATCTTTTGTATGGTTGGCCGTGGTGCGCCTTCTACGTTCCAGAGCCCTTGCATGAGCCTTGTTCCACAGATAGTTGCCTTTCTCAGTGGAATTGCGTTTAAGCTCTCGGCTGAGTGTTGACTGACTGCACCCTACAAGGAGGGCGATTTCTTTTCTCTTTGTTTTCTTTTGGAGTAAGACAAAAATTTGCGACCTTTGCTCCGAGGTTAATCGATGATACATAGGACAATACAAAATTAGTTAATCTCAGGGAGACTTCGGTCTCCTTTTTTTGTATTGTCAGCTGAAAGTTACCTTTTGTGCGACTTAATATCGGATTGGGGAGGGGCTGTAGGCTTGTGAAGCCCCATCCCCAATCCGCCATTTAGTCTCGACCCTCAAAAATATTGGGGCTATTCAGAATGAGGATTTTTGCACTTCGTTGTTGAATCTTCCTTCCTACTCTTCCAGCTTGCTGTACAGCGTTGTACGTCCTATTCCGAGCAGCTCGGCGGCGACATTGCGGTTCCCGTTCGCTTGCTTTAACGCACGCAAAATCCGTTCCTTGTCTTCCGCATCGTTACGTACAGCGAAACTGATAAGCGAGGTCTGTTTCGTCACGGCAAGTTCCAGATGCTCTTTCGTAACAAGCCCGGTCTGCGCCTGCAACACCGCACCCATGATTTTCTGCCGAAGCTCACGGACATTGCCCGGCCAAACATGGGTCAGCAATGTTTTACGGGCTTCTCCGTCAAATCCGATAACGTCGCATTCCAGCTCTTTGTTCGCTGCCTCACGGAAGAACTCAGCCAACGGCGATTTGCGTCTACTCAATGTGACAGCTGGAGTCGGAGGCAAATCATACATGAGTTTCAATAAAGTGCCGTCACGTCTTGAGCAGTTTTGCGATAACCTGAATGTGTTACGACATGAAGCTGACAAGAAGAGTATGCAGGAACTATATGATATGAGTTTCGACGCTCATTTCAATCTTGTCACTATCCATCCGTGGGCCGACGGGAACGGAGGCATGGCGAGATTGATGATGAACTGGCTCCAGTTTGAATACGGCCTTATTCCATCGCGCATTTTTGCAGATGACAAAGAGGAATACATCAAGGCATTGGTAGAGACGAGGAAATCGGAGAATCTTGACATATTTCGGAGTTTTATGACTGATATGATGATCCGTCATCTGACCAATGACATAGCATCATTTGAAGAATCTATTGGTGAGACCACAGTTGAGAAAGTAAAACTCAACACTGCCGACAGGATTGTTGCCCTTATCAAAGAAAATCCACGCCACAGCGCGAAGTCTCTCGCCCAGGCAATCGGCATATCTGCTAAAGGCATTGAAAAACAATTGGCAAAACTAAAAGTGCAAGGAGCAATCCGACGAATTGGGCCGGACAAAGGAGGAACCTGGGAGGTTGTAGACAGTGAATAAAGACATTACGCGATAGTCACCTATCTATTGGCAAAGTGCAAAATTTGCCAATAGATAGGTGACGTTTTGTAATTATTCGAAGCTATATTGATTATGGAAAAGTTTGGAGGAGCAAGATATAATTCACTGTGGGACGGATCGACATGGTTCATCTTGGGACTGGTTGCGGTGTGCTGCGTTGTTCCTTGTTTCTTGGATGACGGAATCTGGCCGACAATTATCTGTATTGTTATGTTGGCGTTTGTCTTAGTGACGTTCCTCAGTATCTACTACCGCATTGACGGAGATAAACTGGTGGTATATTCTTTCTTTATCCCTACTGCTTACCCCATTGACAAGTTTAAGGAAATTAAGCCGACTAAAAGTGTACTCTCGTCGCCTGCAACTTCGTTGACTCACCGCTTGGCAATCACCTTTACCGACCGGAAGATTCTCAAAAGCTCCATTCCACTCATTATATCGCCCGTACATCAAGAGGAATTTATCCGACATCTCCTCTCCATCAATCCGGAAATCAAACATTGAACATAATATTGGTCTACAGTAATTATCCCCTTGCTTAATATATCATATAATAAATATTTTAGTCATTTTTATAGTATTATAAAATATATAGAGTAAGACATCGTAAGTCATAGACATCACACCATATCGGCTCAAATCAAGTGAAAATATGACAAAAATCGGCTCAAATTGAGCCGATAATCCAATAAATTTTAGTAATTTTGAGCCAATAAAAACTTTCAGATATGACTCAAGAGATTGAAATCCTCCAGTTCCTTCACTACAATCCGGAGGCCTCACGTGCTGAGATCGGCTCGGCATTGACCAATACCCCAAGTCCGGCAACACTTAAACGAATGATTGCCGATGGTGTAGCTAAAGGACACATAGAGGTTGTCGGTCGTGGTCCGGCTACTCGATATAGACTTACTCCACAGGCTCATGTGACAATGGAGCTGAACCTCGATACATACTTTGCCAAGGATGTTGACGAGCGTCAAGTGCAGGAATCGTTCAATTTTGAGCTCATAAATGAAATTCTTCCAAAGGTGGATTTATTTACCTATGAGGAACTGCAACGTCTTGATGACGCACAGGCTCTTTTCCGTAAGCATCTTTCGGAGATGTCAGAGTTGGAATACCGAAAAGAGATGGAACGTCTCGGAATCGATTTGTCTTGGAAATCTTCCCAGATAGAGGGCAACACTTATTCGTTGCTGGAAACGGAGAGACTGCTGAAAGAAAAACAGACGGCAAGTGGTAAGACAAAAGAGGAAGCCGTGATGCTACTCAATCACAAGGATGCTCTCGACTTTATTCTTGATGTGCCGGACTATCTGAAAGATTTGACCGTTGCCCGCATAGAGGAGATTCATGCCCTGCTTACAAAAGAATTAGGCGTTGAGAGAAACATCCGTCATCGCCGTGTCGGTATAACCGGAACAAACTACACTCCGCTTGACAATGAGTTTCAAATTCGAGAAGCTCTTGAAGATACCGTACGACTAATAAACGGCAAGAACAATATCTTCGAGAAAGCCCTGCTCGCTCTCGTTGTGCTCAGCTACATTCAGGCATTCACCGACGGCAACAAACGCACAGCAAGAATAGTGAGCAATGGTATTCTCATTGCCAATGGATATTGCCCGATTTCATTCCGCACGGTAGATTCAATCGACTATAAAAAGGCCATGCTAATGTTCTATGAACAGAACAATATTGCCGCCTTCAAACGCATTTTCATCGACCAATTCCTCTTCGCCGTCAAAACATATTTTTAAAGTTCATAATTAGTCTTTTTACCTTACATTTTATTTATTTTCATCATGGCAAGGGCTTCTGATTTAGATAGGGTGCATTTCTACTCCGAATATGACATGGCAACTCCTTTTGAGGTAGATAAAATCTTAAATCGACTTAGGTCTATAAATCCATATGGTGATTTAAAAGACCTAAACGACGTTATAGAGTTATGGAACATTCACCAATACTCTAAAAAGAAGCTTTTGCCCACTAAACTTGAAGGAGCTGATAAAGACTACCTAAATGATATTACCAATAAACTTCAAGGTATCATAGTTCAATCGATGTCGAAGTGGCCTAAAGAAGATTTTGAGATCGAATATGAAAAACTAATATATGATTACCAGCATAATTTTTGGAAAGTTATAGTAGAAACTAATACATATAAGCAATTTCCCAAGCCTGTTCTCATGAGCTGTATAAAGAACAGCTCTAATTACGCATTAAGATCAATTTTAGTTGAAAAGGTTATCGTAAATTATCTTGATAAAGAATTAGCAACTTTCCTCAAGGAATCAATTCATGCTGTTGAAGTTTTGTTGGGGAATTATTCTGTTTCAACAAGTCCCAAAGGCGGAAAAGTTTGCTTACCATCAGCCCTCACAATGTCTGAGAGGGAAGAAATGATTATAAAATACATCAATAGTTCGGAACGTAATCTCAATTACCTCAGAATCATAAGTACACTAAAGAATGACAACTATCTAACTATCTCAGATAGAACAAGGCTATTATGCAAAAGAGCAGAACATGAGGATAATAACAAAGTGCTTAGAGAGGGGCAATCCATGTCTTATCAAATTGGTTTTAAGGTTGATTACAAAAGGTTGATCCCATTATTGAAATAACAGACGATGGTGTAACTTATAATCTTGGCTGTCTAAAGGATATTGACGCAACAGGTATATTATTCCTTTTCAAGTATGTCTTTGGATATATTGAACTATACGGCACCATTCCTTTTACATCCTTAGATCATGAAGATGCAATATATGACATCTTTGGTCTGAGAGGAGTGTCATGTTACCGCACAACCCCATTATTCTATAAAAAGAATAAAATTGCGCAAATGCAACTCTTTGCAATTGAAAAAGGGTTGGAATTATATGGACAAGAGTTTGAATCAATCCTATTATCAATAATTGAATGGATAAATGTTACATATAGTATTAATATAAGATTCAGCACTCCATCAGAGAAAGGGTCAACACTATCTAAAATTCGCCATCTTTTTGCTGAAATGGATTCCATAATAAAGCAATATCAACTATATGTGGAGGATGGTAATATTGATTATGAATTGCTGGGCATGTCTTCCTCTCCTTTAGGATTAAATCAGATTAAGTCTGCGCTATATCCAAGGCCAAAATATGTGAACATACATGCAAATTCATCAGAAATCAAATGGTTTCAAGAATTGTTATGTTCTAATAATTCTACTTTTTCAAAAGAGGGCAAACATGGCCATGAAAGTTTATACACTCAAATAAAATATGGTAAACAAATTGAATTAGAATATTCATTTCAGCAAGATCATATAAATAAGCTCATTGAGAAAGGAATAATTAATCTTTCATCAGAAGGAGAATATGTCGTGACAACAGTTGGCGAACTATTGAATATTCTATACCATAAAGAATTTGTCATGATAGACAGACTTCCGATTGAGATTTCAAAGACTTTACCCTCAATAGAAGCATTTAGATGGATAGAGTATTCCTCAACTTTGTTACATATAAAAGAAGCCAATTATTTCAATTATTGGCTTAATAAAAAGGATTTCTCAAATGGGTATGATTTGCGGAACAGATACATGCACGGGGTACAAACTTTGGAAGAGAAACGCATAGAATCGGATTATATAATTGCAAAAAAGCTCTTTGTTTTACTACTCTTGAAGATTATTGATGATTTGGGATTAAACAAGGCTAATCGAACATAGGGCATAGTAAAAGCCCGCATGTTCTGAATGTTCACATTCACTTCAGGCTAAGGACATAATGAAGTAATATGTAAATCAGTGGATTTGTACGCGCATCTGTATGTCGGAAGATTCAACAACGAAGTGCAAAAATCCTCGTTCTGAATAGCCCCAATATTTTTGAGGGTCGAGACTAAATGGCGGATTGGGGATGGGGCTTCACAAGCCTACAGCCCCTCCCCAATCCGATATTAAGTCGCACAAAAGGCGAAGCTTCCAAATCGAAGTGCAAAACTTCGTAGCTTTTAGATAGGCCATCTCACTCTCCTCGCGAGGGGTTGCCTAGCGGCGGGGACGGGCGAGTCTGTCCCCAAGAGCGTAGAGCGGGTATAAATTACTAGCAATACAAAAAAGAAAAAGGAGACCGAAGTCTCTCGGAGATTAACTAATTTTGTATTGCTCTTATGTATAATCAATTAACCTCGCAGTAAAGATCGCAAATTCTTGCGTTGCTGCAAAGAAAAACTCAGAGAAAAGAGATCGCCCTCATCGTAGGGTGCAGTCAGTCAACGCTTAGCCGCGAACTTCGCCGAAATTCCACGGCCA
>CAYMEX010000011.1:0-92010 GCA_964389525.1 uncultured Muribaculaceae bacterium | reverse complement strand
CTTCCTTCATCTGTGCATCAGACAAAACGGGAGTTAAAATGAAAACGGTTTCGTAGTGGTTCATACTAATTACGTTGTTTAATATAAGTTTTTAAAAAGCGACGGCAAAGTTACGACTTTTTCCGGCTTAATGCAAGTGTATGAGCAAAATAATATTTTAAAAATTAACATAACGCCTCTCTGCCAAGTGAGAGTAGCTAAGACGTAGCCAATTTTGGCGCTGCGGGTGAAAGGAGAGGTGCGGCGTGCCGAACCGCTTAGCATAGGGCTTTTTCGGCGGGGGACTTCTGTGTGACGTCAGTGCCGAATATCCATTTGCTGTAGGGTATCGGGGCCAATATCTTTGCGGTTATGTAGCAGCATAGGAATGTGCATACGGCTATGGCCGGAATAGCGGCTACGGTGGGCAATGACAAGGTGTCTTTGAGAATATTGACCCACAGGCCGAGCCAGAATATGTGCATGAGGTATATGGTGTAGCTTAGTTCCGACATTTCGGTTATTACAGCCGGCGCTTTTGGGATATTGATGCAGGTGAACATTAAAAATGTGCCTGCGGTGAGCAGCACGCAGTTGACAGTGCAGAACGACCATCCTATCTCCAGCTGCGGGGTGGGGTGGATTTGTCCGGGTGTGGCGTGCGTGTAAAATGAGTAGATTGTGAGTGCGGCTCCGATCAACATTGCCGCCGAGCCTACGGTAAGCCGCTTCCTGCGGTTCCAGTCAAGATGTACTTTTATATAGTGGGCCAAGACAAGATAGCCCAAGTAGCCCGAAAAGTACCAGAGCATATGGTATTCATTCCAGAAGCATTGCCCCCACAGTTCTCCGCACCATCTGTTAAGATAGGGCATGCAGGTGGATATGACGAAAAGCAGGATAAAGAAGCGTTCTTCTTTTGCCGTGGCTTTTTTCAGCCATGGCGATATTACGGGAATGAAAAGATAGAGGCTGATCAGAGGATACATGAACCACAGATGGCCTGCGAGGGTAGGGAAGTTTAAAAATATCCGTGACAGGTCGGTCATGGCGGTATCGGCGGATATCTGGCCCCATAGAAGCGGCAAGGTGCTGTATAGTATCATGAAAATGAAAAACGGGGGGAGTATGCGCGCGAAGCGTTTGCTGTAGAACTGCGTGGCCGTCATGTCATCTTTCATGGGTACGAGAAGGTAGGATGAAACGATGATGAATAGCGGCACGGCCATGCGGGAGAAGCCGTCGTATATCGAAACCCATAGCCGGTCGGCTTCAGTAGCCAAAAACGATTGTGGCCCTGCCATGTCGGTAGCTCCGGGAGCCCCGTAGAAATTTTCGCTTGCATGTACGAGAATTACAAGAAAGCATGCAAATACTCTGATAAAATCCAAAAAGACTATACGTTTCATCAAAAGAGCGGTTTATTATTCTGTTTTGTTGTGATGTTGTGCAAAGATAATGCTTTAATTGCTATTGTATGATGCGGCGGCTGATTATTCTGATTGCCGTTGAACGCATTTTTATATGATAGGAATTTTGGATCAATGTAAAAAAGTGTTTGTTAAAAGGCGATAAGTCCGGTAGTACGGCGTCCGGCTGCGACCCGCGTGGTCATCAATAGACACCTACCCGTATGGCCGTCCATAACCCAAATACCCACCCCCAAGCACATCCACCATAGCCTCCCACCAACGTAACCACATAAAAATAAGGCCGTTATACAGCCAATGTCGGTAGGGACGCCAGTACCACGGCGTCCGGCTACGCCCCGAAGGCCACCCACAAACCAGTATAACCACCCTCAAACACAACCCGTATGGCCCTCCACAACCCGGGATATCCCCCCACAACCGCATCCCGTATGGCCTCCGGATATGCGGGCGCCGTGGTACTGGCGCCCCTACCCGCCCTTCAATCGGGGTTTACGGCTGACCTTGAAAATCACCGAGATAGCGAGAGCCTGCAAAGGCTCCTGCCTACCGTTAGCCGGGGACAAGCCGGCCTTCGGACGGCGCAGTCTCCGGTATGCAGCGCCCCACAATTTATGAGTCTGTAAAGACTCATGCCGACAGGAACAAGCACGAGTCTTTGCAGACTCGAACATGCTTGAGCCAATTTCCCTGTCCGGACACTTCGTGCCCGGCTAACGAATGGCGTGAGCCTTTACAGGCTCGCACCGTTGGTAGAGGGCGATAAGGTTGCTTTGATGCCGGCCCGAGTTCATAAAAAAAGGACTTTGGTCTTTGAAAATAAACCATATAAGAAAAAATGGCGGTATAATTATCCGTTAGGGAAAAGAGGGAATAAAAAGTTGCTTTGAGGGAGTGAAATAGAAAAGGCGTTTGTTTTAGACGAAAGATTTGACTAAATATTAACAGTTAATAGATGTTTTTATGATTTAGAATTAAAAGCCAAAGAGACAAGAAATTTCAATTGAATACGCTGTATGTCAGCGAAAATGTATAGCTTTGCGTATTGGCATATACACCATATCAGAAACAATGGCAAAGATTACAGTTCAAAATACCAATATTACAATTATCGCCGTCAATGGGGATGATTATATTTCGTTGACCGATTTGGCACGACATAAAAGCGATGAACCTAACGCCGTGATTGCAAACTGGCTGCGCAACCGTAACACAATAGAGTATTTAGGCATTTGGGAACAGCTTTACAATCCAAATTTTAAACCCACCGAATTCGAGGGGTTTAGACGACAGGCCGGGCTGAACGCATTTACGCTATCCCCAAAGAAATGGACCGATGCGACAAATGCCATTGGTATAATCGCTAAATCAGGGCGTTATGGTGGGACATATGCGCATAAAGATATTGCATTGAAGTTCGCAAGCTGGATTTCTGTTGAATTTGAACTATACATCGTCAAAGAATTTCAGCGGCTCAAAACGGAAGAACAGCGGTTATTAGGTTGGTCGGCGAAGCGCGAGCTGTCGAAAATCAACTACCGCATACATACCGATGCCATAAAGCAGAACCTTGTCCCTGCGGAGGTTACTCCGGCACAGGCAAGCATCATCTATGCCAATGAAGCCGATGTGCTGAATGTGGCGATGTTTGGTGTAACGGCAAAACAATGGCGCGAAGCCAATCCCGACCTCAAAGGGAACATACGTGACTATGCTACAATCAACGAACTTATCTGCCTGTCAAATATGGAGAACCTCAATGCGGTTTTCATTGAGCAGGGAATGACACAAGGCGAGCGGCTTGTGAAACTGAATCAGATAGCCATTCATCAGATGAGCGTATTGGAGAGCGGCGACAATAGTAGAAAATTGCTTAGACAACCCCGGCGTTTTACAAAAGAAAATTGAGAACAGTATTTTAAACAGAATGACTGGCTGTATCGCCTTGTCCTGACGATAAGACGACACGCCTACGCGCGGCTAACGTAGGGCATTTTGTTTTTCAAGAGTAACAAGTAAAGGTACTGCTTAGTCACAACTTCCGTTTAGTATTATTGTGTCCTTCTGGATCTGGCCAGTCAGGCCAGTCAGGTGGAAAATGAGATGGATCGGTTGCACACCTAAGAGTATACGCAGTTGGCCCGCTTTCATCATTCACACATACTCCGTAAATATCGTTAGCTCCACTATGAAAACAGCATATTGCTCCTTCATATTTTCCGATACATGGCTCATAAATGAAATCTCCACCCGAAGGACATTCTATTCCAGATAATTTATTGCTATTCTTCTCTGTAAATGCACCACGTATCTTTTTCGCTTCCTCTGCACTCACAGGCTCAAATACAGTTTTCTTATTGCTATTCTCTATCATGATAGATGAAGATTAAATTATGTGGACTTTAGAGATATAACAACTATATGAAGATATTGGTTTAGAAATTAGTGCGGCTTAAAACGAACTACCTTTAGTTGTAACGATGATTACGCCTCCGGCTCCGCGTGTGCCGTACATGGCTCCGTCGGTAAGAACTTCGACTTTAGCGACTTCCATAACAGTCAGTCCGGGAAATGCTGTCATCTGAACTCCGTCCACAATCCATAGGGGAGAATGGATGGAATGCCGAAGAGAAATGTTGGGATGATCAAGCGATCTTCCCCTGCGGTCTGTCCAACAGAGTGAAACTCCGGGAATGCCGATCATGGCCATGATGAGGTCGGAGTGGCCGGTTGCCTCAAGTTGTGCTGCCGTCCTGACATTGCGCGGCCCATTGTAATAACGTGCGCCCACTGCTCCTGCTCCCATGTTTACCATATCATCGTCTATTCTACGGCCGTTGTTTCTGCCGATTATTATATACATGCCTTTGCTGCCGTCGATAGCAATGTCATGAATGTAGCCGTCGCACTTTACATGTAGGGTATCGGTCGGTTGTACATCGTCGATGTAAAAATCTCCGTTTCTGTCCGATTTAACATATTCAAACGGATCGTTGACATAAACTATCGCTCCTCTGATAGCTTTGCCTTTCGGTCTCATCAAGGTACCGTGAAATGTCTCTCCGTTGCGTGTGAATACGGCGATCTCCTTATTGTTCTTCTGAACGATAATTTTCATGTTGTCGATGCCGTTGAGAGCTATTGAGTGTCGCTTCTCTTTGTATTTGAAACAGATGGTGTCGGTTGGAAGTGTGTTGGCGATCCTGAACTCACCGAATCGATCGGTTCGGACATTTTCGTCCGAACCTGATTTTCTTATCGTGATCCCTTTCAGAGGCTCGTTCTTGTGATTGACAATAACTCCCTGAAAAGGCTCGGCGGCATGTATAAGACAGATATGGCAGAGAAATAAGACCGCCGCCAGAATAATCGCTCTCATGTGGTATTGACTGTAAGGTTGTAGATGAGGCGAATATATGAAAAAATATTCGCAAAAAAAATCAAGTTAGTCAGGAAACGGTTATTTTTTTTTTACAGAATGGCTGGCTGTATCGCCTTATCCTGACGATAAGACGACACGCCTACGCGCGGCCGCCGTGACGCTCGCGGCGTGCGGCGTCGATGCGCAGCAGCACAAACAGCAGGATGGTGAAGCCCCACAGCGACGATCCGCCATAGCTGAAGAAGGGCAACGGTATGCCTATCACCGGGCATAGCCCTATCACCATGCCTATGTTGATGCAGAAGTGGAAGATAAAATAAGACGCGACACAATAGGCATAGACGCGCCCGAACACGGTGGGCTGGCGTTCGGCTATCGATATTACACGCAGTATCAGCGCGAGAAACAGAGCTACCACGGCGATCGATCCGATGAAACCCTCTTCCTCGCCGATAGTGCAGTAGATGAAGTCGGTGTGCTGCTCTGGCACAAATTTCAGCTTGGTCTGCGTACCCTGTAGAAAACCCTTGCCCACGAGTCCGCCCGAACCGATCGCGATTTTCGACTGGTTCACGTTGTAGCCGGCGCCGCGCAGATCCTCCTCGATGCCGAGGGCCACCTTGATGCGCATCTGCTGGTGAGGCTCGAGCACCTGGTTGAATACCACGCTCACCGAGAACATGAATGTGAGGGCGGCGGCGACTGTGCCGATTGTCACCATGAGTTTGTGCGAGTAGTCGCGAAGCAGCTCAAAAAGGCAGTAGACCGTGGCCGCGCCGATAGTGCCGATGAAGATCCACTGTCCCGGAAGGCCGGTTTCCACATACTCCGACAGCAGCAGAGATCCTGCCACGACAGTCGTAAACCCGAGCGTGATGTTTCTTGCAAGAGTGCGGCGGTGGCAGTAGCTCCAGAGCATTCCAGCCATAAGCACCATGATGAGAAGATAGATCACAAACTCTCCGATAGGAAGTCCGAGCGGCCCAGCCTCGGTGAATTTCACCGTGACGACAAATATTATCACGCTCACGACCGCGGCAAGCAGCACGAGGCCGCTCATGCCCTCGCGGTAGAGCACAAAGAAAAGCGACAGATACACCAGAGCCGATCCCGTCTCCTTCTGTGCGAGAATAAGAGCTACAGGGAGCAGTATGATCACAAGCGCTTTCACGTAGTTGATCGGCTTGGCGTTAAGCCGGAAATTGTAGCCGCTGAACAGTTTGGCCAGTGCGAGTGCAGTGGCAAATTTGCCGAACTCGGCAGGCTGGATGCTCATGGGGCCTATCTTGATCCACGAAAGCGAGCCCTTGATGTCGTGGGCAAGCAGGGGAGTGGCGGCAAGCAACAGGGCGAGCACTATGTATATGGGCCACGCATACGTCTCATACACGCGCCAGTCGACAAGGAGCAGCACGAGACCTAAGAACAGCGACAGCCCGATCCAGCGGAGCTGTTTGCCCGAAAACTCGTCGAACGAGAATATCGAGGCGTTGTCGAAGTCATAGCTTGCCGCATAGATAGAGATAGCGCCGGCTATCACCATGAGCAGATAGATGATCACCGTCACCCAGTCGACGTGGCGCAGAGGAGAGCCCTCCTGACGGTTTGTGCGGTAGAGTGTGCCTAAACTCATGGTTATTGCTTGGGGGAGAATATGAGTGTATTTGAATTGAGCATGTTTTCCTCGATGTACTTCCGTTCGGGCGATATCGAGCCTTTAAGATAGCGCTCGATCAGCAGGCTGCCGATGGGCACGCCGTAGGTGGCGCCGAAGCCGGCATTCTGCACGTAGACACAGATCGCGATTTTCGGATTGTGATAGGGCGCGAAACCGAGGAATGCCGAGTGGTCTTTGCCGTGAGGGTTCTGAGCCGTTCCCGTCTTGCCGCACACCTCTATGTCAGGCAGGTTGGCGAGGCGGCATGTGCCGCCTGTCACTGCCATGCGCATCCCCTCGGCCACCTCCTCGAAGTGCTTGCGCTCGATCGTCGGGTAGCGGCGTGTGGTGTATTGTTCGGGTAGCACCGTGTCCTGTATCTCTTTCACCACATGAGGGGTGATAAACCAGCCGCGGTTGGCGATGGCGGCTCCGAGATTGGCTATCTGGAGAGGCGTGGCGAGTATCTCGCCCTGGCCGATGGCCACCGAGATGATCGTGTTGGCGCTCCAGCGGCCCTCGCCGTAGATCTTGCTGTAAAATTTCTCGTTGGGGATAAAACCGCGTCCTTCGCCCGGCAGATCCACACCGAGTTTGTAGCCGTAGCCGAGCGACACAAGATGCTTTTTCCAGACCTCAAACGCTGCGGCGGTCGATCCATAGCGCCGGCGGTTGTTGTCGAGCATGGCTTTCAGGCCCCAGCAGAAATAGCCGTTGCATGAGGTCTGCAGAGCCGGTTTTAGCGGCAGAGGAGAGGCGTGGCCGTGGCATCCCACACGCAGACCGCCCGACACGAAACCGCCATAGCACGGATACATCGTGCTCGTGTTTATGATACCCTCCTGGAGCAGAGCCAGGCCGTTGGCCGGCTTGAATGTCGATCCCGGCGGATATGCGCCCATCAGTGCGCGGTCAAAGAGAGGCTTGTATGGATCGTCTTTGAGAAGCGCGTAGTTTTCGCCGCGCTGGCGTCCTACCAGAGCGAGAGGATCGTAGGTCGGCGACGACACCATGCACAGTATCTCGCCGGTTTCGGGCTCGATAGCCACCACGGCGCCGATCTTGTTCACCATCAGGCTTTCGGCATATTGCTGCAGCTCATGGTCGATGGCAAGTCTGAGATTGCGGCCGCTTGTCGCAGGTATATCCTTCGCACCGTCCTCATAGCGGCCCTGTATGCGCCCGTGGGCGTCGCGTATCAGTATCTCCGCTCCCTTCACTCCGCGCAGATACTCGTCGTAGCTTTTCTCCACGCCGAGATCGCCGATGTAGTCGCCGCGCTGATAGTAGGGATCGCGCTCGATATCGCGCTGCGACACCTCGCGCAGGTTGCCCAGCACATTGGCCGCCGTCGAGTGCTTGTACTGTCGCAGTATGCGTTTCTGTATGAAGAACCCCGGATAACGGTAGAGCTTCTCCTGGAGCCGGCCGTAGTCCTGGGCCGACAGATGGGTGATGAGGCGTTGCGGCGTGTAGGTGGAGTAGCCGGGATTCTGGCGAGGATCCTTCATCGCCTTCAGTCGGGCCATGAACTGATCGTAGGTGATATTGAGCGTGTGGCAGAAATCGATTGTGTCAAACTCCTGCACGTCGCGCGGTATCATCATCACGTCGTAGGCGGGCTGGTTGAACACGATCAGTTCGCCGTTGCGGTCATAGATCAGGCCACGCGACGGATATATCGTCTTGCGCAGAAAAGCGTTGGTGTCGGCCGACGCCTTGTAGCGCCCGTCGTCGATCTGCAGGCTGTAGAGCCTCACGCCATATATGCAGGCGATCACAAGTATAAAACCTATGATCACCCATTTACGCTTTTCGAGTTGATAGTCTTTTCTCATTGCGTGTCAGAGAGAGTGGGGGAGGAGTGGAGAGAATAGATAGGCCTGTGTGCGGCGACGCGGTCTGTGCTGTAACTCATTTCCTTGCGCTACTGTTCCATGAGTTGATGCTCGCAGTGGCCAGAATTAGCATAAACGTCAGTATGCTGCTGGCAAGTATGCGCAACGACATGGTGCCGATGTTGAAAAACCCCGCCGAGTCAATGACAAAATATACTATGCAGTAGGTGATTGTCATTGTCAGTATGTACTTGGCGTAGGTGGCTACTCCTGTCGAGCGTATCGACGGCACCGGGTTGGTCATGTCCTCCTCGCGTGGCAGGTAGAGCCTGAGTATCGGGTGACGCAGTCCGGCGAGTATCGTGCACGAGAGGGCGTTCAGGCCGGCGGTATTTGAGAATACGTCGACGGTCAGACCCGTGATGAAGCCAAGTGTGAGCATCCAGTTGGCTGAGGTGGTTACAGGCAGCGATATGATGAAATAGATGAATACAAGCGGCATCGCCATGCCGAACAGCCAGATGTGGTTGAATATGGTGACCTGGGCCAGTACCAGCACGACAAAAAGCAGCAGGAAACTTAGAAATGTCTTTGTCATTGTTCTGCCCGGCGGATGTCGTCGAGTTCGTTGTTTTTGATGAGTCTTACAGTCGACAGGGTGGTGAAGTCGGTGAAAAGCTTTATGCGCAGCCTGAAGAAATTGTCGTCGGAGTCACGCGCCGATCCGATCACCGATCCGACGGGGATGCCTTCGGGGAACACAGCCGAATATCCGCTCGTCACGATCGTGTCGCCGGGAGCGAAGACTGTGTGTTTGGGCAGCTCCTCGAGCACTGCCTCCTCGGGGCTGTGCCCGTCCCATATCAGCGAGCCGAAAGCATCGCTCCCCTTCACCTTGCACGACAGACGGAAGTCGGGGTTGAGAAGCGATATGATGCGTGCGTGATGGTCTGAGGTGATGTTCACAACGCCGACGACACCGTTCTGGTCGACCACGCCCATCTCAGGCTCAACGCCGTCGAGAGCCCCCTTGTTGATGGTGATGTAGTTGTAGGGGTGAGCGATAGAGTTGTTGGTGACGCTTGCGATCACAAACGAGAACGGATGCAGCGCTTCGGTCACGGTCATTGTGTCGGCATAGACCGACTCGCCGATCTCCTTGAGCTGACGTCTGAGCGACAGCACCTCGTCCTCAAGCTCCGAGTTGCGGGCATGAAGGCCGTCGTTGATCTCGCGCAGATGGAAATACGACGTCACATTTCTTACACCGTCATAGACTGTCGAGGCGATAGCTCCGGCCGACGTCATGATGACGTGGCGTTGTGTCGGCTTCCCCGAATAGAGCAGGTAGCACGACACCGCGGCATAGAATGCGAAGACCACCCACGGGCTGTAGCGTAGCAGGAAGTTTAGCAGATTCTTCACGTCTTGTCGGTCTGTTGGTTTTTTTATTGTGACAATGCACACCGCCCGAAAAAGTAGGGACGCACGGTGCGTGCGTCCTTACCTGTCAGTTGTGTGTCGGTTTACCGTATGAGGAACGAGAAGTTCTCGATATTCTTAAGGGCGACTCCCGTGCCGCGGGCTACCGAGAGCAGCGGGTCTTCCGCTACATGGAAGAGGATGCCGATCTTCTCGGTCAGGCGCTTGTCGAGACCCCTGATAAGGGCGCCGCCGCCTGCAAGCCATATGCCGTTCTTTACGATGTCGGCATACAGTTCGGGAGGAGTGCTCTGCAGAGCGGCGAGCACTGCGGCCTCGATCTTGAGTATCGATCCCTCCATGCACTTCGAGATCTCGCTGTAGCTTACCGGTATCTCCACGGGCAGGCCGGTCATCATGTGAGGGCCGTGCACCACAAAGTCCTCTGGCGGGTTGTCGAGATGGGTCAGAGCCGATCCGACGGCCATTTTGATCTGTTCGGCGGTACGCTCGCCCACATTCACGCTGTACTCCTGCTTCATGTGGTTCACGATGTTTTCCGTCAGGTCGTCGCCTGCAACGGCGATGCTCTTGTTGCTGACGATGCCGCCGAGAGAGATCACAGCGATCTCGGTTGTGCCGCCGCCTATGTCGACGACCATGTTGCCCTCGGCCGCCTGAACGTCGAGCCCGATGCCGAGAGCGGCTGCCATAGGCTCGTAGATCATGTAGACGTCACGGCCGTTGGCCTGCTCCGACGAGTCGCGCACGGCGCGTATCTCGACCTCGGTCGAGCCCGACGGGATGCCGATGACCATGCGCAGCGAGGGCGAGAACCAGTTGCTGCGTGAGCTTGCCATCTTCACCAGGCCGCGTATCATAAGCTCGGCCGCGTTGAAGTCGGCGATCACACCCTTGCGCAGAGGGCGGATGGTCTGTATGTTGGGATGCTCTTTTCCCTGCATCTCCTGAGCTTTCTTGCCGACGGCGATCAGCTTGCCGGTGTTCCGCTCGAGAGCCACGATCGACGGCTCGTCTATCACGATCTTGTCGTTGTGGATTATGATCGTGTTGGCCGTGCCGAGGTCAACCGCGATTTCCTTTGTGAGAGAGAACAGTCTCATTGAGTTCCAATAGTGTGAAAATTGTTTGGATAGTGGATTTGTAGGAGAGACTTGCCGATCAGTGGCGGAAATGACGGAATCCGGTCATGGCCATGGCGACGCCGTTGTTGTCGCACCAGTCGATCGACTCCTGGTCGCGTATCGAGCCGCCGGGATGTACGACTGCCTTGATGCCGGCCTCGCCTGCGATCTGAACGCAGTCGGGGAAGGGGAAGAAGGCGTCCGATGCCATGACGGCGCCGTTGAGGTCGAAGCCGAAGCTGCCGGCTTTCTCGATTGCGTGCTTCAGGGCGTCGACGCGCGAGGTCTGTCCTACGCCGCTTGCGAGAAGCTGTCCGTCTTTGGCAAGCACGATGGCGTTGCTCTTGGAGTGCTTCACCAGTTTCACCGCAAAGATCAGGTCGGCGATCTCGGTGTCGCTGAGAGCCTTCTTGCTCACCTGGCGCATGTCGGCTTTGGTCTCGCTCTTGGTGTCGCGGTCCTGCACGAGATATCCGTTGAGGCATGAGCGCACCTGCTTGCCGGTGCCGAGAGCCTGTTTCTGCACGAGTATGATGCGGTTTTTCTTGTGGCGGAGTATCTCGAGAGCCTCGTCGGTGTACGACGGAGCTATCACCACTTCAAAGAATATCTTGTCCATCCCCTCGGCGGTAGCGGCGTCGATCTCGCGGTTGCTCACGATGATGCCGCCGAATGCCGATACGGGGTCGCCGGCAAGAGCGGCTTCCCAGGCCTCGGCGAGAGTGTCGCGCTCGGCGCATCCGCAGGCGTTGTTGTGCTTGAGCACGGCCACGGTCGGCTTCTCGGTGAAGTCAGAGATCAGACCCACTGCGGCGTCGATGTCCAGCAGGTTGTTGTAGGAGATCTCCTTGCCGTGGATCTGGCTGAACATGGCGTCGAAGTCGCCGAAGAAATATCCCTTCTGGTGAGGGTTCTCGCCGTAGCGCATTGGCTTGCAGCCGTTGGCGGTCACGCGGAGCGCGGTGGGAGTAGGCTCGGTCGTGGCGTCAAACCAGCTGAAGATGGCGCTGTCGTAGTGCGACGATACGCCGAATGCCTGACGGGCGAAGTCGCGGCGCTCATCGATGGTGGTGTTGGCGCCGCTGCGCTTCAGTATCTCGTGAAGCGGCGCATACTGGGCCTTCGAGGCCACGATCACGACATCCTTGAAGTTTTTGGCTGCGGCGCGTATGAGAGATATGCCGCCTATGTCGATCTTCTCGATGATGTCTTCTGCCGAAGCACCCGATGCGACGGTGTCTTCAAACGGGTAAAGGTCTACAATCACAAGATCGATCTCGGGTATCTCGTAGGTTGCGGTCTGCTCGCGGTCGCCCTCCATGTCGCGGCGCGAAAGGATGCCGCCGAACACTTTGGGGTGAAGTGTCTTCACGCGGCCGCCGAGTATCGAGGGATAGCCGGTGAGATCCTCAACGGCGTCACAGGGGATGCCGAGCGACTCGATGAATGAACGCGTGCCGCCTGTCGACAGGAAACGCACGCCGTCGGCGTGAAGAAGTTTTATGATTTCGTCCAGGCCGTCCTTGTGGTAAACCGATACCAGGGCCGTCTTGATTTTCTTTACTTCGTCTGACATGTCTGCTGAAGAAATATTGTGTTTAGCTGTTGTGTCTCAGTTCGTTCGTGCACTTTCAGGCACTTCTTGCTCTTTAGAGGTGCAAATATAGCAAATATCAGGCGATTTTCATGTGTTAAATGGCTGCCATTTTCATCAAAAATCATTTCAGGGATAAAAAACTTGCATGCCGGCCTAAGATCTTGGCACAGGGGATTGTAATGCGCACGTTATTGCGCCTGTGATTCTGCCGGAGGAAAAAATGTCACGGGACCAAACAAAAAACCTAAATATTTGTTTAGAATTAATAAGCTCTTTTGTAGCTTTGTTCCATTATTTAACGTTTCAACGACGCACCATGGAAGATTTATCATCATTGATCGACTGGTCAAGGGCGCAATTCGCCATGACTGCAATCTATCACTGGCTGTTTGTCCCCCTCACACTGGGGCTGGCGGTCATTGTTGGCGTGATGGAGACAATCTATTACCGCACGCGCAGTCAGCGATGGCTTGCTGTGACAAAATTCTGGATGACGCTCTTCGGCATCAACTTCGCGATGGGCGTGGCGACAGGCATAATACTCGAGTTTGAGTTCGGCACAAACTGGTCAAACTACAGCTGGTTTGTGGGAGATATTTTCGGTGCGCCGCTTGCAATAGAGGGCATACTCGCATTTTTCCTCGAGTCGACGTTTGTGGTTGTCATGTTCTTCGGCTGGGACAAGGTCAGCCGCGGATTTCACCTCGCGTCGACATGGATCACAGGCATCGGGGCCACGCTCTCGGCAGCGTGGATCCTTATAGCTAACGCGTGGATGCAGAATCCCGTAGGAGTGGCTTTTGATCCGGCCGAGATGCGCAACGTCATGACCGATTTCTGGGCTGTCGTGCTCAACCCCGTGGCCGTACACAAGTTCATACACGCGGTCGCCAACGGCTGGGTGCTCGGGGCTGTGTTTGTCATGTCGGTCTGCTGCTGGATGCTTATGAAGAAACGCAACCGCGACTTCGCCGTGCGTTCGTTCAAGGTCGCCACATGGGTCGGCTCTGTAGGCATATTGGCGACGCTCTGGAGCGGCGACGGCTCGGCTGTAGATGTGGCACGCTATCAGCCCATGAAGCTTGCGGCGATGGAGGGGATATACGACGGCTCCAACCGTCAGGGCTTCACTGTCATCGGCATTCTCGACCCCGAGGTTAAGCCCGGAGTTGTCACCGAAAGCGATCCGTTCATCTTCCGCATAGAGGTGCCGGCGGTTCTGTCATATCTGTGCAGCCGCGATATCGACGCTTTTGTGCCCGGTATTAACGATATACTTTCAGGCCGACGTGCCGACAAGGAGGGCAATGAGTACCGCGTCCCGTCGGTTGCCGACCGCATCGTCTCGGGCCGTGTAGCCCACGAGGCGCTGCGCGATTTCGACCGTGCGCAGGTGTCGGGCGACGAAGACGGCATGATTGCCGCGTCGCAGATAATCAACTCGCGCTACGACGATTTCGGCTACGGCTATCTCAGCTCGCCCGTCGAGGCTGTGCCGCCGGTTGGGCTTACATTCTATTCGTTCCATATCATGATTATTTTCGGTGGCTACTTGCTGCTGTTCTTCGTCATGGCGTGGATTATGCTCTATTGGCGTCCGCGGCTGCTTGAGGTCAGGTGGCTTCAGATTGCAGGCATTGCCACGGTGTTTGTCGCGTGGATCTGCTCTGAGTCCGGGTGGGTGACGGCCGAAGTCGGTCGGCAGCCGTGGCTGATCGAGGGAGTGCTGCCGCGTCAGGCTGCCATCTCCTACGTGTCATCGTCGTCGGTCGCACTGACGTTCACCCTCTTCGCTCTCTTCTTCACGCTTCTGCTTGCCGCCGAGGTGTCGATCATGGTGAACGTGATCAGACGCAAGGCAGCCACACGCGCCTACGCTGAATTGCCGGACTAAGAGGCCGCCCTGACGGTAATATTTATTATTAAACAAGCTCTTAAAAAATAAACAGATATGCTTACCTATCATCTTCAGGTCTACTGGTGGTTTATCATCTCTCTGCTCGGCGCGTTGCTCGTGTTTCTGCTTTTCGTGCAGGGCGGACAAAGCATGCTGTTCTCGTCGCGGAGCAAGATGCAGCTCACACTCATGGTCAACTCGCTCGGACGCAAGTGGGAGCTGACGTTCACCACGCTCGTGGTGTTCGGCGGAGCGTTTTTCGCTTCCTTCCCGCTGTTCTATTCCACAAGTTTCGGAGGCGCCTACTGGCTGTGGATGCTCATTCTGTTCAGCTTCACATTTCAGGCTGTAAGCTATGAGTTCCGCACACGCCGGGGCAACATCTACGGCACCCGTTTCTTCGATACGCTCCTGTTTGTCAACGGATGTGTCGGCTGTGTGCTTCTCGGTGTCGCTGTAGGCATGTTCTTTTTCGGAGGTGATTTTGTCGTAGAGCGCGGAAGCATCCTCGACGCATCCTCCCCGGTGATATCGCGATGGGTGTCGACCCATGGATTTGAGGCGATATGCGACTGGCGCAATCTGCTGCTCGGATTCACTGTGCTGTTTCTTGCGCGCTCCCAGGCCTCGATGTTCTTTATGAACACCATCGCCGACGATCCTTTTCTATATCGCCGCAACCGCAAGGCGCTCTTTGTCAACGGATCGGTCTTTGTAGTGCTGTTTCTTGCATTTCTCGCCGTGCTTCTCACCTCCACCGGTTACCGTTCGGTTGTCTCGTCTGCCGGAGTAGTAAGCTTCGAGCCGGTGAAATATAAGTTCGCGGTCAACTACATCGAGATGTGGTGGGCGCTCCTTGCGCTTGTGCTTGGCGTGGTGCTCGTCCTCTACGGCATGATACGCTCGGTCGTTGCGGTGCACTGGCGCAAGGGCATCTGGTTCAGCGGAGTCGGCACCGTTCTGGTCGTGCTCTCATTCTTCTGGGTCGCCGGCTACAACGACACTCCATACCTCGTGTCGCTCACCGATCTCGACAGCTCCCTCACGATCGTCAACAGCTCATCCACGCGTTATACTCTCGAGGTAATGAGCTGGGTGTCGTTGCTTGTCCCGTTTGTGGTCGCATATATCGCCTATGTCTGGCACAAGATGACCTCACGGCCCATCACTCCGCGCGAGATGGAGTCGGCCGAACACAAGTATTGACGACGCTACGATTTGTCGGCTTGCCGGATTTTGGTTAGCTTTGCCATAACGACAACACCGACGCAATGAAAATCTACGCTATAATTGTTGCTGGGGGCACCGGGAGCCGGTTTGGCTCATCGGTGCCCAAGCAGTTTCTCGATCTGTGCGGTAGGCCGGTGCTGTGCCGCACATTGCGCGCTTTTCGCGAGGCGCTTCCGGCAAGCGACATAGTTACCGTCATAAGCGATCCCATGAGGCCGTTCTGGCTCGACCTGTGTGCGGCCGACGGCATCGATCCGGGCGTCGTGGCCTCGGGGGGCGACACACGCTGGCAGTCGGTCAGAAACGGCCTCGAGGCATTGGGGCAGATCGACCCGGAGTCTGTCGTGCTGGTCCACGACGGAGCGCGTCCGCTTGTCGAGCCCTCCTACATCGGCGATATTGCCGGTGAGCTGCTGTCGTCGGGAGCCGACGGTGTCATTCCCGCCATGCCGCTCACCGATTCCATACGCCACATGGCACCCGACGGGGTGGCGTCGGAGCCGGTCGACCGGTCGGCCTATAGAGCCGTGCAGACGCCACAGGCTTTTCTGGCGCGGAAACTTGCCGTGGCGTTCCGGCTTCCCTACGATCCCGCGTTCACCGACGAGGCATCGATGATGGCCGCCGCCGGATTCACCGACATACGCCTTTATCCCGGTCGAGAGCGCAATCTCAAGATCACGCGCCCGGTCGACCTCGCCATAGCGCGTTATTTCCTTTCCGAAGAAAACAGATGAGGCCGCTGCGCGACATAGATATTGCTTATGTCAAAGGCATAGGCCCGAAACGGGCGCGGTTGCTCGGCGACGAGCTCGGCATAGCCACCGCCTACGATCTGGTCTACAATTTCCCCACACACTACATCGATCGCTCCACTGTCATCAGAGTCGCCGATTTTCAGGGCGACAACATGCCGTCGGTGCAGGTGCGCGGACGCTTCATCTCCTTCTCCGAACAGGGCGAGGGGGCGCGGACGCGGCTTGTCGGGCTCTTTTCCGACGGGTCGGCCGCGATGGAAGTTGTCTGGTTCAGGCGCATTAAGGAAATACGCAAGGCCTACCGCACCGATACCGAATACGTGGTGTTCGGGCAGCCGCGCCAGTTCAACCGGCGGTGGAGCATGGTGCATCCCGAGGTCGATCAGCCTCAGGCCGTCACGGCGTCGGCCGGTCTGCGCGGCGTCTATCCGCTCACCGAGGCTCTCCGTCGCAGCGGAGTCACCACCCGCAATTTCATGGCATGGTCTGCGGCCGCCCTTGCCGTCGCCGGAGATATCCCCGAGGTGCTTCCCGCCGAAGTGCTTGCGCGTCGCAACCTCATGCCGCTCAACGATGCGCTGTGGCAGATGCACTGTCCCGACAATCTGGCCATGCTCGAACGTGCGCGCGAGCGCATGAAATACGAGGAACTTTTCTTCCTGCAGCTCAACATACAGCGTTACAGTCGCAAGCGCACACCCGGTCTGCTGGGGCTGCGCTTCGCTCATATAGGGCAGACCTTCAATAACTTCTACAGCACATGTCTGCCGTTTGAGCTCACCGGGGCGCAGAAGCGTGTCATCAGGGAGATACGCGCCGACATGAACTCCGGCCGCCAGATGAACCGTCTGCTGCAGGGCGACGTCGGCAGCGGCAAGACACTTGTCGCCCTCATGTCGATGCTAATAGCCCTCGACAACGGCACACAGGCGTGCATGATGGCTCCGACCGAGATCCTTGCAGGTCAGCACTATGAGACACTGCGATCGCTGGCGGCCAAAGCCGGGGTCTCGATAGCCCTTCTCACAGGCTCTACACCCGCGCGGGAGCGCGACGACATACACCGCCGTCTGCTCGACGGCTCGCTGAACATCCTCGTCGGCACACATGCGCTTATCGAAGACACCGTGCAGTTTCATCAGCTCGGACTCGCTGTGATCGACGAGCAGCATCGTTTCGGAGTGGCGCAGCGCGCGAGGCTCTGGAAGAAAAATGCGGGCGTCCCGCCACATGTGCTGGTCATGACAGCCACACCTATACCGCGCACCCTTGCCATGACCGTCTACGGCGACCTCGACGTGTCGGTCATCGACGAGTTGCCTCCCGGACGAAAACCGGTGCAGACACTTCTGCGGTTCGATCAGCAGCGTGCGCAGGTCTATCGTGCGCTTGGCGGCGAACTTGCCAAAGGACGTCAGGCCTACATCGTCTATCCCCTCATCGAGGAAAACGAGAAACTCGATCTGAAGTCACTCGAAGAGGGCTTTGAGATTGTCAGAGACACCTTTCCTCACTACCGTGTGGCCATGGTGCACGGGCGCATGAAGCCCGCCGAAAAAGACTGGCAGATGCAGCTTTTTGCCTCCGGCCAGGCGCGCATACTGGTTGCCACTACAGTCATAGAGGTTGGTGTCAACGTCCCCAACGCCACCGTTATGATCATTGAGAACGCCGAACGTTTCGGCCTCAGTCAGTTACATCAGTTGCGCGGCCGTGTAGGCCGTGGCGGCGATCAGAGCTACTGCATACTCATGTCGAAATACAAGATAGCCAAAGAGACCCGGCGGCGTCTCGAGATTATGACCTCGACGACCGACGGCTTCGTTGTTGCCGAAGCCGACCTGAAGATGCGCGGGCCGGGCGATCTCGAAGGCACGATGCAGAGCGGCATAGCCTTTGATCTGCATGTGGCCTCCCTTGCCGCCGACGGACAGATCGTAGAGATGACCCGCCGCGATGTCGGGCAGATACTCGACGCCGACCCCGCGCTATCGGCCCCCTGCCACCGCGTCATGGCCGCAGAGATGACCCTCCGCGACGCCCGCCGCCTCAAAGGCTACTCCCTCATCAGCTGATTATTACCCATTGCTCTGCGCAAAGGACTTATTCATCGCAACGGAGCCGCGGAAGCGGCGTCACATATTTAGCACCGGGTGACCGGAGGGAACCCGGTGTACGCGGCGCACCCCCACTCGGAGCTGCAGCGCAGCGACACACGTGTAGTCTGTGCAGTTCACTGATTTGCGTCTATTGCGCGGATCTCCCATGTCCACCGCATTCGTCGAAAATAAATGCCTGAAAGGCATTTCAAAAACAGTTGCCGGGTACACCGTAAGGTGTGCCCGGTAAAAAGCGACCTGCAAGTGTGTCTGAAAGACACCTTGTTACACGATTGTTTCGCAGCTCCGCAGCTCGATATTATGTGTGCCTTACACCGCGCTCACTTCGTTCGCACGGTGCTACATATGTTTCGCCGCTCCCGCGGCTCCCGCATTATATCAGGGCTGCCGCCGCGCAGGTTGCACCTCCCACGCCGAGGCATCGCAGATGCCGCAACCCGGCGTAGCCGGAGCTTAACCCCATCCTGTGAGCGAAGCGAACAGGGTGGGGATCCGGCATCCCTCGCAAACCAGTCTCGCAGAGACTGAACCGCCCCCTCATATCTCATACCGGAGGTATGACATTTAGTTAACCGGGTTCGCTTGCGAGCCCGGTCCAGATCGTCCTTCTCACGTATCAGCCCCGGCGGGGCTGCACCTCCACACCTGACGATCCGACGGTGTGGGGTAATGTCGTAGTGCTAAAACATGGCCTCGAAGAGGTCATTTATCCGACGTTCCCGACGCCGACCATTATTCATCTCAACGAAGCCGCGGTAGCGGCGTCACATATGTAGCACCGGGTGACCGGAGGGAACCCGGTGTACGGCGCACCCCATCCGGAGCTGCAGCGCAGCGACACACGTGTAGTCTCTTCAGCTCACTCATTTGCGTCTATTGCGCGGTTCTCCCACCCCACCGCATCCGTCAAAGACGATAGAATGTAATTTTGTGTTCTTGTCTTCTCCTCTGTAAAAAATAAGCGCAGAGTCAACATGTCGCCCTGTCACGGGCAATCACTATTAAACTCTACGCGTATTTTCAATCGCAAGATTGCGATAATAAGTTGATTCTGCAAATATTTCAGAAAAAACTTTTCATTTTTTTTCAAAACGGTGTTCCACGTCAGCACCTCACTGGTACTGGCTCGCCGTCGGGCTGTCGGAGTAGATGATATGGTTAGGGCAGCTGATTGAGACACCCTCGGCCGGATTGAGCCACTTGAACTCAAGAGTGTGCTTTCCATTCGGTAGCTCATAGGCCCAGAATATATCAAGACGGCGGTCGTGGAATGCTGCCGGCATCTTGAAACTTTCTACGAGCTTTCCGTCGAGATAAGCCTCTATTTCTGCAATATAACTCTGATCAGAGGTGTTCACCGATCCGTTCACGGCTATACCTGTCCCTTCAAACTCGATGGTGCCGATATCTGATATCGTTTTCTGGTCGTGTGCGACAAGTTGCGTCGGGTAGAGTCCGGGGAATGACTGCTCGAAGCGTACCGGCTCGACCTTCTGTGTCTTTATGGTCACTTCGTTTTCGTCGATCTTGCCTCCGTTTTTTTCGATGAGCTGCAGAGCCTGATCCATGCTCATCGCGTAGGTCTTGTTCAGGGAGATGTCGGTATAGGCGAAATTCATATCCTCGACCTCACGCAGATTCTTCATCCATTCTTCTGATATGTTGCTGTATCCCATCATGGTGCCGAGGATGCCGGCCGCCGAGGCGGGGTTGCAGTCCGAGTCCTGTCCGCAGCGGGTCGATATCTCCATTGTCTTGTGGAAATCGCCCTGGCCGTAGAGAAGGCCGATCACTATGTAGGCACTGTTGACGGTGGCGTCGATATTGAGCGGAGCATATACACCTTCGGGACAACCCCTGTCATTGTCATAATGCTTCTCGACCTCTGCCCAGGTCTGTTTCCAGTCGTCGGGATACTGGTGGCACCAGCCGATCACGTCCGAGATAACCTTGTGGTATAGACTCTGCTCGGGTATCGACTTCAGGGCCTCGGTCACGATGTAGTTTATATCGTCGCTAACAAAAGCCAGTGCGTACATGTTGGCCACATATACGCCGCCATACCAGCCGTCGCCATAGGCAAGTATATGGCCGATCTTGTCGGAGATCTCCGACGCCGTCTGCGGCATGCCGGGGCTCATAAGGCCGGCGAAGTCGGCCTCGATCTGAAAATCTATGTCGTCGGCATGCGGCGAGTTGCGCCAGTGGCCCGATTCCGGAGGCATGATCCCTTTGTATATGATATTGTATCGGGCGGCCTGGTTGCCATGCCAGAGCGAGTATTCGGCGTTGGCAAATGCCAGAGCGAACGAGTCGACGGGAGCGTCGAGCCCAAGGCGGTCGAAGACATCCACAAACGTCAGATCCATATAGATGTCGTCATAAAGCCAGGGATTATTATCGTAATAATGTTTGATGTAGTGGTCGGGCCACTCGATGGCGATAGAGTCGGCGATCATTATTCCGCGGTAGTTGAACTCGGTCGGGCCGCCGAACGTGCACCCGATAGTCTGCCCGGCCCATCCGCCTTTTATCTTGTCGAGCAGGACTTCTTTGCTCATTGTCACTTCGGCCGGTATTTCCTGCGAAGCCCGGTTTCCACCGCACGACGTAAGCAACGCCGCCGCTACTGCCGATAGCAGTAATGTCGATTTAGTCATATATCTTTTTTTGATTCTTATGGTTGAATACTATCTATGAATACTATCTATAGGGCTTTTTGGGCTTAAGCCGGATTTAAGACTTAAACAGGAAAAACGAACCGTTCTTTTCATTCTCTAATTTCTGGGAGCTATGATTAGTTCCATTGAGGTGAAAATGTGTTTTGGTTGGGTCGTTTGTGTGCGAAGATATAAAAAACTGGCGGTCATTTCGGGTTAAATGGCCTCGAATTTGATGAAGCAGGTAAAAATTATTTATAAAAAATTTGTTATTTCACGAGGAACACTTTACATTAGGGCTGTGAAGCGCGACCGACGCATCATGTATCAGCATGTGTAGCCACTGCTATGACCATTGAAAAACATTTAAGAAAAAACCAAAATAGATGAGCTATCTCAAGTTTGATAAGAATTTGCTGATTAATCTCGAGCAGTCTCTCCCAAAGGAGATGCTTCGGACAAATCAGGCGGGTGCTTATCATTGTACGACCATTGTAGGATGCAACACCCGCAAGCAGCACGGGCTGCTTGTCGTTCCTGTAGAGGAACTCGGGCACCGCTCCCACGTTCTGCTTTCTACCCTCGACGAGACTGTCATACAGCACGGTGCGCCGTTCAATCTCGGCATTCACCGCTACAAGGGAGGCGTCTACAGTCCAAACGGACACAAATACATCCGTGAGTTTGACTGTGAGAGCATTCCACGCATGACATATCGTGTCGGAGGAGTCATTCTCACAAAAGAGAAAGTGTTTATCTCGGGCGAAAACCGGTTGTTGATCCGCTACACGCTCGTCGATGCACATTCGCCGACAACACTGCAGTTCAGGCCGTTCCTTGCATTCCGTGATGTCAACGAGCTCTGCATTGCCAACGACCGTCTCAACACGGCAGTCAATCCGTGCGACAACGGAGTGAGCGCATGTATGTACGACAAATACCCCACGCTTTTCATGCAGTTCTCGCGCAAGCCCGAGTGGGTCTACGATCCGCACTGGTACAACGGCGTAGAGTACGTCAAGGATCTCGAGCGCGGAGTGCCATACACCGAAGATCTATGGGTGCCGGGCTACTTCTCGCTTCCGATCAAGAAAGGCGAGAGCATAATCTTCTCGGCAGGAGTCAGCGAGGTCAAGCCGCGCACGCTCTCAAAGCTCTTTGTAGCCGAGCAGGACACACGCACCCCGCGCACATCCTTCTTCAACTGTCTTAAAAACTCTGCCAAGCAGCTCTATCTGCGCGACGGCGAAAACGAATACATGCTTTCAGGCTACCCGTGGGGCACTGTCCTTGCACGCAACACATTCATGTCGCTGCCGGGCAACACGCTTGCAATAGGCCACCGCGAGGACTTCGAGCGCATTACCGCCACAGCCTTTAAGGCTCTCGACCGCTTCATGGATACAGGCGAGCTCGACGACCGCATACACGGCATCGACCTCCCCGACATACCACTCTGGGCAGCGTGGGCGATACAGCAGTATGCGAAAAGCGAAGGCGATGCAGCCACGCGCGAGAAATATCTCGCCGGATTGCGCCGCATCATCGATTATATCCTCGACAACCGTCACCCCAACCTCCATGTCGATCATGCGACCGGATTGCTGACGACCTACGGCGAGGATAAGCCCGTGTCGTGGATGAACTCCATGCTCAACGGCCGTCCCGTCATACCGCGCACTGGCATGCTTGTCGAGTTCAACGCCCTATGGTATAACGCCCTCATGTTTGCGGCCCACCTTGTCGAAGGCGACAGCACGCTTTCCGAAGACCACGACCGCTGGGTGGCGCAGGCCGAGAAGATGAAGGCGCCTTTTGTCGACACATTCCTCAACGACTACGGTTATCTCTACGACTATGTCAACGGGCCGTATGCCGATCCGTCGGTGCGTCCCAACATGGCCATTGTCATTGGACTTGACTACTCGCCGCTCGACCGCCGCCAACGCAAAGGCGTCCTCGACGTCGTCACACGCGAGCTGCTCACGCCCAAGGGGCTGCGCACACTTTCGCCGAAGAGCTACGGCTATCGTCCCTTCTACCTCGGATCGCCCGAGGAGCGCGAGCTTGCCCTCCATCAGGGGCCTGCACGCCCGTGGCTCATCGGCTTCTACGCCGATGCCTGCTTCAAGGTCTATGGGCTCGGCGCGATCTCCTACATCGACCGTATGCTCATCGGATTCGAGGAGGAGATGTCGCAAGGGTGCATCGGATCACTCTCGCAGCTCTACGACGGCAACCCGCCGTTTGCCGGGCGAGGAGCCATAAGCCATGCCACAAATATAGCCGAGGTTCTGCGCACCTTACGCACGATCAAGAGGCTTAACACCACGACTAATACCCATCCGTAATATAGTATAACACAAAATATGAAAGCACTGATGTTTGGGTGGGAGTTCCCCCCTCACATTCTTGGAGGTCTCGGCACCGCCAGCTACGGTCTCACCAAAGGGATGTGGGAGTGCGGCGACATGGACATTACATTTGTCATTCCCAAGCCGTATGGCGATGAAGACAAGAGCTTTGCCAAGATCATTGGAGCCTCGCAGGTGCCTGTCGCATGGCGCGATGTAAGCCGCGAGTATGTCGAGAGCCGCATCGGCAATGTCATGAGTCCCGACGAGTATTTCAGACTGCGCGACCACATATATGCCGACTTCAACTACATGCGCACCAACGATCTCGGTTGCATAGAGTTCTCCGGACGTTATCCCGACAACCTGCTTGAAGAGATAAACAACTACTCGATCATGGCCGGTGTCGTGGCGCGCACCGAGAAATTTGACGTCATACACTCTCACGACTGGCTCACATATCCTGCCGGCATACATGCAAAGCAGGTCACCGGGCGTCCGCTGGTCATACACGTACACGCCACCGACTACGACCGTTCGCGCGGCAATGTCAACCCCACGGTGTTCGGCATCGAGCGCGACGGCATGCTTCACGCCGATCACATCATCACCGTCAGCAACCTCACGCGCCAGACCGTTATCGAGAAATATGGCATAGATCCCGCCAAGGTCACTACCGTCCACAATGCGGTCGTGCCGCTCAGTCAGGATCTGCTCGACATTCAGGTCAACAAGCCTAAAGAGAAGATCGTCACCTTCCTCGGCCGCATCACCATGCAGAAAGGCCCCGAGTACTTCGTCGAGGCCGCGGCCAAGGTGCTCAAGCTCGATCACAACGTCCGTTTCGTCATGGCGGGCAGCGGCGACATGATGGACAAGATGATACGTCTTGCCGCAGAGCGCGGCATCGCCGACCGCTTCCACTTCCCCGGCTTCCAGAAGGGGCGCCAGGTCTATGAGATGCTGAAGGCAAGCGACGTCTACATGATGCCTTCGGTGTCGGAGCCTTTCGGCATTTCGCCTCTCGAGGCGATGCAGATGGGAGTTCCGTCGATCATATCCAAGCAGAGCGGATGCGCCGAGATTCTCACAAACGTCATCAAGACCGACTACTGGGATATCGACGCCATGGCCGACGCCATTTATTCGATCATCACATATCCGGCAATGTACAACCAGTTGCGTGAGGACGGACTCAGAGAGGTCGCGCAGATCACGTGGGACAAGGCCGGGGCGAAAGTCATCGACATATACCGCAAGGTGCTTGGCCAGGCATGACCATCAAGAGAAAATCCATAATTCCATCAATCCGAAAACACCAAGACCCATCATGAAAGCCATTTGCTTTTATTTCCAGATACATCAGCCGTTCCGCCTGAAACGCTACCGCTTCTTCGACATTGGCAACTCACACTACTACTACGACGATTTTGCCAACGACGACATCATCACGCGCATAGCTCACCGCAGCTACATCCCGGCTGCCGAGAGCCTGCTGCGCATGATCACCGAGACAGGCGGAAAATTCCGTTGTGCCATCTCCATCACCGGCCTTGCGCTCGAGCAGTGCGAGCAGTATGTGCCTGAGTTCATCGACATACTCAAGAAACTTGCCGACACAGGCAAGGTCGAGTTCCTTGCCGAGACCTACAGCCACTCGCTCTCGTCGCTTATCGACCCCGATGAGTTCCGTGCCGAGGTACGTCAGCACAGCGCCAAGATCAAGGAAATCTTCGGTCTCACGCCCAAGGTGTTCCGCAACACCGAGCTGATATACAGCGACGAGATCGCTCCGCAGATCCTCGACATGGGCTTCAAGGGAGCTATCACCGACGGCGCCAAGCACATCCTCGGCTGGAAGTCGCCCAACTATGTCTACTCGGCCGCTACGGCTCCAAAGCTGAAACTCCTTCTGAAGAACTCGAAACTCAGCGACGATATCGCATTCCGCTTCAGTAACACCGAGTGGGACGCATATCCCCTCACTGCCGACAAATACATCGACTGGATCGCATCCACCCCGCCCGAGGAGCAGATCGTAAACCTCTTTATGAACCTCGAGACATTCGGCGAGCTGCAGGCACGCGAGAGCGGCATATTCCAGTTCCTTGAGGCTCTGCCGCGTTTCGCTGCCGAGCGTGGCATCGATTTCTGGACACCGTCCGAGGCGATCCAGAAACTCAAGTCGGTAGGTGAGCTGTCAGTGCCTTTCCCGATCTCATGGGCCGACGAGGCACGCGACACATCCGCATGGCTCGGCAACCAGCTGCAGAACGAGGCGTTCCGCAAACTCTACAGCATATCAGAGCGAGTGCGTCTGTGTGAAGACCGTCCTTTGCAGCAGGACTGGGCGCGTCTGCAGGCATCCGACCACTTCTTCTACATGTCGACAAAGCATATGGCCGACGGCGACGTGCACTCGCATTTCTCACCCTATGAGACACCCTATCAGGCGTTCACCAACTACATGAACGTTCTGGCCGACTTCATTGTCAGGGTAGAGGAGCAGTACCCGCTCTCGATCGAGAACGAGGAGCTTAACTCGCTTCTCACTACCATACGCAACCAGGCACGTGAGATCGAGACACTCAACAAGGAGCTCACGACAATGCGACTCAATGCCGAGCACTTCAACGAGGAGCATAAAAACCGTGAGGCTGCTGCAGAGGCTCCCGCTCCGGCAAAGAAAGAGCGCAAGCCTCGTGCGAAGAAAGCCGAGGCTGCCGACGACGAGGCTCCGAAAAAGGAGCGCAAGCCCCGCGCGGCCAAGAAGTGATCGCGTAGTCTATCCGGCACTTAATCTTCTCTATATGAATGGCAAGGACTCTTTTTGTAGTATGTCCTTGCCATTCTGCTTTTCATCTGTTTGTGCCGGGAGCACCTTGAAAATATCCAATGTCAGCTTCTTGGGTGTCAGACCGTGTAGCCCAGCAGAGACAATATCACCGGCGAAAGAAGAGCCGTCAGAAGCCCGTTGAGTATCAGTCCGAGCGACGAGAAAGCACCATATCGCTCGCCGCGTTCCATCACGGCAGCCGTGCCGACGGCATGTGCGGCTGTGCCGATCGATAGTCCCGTTGCAATCGGACTTTTTATTCTGCTCATTTTCACCATACGGAAACCGGCCATTCCTCCAAAAATACCGGTACACACAACCACTGCGGCTGTCAGTGGAGGCAGCCCTCCGACTGTCGACGAAATCTCCATGGCTATGGGCGTTGTCACAGCCTTAGGCGCAAGCGACAGCACCACCTCCTTTGTTGCGCCGAGTACTTCGGCGATTGCCACAACCGACACAAGGCCGACCACGCAGCCCGCAAGTTCGGCAAGTATCAGAGGCAGTATCTGTTTCTTTATAGACTCAAGCTGACGGTAAAGCGGTACACCTAAAGCCACTACGGCAGGTTTCAGCCAGAACTCGATATAATCGCCTCCCTCCTTGTATGTGTCGTAGTCTACACCGCAGCAGCTCAATACGACTATAAGAACGATTATCGATATCAATATTGGATTAAGCAGTGCGATACCGGTTCGGCGTTGCAGCAGGCGCGATCCTAAAAACACCACAAAAGTCAGGGCGATAAGAAAGATTTTGTTTGTGAGAAATTCCATGACTTTAGCAGTTTAGATAGACGTTCCTTTCAGAGTGCGGCGGGTCGACATGGTGCGGCGTACCACCTGGTGCACCCATCCCGTCGTAGCGATAATCAGAAAAGTGCTTATGACCGAAGCCGCAACGATCGGTAGCCACTGTTCCGAAATCAGATCGAGACAACGCATAAGCCCCACTCCCGCCGGAACGAAGAAGAAGCCGAGATTCTTCACCAGAAAATCCGATACCTTATCGACCCAGAACAACCTGATAATACGCAGTTTCAGAGCCGCTGTAAGCAGAAGCATACCGATGATGCTCGACGGCACGGGTATGCCGGTGCAGTAGACGATTAATTCACCCATTGCGAGAAACGCAAACAGGATCGCACATTGAAGTATCATATCATACAATCATTTTTACCGCCGTAAAAATACCCATACTTTCCATAATCCGCACACTCCTCACTGTTAAAACTTCACTATCTCCACCACATCCGCTATATCAGCTATTATTGTAATCTTGTAGCCGCAGCGCGGCGCAACATGTGTAGCACCGGGTGAGTGGTTCTCATCTTCAAAACCCGCTACGTGGGTTGCACCTTTACTTACACCAGGGTTCTTGCTCTTGTGATTGCGATGTCATCTTGTAGCCGCAGCGCGGCGCAACATGTGTAGCACCGGGTGAGTGAAACGAACCCGGTGTACGCTGCATAACCATCACAGAGCTGCAGCGCAGCGACACACTATTCCCGCGCTCGACTGTCCGAGGCATCGCAGATGCCATAACCCGGCCACGACCCCCAGTCTCACAGAGACTGAACCCCAACTTCACTATCCACCACACCCGCTATATCAGCTATATCAGCTATTATAGCTATCCGTTATTATTTACCGAGCCACTCCAGCGGATAATCCCTGTCAGCGTTGATAAGCAGAGGGTGATGTGCGTCACTGTTAACCACGACGGGGATTCCTGCATCCACAAGCTTTTGCCAGTGTCGTTCGTCCGGGAAAAAGCGGTTATGTATTTTTTTCGCTTTCGTGTTTATTTCCGCGATTATTCCAGCCGAGGCGATATGCGATATCACTCCGTCAACGAGATCCATATACCAGTCCTCATGGTCAAGACCTTCGGCAAAGTGTGAGCCATTGTGTCCGATCTTGTCGAAATGACCGATGATGTCGAAGCCGCCCGCGTCGATCATCTCATGCTCCTGTTCAAAATACTTTTCCACCACATAGCGTATATCGTCGTTGAAGTGGTCGTGCATCTTCTTGATGAAATCGCTTGCCGGGCCGTCGATGTCGATAAACTCGCCATGACGGTTGGGCGTGAAGTGTACCGAACCTATGCGGTAGTCGAGCGCCATATCCTGAAAATAAGGTATTGCGGGGCCCCACTGCTTGCCGAGATAATCGATCTCCATCGAGGCGTAGAACTTCACCTTCTCGCCCCACTTGCTGCGTTTTATACTCTCGACCTCGGCGAGATAGACCGGCACATCGCTCTCTGCCATGTTGCAGCTGCTTTCAAGGCAGATAGGCGAGTGGGGTGAGTAGCCGTAGTGGGTGAAACCGGCCTCGAAAGCCGCTTCCGCAAAGTCCCTCATCTCGGCCTTGCCGTCGCAGAATTGAGTATGTGAATGAAGATTGTAAAGGCGGCTGTCGCCGAGTTCCTTGATTATATCCATTAGAGTATGTTTACTTTGGGCGTACTGTCCCACGCCCCTACGACACTTAAGATTGATCGCCTGTATGACATGATGCTGATTTGTAGGGGCGTGCGACAGTACGCCCACAAATTGGATCTGGTATTTCCCATGTCAGAACCCATTTTGACACAGCCTTTTTGGCTTATGGTTCAGGCTCCTGATAAACAGGAAGAGCAAAAACGCCGCTACGGCTATTCCGGCACCCGTCGCAAGCATCGGCGACAGTCCGAAGCCTTCGGGGCGCGGAGCGAACAATATGTAGTTGACGCACACCACCGTCATAAACAGTGCCGGTATCAGTGATACGACATACAGTTTCCCTTGTCGTGCGAGCCACACGGTTATAGCCCACAGAGTGAACACGGCGAGCGTCTGGTTGATCCAGGCGAAATACCGCCACATCACATTGTAGTCGATGCACATGATCAGGTATGTCAGGCCGAAGAGCGGGAGCGAGATCAGCAGGCGCCTCCATATTTTTGTCTGGTCGAAATTGAAGATATCGGCCGCGATAAGACGGGCGCTCCGCAGTGCCGTGTCACCCGAAGTGATCGGAGCAGCTACGACTCCGAGCAGAGCGAGCATTCCGCCGATTGCGCCGAGCCAGTTCACCGAAATCTCTTTCACAAGCACACCGGCGGTTTTGCCACCCGACATGTATTGTCCAAGCTCCTCATATCCACCGGTAAAGGCGATGGCCGCCGCGGCCCATATCAGAGCCACGATACCCTCGGCTACCATTGCGCCGTAAAACACCGGTTGCGCCAGTCGCTCGTTTTTAAGGCATCGGGCCATCATAGGCGACTGGGTGGCGTGAAATCCCGAGATTGCGCCGCATGCTATCGACACAAACATCATAGGGAAGATAGGGTGCGTGTCGCGTCCGGCTGCCATATAGCGGTTGCCGAGCCCTTCTTCCCACCCTGCTGTCAGATTGTAGTCGCCGAAAATCAGGACGGCAAGTATGCCGAGAGCCATAAACAGCAGAGCGAATCCGAAGACCGGATACAGGTTGCCTATGAGCTTGTCGATCGGAAGCAGCGTAGCGAGCATGTAGTAGATGAAGATTGCCGCGATCCATACCGTTCTGTCAAGATAGTCGGGAGTCATGCCGGCGATTATGTCGGCAGGGTTAAGCACAAACACGGCCGCTACAAGTATCATAAGCAGTATCGTGAGCACGTTCATCACCTTCTTTACCCTGTTGCCGAGCTGGTTGCCGATTATCTGGGGCAGTGACAGGCCGTCAGATCGCAGCGAGATGAATGCCGCGCAGAAGTCATGCACCGCACCGGCGAAGATTGTTCCGAATACGATCCAGAGAAATGCTGCCGGACCGAACATGATGCCCATGATCGCGCCGAAGATAGGCCCGAGGCCCGCGATGTTGAGAAACTGTATGAGAAATACTTTCCAGGTGGGCATCGGCATGAAGTCCACATTGTCGCGACGGCTGTAGGCCGGTGTCGTGCGGCTTGGGTCGACGCCGGCTATGCGTGCGATGAATGTTCCGTAGATGAAATATCCCGCAATAAGCACTGCGAGGGCTATGAGTAGTGTTTGCACAGAAAAAAATGATGATAAAAGATTGTCAGGTCGTGGAAGTGTGATAAGATGAGAGGGGAGGGCGGGGGGGGGAGTAGAGGAGTGCCTTGCGTCAGCGCTCCGCTTCGGCCGCCTGCGATGCGAGCTGGGTGAGCTGGTTGCGCATTGCCTCTATTGCTGCTTCGCCGTCGGTTATTTTGGCCGATACCGACTGGTCGCCCTTGCGGTAGCGTTCCCTCAGTTTGGCGAGTTCCTCTTTTTTGCGGTCAAACTGTGCGCGCTGGTCGAGCCACTGTTTGGCGAGGCCACGGGCGCGGGTGTTTTTGAACTCCTGGAGCGAGGTGAGTGTTCCGCGGCCGGGCACCGAAAGCGCGAAATGCGGAGTCGCCTGACCCTCGCCGGTCTCGGCGGCCGATCCTTTGCGGGCAAGCGCGATAAGGTCGCTGTAGTCTTTGCCCTCTTCCCAGGTGTCGCGATACGACGTGATGCGGGCGCGTTCTGCGAGATCGGGGCTGTCGGTGGGATAATTGACGCGCATGTCCGACGGCAGGAACACATAGATTGTCACCATGTCGGGGATGTGGTTGCGGTCGGTCGCCCACCAGCCTATGCCTTTCACCTCGTCGATTGCCAGCATGTAGTCGTTGTCGGGGGAGTTGTACGGCAGGCCGACGTTGGTAGGCTGCAGGAAGCTGTCGCCGTCGCGGCGTGTGATGAAGATGTCGAGTCCGCCGAGTGAGTTCTCGCCGTCGTTGGCGAAGTAGAGAGTCATGCCGTCGCTCATCAGAAACGGATAGTTGGCGTCGCCACCTTCATTCAGATGGTTGCCGAGCGGGCTGGGCTGATCCCATTTGCCGCCGTACAGAGGTCCCGCGCTTACCAGCTCGAAATTGTTGTCCTCGTTCTGTACGGCCCAAAGACGCTCGCGGCCGTCGCCGGTCTCGAAGACGACTGTCGGCTCGGCTGCGGGGAGCGACCCGTTGAATGCCTCGGCGGGCGAGAGGAAGCGGCCTGTGCTCTTGGCGAGACCATACTGGCGGAAGAAAATCTCGGCATCGACATTGATGCTGTCGATTATCACGAGTTTTTCAACACGGTCAAGCATGGCGCTCACACGGTCTATACGGTCGTCTATATCACCCGACACATCTTCAGCAAGCACTCTCTTGCCTCGTTTCAGGCCGCTGCGATAGGTCTCCACATATTCTTCAGCGTCTTCAGTCTTGTATTGCAGCAGAGCGAGTTCGGCCAGCTTGAGGTTGGCGAGATTCTCTTTCTTTTTCAGAGCGGCTTCCCACTGTTCTTTGGCACCGGCATAATCCCTATGATAGAACAGGGCCGTGCCGAGCAACAGATTTATCTCACCCTTTTTAGGCGAGGCAGATGCGAGTTCTTCAAGCATCGGTATGGCGGCATCGAGATCGCCGCTTTCCACCAGCTGCTTGGCTTCATCGAGAGTTGCCTGGGCGGCAGCTGCAAACCATGTGGCTGCCACGGTGATAAGTATGATGAGACGTCGTGTCATTACTTCGTATAGTTTAGTCTGTACGCAAAATTATAAAAAATTCCTCCGAAACAATGTCGTTTTTGGCCAACTTATAGGAAAAAACCTATCTTTGTAATAATTAACAATGAAGTGATTTAAACTGCCTCGTTCATTCCACTTCATGATTCATGTTTTTAATTTAAATCACTTCGGTTCATATTTCAGACGATGGAGATAAAGCGTATCGCATTTCTTGACTATCTGCGCATCTTTGCGTGCTTTCTTGTCATGCTCGTGCATTCGAGCGAAAACTTTTATGGCGCGGCCTCAGGTGAGATGGCCGGGCCTGTCTCGATGCTCTCCAACGCCTCCGATCGTTTGTGGGTGTCGCTCTACGACGGATTCTCACGCATGTCCGTTCCTTTGTTCATGATGGTCTCGGCATTCCTTCTCGTGCCGATGCGCGAGGGGCAGTCGGCGTTTACCTTCTACAGACGTCGTGCCATAAGGATCCTTCCCGCGCTGTTCATCTTCATGGTTTTATATTCGACCCTCCCAATGCTATGGGGGCAGATAGATGCAGCAACCTCGATGACCGACATACGCCGCCTCCTGCTCAACTTCCCGACTCTTGCCGGTCATTTCTGGTTCATGTATCCGCTTATCGGTCTTTATCTCTTTATCCCGATCATATCGCCCTGGCTCAGTAAGGTATCTGCTCGCGAAGAGCGCCTCTTCATCTGGATCTTTGCACTTTCTACCTGCATTCCCTATCTCAACCGTTTCAGCGGAGAAGTGTGGGGCCAGTGCTTCTGGAACGAATACCACATGCTTTGGTATTTCTCCGGTTATCTCGGCTACCTCATACTCGCCCATTATGTGAGAGTACATCTTTCATGGTCGGCTCGTAAGCGCTTGGCCGTAGGCCTGCCACTTGCCATTGTCGGAGCTGTTGCCACAATACTCTCGTTCTATGTTCAGGCCGAGCCCGGCATTAAGATCGCGACACCCGTTCTTGAGATCGGATGGTCATTCTGCACGATAAACGTACTGGCGCTTACCGCAGGAGTGTTTCTTGTCTTCACTGCCATCCCTCAGCACAAGGTTTCGGCGCAGGTGGTCGAGGTCTCCAACCTCACCTATGGCATGTATCTCATGCACATCTTCTGGCTTTATCCGTGGGTGATTGTGTTCAAAGACACATTAGCGCTTCCTACGGTTGCAGCCATTCCCGCCATTGCCGTGACTACGTTCCTCTCCAGCCTCGTCACATCCTGGATCCTTTCACGCGTCCCCGGTGGCCGTTGGCTTCTCGGCACGCAGTCATCCTCGCCGCGCCTGGCCGCAACTCCTATAATTGATTGATTTTGTGTCTATTTGAGTAATGAGGGCTTATAATTAAGAAGAGAGACTTATTTCAGGTTTCTCTTTATTATGATGCCGAATTACTATCTTTTGCGATACGTGATGGTCACTTCGCCTCTTGTCAGCGACATTTCCTCGTCTGTGAGATTCTTGATCAGCAGAGTGTCGGAGAACGATATTGTCTGCCCGTTTCCGATGCTTTTGCCCGACAGTATGAGGTTGTCTCCTTCGCGTTTCCATGTCTCATATTGCAGAGTCGCCATATTGATGGACGATGCCGTGCCGTCGGCATTCAGGCTGATGCCTTGTATCTGATCCTCCATGCCGGGGATGGGTTCAACCCATTCACCGGCGATATCGCTGCCATTACATGCGGCCATGACAATAGCCATCGTAATCCCGCATCCCCACCTGGCAGTTTTTCTCATCTTTTTTAAAATCATCTTGTTTCTGTTCATGGAATTTTGTATTCGACTGCGTGTGTATGTTCTCCCTGCGGCAAGAAGTTTCAACTGGTTACAATTTGTAACGGTTTCATTTCCCTCCTTTTTAAGCCTGTTTTTCAGTACTTTCCAATATGTGTTAGGGCTTGAACTGTCTGTTAATATGCCCACAACATCTACTACTGAGAAATACCATTCTTCTTTGTCGTTGTCCCAGACTGTTCTGACCTTACGGTTGTTGAATGCCTGTATCTGAAGATTCTTTGTCATAATCATATAAAAATACAAATAAATAATAAAACGGCGAAATAATCAGTAGATTAAATGATGCTGCCAATTGTAATTGTTGTTTGTTTATGCTGGTGCTTTTATTAGTAGGAGCGCATCAGCATCCATAATTGCCAGTCTTTGGCCTTTTTGGGGGGGGCAAATTTAGGCTCAAGAATCAACCTAAGCAGAAATAAAAATCGGCGTAAGTTATTGATCCTTACGCCGATTAAAGTTTGAGCGGTAAACGAGGCTCGAACTCGCGACCCATGGTCCGGCCGATCGTTGTATTGCGGCGTTGATGAGATCCTGACGACAAGTAAACTTTGCCTCTAATTCATCGATCTTCTCTGTTGGAAAATTTAGTTGATTCAATTCCTCGATTGGACATGGCGGTCATATACTTTTTGAGTGTAAGCGCGACATGAGGTAGGCTTTGGCTTTATCGATACCGATAGAAACCATCATGCCCTCACCGATAAGCAGCCATCGGGCATTTATTATGTAGGGAAACTTCTCAAGGATCGCGACAATGGGACGTATGCCGATGCCGCTATCTCCTTTTAAGTTAAGAGTCGATAGATGTATTGCGGCGACCATCCCATCATTTCGGCGAATATCTTTTGACACCCGCCGGTCTTATAGTCGATGATCTGTCTTAGTCGGGTATTCATTGTAGAGGAGAGTTGGTTTACTCAAACAATGTCTTTAGAGCTTGTTCTAAATCTACCGATGTTTCACTTCCCAATATTATATCATCAGGAGATATTGCAACTGAGTCAATCATATTTACTCTTTTCTCAATTGCGGGATTATAGATGGAATATTTGTGAGTATATGTATAATATACAACACTGTCGGTCGGAGCGGAACTAATCTCTTTCAATTCTTCGTATTTTGATTTTGATTCAGAAAGTTCCTCTATTGCTTTTTGATACCATTCGTGAGGCCGATTATTATAAAACTGCACATAACGTATAGTTGCCCATCCGACAAATGATGCAATCTCCCATGAGTCGGAATTGATAGTGTTCCAGTTTGCGAGGATGGAGTCTGCTGTTTCGGTTCGTTCCCTAAGCTCGGTGCACCATGGCGACGCATCTTTATACTCTCCATACATGATTTTATCCTCATAAGTAGAGTCGCTCCTAAATACTTTAAACTCCTGATTTCGCAGCCCTCTAAAACCATCGTATGAGAGAGTGTCGCATATACCTTTTAACCATCCGATCTCAGCCTCCAACGCTTTCACTCTTTTTGTTGCTGTAACAGTATCATTTGGCAGAACTGACATTAATTTATATTTAACGTCAATACCTTTAAACCGAGATTCTACATTGTCTCGCAATATCTTTTCCATATTGCTTTCGCAACTTGACGATGCGATAACCACCGCGATTGCGGCAAGGAGGGTTTTGGTGGTGTTCATTGTTGTTTTAATTTTAGTCAGTCCAAAAAATATTTATCGGTTTATCGGGCGTTTTTGTAGGAGCGACAGGAGCTTTGTTTTTGCTCTTTTTATGAGTTGTTTTAGCGAGCAGTGCCTCTGCTTTTCTGAGCTGCTTTATCCACCATGCACTTTCGTCTGTTGGATCAATATCGTTGACTTCGATCATGCGCTTTATAACTCGGATCTCGTTATTGTAATCTTTTGCTCGATGATACAAGATACGCAGCCTGTCGTAAGCGTGTAGTGCGCGTTGACCTGTAGCGATGTTTTCCTCATAAGCTTCAATTGCATCCGCAATCCTACCCTCTTTTTCTGCTTCAATGCCTATATTGTTCAGGTGGGCTGTTTTTTGTAATATCGCTTCTGTTCTTTTTTGGTCTGCAAGCTTTCGGTCAAGCTCATTTATCAGAGATAGATCTACAAGTATGTATTTAGCACCACTTAGGATCGCTTTTGTGATGTTTTTAGCTAATGCAATGTCCGTTACAGATAAATACTTTTCGCTAAAATTATCTACATTGACTCTTTTGCTTTCTCCTACTCCGGACGAGAGGTCGAGGGTGTTGTTCATTATTTGTTAATATAGCGCAATACAGTATCTCTAATCTGATCGGTGAAGTTATAAATATCATCGAGTGACTGAATTGTGTATTTTGTTTCAGCTTTATTCTCATCAAATAATACGATGTATTTAACGGACTTGCGATTGAGGATCATACGACATATCGGTTTACGATTATTGTCATCGAGAAGTATCGCGAAGTAGCTTTGTGCGTCTCGATAGTAAACCCTTGAAACATCGATAACAGGACGGAGAATTGCCTTTACAATAAGGTAGCTATCGATCTCTTCTTGTGTGGTAATGATAGAGCCGTCTTCGCTTTGAAATACAACTCCGTCAGGGAGATTTTGCGATTCTTTTTCGGTTGTTGGAATGGCTGGAGCAGAATCAACTGGTGCAATTTCTTCTTTGGAGTTTTTTATCGCCAGTCCAAGGCGATCTGTAATAGTGTCGTTAATAATGGTTGTTATGGCCTTTTTGATAAGGGGCGTAAATTGGTCTACGATTTTTTGATTAACTTGCCCCTCGTAGACTTGTTTTGTAAAGAATTTCACAAACTCTATAGAAGGCGTATTAAACTCAGTTGTCAAAATGCCGCTCAGCTCAGTAGTGTATTTTAACTCCTGAGTCGTACTAAGAATATCCTCTTCATTATAATATGATTTATGGAACTTTTTAAGTTGTTCCACATCCGCATCCGAGAGGTCAAGTAGGTTTACGACCATAAATGGCCTTTCGTCCATTATGTTTTGCTTCTCAAGATCGGTATAAAATCGATACTCTATTCCATTAGTTAGAATGCCAAAACGAGCGTTAGATGCAACAAAATATCGTTTAAGCTGAGTGTCATGCAGTGTCAGGTCTTGTTTCCAATGTTTACATTCGACCAACATTGCAGCTGCGCTATCTTTCATAATAGCATAGTCGATCTTTTCACCTTTCTTTTTGGTAATGTCGCAGTCGAGTTCGGGTACAACTTCAAGTGGGTTAATCATATCCAAGAGCAGCAATCATAGGCATTATAAATGCGTTTTTTGTAGCCTCTTCTGTCTGAATGTTGTCTTTGAGCTTTTCTATGCGCTCTGACAGTTGAAGTAGCGAGTCTTTGAAGTCCATGTGATATCGGGTTAAGGTTTATTCTGTCATATTATGAATTTGATAAATATGTTTGTAGTGTGTTTTAGAAACGGTTTTTAAAACTGATTCCAAAGACAGATTCAAAAATACAAATAAATTCGAGAATAAAAAAGTTGGCAACAAATATTTTTTTACAATAATTTTCAGAGCATTTGAAGAGTACTTGAAGAAATAAATAAAGGTATTTTGATTTTTTGTAATTGCGAGCTTGAGTGCGCCTGTGCCATCCTTTCGAGGAGAGCGTATGTCGAAGTAAAACTTAGTCGTTGCCATAGGGTAAAAATTGCCGGTTTTTTTTGCAGGTTTTTTGCAGGTTTTTTGGTGCACAGAGGTGCATCGAAGTGCAGAAAAGTGCATTCTCCCGCTTTTTTTTATCCGTTTTGGCGTTGTGTGGCTGTGTTTTCCCCTTGAAAAAATCGGCGTAAGTTATTGATTCTTACGCCGATTAAAGTTTGAGCGGTAAACGAGGCTCGAACTCGCGACCCTCAGCTTGGGAAGCTGATGCTCTACCAACTGAGCTATTACCGCATAGCCTTTTTTGCAGTGCGAAGATAGCTATTAGCCGATACTCTGCAAAATCTTTTCCTTAAATTTTTGTACTTTCGCAAAAAATCACCCCGATGGACAACAAAACTCTTTATGTGACCGATATGGACGGGACGCTGCTCACGTCCGACTCGATTGTCTCGCCGCAGTCTGCTAAGATAATCAATCAGTTGACTGATATGGGCGCGCGTATTACGGTGGCTACGGCACGCACTCCGGCGACTGTTGTAAACCTCTTGTCGGGAACCCGCCTGTCGCTTCCGGCGATTGTGATGACCGGCGCGGCGATGTACGATCTGTCTGCGGGCGACTATTGCAATGTACATTTCATAGATCCCGCTGTTGTTGCCAGGGCGGTTGATATGTTCAGGGAGGCGGGGGTGCGTCCTTTTGTCTACACATTGCGCGACGATCAGATCATACACGCCTTTCACGATGCCGAAATGTCTGATGTCGAGGAAGCTTTCTATATCATGCGACGCGACATGAAGCTGAAACGTTTTCGGTTGGGCGAACAGCTGCGACAGGCCGATATGCAGCGCACCGTGCTTATGTTTTGCGTCGGTGCCAAAGATCTGTTTGAGCCGCTGGCCGATCGCATGTCTGCGGAGATAGGCTATCCGGTCACATGCTATAATGACATTTTCAACGACAACACGGCTTTCATCGAGGTGTTTGCGCCGGGAGTCACCAAGTCGCGCGCTGTCACTGATCTTGCACGCAGTTGTGGCGCGACCCGCATTGTGGCGTTCGGCGACAATCTCAACGATCTGTCGATGATGCGGAGTGCCGATCTTGGTGTCGCTGTCTCTAACGCCTACGACGAGGTTAAAGATCGTGCCGACATTGTCATAGGGGCTAACGACGAAGACGCCGTGGCACGATGGATCTATAAGGATTTCACCGGCAATGAGTGGCGATAGACTTCCGTCTGTGGGATATTGGGTTCTGGCGGTCGCGGCGGTGCTGACCTCGGTGTCGTTTTATCTCTATTCCTCCTGGCTGGCCTCCGATCTTGCGGCCCGTGAGCGGCAGCGCATGCTGCTGTGGGCCGATGCTGTCGCTGAGGTGCTCGATGCGGCCGATGCCGCGTCGGTGGGCTTTCCGATGCGCCTTGTCGAGGGTGAGCCCGACATTCCGGCGTTGTTGTCCGACGCCGACGGCAATGTGCTGATGTCGCGCAATCTGCCCGAAGACTCTTTGGAGGCGAGGATGGCAGCCGAACGGATATTTTCCGATGGCAGCGAGATACGTATCGAGACCGCCCCGGGCGATGTATATCGTATCTGTTATGGCGATTCGGCTCTCCTCGGCAGGCTCCGCATGTTCCCGTATGTCGAGCTTGCAGTGATATTGTTTTTCCTTGTGGTCACATATTGGGCCTTACGTGCGTCGCGCAAGTCTGAAGAAAACCGCATATGGGTCGGACTGTCGCGCGAGACAGCTCATCAGCTCGGCACTCCAGTATCCTCGCTCATGGGCTGGATGGAATGTTTGCGTTCGGGCGCGCCCGGGCTTCCGCTTCACGATGCCGTCCGGGAAATGGAACGTGATGTCAGCAGGCTTTCCGATGTCGCGGCGCGCTTCTCACGCATCGGCACATCTCCTTCTTTGTCGCCGCTCGACCTCTCGGCGCTTGTTGTCGCGGTAGCCGACTATATGAGCCGGCGTGTCTCCTCTCAGGTTGTTATAAAAACCGATGTGACCGATATAGTGATGGTTGACGGTTCGACAGAGCTTTTAAGCTGGGTCTTTGAGAATATGTTGAAAAACGCCGCCGATGCCATGGATGGTAAAGGCACCGTCACGATTTCGGTTGGCAGAGACACGTCGATGGCTGTCGTCGATATTTCAGATACAGGCAAAGGCATTCCACGCAAGAAGTGGCGCAGTGTCTTTCATGCCGGATACACTACCAAGGGGCGGGGATGGGGACTTGGGCTTACGCTTGCCCGGCGCATCGTCCGCCAGTATCATGGCGGAAGCATAGCCGTGGTGTCGTCGGTTGTCGGCCGGGGCACCACGTTCCGCATAACGCTTCCGTTGTCATCTCTCAGCTGAATATCCTGTCAAGCCACTTGTCGAGCAGGCATGTGCGCACGGCGATATCAAGTATCGTGAAACGGCGGCGTATGTGCTGTGCCCGCAGGAAACTGTCGCGAAGGCGACTGCGGCTTATGCCGATCTGCTCAGGCTCGACCGGTGCTCCTGCGGCTGCAAGACGCGCCTTAGCTTCGTCATATGGTATGAGTTGCGCCTCAAGTCGCTTCTTTATTTCGCTCCAGTTGTTTTTTAAAAAATCAAGCTGATGGCGCAGAGCGTCGTGGTCGATATACTTCGCCGTGATTTCGGTCTCGCCGATTGTCGGGAAATCGGTTCCGGCAAACATCTCCCGGGCTTCTTTCTGTGCTTCCTCGAGAGTCGGCCATGCGGCCACGCATTTTTCCACATCCAGCGATGCCATGTCTTCGTCAAGCAGCTGCTGATAGAGTGCCGTCGACATGAGCATGCCTATGCTCACCTGAAAACCGTGTGATGGAGTATGCCCGTCGGCCATGACATGGTTCTCCATGTTCCACAGATGCGAGAACTGGTGGTCGGCTCCCGAGGCCGGGCGGCTCGACTTGTGCGTCTGCATGGCGAACCCGCTGAGCACCAGTCCTTCGATAAGCCGTCTTATGCAGTCTTTGTTACCGGCTCTCGCCCCGGCCGGATCACTTAATGCCAGCTTCAGTCCGTCCTGCACTATGCCGAAAGATAAACTGTCGATCGGCTCTATGCCGAGTGCGTCCGATATGATCCAGTCGGCTCCGGCCGGCACTTTGGCAAACAGGTCGGCATAGCCGCTGGCCGTCATATCGGCCGGTGCTCCGGCTATCACGTCCACGTCGGCAAGCAGGGCGAGCGGGGCGGGGCAGCTGAATGTCTGCTTGGCTCCGTCGCGTGTGATTGAGGCGCCGTAGGCCGTATATCCGTCCATCGATGCAGCTGTGGCTACTGTCATGTAGCGTTTGCCGCAATGATGCGAGCACAGTTTGGTCAGATCGTTTATTGTGCCTGAGCCTACTGCCACACCTATCGCGTCTGAGTTGCCGAGCACCTTGTCGAGCTCCTCAACATATTTCCATTCGGCGTGGAGTCCCTCGTCGGTGAAGATGTGTGGCGCGTCGGGTTGCAGCCCGGCCGCGATGAAACTCTCTTGCACTTTTTCTCCGGCCACTCTCCATGTCGTCGGGTCTGCCACGACAATCGGGCGTTTCCCCGGAAAAACCTGTCTGAACAGATCGGCAGTCTCGTTGATGATGCCTTCGCCTATGCGCAGAGTCTTTGTGTCCGACGCCCGCGCTATTACTTCCTCTATTGTGATCATAACGTCAGAAACATGAGTTTTAAACATACTCTCAGAGCTTGCGCTCGATCGGAGCCTTTTCCTGATCAAGTTGCATGAAAAGATAAGGATAATCTGTCTCGACTATGTCGGGGCGCATGAATGTGGCGAACTCCGTCGCATAGCCCTCGACCTTGCAGTCGTTGTTGAGGCAGACGTCGTGGGTCGGAGCCACTGATATCATGCACATCACTCCTCGCTCGTGCAGCCCGTCGTACAGACGTTGTTTGGCCTGATCCATCGTTGCGCCGACATATCCGACCATCACACGCTCCCAGGGGATCCCGGCGGCGTCATATGCGTCAAGTTCTTCGGGCTGACGGCACCATATCGAGAATGTAGCGTTTGGATCGGCGGCGAGATACTCGAGTACCTGATCGGGGCGCCAGACGGTGTATATCACATTAGCTACACCCTGCTTCTTGAGGAAGTCGGTCATTATCTTTGTAGGCACATCCTTTATGTCGAGGTTGAGTACACACTTGCCCTGGCTCCAGGCGATGCAGTCTTCGAGACGGGGTATTTTGTAGGGTGTGACATTACCTTCGCGGTCCACAAGATTGAACTGCTGCAGTTCCTCGTATGTGTAATCGCCCACGCGTCCTTTGCCGGTCGTCGTGCGGTCGAGTTTGGCATCGTGCATCAGCACGATGACGGAGTCGGCCGTGAGGCGCGGATCGATTTCAAAAAACGAGGGCATCAGCGACAATGTCTTTTCAAAAGACTCGATGCAGTTTTCAGGGTATCCGGTCACCATGCCGCCGCGATGTCCCGAAATCACGGTCGGACGTTCCGGGCTGTATTTAAAATAATTGCTCAGATCATCAAATGTCTGGATATCTGCGTAGTTCGACACTTGGGCAATGTCTTGCGCAGCCTTCTCTCCGGCGCATCCGGTCCACATCATAGCGGCCATTGCAACACCGGTTGCTGTTTTGAGAACGTTTGTTTTCATGGTTGTCAGGTGATAATTGATTTATTTTGATCAGATTGATGAGTCTTATAAGATTGCGAGAGCCTGCTTTATTGCGGTCTCGACTTTTAGCGTCGGATCTGCGCCATACAGCTTTTTAAGTACCTTGTCGGCCTGCGTGCGTGGAAATCCGAGCATCACGAGCGCGGCAAGAGCTTCTTCATATGCGGCTGTCGGTGCGGTCTCGATGCCCGGTGCTGTCGGCATGATGTCATCTCCCGAGGGCTTCACCTTGTCTTTTAGATCGACGATAATGCGCTGGGCGGTCTTGGCGCCGATGCCTTTGACGGCTTTAAGTCTGAGATGGTCGCCGTTCATTATCGCCGCTTCAAGTTCGGGGGCCGATAGGGCCGACAGTATCATTCGCGCTGTCCCGGCGCCTACCCCCGAGACTCCTATGAGCAGTCTGAACAGGCTGCGTTCACGTTCGTCGTTAAAACCGTAGAGAGTCCATGCGTCCTCGCGTATTGATTCGTGTACGAGAAGTTTTATCTGGCTCTTTCCCTCGATGGCAGTGAATGTCGGAAGCGAGATCTCGCATCTGTAACCTGTGCCGCAGCAGTCGATCACGGCATATGTGGGGGTGAGTTCCTCTACCGTTCCCTTTACGTAGTCGATCATTTTGCAAATAGAGTCGCTGAGGTTGCGTCGGTGATCGTAACATTGACAGAATCACCTACTTTGAAATCTCCCTTGGGGAACACGACCGACTTGTTCTGCGACGTGCGGCCGATCCACTCCTTTATGTTTCTCTTAGATACGCCCTCTACCAGCACTTGTCGTGTCTTGCCTATCTCGGCCTGGTTGGAGGCGGCCGACAGACGGTTCTGGACTTCTATCATGCGGTTGAGGCGGTCGATCTTCACCTCCTCGCTGATATTGTCGGGGAGAGTGCGCGAGGCTACTGTGCCCGGGCGTTCGCTGTACTTGAACATGAATGCCGCGTCAAATCCAACTTCCTCCATCAGCGAGAGAGTCTGTTGGAAATCCTCCTCGCTCTCGTCGTGAAATCCGGTGAAAAGGTCGGTGGTGATGGCGCAGTCGGGTATGATGCGGCGTATCGCGGCGATGCGGTCGAGATACCACTCGCGTGTGTACTTTCGGTTCATCGCCTTGAGCACGCTGTTTGATCCGCTCTGCACCGGCAGGTGTATGTGGCGGGCGATGTTGTCGTGCGATGCCACGGCTGCAAGTATCTCGTCCGACATGTCTTTGGGGTGCGATGTGGTGAAACGTATGCGCATGTCGGGAGCACTCTCGGCCACAATAGAGAGCAATCCGGCGAAATCTGTGATATTGCCGCTCTCTCCGTCGATATGACGGTAGCTGTTGACATTCTGACCGAGCAGAGTGACCTCCTTGAATCCGCGGTCGCGCAGGTCGGCCACCTCGCGGAGTATGCTGTCTACAGCCCGCGAGCGCTCGCGGCCGCGGGTATAAGGCACGATACAGTAGGTGCAGAAATTGTTGCAGCCGCGCATTATCGACACAAAGCCGCTCACGCGGTTCCCCGTTATGCGCGACGGAGTGATGTCGCGGTAGGTCTCGGTGGTCGACAGCTCGACATTGATGGCTTTCTCGCCGGCCTCAGCGGCGGCAAAGAGAGCCGGCAGATCGAGATATGAGTCGGGGCCGGCCACAAGGTCTACGCCGTGGTTTTCTATGAGATTTTCTCTGACGCGTTCGGCCATGCAGCCGACCACGCCGAGTATCATCTTGCGGCCGTTTCGCTTGCGTCGCATCGAGTTGAAGTACGCAAGGCGTGAGAGCACTTTCTGCTCGGCGTTGTCGCGTATTGAGCAGGTGTTTAGCAGTATTGCATCGGCATTGTCAGCCGAGTCGGTCACACTGTAGCCCGACATTTCCATCACTGCGGCCACCACCTCCGAGTCTGCCACGTTCATCTGGCAGCCGTAGGTCTCGATATATAGAGTTTTGTCTTTGTCCATTGATAAAAATGATCCAGATGTCTCCATGTTTGGTAAAATACGTGAAAAAAACGGCGGATATTGCAAAACACGGAGTTAATACATATTTTTGCACAAAAATATAAAATCGTGTGTAATTGGGCAACTGTTCGGAGATCACCTTTCGGCATGCCCCGAGAAATAGAACTCAATACTTATGGCTTACGCAAAAATGACTGCAGACGAGGCTGCGGCGCTTATCAAAAACGGTGATACCATAGGATTATCAGGCTTTACAGCTCCCGGCACGCCTAAGTTTATCACCGAGGCAATCGCCCGAAAGGCAGCCAAAGAGCATGAAGAGGGTCGCCCCTTCAAGATAAACCTGTTCTCAGGCGCATCGACATCAATGCATGTCGACGGCATTCTGGCTCAGAATAATGCGATAAACATGCGCGCACCCTATCAGAATACCCCTGATCTGCGCAAACGCATCAATTCCCATGACACGCATTATTTCGACCGTCACCTGAGTGAGATGGCGCAGGAGGCAAGATATGGATTTTACGGTCATTTCGATTACGCCATAATTGAGGCTGCCGATATCGATGATGAGGGTAACATCCTGCTTGGTACCGGCCTCGGCAACGGTCCCACATATGTCGACCTTGCCGACAAGATACTGATCGAGCACAACACAGAGCTCCCGACGAGCCTCTACGGCATGCATGACGTGTACAAGCCGCTTGATCCTCCAGCCCGTCGCGAGATACCTATTTATTCTCCTAAAGACCGTGTCGGCAAACCTGTGCTCAAGGTCGATCCAAAGAAAGTCATTGGAGTTGTTGAGACATACAGTCTCGACGGCGTGAAGCCATTTACAGAGGTAGATGCCGTGAGCAAGCAGATTGGTGCGAATGTCGTGAACTTCCTTCTCGGCGAGTACCGTGCCGGACGCATACCCAAGTCGTTCCTGCCGCTTCAGTCGGGTGTAGGCAACGTTGCCAACGCCGTTCTCTATGATCTTGGAGAAAGCTCCGAGATACCTCAGTTTATGATGTACACCGAGGTTATTCAGGATGCGGTGCTCGAGCTTCTTAAGAAAGAGAAGTGTACGTTTGCCTCGACCTGCTCGATGACATTCAGCGACGCTACCGAGGAAAAACTCTTCAAGGATCTCGACTTCTTCCACGATAAGATACTGATGCGACCTGCCGAGATTTCCAATAGCCCGGAAATCATCCGCCGACTCGGTGTCATTGCCATGAATACCGCTCTGGAGGCCGACATTTTCGGCGCCGTGAACTCCACCCATGTCCTCGGCACAAAGATGATGAACGGTATCGGTGGCTCGGGCGACTTCACCCGCAACGCCTATATCTCCATCTTCTCTTGTCCCTCGGTGACAAAGGGCGGTCTTATAAGCAACATTGTGCCGATGGTGGCTCATGCCGACCACTCCGAGCATTCGGTCGACGTCATCATCACCGATCAGGGTGTGGCCGATCTGCGTGGCAAGGATCCTCTGCAGCGTGCTCACCTTATCATTGACAATTGCGCTCACCCGATGTTCAGAGAGCAGTTGCGCGACTATCTCAAGATCGCCGGAGGCGTAGGGCAGACACCGCATTCGCTGCATGCGGCCATGGCGTTCCACAACGCTTTTGTGGAAACCGGCGATATGCGCAATGTCGATTTCTCTAAATATCTTTGATCTCAGTACATTTATCGATAGCGCGGGCGGCCCCAAGGGCTTGCCCGCTGCTATTTGGATGCTAAATTGTCTTTAGTGGGCATTGCGGTATCGGATAAATGACTAAATTTGCGCTCAAATGTGTAGAATTAAATGGGCTGCCTGCTGACACTCGATCGAGGCAACAGTGCTTTGAAAGCCGACGTGTGGGATGACGATGATCTGATAGAGACTGTCGTCATGCCTCCTGCTTGTATACGGCGACAACTTAGGGCTCTTGCCTCAAGGCATGTGATTGATGACGCGATATACTGCTCTGTCACTGATGATGGTTCCGCCGCGTCCGAGGTTCTTTCCGAGGCGGGAGTCAGGCTGAGAATACTCGACAATGACACCCCGTTGCCGGTAGAGATCGGATATGCTTCCAGAAACACACTTGGAGTGGATCGCATAGCCGGAAGCATCGGCGCATGGAGTCTGCATCCGGGCTCCGAGCTGCTGGTGGTGGATCTCGGCACTGCCATTACCTATGACCGTGTAAGCGCCGATGGTGTGTTCCACGGAGGCAATATTGCCCCCGGCATGTCATTGCGCCTCAAGTCGCTCAATGCTTTTACGGCACGTCTGCCCAAAGTGGAGCTTGACGGACCGTTGCCTGTGTGGGGCTATGATACCGACACGGCACTCAGAGCCGGAGCCATCAGAGGCATTGCCGCAGAAGTGGCGTTCTATCACTCGATTTTGCCCGAGGGCGCGGTGACGGTCATTACAGGCGGATCGGCGCGCCGCATTGCGCGTTTGCTTGAGTTTGAGGTTGATCATCAGCCGCATCTGGTCACGCTGGGATTACGCTATCTGCTCAAGTTTCTTCAAGACAATTGATTATTTATCAACGACTATATTATAGATGAAAAGCATCAGAAAGCTTGCGATAATGTTTGCCGCCATCATTGCGCCCGCAATGGTCTCGGCGCAGCTTGCCGACACTCCATATTCACGTTATGGCTACGGCACACTTGGCGATAACGCCACCTCGACGCAGCGCGCCATGGGTGGAGTCGGTTACGCTATGAATTCCGGACGCCAGATCAACGTGATGAACCCCGCAAGCTATGCTGCGATCGACTCCCTCACATTTCTTTTTGACATGGGTGTCGACATAAATAATCTTTCGACTACCGACGGCGATCAGAAAGGACATAAATTCGGAGGAGGACTCGACTACATTACCATGCAGTTCCCCATAACAAAGTGGGGAGGCGGAAGCATCGGCCTTCTGCCGTTCTCTTCGGTAGGATACTCGTTCGGCGACAAGATCTCTAACGGCGCACAGTCGCGCGAAGGAAGCGGAGGCATCAGCGAACTTTATCTCGGCCTGGCCGCCCGTCCGTTAAAAGGGCTGACTTTCGGTGTCAATCTCCAGTATCTGTTCGGAACGATACTTCACGACAACTACGCCTATACCAATACCGGGGCGACATCGCTGTTCGAGCGCAACATGCAGATGCATAACTTCAGGGTGCAGCTCGGTCTGCAGTATTCATATCAGATCAACAAACGCAACCGCATCACCGCCGGCGTGACCTTCACACCGGGCAACAGTTTCAGAGGTGAGACATATGGCGTATTCTATGATGCGTCGCAGACCGAGGTCGTTCCCGACACTGTCGGTTTCACAAAGCTGGGCGGACTCTACACGCTGCCCGACACATGGGGTGCCGGCATCAACTGGGAGTGGAATGACCGCCTTATGGTAGAGGCCGACGCCACATATCAGCCGTGGAGCAAAGCGAAATTCCGTTCATTCGACGAGATAGGCGAGACACGATTTGTCGACCGCTACAAGGGGGCGATAGGTGTGCAGTATATGCACAATCCGCGAGGCGGATACACCTCGCGCATACAGTATCGCGCCGGTGTTTCTGCCACACGCGACTACTGGACGGTCATGGGCAATACGGTAAGAGAGTATGGCGTGCATGCCGGTTTCGGTTTTCCTGCTCCCGGCGGAAAGACGTACATAAATCTTGGATTTGAGTACAAACGCCGTGCCGCACGCCCGCAGACACTCGTCAAAGAGGATTATATCTTTGTGACTCTCGGTGTCAACTTCAACGAACTCTGGTTCTGGCAGAACAAGCTCCGATGACCGTGATATCAGACAACGACCCGCTTCCGGCGGCGAAGCCACGTCAGAGACGACTGGAGGCAGTGCATCTGCTCCCGGTGCTGGCTTTGACTGTGGCCGCAGCGCTTGTCGGTTGTTCGCAGGAAAAAACCGATACCATCCGTAAGGTTGACTCTGATGCGTTCCCCACGATGCGCACGGTCAATGTCTCCACGCTTGTGTCTGATTCTGGCTTTACACGTTATCATATCACCGCACCCGTATGGCTGATGTTTGATAACGCGCAGGATCCTCACTGGAGTTTCCCAGAAGGGCTTGATATGGAGCGATACGATGACAACAAGTCGGTAGAGGCGACATTCTGTGCCGATTCGGCCACATATTTCAACGCGAGAAGATTGTGGCGCTTCGACGGCAATGTGCGCATGCGCAATACAGGTGGCGACCGGTTTGCTACTGAGCAGCTCTTTTGGGATCAGCAGAACGGTAAAGTATATTCCGACTCGTTTATACATATCGAGCGCCCCGATCGCATTCTTGAGGGTGTGGGATTTGAGTCCAACGAGCAGATGGACGAGTTTGAGATTCTTAATGTGCAGGGTATATTCCCTGTGCCGGAACGCCGTGACTCGACAGCCCGCAGTGCCGGACAGACACAGCCCGTCGATTCGGTCGGGCCTGATACCCTCAGGCAGGGTGATGTGGCTGAGCCACGCTCACGCAAGTCAAATCAAGTCGAGCCATGAACTGGATAGTCATTGCCATAGTATCGCTTATCTGCTCTGCCCTCTTTTCGGGCAGTGAGATCGCTTATGTGACAAGCGAGCGTGTGCGCGCCGAGCTTGATGCGAAGCGCGGAGGTCCGTTGAGCCATATACTGAATCTGTTTTACAGTCATTCCTCGTTTTTCATCACCACCATACTTGTCGGCAACAATATAATGCTTGTCATATATGGTATGGGAGCCAGCGCGTTGCTCGATCCGTGGCTGCGCGAGCGCGTCGACAGCGAGGCAATGCTGCTGATCCTGTCTACGCTTATATCGACTGGAGTGATATTGCTTGCCGGAGAGTTCTTCCCGAAGATCATTTTCCGCATCAACCCTAACAGCTCGCTCAAGGTGCTTGCCATACCGCTCTATATCTTCTATATAGTGCTGTTCCCTGTGTCGATGCTTACGACATGGCTGTCGCGAGGCCTCATGGCACTTGCCGGCATCAAAGGCGAGAGGAGCAGGGTAGGGGCGCTGAGTGTCGGAGACCTTAACCAGTATCTTGAGCGTACGATCGAGGATCCACGTGCCGAAGAAGTGGAGAACGAAGTCAAGATCTTTCATAACGCGCTTGACTTCTCGACAAATCATCTGCGCGACTGCATGATACCGCGCAACGAGATCAAGGGTGTCGACATAGAGACCGCCGATGTGGTGGAGCTTGAAGAACTTTTCACGTCGACAGGCCGTTCAAAAGCCATAATATATCGTGGCGATATCGACAATGTAGTCGGCTATATTCATGTCAGCGAACTCTTCACCGCCACCGACAGCGACTGGAAAGAGCGTGTCAAGCCGGTGCTGTTCGCGCCGGGAACGCTGCTGTCAAAGAAGATGATGCGGCGTCTGCTCACCGAGAAACGTTCGGTGGCTATTGTTGTCGACGAGTTTGGAGGAACGGCCGGCATGGTCACGCTCGAGGATCTTGTCGAGGAGATATGCGGCGACATACAGGACGAACACGACACGCCCGATCTGGTGTCGCGCTGTATCGACGATAACACATGGGAGTTCTCGGGGCGTGTAGAGATAGAGTCGATAAACGACTCGTTTCACCTCGGTCTGGCCGAAAGCGACGACTATCAGACGATTGCAGGCTGTGTGCTGAATCTCACTGGGTCTATCCCCGATGTCGGTGCACGCATCGAAATGCCGGAAGGATACATCGCCGAGATCATGGAGAAAAAAGCAAACCGACTGGAACTTATAAGAATAATCAGGAATATTGAACCGCAATAAATAAACGCTGCTGAAACGATGAGAAAATGGAAAGTTGAGGACAGCATGGAGCTGTACAACATCGCAGGTTGGGGGCGCAACTATTTTTCAGTGAATGACAAAGGACATGTGATTGTCACACCGAAAGAAGGATGCGCGTCTGTCGATCTGAAAGAGGTGATGGACGAGTTGCAGGTGCGCGACATAACGGCTCCTGTGCTTTTGCGTTTCCCCGATATCCTCAACAACCGGGTTCAGAAAATATCGTCCTGCTTCAAGCAGGCAGCCGCCGAGTATGGCTACAAGGGGCAGAACTACATCATATACCCGATCAAAGTCAACCAGATGCGTCAGGTTGTCGAGGAAATTGTAAGCCACGGCAAGAAGTTCAATATCGGTCTTGAGGCCGGTTCAAAGCCCGAGCTTCACGCTGTGCTTGCGACCAACATAGTCGACGACGCGCTCATCATATGCAACGGCTACAAAGACGAGAACTACATTGAGCTTGCGCTGCTCGCCCAGAAGATGGGACGCCGCATATATCTTGTTGTGGAGAAACTCAACGAGTTGCGCCTGATTGCCGATATAGCCAAGCGGTTGAAGATCATCCCCAATGTTGGCATCCGCATCAAACTCTCGTCGTCGGGATCCGGCAAGTGGGAAGAGTCGGGTGGCGACCAGTCGAAATTCGGACTCAACAGCTCTGAGCTGCTGGAGGCACTCGACTTCCTTGAGAAGCGCGACATGATGGAGTGTCTGAAACTCATACATTTCCACATCGGCAGCCAGATCACAAAAATACGTCGCATCAAGAATGCGCTCAGAGAGGCAACGCAGTTCTACGTGCAGCTCTCAAAAATGGGCTTCAATATCAATTTTGTTGACATAGGCGGAGGCCTCGGAGTCGATTACGACGGCACACGCAGCTCCTCGAGTGAGAGTTCGATGAACTACTCTATTCAGGAGTATGCCAACGATGCCATATCGGCGCTTGTCGATGTCTGCGAGAAAAACGGTCTTGAGATGCCCGACATTGTCACCGAGAGCGGACGCTCGCTCACGGCCCATCACTCCGTGCTGATATTCGACGTCATGGAGACGACGTCACTGCCGTTCTGGAGAGATGCCGATGAAGTAGGTCCCGAAGAGCACGAGCTTGTAAGGGAGCTTTATCAGATATGGGATAAACTCGATCAGCCGCGCATATTCGAGAGCTGGCACGACGCCCTGCAGATACGCGAGGAGGCCCTCGACCTGTTCAGCCTCGGCATGCTTGATCTGCGCACACGTGCGATCATGGAAAAACTCTTCTGGTCGATCGCCCGTGAGGTAGGTGAGATCGCCCAGTCGATGAAGCATCCGCCCGAGGAGCTCCGCAAGATCTCCAAGATGCTGCCCGATAAATATTTCTGCAACTTCTCGCTCTTCCAGTCGCTCCCCGACTCGTGGGCGATCGATCAGATATTCCCCATAATACCGATCCAGCGACTCGACGAGAAGCCATCGCGCACAGCGACAATACAGGACATCACGTGCGACAGCGACGGCAAGATAGCCAACTTCATATCGCCATCGGGCGGCACTGCCAACTCGGTGCCGGTGCACCCGCTCCGCAACGGCGAGCACTACTATCTCGGCGTATTTCTCGTCGGAGCATATCAGGAGATACTTGGCGACATGCACAACCTGTTCGGCGACACCAACGCCGTGCATATAAGCGTCTACAAAGACCGCTATGAGATCGATCAGGTCATCGACGGAGAGACCGTGGCCGAAGTTCTCGACTACGTGCAGTTCAATCCCAAGAAACTTGTGCGCAACGTCGAGACGTGGGTTACCGCATGTATGAAGGCCGGGACGATCACGCCGAAAGAGGGGCGCGAGTTCCTGGGTAATTACCGCTCGGGACTCTACGGATACACCTATCTCGAACGCGACTGACCGCCGCGTCTGGCACAATGCGCTGGTTTCTGCAATTGGCCTACAGAGGCGCCGGGTTCAGCGGCTGGCAGGTTCAGCCCGGGGGAGTGCGCACGGTTCAGGGTGTCCTTGAGGATGCTCTCGGCAAGCTCCTGCGTCACCCCGTGGCCCTCACCGGCGCCGGACGCACCGATGCCGGAGTGAACGCCTCGATGATGGTGGCGCACTTCGACACCGACGCCGACATCCCCGACCGTGAGCGGTTCGTCGCGTCGCTCAACGGCATGGCCGATCCGCGTGCGGTCACCATACTGGGGCTGACACGTGTTGCCGACGACGCGCACGCCAGGTTCGACGCCACATCGCGCACCTACCGGTATTATTTCCACACCGTCCGCTCTCCGTTTCTTGAGCCATTGAGCTGGCGCGCCCCGGCCACCATCGACATAGACGCCATGAACGAGGCGGGAAGACTGTTGCTCGGTGTCAGTGATTTCACATCATTTGCCAAGCTGCACTCCGATGCCCGCACCAACATATGCCGTCTCGACATGGCACGCATCGTGCCCGTCATGGGCGATGAGTCGCGGTCGCGCTATTATCTTGAGATCAGGGCCGATCGTTTTCTCCGCAACATGGTGCGTGCCGTCATGGGCACGCTTGCCGATGTGGGGCGGCACAAGATCACGCCCGCCGGCGTGCTCGATATCGCCTCGCGGCTCGACAGGTGTGCCGCAGGTACATCCATGCCTCCCGACCCACTCTTCCTGCACGAGATAACATACCCCTACTGGAAGCCCGTCGGGCAGTGCCCTGTTCCATAGCCTGAAACAGCTGATTCTGACGGGAAAATTAAAATTACGGCATTTTTATACTATTGATTTTTTTGATATTAAAAAAATGCTTAACTTTGCACCGCGAAAAAAGACAATCAAAATCAAAAAAATTAAAGTTATGTCAGAAATTGCACCTCGCGTAAAGGCCCTCATCGTCGACAAGCTCGGCGTTGACGAGAACCAGGTTACAGAAGGCGCTGTCTTCACCACTGACCTCGGTGCTGACAGCCTTGACACAGTAGAGCTCATCATGGAACTTGAAAAAGAGTTCAACATCACTATCCCCGACGACGAGGCTCAGAAGATTCAGACCGTTGGTGACGCCATCAGCTATATTGAGGCTCACAACGCATAATCCCGACCAAGCACAAGTCCGCCGGGGAAATTTATGTTAACCCGGCGGTTCTTTTTGTCTCTTATCATTCCATCGGCTGCGCGCGGTGATGCTATAGCGAAAGGCTGCCGCAATTATTGCTGCTGATGAGGATATTATAATATTTTCACCCTCAATTTTACCATCGACTGTAATGGATCTAAAAAGAGTTGTCGTGACTGGCATGGGAGCTGTCACCCCGATTGGCAACGACGTTGAGACCACTTGGCAGAATGCTGTTGCCGGTGTCAGCGGTGCCGGACCTATAACCCACTTTGACGCTTCTAAGTTCAAGACCCAGTTTGCATGTGAGGTCAAGAACTTTGATCCTTCCGCTCACTTCGACCGGAAGAAAGCGCGCACTCTCGATCTATACGCTCAGTATGCACTTGTTGCTGCCGAGCAGGCCGTGAAAGACTCCGGGATCGAGGAGGCCGCAAACCTCAACAAAGATCGCGTAGGAGTAATCGTTGCCGCCGGCATCGGTGGTCTTCACACTTTTGAGGAAGAAGCGGGCTACTACGCCCTCAATGCAGAGAACGGCCCGAAATACAACCCGTTCTTCATACCTAAGATGATTGCCGACATTGCTTCGGGACAGATCTCCATGCAGTATGGATATCATGGCCCCAACTTTGGCACTGTATCGGCTTGTGCATCGTCAAACAACGCCATCATCAGCGCACTCGACCTGATCCGTCTCGGCAAGGCCGACGCTATCGTTACAGGTGGCGCTGAGGCTGCGATTTTCCCGGCAGGCGTCGGCGGATTCAACTCCATGCACGCGCTCTCGACACGCAACGACAGCCCCGAGACTGCTTCGCGTCCCTTCAGCAAGAGCCGCGACGGCTTTGTGATGGGCGAAGGATCGGTTGTGCTTGTCCTCGAGGAGCTCGAGCACGCCAAGGCTCGTGGAGCAAAGATCTATGCTGAGGTTGCAGGTGGAGGTCTTTCGGCTGATGCCTATCATCTCACAGCCACTCACCCCGAAGGACTCGGAGCTGTGCTTGCAATGCGCAATGCGCTTGAAGATGCCGGCATGAAGCCTGAAGATATCGACTATATCAATGTTCACGGCACATCGACCCCCGTGGGCGACATCTCAGAGATCAAGGCTATCGTCGAGGTATTCGGCAAGCACGCCTACGACCTCAACATCAGCTCGACAAAGTCTATGACCGGTCACCTTCTCGGTGCTACAGGCGCGCTTGAGGCTATGTTCAGCGTCAAGGCGATCCAGGAGGATATCGTTCCCCCCACAATCAACCACGAGGACGACGATCAGGACGAGAACATCGACTACTCGCTCAACTTCACCTTCAACAAGGCTCAGAAGCGCCCCGTGCGTGCTGCGCTGAGCAACTCGTTCGGATTCGGCGGTCACAACGCCACCGTTATCCTCAAGAAATACGAGGGCTGAGGCTGAGACTCAATTACGAAATCACATAGATCAGGAGGATCCGATTCGGGTTCTCCTGATTTTTTTTCAGAAAAACTCTACTTTCCCGAACCTTTTTCGCGGCCGGGCGTTTTAATAGCATAAGAAAACTTTTTCCATTGCAAGAAATGTGATAATGATTGGTTTATTAACGGATTGAGCGACCGTGAGGCCGCTCATTTTGTGTTTGTGCGTTTTCCGCACCCTTTTTGGCACTTTGACGGACAGATGCAAAGTGTTACCTTTATGGCGTGGTCGTTGCAACATGGCTGCCTTTACATCAATAATAAACCTGTCTATACCATGCGTTTCTGTCTGTTGCGCCCTGCCGCGCTGATTATTCTATCTGTCCTGTCGTTGTCTATGCCGCATGCGCTTCCGGCGCAGTCATCGTGCTATGTCAACGTTTCCGACTACATCACCGGCTCTTCCGCCGACATGGCCCCTGCGATTCAGAGAGCTATCGACGAGAATCCCAACCGTGTCATATTTTTTCCCGACGGACTGTACACGATCGCCTCGCCGATACTTACCCCGGCCGATCCGCAAAAAAGCGTATGCCTCGAGCTTTCCGCCTATGCGCTGATCCGACCTGCCGAAGGCTGGTCGCACGACGAAGCCATGATACGTCTTGGCGGCAAGGATCCCTCAAAGACTATTCTGACTCCGGGAAGCAACTATTATCTTTCGGGTGGCATTATTGACTGCAACGGTGTGGCCAAGGCCATATCCATCGACAGTGGCCGTGAGACTGTCATACGCAACACATCTATCAAAAACGCGCTGGTCGGCATTCATGTGAAGAAAGGATCAAACAACAACTCATCGGATGCCGACATACACGATGTCAACATCACCGGAAACATGAGCCCGGAGTGTGTGGGTGTCTTCATCGAGGGCTTCGACAACACCCTCACCAATATGCGCATATATCGCACGCAGATCGGCGTTCTTCTCAACTCACGCGGAAATGTGCTCCGCAACATTCATCCGCTCTACGGCTCGCCGGGCGACGAGCTCTTTGAAACCGGCGTAGGCTTTTACGACAAAGGAGGCTCCAACTGGTTTGACTACTGCTACAGCGACCAGCATGCCACGGCATTTGTCACCGAGGCCGACGGAAGTGTCTTTCATGACTGTTTTGCCTATTGGTATTCAAACCGCGGCAAAAAGCATACGGCATTCAGAGCACTGGGAACATTCAACTCTGTTGTGACCAGCTTCACTATGGGGGTCGACGGAAACAACGCCACCGATGAAAACGTCATTCTTGACGAGGGCGACACCTCAGCGCGCGGCACAGGCTGTTTCGATCATCTGCGCATATTAGGTCCCCGGTATATCACATCCTCATCCCACGAGAGATATACCGCCGACTGATTCCGCTCTGCAGGCATCATCTCGGCTGCATCTTATCTTTTATCATATTTCCGGCATGAAATTGTCGGACACAGTTTTTTATTACTTTCATGGTGGCAGTTGAGTGTTAAATTATTTAGAATATATGTGAAATAAAATGCTGTTCTTAACACAAATTAACTGATAGGGGGGGGGGCGTATTAAAATATGTATATATTTGCAAACAATAAATGTAATTTGCAAAAAAATCAATCAACAAATAATCACATTATTCAAACAAATGCTTATGACTATGAGACTACGAAAGCATCTGCCGATATTGTTGGCATTTGTTTTCTTTCTGACAGTCAGTGCACAGGCGGCTGACAAATTTAAGATACATGGTACCGTCAGTGATGAACTGGGCGATCCGATACTCGGAGCCAGCGTCATTATAAAGGGTACAAAATTAGGTACGAGCACCGATATCGACGGAAAGTTTGCACTTGACGCATCGGTCGGCGACATCCTTCAGGTGACATATGTCGGCTATGAGAAACAGGAGATACCTGTGACCGACAAGCGCGACTACAAGATCACCATGATAGAGACATCGCAGGTCATGGACGAGGTTGTTGTGACCGCTCTCGGTCTTAAACGCAGTCAGAAAGCGCTTGGTTACTCTGTTCAGGAGGTGAAGGGCGACGAACTCAATGTGGCGCGTGGCGCCGAGATGGTCACGTCGCTCACCGGTAAGATCGCCGGTCTGCAGATCAACAACAGTACGGAGTTTGCAGGTGGAGCATCCATTAAGCTCCGTGGCATGAGTCCTCTTCTTGTGCTCGACGGTGTGCCGCACTACAACCTTGAGATTTCCGATATTCCGTCAGAGGATATCGAGTCGATAAGCGTGCTCAAGGGCTCGACCGCATCGGCACTCTACGGCTCGCGTGGAGGTGGCGGTGCCATTATGATCACGACCAAAAGAGCCAATAAGGAAGGCATTGATGTGACGGTTGCATCGTCCACGATGTTCCATGCCGGTTTCCTGAAGATACCTACCCCGCAGACGAGCTACAGTGCCGGAGGTGCGGGCAAGTATGGCACTGACGACTATGTGTGGGGCGACAAACTCGATATCGGACGCACGGCGCTGCAGTACAACCCGAAGACATATGAGTGGGAGGAGATGCCCCTTGTGTCGAGAGGAAAGGATAACCTTAAAAACTTCCTTGAGCCGGCGCTCGTCACCAACAACAATGTGAGCATTTCGCAGAAAGGACAGTACGGCTCGTTCAGGACATCGCTCAATCACGTCTACAACAAGGGTCAGTATCCCAATCAGGATCAGCAGAAACTGTCGTTTATCGCCGGAGGTACGATGGACTATCAGCGCCTGCACCTGAATGCCGGAATGCAGTACAACAAAAACATGTATTCGAGTGCCAACGGTCAGGGATACGGTCAGGGCGGCTTCCTCTACGATATTCTCATCTGGACCGGTGCCGACTACGACATACGCGACTATCGCGACTACTGGATTGCAGGCAAGGAGCAGCAGGAGCAGAACTGGAACTGCGGATGGTGGTACAACAACCCGTACTTCACCGCATATGAGAGAACCGCGTCACGACAGTGGGACAGCACCAACGGACACCTCGATGTGACTGTCGATGTTACCGACTGGCTGAAAGCGACCCTGCGTCTTGGCGGTGACTACTTCTACTCGAAGCGTAAGAATAAAACGCCTATTTCGACCCGTGGAAACATGAAGGGAGCGTATTCGCAGTCGACCAACAACGGCTTCTCGACAACCGACGACTTCATGCTTGTCGCCGACAAGAAACTCGGTGATTTCGAGATTGACGGCTTTGTCGGAGGATCGATCTTCTATCGCGAGAGCGAGACTTACTCGGCAAGCACCGTGAATGGCCTTAACCTTCCGGGCTACTATTCGCTGAAAGCCTCTAACGATCCTATCAACGCGTCGACATCGCAGACACGCCAGCAGGTCAACAGTGTGTATGGCCGATTCGGTGCTTCGTGGCGCAGTATGATATTCCTTGAGGTGACCGGCCGAAATGACTGGACCTCGACTCTGAGCAAAGACAAGCGCTCTTATTTCTATCCCTCCTTCTCGGGCAGCTTTGTGCCTACCGAGGCGTTGAAATTTCCGGACGTGATCAATTTCTGGAAAATACGCGGATCGTGGACGCGCACCAAGACTCCGGCCGGAGTCTACTCCATCAACAGTGTTTACTCGATCTCGCGCAACTACTGGGGCAACATGACGGCGGCTTTCTTCCCATCATCGATGCGCGACATCAATCTGGAGCCGGAGACACTCGACGCCTTTGAAATAGGCACAGAGCTCTTCCTTCTCAACAACCGTCTGAGATTTGATTTCGCGTTCTACCGCAATCACAAGTACAATCTTCAGCGTAGCGTGAGCCTCAGTGAGGCATCGGGCTTCTCAAGCTCACTGGTCAACTATGGAGAGGAGCAGCTGCGCAAGGGTTTTGAGATTTCTGTCAGAGGCGACATCATCCAGACCAAGGATTTCTCCTGGACCTCGACTGTCAACTGGTCGTCCGACCGCTATTACTACTACAAGGTCGACGAGATGTACTCAACTCAGAAACCTTGGGTCGCACCCGGAAAAACGTGGGATTGGATCGACATGTATGACTGGGAGTATGCTCCCGACGGACAGCTGATCCTCTATAACGGTATGCCGAAAGAAAGCAATTACCCCAAATATGCCGGACGCGAGACACCCGATTTCATATGGGGATGGAGCAACTCGTTCCGATACAAGGATTTCACGCTTAACTTCTCGTTCGACGGACGTGTCGGCGGTCTGCAGTTCGATTACATGAGCTCGCGCATGTGGCATGCCGGCGTTCACCCCGACTCCGACAATGCGTGGCGCTACGACGAGGTTGTCAACGGCAACCACAAGGGCTATATCGCCGAGGGTGTCAAGATTGTGTCGGGTAGCGTGAAATACGATTCCGACGGCAATATTCTGGAAGATACGCGTGTGTTTGCTCCCAACGATGTGGCCGTCTCCTATGAGTCGTTCGCCCGCTCCTACTATGGCAGTTCGTCAAAGAGCATTTTCAAGCGCGACATGACATTCTTCAAGCTCCGTGAGCTCTCGATCGCCTATCGTCTGCCCAAGAAATACTGTGTGGGCATCATCAAGGGAGCCGAGGCCGCTCTCGTGGGACAGAACCTGCTGCTCTGGTCCAAGGGATTCCGGTTCTCCGACCCCGACAGAGGCTCTGAGAATATAAATTCGCCTTCAGTGCGTCTCATTGGTTTCAATGTCAAGCTGAACTTCTAAAATGTGCATAACAATGAACAAGATATTCCGACATATGACTACAGGGGCACTTGCGGCGGCAATGTTGCTCCCGCTGGGTTGCAGCAAATTCGACGAACTCAACACCGACCCCGACTCGACAACGACCGCCTCTTCGGGCATGTTGCTTACCGGCCAGCTCTGGAACGCTCTGTCGATGGGCGGCAAGAGTGGCGACAAATGGTATTTCGGCGACATGTTTTTCACCAAGCAGATAAGCTGGCAGGAGGGTTCGCAGGACTCACGCGACACGCAGTACAATGTCATCGGGCGTTCGGGTCTCGGCCGTTACACCGGCATGATGAGTCTGCGCCGCATGGTGGAGAATGCCAATCCCGTCGACAAGGAGGCATATGAGGGCGTAGAGCTCTTTATGAAAGCCTTTTTCATGTTCGACGCCACAATGTCGCTCGGCGATATACCTTACTCCGAAGCGCTTAAAGGCGAGGAGGGTATCTTCAAACCAAAGTACGACACTCAGAAAGAAGTGGTGATGTATATGCTTGACGACCTTGATCAGGCATACGCCAAGTTCTCGGCCGCCACACGCAATTTCGATGGCGATTTCTGCTACGGAGGTGATCCTGCCAAATGGAAGAAAGCCGTGTCGGCTCTGCAGCTGCGCATCCTCATCAACCTCTCCAAAAAGACAGGTGAGGCCGATCTGAGAGTTGCCGAGCGCTTTGCTAAGATTGTCGCTACACAAGATCTGTTCTCAAGCAGCAACGACAACTTCCAGCTTGTCTACGGCAAGCTCTCCTCACAGCTTTTCCCGTTGTACCTGTCGAAATTCAACATGTATGCGGGAGTGTCGACCACGATCATCGACGAGCTGAAGAAAAATGAAGACCGCCGTCTGTTCTATTACTGCGAGCCCGCAAAGAGCGAGTCCGACAAAAGTCCCGACAGCTACGACGCTTATCTGGGTGTGAATCCCACCGACGTCTATTCCGATATCCTTGCGCGCTACAACGAAGGGTCGATCTCCAATGTCAACAACCGCTTCTGGGAAGTCGAAACCGGCCAGCCCACCATACAGATGGGATATGCCGAACTCAATTTCGTCCTTGCCGAGGCTTGTCTGCGCGGCTGGATCGGCGGTAATGCCAATGATTACTACCACGAGGGCATACGTGCCAGCATGGAGTTTGCGGCCACATACACCCCCGACGAGTACCGTCACGGAGTCGTCATAGACGATGCCTACATCACCGGCTTCCTTGCTAAGCCTGAGATGCAGCTCGGATGCACGGCAGCCTCATTTGAAAAAGACCTGCGCGAAGTGCTCACACAGAAGTATCTCGACTTCTTCATGCACAACACCTACTGGTGCTACTACGACTATCGTCGCACAGGCTATCCTGAAATTCCCATCAATCCCAATACCAATCTCAACCCCGACCCGACAAAGATGCCGATGCGCTGGATGTACGACAAACGCGAGTACGACTACAACCGCGAGGCTCTCGACGAGGCTCTTCAGCGTCAGTTCGGAGGCAACGACGACTGGAACGAGCTGATGTGGATAATAAAATAATGATGTAGACAGAAATGAAACATCTCGGTTTATATGCCGGACTTTTACTCATGGGTTGCGCCTCGTGCGCGACCCATGATTCGTCGCGGGAGTTGAGTGTCATGCACCTCAACGTGTGGATGGAGGCCAAAGTTGTCGAGAACGGCTTTTCGGCCGTTGTCGATGAGATTGTGCGTGTCGATCCCGATATAGTAATGTTCAGCGAGGCACATGATCGCGAGGATGCGTTCCATATCCCCGCCCTGCTCGATTCGCTGCGTGCGCGCGGGCTGGAGTATAATGCCAAGAGCGGCGACCGCGACGTGCAGCTGATATCGAAATACCCTGTGTTGGATCAGGCTACTGTATGGGACGAGCATAACGGCGCCATACGCACGACACTCGACGTCGGCGGCAGGAAAGTTGTGGTCTATACGGCGCATCTCGACTATACACACTACGAGTGCTATATGCCGCGCGGCTACAGCGGCACCACGTGGCAGAAAATTGACGCGCCGGTGACCGATACCGACTCCGTCATGGCGGCCAACGATCTGTCGCACCGCGACGAGGCAATCCGCGTCATCATCGACGATGCCGCGAAGCAGCAGGCCGATCTCATTCTGCTCGGAGGCGATTTCAACGAGCCCTCGCACCTTGACTGGGGCGAGGACACGAAAAACCTCTGGGATCATAACGGAGCCGTGGTGCCCTGGAGCTGCTCGTCGCTGCTCTACGAGGCAGGTTTCCGCGACGCATATCGCGACAGATATCCCGATCCTGTCACACATCCCGGATTCACATTCCCGTCAGATAATCCGGCGGTTCCTGTCGGAAAACTCACGTGGGCTCCCGACGCCGACGAGCGCGACCGCATCGACTTCATCTATTATGTTCCATCCGATGGCTGGAGTGTCGCTGATGCTATAGTCGTCGGTCCGAAGTCGTCGATTGTGCGCAATGAGCGTGTGCCTGAGCAGACGATGGACTCCATCTCAGTTCCCGCCGGCACATGGCCGACCGACCACAAAGGCGTTTTAGTCAAGTTCCGCTACTAAAAGGTTGATTTGAAGTAATACATAAACGGGCAGGCCGGTTGTTGCGGTCTGCCCGTTCTATTGCTGATCATCCTTGTTGATACAATATTGAATTGTAAGGGCGTGTGACAGTAGGCCCACAACTCAGTAATGGTATTTCTCATGTCAGATACCGTTTTGACACGGTCTGATATTATTTCTTGGGCACGATAGAGTCGGCGGGGATCGGCATGATGTGTTGCTGCCTGTTGCGGCGCGGATAATTGCGGCCGCTCATGCGCTCGCGCACAAGCGAGATGCTGTCGAGATAAATGATTTCGTTGCCTTTGGGGGCTGTCACGGCATAGCCGAACACACGCTCGGGGTTTCTGCCCGAGTCGGTCTGTAGCGAAAGCGATACGACGTCGTTGCCTTCGGCCGACTCGGCGGTGTTCCATTCAAGATATCCGTCGGCATATTCGGCTCCGATAAGCCATTTGATCTGGTCGCGTGCGTTGATGACTTTGGCGTTCCATGTATAGAAATCGCCTTTTTGCCAGTTTTCGTCGCGCGTGAGGGCAAAGGACACCACCTTGGCGGGGGAGACTCCGGTTATCGACATTCTTCGCGCCAGCGGCCACGCATTGGCCGAATCTCCGACGATGGCGATCTGTATGTTCTGGTTGCCCATCGTCTCCGACTTGTCAAGTTCCTCTTCAAGTCGTGAGATCACCTCGTCGTAGATTTTCATGTATTCCTCTATGTGGCGGCCGTAGTAGGCGAGCGAGCTGTCGACGGTCGCCTGGTCGGCGCCGTGGCGTCGGTATACGGCGTCGCGCATGAGCAGTTTGGAGCTGTCGGTGCCCCAGTCGCGGTAGCCCATGTCGATGATGCCTTCGGCTTTGTGCATGTCGATGAGCAGATCGGTCATGCGGTCGGGCGGTATGATCCCTTCGGGTGTCTTATGGCATCCGCCAAGTGAGATCGCGGCGATCGCAAACGCTATTGTGAGCCCGGTCAGTCTCATTGTTGGGCAGACTCGCTATGTGAGGCGGCTGCCTTGCGCAGCTGCGACGGGGAGGCGATTTCTTTTGAATAGAATAATATGAGGCTGAGCACGCCTATGGTGATCGCCGAGTCGGCGAGGTTGAACACCGGCTGGAAGAATATGAAGTGGTCGCCTCCGACAATAGGCATCCACATGGGCCAGTCGAAGCTGAAAAGCGGGAAATACAGCATGTCGACGACTTTGCCGTGAAGCCAGGTGCCGTAGCCGCCGCCGGCGGGAAACAGCTCGGCCACGCGAGGCGGGAACGGGTCGTTGAAGATCTCGCCGTAGAAGACGCAGTCGATGATATTGCCGAGTGCGCCGGCCACGATAAGTGCCAGACACACGATGTAGCCGCGTTTTACTCCGCGTATGACGCCGATGGCTCTGATGTACCACAGAAGTGCCACGACAAGGACGATACGAAGCACCGTCAGAAGCAGTTTGCTGCCTATCTCCATGCCGAAGGCCATGCCGTTGTTTTCAACAAACATGAGCCGGAACCAGGAGAATATCCTGACTTCCTCGCCGAGATAGAAATGTGTCTTGACCCAGATCTTGAGAGCCTGGTCGGCCACAAGCACGGCGATGATTATCGCCGCGGCAAGCCACACGAGCCGTTTGCCGTGCGACGCGCTGGATGATATGGATGTCGCTGTGGATGAGCCGGTGATGTTCATTTCTTAGGCTTGCTTCTTTGTGGTGCCGAGCTTCTGTTCGATGCCGAGAGTAGCGTGAGGCACGGCACGAAGACGCTCCTTGGGGATCAGTTCGCCGGTGATGCGGTCTACACCGTAGGTCTTGTTCTCGATACGCACCAGAGCGGCTTTCAGACTGTTCATGAATTTCAGCTGACGCTCGGCCAGGCGGCTGGCCTCTTCTTTGCCGAGTGTCGACGCGCCCTCTTCAAGTGCCTTGAATGTGGGCGAAGTGTCGTTGGTGTCGTTGATATTCACTATCTGGGCACGCAACAGGTCATAGTCAATCTGGGCCTTTTCCAGCTTGGTGAGTATCAATTCTTTGAATTCCTGCAGATCCTCGTCGGAGTATCGTTTCTTGTCGTTCATGGCTTTTAACATGATGGATAGGTGAAAACGTGGTGATGTGGGGGCAACGTGTTATTTTATAACGCTTATCTCCACATTCACGTTCACGCCGTCGATGTCGAGCACACAGTCTTCGGCCGGCGAGGTTATTGCCGCCGTCTCGATGGAGTCGGCAAGCACCTGCGAAGCTATGTATTTGCCGTGTGAGGCGACAGCGTCGTCGGTGAGCGGGTTGGGTTCGACTGTCAGGCGTATGCGGTCGGTTATCTCGTAGTTGCGGCTCTTGCGGATATTCTGTATGCGGTTTACAAGATCGCGTGCCACACCTTCGCGGCGGAGTTCGTCGCTCACGGTCACGTCGAGCGCGATGGTCAGGGTGCCGTCGTTGGCGACGAGCCAGCCCGGTATGTCTTCGCTGAACACCTCCACGTCCGCCAGGTCGAGTATGGCCTTGCTTCCGTCGGCAAGCGTGAGTTCAAGAGTGCCCTGCTTCTCCAGCTCGGCTATCTCGTTTTGCTGGAGAGTGGCTATGGCGGCTGCTACCTGTTTCATGTTCTTGCCGTGGCGCGGGCCGAGTTTCTTGAAGTCGGGCTTGACGCGTTTCACGAGTATTCCGGCACCGCCGTCGACAATCTTCACTTCCTTCACGTTCACCTCGCCTGCCACGAGAGCCTTGATAGCTTCGAGATCCGAAGCCTGGGCGTCGTCGACGGCGGGGATCATAATGGTCGACAGCGGCTGGCGCACCTTTATGTTGACCTTGCGGCGCAGTGCGAGAGCCATCGATGTGATTGCCTGTGCCATTGCCATGCGTCCCTCGAGTCCCTTGTCGCTCATCGCAGCGTCGGTCTTGGGGAAGTCGGCAAGATGCACCGATTTCTCGCTGCCGGTGAGGTCGCGGTACAGACGGTCGGCATAGAACGGAGCTATCGGAGCCATGAGGCGTGCCACCGTCTCCAGGCATGTGTAGAGCGTCTGGAAGGCGGCGAGTTTGTCCTCGGTCATGCCGCCGCCCCAGAAACGTTTGCGGTTGAGGCGCACATACCAGTTCGACAGATTGTCGTTGACAAATGTGGCGATCGCGCGGGCGGCGCGGGTAGGCTCGTGAGCCGCAAGTGTGGCATCGGCTTCCTCGACAAGCGAGTTAAGCGACGAGAGTATCCAGCGGTCGATTTCGGGGCGTTTCTCCACCGGCACCTGAGGCATTGTCGGGTCGAAGCCGTCGACATTGGCATACAGGGCGAAGAAAGCATAGGTATGTTGTATGGTCGCGAAGAATTTTCGTGCGGTCTCACGCACACCTTCGGTGTCAAATTTCAGGTTGTCCCACGGCGACGAGTTGGATATCATGTACCATCGCAGCGGATCAGATCCGTGTTCCTCGATTGCCTCAAACGGGTTTATGGCGTTGCCGAGACGTTTCGACATCTTGTTGCCGTCCTTGTCGAGTACGAGGCCGTTGGAGATCACCGAGCGGTAGGCTACGGAGTCTTTCACCATGCCCGCGATTGCGTGAAGCGTGAAGAACCAGCCGCGAGTCTGGTCGACACCCTCGGCGATGAAATCGGCAGGGAATACGCGTCCGCTTTCGACGGCCTCACGGTTTTCAAACGGATAGTGCATCTGGGCGAACGGCATCGCGCCGGAGTCAAACCACACGTCGATCAGGTCGCTCTCGCGGTGCATCGGATGCCCCTGCTCGTCGACGAGCACGATATAGTCTACATACGGGCGGTGCAGATCGATTTTCTCGTAATTCTCCTTGGTGTACACGCCGGGCACAAAGCCTTTCTCCTTGAGAGGGTTGCTCTCCATGACGCCGGCTTTCACCGAGCGCTCGATCTCGTTGTAGAGCTCCTCGACGCTCTCGATGCACTTCTCGCTCGCGCCGTCTTCGGTGCGCCATATCGGAAGCGGGGTGCCCCAGTAGCGGCTGCGCGACAGGTTCCAGTCCTGCAGATTTTCAAGCCATTTGCCGAAACGGCCCGAGCCGGTTGCGGCAGGCTTCCAGTTGATGGTGGTGTTGAGATCCATCAGGCGTTCGCGTGCGGCCGTGGTGCGTATAAACCAGCTGTCGAGCGGATAATAGAGCACCGGCTTGTCGGTGCGCCAGCAGTGGGGATAGCTGTGCACATGCTTCTCGATCTTGAATACGAGATCGTTCTGCTTCAGATACATTGCTATCGACACGTCGAGAGTCTCGGCGTCTTCGGGTATGGTCGTGTCGTAGACATTCTTCACATATCGTCCGGCCCAAGGGCTGTAGAGATCGACATTCACCATGTCGGCCACAAATTTCGGGTCGAGATCCTCGATGCGGTAGAAACGTCCCTTCATGTCGACCATTGGGCGTATGTTGCCGTCGCGGTCGATAAGATGAAGCGGGGGAATGCCGCTCTGCTTCGACACACGCAGGTCGTCGGCGCCGAAAGTGCCGGCGATGTGCACGATGCCTGTGCCGTCCTCGGTTGTCACATAGTCGCCCGGTATCACGCGGAAAGCGCCCTCGCCGGGATTCACCCACGGCAGAAGCTGCTCGTAGTGCATCCCCACGAAATCATTGCCCTCGGCCTGTGCCACGACCTCATAAGGTATGAGCTTGTCACCTTTTTTGTAGTCTTCGAGGGCTATGTCTTTAGCTTTTGCGTTGAAAAGCGAGCCCATCAGGTCGTTGGCGACTACGACCGTTACCTTGTTGCCTGAATAGGGGTTGTAGGTTCTGACGATGTTGTACTTTATCGACGGACCCACGGCAAGAGCTGTGTTCGACGGCAGAGTCCAGGGAGTTGTGGTCCATGCCAGGAAATACGGCGTGCCCCAGCCCAGCATCTGTTCGGTCGGATCGGTGATCTTGAACTGTGCGATGCAGGTCGTGTCCTTCACGTCGCGGTAGCAGCCCGGCTGGTTCAGCTCGTGGGTGCTGAGGCCTGTGCCTGCGGCGGGCGAGTAAGGCTGTATCGTGTAGCCCTTGTAGAGATAGCCCTTTGTGTAAAGCTGTTTCAGCAGCCACCACACCGACTCGATGTAGCGGTTGTCATATGTGATATACGGGTTCTCGGTGTCTACCCAGTAGCCCATGCTGCGGGTCAGCGTCTCCCACTCGCGGGTGTATTTCATCACCTCGCTGCGGCAGGCGTTGTTGTAGTCGTCGACCGAGATCTTTTTGCCAATGTCTTCTTTTGTGATGCCAAGCGATTTCTCCACGGCAAGCTCTACAGGAAGTCCGTGGGTGTCCCAGCCGGCCTTGCGGTCGACGCGGTAGCCTTTCATCGCCATGTAGCGGCATATGATATCCTTGATGGTGCGTCCCATCACATGGTGGATACCCGGCATACCGTTGGCCGATGGAGGTCCCTCGTAGAATACAAACGCCGGATGACCTTCCCGCTCTTTGAGGCTTGTGCGGAAAAGATCCTCGCTTTCCCACTGTGCGAGCATCTCTTTGTTGACGGCCGACAGGTTCAGGCCGCTGTATTCTGGAAATCGCTTTGACATATGTAGCTTTTTATCGGTTTGCTGTCTGTTGGCAAAGATAGTCTATTTATTTCGTTTTAGCACCCTTCACACCCTTCACGCCTCCGCCGAGACTGAAGATATTTTGGTCGTAGCTCACGGTTTTCTCGCTTTCCTGACGGCGTCGCTTGAGTGCCAGTTCCACGAGTTTGTCCATAAGGCCTGAGAAAGTGAGGCCGGTAGCCTCCCACAGATAGAACGAGAGCGACCCCGGTATGGTGTTGATCTCGTTGACGAACACCTCGCCGGTCGAACGGTCGACGATCAGGTCGACGCGGCTTACGCCGTGGCACGACAGCACGCGGAATGTCTCACCGGCAAGCGTGCGTATGCGGTCGGTCATCTCCTGGGGCAGATCGGCGGGGATGCGCTTCTGGGCTGCCTGCATGCCTTTCGAGCCTTTGGTGCCGCCCATGTATTTGTCGGTGTACGACAGTATCTCGCCGCTCTTTACGGGCTCCTCGAGCACCGATGTCTTGTAGTCGTCGCAGTCGCCGAGCACCGAGCAGTTTATCTCCTGCAGGTCGTCGATCATATGCTCCACGATGATGCGGCGCGAGTAGCGGGCTGCGTCGGCGATCTTCTCGTATAGAGCCGTGCGGTCTCCGGCACGTCCGATTCCCACGCTCGATCCGAGGTTTGCGGGTTTCACGATCACAGGATAGCCAAGCGTCTTCTCGATGCGGTCGGTCATGGCGTCGCGGTCGTTGAACCACTGCTTGTCGGTAAACCACACATACGGCACTACGGGGATGCCGTCAGAGGCAAGTATCATCTTCATCGTGATCTTGTCCATGCCGTTGGCCGACGCAAGCACGTTGCAGCCGGCATAGGGGATGCCGACCGACTCGAGCACCCCTTCAAAAACGCCGTCCTCGCCGTTTGAGCCGTGAAGCACTGGTATTGCCACGTCGAGATGCGCTACCGGAGCCGATCCGTCGCCAAAAAGTTTCTTTGCCGGCTTGGCAGGGTAGAGATTAGTGTCACCGAAAATGGGGCGCATATACACCTCGCGGCACTCTTTGATCAGCGCGTTCATGTCGCGGAAATTGCGCACGTCGGTAAGCTTCTCTCCCGTGTACCATTTACCCTCCTTGCTTATGTAGATGGGGGTAACATCATATTTTTCGCGGTCTATGGCAGCCATTGCCTGGTTGGCCGATATGACCGAAATCTCATGTTCGGTGGACCGTCCGCCGAAAAACACTCCAATGTTGGTTTTCATCTTTATTAATACGGGGGTATGGTTGTATTGTATCTTTTTTGAGTCGTTATTTGAATGTGTCGGGAAGATCATTCTCGTAGAGAACCGCTTCGCCGCGTCCGGCCATTGCGGTCATGGTGCGTTGCGCGGTGGCGAAGTCGGGGGCGCATATCACGTTTTCCTCCTTCATTTTGTCGCCGATGCCCTCGAGTATGGCCTCGCGGTTATACTGGCCAACGATTATGGCTACGTCGGCGCAGTCGCCGATCTTCTCTCCGAATTCGCGGTTGGCTTCATACTGGCGTGCGCCGAGTTCGATCATGCCGGGAGTGATGATGAATCGACGGCCCGGTATGTCGAGCAGTGCCAGCACGTCGAGAGCCATTGACGATCCCTGCGGGTTGGAGTTGAATGCGTCGTCTATGATGGTCAGTCCGCCGGGAGTGCGTTTGGTGCTGAGGCGGTGCTCCACCTGGGGCATTGTCGACAGTGCGTAGGCGATCTTTCCCTCGGGTACACCGAGTTTTCTTGCCACGGCTATCGCGCCGAGCAGATTGGCTATGTTGCACTCACCCATCAGTGGAGTGGCAAACTCGCTGCGGTATCCGTCGGGACCCTCGACGGTGAATTTTGTCCCGTCAGGGCTGTATGTCACATCGGTGACCTTGTAGTCGGCTGCGTCGGCGATCGACCTGTCTTTGCCTGCATAGTAACGCTGGCAGGCCACATTATCCACCTTGCGGGCTTTGGCCGCCTCAAAGCCGTCGTTCACTACAGCGAGGCCGTCGGCCGGAAGCGCGTCGGCGAGCTCAAATTTTGTGCGGCATACGTTCTCGACCGATCCGAAAGTCTCGAGATGCTGTTCGCCTACGGCGGTGATTATGCCGATCTCGGGGTGCACAAGGTCGCAGATCTCTTTTATGTCGCCCGGCTGCTTGGCTCCCATCTCGGCGATGAATACCTGTGTGTAGGGCTTCATCATTTCCCTGACGGTGCGTATCACGCCCATCGTGGTGTTGTAGCTGCCGGGAGTCATCAGGGTCTCGAACTCCTGCGTCAGTATATGGTGCAGATAATGCTTTGTCGAGGTCTTGCCGTAGCTGCCCGTGATGCCGATCACTTTAAGTCCGGGCATCGAGCGCAGTATCGACGCGGCTTCGTTGTAATATTTGCGGTTGATCGACTTCTCAACCGGGCGAAGCAGTATGTTGGCAGTGAGGGTGAACAGCGGGCTGAGCACTATCTCGGCAAGGCCGATGCGGCAGGCTGTGCCAAGATTGCCGGTGAGCAGTGCGGCTACGGCGGGTATGACGAGCGCGAGTGTCATCATCACGGCGTAGAGTCTCTTTGCACGCGGGGTGAACACCAACGGTTTTTTATATCGGCGACGGCACAGGGCGATGAAGTTGCAGATCACGATTACCGATGCGATGCCGAATGTGATCAGCGCCGGCAGGTGGCTGACAAGCGTCAGAAACAGTGCTATACATGCCGCAAGACGCCACGGTGTGGTGCTCTCGCCGCTCTGGTTGAACCATCGGGTGAAGCGCTCGTTGCGGTATGAATTGAGCTGAAGCATCATAAGGCTGCGTTTGAGCACTGCGGCCAGGTCGGCCGCGGTGGCCACCGCGAGCAATATTGTCATTGACAGCATGATTACCTTGATATCCATCTCCGTCTTATTTTATAATTGCGCTTTTAGGAAGTTGGTGAAAGCCGCGCCGAATATGCCCGGAGCGTCAAGAAATGAATAATGGCCGGCACCCTCGATAGCCACAAGACCGGCATCGGGGATCAGCTTCTCCATTGTCTTGGCGTCGGAGAGGGGAGTGGCGGTGTCGGCGGTTCCCCATATCAGCAGGGTCGGAGCCTTGACCGCGGGCATGAGGTGTTTGAAATCCTCGTTGACGACCTTGCTGAGTATCATCCTCATTTTGGGCGATGCGGCAAGATAGTCGGCCGACCCGGTGCGGCGGCGCTTCTCCTCGATCATCTTCAGGCTGCGTTCTTTGCCGTAAAGCAGGCGCAGTGCGAGTTTTGAAGCCTTGAAGCTATAGACTTTTATATAATACGACAGCGGCCGGCGGGGTTTCACACCGGCTGCGTCGATAAGTATCATGCGGTCGACCTTGTTGCGCGAGGCATACACGATGCCCACGCGTCCGCCGAACGAGTGACCGGCAAGTGCGGGATTCTCGATCTGCTCATGTGCCGCAAGGGCTTCGATAAGGCGGGTGTATTCCTCCACACCCCACACATCCGACGGCTCTGTCGATTTTCCGAAACCGGGGAAGTCGACGGCGTAGACTTTCCATCCGGCCGATGCTGCCATCCGGCTGACCGAAGCGACTGTCTCGGCCGTGCATCCCCATCCGTGCATGACGATCATGGGGCGTCCCTCGCCTTGCACCGTATATCGCAGTGTGGTGCCGCAGAGTGTGGCAAATCGTTCTTCAGTCTCTCCGTTCATGGCGTCGGTCTTATCGTTACTTTCCTTTCTGGTCTGTCAGGGCTATCGCAAGCACGTCGCCGATTGTCTCAACATAGTGAAATTCGAGACCGTCGAGATAATTGGCGGGTATCTCTTCCACATCCTTGCGGTTTTCATTGCAGAGTATGATCTCCCTGATGCCGGCGCGCTTGGCTGCGAGGATCTTCTCTTTTATACCCCCGACAGGGAGCACTTTGCCGCGCAGTGTCATCTCGCCGGTCATGGCCAGACGCTCTTTCACTTTCACACCCTTGAATACCGACACGATCGACGTTGTCATCGTGATGCCGGCCGACGGACCATCTTTGGGTATCGCTCCCTCGGGCACGTGGATGTGCACGTTGTTTTTCTCAAACTCGGCCGGGTCGATGCCGAGCTCGGTGGCATGACTGCGCACATATTGCAGGGCAAGGGTGGCCGATTCCTTCATCACGTCTCCGAGGTTGCCGGTGAGAGTGAGCTTTTCACCCTTGCCTGCGGCAAGCGACGACTCGATGAACAGTATTTCGCCTCCGGCGGCTGTCCATGCAAGGCCAGTCACGACACCGGCGAAGTCATTGCCCTCATAGCGGTCGCGGCTGAAATGCGCCGCGCCAAGCAGACCTGTCAGGTCTGCGGGGTTGACGGTGTCGGAAGCTGTGCTGCCGCTCATCTTCAGATACAGAAGTTTGCGGAGTACCTTGGCTATTGTCTTTTCGAGCTGGCGCACGCCGCTCTCCGAGGTGTAGTTCTCTATTATGCCTTTTATCGCGTCGTCCGATATCTCGAAGTACTCGTCCTCTATGCCGAGCTCTTTCTTTACCTTCGGTATGAGATGACGGCGGGCGATTTCCACTTTCTCCTCAAGCACATATCCCGATATGTCTATCACCTCCATGCGGTCGAGCAGCGGCTGTGGCAGAGTCGACAGGGTGTTGGCTGTGGCGATGAAAAGTACTTTCGACAGATCGAAGTCGACATCGACAAAGTTGTCGTGGAATTTGTTGTTCTGCTCCGGGTCGAGAACCTCAAGCAGTGCGGCTGAGGGGTCGCCCTTGAAGTCGCGGCCGAGCTTGTCGATCTCGTCGAGCAGAAGCACCGGATTAGACGATCCGGCACGCTTCATGGCGTCGATGATACGTCCCGGCAATGCGCCGATATAGGTGCGGCGGTGGCCGCGTATCTCGGCCTCGTCATGAACTCCGCCGAGCGACACGCGCTGATAGTTGCGGCCGAGTGCGGCGGCTACCGACTTGCCGAGCGAGGTCTTGCCCACGCCCGGTGCGCCGACAAAACAGAGTATCGGGCTGCGGCCGTCGGGGCGGTGCATCATCACGGCAAGTTGCTCGAGTATGCGTTCTTTCACCTTCTCCAGGCCGTAGTGGTCGGCGTCGAGAGTCTCCTGCGCTTTCTGGAAATCGGTGCTGAGTTCGGTCTCTTTGTTCCAGGGAAGTTCGAGCAGGGTGTCGAGGTAGTTGTACTGTATGGCGTAGTCGGGGCTCGATGTGTTGAGGCGGCGCAGCTTCTCAAGCTCTTTGTCGAAAGTCTTGCGCACCTCCTCGGGGAATGCGACGTCGTCGGCACGCTTGGCAAGTTCGTCGGCCTCGTCGCCGTCGCTGCCATACAGCTCTGAGCGTATCGCCTCCATCTGCTCGTTGAGGAACACGCGGCGCTGGTTCTCCTCAAGACCCTGGCGGGCTTTCGACTTGATCAGGTCGGTCAGCTCGAGCATCTGTTCCTGGCGGCAGAGCTCGGTGATGATCTCAAATGCGCGCTCCTTCACCCGGTGGAGGGTAAGAAGCTTGATCTTGAATTCCTGATCGAACGGAAAGACCGTGGCGACCGTGTTGATGATCGTCTCGGCATCCTCGATGTTGCGGAGATTGATAGCGACATCGGGTGTGAAACCGTGACCGCGGTCGACTATCTTGAGCGCGGAGTCGCGCACGGCGGTTACGAGGGCGTCAAATTCAGAGTCGCCCTGCCGGGGCATGACATCGCGTATCGGGCGCACTGCCACGGCAAGATGGCCGTGCTCGGCATCCTCGGCCTCGCCTGTGATGCGGAACTTGCCCATCGCACGCACAAACGCGGTAGTGGTGTTGTCGGGAAATCTGATTACATTGATAACCTCGGCCACAACGCCGTATTTGTAAAGATCCTTGATGCCGGGATCGTCGGTCTCCGGGTCGGTCTGACAGATCACGCCGATTGCATATTTTTGCTTGGATGCCGCCTCGACAAGCTGCTTGCTTGCCTCGCGCGACAGGCTTACAGGCGTTGTCACACCGGGGAATAGTATCAGATTCCGCGTCGGGAGAACTTCCACGTGTCCGGGATCAGGCAGTTTCACATTGCTTTCTCCGGGTTGTCCCGCTACGGCTATATGGGCTATCGACATGTGTGGCATGTCTTTATCGTCAAATAAATCGTCGGTCATCTGTTTTTACTCTGAGTGTCGGTCATGCGGAAAATCCCGTTTGTGCGATTGTGTCACGACGGACTCCGCTCAAAATACCCTCTGCAAAAAGAGTGCCAAAGATACGATTTTTTTGCCGGGAATGAAAGATGTTGTGTAACATATTGCAGAAAACAGTATTTTACGTGAAAAAATACTACTTTTCGCATCGCAGTCATCGATGTGCGATGACCGACAGAAGTGAATAACATAAACAAAAACCTTGTTGGTATATCATGAAAGTCTATAACACAAGAGAAATCAAAAACATAGCCCTGTTGGGCAGCAAGGGGTCTGGAAAAACCACCCTTGCCGAGTCCATGCTCTATGAGTGTGGAGTGATCAAGCGTCGCGGCACTGTCGGTGCGGGGAATACGGTCAGTGACTATTTCCCCGTTGAAAAAGAGTATGGATCGTCAGTGTTCTCTACGATCATGTATGCCGAGTTTCTTGGCAAGAAACTTAACGTTATCGACTGCCCGGGTGCCGATGACTTTGTAGGAAACGCCATAACGGCGCTAAACGTCACCGACACGGCTGTGATACTTATCGACGCGCAGTATGGTGTCGAGGTAGGCACGCAGAACATATACCGCACCGCCACCTCGCAGCGCAAGCCGATAATCTTCGCCATGAATCAGCTCGACGGCGAGAAAGCCGATTACGACAATGTGCTCGAGCAGATGCGCGAGATTTTCGGAAACAAGATCGTTCCGATCCAGTATCCGCTGTCATGCGGTCCGGGCTTCAATGCCATGATCGACGTCCTTCTTATGAAGAAATATTCGTGGGGACCCGACGGAGGTGTGCCCACAATCGAGGATATACCTGCCGATCAGCAGGAAAAGGCGCAGGAGCTTCATCAGGCTCTTGTCGAGGCTGCCGCCGAGAACGACGAGACGCTGATGGAGAAATTCTTTGATCAGGGACATCTCTCTGAGGATGAGATGCGCGAAGGTATCCGCAAGGGCCTTATCGACCGCTCGATCATGCCGGTATTCTGCGTCTCGGCACTCAAGGACATGGGTGTGCGCCGCATGATGGAGTTCCTCGGCAATGTGGTGCCGTTTGTCGACGAGATGCCCGCTCCCGTCACTACCGACGGCCGTGAGGTGAAGCCCGATCCCGACGGCCCCCTCTCGATCTTCATGTTCAAGACTACCGTCGAGCCGCATATCGGTGAGGTTCAGTACTTCAAGGTTATGTCTGGCACGCTTGTTCCGGGAGCCGATCTCGACAACGTGAGCCGTGGATCAAAGGAGCGCATCGCGCAGATGTTCTGTGTGTGCGGCCAGATCCGTGAGAACGTCGACAAGCTCTGTGCAGGCGATATAGGCGCCACCGTCAAGCTGAAGGATGTGCGCACGGGCAACACACTCGATGCCAAAGGATGTGACTACTCATTCGACTTCATAAAATATCCCGCTCCCAAATTCCAGCGTGCGATCCGGCCTGTCACCGAGAGCGACGCCGAGAAGCTTGCCGGCATACTCACGCGCATGCACGAGGAAGATCCCACATGGGAAGTCGAGCAGTCAAAGGAGCTGAAACAGACCATTCTCTCCGGCCAGGGTGAGTTCCATCTCCGCACACTCAAGTGGCGTGTCGAGAATAATGACAAGCTCCCGATCATCTTCGAGGAGCCCCGCATTCCCTATCGCGAGACAATCACAAAGGCTGCCCGCGCCGACTACCGTCACAAGAAGCAGAGCGGCGGTGCCGGACAGTTTGGCGAGGTGCATCTCATCATCGAGCCTTACACCGAGGGTATGCCCGCACCAACGAGCTATCGCTTCGGCAATCAGGAGTATGTGATGAAGGTGCGCGACACACAGGAGATGCCTCTCGAGTGGGGTGGCAAACTCGTGGTGTGCGACTGCATTGTCGGCGGAGCTATCGATGCACGTTTCATTCCTGCGATCGTAAAGGGGCTCATGGACCGCATGGAGCAGGGGCCTCTCACCGGTAGCTATGCACGCGACGTGCGTGTCTGCATCTACGACGGCAAGATGCACCCGGTAGATTCAAATGAAATCTCATTCCGTCTGGCAGGACGCAATGCGTTCAGCGAGGCATTCCGTTCGGCAAATCCTAAGATCCTTGAGCCCGTCTACGACGTGGAGGTTCTTGTGCCTTCCGATGTCATGGGCGACGTGATGAGCGACCTGCAGAGCCGCCGCGCCATCATCATGGGCATGGAGAGCGACAACGGCTTCGAGAAGATCATCGCCAAGGTACCCTTGAAGGAAATGGCATCCTACTCGACCGCGCTAAGTTCCATTACTGGCGGCCGCTCATCGTTCACGATGAAGTTCAGCTCCTATGAGCTTGTGCCTGGCGACGTTCAGGAGAAACTCCTGAAAGAATATGCCGAGAAGCACGCCAACGACGAATAAAACGTAATCATTCACTTCTCTTTTTATTCCGAGAGCCTGCAGGGCAACACCCTGCGGGCTCTCATCTTTGTTGTAGGGAGGTGTGTGCGTTATTGTTACGAATCTTGTAGCCGGGCATCGTATTGTAGAAAATTTTATTTGCCGATTGGTGAAAATTTCTTATTTTTGCCATATCTCACCAGTCAAATAATTAATTTGTGAAATGGAAGTAACATCAGAGCCGCTGCAACTCATGCAATTGACACGGCTTAGGGATATGACAAAACATGCAAGCATGCATGGAGGCGATTATATCTACAGCAATATTGTGGGAAGTATTGACGAGCATGCAAAAAGCGTGACTTCGCTTTTTCGTTTCGACGGCATAATCCTCATGTTGTGCAACCGTGGATCGATTTCTTTGTGCGCAAATCTCACGACGGTAACTTTGTCGGCATCCAACATGTTTGTATTCAACATGGATGACACGGCCACACATGTCAGCTCTTCCGAAGATCTTGACCTTTCGGTGCTTGCTATCGGACGTGAGTTTGTCAAGGATATAAATTTCAACCTGCAGATTCTCGAACGCTACGACGTTGTCAGCTCGTCGGTAAACGCTACGGTTCTGTCGCCGACAGAATACGAAGTGTTCAAATGTTATTTCGCTCTGCTTGATCACAACGCGCAGGCGCGCCATGTTGACAACGGGTCCGATCTGTTCACACGTAATATAGCGCGTAATCTCATCGCATCGATTTTCTATCAGTTTATTTCCATAAGGCGCCAGCAAAGGCCCGTAGAGGCTAAGCCGGCTTCACGCCGCACGGCATATGTCTATGATTTCATACAGCTTGTGCATACCCATTATCGTCGTGAGCGCACGATAAAGTTCTATGCCGACAAACTTTTCATATCACCCAAATATCTGTCGCTCATTATCAAGGAGGGGACAGGAAGCACCGCTGCCGAGTGGATCGACAGATGCGTGATAATGGAGGCGAAAAACCTGTTGCGGTTCTCCAATATGAACGTGCAGCAGGTCGCATATGAGCTGAACTTCTCAAATCAGAGCTCGTTCGGAAAATATTTCAAGCACCTTGTGGGCATGTCACCCTCTCAGTTTCAGAAAAGTTGATTATCTTTGTCGTTTGGAGACAAGAAGCGCGTCATTGATCAGGCCGCTTTTCGGTAAAACAACGATATTTTTTGCATGGCAGTACAGAAACCCTCGATACCAAAGGGCACCCGTGACTTCTCACAGCGCGAGATGGCCCGACGCAACTATATTTTCGATACTATCCGCAGTGTCTTTCGCCTTTATGGTTTTGCGCCGATAGAGACCCCGGCGATGGAAAACCTCTCGACCCTGATGGGTAAATACGGAGAGGAGGGCGACAAGCTCCTTTTCAAGATTCTCAATTCCGGCAACTATCTGGCCGGAGTGGATTCCGGCCTGATGGGCGAGGAGCATGTAAACCGCCTCACCACCAGGATTGCCGAGAAAGGACTGCGCTATGACCTCACAGTGCCGTTCGCAAGATTTGTCGTGCAGCACCGCAACGAGATACAGTTCCCATTCAAGCGCTATCAGATGCAGCCCGTGTGGCGCGCCGACCGACCGCAGAAGGGACGTTACAGAGAGTTCTATCAGTGCGACGCCGATGTGATCGGATCAGATTCGCTTGTCAGCGAAGTGGAGTTGCTGCAGCTCATCGACGAGGTGTTCGCACGGTTTGGCATAAACATCGCCATTAAGCTCAACAACCGCAAGGTGCTTGCGGGCATCGCAGAGATTATCGGCGAGCCTGAGAGGCTTGTGGATATCACGGTCGCAATCGACAAGATCGACAAGATCGGTATCGACGCCGTCAATGAGGAGCTTGCTGTCAAGGGACTCGCTTCGGAGGCCATAGCGGCTCTGCGCCCGATACTCGAGATCAGCGGCACTATCGACGAGCGTCTTGAAGCGTTGCGCAAGCTGCTTGTCGACTCCGAGACAGGCATGCGCGGTGTCGAGGAGCTTTCTGAGGTCGTAGGCATGACACGTGGCCTCGGTCTGCGGGCTACGCTCGATCTTGACGTCTCGCTTGCACGCGGTCTCAATTACTACACAGGCTGCATCATCGAGGTCAAGGCTCTCGATGTCGCGATAGGCAGCATCACCGGCGGCGGACGCTACGACAACCTTACGGGTGTGTTCGGCATGCCGGGAGTGTCGGGTGTCGGCATCTCGTTTGGCGCCGACCGCATCTACGACGTTCTCAATGCCCTTGATCTGTATCCCGACGAGGCTACCATGACCACACGTGTCATGTTTGCCAACTTTGGAGCCGATGAGGCTTTGGCTTCTCTGCGGCTGATGAAGCGTCTGCGTGCCGAGGGCATTTCCGCCGAGCTTTATCCCGATGCGGCCAAAATGAAAAAACAACTCTCTTTTGCATCAGCGGCCGGTGTGCCTTTCGTCGCGATTATAGGCGACAGCGAGCTGGCGTCCGGCAACGTTACGGTAAAGAACATGGCTACCGGAGAGCAGACCACGCTCTCTGCCGACGCCTTTATCGAGATGCTTAAGGCATAAACTAAACATTACAATACACAAAAGTCCGATGATCCGCCGACTCTCACTGTTAGTTCTGTCTCTGGTGGCTGTGTTGCCGCTCTGCGCACAGTTCCGTTATGCTCCCACTGTGGGCGTGGAGCATTCCACCCTTAATTTCAAACAGGATCTTGTTGATATAAAATATGCTACGGGGCTTCGTGCCGGTGTCAACGGTGAATACATGTTCCCGGGCATTGGTTTCGGTATTGACATAGGCGCTTTCTACAGCATGCTTGGTTCCAGGGTAAACCTCGGGCAGAAAGAGATCTGGGCCTCTGAGGGCTATGGCGACGAGCGTGTTTATCTGCACTATCTGGAGATACCTCTTAATCTCAGATTCAAATGGACGCGTATGCAGGGGCTTGAAAACTATGTGGCTCCGTTTGTCGTAGGAGGACCTGTGTTTGATTTTCTGCTTGGCCACAGCAATATCAAGGCGATGCAGTATGCCGGAGGCACGCTCGGGTTGCGTGTCGGAGGCGGTCTTGAGATTTGCCGCAACTGGCAGGTGCAGTTCTCCTATACCTGGGGTATGACTTATTCGCTGAAGACAGTAAAGCTCGACAATTATAGCGCGCGCAACAGAAACTTCTCGCTCACGCTGTCGCGTTACTTCTGATCTCTACGCGCCACACTACGATAAAAAGCCGGGGATGCTGAGGCATCACCCGGCTTTAATGTCTGTCGGAGTCAGGGAGGATTATTTCATGCGGTTGTGGAGTATTGTGATCGCTTCCTCGATCAGATCCATGCATGGTTTGCGCCCTTTAGTCTTGAGGTCGCGGCATCGCACCATGCCGTCGTTGCCGTCGGCAAACTCACGGCTGATTTCCCTTACGCTTTTGTTGATCGCGGCTTTGTCTGTCGGGGCAGAGTATTTCATGCAGCCGTCCACGATTGTTGCGCCGGTCAGCGCTCCGCAGATCTCGCCTGTGCCGCCCACTCCGGCTCCGAGTCCCGAGGATATCCGTGCGGTAGTTGTTTCGTCGAGTCCTGTCATGTCGTTGAATGCCAGTGCTACGCATTGTGCGCAGTTGTAGCCCTGCGGGTGAAGTTCGCGTGCTTTTTCGATACGCTGCTGTAGTGTCATCTCCAGTCTATAGGTGTTTTGTTATGTTCGGTAAGATATTGATTGGCGCGTGAGAAGTGATGGTTGCCGAAGAAGCCGCGGTGAGCCGACAGCGGCGACGGATGCGGCGACTCGAGTACAAGATGGCGGCTGCGGTCGATGAATGCACCCTTCTTCTGTGCGTGGCTGCCCCATAGCATGAATACAAGGTTTTCACACCGGCGGTTAAGGCATTCGACTGCAGCCTCGGTAAGTTGCTCCCATCCGCGTCCCTGATGCGATCCGGCCTGACCGGCCTCGACGGTGAGGGTGTCGTTGAGCAGCAGTACGCCCTGGCGTGCCCACCGGCTCAGATCGCCGTTATCCGGCATGACGGGCAGGTTGAGATCGGTATAGATCTCCTTGAAGATGTTGACAAGCGAGGGAGGCAGTTTTATGTCGCTTGCCACCGAGAAACACAGCCCGTTGGCCTGTCCCGGTCCATGGTATGGATCCTGGCCGAGTATCACCACCTTCACCCGGTCGAGCGGCGTCGTGTCAAAAGCCGCGAAGATCTTTGACGCGGGCGGGTATATGGTGCCGCGACTGTATCGGTCTCTGACAAAAGCGGTCAGCGTCTGGAAATAAGGCTTGTCCCACTCGGCGGCGAGAGCCTCTTTCCACGACTGTTCGATTCTTACATCCATATTTCGTGGCTTGTCAGTTCTTTACGGGCATCCACACCTTGTAGGGAGCGCCCTTTGTGCGGTTGCCGAGCAGATAATAGGGGATTGCTGTGAAAGTGCGTTCTTGGCCGTCGGCGGTTGTCACGGTTCCCTCCACAGAAGTCGCGTTGTCGAGATCGTTAATGATTTCCGAGAATTTAAGCGGCTTTGAGGCGTCGATGCTGAGGTCGGCGAGGTCCTCGTTGTCGCAGCCCTCAAGGCAATAGATCAGCGGTCCGACGGCTATCGCCACCTGTTTTTTCAGATCCTCGACAGCCTCATTGGCAATGATGAACCGGGGCGTCATCGGCAGTAAGAGCTCCACGACGTCGCCTTTTTTCCACTTGCGCTCGATGCGTGCGTAGCCGCCGTGCATCACCACAGGCACTTCCTCGTGGTTGACTGCCACGGTGGCCTGGCCGGGAGTCAGCGAGCTGTAGAGTCCGTGGGCGTTCTCCTCACTGCGTGCCCAGCCGGGAATGCGCAGATTTATTGCAAATTCAGCTTCTTTTTCGGGCTCGACCTCGACTGTCACCATGCTTTGCCAGGGATAATTGGTCGATTGTGTGAGCTTGACCTCGGTGCCGTCGGCCGGCATTGTCACGCTGCTTCCGGCATAGAGATTCACATACAGGTTGTTGCCTTTGTGCGAGTAGATGAAGCCGGGCATCGCGCCCATGAATTTGAGGAACATGGGCGGGCAGCAGGGGCAGCTGTGCCACTCCCAGCGCGAGTGCGATGTGGAGTTCAGCGGGTTCTGATATGTATAGTTGTCACCTGAGAGCGATATGCCGGTGAGTACACCGTTGTAGAGTGTGCGCTCATACTCGTCCATATAGCGTGCGTCGCCGGTAAGTTCGTTGAGACGCTGGCTGAAGAAGCCCGCGCCGACAGCGGCGCACGTCTCAAGATATGCCTCGGACGGCAGATAGTAGTCGGCGCCGAATTTCTCGTCGAACGATATGGCTCCAACGCCGCCGGTCACATACATGCGGTGTCCTGCCATGTTGTCCCACAGTCGTTTGGCGGCATCGATGTAGTCCTGATTGCCGTCGACTGTTGCAGCTGCTGCCACTCCGGTAAGATACAGTGTGGCGCGCACGGCATGTCCTTCGATCGTCTGCTGCTCGGTGAGAGGTATCGAGTCCTGTGCATATGGGCCGAACGACGGACGCGAGTGTGTGCCGTAGTGTGTAGTGTCGGCATACGTGTTTGCCTTGATCCATTTTTCGGCTTCCTCGTTGCCCCAGCCTCCCCAGTTGGGCAGTCCGCAGTGGTCGCCGCGGCTGTCTATCCAGTATTCGGCCAGGTGCAAATATGAGTCGGCGTCGACCGGCGCGTTTATGCGTCCTTTCAGCTCAGGCTCCGAGGCATAGAGCTGATAGAGTTTCACGAGAGCTTCCTCGGGGCCTGAGTGAGCCGGCACGATGTTGTGTTTCGGTGCCGGACCCATATGCTCGCTCATAAGATTGGCGACTTTGGTGGCGACTTCAAGCAGCTTGGTCTCGCCGGTAGCCTTGTAGTAGTGCACGCCGGCCTCTACGAGCATGCCGGAGTTGTAGACATCGTGCATCCATCGCAGCAGACCTCCGTTCTCGCCCCAGCGGTGGTCGTTCTCGGTCAGTTGCGTGTAGGTGTTTATGAAGCCTTCGGGCTCCGACGCCTGTGCGAGGGCGATTTTGTCGATTATGCTGTCGGTTCTTGCTTTCAGAGCCGGGTCGGGGTTCTGCACCATCAGGTCGGCGATGCCTCTGATGCTTTCATATATAAGACCGTCAAACCACGGCAGACCGGCGTGGTTGTGGGTGTCGCGGTCGCCGTTGGCCACCTTTGAGAAATTGCCCGGCACGCTGTCGCGCTCAAATTTGTTGAGAACGTCGTTGGCGGTTACCGATCCCCATTGTTTGAGCTTAGGCTGCCAGAACGAGTCGGTGATCTTTACGTCTTTGATTCCGGCAAACTGTATTGTGTCTGACTGGTTTTCATTGCCGTTGCATCCGGCGAGAAGAGCCGTCGCAGCTATCAGTGATGAAAAAAACGGGTATCTCATCAAAAAAATATTATTGACAGATTTTGCAAACTGGGTGATTTCAGCAAGTTAGTGAAGCTGTATTGCAAAGATGCAAAAAATATCCGAAAAAAACGCGCCCGTTTCAAACTATTTCCCGGCCATTTTGTTTTAGTAGTATAAAGATTACTTTTTCCATTGCAAGAAATGTGATAATGATTGGTTTATTAACGGATTGAGCGACCGTGAGGCCGCTCTTTTTGTATTTGTGCCTGTCCGATATTTGCGGTAAAGCGTTATATTTGTGGATGGGGAATAATTGATGTCAAACCGAATACTTAATTAAAAAGACTTGTTATGAATACGTCAGGAGTCAGGAAATTCGCTAACGAATTCAAAGAGTTTGCTGTAAAAGGCAACGTGGTGGATATGGCAGTAGGTGTCATCATCGGTGCCGCTTTCGGCAAGATCGTCACTTCCCTGGTCAACGATGTACTGATGCCGGTGATAGGATATTTCACCGGAGGCGTCAACTTCTCTGATCACCGCTGGGTGATACAGAAAGCTGTGAATGATGCTTCAGGAGCGGTCATCACTCCCGAGGTCGCTGTCTCGTGGGGAGCGTTCGTGCAGACGGTGATCGACTTTGTCATCATAGCGTTCTGTATATTCGTCATGGTGAAGTTTATTATGAACCTCAAGCGCAAGAAAGAGGAAGAGCCTGCTCCGGCTGCTCCGGCAGAGCCTACCGAGGAGGTGAAGCTACTCACGCAGATACGTGATCTTCTTGAGAAAGAAAATAATAAGTAATTAGACGGTAGTTATCTGTGCGACCGATATTTCTTATAGGATTCATGGGGTCGGGAAAGTCGACCCTCGGGAGGCTTGTGTCGCGTGCTACAGGCATCGACTTTATAGATCTCGACAACTATATAGAGGCGAGATTCTCAAAGAGCATATCATCGATCTTCGCCGATAGCGGCGAAGATGGCTTCCGCGACATTGAGCGGCGCATGCTGCACGAGGTGGCCGAGATGGAGGATGTGCTTGTGGCCTGTGGAGGCGGCACACCCTGTTTCTTTGACAATGTCGATTACATGAACTCAAAGGGCACGACCGTGTGGCTCAGGGCCGACAATGCCGTGCTTCACTCGCGTCTGATGCGTGGGCGTCATAAACGCCCGCTTATCGCATCGCTCGACAGCGAGGGATTGACGCGTTTCATCGCCGACGCGCTTGCTAAGCGCGATCCGTTCTACTCCAGAGCCGCGTGCCGGTTTGAGACCTCGCTGCTTGAGACCGAGTCAGACCGCGAAGTGACTGCAAGCCGTTTTATCGAACAATATATCACTCCTGAAAAATGAACTTTGATCTTGGATTAAGTCCGGCCGAACTTGTAGAGGCTATAGAGTCGCGCCACTCTGTGCGTATGTATCATGCCGACCGCCCGTTGGCACCCGAAACCGTGTCGCGTCTCTACGACGCGCTTGCCGCGCTCAGTGCCGAAGTCGACGGGCTGACGATGCAGCTTGTCGTCAACGAGCCGCGTGCGTTTGGCGGCCGTTGGGCAAGCTACGGTAATTTCAAGGGAGTGGAGAACTACATTGTCATATCCACACGCCGTGGGAGCGGCCTGGATGTGAAGATAGGCGAGCAGGGTGAGAAAGTAGTGCTTCTCGCGCAGCATCTCGGCCTCAACACCTGCTGGGTGGGGCTCACCTACAGCAAGATTCCCGGGGCATTCTCCGTGCCAGCCGGTGAAAAAGTGCGGTGTGTCATTGCGATAGGCTACGGCGTTGAGGGGGCAATACATCCCCATAAGATCAAGACACCTGAGCAAGTCAGCAATGTCGAGCCCGATTTTCCCGACTGGTTCAAGGAGGGAGTGCGTCTTGCGCTGCTTGCGCCCACGGCTGTAAATCAGCAGAAATTTTATTTCCGTCTGATGCCCGACGGGGCGACGGTGCGCTCGACCACCCGCTTCTCGCTCCTCGGCTACACCGGCATCGATCTCGGCATAGCGCGCCTGCATTTCGCCATAGGCTCGGGGCGCGAGGCCGTTCTCTGATCCTGAATTACTTTCGATTTTGTAACTCCCTGCGTGTCTTTCGCTTTAGGCGGCATGTGCGCAGGGATTCATGTATACGCAGGAGTGCTTTTGCGAGTGCCGACCGGAGCACGTCTGACGGAAAGACACTGCCGGAATCTCAGTCCACACCGCCTGACAGTAATGAGGCAGTCTGATACTATATGAAATGCTTGTCTTAACTGACGTAGGGGCGTGCGAGAGTACGCCCAAAGTCAATTATGACACAGCATCCGTATCTGTAATGATCTCGGATTGTTGTGGTTTACTTCTTCTCTTTCTCGGCAAGATATGCCGCAACTGTCTTTGCCATGCCGTCGCGCAGCGAGTGACGCGGCTCAAAGCCGAAATCGCGCTCGGCGTCGGTCGTGTCGGCGTTCCAGTTGCGCTGCTTCATTATGTTGTATTTGTCGCGGTTGAGAGTCGACGGTTTCAGCCTGAGACGTCCGATTTTCTCTGCGACGTAGCTTGCGCCGTAAGTAGCCCACAGAGGCAGTACGACTGGCAGTACGACCTTCTTGTTGAGTTCGGCGGCAACTATGTCGCGGAACTCCTTTTGCGTGTAGGCGCGTTTCTCCGATATGATGTACTTCTTCTTTACGACTTTTTCGGGCGCGGCGGCGAGGCAGTCATACATCGCGTTCACAAGATCCTCGACATAGATGAATGTCAGGAGCTGTTTGCGATAGCCTACGCCGAAATCGACATGTGAGTCGATCGCCTGTATCATCATCATGTAGTCTTTGTCGTGAGGGCCGTAGACACCTGTCGGGCGGAAAATTACCCAGGGTAGTCCGCTCTGGAACTCAAGCCACTGTTCGGCTTTGAGTTTCGACACACCGTAGCGTGTGTTGGGCTGGGGAAGCATCTTGGTGTCGAGAGGCGAATACGACACTTCGTCGCCGGGGCCGAGTACACTAAGGCTGCTCATAAACAGGAATATGCGCGGCTCGCATCCGACGCCTTTCAGCACCTCGCCAAACGAGCGCAGATACTGGAAGTTCACGCGGTTGAATTCCGGGAAGTCGAGCGCTTTTGTGGCTCCGAGGTTGTAGATCACATAGTCCCAGCCTGTTGCTCCCGGCATCTCACTGTCGAGCACCTGACTCATCTGATCCGGGTCGTCGTAGTCGAGTGTGAGTATGTGTATGCGTGGGTCGTCGAGATATTTCAGTGAGGTTGTCGACCTTACGGTCGCCCACACTTCATATCCGCGGTTCAGTCCCTCGCGGGCGATGAAACCTCCGATAAATCCCCCTGCGCCTACGATAAGAAGTCGTTTCATGTGAGTTGTGTGAAAAAGTGCCACAGCGACAGTGCCGCCGAGACTGATACGTTTAGTGAATGTTTTGTGCCGTACTGGGGTATCTCAAGTGCCACATCCGAGGCGTCTACCACACGCTGGTCGACGCCGTCGATCTCGTTGCCCACGACGATGGCATATTTCTCTGAGTCCGACACCTTGAAATCCTGAAGCGCGATACTCCCTTTGACCTGCTCGAGACAGCAGATCGTGTATCCGTCGGCGCGTAGTTGGGCGACTGCATCCGTTGTGTCGGCATAATATTCCCATGCCACAGTCTCCTCGGCGCCGAGAGCCGTCTTGTGTATCTCGGGGGAGGGGGGAGGCGACGAGATGCCGCATAGTGCCATGCGTTCGACAAGAAAAGCGTCGGCCGTCCTGAACATCGCGCCGATGTTGTTGAGGCTTCTGACGTTGTCGACCACGAGCACGACAGGCAGTTTGCGTTTCCCGCGGTATGCCTCGACGCTGTCGCGTCCGAGTTCCCATATGCGTTTCTTCTCCATATCTGCTTCAGTCGTTGAAAAGAAGCTGACGGTCGCGTCCGGCTGCGGGAGCGACGATCTCTTCCGGTATGAACTTCCAGTGGTTGAGAGCGGCGGGCGTCAGGGTCTTGTGCTGTTCGATATACTTCATCATGTAGTAACGCAGGTCTTTGTCGGTCGACTTCACGATGCGTTTCTTTAGATCCTCCTTGGCGATGCCGGCCCCTTCGGTGAGCAGATTGCCTCCGCCGTTGCCGCGATATGAATTTATGGCGACAGTATATTCATTCTCAGGCGCGAACGGCGTGCCTTCGGCCATTGAAATGATTGTGATCTTTTCGCCTTTGGGTTTTGTCACATCCACGGTGTAGATTATTCCGGCCGCCGAGTCGAAATTATAGCTCGGATGCCTGAATCCTGTATGGCTCATGTCGGCGGCGTCGGTGTCACGCAGATTCAGCAGATGATCGTCGGCCGATGCCATCTGTCGGGTCCACATGTCGTAGCTCATCTCCAGATAGTTCTTGATCTCGCTTCCTGTCAGGCGCATTGTATAGAGCATGTTCTCGTATTTGTAGAGATTGAACATGTCGCTGACCGAGATCTTCCCTGCGGGTATCGTGGCGTCGAATGTGAGCGGAGCGGCCATTGAGATCTGTGCTCCCGATATGGCCAGCTGGAGCGAGTGTATGAAGTCGACAAATGCCGACGGGCCGAAATAGGCGTCGCGTGTGCTCATCGGGGCTGTCAGTTCGCCTATGTCGCGTCCTACAAATTCTTCGACGGCTTTGCGTTGCGGCTCGAAGCGTTCCATGAACCCGGCCGACGGCTGCAGGTTGTTGGTCGTCGACACGTCGCCTTTGATGACTATGTCGCCGACTTTGCCGGTCTCGTCTATATCGGCCTCGATGTCGACCGTGAAAAGCAGGTCGGCGTTGTTGGCCGGATTGCCGACGAGCACGTTTTTGCCGTCGTGGTTCTTAACGAAATCAAGGTATTTCGAGTGGTCGTGTCCCATCATCACCACGTCAAACCCCGGCACTTCCCTGGCTACAAGCACCGAGGCGTTCTCGATCACGTCGCCGGTTGTTTTCGTGTGGTCGCGGCCCGAGTGAAACAGTCCGATTATCACGTCGGGTTTTTCGTAGGTGCGTATATAGCTGACCCACTTGCTTGCCGACGGCACCATCTCCTCGAATTTCAGCCCCTCCCACAGATTTTCAGGCAGCCATCCCGGTATTCCGGGGGTGATCATGCCGAGAAACGCTATCTTCAGTCCGTCGCGCTCGACGATCTTGTACGGGTCGACATATGGCTTGCCCGTGCGGGTGTCGATGATGTTCGCGCCGAGCACCGGGCGTCCCGACGTCTTGATCCAGCGGTCGTAGACCTCATGGCCGGTCTCTATGTCGTGGTTGCCGAGAGTGGCGAGATCATAGCCCATGAAATCCATCATCTCGGCGGCCACATGGCGCGACGTAGTGTCGATAAAGTTGTAGTAGTAGGCTGTAGGCTGTCCCTGCAGTATGTCGCCGTTGTCGACAAGTATCACATTGTCTTTGCCGACTTCTTTACGGGCGTTTTCAACCGCTGTGTGCACACGCGCAAGACTGCCCGTCCCCGCACGGCCGTTTATGAAGTCGTAGGGGAAGTAGTTGCCATGCACGTCAGAGGTCTCGATTATCCTGACCTTTACCTGGCGCTTCTCGGCACTGACAGGGCAGATAGCCCCTGCAACAGTTATTGCGGCTGCTGCAAGGGCTGTAAGATGTCTGTTCACTTTCGTGTTGATGAAATACGGTCAGCTCAGCTTGGCCAGAGCTGCCGAGATGCGGCGCATGGCCTCGCGCAGGTTGTCGTCGCTTGTGGCATAGCTCAGACGCAGATAGCCCGGCAGACTGAATGCTCCGCCGTCGACAGTAGCAACGTGGGCTTCCTCAAGCAGATACATGGCCAGATCATTGGCGTTGGCTATCACCTTGTCGCCCGAGCGTTTTCCGAAATATGCCGATACTTCGGGGAAGAGATAGAACGCACCCTGCGGCACGTTGACCTTCCAGCCCGGTATCTGCGATGCGAGCTCCACGATGAGGTCGCGGCGGCGTTCAAATGCCTTGCGCATCTCCTCCACACACTCCTGCGGCCCCTCGTAGGCGGCTTCTGCTGCCTTCTGTGCTATCGACGAGCAGCCTGAGGTGTATTGTCCCTGCAGCTTGTTGGTGGCTTTGGCGAGCCAGAGCGGGGCGGCACACCATCCCACACGCCAGCCGGTCATGGCATAGGCTTTCGACACGCCGTTGACGATAACGGTGCGGTCGGCGGTTTCGGGGAATGATCCGAGCGAGGTGAACGCTCCGGTGTAGTTGATGTGCTCGTAGATCTCGTCGGCCAGTATTATCACTTCGGGCCAGTCTTTAAGCACGTCTACAAGAGCCTGCAGCTCGTCGCGTGTGTAGACCGAGCCGGTCGGGTTAGACGGCGAGCAGATGAGCACCATGCGTGTCTTCTCGTTGAGAGCGGCGGCAAGCTGTGCGGGAGTTATCTTGAAATTCTGCTCGATTGTCGCGGGCACTTCCTTCACGATGCCTTCGGCGAGCTTGACCATCTCGATATAGCTTACCCATGCCGGAGTGGGTATCACCACTTCGTCGCCGGGGTTGATGGCCGAAAGTATGATGTTGCAGAGCGACTGCTTTGCACCGTTCGACACGACGATCTGTTCGGGTGCGTAGCTGAGTCCGTTCTCGCGTTCGAGTTTGCCGGCCACGGCTTTGCGCAGGCTCATGTAGCCCGGCACCGGAGTGTAGCGCGTGAAGCCTTCGTCGATGGCCTTTTTGGCGGCCTCCCTGATGTGTTCGGGAGTCTCGAAGTCGGGTTCTCCGACCGACAGATTTATGACGTCGACACCCTGAGCCTTCAGCTCGGCGCTCTTTTGCGACATAGCCAGAGTCGCCGACGGCGACATGGCCTGGATCCTCTGCGAGATATGTTCCATGCTTGTGCTGTTAATGCTTGTGTGGTAATAATTATACCGGCCTGAGGCCATGTGGCCCGGCGGTCTGGAATACCGTTTGTTTTCAACTGCAAATATAGTCCTTCCCGTGCAATTACCCAAGCATTACGCTATGGCGTCATGTCGGCTGTTAAAGCCTGAAAGCTATTGGCAGCACACAGTACACCGCCACTTTTATCCCGTCGACAATGCCGGGATCCCATCTCGGCATATTCTCCACAAGCCTGACGGCCTCGGCGTCGAGCGACGGATATGCGCTCTTGAGCACGCTGACATCCCTTATCGAGCCGTCGGCCAGAACCACGAAACCGCATGTCACACGGCCTTCGATGCCCGCCTCGTAGGCTGCCGCCGGATATCGGCGCTCCCTGTTTATATAGCGCATCATCGACAGCTTGCCGCCCGGAAAATTTGGAGCTATGTCAACCGAGTTGTATTCATAGACAGTAGTTGTGCCGCTATTGCCTGCGATATGGTGTACGGCACGCACGGTCTGGGCTTTACCGACAAGCAACGTAATGTTGAAAAACAGTATTGTCAACGCCAGTCTGGCGACATTGCTCATGGATGATGAATTCATATATGGGAGAGGGCTGATTGACTATTGAATTTCAGGCGGCGGAACTCCGCGTGGATGTGATGGGAGAGATGTATGTGTGCAAAGAAATAGCCCCTGCCCGACATTTGCAACTCGTGTCGCTCCTAATTGATAATGATTATTATTGTTTTGCGTTTGTTCACATTTGGCGGCTGCCGCATAGTGTGAGATAAACTATAAAATAGACGGATTTACACAATCTTTTTATTCTTTTAGTATCTTTGCACCTCTATCAGGTTTAGATATGAATATAAGAGTTACCATACAGGGTGTGGCCGGCTGCTACCACGATGCCGCCGCACGTGAGTATTTTGCCGGACAGGAGATCACGACGATACCGTGCGATACGTTTCCCGACATGTTCGCCGCATTGTCGGCCGATGCCTCGCTGCTTGGCACACTTGCGATCGAGAACACCATAGCGGGAAGCATACTTCCCAACCACGAGCTGCTGCGCAAAAGCAATCTCGAGATCATAGGAGAACACAAGATGCGCATCTCGCATGTGCTCGCGGCGCTTCCGGGCGAGACGTTCGACACGCTGTATGAGGTCAACTCTCACCCGATGGCGCTCATGCAGTGCGAGCAGTATCTGCGCACGCATCCGCGCATGAAGATGATCGAGAAGTTCGACACTGCGGGCTCGGCGCGTGAGATTGCAGAGCAGTCGCTGCGCGGCCATGCCGCCGTCTGCGGCGAGTATGCCGCCGGGCTCTACGGCCTCGAGATACTCGCCAAGGGCATCGAGACCAACAAACGCAACTTCACCCGCTTCCTCATCCTTGCCGATCCGCTCGTGGCGCGCGAGATGAAGCCCCGCGACGAGACACTCGACAAGGCGTCGATCGTCTTCACGCTGCCCCACACCCACGGCGCGCTCTCCAAAGTGCTCACCATCTTCTCTTTCTACGACATCAACCTCTCCAAGATCCAGTCGCTGCCGATCATAGGACGCGAGTGGGAATACCGATTCTATGTCGACCTCACGTTCGACAGTTTCGTGCGCTACCGGCAGGCCCTCGACGCGGTGCGTCCGCTCATCAACGACCTGCGTGTGCTCGGAGAATACAAAGAATGCAAAAACCAGATTTGAAGCCATGTGCGACAAAATGCCTGAAATACGTCCGGCCGACCGCGTCAGCGACGTAAAAGAATACTACTTTTCCACCAAACTACGCGAGATCGCGCGTATGAAAGAGGCCGGAGCCGACGTCATCTCGCTCGGCATAGGCGGGCCCGACCGTCCGCCGCATCCGTCGGTCATATCCACCCTCGCCTCGCGTGCCGCCGAGCCCGGCAACCACTCCTATCAGCCCTATGTGGGCACTCCCCAGCTGCGTAAGGCATTCGCCGCATGGTACGAACGCATATATGGCGTGAAGCTCGATCCCGACAAGCAGATTCAGCCCCTCATCGGCTCCAAGGAGGGCATTCTCCACATCTCGCTCGCCTTTCTTAATCCGGGCGACGCCGTGCTTGTGCCCGACCCCGGATATCCCACCTACACATCGGTCAGCAACCTTGTCGGAGCCGAGATCTTCAAGTACGACCTTACGCCCGGCAACGGCTGGTATCCCGACTTTGACCTGATCGAGCGCACAGTGCCGCTTGAACGCGTGAAGATCATGTGGCTCAACTATCCGCACATGCCCACCGGCACACCCGCAACGCTCGACCTCTTCCGCAAGGCCGTGGACTTCGGCCGCCGTCACGGCATAGTCATTGCCCACGACAACCCCTACAGCTTCATCCTCAACCGCGAGCCCCTCAGCATCCTTCAGGTTCCCGGAGCGATAGATGTCGCTATCGAGATGAACTCCCTCTCAAAGAGCCACAACATGGCCGGATGGCGCATCGCCATGCTTGCCTCAAATCCTCAGTTCGTGCAGTGGGTTCTCCGTGTCAAGAGCAATGTCGACTCCGGGCAGTTCCGCCCCATGATGGATGCGGCTGTCGAGGCCCTGTCGCTCGGCGACGAGTGGTATGAGGAGCTCAACCGCGAGTACTCGTCGCGCCGCGTCATTGCCGAGAAGATTATGGAAGCACTCGGCTGTACGTTCGATCCGGCTCAGCGCGGTCTGTTCCTTTGGGGACGCATCCCCGACAGCGAGAAATCGGGCGAGGCGCTTGCCGACCGGCTGCTTGCCGACCGTCACATCTTCATCACGCCCGGATTTATCTTCGGCAGACAGGGCGATCGTTATGTGCGTATCTCGCTGTGCGCCACCGCCGAACGCCTCTCTGAAGCCCTCGATCGCATCAACGGTTGCTCTTTTGACAAAAAAAATGTCTGAAAATTTTGCACGTTTAAAAATAATGCCTACCTTTGCATCGCAAACGCGGAAACGCCCTCGCTTGCAAGAGTAGATTGCGAAAATAGCTCAGTTGGTAGAGCACGACCTTGCCAAGGTCGGGGTCGCGGGTTCGAGTCCCGTTTTTCGCTCAAGACAAGAGAAAATTAAACTTATTTGCACAGGATGTTTGTCAGCCACGACGGCGGCTTCTCCCTTATCCCTGCGAAAATAGCTCAGTTGGTAGAGCACGACCTTGCCAAGGTCGGGGTCGCGGG
>CAYMEX010000010.1:72239-95703 GCA_964389525.1 uncultured Muribaculaceae bacterium | reverse complement strand
TCTGGAGGTTGGGGTTTGTGACTTCACCGTCGGGGACAACCTCGAGGTTCTGGAAAATCTGAACGTCTCCCTTGTCTGGGTTCATGATGACGTCGAGGTTTTCGTCGGTACCAAACATCTTAGCCAGCACGTTGCGGAATGACTCCTCCAACACGCTGATCATGGTTGTCTTATCGATATTTTTAAGCTCCTTGAACTCAGCGAAGCTTTCCACCATATTTGGGGTGGCGTCTATCTTCTTTGCCATCGTTGTGGTATAGTGTCGATTGGTGTTCGTTTAATTCGTGTTTTACTTGAATGTGATGACGTAGCGTGCAGTTTTCGTCATGTCGAACGTTATTGTCACGGGTTTCATGACAAGTGTGGGTCGTTTTGCTCCCGGGGCTTTTTCTTTGGTCGGAATCTCAATGACGTAGTCGTCGGCATTAACAGCGGCGAGTGTGCCTTTGAGTTTCTTTCCGTCGGTTGTGAGCACCTCGATTTCGTTTCCGATATTCTTCAGGTACTGTTGTCTGACTTTGAATGGTGATGTGATGCCTGCCGATCCGACTTCAAGCTCGAAGTCTTCTTTGTCGCGGTCGAGCGCACTCTCTATGGTGCGGCTAACACGCGCACATGACTCGACGTCCATCGCACCGGGGGAGTCGATCTCCACGACAATGCGGTTTCCCGGCTCGATGCAGACGTCGACGAGGTACATGTCCGTTCCCTCGATGGCCTGCTCTACTATGGGTATAATCTGCGATCTGTCTATCATTTTCTATAACAAAATAGAGGAAGCCGCGGCCTCCTCTTGAATGCTCTATGCAAATTTAGTACTTTTCTGTCGAAAAGTGCACAAGCGGTGAGTGATATAGGTCGGGAATGTATGATTTTTAGCATTAATTAACACATGCGGGGCGCGATGCGATGATGGGAGGTGCAACCCGCGGCGGCGAGCGGTGGATGCAAAGCCACGGGAGGATAGCTAATATAGCTGCTGTAGCGCCACCGAGACATCGAAAAACTCTTGCAGCGGCAGACCGTTGCCTGCGTGGTATTTTCAGCTTTATTAAGTTGTTTTGGATGAAAAATGAAATGATTTGCCATTTAACACATAGAGTTATGGATGTAAGACGTTAAATTTGCAGAGTATTAATGAATCGGTTTCCGCGACGGGCTGGGATATGTGTGTCGTGCAACCTAAAAAAATTTCTTGTATTGGAAAGGAACAACAAAAATAAAACACCCGGAGTGAAGGTGGCTCTTATACCGTTCGCCGTGCTTTTTATGATGATCGGACTGCTTGTGAATATGGGTGGTACGGGTTTTGTACAGGACTGGAGCTGGGGCGTGCTTCTGCTGTGTGCTTTCGTGGCACTGACGGTTTCTTTAGTGTTTTACCGTCAACCGGGTGCCGAATATAGGCGTGGGCTGAAGCTTTGCTCGGCGCAGATATTGCCTGCCGTGCCTATACTCGCGCTTATTGCGACAGTGACGGTGTCGTGGATGGCAAGCGGCGTGGTTCCGACTCTTATCGTGTATGGCCTTGAGCTTATCAATCCGAGTATATTTCCGCTTGTGGCATGTGTGGTATGCGCATGTGTGTCGGTGCTTTCGGGAAGCTCATGGACTACTATCGCCACAATCGGCGTGGCGTTTATCGGTATCGGCGAGGCAATGGGCTATTATCCGCCGCTTGTGGCAGGCGCGATCATATCGGGTGCATATTTCGGCGACAAGGTCTCGCCACTCAGCGACACTACGGTATTGGCCTCCTCGTCGTGCGGTGTGGATCTGTTCACCCACATCCGCAACATGATGAACACGTCGCTCCCGGCGCTCGGGATCGCGCTTGCGGTGTTCGGAGCAGTGGGTCTTTTCGCGACTCCCGCGGCAGCAGAGGAGAACGCACAGACTCTGATCGCCGGACTTGAGAGCATGTACAGAATAAGCGCGTGGACGCTGCTAATACCGCTGCTGACGCTTGTAATTCTTGCTTTCAAGGTGTCGACCCGAAATACTCTGATACTTTCAACTCTTGCGGGCTGCGTCGGAGTATTTGTGTTTCAGGGAGGCGGATCGGCCTCAGGCGCGATCGACCAGCTTCTTGAAACAGGTAAGGCACTTTGTGTCGGGACTTCGGCTTCTGTCGATGATGAAATACTCCAAAGTCTGACGTCGACCGGCGGAATAAAGGGGATGATGCCCACGATACTGCTTGTGCTCTCGGGGATGTTTTTTGGCGGCATAATGCTCGGTGCGGGTATGATCTCGGCAATAACCGGGGTATTTCTGAAGCATCTGCACTCGCGTTGCGGTATTGTTTCGGCGACAGTGGGTACAGGCGTATTCCTGAACTGCGCGACTTCTGACCAGTATCTGTCGATCATACTCAATGCAAATGTATATTCTGATCTCTATGGCCGTAAAGGTATGGCACCAAAGGTGCTAAGCCGCACGGTAGAGGACTCGACATCGGTGACGTCGGTGCTTGTGCCGTGGAACTCATGCGGTCTCACCCAATCGACTGTGCTCGGTGTCGCTACACTTGCCTACCTGCCTTTCTGTGTGTTCAATCTGATGAGTCCGTTAATGTCGATCGCGGCTGCGTGGATAACCGAGCGGAGGAACCGAAAGCGCATGGTTCTGGCAGACGAATGACAGACGTCAGAGCAGACGCCGGTGGGTGTAGTAGAAACGGGCGAGAGATCGCAGATGCTTCCACCACAATGGGGAGAAAAACCTGCGTGATGCCCTGCGCCAGTCGTGCGTGATGACGACATCGTGAAGACAGACGACAGAGCCGATGCCTGACTGCCATATGCGCAGGCACAGATCGGCGTCTTCGGGGCCGTAGAAAATGCGGCTGTCAAGCGGTCCGACCCGGTCAAAAACAGAGCGTCGGACAAGTTGCGCGGCCCCAATGACGTATGTCGGAGAAACAGAAGTGTCAGGGACTTTGCAGGGCGGCACAATGTCGGATATAACCCCAATAGCAGATCTGATTTTTTCCAGCAGACCGGGGTAGGGACGGAATGACCGCTGAACATTTCCATCGCGGTCTATGAGACGCGGAGCCACGAGGGCGCAGGAGGGGTGACTGTCGAGGTATCCGGCGAGCGCATGGATAGCATTTACCGACGGGATGGTGTCGTTGTCGAGAAACATGATGTAGTTGCCTGACGCGTGGCGGATGCCTATGTTGCGTCCACAAGCCACACCGAGGTTTTTGTGGTTGCGTATCATGATGATGCCGGGATAGAGTGCGCTGATCTTGCCGGCTGCGTTGTCGGTCGAGCCGTTGTCGACGAGTATCACCTCAATGTCGCTTGGCAGGGGGGCGAGGTGGGCGAGACACCGGAGCGTGGTGTCGCACTGATTGTCGGTCGTGAGTATTATGACTGAGATACGTGGCGGCATGTCATCCGAACAATTTGAGCTTCAATGACCGCAAGGCGGCGGCAAACTCTCCTGGCGAACGGAAGCGCAGGATCTGACGTGCGATGAAGCGAGGGGAAAGGAAGTAGCGCAGATTGTGCTGAAAAAGCAGACGCTCCATCTGCCTTGGCGTGAGGCCGGGAAGCTGCAGAATGGAATTGCGCTGGACGTCGGTGGGGACGTAGCGTCCTCCTTTAAGCCATCGGTTTTTTACGCAGATATCGTGGTACTCCGTTCCCGGAAACGGCGAAACAATATTTATCATCACCTGATCGACAGGGAGACGGCGAACCTCGCGGAGAGTGGCCGCGACGGTCTGAGGTGTCTCGTAAGGGGAACTGCCGATGAGTACGTTGAGTTTGACGGATATGCCGGCATCGGAAAGCAGACGGATGGCGCGGCGGATATCGTCGGCAGTCTCGCCTTTTCTGATATATGCGAGTATGCGGTCGTCGAAAGACTCTACGCCAATGTCGACATAACGGCATCCGCCTGATGCAAGCATGGCGGCAATGTCGGGTGTAATGGCGTCGGCACGAGCCTGACAGCCCCACACAAGCCGGTGTCGCGACATGACGGCGCATATCTCGGCCGTGCGTTTACCGTCCCATATAAAATTGTCGTCCATGAAGCCCACGGCCCTGTAGCCCATGGCTGCGATCTGCTCCATCTCGGCATCGATAGAGCTGACGGAACGGAAAGCGACAGGCGGCTTGACGCCATGACTGCGCCTATGTTCGATCTCGCGGGCGAATGACAGAGATGAGGGAACGCAAAAGATGCACCGGTAGGGGCAGTTGCGTGACGTGAATGCCGTGGTGTAGGGGCCGGTCTTTAGTTTGGGGTTGTGGTAGACACGCCCGGCGATGAGATCGCGTGCCGGAAAGGGAAGGGCATCGAGGCTGTCGGCGATCGGTCGGGCGGCGTTGTTGTGTATGCGGCCACTATCGTCGCACCACGATAATCCAGGTATCGCAGCCGGAGAGGTGCCGACAGAGAGGCTCGTCAGCAGCAGGTCGCAGGCGGTGTACTCGGGCTCTCCGCGCAGGACGAAAACATGTGGATCGATGAGATAGCGGGCAGGTGTCCACGTCGGACCGGGACCGGCTAAAACGACAGGAAGGTTATGCCGGTACTGTCTTAATAATGAAAGTGCCTGCAGATCGTCGTTGTAGGAGAGGTTGACACCCCAGATGAAAATGATGTCGTGGTCGTGGTTTTGAGCAAAATGCCGGAAACGCGCGATATTTTTGCTTCCGCAAGTGAAGTCGTCAATTGTGACATTCGCGCCGATATCGCGCCTGACAGTCGCGGCAAGTGTTAGCTCATAGATGTTGGGAACCGGCACAACCACCCGTGTGCAACCGGCAGATCGTTCGGCCGGCTGTCGGTGAAAAAACGACGGTGGTGTGAGGAATGAGATGCGCATATCGGTTGCAGATATGGCAAATATACATAGAATATTCGACGGGAAGAAAAGTGAGGGTTTGCCTTCTGGCCGCGGTGGGGGTAATAGCTGCTGTAGCTGCTGTAGGGTGGAGGATGGAGTGTGGGGGCTGGTTCAGTCTCTGCGAGACTGTGTGCCAGGGTGTGGCAATCCCCACCCTGTTCGCTTTGCTCACAGGATGGGGTTAAGCTCCGGCTGCGCCGGGTTGCGGCATCTGCGATGCCTTGACGGGGGAGATGCAACCCACGTGGCGGGTTGAGGAGGGCTTTGCATCTTGTAAAGGAATTAGGAACTCGGAAATGTGGATTTTATAGGCGGACGCACGAGCCGTGCGTCCCTACTCTCCGTGTGATGGAGGGAGTCGTCAGAGTGAGGGGGGGGAGGAGGAGAGTGTCGGCAGTCGGCGGTGGGAGGAATAGCTGCGATAGCTGTAATAGCTGCTTTAGGGGGGGGATGGGAATCGTGGGTCGGGAATGTGGTCGGAATTTGGTTTTATATTTTTTGGGGTGGAAAATGTTGTGAAATTAAAAACAAAGGGTAAATTTGCGGTATGATTTATCGCGAGCTGTATTATTCCGGCCGAATGTGCCGATGTTGTTGAGCTCACCTGCAGGCATAAACGGGTGATGCCCGGTTTTATGCGTGTATTCCGGAATATTTAGGCCGGTTTCCCAAAACATTTTCCCGTTTATTTTCATTTAAATCATAGCAGATCTCTATGTGCCTTAAAGGGTACATGGGGTTGCTGTCAAAGTAACATCATCACAATTATGTCATCAGTGATTACATCGGAGGTTTCGGAGGCATTGTCGAATACCGTTGCCCGACTGTCGGAAATCTCAGTGTCGGAGCAAGAGGTCTATTCGGGCCGCGGCCATGCGTTGCCGTCGGTCGTTGTGATCGGCGAGATAATGCAGACACTCAAGCAATTGCTATTCCCGGAGTTTTTCTATGATATGCGCTCGTCGGAGTCGATGCGGCATTACTATATCGGTGTCGGTGTTGACCGTCTGTTTGCAATGGTTCGGGGCCAGATCTCCGCCGGGCTGCATTTTGGTTCGGGCGTCGGCATGTCGGATGTCGGTACGGTCGCAAGAAGCAAGGCGGCAAGTGCAATAGCGGAATTGCCGGAGTTGAAACGGCGACTTTACACCGACATCAGGGCGATATTCAACAATGATCCGGCTGTCGGCAATGAGGCGGAGGTGATATTCTGCTATCCGTCGATAAAGGCTATGCTGCATTATCGGTTCGCCAATATGCTGCATGGACTCGGCGTGCCGCTGCTCCCGCGCATCATAACGGAAATCGCACACTCTGAGACGGGCATCGACATACATCCGGGCGCTGCGATAGGTGAATATTTCAGCATCGACCACGGCACGGGTGTGGTGATAGGTGAGACGTGTATCATAGGACAGCATGTGACAATATACCAGGGTGTGACGCTTGGCGCAAAGAATTTCTCGCTTGACAGCGACGGTCATCCTGTCAATGTGCCCCGTCACCCTATCATCGAGGACAATGTGACGATATACTCAAACGCCTCGGTGCTCGGGCGCATCACCATCGGGCATGACTCGACTATAGGTGGCAACGTGTGGGTAACTCACAACCTGCCTCCTTACTCGCGCATACTGCAAGGGCAACCGCGAACCGAAACGTTTACGGACGGTGCCGGAATATAATACTTAGTTTAAAGCTTACAATAGGATGAAGATCGCAAAGAATCTGTCGGAGCTGATCGGTAATACTCCGCTTCTTGAGGTAACAAATGTAGAGAAAGAGGAAGGGTTCGCGGCACGCCTGCTGGTGAAACTCGAGAGTTTTAATCCGGGCAGCAGCGTGAAGGATCGTGTGGCTCTCGCTATGATCGAGGCTGCCGAGAGGTCGGGCGCACTCAAGCCTGGTGCGACTATAATCGAGCCGACGTCGGGCAACACGGGCATAGGTCTGGCATGGGTGGCCAAGATCAAGGGCTACAATGTGGTGCTGACAATGCCCGAGACGATGAGCGTGGAGCGCAGGAATCTGCTTAAGGCTTATGGCGCGCGTCTTGAACTCACTCTGGGCAACGAGGGGATGAAGGGAGCCATAAGGCGTGCTGAAGAACTGCGCGACGCTACTCCCGGATCGGTGATTTTGCAGCAGTTTGACAACCCGGCCAATCCGAAGGCTCATTACCAGACGACCGGCCCGGAGATATGGCGTGACACAGACGGCGCGGTCGACATAGTGGTGGGCGGCGTAGGTACGGGCGGTACGATCAGCGGTACGGCCAAGTATCTGAAGGAGCAGAAACCGTCGGTGAAGGCTGTTGCGGTCGAGCCGGCGACGTCGGCGGTGCTTTCGGGTAACGCTCCCGGCGCACATAAGATACAGGGAATCGGCGCGGGTTTTGTGCCGGGTAATTTCGACCGCAGCGTGATAGACGAGATTGTCGCTGTGAGCGATGAGGAGGCTGTGGCTGCCGGCCGTTTGCTGGCGTCGGCCGAGGGTGTGCTTGCCGGCATATCGTCGGGGGCTGCTTTTTATGCTGCCCTAAAGATGGCCCGTGACAAGGAAAATGCCGGTAAGACTATTGTGGCCATTCTGCCAGACACTGGCGAGCGCTACATGTCGACCATACTGTTTGCGTTCGACAGCTTTCATGCGTGACCGTATTTTACATTCAAATTTTTGAAGGAAGGTATTTTGTAAATAAAACAGGATTTATTAGATTTGCGCCATGATGAGGTAACAGCCACATCGTGGCGCAAATCATTTTTTTACAATAAATCTTCATTTTCAACTATGAAGCGACTACATCTCAATAACTGCAAGTTCGGCGTTACCGGCCCTCCAGACGGCCGGGAGATGAGGTGCGCATAGTTTCCACACCAACATTTTTCAAACGCAGAAATGCTCCGGCAGCCCGTGGTGCGTCTTTACGTATCCATGTTTCAGCAGCCGGCGGCAGGGAGTATATTGACATGTTGGCAGGTTTCGGAGGAAGGCCTCCGGAAAAGAAAGAGAGAATGAAGATGAGTATTTAACCTATAAAAGAGGGTGTCAGAGACAGAAGTTATCATGCGCTTCTGGCTTGTGGGTGTGCTTCCGCATATCGCCGCAGGTCAATGCAATATGAATGTGCCTGATATAGAGATGCCCGATGTGTCTAATATAAAATTGTAAAAAAATGAGAAAAGAATCGCCTATATATGTTGAAGAGGTGCAGTTCTGCGCCTTTACGTCGGAGGAGAGGAAAAAGGCCGGTGCAAGGCTTTGCGACCTCAATTTTGACAAACGTCATGATTTTGTTGCAGACGAGACGTTTGCGGGGATTGCCGTGAAGGTAGATTTCTGTAACAGCAGATATGATACAGAGTCACCGAAAGGTGTAAGGCGGACTGTGGGGTTCGCACTGGTCGATTGCACGACACGATGTGTGCTGGCCGAGAGACAGGTGAGGGTGTGTATGCACAGGAATAATCCCCAGCATACGGCCTATCTGGAATTTCGGCTACAGGCAGATGACCTGGAGAGATGTCACATATGCAAACTTGTGGTGTGCGATGAAGGCACATCGGAAATCCTTGATGAGGAGGTGATACATCTGTATCGTCTGGATAAGCTCGGGCATCCGACCACGTGGTATGACGTCGAGTGCGGCGGAGTGATGCGCGAGGGGGAAACGAGTGTCTACAGATCGCTGAATGTGACAGAGAGACAATGCTTGCGTGTGTGTTTCAATATTGTACAGAGATTTGGGTACAGACCGCCGATGATACTGCCCGAGTTGGAACTGCGGCTGCATTATCCCGACGGTGATCGTGCTGTGTGCCGCTTTCTGGAACCACAGTGCATAGACTCATGTGTAAGCCGCTACTATGTAGAGTATGCGTTTGCTGCAGGCACTACGGATCGCGGGGTGCATTATGCCGAGTTGCTGTGCATGGGATATGCGATAGCGGGTTTTGTGTTCAGTACTTCGGGAGATGAGAGTGAAGGCTTCTGGCATGGTGACGAGATCGATCCACTCTCAGAGTATTCAGCCAAGGCAGCCGGTGAGCGGTTTAAGCGGCTTATGCCACAAGGTGACGGCGATGGCGGTGATGATGAGTTTGATGAGCTTCTCGACAGATTCATATCGAGCCAGCTTGAGAAGAACGAAAGGAGTGATGATGAGGATGAGCCGGAAGATGCCGTAGAAAAGCAAGAACCGCAAAAAGAGGATGAGGAGCGTGACGAAGTCGGGCTGCCGGTGGCATTGGAGAATCTGACAGGCCTGCGGTCGGTGAAAGAGAAACTCTCGGTATATGAGCGTGTGGTGCGTTTCAACAAGATGAGAGCCGACATGGGATATCCGTATTGCACGACACCGCTTCACGCCATGTTTTTAGGTTCGCCCGGCACCGGCAAGACGACTGTCGCCAAGATGATGGGACTTATGCTGCGCCGTGCCGGCATTCTGTCGAAAGGGCATGTCGTGGTGAGGGAACGTGCGACGCTTCTTGGGCAGAACTACAGCTCGGAGTCGGAAAAAACTCTTGCGGCACTTGAGGAGGCTCGTGGCGGTATCCTCCTGATCGACGAGGCTTATCAGCTTTATCAGCCTAATGACTCGCGTGATCCCGGCAAATTTGTCATCGAGACGCTGCTGACGGCTCTTGCCGATGAGTCGAATCGCGACTGGATGCTCGTGCTTGCCGGATATCCGAAAGAAATGAGAAGGATGTTTGAAATGAATCCGGGTTTCAAGTCGCGTATCCCGGAGTCGAATGTCTACGTCTTTGAGGACTTCACGGAGCAGGAGCTGATGGAGATAGCGGAGAAGTATCTCGCGCGGTATTGCTACACACTTACTCCCGATGCCCGGACGGCTCTTGCCGACAGACTGAAGTATGACTACCGCAACCGTGACAGCACGTTCGGCAACGCGCGTCATGTGATCAACATGATACAGACGGAGGTGCTTCCTGCGATGGCGGTGAGGGTGACAACCGAAGGCTCGGTGAGTGAATCGTCGCTGACAGAGATACAGCAGACCGACGTAGTGTGCCGCGTAGAGCGCGAACGCATATTGCGGCCTCGTGTCGGTTTTAAGATCTAACTTTTGCAAAAGATAATGTGAAAGCGACACGACTCAATGTGACTCAGGCTGTTTATGTTGCTACGGTTGTGGTCATGTTCTTTATGCCGCTGTGTGCCGGTTACAAAGGGATATGGCTGGCGTTGTCGGTTTCGGAGATGCTCACGTCGGCAAGTATTGTCATATATTATCTTTACGGGAGACGTGGATAAGAAAAAAGCCACCCGACAGACGGAATAACCGTTGCTGTCGGGTGGCTGATTTTTATCTGCAGGCCATCATTCCCACTCGATTGTGGCTGGTGGCTTTGAGGAGATGTCGTAGGCTACGCGGTTGACTCCTTTCACTTTGTTGATGATGTCGTTGGAGACTTTGGCAAGGAAGTCGTAGGGGAGGCGTGCCCAGTCGGCTGTCATGGCGTCGGTCGATGTGACGGCACGGAGTGCTACAGCCTGCTCGTAGGTGCGCTCGTCGCCCATGACGCCTACGCTGCGCACGGGGAGGAGGATCGCTCCTGCCTGCCAGACCTGATCGTAGAGCCCCCAGTCGCGGAGTCCTTGGATGAAGATGTCGTCAGCTTCCTGAAGGATGCGCACTTTCTCGGGTGTTATGTCGCCGAGGATGCGCACGGCGAGTCCGGGTCCGGGGAAGGGGTGACGCGAGATGAGTCGCTCGGGCATGCCCAGCTCACGGCCTACGGCACGGACTTCGTCTTTGAAGAGAAGGCGGAGCGGCTCGCAGAGCTTCAGGTTCATTTTCTCGGGGAGTCCGCCCACATTGTGGTGGCTCTTGATCGTCGTGCCGGTGATGGAGAGCGACTCGATGCAGTCGGGGTATATTGTGCCCTGGGCGAGCCACTTCACGTCGACAATCTTGTGTGCCTCGGCGTCGAATACGTCGATGAATCCTTTGCCGATGATCTTGCGCTTGCGCTCGGGCTCTTCGACTCCGGCGAGTTCGCTGAAGAACTTGGCCGATGCGTCGACTCCGATAACATTAAGTCCGAGTCCCTCGTAGTCGCGGAGCACGGATGTGAACTCGTTTTTGCGTAGAAGCCCGTGGTCGACAAATATACATGTCAGACGGTCGCCGATGGCCTTGTTGAGAAGAACGGCCGCAACAGAAGAGTCGACACCGCCGCTGAGGCCGAGCACGACTTTGTCGTTGCCGAGCTGCTCACGGAGGGCTGCTACTGTCGTCTCGATGAACGATGCCGCGCTCCAGTCGCGTTTAGAGCCGCATATGCGCTCGACGAAGTTGCGCAGTATTGTCGTTCCGCACTCGGAGTGGAACACTTCGGGGTGGAACTGCACTCCCCAGCGTTTTGCTCCAGGCACGCAGTATGCGCCGACGTGGACGTCGTGTGTCGATGCGATGACTTCCCAACCTTGTGGGAGCGACGTGATAGTGTCGCCGTGGCTCATCCATACCTGATCGCCGACATTTACGTCGGCAAGGAGGCTGTCGGCGTTGTTGACGAACGAGAGTTTTGCACGGCCATATTCGCGCGATCCGGCCGGCTCGACGTTTCCGCCGTTTTCATAAGCCATGAACTGCGCGCCGTAGCATATGCCAAGCACCGGCAGCTCAGCAGGGATGTCGGCCAGATTCAATCGGAAGGCTTTTTCATCGTAGACAGAGAACGGGCTGCCCGACAGTATCACACCAATGACCGCAGGGTCGTTTTTGGGGAACTTGTTGTAGGGCAGGATCTCGCAGTAGACGTTGAGCTCGCGCAGACGTCGCGCGATGAGCTGTGTCGTCTGCGAACCAAAGTCGAGAATGATAACTTTTTCCTGCATATTTATGTATTGTGTTACTCTTTGAATCGTGTGTCGAAGGAGTCGAGTTTTTTCTTGTAATAGTCGCGGAGATCGCTCCAGCGGTAGTAGTTGCCTGTGACGGGTGTTGCCGGGAGTGATACCTCGCGCTCGTTGAGCAGAGCTTTTACAAGTATCTTGTCGAGATCGCAGACTTTGTCGATCTTCGGACGGTAGAAGATCAGCTGTATGTTGGATCCCATCGGGAAGATCTCGTAGTTGCGCCATCGGTCGGGGAGATTGCTGAGGTCGTTGATCTCGTCGCCGTAGTGTCCAAGCTCAAGAAATACGGTGAGAGGTATGACCACTGTCTCGTGGCCGAAGCGGAGGTTGGCACTTAGCCGCGGTGATGTCATGGCTGTGTCGGCGCTCTGGATGATCTCGTCGAGCAGGAAGCGCTGATTGAAGGGTACACGTCCGTCGGATGCAGCGGAGTTGCCTACGCTGATAAACCACGATGCGTTGTCGGCCAGCCACTTTCGGGTGATGAGCTCGGGTGTGAACAGGTCGTAGAAAGAGGGGTGGTCGTCGTGGCTCTGTGCGTTGACGGTCACATCGAAAAGGTTGTTGAAGAGTGTGTTGGAGTCGATGTTTGTTGCGACAAACTCACGATCGGTGAACAGGCGGTCGAAGAACGGTGTCTTGTCGAACGGAATCGTGTCGACAGCCTGACGAAGGTGCGCGGCCTTGCGGGATGCCTTGAAGGAACCCTGATCGAGATCAGAGTTGTTGAGGATCGGCTGTGTTGTGGTCGATGCGTCCATGGTAATGACGAGCTCGGGGTTGAGTGCCTGGAACTCGGCTACCTCGTTGGCCATCGAGAGAATGCACCGTATGACTTTGGTTGACTTGGCGTCGATGTGTGCGCCCGGAGCGAAGACCGTCGGGAAGTTGTGGTACATGCGGTTGGCTATGCCCCTGTGCTGACGGTGTCCGAGCGGGCTGAGCTCTCCTATGCGTGTACGTGATTTCTCAAGTATGTCGCGCAGCTGTGCAAGCACTTCCTTGCCGCGCGGTGTGAGCTTGTCCTGTTTCTCGGCAATCTCAAGCTGGCGCACCGGTGCCTCGTATTGTGAGAGGCTTGTTAGCCAACGGCTGCCATGTCTTCCGTAATGCTCGATGTGGAAAGGCACGTAGCCTTTTGGAGCAGGTGAGAGCTGTGGTATGCCTCTTCCCGGTACGGGGTATGCAAGGTACTGGCTTCCGGCCTGAAGAGAGTCGGGGGGTGAAGCTACAGGATTAACCGCTCCCGCAGACAGCGAGAGCAGCAATGCAGTCAAAGAAATTAAAATCTTTCGCATTGTAATAAATCGTAATAAATATGTGATCGGTTTTTAGCGTATGCAAATATAGCGAAAATGAGGAACATTAATGCCTTCGGTGGTGTTGAATAGATAAAGAAGTGATAAAAGAAGGCTCTGCTCCGAGCCGCTGAGGCAGTCCACGGTGACAATAAGTCGCTGCGTGACGGATAAAGGAGGTTGGAAGTGACCCCGCTGTCTGAGTCGGAATACTCTGAGAAACACACGAGAACCTTTTTTTAATCTCAAGAAGTCTCCTGCCTGAATCCTTTGCAGGATCAGTCGCCGGGAGACTTTTAAGTGTCGATGTGATTGAGGTACAGTATAAAACCATTAAAAGGAGCTTCTCACGAGGCTCCTTTTAATGGTTTCCAATAGGTACAATTTCTAAGGTAAAAAAGATTGTTTTCTGGTTTGCGTTACAAAAATGGGGGTTAAAAACCACATGTCAAAATTATTTCAGGTGTTATAAAACATTGTTGTAAAACATATTTTGATTATTATCTTTGGAAGTGAAAGCGGATGAGGCTGTCTGTCAGTCTTTCCAAAGAATATGGATAATTTTCGGAACCACTGAAAACCAGATAAAAAACAATGACAAGAACACTTGAAGTCTGTGCCGGCGACCTGCGGAGCGTGTATGCCGCGCGCCAAGGCGGCGCAGTGCGTGTCGAATTATGTTCGGGGCTTGCCGAGGGTGGTATGACTCCGTCGGCCGGACTTATCAAAGAGGCCGTCGGGTCGGGTGGAATCGCGGTGAATGTACTGATAAGGCCACGTCCCGGAGATTTTGTATATGGTGACGCCGAGGCGCGTGTGATGCTTGATGATATCGCCATGGCAGTAGATCTCGGTGTGCACGGAGTGGTGATCGGCGCACTTACGCCCGAGGGTGATGTGGATGTGGCTCTGGTGAGGAAACTTGTCGATGCGGCACGCGGGAAGAGTGTGACATTTCACCGGGCGTTTGATCTCTGCCGTGAGCCGTTTGAGGCTCTGAGGCAGATGGCAGATCTGGGTGTAAACCGCCTGCTGACTTCGGGACAGGCTCAGAGCGCACTGCAGGGTGTGGATCTTCTCGGCCGTCTCGTAGAGGCCGCCGGCGATAGGATCTCGATAATGCCGGGCGGCGGGGTAAATGCCGGAAACGCAGCCGAGATACTTGACCGCAGCGGCGCGCACGAGATACATGCGTCGGCACGACGGGCAGTGGCTTCGTCGATGATATTCAGACGCGGTGATGTGTCGATGGGAGCCGCCGGCAGTGACGAGTATGCGACACTGTCGACTTCGGCCGATATTGTGAAACAAATAGTAAGTGCCATAACGATATGAATATAACCAAAATGATTGTCGCGGGCGTTGTGCTGACGTCGGCGATCGCGGCCGAAGCCACGGTGCGTGATGACTATCGCGCCCGCCGTGACTCGATGAGGAGTGTGGCTATGCACAGTGAGGTGTTTGACCGCAACCTAAGTCAGGAACAGCGCGATGCACTGGAATTTCTGTATGCCTACATGCCGTTGCCCGACGTGACTGACTACAGCGGTGATTTTTTCCTCAGAAATGTGGACCGGACGCTGAGAACAAGAAAGGAAATGCCGTGGGGAGAGAAGGTGCCTGACCGTGAGTTCTATCATTTTGTATTGCCGCTGCGCGTCAACAACGAACCTCTTGACGACAGCCGCACGGTATTTTATGAGGAGCTGCGCGACAGGGTGAAGAATCTGTCGATGACCGATGCTATACTTGAGGTTAACCACTGGTGCCATGAGAAGGCCACATATCAGCCGTCGGACAGCCGCACGCATGCTCCGATGATGACGGTGTACACCGGCATAGGACGATGCGGAGAGGAGTCGACGTTTGCCGTCGCGGCTCTCAGGGCAGTGGGCATACCGGCGCGCCAGATCTATACACCTCGCTGGGCGCATACCGACGACAATCATGCGTGGGTAGAGGCGTGGGCCGACGGAAAGTGGCATTTCATAGGAGCATGTGAGCCTGAGCCGGTTCTCGACCTCGGCTGGTTCAACGATCCGGCGTCGCGCGGCATGATGATGAGCACACGCGTAATCGGCGACTACAACGGGGAGGAGGAGATACTGCTCAAAGCTCCCGGATATACAGACATAAATGTGACTGAAAACTACGCGCCGGTCGACACGCTCAGAGTGACGGTGACCGATGCGTCGGGACGCCGGGTGGCAGGCGCGCGCACGAGCTACACGCTCTACAATTACGCGGAGTTTTATCCGCTCGTGACGAAGACCGCCGACGAAGATGGGCGCAGTTCGGTCGTGGCCGGACTCGGAGACCTGCTTGTGTGGGGAAGTGACAGCGAGGGTAATTTCGGTTTCAGACAGGCGACCGTAGGGCGCGACCGTGAAGTGACCGTGGTGCTTGACAAAAACGGGAAAACTACGGGGAGCTGGGCGTTTGACATCATACCGCCCAAAGCGGGCGCATCGCTTCCGGCAGTGACGGATGAACAACGCAGCGAGAATGACCGCAGGAAGGCTCTGGAGGATCAGATGAGAAAGGATAGGGAGGACGCGCTGTTTATGACTCCTGAAAGTGCGCATGCTCTGGCTTCGGAACTCGGACTTGACGCCGACAGGTTAGTGTCGGTAATGACTGACGCGAGGGCCAACGGCGGTGTGCTTGCCGATTTTCTGCGGACGACACCGCAGGAGAAGCGCGGCAATGCGCTGCGTCTGCTCGAGCTGATATCGATGAAGGACCGCTCAGACGTGACAAAAGATATTCTGGAGGATCATGCCGGCTCGTCGGATGACGAGTGGGTGCTTAACCCGCGTGTGGCGAACGAGTCGCTGACGAAATACCGCAGCGCACTCGGCAAGGCTTACAGCAAGGCCGAGATGGAACAGTTCAGAAAAAATCCGGCACGGCTTGTCGAGGATGTCGACAGGCGCATCGAGGTTGTCGCTCCGTGGCAACCGAACACGGTGAGGATGTCGCCCGCCGAGGTGCACAGCACGCGTCAGGCTGACGCTGTGTCGAGAAATATCTACTTTGTGGCTCTTGCGAGAACGATGGGCATAGCGTCGCGAGTGGACGGAGTGACGGGCAAACCGCAATGGGGTGAACGTGGTGAAGACGGCAGCATGACATGGCATGACGCCTCGTTCACATCGGATGTGCAGCCTGCCGCGCAGCCTCAGGGTAAACTGCATCTCAGCTATGAGCCGATGGAGCATATAACGGACGCCCGCTATTACACTCACTTCACTCTCTCGCGCATCGACGGTGGCGTGCCTCAGCTGCTCAACTATGACGAGGGTGGAAGCTGGTCGACGGACTTCGCAACGCCTGTGCCGATGGACTGCGGACAGTATATGCTCACGACCGGTCAGCGTCTGGCCAACGGCGGTGTGCTTGCAAGCTGCGAGCTGTTTGAGATTAAGGAAGGGGAAACGACCGACGTGGATCTGACGATACGCCGTGACACAACCGCGGTGCAGGTGATAGGGTCGCTCAACTCTGAGAGCGTATTCTTCAATAACGCTACAGGTGCAGAGAGTACGATACTTGCGGCTACCGGGCGAGGATATTTCATACTCGGCATGCTCTCTGTCGGCGACGAGCCGTCGAATCACGCGATACGCGACATCGCATCGGTGGCTGCAGAACTCGAGGCAACGGGAATGCCGATGGTGATACTGATAGAGGGCTCGGATGACGAGTCGGCCGCCAAATATCTTGCGGCACTTCCGAAACTCCCGTCTAACGTGATACTCGGCCGCGATATCGACTCGTCGATCGTGAAAGAGGTGAACAGGGAGATGGAGACGTCGGCGGCTCCGGTATTTGTAATCGCCGACACGTTCAACCGCATCGTGTTCCACTCGTCGGGATATACTATCGGACTGGGACAGACACTTCTCGATACAATCAAAAAGCTGTGATGAAAAAAGAAGAAACCGACTTCGGCGGAGAGTGGTGGACCACTCCCGCCGAAGACGAGTCGGGCAACCTGCTGATGGTGACCGGCCGTGAGGATATAGAAAAATTCCGCAACAATGTGCGGTTTGTGATCAGAGTAGAGATTTCGTGGAAGTATGGTGGCGAGGGCATGCCGTCGGAGCAGGACGGCACGGCTGACCTGATCGAACGCGCCGACACGGGGCTTCGCTCGGTTTTCCACAAGGATCCAGTGGCTGTGCTAACGGGTGTGTTTACCGGCGGCGGAGAGCGCACGTGGGTATTCTACACACTTTCGACTCATATCTTCCAGAAAAAGATAAACGAGGCTCTTGCCGATCTGCCTTTGCTGCCTCTTGAGATCTCGGCTGAGAATGACCCTGAATGGGCGGCTTATGACGAGATGAATGAGCTTAAAGGTATGGCGGAGTAATATTGAAGTGTAGCTACTATAAGCTACTATAGCTGAATGTTGCTGCTATTGGCCGTTTAACACAGGCTGTGGCGGGTGTGGACATTAGATTTGCAAAAAAGTGTGGATGAATAGGCTGAGCCGGCTGTGGATTCGGTGAATTTGACTATTTTTGTAAGGTAACAGAGGGGCGAATATTGACAACACTCAAGACCTTAACAATCGTGTCATGGAGCTAATCTGTCGTATGCTGCTTAAAATCACAGGACTAAGATGAAATATATAGGAGCACATGTTTCGACTTCGGGCGGTGTATCGAACGCGCCTGTCAATGCCGCCGAGATCGGTGCCAGATCGTTTGCGCTTTTTACGAGAAACCCGTCGCGCTGGCGTTCGCCGTCGATAAAGGAGAAGGAAGCCGAAGCATTCAAGGAAAATTGCTCTCGTCTGGGCTATGACCCATCGAAGATATTGCCGCATGACAGCTATCTGATAAATCTCGGCCAGCCTGACGCTGAGAAGCTGAAGGTGTCGCGTGAGGCTTTTATGGATGAGCTGTCGCGTTGTAGCCAGCTCGGTCTTACGATGCTGAATTTTCATCCGGGCTCTCATCTCAACGAGAGTAGTGTGGATGATTGCCTCCGTGTTATCTCGGATTCGATCAATATGGCTCTCGATGGGAGCACTGGCGTCAAGGCGGTGATAGAAACCACCGCGGGGCAGGGCTCAAATCTGGGTTACACGTTTGAGCAGGTCGCCGACATAATATCGCGTATAGAGGATAAAAGCCGTGTTGGAGTGTGTGTGGATACCTGCCACACGTTTGCCGCCGGTTATGACATGTCGACTCCCGCCGGATATGAACAGACCTGGAAGGCGTTTGGCGACACGATCGGTTTTGAGTATCTGTCGGCAATACATCTCAACGATTCAAAAAAAGGCGCCGGATGCAAGGTCGACCGTCATGCGAGCCTCGGACGCGGCACTCTCGGCGTAAAGTTTTTCGAGATGCTGATGCACGACAGCCGCATGGATGAAATACCTATCATACTCGAGACTCCTGCTCCCGCAATATGGAAGGAGGAAATCGAATGGCTTTACAGTCTTGCCGGAGGCGCCTCAAGCGACGAACTGCAGCTTCCGCCGGAGGTAGAAGGAAAAGGCTCCTTATAACCGAAATAAAAAACTATATACCAGAAAACAATGAAAGTCAAGCCAGATTTAGAATTCTGGAAGCTTTGGAACCTGAGCTTCGGATTTTTTGGCGTTCAGATCGCCTATGCTCTTCAAAGTGCCAATGTGTCGAGAATTTTCGCCACTCTCGGTGCAGATCCGCATGATCTCAGTTATTTCTGGATATTACCACCTCTGATGGGGCTTATCGTGCAGCCCATTGTCGGGACGCTCAGCGACAGAACCTGGACGCGATTCGGCCGCCGTCTGCCTTATCTGATAATCGGCGCGGGCGCGTCAGTGGCAGTGATGTGTCTGCTTCCTAATGCGGGCAGTTTCCATCTGACAGTTTCTATGGCCATCATGGTCGGGCTTTTCGCTCTAATGCTGCTTGACACGTCGATCAATATGGCGATGCAGCCTTTCAAGATGCTTGTCGGTGATATGGTCAACGAGAAGCAGAAGGGTCTTGCCTATTCGATACAGAGTTTTCTGTGCAATGCCGGAAGTATCGTCGGTTTTATCTTCCCGTTTCTGCTGACCTGGATCGGTATCCAGAACACGGCCGAGGCGGGTGTCGTGCCTCCGACGGTGGTGTATTCGTTTTATGCCGGCGCGGCCATACTTCTGCTTTGCGTGATTTACTCGCTGGTCAAGATCAAGGAGTGGCCGCCGCATGTGTATGCAGAATATAACGGCGGCCCGCAGGAAGCTAGTGACGGCGGCGACAAGAAGAAACGTGACAATCTGCTTAAACTTCTTGTGAAGGCTCCTAAAACGTTCTGGACAGTCGGGCTTGTGCAGTTTTTCTGCTGGATCGCTTTTCTGTTTATGTGGACCTATACTAACGGTACGGTCGCAAGGAACGCTTTTGACTGTCCGACGACAGAGTATATCACCGGCATCAGCTTCAGCGACGCGTCGGGTGCGATTGCAAGCCATGGCGCAAAACATGTGCTTACGGCCGACAGCACCGAGGTGATAAACGACGGCAAGCTGATAACGCCGATCGAGAATCTGCCGGCTAACACTGAACTGATATTTGCAGGCATGATGGGTGAGGATCCGCAGACCCACAAGCTCTATCTCGAGGATGTGAAGAGGGTGACAGTGGCAGATCCGTCGTCCGTTACACTCGACAAACATGTGGTGCTCAACACAGACTCGGAGGAATATAACGCAGCCGGAAACTGGGTAGGCATCCTTTTTGCCGTGCAGGCAATCGGGTCGGTGCTCTGGGCAGTGGTGTTGCCTCGTTTCCGTAGCCGCAAGTTCAGCTATGCCCTGAGTCTGCTGCTCGGTGCCGCCGGGTTTGTGTCGGCCGGTCTTGTCACCAACCAGTATGTGCTGTTCGTGTCGTTCGCGCTTATCGGCTGCGCGTGGGCCGCCATGCTCGCCTGGCCGTTTACGATACTGACCAACTCGCTGAAGGGTGGAAATATCGGTGCTTATCTCGGCCTCTTTAACGGCACAATATGTGTGCCGCAGATAATCGGTGCAATCGCGGGCGGCTGGATACTTGGCGCTCTTGGCAGCGATGACGGACTTGCCCCGCAGTGGGGAATGATGATTGTGGCGGGAGTCTCGCTTGTGCTTGGCGCGGCAAGTGTCATGTTTATCAAGGAGACATCGCCTGAAACGACTGAAAATTAAAAATGCTATCTATAACAAAAGAACAACTGTCGCAGCTCCCGCCTGTCGACTATGACGGTAAGATCCATGTGGTCGATACAGTGTCGGGGGTGCGCGATGTTGTGGCTTATCTGACGAAATGTGATCTCGTCGGCTTTGACACAGAGACAAGACCGACGTTTACCAAAGGAAAGACCCACAAGGTCGCTCTGCTGCAGCTCTCGACTGATGACGAGTGTTTTCTTGTGCGTCTGAACAAGACCGGCATGCCGGTGTTTCTGCGTGAGTTTCTTGAATCGGACAGCCCGGTGAAGGTGGGACTGTCGGTTAAAGATGACTTTCACAGCATATGCCGGATATGCGATGGATTTACCCCGGACGGTTTTATCGAGCTTCAGGAGTATGTAAAGAACTTCGGTATCTCAGACATGAGCCTTCAGAAGGTCTACGGCATAATATTCGGAAAGCGGATATCTAAGGCACAGCGTCTGTCGAACTGGGAGGCAGAGGAACTTACGGCGGCGCAGCAGCGATATGCTTCGATTGACGCCTGGGCGTGCCTGAAGATATACCGTTATCTTCTTGCCGGCTCTTTTGACGCTGAGACATGGCGGTTTGAGGATTTTGAACTGCTGACTGACAAGTCGGCCGACGCGACGGAGGAATGAACCGTATTGCCAGCATAGTGACCGCTCTGGCGCTGTCGATGACGGTGCATGGCTGTTTCACGGGTGTTGAAAGCACTCCCAGAATCGGCAATTCGGAACTGAGGCGTCAGAATGCCGCTGATCCGACGGCGGAGCGTCAGTATCTTGCAGACATAGCTACCGAGTCGCTCGGCAAGTGGAGGAGTGGCAAAATGTTTGTGGTAGAAGACCGCAAGGCGATGCTCAATTTCGGGACCTCGCTCGGTGATGTGACTCTCGCTCCGGGTGATGTTCTTGTATTCTCGGAGGCCATCAATGCCGTGTCGCCTACCGGTGAGGCCACTGATCTTGTATTTATGAAGCGCGGGAGCGACCGTCGGCTTGTCTACCGCATCAACGCGACGCTCGACGAGCTCAACCGCCGTGATGTGGTGGAACTGCCGTTTACGGTGGATCTCGACGTGTCGGAGCGGCTCAGGAGCCGGCTTGTGGGGAACACGTATTACATAATGACTCCGCGCTGGCTTGACCGTGACCTGAAGACCGTGACCAAGCTGAAGTATATACCTGTCAGGGTGGTGGATGTGCTTCCGGGCAACAGCGATTTTCCGGCGAGGGTGGAGTTTGAACCACTCGACGATGCTCTGAAGGGGCAGGGACTGTTCTCAGTGTATATGAGCGTTGGCGACGGACGTAGGGCCACACGCAATTTTGAAACGCAGTTCTCTCTGAGCAACCCGCGTGACAAGTATCAGCAGATCGAGGATGACGTGTGGCGCGCAATAGTCGAAGGGCGGCTTAAAAGAGGCATGACGCGCGATCTTGTGCGAATGTCGCTCGGGTCGCCGAAAGATGTGTTGCGAGGCCATGACTACTCGTCGGCTTATGAGCGCTGGGAGTATGACGGCGGCATATATCTTGTGTTCAGAGACGGACTTCTTGAGGATTTCAGACGGTGAGGATAACTTTTCTTGGAACCGGGACTTCGTGCGGTGTGCCTGTGATAGGGTGCGACTGCAGAGTGTGCCGCTCAACAGACGCGCATGACCGTCGTCTCCGCGCATCGGTGGCAGTGGAGACTGAGGGCCGCAATCTCCTTATCGACTGTGGCCCTGACTTCAGAGAGCAGTATCTTAAACACCTTAACGGGCTTGATCTTGACGGTGTGCTTCTCACACATGTCCACTACGACCATGTGGGCGGGCTTGACGATCTGCGTCCGCTGACCTACAGGCGCGGGCTCAGTGTGTATTGCCGCAAGGATGTGGCTTCGCGGCTGAGAAGCAATCTGTCGTATTGTTTCGGGAGTTCGCATTATCCCGGCAGCCCGGTGCTTGATCTTGCCGAGATCAAGGAGTATGAGACATTTGAGGCGGGCGGTGTCGAGATCATGCCGCTGGTTGTGCGTCACGGCAACCTCGATATACTCGGTTTTAGAATCGGCGATTTCGGATATATCACGGATGCCTCGGAGGTGCCGGAGAAAACGATAGAGGCTCTTAGGGGCGTCAGTGTGCTGGTGGTAAACGCGTTGCGAGAGAAGGAACACAAGTCGCACATGAACCTGAAGTCGGCACTTGACGTTATAGAAAAAGTGGCGCCAGAACACTCGTATCTGACTCACATGAGCCATGACATGGGGCTTCATGCCGAGATAGGGTCCAAGCTGCCTTCAAATGTCGAGGCCGCCTATGACGGCCTGACGGTGGAGTTGTAGCGCAGGCATTGTAAACAGTACCTTTAATTAATATACAGGAAAATGAAAACACGCGTTACATATCTTGATCACAGCGGTTTCGCAGTGGAGCATGACGATGTGGTCGTAGTATTTGACTATTACAAGGATCCGGCTAACATACTGACAAAGATATTGCACAGGAACACAGACAAACCGGTGCTGTTTTTTGTGTCGCATCACCATGATGATCATTTCAACCGTGAGATATTCAATCTCGCGCAGGATCATCAAAGGGTGTTCGTTCTCTCGGATGATATAAACGGCAACAAGATTGGTGACGATCTGCCGGTGGCATGGGTACATGAAGGCGGCGACCTCGACGGACTTCCGGGAGGTGTCAAGGTCACGACATTCGGTTCGACAGACACCGGCGTAAGTTTCTATCTGACATTCAGGGATGGCGTCACCTGCTTTCATGCCGGTGACCTGAACTACTGGCACTGGCAGGATGAGTCGACAGAGAAGGAGGTGAGACGCGCTTACAGCGGTTTTGTATATCAGATGCAGCACATCATGTCGGTTACCGATCATATTGATATCGTGTTTTTCCCAGTTGACCCGCGCATGGGATCGGACTACAGCAATGGCGCACGCCTTTTTATGGAAAACATCGATGTGGCGAATTTCTTTCCGATGCACTTCTGGGGCGATGAGGCGGCTGCTACGTGTTTCGAGGATTATGCTACCGACAACACAGTGTGCCACGCGCTGACAGAGCCGGGGGCGAGTGTCGAGCTGGAAGTGTGACTGCTGCGGGCTGTCCTAGTGTAGCTGCAATAGATAGTATAGCTACTTTAGGCGAAATCGGAGGTAAACATGTGTAAATCAAAAGGACGCACGAGCCGTGCGTCCCTACTC
>CAYMEX010000010.1:0-72139 GCA_964389525.1 uncultured Muribaculaceae bacterium | reverse complement strand
ATCGGAGGTAAACATGTGTAAATCAAAAGGACGCACGAGCCGTGCGTCCCTACTCCCGTGAGGAACCGATGCTTTCGGGCACTCACGTGGAGTGTATGTAACGAGGTGTCTTTCAGATACACTTGATAGGCTTCTTATTACCGGGCACACCTGACGGTGTACCCGGCTACTGTTTTTGAATGCCTTTCAGGCATTTTGGGGAATGTGCAGCTCGCGCGGCGGGCTTGTGGTTGAGGCATGGGGCTTCCGCCCCTCTGGGGTGGGGTGACTGATGTGGCTGCAATAGCTTAATAGCTGCAATAGATAGTATAGCTACTTTAGGCGAAATTGGAGGTAAAGATGTGTAAATCAAAAGGACGCACGAGCCGTGCGTCCCTACTCTCTAAGGGAACGATGCTTTCGGGCACTCACGTGGAGTGTATGTAACGAGGTGTCTTTCAGACACTCTTGATGGGCTCCTTATTACCGGGCACACCTGACGGTGTACCCGGCTACTGTTTTTTAATGCCTTTCAGGCATTTTTCGCGCTTATCGCGCTTGATGTGGGGCTTTACATTATTATCCGTCTTCGACGGATCGCGCATGAACCGTTGCCTAATGGTACTCACACACATACGCTGTGCGGATCTTTGCTTCAATAGCTGAAGTAGCTGCTTTAGGGAAGCGGCGGTAGGGGATGGCTATTTTATGACGGAGTCCTGACGTCGGAGTGTCACGTCGTGATGGCCGATTTCGCACGACATGAGGTTGCCGGTGATCTTTATGTCGTCTATGTCGCTTGTGTTGAAAATCTGACTTCGCACGGCATCGGTTATCTGTCTCTTTAGGTTAGCTGCTATCGACGGTTTAATGGAGTCGACTGTCGTGGTTGTGACATCGGTGAGTGTGTTGACCGAGACGAGCACAGCCTCCGGGTCGACCTTCACGTCGAGTGTCGACTCGTCGAGCTGAAGAATTACTTTGTCGTCGTCGACGACAGCCCACACTCCGTTGAGTGTCGCAAGGCCGCTTGCCGAGACTGTGTACGGCTCTACGATCGAAGCTGTGTCGCCCTGCATTGCGTTGGTTATCGAGACAAGTGCCGTCATCTGCATGTCGCCGCTTTTGCTGTCGCTCAGCGACGGCGTGAACTGCAGCATGCGCACAGAAGTGGCACTCATTGCTTCGTGGTCGATAAGTTTCTCGGGAGCAGTGGCCCATGTTCCTGTGATTTCTCTGGCCAGTTTAGCCTCGGAGTCACACGCCGAAAGCATCAGGAGCAGTGATGCCGCTCCGAGACAGAGGGTTGCATGTGAAAGGATTTTCATAGTAAGATCAGAAGTTTTATTATAATCTGTTAACGTTTGTGACGACTGTTAGGTTCACGAGCTCAGAATGTCTCATATGGTTAAATAAATGCTGTATAAGAATAAATTTAATTGTAACTTTAGAGAGCTGATTGACTTAATGTCGGCCAACATGACTGTACAAGCATTATCATATATAATATCATAGCATACCCAATGAAAAATTACAGGTATATTATCGCGGCCATTATCACCGGCATGTGGCTGAATGCAAGCGGAATCGAGCGCAAGGTGGAGAGTGCGGGAGCGGGAGCCGTGACGCTGCAGTGCGACACTCCGGGTGACTGGAAGTTTGACATGTCGCTGAATGAAGAAGGTGGACGCGAGGTCGTAACTGTGAAGATGTCGGCGCCGAGCGCGCAGGTTCCCCCGAAGTTTACGGTTTCGATGTCGATGCCTCAGACCGACATGAACTATATGTGGAGCGGATTGAATGAAGACCGCTGTCATCTACGGCCGGACTGGGGTGCTAATTTCCGCACTCATCTGTCGGTGGATATGCCGCTTTATGCTTTTCTGAATGACAATAATGAAAACCGTCTGACGATAGCGAGCAGCGAGCCGCTTCGGGAGGTGAACGCCTGTATGGGTCTGCGCGAGGAGGGGTGCCGCGTGATTGCGAATCTGAGTTATTTCAACACGCCTGAGGCGCCGATAGACAGCTATGAGACGAAGATACTTCTCGACAGCCGCAAGGTGTTCTGGGGCGATGCGGTGAGAGACGGTGTGGCATGGATGACCTCTGAGGCCGGTATCGAGCCTGTCGATGCGCCGGCCGACGCATTCGCCCCGCTGTATTCGTCTTGGTATCAGTTTCATCAGGATGTGTCGGACAAGGCGATAGAGGAGGAGTGCAGGAGGGCTGCGGCACTTGGCATGAAGACCATTATTGTGGATGACGGCTGGCAGACCGATGACAATAACCGCGGATATGCTTTCTGCGGCGACTGGGAGGTCAGCAAAAACCGTTTCCCCGATTTCGCCTCGCACGTAAAGAAAGTGCAGGACATGGGCATGAAGTATATGCTCTGGTATTCGGTGCCGTTTGTCGGGAAAAAGAGTAAGAATTTCGATCGGTTTAAGGGGAAATATCTCTGGGTGGATTACGAGAAGGGTATTCTTGATCCGCGCTTCCCTGAGGTGAGGGAGTTTCTGTGCAAGACATATGAGGATGCTATGCTCAATTATGGTCTCGACGGTTTCAAGCTTGATTTCATCGACCAGTTTGTCATGCCGAGCAATGATCCGGCGGTAGAGGAGAATTATGCGGGGCGCGACATAAAGACGGTGCCTGAGGCGGTGAATGTGCTGATGAAGGATGTGTATTCGCGTCTGAAGGCCATAAAGCCTAATGTGCTGATCGAGTTCAGGCAGCGATATGTAGGTCCGGCCATAAGGCAGTACGGCAACATGCTCAGGGCAGCCGACTGCCCCGGCGACATGCGCGGAAACCGCCAGCGTATCGCCAATCTGCGCCTCACGTCGGGGCACACGGCGGTGCATGCCGACATGCTTGAATGGAACAACGCTGACACGCCGGAGAGTGTGGCACGTCATATTTTCTCCGCAATGTTTGGCGTGGTGCAGTATTCGCTGATACTCAATGATCTCCCGGCCGATCATATGCGCATGGTGAAGCACTGGATCGGTTTTCTCGACGATCACCGCAAGACTCTGCTTCAGTCGGGTTTCAGGGGTTATCATCCTGAGGCCGGATATCCGGTGGTGGAGGCTATGTCGGACGAAGAGTGTATCATAACGGTATATCAGGACGGTAATGTCGTGGATGCGGGTAACGCCGATGTGCCTACATATATAATAAACGCGACCGGCGGCAGGACGCTGTATGTCGATTTTGCAACCGCACCTGAATCGATAGATGTGTATGACGTCTATGGCGATAAGGTAGCGACGGTGAAAGGAAAGAAGGGTGTTGACCGCATAGATGTGCCTGAATCGGGTTATGTGGTCGTGAAGTAATAATGACAGAACAGATATAGGTGAAGATAATAGAAGTCACAGGCCGCGAGGATGAAATGGCGGTATATACGCGGCTTACAGAGGCTCAGCTGCGCAACAGGCTGTCGCCGTCGGATGCGGTTTTCATTGCCGAGAGTCCGAAGGTGATAATGACGGCTCTCGATGCGGGAATGATGCCTTTGTCGCTGCTTTGTGAACGACGTCATATCACAGGCGATGCGCGTTGCATCATAGAGCGTCTGCCTGAGGATTTCCCGGTGTACACAGCCGACAGGGAGGTGCTTGGCGGCATGACGGGCTACACGCTCACTCGCGGGGTGCTTTGCGCCATGCGCCGTCCGGCAGAGCCGACGCTGGCTGATGTGGTCGGTAATGCCCGAAGGGTCGCTGTGATAGACGGGGTGACGGACACGACTAATATCGGGGCGATATTCAGATCGGCGGCCGCACTTGGTGTTGATGGTGTGGTGCTGACAAGAAGCTCGTGCGATCCGCTTAACCGCCGGTCGGTGAGGGTGTCGATGGGCTCGGTGTTTCTTGTGCCGTGGACGTGGGCCGACAGCGTGGATGTGTTGCATGACTATGGTTTCAAGACAGTGGCTATGGCGCTGCGCAACAACTCGGTTGACATAGATGACGCGTGCCTGAAATCGGAACCTCGCCTGGCGATCGTGCTCGGAACCGAAGGTGACGGACTGTGTGACAGTGTGATCGACACTGCCGACTATGTGGTGAAGATACCGATGGCTCATGGCGTGGACTCGCTTAATGTAGCTGCTGCGTCGGCGGTGGCTTTCTGGGAACTTTCAAAAAAAAAGACTGAACATAGATGAATAATTTTATTTTGATGTGTGCTGGCGCCTCGCTTTGCGTTTTAGCTTCGTGTGGCGGCGGACCCGCAAAACAGATGCCTTACAATGAGGGTATCAATATAATACCTACCCCGGCGAGTCTTGAACAGACGTCGGGGGAGGGCGATTTCGTTCTTGGCAAGAACATGAAGATAGGGGCGTCGACGGCCGAGGCCAGAACTGTGGGTGAGTATTTTGCCGCTCAAATGAATCTTGCCACCGGTTACAATATCAAAGTGACCGATGCTGACCCGTCGGCCGAGATCTCGCTCTCGACCGATGACTCACTTGATGTGAATGATGAGGGATATACACTTGATGTGACTTCACGTAGCGTTGATGTCAAGGCAAAGACAGCGCAAGGCCTGTTCTATGGCATGCAATCGCTGATGCAGCTGTTTCCGGCCGAGATACAGAGTCAGGTCAGAGTCGACGGTATTGCATGGGCGGCACCGTCGGTTTCGATCAAGGACGAGCCGCGATTCGGATATCGCGGCGTCATGCTTGACCCCTGCCGTCATTTCATACCTGTAGAGAATATCAAGAAGCATATTGACGTGCTCTCTTTGTTTAAGATCAACCGCATGCACTGGCATCTGACCGATGACCAGGGCTGGCGTATCGAGATCAAGAAGTATCCCAAACTTACAGATGTAGGCTCGAAGCGTATTGACGGTGAAGGAACGGAGTATGGCGGATTTTATACTCAGGAAGAGATAAAGGATATAGTGAAATACGCTTCAGACCGTTTTATTACAATCGTGCCTGAAATCGAGCTTCCCGGACATGAGCTTGCAGCTATATCGGCCTACCCTGAGCTGTCGTGCAAAGGCGAGCCTACCACTCCGCGCATAATATGGGGCGTAGAGGATATTGTGCTTTGCGCCGGCAAGGATGAGACGTTCGACTTTTTTCAGAATGTGCTGGATGAGGTTGTCTCGCTTTTTCCGGGTGAGTACATTCATATCGGCGGTGACGAATGTCCTAAGTCGAGCTGGAAAGAGTGTCCGTTGTGTCAGAAACGTATAACCGATGAAGGGCTGAAACCCGACAGGAACCATTCGGCCGAGGAGAAGCTGCAAAGCTATTTCGTGCAGCGCATCGAGAAGTATCTTGCTGAAAAACACGGCCGCAAAATCATAGGCTGGGACGAGATACTCGAAGGGGGACTTGCTCCGACTGCAACCGTGATGTCGTGGCGCGGCGAACAGGGTGGAATCGCAGCGGCCAGTCTCGGGCATGAGGCTATAATGACTCCAAGCAGCGGCGGAATGTATATTGACCAGTTTCAGGGCGATCCGAAGATCGAACCGGTGTCGATAGGCGGATATGATCCGTTGTCGCGCGTCTATGCCTATAATCCCGTTCCCGACACGCTCGAGACGACCGGAAAAGGCGGACTCATAAAGGGAGTGCAGACAAATCTATGGTCGGAATACATGTATGAACCGTCGCTGGTTGAATATCGCGCTTACCCGCGCGTGCTGGCTCTTGCTGAAATCGCCTGGACGCCACTTCCACGCAAGGATTACAAGGATTTTGAGCGTCGTCTGAACAATGCGCTTGTGCGGCTGGATGAACTTGATGTCAATTATCATATCCCTCAGCCGGAACAGCCTGGAGGATCGTGTAATTTCGTGGCGTTTACCGATAGCGTCTCTCTTGAGTTCAAGACAACGCGTCCGGTCGAGATTGTCTACACGACAGACGGAACAGAGCCGACACAAAAGTCAAAGGTTTATACAGAGCCTATTGTATTCACCGAGTCGGGTGTGCTGAAAATAAGATCGGTGCTTTTGTCGGGGAAGATGAGCAAGACACGCGAGATCGTAGTGGAGAAGCAGTCTCTTGCTCCGGCAAAAGAAACCGTGGAAGTGGCACCGGGTCTTGACATGCAGGTTACCGATGGGATGTATCTTTCAACGGCGGAACTCGATGGCGTAAAAGAGTGGAAGTCGTCGGTCATCAAGGATCTGCGTGAAATCAGCAGTGTCGTGAAGTCGAGCGAGTCGATGCGCGGTGTCAAGCAGTATGCCGCTGTCGCAACCGGCTATGTCGACATACCTGAAGACGGTGTATATTTTATTTCGTCGGACAACGAGGAGGTGTGGATCGACGGCAAACTTCTGGTGAATAACGGCGGAGAGGTAAAGCGCTTTTCAAGGCATGACAGTTCGGCCGCTCTGGCAAAGGGTCTGCATGAGATAAAGGTCGTGTTTCTCGGACATATAATCGGCGGCTGGCCTTCAAACTGGAATGACGGCAGTGTGAAACTGCGCAAATCGGATTCCGACAAGTTTGTGAAAATAACGCCTGAAATGCTCGTGCACTGACCGTGCACTGATTAATGTAAAAATAAAAAACGGAGAAAACGATTTCTCCGTTTTTTATTTTATATGGAAATGCTGTACAGTCAGGCGTTTTCCATGATGAAGCGCTCGGCGTCGAGAGCAGCGCGGCATCCCATGCCTGCGGCGCTCACGGCCTGACGGTAAACGGGATCGGCTACGTCGCCCGCACCGAAGACTCCGGGTATGTTGGTGGCTGTCGAGCTGCCTTTGGTCACGATGTAGCCGGCATCGTCGAGTTCGATCTGTCCGGCAAAAACGTCGGTGTTGGGTTTGTGCCCGATCGCGAGGAAAAATCCGTCGATAGCGATGTCGAAGATCTGCTCCTTGTCGGTGCCTTTGTTCTCGACGATCTTTGCTCCTTCGACAAACTCTTCACCAAAGAGCCCGAGCGTGTTGCAGTTGAAAAGCACGGTGATGTTCTCTTTCTCGAGAACGCGCTTCTGCATGACTTTTGATGCCCTGAGATAGTCTTTGCGGACGATGAGATATACTTTTTTTGCGAGTCCGCTGAGATATAGCGCTTCCTCGCAGGCAGTGTCTCCTCCTCCGACAACCGCTACGGTGCGTCCGCGGTAGAAGAAGCCGTCGCATGTAGCACATGCCGAGACCCCCAATCCGGCATATTTCTGCTCGTCGGAGATGCCGAGGTATTTTGCTGACGCTCCTGTCGAGATTATCACGGTTTCGGCTGTGACGGTGTCTCCCTCGTCGGTCGTGATTTTGAAAGGACGCTGCGAGAAGTCGGCTGCCGTGACGATGCCCGGACGGATATCGGCACCGAAACGGAGAGCCTGTTTCCGCAGATCCTCCATCAGCTGCGGCCCTGTGATGCCTTCGGGGTATCCGGGGAAGTTCTCGACTTCGGTTGTTGTGGTGAGCTGTCCGCCTGGCTGCAGTCCCTCGATGAGAACGGGGGCGAGGTTGGCGCGCGAGGCATATATGGCAGCAGTGTATCCTGCCGGTCCTGAACCTATGATCAGGCATTTAGTATAAGAGTCGGCCATGGCTTGAATAGTAGTTTTGTTGTGTTATGGTTTTATCGGAGATCGATTATCTCTGCATCGGGGTGAATCATCGGATCGTAGCGGAAGCGCTTTGCAGGGATACTGTCGCCGATTTTGGTTTCTGTGAAGTGAATCGTGAGCGTGCTGTTGTCGGACAGCGTGGCGTGTATCGTTACCGGCAACAGTGTGGCCTGATCGATCGTGACAGACGCTTTCTTTATGCCCGACGAACTGTCGGCCGAAGTGAGCCTGTAGGTCTGCTGTCCGTCTTTTCCCGCAACGGGAGCTGAAATGCTGTAGGCAGAGTCAATGCCGGTCACTATGGCGAGCGGGTTCACTTCGAGTATTTCCTGCTGCGTGGGTTCGGTCATCGATACCTCGCCGGTCTCAGCGCTGTAGGTCCACTGTGTCTTTCCGTCGAACCATGTCTCATATTCGCCGCCGTCGGTGACAATGGCGAAGCATCGTCCGGCAACGACTGCGTCGCCGGTAACTTTGCCTCCCGCCGGATCCGAAGCCTCGAAGCGTGTGCTCAGCGACGGCGCGGCAGTAATGCGGGCCACGGCTTCGGCAAGAAAGTCGCGTGCGATACCGGCCTGTGCCGACATCGAGAGCGCGATTATGGCAAGTAAGACTTTTATCATTCCTTTATTCAAACGTCGCAACGGGCGTATTAGTTGTTACCTGATAAAATTTCCTCAAGGCGGAATGTGTCGACAAGTATGTCGCGCATCTTGCCTCCGACCGACGGGCCTACGATGCCGGCTGCCTCAAGCTGGTCCATGATTTTGCCTGCACGGGCAAATCCGATCGAATAGCGGCGCTGCAGACCAGAGGTTGATGCTATGCCTGATGCGACGATGTCGCGGGCAATCTCATTGAACAGCGGGTCGCGCTCGCCATATATGCCTCCACGGCCGGCCGCTCCCTGTGCCGGTGCGGTCTCGACGGGAGGAAGCAGGTAGGGCGAGGGATAACCGGGCTGATTGTTGACGTAGGATGTTACGGCCTTGATCTCGGCCGTGTCGATGAATGCGCACTGTACTCGCTCGAGCTTGCTGTCGTAGGAGATGAGCATGTCGCCCTTGCCGATAAGCGACGCCGCTCCGTTGTTTTCAAGGATGATCTTGCTGTCGATGCGGCTTGACACCTGGAACGCCATGCGCGTGGGGAAGTTGGCGCGTATGACACCGGTGATGATGTTGGCGCTCGGTCGCTGTGTGGCAATGATCATGTGCATGCCCACGGCGCGTGCTTTCTGCGCGATACGGGCAACCGGCGTCTCGGCTTCTTTGCCGACTGTCATGACAAGGTCGGCATACTCGTCGATGATCACAACAATGTAGGGGAGGTAGCGGTGCCCTTTCTCGGGGTTGAGCTTACGCTCGGTGAACAGCTTGTTGTATTGTGTGATCTTCACGACCTCTGCGTCCATGAGCAGCTTGTAGCGGTTGTCCATCTCGACGCAGAGCGACTTGAGCGTGTCGACAACCTTGCTCATATCGGTGACGATGGCATCTTCCTCGTCGGGCAGTTTGGCAAGGTAGTGTTTCTCGAGCTTGCGGTAGGGGAAGAACTCCACGCTCTTGGGGTCGATAAGCACAAACTTGAGTTCGGCCGGATGCTTCTTGTAGATGAGCGAGTTGATGATCACATTCATGCCGACAGACTTTCCCTTGCCGGTGGCACCGGCGACGAGAAGGTGCGGCATGCTTGCGAGGTCGGCTATATAGACGTCGTTGTTGATAGTCGCTCCAAGCGCCAGCGGCAGTTCGTAGTCGCACTCCTGATATTTGCGCGATCCGAGTATGGTGCGTATTGCCACGGGCTGCGGCTCGCGGTTGGGCACCTCGATGCCTATCGCTCCTTTTCCGGGGATAGGCGCAATGATGCGCGTGCTGATCGCCGAAAGGGCCATTGCGATGTCTTCTTCGAGTCTCTTTATTGTCGCTATCTTTACGCCTTCGACGGGAATTATCTCGTACATTGTGACTGTAGGACCGACAGTGGCATCGATGTGGGCCACGCCTATGTTCAGTTTGTCGAGGGCATAGATGATCTGGTTTTTCTTGTCGGAGATCTCTGTGATGTCGACAATGTCGGTGCGCGTGGGTCGATCTTCGAGGAGATCGAGCACCGGCATGTGGAAGTGCGACAGCTCGGCGGTAGGATCGTATTTGCTGCCTATGCGTCCGTATTCGACCTGCTCGATTTCTTCTCCTGTGTTTACGGTTAGGCCGGGCTCGGCGGTCTCGGGTGAGGGCTCGGTGGGCGCAGTAGGCTCTGTGGGTGTAGTAGCTATCTTAGCTTCAGTAGCTTCTATAGCTTCTGCGGGTTTTGCGGGCTGCTCGGCTGGCTCGGGTGATGGCTCTTTAGCTACAATAGCTTCTTTAGCTTCTATAGCTTCTTTAGCTACTATAGCTTCAATAGGCTCAGTGGGGGGCTCGGGTTTCTGCTCCGGCGCGGACACTACTTCTGTGCGGGGCTTGTCGGTGGAGACGATCTCTGCAGGGAATACAGGTATGTCTTCGGGTGTTTCGTTGAACAGATCCAGATTCTGTGGCTTTTGCTCCTTTGCGGGCTCAGGCTCTTTGTCGAGCTCCGACGCTTTCATGGCTTCCTCGACTTTGCGGCGCTCGGCCTCGCGTGCTTCCTGAGCCTCGCGCATGTGCTGCCTGATCGTCTCGACACGCTTACGGTATGCCTGATAGATCTTTAGCAGATCGTAGAAGTAGACTGCGACTACAAATCCGATGAGCAGGAGCGAGACAAGGGCGGCACCTATCCATCCGATCCGGTCCATGAGCCATGTGTTGATATAACGTCCGTGAAATCCGCCCAGCGGTATGGTCATGTCGATGCTGTATGTGACAAAGCCAACAGCAAGCGAGAGTGTCACGGCAAAAAGCAGTGCCTTGAACGTCATGGACCAGAACTGGCATTTGCGCAGACCGAACAGCGAGATGCCACATAAGATCATCCATGTCAGCAGCGGGAACGCACCTATGCCGAGTCCGAGTGTGATGATGTGATGTGATGCGATGGCTCCTGCCGGGCCGCCAATATTTGATATCTGCGAGTCGGGATCGGCTACGATGTTTTCGACGGTGTTTCCTATCACCTCGCTCTGGTCTTCGGATGCTGTGCTGAGATATGATATGGCCGAAACGGTGAGATATGTCGCGGCAAGAATCAGCAGTATGCCGAGAGCTACATGAAAACGCCTGTCACGCAGAAAGTCGGGCATATCAATAACCGGTCGCCTTACATGGCGTGTCTGGCTATGGCTCTGGCTTTTACGTGGATCTCTGTCGTTTCTTCGGAATTTGCCTCTTTCTCTCAGGTCGTCGTCGCGATTGTCGCGTGGAGGCGCCTGGCGTTGCCGGGCAGATGATGAGAATGGATTGGTCACTTCATTTTCCGATGAAATGACCGCGGGGTTATAATCGTCGTCGTACATTTTCTGCGTCAAGGCTTATGTGTGTGTAATGGAGAGATGTTTATGCTGTAAAGCATGTCATTTTCTATAACAGTCTCAACAATATGCAAAGTTAATTTAAAAGTAGAGATGTCGGAAGAAATATTAGTATTGATTTTTGTTATATAGTTTGACAAATTTTTTAAATTTGTGGATGAGTGGATCTGAAATCCGCCAGAGATGAATCAGGATAATTTATAACCGAAATAAATATGGAAAACAGCGAACTGTTGAAAGAAGTGGTTGCCCGTGCACAGGTGTGGCTGGGTGACGGTTATGATGATGAAACGAAAGCCGAAGTGAAGTCGATGCTCGAGGCTGATGACAAGACGGCTCTGATCGATGCTTTTTACCGCGATCTGGAGTTCGGTACAGGCGGCCTTCGCGGTATCATGGGTGCCGGCACCAACCGCATGAACATCTATACTGTCGGAGCTGCCACACAGGGTCTCGCCAATTATCTTAAAGAGGCTTTCAAGGATGAACCTCAGATAAGTGTGGCCGTCGGACATGACGTGCGTAACAATTCACGCAAGTTCGCGGAGATTGTCGCCGATATTTTCTCGGCAAACGGCATAAAGGTATATCTGTTTGACGATTTCCGTCCGACCCCCGAACTGTCGTTCGCAATCCGTCATTTCGGCTGCCAGAGCGGTGTCAACATCACTGCCTCGCACAATCCGAAGGAGTATAACGGATATAAGGCATACTGGAGTGATGGAGCGCAGATCATCGCTCCTCACGACGTGAACATAATCGAGTATGTCGGACGCATCAAGAATGTGTCGGAGATCAAATTCAAGGGTAATCCCGATCTTATACAGACGGTAGGGCGCGATGTTGACGAGGTGTTCCTCTCGGAGATAAAGAAGCTGTCGCTTTCGCCCGACCTTATCGCCAAATACCACGACCTGAAGATCGTGTACACCCCGATACACGGCACAGGTGTGAAGCTCATACCCGAGTCGCTGCGCAACTACGGTTTCACGAACATCATAAATGTGCCGGAGCAGGATGTGACGAGCGGCGACTTCCCGACCGTAGAGTCGCCTAACCCCGAGAACGCACCTGCAATGGCAATGGCCATAGCAAAGGCCAAGGAAGTGGGAGCCGATCTTGTGATGGCTTCGGACCCTGACGCTGACCGTGTCGGCTGTGTGATCAGAGACAGCAAGGGGGAGTATGTGCTCCTCAACGGCAACCAGATCGTGATGATCCTGCTCAACTATCTGATGACGCGCAACGCCGAACTCGGACGCCTGACAGGCAACGAGTATATCGTGAAGACCATCGTGACGACCGAGACGATCAAACGTATCGCCGACGAGAACAATATCAAGATGTTTGACTGCTACACCGGCTTCAAGTGGATCGCGGCCGTCATACGCGAGCATGAGGGTATAGCACGCTATCTCGGTGGCGGCGAGGAGAGCTATGGTTTCCTCGCAGAGGATTTCGCACGCGACAAGGACGCAGTGTCGGCTGTATCGCTGATGGCTGAGGCTGCAGCGTGGGCCCGTGACAAGGGTAAGGATTTCCTCGGTATGCTTCAGGAGATCTACATGAAGTACGGTTTCTCGCGTGAGGCCGGCATCTCGGTTGTTCGTCCCGGAAAGAGCGGTGCCGACGAGATCGTGGCCATGATGAAGAACTTTAGGGCCAATCCTCCGAAGTCGCTCGGCGGCGGCCGTGTCGTTGTGGTGAAGGATTATGCCGATCTCAACAAGACCGATATGACTACCGGCAAGGTCGAGAAGATGGATATGCCTGTTACCTCCAATGTGCTGCAGTATTTCACGGAGGATGGCACGAAGATATCGATACGCCCGTCGGGCACAGAGCCCAAGATCAAATTCTATATCGAGGTGCGCGGACACATGGGTTCGGCCGCCGAATATGAGAAGGCGATATGTGAGGCCGATGCCAAGATTGACGAGGTGAAGAAGGATCTCGGTATCTGATGACCTTTTCACGATAACAGACCACAGGATGGGCAAAAGGGGGCTTCTCCCGATGCTCATCCTGTCTCTTTTTTCTGATCGGATCAAAAATGATGAATATTGTGAGCAGGCCGCTGACAGGAAGGTTCGCGCCGTCGCCATCGGGGCGCATGCACCTTGGTAATGTCTTTACTGCGGTGCTGTCGTGGCTGTCGGTGAAAAGCCGTGGAGGCCGCTGGATACTCAGGATCGAGGATCTTGACCCCATGCGGTCGAAGCGCGAGTTCTCGGAACTGATAGAGGATGACCTGAAGTGGCTTGGACTCGACTGGGATGAGGGGGGACTGGAGGGGCGTGGCGAAAGTGGGCCTTACAGCCAGAGCATGCGCGGAAACTTTTATGAATCGGCATTGCAGACGCTTGACGACAAGGGGCTGACTTACCCCTGTCGTTGCACACGCGGCGAACTGATGGCTACAAACGCTCCGCATCTAAGCGATGGCCGGAAGGTGTATGGCGGAACATGCCGTCCGGCGCGTCTCGGAGGATGGGATACCGACGTAACCGACGGGCGGCCGGTGCGTGCCACGAGGCTTTATGTGCCCGATGAGTGCGTGACGTATGAGGATGGTGTCTTCGGAACTGTAACTGTTGATCTGGGACGTGAGATCGGCGATTTTGTCGTGCGTCGCGGAGACGGTGCATGGGCCTATCAGCTTGCTGTTGTGGTCGATGACGCCATGATGGGCGTTACGGAGGTGATGCGCGGCTGCGATCTGCTTCAGTCGGCTGCTCAGCAGATCTATATCAACGGTCTTCTCGGCTACACGGCGCCGAGATATGTGCATCTGCCGCTCATATGCAACAGCGAGGGGCAGAGGCTGTCGAAGCGCGACGGCTCGCTGAACATGGAGGCTCTGCGCCGGGACTACAGTGCAGAGGAGGTGCTCGGACGAATAGGGTATATGGCGGGTCTTATAGAGCGGCCTGAACGCGTGACGTTGCAGCAGCTGACAGAAATCTATGACGAGAAGAAGATACCCGCAGTGGAGCGTGTTATAGTGTAGGTTTAGAGTATGTTCCCTTTTAGAAAATCTGGGCGGTTCCGTCTTCAAGCGCCTCGGCCGTGAGAAGCTGGCGCAGTGTCTTGTCATATTCAAGTGCATTTTCACGGCGTATGGCTTCAATCACAAACGGACGTGCATAGTCAGTCGGCATAGGGCTGCCGGGTTTAACCACATCGGTTATATGCAGCAGATAGACATATCCGTCGAATCGGTGCTCGAGATTGCGGGTCGTGAATGGGAAAGCTCCGGGATTTTTGTCGAATCCGTCGTAGGGGATGCGGTCTTCGATGTGCTGCCAATCTTTCCATTTGTCTCTGAAATACTCGTAGTTGACGGCTGAACCTACGAGTTTGTCAAGGCGGTCTATATCGTCGGTACGGTCGCTCTTATAGATTTTCAATATGTCGGCGAGCTCGGGCGCATCCTCGGGAATCTTTATATAAATGCCTTTGACGACAGGGCCCGAGAGGATAAAATCGGCGGGGTGGCTGCTGATATATTCGTCGAGCCGGCTGTCAGTAACCACTGGCTCCGAAACGTTTTCGTCGGCCATGCGGCGTCGGTATTCCCACATCAGCAGTTCGCGCCTGTAGTTTTCAACGAGCCGGTCTATCTCTTCGGTGTCGGGGATGTTGCGCTCGGCCACGATCATTGCCGCCTCGTTTTCGACCCAGTTGTTTATAAACGCGTTGGCCGCTTTCATGCTGTCGCTTTCCGAGACTCCGGCCGGAATATTTCGCCGGACTTCTGATTTTGACAGCCAGCGGTTGCCCACACGTGCGGCGGGGTCGTCGATCGGCTGTGTCTTTTTCTCGCAGGATGCAAAGAACGCTATTGCGGAAACCGTAATCAGAATATGGTGGAATAGCTTGCGGCAGGTTTTCATGTGTCGGAATGGTGTTTAGAGGTTATCTGCGTCGCAGGATGACGTAGAGTATTACCGGGACTCCAAAGAGCGGCGTGACGGCATTCAGCGGGAGCATGGATGCTGATGAGACGCCTGGAATGATGCCTGATGACGGAAGTACGGACAGGATGTTGCACGCCGCTCCGATGATGGCTCCCATGACGATTGTGGCCGGCAGGAGTATGCGGTGAGTGTCGGTCTTCATAACCATGCGTGCCATGTGTGGTACAGCAAGCCCGATAAATGAGATCGGCCCGCAGAAGGCTGTGACGGCGGCCGATAGTATGCCTGTGGCCAAAAGAAGAAGGTTGCGTATGCGGCCGATGTTTATGCCGAGGTTGCGCGCGTAGTCGTTGCCGAGAAGTAGCAGATCGAGCGGCTTTGCAAGCATGATGGCAAATGCAAGTCCGACTGTCACGAGTAGGGCCAGCAGCGGCATGCGGCTGAGGGGGACTGTCGTGAAACTTCCCATGCCCCAGACGACGTAGTTCTGTACTCCGTCGGATGTTGCCGAGAAGTTTAGGATCATAATGACCGACGAGGCGAGATATCCGACCAGTATTCCGGCTATAAGCAACATAAGGTCGTTGCGCAGCAACGCTGATAGGGCAAGAAGTATCGCCATGATAAGGAAGCTTCCGGCCATGGCTCCCGCCATTATAGCTATTTCGCCGCCCAGCTCCATTGTGCCGGCTATCATCGATCCTCCGCCGACAAGCATGACTGCCGCCACTCCGAGACTTGCTCCGGAATTAATGCCGAGTATCGACGGTCCGGCAAGCGGATTGCGGAACGCCGTCTGCAGCAACAGTCCGCTTACGGCAAGTCCGGCACCGCCGAGAATCGCAGTCAATGCGGCGGGCAGCCGGCTTTCGAGAACGATGAACCGTATTCCGGCCGATACCGACTGATCGGGATGTCCGAACAGTATGTCGGTCACCTGGCCGAACGGGATTGAGACGGCTCCGACATAAAGATTGCCGATGAAGACGAGTAGAAGGACAACACAGAGTGCTGTCCACCGTGCTGTCGCGGAAAGCGTCTTCATCGTCGGTGCGGCTTACTTTTTAGTGCCTATCTCAATGGCTGCTCCTGTCGCCGGATCGATGATCATGTATGCAGGGGCGCGCTTGTCGGTGAACGAGTTTGGCGCCAGACCGTAGTCTATGCCTGCCTGCGCTATGTCGACCGATGTCCCGGCGAAGTTCTCGCCATCGTAGCTGACCGATATTTTGGCTGTGCCGGGGATGCAGTAGGCAAATCCGTTTTTGGGGAAGGGGAGGGGAGCGCCTTTGTCGTTGAGAGGCATCTCTCCGCGACTGATGACTTTATATGAAAGTGTGATAGGCGCACCCGACAGATTGTCGGCACCGACTATGCCGTCGACGCTCGACAGACGCGCGATGACCTTGCGGCTTATGTCGCTGTCGGTTGCCGAGGGGGTGAATGTAACGGTGGTGACTTCGGTCGATACCTGCTCGGTGCCGACGAACATAGCCGTGAGAGCGGCTTCCTGAGCGTTGAGGTTGTCCATTACGAGCTGCATGGCCTGTCCGTCGGGTGGCATCTGGTCGGCCTGTCCTGTCAGCAGGTCTGATCGGCTCTGGCGAAGGGCGTAGAGCTGTTCGGCGGCTATCTGCGCTCTCTTTAGAGTCGACTGGCTGCGCAGCATGTCTTCAGACATGACCTGTCGTGCGGCTTCGGTCTGGAGAGGAGACGGCGCGGCCGGCTTGGCGACCGGTATCTCTGTCTTTTTGGGGCTGTATGTCTCTTCGGTGTTGACAGCAAGCGGCACGTCGCCGGATGATAGTATCATGAACGGAGTTGAGCCTGAGCTGAACTTGACCGCATAGCGACGGGCGGGATCGGGAACGCCGTGGGTGGTCACGGTCACGCTTTTGAGGGTGTATTCCACCGAAGGCTCTGAGACGGGGTCGTCGACGTTGAGTATACGTTTTGCATAGTCGTAAAATTCGCCCGGTGTGCGCACTGTCTTCACTGTCTCCAGTGTAATGTCGACAGATGTGAGCGGCAGCGAGTAGACTATGGCGAAATCATTGGCTTTTGTTGCCGAAAGTTTCTGTGTTGTTTCGGCTGAAGCGTTTAGCGCCAGCGCGGCGGCAATAATCGGTAAAATACAGTTATGCTTCATTGTTCATGATCTCTTTAATGGCTTTGCCGGTTGCGTTTGCGATGTCGGAGGCTGTCACTCCGTATGATCCTTCGGTGCGCTCAGCGATCTCTCCGGCGAGTCCGTGGATGTAAACTCCTGTGAGTGATGCGATCTCGGGCGGATATCCCTGAGCTATGAGTGCGGCGAGTATGCCAGTGAGCACGTCGCCGCTTCCGGCTGTCGCCATGGCTGGGGTGCCCGATGAGTTGAAATATATTTTTCCGTCGGGGCGGACAACAGCGGTGTACCTCCCTTTGAGTATTATGAGCACGTTGTAGTAGCTTGCCATCTCGATGGCTTTGGCGAGTCTCGCCTCGCTGCTCGGCTGCGGCCCGAAAAGGCGGTCGAACTCTCCGGCGTGCGGAGTGAGGATCGACAGTATCGGTATCGTCTGCAGCATTGCCGGTTTCAGCGCTATGCAGTTGAGTGCGTCGGCGTCGAGAATGACCGGCGATGATGTCGATGCGAGAAAATCCTCAAGCGCGGCTATTGTGGCGTCGTCGGTGCCTATGCCCGGGCCGACGGCTATGGAGTCGTAGTGGTGCAGCGGCTTGATGCGGTTGATGATCGCGTCGTTCTGCACGTACTGATACAGGGCTTCGGGAACCGACGACTGCAGGATATTGTAGCCGCAGAGGGGTGAACTTACGGTTAGTTTGCCGACTCCGGCTCTGAGTGCTCCTCGTGCGGCCATGACTGCGGCTCCCATCATGCCGTAGCGTCCGGCGTATATGATCGATGATCCGTAGTCTTTTTTTGAAGAAGACTGTGGCCGTGGGCGCAGTGTGCGTGCCACATCGCTTTTCTCCACGAGATAGTATCTTACCGGCACTTTGGAAATCGCCTGCCGCGACAGGCCGATGTCGACGGTTATCCATTCGCCGCACAGGTCGGAAACCGAGGGGAGGAAAAACGCGAGGTGCGGAAACTGTATGGCGATGGTGAGTGTGGCATGCACGACATGTCTGGCGACCACGCGCGGGTTCCAGTCGATCGACATGCCTGACGGGATGTCGATGGCTACTACTGTCGCCTTGCTGTCGTTGATGGTTTCGGCCAGCGTGCAGAAGCCTCCTTCGAGTGGGCGGTTCTGTCCGCGCCCGAACAATCCGTCGATGACGATGTGTCTCGGCGTCAGCTGCGGCATCTTGAATGTCTTTATGACTTCTATGAGCCTGTCGGCCGGAAATGATGCAGCCAGGAGCCTCTGCTTCATGGTGCGGCACTCGTCGCACAGCCTGTTGCCGTGTATGTTGAAGAGAGTCACATCGATGTCATATCCGTTCTCCCATAGGATGCGTGCCGCGCATAGCGCGTCGGCTCCGTTTTTGCCCGGTCCTGCGAAGAAGACAAACCGGCTCTCTTTGCCATATCGCTGCATGATAATGTCGGCGATGGCAGAGCCAGCTCGCTCGATGAGGTCGAGCGCAGTGACACCGTCCTGGATTGTGGCGGCTTCGATGGCCTTGATCTCCTGTTGTGTAAAAATCTTCATAATTATTATGATTACAACAAAGATAGGCAACAGGTGTGCAAATAACCAAAAATAGAGACGTCAAATATTATAAATCGCGTTTTGAAATGGCTATAATCGCGCGTAAACTGTGCGAAACGTCGAATCCTTGCCGTTTTTGTTGATAATATTTTCGTCATGCCGTTAAGAATGTTTTGTGAAAAGGATGTAAAAATGTATCTTTGCAGACGAGTTATGTGCAGAAATATACTTACGCTGCCATGACAAACACGTGATAATAGCTGAAAATTCAATATGATATCTTTAGCAATCTTCGGAATCCAGAACAATGCGATGCTCGCAGTCGTGGGCCTGCTGACTGGAGTTGGTCTCGTGGCGCTTGCCATGTGGCTTGCGGGGCTTATATCTCCCCGCTCGTTCAATGCACAGAAGGGTGAAGCATATGAGTGCGGTATCCCTACCCGTGGCGAGAGCATGAGCCGCTTCTCGGTTGGTTACTATCTGTTTGCGATCCTGTTCCTGATGTTTGACGTGGAGACAGTGTTCCTTTTCCCGTGGGCTGTCAGGGTGCGTGAGCTCGGAACCGACGGTCTTTTGAGCATCGGAGTGTTTTTTGGAGTGCTTGTACTTGGACTCATCTATGCCTGGCGTAAAGGAGCGCTCGAATGGAAATGAAAGATCAGATTACAACCAAGAGCATGCCTTACGAGGCATTTAAGGATAACGAATACATCGAGGGACTCGTGCAGGAGTTGCGTGCCAGCGGCACCAACGTGCTTGTCGGGGTTCTCGACGATTTGATCAACTGGGGGCGCAGTAACTCGCTCTGGCCGCTCACATTCGCCACCAGTTGTTGCGGCATTGAATTTGTGTCGCTTGGAGCGGCGCGCTTCGACATGGCGCGCTTTGGCTGGGAAGTAGCACGTGCCTCGCCCCGTCAGGCTGACTTTATGATGGTCGCAGGAACGATTGTAAACCGTATGGTTCCTGTGTTCCGTCGTCTTTACGATCAGCTTGCCGAGCCTAAATATGTCATAGCTTGCGGCGGTTGCGCCATTTCGGGCGGCCCGTTCCGCAAGAGCTATCATGTGGCAAAGGGTATCGAGGATATCGTTCCGGTCGACGTGTTTGTGCCGGGCTGTCCTCCGCGTCCCGAGGCAATGATATACGGTATCATGCAGCTTTCGCGCAAGCTCAAGGTCGAGCGTTTCTTCGGCGGCATCAACCGTCAGGAGAAGGAGGCTGATTTCGAGGCTATAATGAAAGCCAAGGAGTCGGGAGTGACTGTCGAGTGACTGCCATAGAGAGAATGTGGAAAATCATCAAGCCAAATCAGATATCACAACAATAATATAAAATGGCCAATCTACAGGAAAAGATTTCGTCGCTGTTTCCTACGGTAAAGATAGAAGAAGCCGACACGCTCACACTGACGCTTGACCCTGCGCAGTTGCATGACGTATGCCAGAAACTGCGCGATGACTCGGAACTCGCGTTTGACTATCTCGAGACGATCGTCGGCATGGACTGGACGGAGTCGCTCGGCTGTGTGTATATCCTTAATTCGACAGTCCATGGCCACACGGTGTCGATAAAGACTTCGACAACCGATCGTGAGAATCCGCATATCCCGTCGGTAGCCGATCTCTGGGCTGTGGCGGTGACATATGAGCGCGAGGTATATGATTTCTTCGGCATCGTTTTTATCGGAAACCCCGATATGCGCCGTCTTTTCCTTGACATTGACTGGAAAGGCTATCCGCTGCGCAAGGACTACGATGACGATCCCTCGCTGAACCCCTGCTCGACCGAAAACGAGCGTCAGAGCGATGACACTTATGTCTATACTCTCGACGACAACGGCAAGGTGGTGAAGAATGAGAAGCCGATTTTCGCTCCCGATGATTTTGTGGTGAATATCGGTCCGCAGCACCCCGCGACTCACGGCGTGCTCCGCTTCCGCACCGCTCTCGACGGCGAGACAATCAAGAAGATCGATGTCTATATGGGTTATATCCACCGCGGTGTGGAGAAACTTTGCGAGAATCTGACATATTTCCAGACACTCCACTACATGGACCGTCTGGACTATTTCTCGGCTCACAACTATCATCACGGTCTGTGCATGTGCATCGAGAAAGCGGCCGGCATCGAGGTGCCGGAGCGCGCACAGTACATACGTGTGATCATGGACGAGCTCTCGCGTATCGCCTCGCACTGTCTGTTCATCGGAACGTTCTGCATGGACCTCGGCGCGACGACGATGCTTTTCTACACGCTGCGTGTCAGAGAGCAGATCCTAGACATCATGGACAAGACCTGCGGCGCCCGCATGACTTTCAACTATGACTGCATCGGCGGTGTGATAGCCGACCTTGATCCTGACTTTGTGAAGGACGTCAAGGCTCTGCTTGCAGTGCTCCCCAAGAACATCAAGGAATATAACAAGATTTTCACCGGCAATGTCATCGCCAAGAACCGTATGACAGGAGTCGGTGTCCTCTCGCGTGAAGACGCTATCTCTTATGGCTGCACCGGTCCTACGGGCCGTGCTTCGGGCTGGGCGTGCGATGTGCGCAAGACTCACCCCTACAGCCTATATGCTTCGATGAAAGATACTCTGAAGTGGGATGAGGTGGTAATGACCGAGGGCGACAGCATGGCACGCTTCAAGGTGAGAATCGCCGAGATGGAGCAGAGCGCGAAAATCATCGAGCAGCTGATCGACAACATCCCTGCCGGCGACTATTGCGCCAAGGTGCCCAAGGTGCTCAAACTTCCGAAAGGAAGCTGGTGGACAGTTGTCGAGGGATGCCGCGGCTTGTTCGGAGTATATATCGAGAGCGACGGCGGCGTAAATCCCTACCGTCTGAAACTCGCCACACCTTGTCTGCCTCTTGCAGCTGCGGTAGACCACATGACTTCGGGTCAGAAGATCGCCGACCTTATCACTATCGGCGGATCGCTCGACTACATCGTGCCCGACATGGACCGCTAATCAGAAAAGAGTAAACCATTTATAAGCGTTATCGCATCAAATAGACGACGAAATGTTTGACTTCTCAATCGTCACCGACTGGATCAACAATTTACTTGGCGGATTTATGCCCTCGTGGCTTGTGACCGTCATCGAGTGTATCGGCATAGGCATCGGCCTGCTGTTGGTCTATGCGCTTCTCGCGTTGTTCTACATCTACTACGAGCGTAAGCTCTGCGCCGCGTTCCAGTGCCGTCTCGGCCCGAACCGTGTGGGTCCTTTCGGACTGCTGCAGAGTTTCGCCGACATGTTCAAGATCCTTATCAAGGAGCTTATCTCTCTTGAGAAGACCGACAAGTTTCTTTTCGCTCTGGCTCCCTATCTCGTGATCATCGCATCGATGCTTGCATTTGCGGTGCTTCCGTGGGGCAAGGGTCTTCAGATCATCGATTTCAATATCGGTATTTTCTTCCTGATCGCCGTGTCTTCGATAGGAGTGCTCGGAATCCTGCTCGCAGGATGGTCGTCCAACAACAAGTTCACTCTTATCGGTGCTATGCGTTCGGGCTCGCAGATGGTGAGCTATGAGCTTTCAATCGGCCTCTCGGTGCTGACTATGGTGGCTTTTGCCGGCACAATGTCTATCACCGGTATTGTCGAGGCTCAGAGCAACCTCTGGTTTATCTTCTCGGGTCACATCCCCGCAATCATCGCTTTTGTGATCTACATGATCGCCGGTACGGCCGAGACCAACCGTGGCCCGTTTGACCTTCCCGAAGCCGAGAGTGAGCTCACCGCAGGTTATCATACCGAGTATTCGGGTATTCACTTCGGCTTCTTCTATCTTGCCGAGTACCTCAACCTCTTCATCGTGTCGGGTGTTGCATCGCTGCTCTTCCTCGGAGGATGGATGCCGCTTCACATCCCCGGACTCGACGGGTTCAACCATATCATGGACTATATACCCGGTGTGATCTGGTTTATCGGCAAGGCATTCCTGCTCTCGTTCATCATCATATGGTTTAAGTGGACGTTCCCGCGTCTGCGTATCGACCAGCTTCTCTCGCTGGAGTGGAAATATCTTCTCCCGATCAACCTGGTGAATCTTGTGCTGATGGTACTGGTGATTATCAGTGGCTTCCACTTCTGATTGAATACAAAAGGAAATAGACAACAACCGACCGCATGACGGTCTAATAATACCTTCAATGACTAACGCCTCCGGAAAAATAGCACAGGTAATCGGTCCTGTCGTCGACGTCTCTTTCGAGGACTCGACTTCGGCTCTTCCCCCGATTTACACTGCACTGAAGATCGCCCGCGAAGACGGGAGCGAGCTCATACTCGAAGTAGAACAGCACATCGGTGAAGACACGGTGCGTTGTGTGGCGATGGAGAGTACTGATGGATTGCAGCGTGGAATGGCAGTTGAGAATCTGGAGCGTCCGATCGCCGTGCCGACCGGCTCGCAGGTCAAAGGTCGTCTGCTGAATGTGATCGGTGATGCCATTGACAGGCTTCCTGCTCTCGACAAGGTTAATCTGCGTCCGATACATCAGCCGGCGCCGAAATTTGAAGAGCTCACCATCGGCACCGAGATACTTTACACCGGTATCAAGGTGATCGACCTTCTCGAGCCTTACAGCAAGGGCGGTAAGATCGGTCTGTTCGGTGGCGCCGGTGTCGGCAAGACCGTGCTCATCATGGAGCTCATCAACAACATCGCCAAGGGTCATAACGGTTTCTCGGTGTTTACCGGTGTCGGTGAGCGTACGCGTGAGGGTAATGACCTGCTGCGCGAGATGATCGAGAGCGGTGTCATGAAGTATGGCGACAAGTTCAAGGAAGGTATGGCGAAGGGTGAGTGGAACCTCGGCGATGTCGACATGAATGAGGTCGAGAAGTCGCAGGCTACACTTGTGTTCGGCCAGATGAATGAGCCGCCGGGTGCGCGTCTCCGTGTTGCGCTTTCGGGTCTAACTGTGGCAGAGCAGTTCAGAGATCAGGATGGCGGCGGCAAGGAGATACTGCTGTTTATCGACAATATCTTCCGTTTCACACAGGCAGGTTCGGAGGTATCGGCTCTTCTCGGTCGTATGCCTTCGGCTGTGGGCTATCAGCCTACACTCGCCTCGGAGATGGGTATGCTTCAGGAGCGTATCACATCGACCAAAAACGGATCAATCACATCGGTTCAGGCTATCTACGTTCCGGCCGATGACCTCACTGACCCGGCTCCTGCGACGACATTCTCGTTCCTCGATGCCACGACGGTGCTTTCGCGTAAGATCGCCGAGCTCGGTATTTATCCTGCGGTAGATCCGCTTGAGTCGACCTCGCGTATCCTCGACCCGCACATCATCGGCGAGGATCACTACAACACTGCTCAGGCTGTGAAGCAGCTTCTGCAGAAATACAACGAGCTTCAGGATATCATAGCAATTCTCGGTGTCGACGAGCTGTCGGACGAGGACAAGCTGGTTGTGGCCCGTGCCCGTCGCGCTCAGCGCTTCCTGAGTCAGCCGTTCCACGTGGCCGAGCAGTTTACCGGCCTTCCCGGTGTGATGGTGCCTCTCAGCGAGACAATCCGTGGCTTCAAGATGATCTTGAGCGGCGAGATGGACGAGTATCCCGAACAGGCATTCCTGAATGTGGGTACTATCGACGAGGCTATTGCCAAGGGTAAGAAACTTATGGCAGAGGCTCAGGCCTGACAAATAGAACTACCGTATTATGAACGAGGCAATGACACTTAGAGTGATATCACCGGCAGAGGTGGTGTTTGAGGGGGAGGTCGTGAAAGTCGGTCTGCCCGGAACGCAGGGTGCATTCACTGTGCTTCACAATCATGCCTCGCTGATCACGACTCTCGAGAAAGGACAGATAGTGTATCGGACCAAAGACTCGGGAGAGGATAAGACCATTGAAATTGCAGGCGGTCTTGCGACGATAGACCGTAATGTCGTTTCGGTGTGTCTGCAATGACGAGAGATAGGAAACAGTAGAGTATAATATTCGCGTGAAAAACAAGATGCATCAGCGACTTTACAGATATATCGTAGCCTTTGTGGCATTTCTCTTCGCTTCGGCAGTGACCGGGGGATTTGAGATGCGGGCTGCTGACAGCCATGAGGAGTCGTCGGAGAAGCCTCTTGACGTGAAAGAGATAATCTTTGAGCATCTTGGCGACGGCTATGGCTGGGAGGTGCCTTTCAACCATCACAAGCGCATTCCGCTTCCTGTGATTGTGAAAAGCAAGGATGGCGGCTGGCATGTATTCTCGTCGGGCCGTGTGACCGGCGGCGATGACTATGTCGACGGCGGCGTCACTTTCAGGATAGCCAAAGAGGGAGAGAACCGCAACAAGATCGTCGAGGTCGACGGTGCGGGCACAGAGACTCGTGTCACCGATATATCCATCACCAAGAACGTATGCGCGATTTTCATCACGATGCTGGTGATCATGTGGCTCTGTTTCTGGCTCAAGAGCTGGTACAAACGCAACGGCTACCGTGTGCCGCGTCGCGGTCTTGGAGCTTTCGAGGCTCTGATAGAGTTTGTCTATACAGGAGTCATCAAGTCGACTCTCAAGGATAAGGCTGAGAAGTTCGCCCCGTATCTTCTGACGGTGTTCATGTTCATATTTGTGCTGAACCTCGCGGGTCTTATGGTGGTATTTCCCGGCGGCGCGAATGTGACCGGCAATGTGGCGGTGACGATGGTGCTTGCGATATTCACCTTCTTCTTCACCAACCTTTTCGGCACCAAGCATTACTGGAAAGATATCTTCTGGCCCGACGTGCCTATCTGGCTCAAGTTCCCGATACCTATCATGCAGGTTATCGAGATCTTCGGCATGTTCACAAAACCCGCAGCACTGACTGTGCGTCTGTTCGCCAACATGATGGGCGGCCACATGATCGTGCTTGTGCTCACACTTCTGATTTTCATCTTCGCTTCGTTCGGTCCGATCGTGATCGGTGCGACGAGCGTTGTCTCGATAGCGTTCTCGGTGTTCATGCTCCTTGTGGATGTGCTTGTAAGTTTCATCCAGGCGTATGTGTTCACTATGCTGTCGACGATCTTCATCGCTCTTGCCCAGGAGGGCGGACATGAGGAGAAGCATGAGAAGCATGAGGACGGCGGAGGCGGATCGAAGGATAGCGCGCCCGTCGCCACACTTTGAGAGACATTAAACAGCAATACAGTAAATAACTTCAAAATATCACAAAAATGTTAGCATCTATTTTAGCGGAAGTTGCAGCCCTTTCAGGTCTTGGAGCAACCATCGGCGCCGGCATAGCAGCTATTGGCGCAGGTCTTGGCATCGGTAAGATTGGCGGCGCCGCCATGGAGGCTATCGCCCGTCAGCCGGAGTCGGCAGGAGACATCCGAAGCAACATGATCGTCATCGCCGCTCTTGTCGAGGGCGTGGCTCTTTTTGCTGTCATCGTCTGCATCCTCGCACTCTTCGTCTAAGACGCAGCAGGCACGATATACCGGTCTAACCCTCCGGAACGGCATTGATGCCGCTCCGGAGGGATATCGGCCGGAAATGATTGTGTCGGGCGAGCATAAGGCCATATCGCATCCCCTGTCTTCTACAGACGTGGTCATGCCCGGCTAAAGTCTCTTTCAATCTTCAATTAAGTAACCCCATTTCACTCCTCAACAGCATGGAATTGTTTTCTCCAGACAGCGGATTGGTCATATGGATGTTTGTGTCGTTCGCCATCCTGTTCATTATACTTGCCGTGTTTGCGTGGCCTGCGATAATGAAGGGTATTGCGGAGCGTGCCAATTTCATTGACAAAGGGGTAGAGTATGCCCAGGAAGCAAAGTCGCAGCTCGACGGCGCACGCGAGGAAGCGAAGGGAATAATTGACGATGCCCGTCGCCAGCAGGCCGACATATTGCGCGACGCCGACAAGATGAAGACTAAAATCGTCGAGGAGGCGCGTGAGGCTGCCCAGACAGAGGCGTCGAAGGTTATGGACCAGGCCAGGGAGTCTATCGCCCAGGCGCAGAAAGAGGCAGAGAAGAACCTCAGGAATGAGGTGAGCGCATTTGCGCTTGAGATAGCTCAGAAAGTTGTCAAGACACAGCTTGAGGACGAGAAATCGCAGAAGAAGCTTGTGGAGACGCTTATGAGCGACATGGACAAGTAGAAAGAAGCATCATCCACACACTGAAACTGAGATACAATGGATTTAGGATTGTTGCCATCGAGATACGCCAAGGCGCTCTTTGACTCGGCCTGTGAAAAGGGGCTGAGCGGGGGAGTGTATGAGGCGATGCTCAATCTTGAGGCTATGTTCGACGGCCCGGAGGGCGCAGGCCTGACGTCGGCTGTCACTAATCCGTATGTCGACGAGGCCGAGAAAAGCGCGCTGATAACGTCGGCATGTGGCCGTGTATCGGATAATCAGGCCGGTGTTGATGCTCTGATAAAAGATTTTGTGAAACTTCTGTTTCACAACCGCAGGCTGACGCTCGTCAGGGCTATAGCGTTGTCTTATATCGGTCTTTACAGAAAGAAGAACGGTATCAGGCGCGTGACGGTGGAGTGGGCGAGCCGGCCTGACGCATCGACCGAGTCGCAGATGAGAGATCTCGTGCAGAGACACATCGGCGAGGGCACGATGGAATATGACTCGAAGGTGAATACACAGCTGATAGGCGGTTTTCGCATCGCAGTCGACAACGAGCGTCTTGACGCCTCGGTAGCAAACGAATTTAATCAACTCCGTCAACAGCTTTTAAGCAAATAAAACATGGCAACAATCAACCCCAGCGAGATTTCAGAAGTTCTGCGCCAGCAGCTGGACAGCATCAACAGCAAGGTGTCGTTTGAAGAGACGGGCAAGGTGCTCGAGGTGGGCGACGGTGTGGCTCATGTTTACGGACTTGACAATGTCAAGGCCAATGAGCTCGTGGAGTTTGAGAACGGCGTGACGGGTGTGGCGCTCAATCTCGAGGAGAGCAATGTCGGTGTTATTCTGATGAACAATGTCGACAAGGTGACCGAGGGAATGAGTGTGAAGCGCACCGGCAATATCGCTTCGATCAAGGTCGGCGAGGGCATGTTCGGCCGTGTCATCAATGTGCTCGGCGAGCCGATCGACGGTCGCGGCCCTATCACGGGCGATCTTCTTCAGATGCCTCTTGAGCGCAAGGCTCCCGGCGTTATTTTCCGTCAGCCGGTGAATCAGCCTCTCCAGACCGGTATCAAGGCCGTGGACGCCATGGTGCCTATAGGCCGCGGACAGCGTGAGCTTATCATCGGCGACCGTCAGATAGGCAAGACTGCGATCGCAATCGACACTATCATCAATCAGAAGAAAGAATTTGAGGCAGGCAAGCCTGTCTACTGCATATATGTGGCAATAGGGCAGAAGGCGTCGTCGATCGCCGCTACGGTCGACACGCTGCGTCAGAACGGCGCTCTCGACTACACGGTGGTTGTGGCAGCGTCGGCTTCCGACTCGGCTGCCATGCGCTATTATTCGCCTTTTGCCGGTGTGGCCATCGGCGAGTATATACGCGACACGGGCCGCGACGCTCTCATCATCTACGACGATCTGTCGAAGCAGGCTGTCGCATATCGTGAGATCTCGCTCATATTGAAGCGCCCTTCGGGCCGCGAGGCATATCCGGGTGATATCTTTTACCTGCACTCGCGTCTGCTCGAGCGCGCCGCAAAGATTATCGACAATCAGGAGGTGGCCGCCAACATGAATGACCTTCCGGAGGCTCTCAAGCCTATCGTGAAGGGTGGCGGATCGCTTACCGCACTTCCTATAATCGAGACACAGGCCGGTGACGTGTCGGCTTATATCCCGACAAACGTAATTTCGATCACCGACGGACAGATCTATCTGGAGACATCGCTTTTCAACCGAGGCATCCGTCCGGCGATCAATGTGGGTATATCGGTGTCGCGTGTGGGCGGTAATGCCCAAATCAAGGCCATGAAGAAGGTGGCCGGCACGCTGAAGATCGACCAGGCGCAGTTCCGCGAGCTGGAGAGCTTCACGAAGTTCGGCGGAGATATCGACGCCGTGACTGCCCGTGTCATCGACCGCGGCCGCAAGAACGAGCGTCTTCTCATACAGCCCCAGTACTCGCCTATGGCGGTAGAGGAGGAGGTATGTGTGATATTCTGCGGTGTAAACGGCCTCCTCACCAGTGTTCCTGTCGATCAGGTGGCCGATTTCGAGCGTTCGCTCATACAGCTTCTCCATGCCAAGTATCAGTCGGACGTGCTCGACGCGATCAGAGAGAAGCGTGTGCTGACCGATGAGATCACCCAGAAGATCACTGATGCCGCCAAGGAAGTGGCCGCCAAGTACAACTGATTGCCTGACACAGGAGAGAGACTGCATAAACGAAATAATCAACCACCAATCCACCAATAGCCAATGGCAACTCTGAGAGAACTCAAGAGCCGTATAGGGTCGGTAGCGTCTTCGGAAAAAATCACCGGGGCGATGAAGATGATATCTTCGGCCAAGATGCACAAGGCCGAGGGTGCGCTGCGTCGCCTTAAACCTTATCGCCGACAGGTGGAGACTATCATAGCGTCGATGCTTTCGTCGGACGCCACATTCAGCTCGCCTCTGCTCTCGCAGCGCGAGGTGCGCAAGGTGACTCTGGTGGTGTGGGGCAGTGACGACGGTCTGTGCGGCGCCTACAATGTGAATCTTGCCAAGCGTGTGGCCGACGACATTGCCGACATCAGGAACGAGTATCCCGGTGCCGATGTGAAGATCGTGGCTATAGGCGCCAAGATCTACAAGGCCTGCAACCGCATATCGGGCGCGACCGTAAAGGTTGAGATGGCTCCCGAGGGAGTAAGCTCAAAGAGTGAGGGCGCGTCGGTGGGCGAGTTTGTCAAGTCGCTTGAAGAGGCGTTTGTGAGCGGAGAGACCGACCGTGTGGAGGCTCTCTACATGAACTATCAGAGCGCAAGCCGCCAGAGGCCGCAACGCACGGGGCTGCTGCCGGTCGATCAGAGTAATTTCGACTGCGAGCAGCGCAAGGATGTGCCGTATATCATCGAGCCTGACGCTGAAACGGTGGTGAGACGCGGCCTGCCGATGTATCTGCGCTCGGTGGTGGAGGATATCTTCACCGAGAACCGCGCGTCGGAGCAGGCTGCCCGCGTCATGGCGATGCAGAGTGCCAACGACAATGCGAAGAAGCTTCAGGATCAGCTCAAACTCGAGTACAACAAACTCCGTCAGGAGGCGATCACGACCGAACTTCTCGACATACTGGGCGGACAGGTAAGGTAGAACTAAGAGAGACAAAGTGCCTGACCGGTAATCGGGCGGGCGAGAACATATAAAAGTAAAATAAATAACAGACATATCCTCAAAGCAGAAAAAAATGGGTAGCGTAAAAGACTATTTCACCTCTTTGGCCGGCGGCATCTCAAGCCTTTTGCAGGGCATGCAGGTAACCGCCAAGGAATTCGTGACCCCGAAGATAACTGAGAGGTACCCGGAGAACCGCGACACGATGCATATCCCCGAGCGATTCCGTGCATGCCTCGAACTTATTTATGACGAAGAGGGAAATCACAAGTGCATCGCATGCGGTACGTGCGAGCGCAATTGCCCTAACGGAACAATCACGCTCGAGACCAAAATGGTGGACACTTGGGACGGAAAGAAGAAAAAGAAACTTGCCAAGTATATCTATGATCTTGGGAGCTGCACATTCTGCCAGTTGTGTGCCACCTCATGTCCGACCAACGCTCTGAGATTCTCAAATGACTTCGAGCAGGCGGTGTTCACACGATCGAAACTTGTCAAACAGCTGAATTATCTTCCCGAGAAGCCCGAACCCGAGCCTACAGAGGAAGAGAAAGCAAAGATACTTGCCGAGCGCGAGGCCAAGATAGCCGCCGCAAAGGCCGCTGCAGCAGCCAAAGCCGCCGCAGCCAAGCAGGCAGGTGGTGAGACACCGGCCAAATAAAGCCAGAAAATAAAAACAATCGAATCATATTCAATGGAATCAGTAGGAAGTTTTATCGCGTATGTGATTATCGCTCTTGCGATAGTCATTTTCTCGGTAATGGCCGTGACTACCCGCAAGATATTGCGCGCGGCGACCTATCTCTTGTTTGTGCTGTTTGCTACTGCCGCAGTTTACTTTCAACTCGACTATGAGTTTCTCGGCGCGGTTCAGATAGCGGTTTATGCCGGAGGTATTGTCGTGCTGTTTGTCTTTGCGATACTGCTCACAAGTCATCCGGGCAACAACGAGAAAAAACTGGAGTCGCGCAAGCATGTGCGTGCATTGCTTCTTGGAGTCGCAATGTTTGTCATCGGCGGGATCTCGCTTGTCAGCCGCGCCGACTCGCTTCTGTCGCGTCCCGATATGCCTTTTCTCGACATGAAGGCTATCGGCACTGCGTTGATGGGAACCGGACACGGACAGTATCTCCTTCCGTTTGAGGCAGTCAGCATCCTTTTGCTGGGCTGCATGATAGGCGGAATAGTTATCGCACGTAAAAAATAAACAGCAAGGTCATGGAAATCCCAATGATATGTTATTTAGTGCTGTCGCTTTTCATGTTTTGCTGCGGCCTCTATGGCTTCATCACGCGCAAGAACATGATCGCGATGCTGATATCGCTTGAGCTGATGCTCAACGGTGTGGACATGAATTTTGTGGTGTTCAACCGTTACCTCTTCCCCGGAAGCATGGAAGGCATGATGTTCACGCTGTTTGCGATAGCAATCGCGGCAGCCGAGACAGCTCTCGCAATCGCCATAATTGTAAATGTGTTCAGAGTCGCCAAGGACATCGACGTCCAGGATCTGACAACAATGAAATTCTAATCCCCGGTACCTATTATGGAATCAACAATGCCAATTCTCATTCTTGCCCTGCCGCTGCTGACATTTCTGGTGCTCGGCCTGCTTGGCAAATATATGAAGCACGGGACTGCGGGAGCTATCGGTACGGCGTCGATGGGTGTGACCCTCACACTCGCCTATATCACGGCACTGACCTATTTCTTCTCGGGTAATCCGGCATTTATCAATTCGGTAGGCGAGCGTCTGCAGTCGGTCGTGTTCAATGTGACATGGCTCCAGTTTACGCCCGACGTGTTTGATGCGGCCGGCAATCTTGTGAAGGCCGGACTTGCAATCAAACTCGGCTTCCTGCTCGACCCGATCTCGGCGATGATGCTTGTGGTGATCACCACCATCTCGTTTATGGTGCATCTCTACAGCAACGGATATATGCGCGACCACCACGGTACTCCCGAGCGTGGTTTCCAGCGTTTCTTCGCTTATCTGTCGCTTTTCTCGTTCTCGATGCTCGGACTGGTTGTCGCAACCAACATCTTCCAGATGTACATATTCTGGGAGCTTGTGGGCGCATCGTCATATCTGCTCATCGGTTTCTACTTCACGAAGCCGTCGGCTGTATCGGCGTCGAAGAAGGCGTTTATCGTGACACGTTTCGCCGATCTTGGCTTCCTGATCGGTATTCTGGTGCTCTCGTTCTACACGGGCACGTTCAACTTCACTGATCTTACCTCAACAGCAGTCGAGGGCATGGCCGACACCTATCAGGTGAACATCGGCACCGCGGAGTGGGTCAAGAACATCTTTGCAACTTCGGCCGCTCCGGTGTTTATGGGCGGATCGGTGCTGACCTGGGCTCTTGTGCTCATCTTCATGGGCGGCATGGGTAAGTCGGCGATGATGCCTCTCCACATCTGGCTCCCCGATGCCATGGAGGGCCCGACACCTGTATCGGCACTCATCCACGCCGCTACTATGGTCGTGGCCGGTGTATATCTGGTGGCACGTCTCTTCCCGCTCTATCTCATGGAGACCACGGCTCTCGATATCGTGACAGTGGTGGGAGCGGTGACAGCTCTGTATGCTGCTATGGTCGCCTGCACACAGCTCGACATCAAGCGTGTGCTCGCGTTCTCCACAATATCGCAGATAGCGTTTATGATGGTGTCGCTCGGCGTCGCACGTCCTGAGCACCACCATGCAGTGGGCTACATGGCTTCGATGTTCCATCTGTTCACACACGCGATGTTCAAGGCGCTCCTCTTCCTCGGAGCCGGCGCTATCATCCATGCTGTCGGAACGAACGACTACACCGGCATGCACGGTCTGCGCAAGTACATGCCCATCACACACATCACGTTCCTTATCGGCTGTCTGGCTATCGCCGGTATCATACCGTTCGCCGGATTCTTCTCCAAAGACGAGATACTGACGGCCGTGTTCAGCCATTCGTTCTACTGGTATCTGTGGATGTCGATCGTGGCCGGTCTGACCGCGTTCTACATGTTCCGCCTCTACTTCCTCATCTTCTGGTGGAAGGAGCACAAGCCCGCCGGGCATCACGCTCCCACCGATCAGCCCTGGACCATGACGCTTCCGCTCGTGTTCCTCGCTATCATGTCGGTAATCTCGGGCTTCTTCCCGTTTGGCGACCTGGTGACATGGAACGGACATCCGATGTATAACTCGCTCTCGCTTCTCACCAATCTCGAGCAGCTTAACTGGTTTGTCGCATGTATCTCGCTTGTGACAGCGCTTCTCGGCATCGGTCTTGCCTGGGTGATGTACAAGAAGGAAAATCCTCTTCCCCGCCGTATGCGCGAGCTCATGCCCACCCTGTGGACATGGTGCCGCAACCGTTTCTATTTCGACGAGCTGTATATGTTCATCACACACAAGATCATCTTCAACAGTGTGTGCCGCCCGATCGCATGGTTTGACCGCCATATCATCGACGGCTCGATGGACGGTCTCGCCGCTATCACCAACAAGGCGTCGGAGAGCATCAAGTGTCTGCAGAGCGGCAACGTACAGCATTATGTGCTTGTGTATGTCGCCGGTGCACTCCTGCTCGGACTTATCACAGCCCTCTGTGTAATGTAAAATCATCGACGGGTAACCAATAAATCGGAAAATAGCTATGTTATTCTCAAACATCCTGATATATTTCGTCATCATCCCGCTGGTGATGCTCGGAGGACTCGGATTGTGCCGCAACGTGAAGCAGATACGTGCGGTTGCCGTAACGGGTTCGGTAATGCTCATCGCCTTGTCGGTGTGGGTGCTGTTCGATTATATGGCACAGCGTGCGGCCGGCAATATGGCAGAGATGCTCTATGTGGGTTCGTGGAGCTGGTTCACGCCTCTCAATATCCATCTTGCAGTCGGTGTCGACGGTGTCTCGATCGTGATGCTGCTGCTTTCGTCGATCATCGTTTTCGCCGGATCGTTCGCTTCGTGGAAGATCGATATGCCTAAGGAGTTTTTCCTGTGGCTGATACTTCTGTCGACCGGTGTGTTCGGCTTCTTTATCTCGATCGACCTCTTCACGATGTTCATGTTCTATGAGGTCGCTCTCATACCGATGTATCTTCTCATCGGTGTGTGGGGCAGCGGCAACAAGAATTATTCGGCCATGAAGCTCACACTGATGCTCATGGGCGGATCGGCTTTCCTGATGCTCGGCCTTATCGGCATCTATTACCACTCGGGTGCCGACGGCAACCTCACCTGGAATATTCTTGAGATCGCCCGCAACGGCAATATCGACAAGGGCTGGCAGTACTTCCTGTTCCCGCTCACTTTTGTCGGTTTCGGTGTGCTTGGCGCTATGTTCCCCTTCCACACATGGAGCCCCGACGGTCATGCCTCGGCGCCTACGGCAGTCTCGATGCTCCATGCCGGCGTGCTTATGAAGCTCGGAGGCTACGGTTGCTTCCGTGTGGCAATGTTCCTCATGCCTGAGGCTGCCAACGATCTCGCCTGGATTTTCCTTATACTGACAGGTATCTCGGTTGTCTACGGTGCGTTCAGTGCCTGTGTGCAGACCGACCTCAAGTATATCAACGCTTACTCGTCGGTGTCGCACTGCGGCCTGGTGCTGTTCGCGATACTCATGCTCAACACGACAGCGATGTCGGGTGCGATCATGCAGATGCTCTCTCACGGTCTGATGACGGCCCTGTTCTTCGCTCTGATCGGTCAGATCTACGGACGCACACACACTCGCGACATACGCCTGATGGGCGGCCTGATGCGCATCATGCCTTACCTCGCTGTGTGCTACGTTATCGCCGGTTTCGCTTCGCTCGGTCTTCCGGGTCTGAGCGGATTTGTGGCCGAGATGACGATTTTCGTAGGATCGTTCAAGGCAGGCATGACCGACTATCTTGCCGGTGCCGGTTCGCTTAGACTTGTGTTTACGATCATCGCATGCTGCTCGATCGTTATCACCGCCGTGTATATCCTGCGAGTTGTCGGCAAGCTGCTTTTCGGCCCTGTTCAGGACGAGCATCACCGTTCGCTCACCGACGCTACGTGGTGGGAGCGTGTGTCGACCGCAACACTTATCATCTGCGTCGCAGCTATCGGTTGCTTCCCCAACTTCTTCTTGAATCTGATCAGATTCACGTTTGACCCCGAGTTCTTCCGGGCTCTGATGATTTCGGTAAATTGAATGTGAATCTTGTAAATCAATCATAAGCAATGGATTATTCACAGTTTTGGGCAATGAAGCAGGAGATAGGCCTCCTCGTGGTCTTCCTGCTGGTGTTCATATACGATACTTTTATGCCCAAGAAGTCGCTGAAAGCGACAGCATGGGTAGCGACTGGGGCGTTTGCAGTATTCACGGCCACCGGCTTCTGCTGCTGCAACACCTGCAATATCGCGAGTGCGTTTGCCGGGATGTATGTGACTTCGCCGGTCATAGCCGCGATAAAGAACATCCTTAACGTGGGTGCGCTCATCGTGCTTCTGCAGTCGGTGACGTGGACAAAGACCGAGGAGATCTCGGTGCGCCGCGGTGAGTTCTACGAGCTGCTTCTCGTGACGCTCTTCGGCATGTATCTTATGATCTCGTCGCGTCATTTCCTTCTGTTCATCATCGGTCTCGAGAGCGCTTCTCTGCCGCTTGCCGCTATGGTGGCATTCAACAAGAACCGCTACGAGAGCCATGAGGCCGCAATCAAATACATACTGACGGCAGTTGTCTCGTCGGCAGTGTTCATGCTCGGTATCTCGTTTGTTTACGGTCTGAGCGGATCGCTTTACTTCTCGGAGATCTACGGTGTGATCTCGACACAGCCGTCGCTGATGCTCACTCTCGCGATTGCGTTTGTCATCGCCGGTATGGGCTTCAAGCTGTCGCTTGTTCCGTTCCACCTCTGGACCGCCGACGTATATCAGGGAGCACCTACCAATGTGACCTCTTATCTGTCGGTGATATCGAAGGGCGCTGCCGCTTTTGCCTTCCTGGTTATCCTTGTTCAGGCTTTCGGTCAGGTCTATGCCCAGGTGTGGGAGTGGATGCTTTACGCACTCATCATCCTCACAATCACGATCGGTAACCTCTTCGCTATACGCCAGCGCAACATGAAGCGTTTTCTCGCTTTCTCGTCGGTGTCGCAGGCCGGTTACATCATGCTCGGTATTATCGGCATGAACGCTACAGGCATGGCATCGCTGATGTATTATGTGCTCGTTTATGTATTCAGCAACCTCGCCGCTTTCGGCGTGATCGGTGCGATAGAGAACAACAGCGGCCTTGTGTCGATGGATGATTACAAGGGACTTTACAAGACCAATCCGCGCTTGTCGGTGGCAATGATGCTCGCGATGTTCTCGCTTGCAGGTATTCCGCCGTTCGCCGGATTCTTCTCAAAGTTCTTCATCTTCACAAGCGCAATACAGCAGGGAAGCATCGCGATCTACATACTCGTGCTTATCGCGCTGATCAACACGATTATCTCGCTGTACTACTATCTGCTTGTTGTCAAGGCTATGTTTATCAGCCAGGATGACTGCAAGATCGCGACTTTCAAGTCGAACTGCTCAGAGCGTGTAGCTCTGTGGATCGCAATAGCCGGTATCCTGCTTCTCGGTATCGCCAGCCCGATCTACAATTACCTCCTCACGATTTCGGAAAATGCTGTGATGGCGTTCATGTATTGATGCCTTCCAGTCGATAAATTACTATTGCTGCCGCCGGTAACTTCAGGGTTACCGGCGGTTGTCGTTTTTGGTGCTGGCCTCCGGTGACGTAATTATAGGTTGATACATTTTATATTTAAGATAATATGAATTATTTTGTTTACATACAATATTTTGTCGTATATTGTGAACGCATAATACAATCTGAAACTTGTAGGGCTAAGGAGGACAAAATGTTGTCTAAACATTAACTGCTTATCTTGACAACGCTCGAAGGAGTTTAAAAATATATGGGGAATGATGTATAGTTTGATGAAATCGGGAGTCGTGAGGTCTATTGCGTTGTTTGTTGCCTTTGTAGCAGGGAGTGCATTGTGGGCGTCGGAGCCGCTGAAAGGGTGGGTCGTCGATCGCAACGGTGCTCCTATTGAGGGTGCAAAGGTATATATGAAACATCCGAAACGCCACACGAAGTCAAACGATATGGGGGAGTTTTTTCTGAACGATGTCGAGGGTGTCGAGATGATTCATGTGAAAATCAAGAAAACGGTTTACGATATATCGGTCGGCGGACGCAAAAGTCTTTATATTGTCGTCTCCGATCTTCCGACAGTAGGTAATGAGGATAAATACGAGGATATCGGTCCGCGCACGATTGTGTCGGGAGAGGAACTTGTAAAGTCCGGTCAGACGGACTTGGTTCAGGCACTGCGGGGACGATTGTCTGGTGTGTACGTCAAAGGAGATGGCAGGATTAAGATGAACAGAGCGATTTCTCTCCATCTGAGTACTGATCCTGTCTGGATTGTTGACGGGGTGATAGGCGGTGTACCGCCGCTTTCGGTACATGATGTGGAGAGTGTCGAAATTGATAAGGAGGGTTTGGGTTATGGGCTGCACGGAGCCAACGGCGTGATAATTGTTACGACCAAGAGGATTAAGTAAATATAGGCGGACGCAGGGGGTGTGCGTCCTTGCTGGTTGGGAGGGAGTCGCCCACGTTGTGGGCTCGTGGGATAGGGTGGCGTGTATTGCCGCGCCTTGACAGACGCGGTTACTGCAGAAGCCGGGGCGTTGCCCCTGAGGTAGGGTGGGGTGTATGGTCTACCGAGTTGAAAATCAAGAGGACGCACGAGCCGTGCGTCCCTACTCTCGTGGGGACAACAATGGGAGCAAAGTAAGGTATGTAACGAGGTGTCTTTCAGACACACTTGGCAGGCCTCTTTTTCCGGGCACACCTGACGGTGTACCCGGCTACTTTTTTTAAATGCCTTTCAGGCATTATGTGGGCTAAGTGACGACCTAAGGCCAGGTGTTTGTGGTGGGAAGTGTGTCGCAGCTCCGCAGCTCTTTTATGTGGATTGCTTTACACCTGGTTCCCTTCGGTCACCAGGTGCTATGTATGTTGCGCCGCGTCCGCGGCTCTCATCGAGGTAGTATATGGTGGGGTGGTAGCTGCAATAGCTGTTTTAGGCGAAACCGAAAGTGAATAAAAGGGACGCAGGGGGTGTTCGTCGCTACTTTCGTGGGGAGAACAATGGTGGCAAAGTATGGTGTGTAACGAGGTGTCTTTCAGACACGCTTGATATGCGTTTATTACCGGGCACACCTGACGGTGTACCCGGCTACTTTTTTGAAATGCCTTTCAGGCATTATGTGGCCTGAATGACGATCTAAGGTTGGGTGCTTGTGGTGGGAGGTCATGTGCGCAACGAGGTGTATGTCGGGAAGAAAGGCAGGATGACCTCTTGCGAGGTCAGTATCGTGTTCGTGTATGCTTCTCACCACGCTGCGGCTTCGCCGCGACCGTTGTGCTAACCACTGATGCTGTCTACGACAGCAACCATGATGTCGTATAACTTATGGGGCAACGGTCACCAGGTGCTATGTATGTTTCGCCGCGTCCGCGGCTCTCATCGTGGTAGTATATGGTGGGGAGGTAGCTGCTATAGCTTATATAGCTGCTATAGCTGCTGTAGCGTTGGTTACGCCGCCTCTCCGAGGCTCTGTGGTTATATATCGGTTTTTCCCCAGCTTCCTGACGGTCGCCTGGGGTTTACGATAACGGCGCGCCTCTCGGCGCTTATCATCCGATGTTGCAGGCGGATGGGGATAAACTCCTGGGACACGGGGTTGCGGCATCTGCGATGCCCTTTTCTGAGCTGTTTATGTGGGTAGCTGCAATAGCTTATATAGCTGCTATAGCTGCTTTAGCGAAACTGAAGGTGAATATAAGGGACGCACGAGGTGTGCATCGCTGCTTCTGTAGAGAGAAGTCGCCGTCGTGGAAGAGGAGTGGAGTAGTATGATACAAAAAAGGGCGCCGTAGACAATCGGCGCCCTTCCACGTTTCAACTATTTATTTATGAGAGCCTTAATACCTGGTATCACTACCCAGTAGTAAGGACGAGGGATGTAAAACAAACGATACGGATAAAATCATACATGTATTCATAGTTCCAGTTTAATATCTTTGCTGTATTGCAGAGGTGTTTTTTACTGAGCCTCTTTTTTTTTGCGTTGCATAAGTATAACAAAGTAAAAACCTAATATGTCAGGATATTACAATTAAAAGAGGTGAAATAACGTGAAACATAAATTGTAGCATGCGCAGTTGTGGCGCTCACTCTGATATACAATATGTATGATCACTCTCTGTCGAAAACTGCATCAAAGGTTATAGTTGTTGTTTCAGTGATACAGGCGTCGTAGGTGTATCCATATGTATCTGAAAATAAAGCAGGGACACACGAAACCGTGAATCCCTGCTTTATGCGTAAAGGTTATTTATGACACAGGCATACAGTGCCTGACGCCGTCCACACCCGCCACAGCGAAGGTTTTTAGTGTGGGGCCGGTGTGTGTTATTTTGCGTGGAAGCGGAACCAATTGAAGTCGGCTGCTCCGTCTATGCCGTCTTGTGTGATCGAGAAATTGAAAAGGGCAAAACGATTTGCTGTCCAAGGCAGTCCGAGCCCCATGTCGAGCACATTGCCCACCGGAGTGAAGTTTACTCCGTCGAGGCTATAGTAAAACCGTGCGGTGAAGTCTTTGTCGGTCACGCGTGCCCTTATCCATATCTTGTCGTGTGTGAGATCGCTGACAGCCGTCTCTATGATCTCTCCGTCGTTGCACATGATCACTTCTCTTTTCCCGTTGGCCTGGCTTACGCCAACGTAGGCGTATGGGAACTCAAATATACCGAATCCGGCTATATTGCCGTCTTTAAGACCGGTGATATCCATTTCGACAGTCCCCTCGGAACATGGCCCCTGTACGCGTTGTGCCAATGTATTGCGTGCTTCTTTAAGATCGGCAGCGTATGATGCTCGCAGGCGTATGTAGCCGGGACGGTCGGTTAGCGACCATCGTGTATCGTCGGGGTTATGATTCCATTGCCATTGGAGCCCTAAGTCCTTTCCGTTAAATTCATCGGTAGTGGCGGGCGCTTTAATCTCGTATGTCATGCCTACATCGGGCTTGCGATAGGTGATCGCGTCTTTTCCGCCAACACCTAAGACCGGCCACCCGTCGACCCAGCTGACAGGCAACAGATGCGGGACGCGGCCGATCGCTCCGCGATCCTGCATGATCACAAACCACCAGTCGCCATTTTTCAGCTGCACCATGCCGCCCTGATGCAGCCCGTTGGGTGGATAAGAGCTGTCGTCCTGCATAATGACCTTCTGCTCGTAGGGGCCGTAAATGTTTTTTGAGCGAAGGCACATCTGCCATCCTTCGGTGCCTCCGGCAGGGCAGGTGATATAGTACATGCCGTTTATCTTATAGGCGTGCGATCCCTCCATCCCGGCTCTTTTGCCTGTGCCGTGACTGTCGTCCACTCCTTTGTCCCAGATTTCCACCGGTTCGCCTTTGACGGATCTTACGTCGGAATTAAGTTCGGTGACATACAGTTTATGCTGTCCGTGTACGACATAAATCTTTCCGTCGTCGTCAAACAGTAGTCCGGGATCATACAGGTATTCGGGGAAAATCGTGCGTTTCCACGGACCTTCGGGCTTCTCAGCCTCACAGACGGAAAAATGTCCTGTCTCTGTGCCCCAGCCATAGGGGGTGCAGAACGCGACATAAAATTTCCCGTTGTTGTAGCGGATTGAGCTTGCCCATGATCCGTTAAGGTAAAGGTTGCCGCCGTTCATGTCGTAGCGCGGATCTTCGTTGTAGCGATCGACTGCGTAACCGACCATTTCCCAGTTCACCAGATCTTTTGACCGTGCTATCGGACACCCCGGAACATAATGCATGCTTGTAGATACGAAGTAGAAGTCGTCTCCAACTCTGATGATATCGGGATCGGGCCAGTCGCCCCACATGATGGGATTGGTAAAAGTGCCGTCTCCGTTGTCGGGTGTCCAGACCTGCTGTGCAACTATTGTCGGACCTCCTATCGCTAAAAGACTTCCGGCCAAAAGAAGAGATTTTACAAACATGGTACTAATTGTTTCTTATGCAAGATAACTGCCATATTATTACGGCAGAGTTGAATGTTGGTTATAGCAATGCGGTACTGCGGCTGTCGCAGCAGCCTTCAGCGTGTGGTGTCGGGTATGACGGTGCTGAGCCAGTCGAAGATGTTGCTGTAATACAGGCAGCGGACCGGGCATGCCGACAGGGCAATGTCGTGCAGGGCGCCACGGAAGGCGAGAGCCTTGACATTGCGTGAGAGCGGTTTGCCGTAGCGCAATATGTCGTTGACGTCGAGTACGGCATCGGCATGATTGAAGTCGGGTGTCCACTTTTCGCCGCTTATGCTTCGCTCCGACATCATAAGGAGGACGGGTACCTGTATAGGATACTCGAGTTTGCGAAGATCGCACTGAGCCATGTCGATCGCACGGATCCATCCGGCGGTGACAGGCAGCGATACCGGGTGTTTCCAATCGGTATTAAAGTCCCATTCGCCGTGAGCCGATTTCAAAAGACTTTCGGCATAGGCGGTGGATTCACCTTGCGGTATCTTTAAAGAGGGGAGGAGGCGTCCGAGAGCCGCGACAGCAGGCACGATCTTTTCGGTGCTCCCGAGGTTCCAGTCGAGAAAGGGTGAATTGAGTATGAGTGCTTTCACTTCGGCCGGATGGTGATGTGAAAGGTAAGTGGCTGCAATCAGGCCGCCGGTGGAATGGCCGAGCATGACGACCTCTCTGACTCCTGACTCCCGGATGATGCTGAGCGCGGAATCGATCTCGGCGCTGTAGGCATTGAGATCGCGTATGTCGAACGGACTGTCGCCGGGCTGCAGGGAGCGCCCATAGCGGCGCAGATCCACAGCATAGAAGTCATATCCATGCCCGAGGAACTGCAATGCCATCTGTTTCTGGAAAAAATAATCGTTGTAGCCGTGGATGTAGAGAACGCCACGGGCAGAAGATTTGCCGGAAAGTGCTCTCACGACTGTGCATACAGGATCGCCGGCGTAGTCGGTGGGGAGCGCAACGGTTGTCTGTTCAAACGGCGCACCGAGTATGTCGGTCTGCCACTGCCGTGCGTATCCTGTCAAAGCCGCTGCAAGCATGAGCAGCGGAGCAATGATGTTTTTCATGTCGATAAAACAGGATGAGAACATCGGTGCGGTGCGTCAGGAGGGCTCGGCCGCAGTGTCGGTGGCAGGAGATTGTTCTGTGTCACTATTGCCGGAACCGCTTTTGCCAGAGAGTTTTTCAGCCTCTTTTTCAAGAAGATTCTCTTCGTCGAGTCTGAAATAGCGTGCCAGAACGGCTATGAAGCGGGCGATCTGCGCTGTCGCGTTCTGTGTCTCCGGGGAAATGTCGGCCCCTTTTAGGCGCAGAAGCAACATGCCATACAGCGCGTTGAAGCATGTCTCGATCTCTCCAGGCTTCTCGTCGCCGGCTTTTGACCGGATTTCGACAATATAGGGCAGTGTCTTGTAGAACTCTGCTGTATACTGCGGAAAACGCGGATCTTTCAGCAACGCCTGATGGAGGTCGACAAGCGAATGCAGGACGTTGCGGTTGATGTTGAGATGTCCTTTGGCTGTGACATCTTCGCGGCGCATCATGTCGATCAGCGATTCATACCATTCGGTCATCTGTCTGCGCTGATCGTCGTCGAGCGAATAACGGTCGATGATATTCTTGCGTATGAGGTCTATGTCGAGGTTATACGCACGTATTATGTCCTCGACCTGCCACATATACAGGAGGTATTCGGCAATGTTCTGCCTGCGTTTATGTGAAGCGATATACATAAGAACTTGTTTAAAGGCAAATGTCATCGCCTGTGAGAGGAGATGACGGTGTAACTCAAAGAAGTTTTATGCTGATATAACGCTTGGGCGAACGTTTTATATCGACGAAGAGCGAATCAAGATCGGCCATCGCGCTGTTGAGGTTGTCGTAGAGGGCGCGATCGTGGAGAAGCAGGCCGAGGGTCGACTCCGGGTTGTTGAGCTCGCCGGAGATCTGACGCAGATTTGCCATAGTGGCGTTGGCATTGTCCATCATCGGTTTCAGAGGCAGATCCTTGAGTTCGTCGGAGACCGCGGCAAGGTTTCCTGAAATCTGGTTGATGTTTGTAGTTATGCCGTTAACGTTGTCCATCGTGGCCGGAAGTTTGGCGACCGAAGCGTCTATGTTGCGCATAGTGCGGTCAATTGAGCGCGAGATAGCGTCAAGACGGCCGATAGCTGCGAGAAGCGATGAATCGGATGTAAGTCTGTTGACCGAAACGAGCAGTGTGTCGACCTTGGGAAGTATGCTTTCGACCGATGGAAGAAGCGACTGTCCGATCGCGCCCATCATGCCCGGATCTGTCTTACCGGCAAGACGGTCTCCTACGTTGTGTGACTCAGTGTCAGTTCCCATCTGCAGGACAACCGATGCAGTGCCGAGCAGGTCGGCCTGTATCATGGCTACCGTGCCTTTGGGTATGCGGAGCTGTTTGTCGAGGTTCAATTCGACAAGAACATGTCCGGGATTGTCGTATTCGTAAGATATGTCGCGTACAAGTCCGACCTTGAAACCGTTGACAGTGACAGGTGACGACACGGCGAGTCCGTTTACATCGGTATAGCTGACGTAGTAATAGTTTGCCGGTTTGAAGATGTTAATGCCTTTAAGGTACTCGATGCCGAAGAAAAGTATACATACAGCAATTACAGTGCATGCACCGATGACCGTCTCTTTTCTGATGATCTTGCTCATAAGTCTATAACGTGGTTTTGAAAATTCTGTTTATTAATCAATGCTTTTTTTGTTGTTGTTTTGTGTCGTCCAGCTCAATGATGAACGCTCCGGGAAAATCTTTGATGACTTCTTTCAGGAGTTTCTTTGCTTCGGCCATGGTGGCGCAGTCGCCAATGTAGTATTTGTGCCATTTGCCGTCGCGGAAGCATCCGGGCTGACGTCCCTTGAAATCGGGGGCGTTATCTCTGACCGGTGTCGCCGAGGCGAGTATCTGGACGTGATAAGTCTTTTGGGTGGCGGAAGATTTTGATTTGCTTTTTGTGTCGTTTGCCGGTGTGGGTTGCACGGGAATGTCGGTCGCGGTACTGTCGTCGCTGTCCGCAGTGTCGTCAATGGACTCGTCGGTCGGCGTGTGAGTGACTTTGCCGCCACGGTATTCGGTGAAGGCGTCGCTGATGGATTGCGCCATGGCGCGTTTGCCTTTGTCGGAAGCGAGGTATTTCTCCATCTGCGGATTGCATATGAAGTCAAGCTCAATAAGTACCGATGGCATGCCTGTTGCCCATAGCACCCAGAATCCGGCCTGACGGACACTGTTGTCGGCTCGGCCTGCAGTCTTGATAAGATTGTTCTGAATGTATTGCGCAAATCTCACGCTCTGACCGATATGCCGGTTCTGTCCGAGCTCAAACATAATGTAGCTTTCGGCCGATGACGGGTCGAATCCTTCGTAGCGGGTGGCAAAATCAGAGTCGAGTGAAATAACGGAGTTCTCGCGTTTTGCGACCTCAAAGTTCGCTGCGCTTTTATGCAGTCCGAGGATGTAGACCGATGTGCCCTTTATTGTCGTGCGTCTGCGATTTGATTTTGCAACAGAATTGACATGTATTGAAATGAAAAGATCGCCGTGGGCGTTGTTTGCAATGTCGGCTCGCTCTTTCAACGAGATATATCTGTCGTCTTTGCGTGTATAGATGATCTTGACGTCGTGATGGGCTTTCTTTATCATCCGGCCTGCAAGCAGGGCTACATCAAGGTTGATCGTTTTTTCGTTGGTAATCTTGCCTACGGCTCCAAAATCTTTTCCTCCATGCCCGGGGTCAATCACTATGGTATAGGACTTTGCCCGGCACATAAGCGGTGTCAGGATGACCAGTAGAGCAAGTATTCTGAAGCAAAATTTTGGCATATCATTGCAAAGGTAAGTTTTTGCGATGCAATCTGTCGAACTAAATGGTGGAAAAAATCACCTGCAATATGGCATCTACAGGAAATCTTCCGTAAAAAGGCTTCTGAGTATCGCCGTTTGGCAAAATAGAGTGTTTGTTAACGCCTTTTTTCTGCGTGATTTAGTGACGTGTGTCATGCGAGTGTAGGAAAATGCGGATATGTTTGTTGAAAAAATACACAATGAAAAGGTCTGTTGTTTGGAATTGTATGATATAAATGTTATTTTTGCTAAAAATGGAGTAGCTCACGTGTGCTGAAAGCTGTCGTTCCCCGACAGGTGACTCACACAGAATCATACAAAAACGAGTAATATGGAATCTTGGATGGCCAACGTATTATCAGTGTCTCTGATAAGTGTGATTGTCACAGGTGTCCTGATACCGCAGATATTGCTGATTGCATTTCGCAAACAGCTTTTTGATGTACCTGATGAACGAAAGATCCATCAGGGCATCGTGCCACGCCTTGGCGGTATAGCATTTGTCCCGGCGATATTTCTTTCGATCGCTTTTATAGCCGGGATCAATGCTCTGTTTTATGACGGTTCGGTTTTTGACGAGCTTTCAAGAGCACCGCAGCAGTTGTGTTTCGGCTTGTGTACGCTTATGATCATGTATCTTGTCGGTATGGCTGATGATCTGATCGGTGTGAGATATCGTGCAAAGTTCGTAGCGCAGATCCTTTCCGGCATTCTTATAGCTTTGTCGGGGCTTATGGTGGATGACCTGCATGGTTTCATGTTTATGTCGCAATTGCCGTTGCCGTTGGCGTGGCTTATCACTGTGCTTGCATTTGTTCTTATTGTCAATGCCGTGAATCTGATAGACGGAATAGATGGTCTTGCGTCGGGACTTTGCGGTATTGCATTGCTGTTTTATGGCATCGTGTTCTTTGCTGTCGGAGAGATGATTTTCTCGCTTATCGCTTTTGCCGCACTGGGTACGCTTGTACCGTTCTTCTATTATAATGTATTTGGTGAGGCTAAGGTCGGAAAAAAGATATTTATGGGAGACACCGGTGCTCTGACAACTGGTGCTATTCTCGCAATCCTGATGGTGAAGATGTGCATGATACCGAGGGTAAATATTGTAGATATGAATCCTATTGTGCTTGCATATTCTCCGCTGATTGTCCCATGCTTTGATGTCGTGAGAGTCTATATTCATAGGGTCAGAGCCGGACGCAATCCGTTTCTCCCGGACAAATGTCATATACACCATAAATTGTTGGCATTAGGTATCAGGCAGCGTACTGCCATGCCTGTAATATTGCTGGTGTCGGCTGTGTTCATCGCCTTTAATGTCGCACTCTCGCAGTTTATCAACTCAACGATCATCATGGTGATTGATGTTGTCGCTTTCGTGCTTTTCAACATGTGGCTGACAAGAATGATCAAGGCCAGAGAGCGCAGACTGCACATATCTGTAGAGAACCAATACAAGTGAATTAGTTTATATAATAAGGAATAACTCCCGGTTTTGCATCGCCGGTTTTTATCGGAAATGAAGAAAAGCGTTAGAAATATATCGATTGCTTTGGCACTGCTGATCGGAGGCGGTGCTGTGGCGCTGGCCAAGATGACCGATCAGCAGGTTATAAGTTATGTTAGAACTGCAACCGCTCAAGGTAAGAGCCAGCAGCAGATAGGAAAAGAATTGTTTTCTCGTGGAGTGAGCCAGGAACAGCTCGAACGCGTGAAAAAAACGATCGAGAAGCAGGGGCCGGATGCTGCTGCGAAAGCAGCTAAAAAGCCGCTTGAGGAAAACGGTAGTGCTACGTCGAGGATTGCCGGAGGAACAACAACAGTGCCGTCGGACACCATCAGCAAAAAAACTGTAAACGAGGATGTGGCTGCACTGAAAGCGCGTGCCGAACGTGAAGGATATTATGTAAGGGATGCAAACGGAGCGATCGTTTATATGCCCGGCACGGAGTCGACCGTTCCGGTCGACTCGGCGACTTACAACAGTCTGTTGTCGATCGAGCCTATACCGCAGGTGTTCGGACATGATATTTTCAGAAGCCGCAATCTTACGTTTGAACCTAATGTGAATATGGCTACGCCCGAGGATTACCGATTGGGTCCCGGTGATGAGGTCGTGATCAACATATGGGGTAATAATGAAAACAACATAAGGGAGACAATCAATCCGGAGGGAAACATAATTGTAAGTCAGGTTGGACCTGTTTATCTTAGCGGTCTTACGGTAAAGGAGGCGAATGAACGCGTTAAAAATGCGTTATCGTCGATATATGCCGATATCGAGGCTGATGCCTCAGAAATCTCTCTTACTCTCGGCCAGCTTCGTTCGATACAGGTGAACGTGATGGGTGAGGTTATGACTCCCGGAACTTACCGTATGTCGCCGTTCTCGACGCTATTTTCTGCAGTGTACAATGCCGGTGGCATCGCTCCAACCGGATCGCTTCGATCGATAGAGGTGATGAGAAACGGACGCCGTATCGCCAGTGCCGACTTGTATGAGTTTCTGTTTGACGGCAAGTCGGAGGGAGATATCCGGCTACAGGAAAATGATGTAGTGATAGTGTCGCCATATGATCGAATCGTGAAGATTGACGGTAGCGTCAAGCGACCGATGAGTTATGAGATGAAAAAAGGTGAGACGCTTTCTGATCTCATCGAATATGCCGGAGGCCTGACAGGAAACGCTTATGGAGACCGCCTTTCGCTTGAACGCTCTACAGGCAAAGGTAAGTCGGTTGTCACAGTCGAGGCTGCGGATTTTGAAACAACGCGCCTTGATGACGGCGACCTCGTTGTAGTGCAGGAAGGGATAAACCGTTATGACAATCGTGTGGATATCGCGGGAGCGGTTTTCCGTCCGGGTAAGTATGCGATCGGCACCGATGTCGTTACGGTAAAGGATCTTATAGCGAAGGCCGACGGACTGAGGGAGGACGCATTCTCCGGGCGCGCCCAACTCTACAGAGAGGGCGATGACCGTATGGTAGAGGTCGTGGCACTGGATCTTGGTGCGATACTTGGCGGAACAAAGCCCGATGTAACTTTGAAGCCAAATGATGTGCTAATGATATCCTCTGTTCAGGATTTGGACCCCAAAGGTGATTTTATGATATTGGGTGAAGTTGCCAAGCCAGGGTCATATGCGTATGCTGAGGGAACAACTGTCGAGGATCTTATCATGCTTGCCGGCGGCTTGCTTGAGGGAGCGTCGGATGCAAAAGTAGATGTGTCGCGTCGAGTTGTGGATCCATCGGCTACAGATATTGACGGGAAAATTGCTGTGAACTATTCGATACAGATCAGCAAGGGACTTGTTGTTGACGGAGGTGACAAGTTTGTGCTTGAACCGAACGATGTTATCGATGTGCGTCATTCTCCGGCTTATGTTCCTCAGCGCCGTGTGAAAGTTTCGGGAGAGGTGCCGTTTGAGGGCTTTTATACGCTTGGAAACCGCTCAGAGCGACTTAGCGACTTGGTAAGACGTGCCGGAGGAATATCGGATTTTGCATATCTTAAAGGTGCACATCTGACGCGTAAACTTACTGCTGAAGAAAAGGTCGCTCGTGACGAGTCACTTCGTCTTGCGCTTTCATCGGCGGGTGCTGATTCGATTTCTACAGCCAACCTGCTGACAAGCGATTCATATCCTATCGGAATAAATCTTGACAAGGCACTGGCAAATCCCGGATGTCCGGAAGATCTCGTACTTCAGGATGGCGATGAACTTGTAGTGCCTGAGTTGGTTAATACGGTGAAGATTACGGGTGATGTACTTTATCCGAATTCTGTAGTATATATGCCTAATAAGAATCTGAAGTATTATATCGAACAGGCCGGAGGATTCGGCGATCACGCAAATAAAGGAAAGGCTTTTGTCGTGTATATGAACGGCCATGTCGAAAAAGGCAAGAATGCGGTGATCGAGCCGGGATGCCAGATTATAGTCCCGACCAAACCTCAGAAGGATAATGCTAATAATGTGCAGAAATGGCTTTCTATCGGTACGTCAGCGGCTTCGCTCGCTACAATGGCTGCATCCATTATTAACCTGATCAAGTGATGACACGACAGCTACTATGACAAAAGATAAAGAAATAGACCAGCCGGAGATTCAGGAAGAAGAGATAGATCTTGTCGAACTTGCTGTCAAGCTGTGGGACAAACGTCGTTTTGTCTTGAAATGCGGTCTGATTGCTGCGGCTGTCGGTATTGTGGTTGCTTTCTCAATACCTAAAGAGTATGTGGCTACTGTGACGCTTGTACCGGAATCAACCGGTGCAAGGGGAGGAAGCTCGATGGGAGCTCTCGCCGCACTCGCGGGATTTGGCGGAGCGGCAGGCAATACAGGAGGAAGAGACGCCGTGTACCCGGGGCTTTACCCGGATGTGGTTAGATCGGTGCCGTTTGCATTGGCTCTTGCTGATGTCGAATTGCCGACAGGAATAAAGGATAATGAGGAGCTTTCTCTCAAAAAGATATTGTCTCAGCACACTTCGCGCCCATGGTGGAGTGTGATAACCGGATTTCCCGGTCGGATAGCTGCAATGATGGAGGGAGGTTCGCCTGATCTTCCTGCTCCGGCGGGACAACAGACCGTAGCTGTGTCTGTTGACAGTTTAGCTGAAAACGTAGATCTTATTCAGCCGAACTCCATGCGGTTGACCAAAAATCAGAACGGACTTGTCGGACTCGTAAACTCGTGCGTAAGTGTTTCGGTTGACACGAAGACCCAGCTGATCAACATTTCTGTAACGATGCAGGATGCACTCGCGGCCGCAAGCCTGGCTGATACGGTGGCCAACCGGCTGACGGATTTTGTGACAGCCTATCGCACGAACAAGGCACGCCATGACCTTGCGTTTGCGCGACAGATCAATCAGGAGGCTCAGCAGCGTTATTATGAAGCACAGCAGGCATATGCCAAGGCGGTGGACCGAAATCAGGGTATCGTGCTTCGTTCGGCCGCAATAGATCTTGAAAGACTGCAGAATGAGGCCACACTGGCATATAATCTCTACAATTCGACTTCACAACAGGTGCAGATGGCAGAGGTGAAAGTGCAGGAAAGTACGCCTGTATTCACTGTTATGCAGCCTGCGGTGGTACCATTTAAAGCCGCGAAACCTAATCGCATGATGATAATCCTTGGACTTGCTTTCCTCGGGGTGTTCGGTGCATTAGGTTATGCGCTTATCGTGCCGCCTCTTATGAAAACGTTTAAGAGTAAAAAAGAAGAAATCAACAAACAATCATAGACAATGAAGGGCATCATACTTGCAGGTGGAAGCGGAACGCGTCTCTATCCGATAACGAAAGGGGTGAGCAAGCAGCTTTTGCCGGTCTACGACAAACCGATGATTTATTATCCGATGTCGGTGCTGATGCTTGCCGGTATCAGAGACATACTTATCATCACTACGCCTCACGACATGGAGTCGTTCAAGCGGCTGCTTGGTGACGGAAGTGATTTCGGCGTTAATCTTGAATATGCGGTGCAGCCTTCGCCCGACGGACTGGCTCAGGCATTTATCATAGGCAAGGAGTTTATCGGCAATGATGCGGCGTGTCTTGTTCTGGGAGACAATATCTTCCATGGTGCCGGATTTGTCGAGAAACTAAAAGATGCAGTCAGAGCCGCCGAAGAGCAAAAGAAGGCCACTGTGTTCGGATATTGGGTGAATGACCCAGAACGCTATGGTGTTGCGTCGTTTGATAAAGACGGTAATTGCCTGAGTATTGAAGAAAAGCCGAAGAATCCGAAGTCAAATTATGCAGTCGTAGGGCTGTATTTCTATCCGAACAAGGTTGTGGATGTGGCTCGGGAGATAAAGCCGTCGGCTCGCGGTGAGCTGGAAATCACCACTGTCAATCAGCGCTTCCTTGATGACGGCGAGCTTAAAATACAGTTGCTTGGGCGTGGATTTGCATGGCTCGATACCGGGACACATGACTCTCTTGCCGAGGCAGGATCCTATATCGAGACAATTGAAAAACGTCAGGGATTGAAGGTCGGTTGTCTTGAGGGTATCGCGTATCGTAAAGGGTGGATTTCGGAGCAGAAGCTGAGGGAAGTGGCTCAGCCGATGCTAAAGAATCCATACGGACAGTATCTGCTGAAAGTTATTGACGATATTGAGCGGACCGGGGATATCAACCTTGATTATTGAAAAATATGATTGAAGTCATTAAAACAGATATAGAAGGAGTTTGCGTTATACGTCCGAAAGTGTTTGAGGACGCGCGTGGATATTTCCTCGAGTCATTTAGTAAGAAAGAATTTGAGGAGAAGGTTGCGAAAGTTGATTTCGTGCAGGACAATGAATCCATGTCGAGCTATGGCGTCATGCGCGGGTTGCATTTTCAGGCTCCTCCCTACACACAGGCCAAGCTTGTCAGATGCGTCAAAGGGCGTGTGCTTGATGTGGCAGTCGATCTTCGTGTCGGCTCGCCTACCTACGGCAAGCATGTGGCTGTTGAGCTGACAGAAGACAATCATCTGCAGTTTTTCGTGCCGCGTGGCTTTGCGCATGGTTTTGCGGTGTTGAGTGAGACTGCGGTCTTTCAGTATAAGTGTGACAACTATTATGCGCCTCAGGCCGATGGCGGCATTTCGATAAAGGATGAGTCGCTTGGCATAGACTGGAAAATTCCGGTGGAAAACGCGCTGCTGTCTGAAAAAGATACCCGTCATCCATTGCTTGCTGATTTCCAGAGTCCTTTTATCTTTAATGAGAACTGCTGAAAAGATGAACATACTTGTAACAGGGGCAAATGGTCAGCTTGGCAGTTGTATCCGCGATATAACTGCAGAGAGCAAAGATAATTATATCTTCACCGATGTAGCCGAGCTTGATATCACAGACCGTGAGGCTGTCGGCAGGGCGGTGAAAGACAACCGGGTGGATATTGTCATCAACTGCGCGGCTTACACAAATGTGGATAAGGCAGAGGATGATGCTGCGTTTGCTGAAGTTCTGAATGCCGATGCGGTTGCAAATCTGGCCGAAGCTGTGAAGAATGTCGACGGTGTGCTGATACACCTTTCCACCGACTATGTTTTCGGCGGGAATGTAAATAACACTCCGTGCACTGAGGATCAGGAGGCAAATCCCACAGGAGTTTATGGTGTCACCAAACTCAAAGGGGAGCGGTATATTGCGGAAGCAGGTTGCCGCGCGTTGATTTTCAGGACAGCATGGCTTTATTCGGAGTACGGTAAAAACTTCGTCAAGACTATGCTGACGCTCACGGCAACTAAACCTGAGTTGAAGGTCGTGTTTGATCAGACCGGCACTCCGACATACGCCCGCGATCTTGCCGGAGCAATCGTCGGGATTGTCGAGAATCGTGCGTATGACGGAAACGAAGGCGTATATCATTATTCTAATGAGGGCGTCTGCTCATGGTATGATTTTACAAAAGCAATTGCGGAGATAAGCGGCCAGACGGAATGCGACGTTCAGCCGTGTCACTCGTCGGAATTTCCGTCGAAGGTAATACGTCCGTCATACTCCGTGCTCGATAAGACTAAATTCAAGGAAACGTTCGGTTTACAGGTGCCATACTGGACCGACTCGTTGAAAAAATGTATCAGTAACCTTAAAAACAATGAAGCGTAATATACTGATCACAGGCGGCGCCGGATTTATCGGCAGCCATGTTGTTAGACTTTTCGTCAACAAGTATCCGGATTACCATATTGTCAATCTCGACAAACTTACATACGCCGGTAATCTTGAGAATCTCAAGGATATCGAGGATAAAGCCAATTACACATTTGTAAAGGCCGATATTGTCGACATTGACGCGATGCGCCGCATTTTTGCAGAGTATAAGATCGACGGGGTGATCCACCTCGCCGCAGAAAGTCATGTCGACCGTTCGATCAAAGATCCGTTTACATTCGCCCGCACCAATGTGATGGGTACTCTTTCGTTGCTTCAGGCTGCAAAGGAGTATTGGGAGTCGCTTCCCGAGAAATATGACGGAAAACTGTTCTATCATATCTCGACCGACGAGGTGTATGGCGCGCTTGAACTAACTTCACCCGGGGGGATCGAGTCGCCGTTTACGACCACGGCATCGTCGGAGCACCACCATGCCTATGGAGAGGACTTCTTCCTTGAGACTACAAAATACAATCCGCATTCGCCGTATTCCGCATCCAAGGCCTCGAGCGACCATTTCGTAAGGTCTTATCACGACACCTACGGCATGCCGGCTATTGTGACCAACTGCTCCAATAACTACGGTCCCTATCAGTTCCCCGAGAAGCTGATCCCATTATTTATCAACAATATACGTCATCGCAAGCCTCTGCCTGTATATGGCAAAGGGGAGAATGTGCGCGACTGGCTGTATGTTGAGGATCATGCCCGTGCTATAGATCTTATATTCCATAAGGGAAAGATTGCCGAGACATACAATATCGGCGGCTTCAACGAGTGGAAAAATATCGACATTATAAAGGTGATAATCAAGACGGTTGATCGCTTGCTCGGTAATCCTGAGGGCTATTCCGACGAGCTGATCACTTACGTCACCGACCGTGCCGGTCACGATCTGCGTTATGCCATCGACTCGCGCAAACTCCAGCGTGAGCTTGGATGGGAACCGTCGCTTCAGTTTGAGGAGGGTATCGAGCGTACTGTGAAATGGTATCTTGAGAATCAGGAGTGGATGGATCGCGTCACATCGGGTGCCTACGAGCAGTACTACGAGAGTATGTATGCAAAGCGCTGAGAAACATAAGCGCAAAATACTTATAACCGGAGTCGCCGGGTTTATCGGCTTTCACCTTGCCCGACGGCTTTTGCAGGAATTGGGTGACGGTGCCGACATCGTCGGCATTGACAACCTCAACGGATACTACGATCCGGCGCTGAAGTTGGCGCGATTGCGTGAACTTGGCGTGACAATTGCTGATGGCACGGCCCCGGAGGGGGAGTGCATTGAAGAGTTCAGGTCAGAGATATGGCCGACATTCACATTCAGCAAGATCGACATTGCCGACGACGATGCGATCATGGCACTTATGACCAGGCATGGGTTTGACGTGGTTTTTCACCTTGCGGCTCAGGCTTCGGCGAGATATTCGACTGTGAATCCACGCTCATACCTTAAGAGTAATCTTGCCGGGTTTCTGAATGTGCTTGAAGGATGTCGCCTGAATGGAGTCGGACACCTTATCTTCGCGTCATCGTCGAGCGTCTATGGCATGAGTGAGAAGTTGCCCTACCGGGAGGATGATGACGCGTCGAGGCCGGTCAGCCTGTATGCGGCGACCAAGCGCAGCAACGAGCTTATGGCTCACAGCTATGCCGCCGTCTACGGTCTTCCTGTCACAGGTCTGCGTTTCTTCTCTGTGTACGGCCCATGGGGGCGTCCCGACATGTCGCCGTATCTTTTTGCCGATGCGATACTCCACGGTCGCAGGATCAAAGTGTATAATCGCGGCGATATGTACCGTGACTTCACGTATATCGACGATGTTGTGGAGGCGATGGCAAGGCTTGCCGATGTTGTCCCCGGCCGCTGCGTGAAAGATGGCGGTCGATCGGATCAGGCAGTTCCCTGCGTGATCTACAATGTCGGTAATTCCAGCCCGGTCAGTCTGCTCGACTATATCTCGGCAATAGAAAAAGCGACGGGACTTGTGGCGGAGAAAGAGTTGTTGCCGATGCAGGCCGGAGACGTCTATATGACCTATTCCGACAGCACGGCGTTGCGTGATGCCATCGGTTTCACGCCGTCGACACCGCTCGCCGAGGGGATAGAGAAAACTATAAAATGGTTCAAGGCTTATCACGAGTCGTAAAACAATAATCGAATATGAATATAACGGTTGCAGGAACAGGTTATGTGGGACTGAGTATCTCCACGCTTCTCGCGCAGCACAATCATGTGACTGCTGTCGATGTTGTGGCGGAGAAGGTCGATATGATCAACCAACGCAAGTCGCCGATTCAGGACGAGTATATCGAGAAGTATCTGGCGGAAAAAGACCTTGATCTGACGGCTACGCTCGACGGCAAGAGCGGATATGCCGATGCCGATTTCGTCGTTATAGCGGCGCCGACCAACTATGATCCTGAAAAGAACTATTTTGACACGCATTGTATCGAGGATGTCATAGATCTTGTGCTGAGTGTCAATCCCGATGCCGTTATGGTTATCAAGTCGACGATACCTGTCGGCTACTGCCGGAGCCTGTATGTGAAATATGCGGCAAAGGGAGTGAAGAAACTCAATCTGCTATTCTCTCCCGAGTTTCTGAGAGAGAGCAAGGCGCTGTACGATAATCTTTACCCAAGCCGCATAATTGTCGGTATTCCGTCGATCATCGACTCGCCAGAATATGAGGAGGAGAACGACGCCATATCGCGGCTTGCCGACATTGACGCGCTGACCGAAGCCGCTCACCGCTTTGCCGCCTTGTTGCAGCAGGGAGCGATAAAGCAGGATATACCCACCCTCTACATGGGCATGAAAGAGGCTGAGGCCGTAAAGCTTTTTGCCAATACCTATCTTGCGCTCCGTGTAAGTTACTTCAACGAACTTGACACGTATGCCGAGAGCAAAGGTCTCGACTCGGAGGCCATAATCGAGGGTATAGGCCTTGATCCGCGCATCGGCACGCACTACAATAATCCTTCATTCGGTTATGGCGGGTATTGCCTTCCTAAAGACACCAAGCAGCTGCTTGCCAACTACGACAAGGTGCCTCAGAACATGATGTCGGCGATAGTCGAGAGCAACCGCACGCGCAAGGATTTCATCGCCGATCAGGTGCTGAAGATGGCCGGATGGTACGGCTATTCATCTAACAACCGTTATGACAGTGGCGAAGAGACAGAGTGCGTGATAGGCGTGTACAGGCTTACGATGAAGTCCAACTCCGACAACTTCCGCCAGTCGTCGATACAGGGCGTGATGAAGCGCATAAAGGCCAAGGGAGCACGGATTATTATCTACGAGCCGACTCTTGCCGACGGATCATCGTTCTTCGGCAGCACGGTCGTCAATGACCTTGACGCATTCAAGTCGCTGTGCAAGGCTATCATAGCCAACCGCTATGACAAGATACTCGACGATGTGAGAGAAAAGGTCTATACACGCGATATCTTCCGTCGTGACTGAGAAATATTCAAACACTCTCTAAGATGGTGCGTTTTGCAAGGATTGTCACCGGACTTGTTGTCCTGACGATCGTGTTGTGGGGCGGGGTGCTGTATATGCAGTCGTTCATGCCCTGGTGGATACCGGTGGGTGTAGGGTGTGCTGTCGCAATAGCTACGGCTTCGTTCGGGCCGCGGCTGTGGCAATCGTGGCTTGGCGTATCGAGACGATGGATTCAGGTATTGATCCATTTTGTCATTGCCGGAGGAATAGGCGCATTCGCGGTCGTAGGAGCTAACTATTATGGAGCGCCGGTGTCGAGTGCCCGCGATGTCAAGGCAGTTGTCGTGGGCAAGCATATCGAGAAACGCGACAAGTATCGTACGACACGTCGCAACCGTCGCATCAAGACTGGGGAGTATGACGTCTATTATCTGGATCTGATGTTGCCCGACAGTGTTGCGACACAACGTCAGGTCAGTCTTGGAGAGTATAACAAGGCAAAAAAGGGAGGTTTCTACCATCTGCCTATGCGTGACGGCCTTTTCGGCTATCAGATCATACGCCGATAGACGTTGCTTTTGTATTGACTATTAGTTTGATAGTGCGGGCGATGGAAATTATGATGAAAAAAGTTGCAGAAAAATTTGCACGGAATAAATAATAGCCCTATCTTTGCAGTGTCAAAAAACAACAGCGGTTGCGGATGACAAGAATGGCGATTTAGTGTAGTGGTCTAGCACGCCGCCCTCTCACGGCGGAAACCCGGGTTCGAGTCCCGGATTCGCTACTCTCAGAGAGAGTTTCCATAGCAGGAAATTCTCTCCTTTTTTATGTATATAAAGCGTGCCAGAATAGGCATTGTGGGCGTACTGTCGCACGCCCATACGTCAGAAAATATGACTGATACCGCGATATGGCATTGATTTGTAGGGGCGTGCGACAGTACGCCCAAAAATCAAAATAGTATATCCCATGTCGGAAACTATTTTGACACAGCCCCATGTATTATCGGTAGGAGCGGTAGATCAGATGAACCACTCAGGTTCTAAGCGTCGTGTGTAGTTGCTGATGAACTTGCGGCTGATCTCCGGATACATCGGATTGGCAATATATCGGGCGTTTTGCGGGCAGACGTTTATGCAACGGCAGCACATTATACATTTTGCGTCATCGGTCGTGATCGTGTCATCTTTGCGGATAGCGTCGGCTGGGCATTGCGACATGCACGTTCCGCACTCATTGCACCGTTCTTTCATTGTCTGCGGATGCAGAGGTATAGCAGTCGCAATCTTGTAAGGGCGGTTGCCTTTCACGCTGCCGATGTCGAGTGCGCTGCCGCTTTCGATAGATCGCATGACAAGTCCGGCAAAGCGTCTGATGCTCTCTCGGTCGGCCTCGTCGGGTCTGCCAGATGCTACGTCGGGGAAGATGCAATGTTGCCCGATGAACGCCCCGGCTCCCACAATCTCAAAACCCTGCCTACCGGCGATGTCGCACAGCTCAAGCAGCGCGTCGTCGTAGTCGCGGTTGCCGTACACGACTGCGATAATTGCCTTCTGTCCGTTGCCTTTAATCGATGAGAAGCGTTCTGCGGCAAGCTGTGGCACACGGCCTGCATACACGGGCGCGCCCAGCAGTACAATGTCGTCGGCCTCGACTGCGTCGGGAGCAGAATCGTGCAGGGTGATGTCGTAATGCTGTACACATACTGGAAAGCTGTCGGCGATAATGCGGATGATCTCTTTTGTCGTGCCTGACGGACTGAAATAAAATGATCGGAGCATGGGGCTGCTGGTTAATGGGGTTATATCGGGCGTGAAGATAACGGATCAGGCAATAATTTCAAAACATATGCCGGCTGTAGATTTGTCGTTATGGTCTGGAATCGGAAATAAACGCTATCTTTACAGATTTGTTTAACGCGAAAAAACAGAACGTGATGAAGATGGACATTGTGAATGATGTCACGGCTATGGCCGCAGCCGCTCAGGCGAGAGCGCGTGAAGTACTCGAAGAGTCGGGTATTGTCGGTATTCTTGAACAGGCCGGTTGCCGGGTTAATCTGATAGGGTCGTTGAAAATGGGGCTGCTTGCGTCGCATCGCGATATCGACCTGCATGTATATTCGACCGGGATCACTGAGCGCTCAAGCTTTGAGATGATGTCGGCAGTTGCGGAGATCGGCAAGGTGACGGAGATAAAGTGTATCAACGGTCTCCGCACTGACGAGCGATGCGTGGCGTGGCATGTGACGTACAGGGCTGCTGAAGACGAGAACTGGCAGTTTGATATAATACACATTGAAAGCGGGACGAGATATGACGGCTTCTTTGAGCGCATGGCCGACCGTATCTGCGAGGTGATGACGGCTGATCAGCGCGACACGATACTTCGTCTGAAATTTGAGTCTCCTGTCGACAGCGGTTATCATGGCGTGGAATACTACGAGGCTGTCATTGCCGACGGAGTGAACGATATCGAAGGGCTGAAAAAATGGGTCGACAGCCATCGCCGTAAACCGCCATATTATTGGATCCCGTGAGACCGGTGGGCGATAGAATAGGATGTATTTGCCGGATGTCTTGACAAAATGATATAATACAAGCAGATCGGGCAAAATAGCCTGCCCGACCTGCTTATATGGTTATGGTGAAATTAAATCAGTGCTCGAGGTAGTAGGTGATCGAGTTGACCACGCGCACTGTCTTGATGTAGGGAGTGTACTGGTCGCGGTCTTCGATAGAGAACTGTCCCTGGCTTGCAGTCTTGATCTTGCCGAGCTTGCTGCCTGAATCGTCGGCGAACTTCACGGCCGACTCACGGGCGGCGTTTGTGGCCTCGGCAACCATTTCCGGCTTGATGTCGTTGAGCCCTGTGAACTCGTAAATGGTCTGATACTGGTAGCTTGTGTCGATCGAGATACCCTTCTTGATGAGTTCGCCCTGACGCTTTATAAGCTCTTTGACCACCGACACTTTGCTCGATGAGATCACAAGAACCGAAGTGAGCGTGAAGCGGTAGGGCTGGGTGCGTGCGCCATATCGTTCGGCATCGCGGTCAAACACCGTGGTCTGTCCGATCGAGATTTCCGACTGATCGATGCCGTTGGACGTGAGGAAGTCGGTGATGACCTTATTGGTGGCTGTAACCTGATCGTAGAGCGACGGGAGATTGTCGCCGAGGGTTGTGAACGCGATCGGCCATGTCACTTTATCGGCCTGTACCTCGCGGGTGGCAAGCCCGCGCACGGTGACTGCACGGTCCTTGAACGCGATGTTGTTGATGCCTGAGCGCAATGCCAGGCCGATGGATGCAAGCGCCGCGCCCACTATCACGGCGGCGACCAATGCTGCGGCTGTCTTTGTCATAAGGATGTTTTTGAATAGGTTTTTAGTTGCTACTACGTTTCAAATATAACGCTTTTTTGAACATCTTGGATTTAGACAGGCAAAAGCAGCGTTATTTTGTCGAGATCGTCAGGGTCTTGTTCTTGGTGAGCTGGTCATGGCCGACGAAGTAGCCGTCGATCTGCCGGCCGTCGCATGTGATTTTATCGATCTTTCTGCCGTTGCCCTCTTTGACTATCGTGAAAGTGTTTTCAGGAAGGCTGAACGTCACTTTGTCGAACAGCGGCACCGACACGATATACTCGGCGTCGGCGGGGGAGTAGGTGTATAGACCGATTGCGTTCAGCACGAACCATGCCGACATCTCGCCGGCGTCATCCATGCCGCCGTAGGCAAGTTTCTCGGGGCCCATGTCGTAGAAACGGTCCATAATGCTGTCGAGCACAGCCTGCGATTTCTCCTGCCGTCCTATGAAATAGTAGGTATAGGGTATGTTGTGTCCCGGCTGGTTGCCGTGGCAGTAGTTGCCTATGAAGCCGGTGAGATTCGACACCTCAAGTCCGATATACGGCTCGGTGAAAAGCGAGTCGAGCTTTGCGTCGATAGCTTCGGCCGACGGATAGAGGGCGAGCAGCCCTTCGGGGTCGTGTGGAGCATAAAAGAGCTGGTTCCAGCCGTTGGCCTCGCGATACATCTGCTGGAAATAAGGATAATAGGGGTTGTAGGGCGTCATCCATGCCCCACCGTCGACTCTGCCGCGCATAAATCCTGTCGACGGGTCGAAGACATTGCGGTAGTTCTCGGAACGCTTCATCAGCATGTCGTAGTTGGCGCTGTCGCCGAGTTCTTTGGCTATCTGAGCCACAGCGTAGTCGTCGTAGGCATATTCCACTGTTTTTGTCACGCCTCCCTTGTGCTCCTCGTAGAATGGGCAGTCGGGCAGGTCGACGTCGGCGATGTAGCCGTTGGCAATGTATTCGTCGAGATATGGGCGTGCATGGCGTCCGCCGGGTACGGTGGCGCTTTTCAGGGCGAGGGCATAGGCGCGGCTGAGGTCGAAATCTTTTACTCCGCGCTTATAGCTGCCGATGACAAACGTCGGCGCATGGTCGCCGTGGAAATACGACGGTATGTAGCCGTCCTGTTTTTCGCCGCGGTCGATTGTCGAGCATATTATGTCGCGGGCGACGTCGGGCTGAAGCATAGCGATCAGCGGAAGCTGGTTGCGGTGCACGTCCCAGAACGCCGGGTTGGAGTAGTACCTGAATCCCGGATCGGTCACAGTCTCTCCTTTGGCGTCGCGGTACTGGCCGTTCACGTCGCTTTCAAGGCGCGGCATGAGCGAGGCGCGATAGAGTGTCGTGTAGAAAAGATCGCGGTAGCGGTCGGTCGATCCCTCCACTTTGACCTTTGAGAGCAGTTCCTCCCATGTCTTGTCGGCCTCGGCCTGCACCTGTGCGAAGTCCTTGCCGAGCATCTCAGCCTCGAGATTCTGGCGGGCGTTGTCGGTGCTCACATACGACATGCCTATTTTCACTTCGAGCGGCTCCGGCGATGTGTTGTCGGCAAAGTCTATGAACGCCACGGGCACGCCGTCGGCTTTGCTGCTTGCTGCTATCGCTATCGAGTCTATCGGCAGGCTGGTCACAGCATAATAATACATGCCGCCCTGTCGTCCGGTAAAGGCGTTGTCGGCGACTTTGTCGATTTCCCACCGGTTCACCGGGCCTTGCGCGTGCGCCACGTTTACGAGCAGACGTTTTGCGTCGCCGTTGCCGAACGTGTATCTGTGATAACCGGCTCTGAGCGTCGATGTGAGCTCGGCATTCACGCCGTAACGGTCAAGAAAGACCTGGTAGTAGCCTGGGCGCGCCGACTCGTTGTCGTGGCTGAAAGTCGAGGCATAGTCGTCGGCCGACACTTCGCCTGTCACCGGCAATATCGGCAGCTCCATCAGATTCCAGTGTCCCATTGCCGAGTGGGCGAAGCCGAGTATGGTGCTGTCCTCATACTGGTATCCTGCTCCGGCGTGCCACATGGTCTGAGGGGTGAGCTGTACCATGGCGTGAGGCAGCGCGGCGCCGGGGAATACTTCGGCTCCCCATGTGCGTGTCTTCTGGTGGCGTTCGTAGCCAAGATCCTCTTTGTCCCATAGGGTGGCCGTGCCGAGCAGCGGATTTACATGGTCGGTCAGCTTTTCTGTCTCTTTTTCGGCGCATGCGGCCAGCGCGAGCGTCGCGGCCACAAGTCCGGCAGCAGTGATGTTGCGTAGTTTCATTAGTTGTATTGGTTGTGATGTTTTTTTGATTTATGTTGTTTGTGTCGCAACTTCTCTGTCGGGCTGGTGTCCTGTAAAAAGTGAATAGAGGAGCGTCCTCGTCGGACACACCTCTACTCTCAACCATAGAAATCAATTATCTTGAACTTTGGTCGCCGTTTACCGTGCCTCACGGCAGGGAAAACAGCATTAGAGAAATTGTAACATCTTATTTATCTATATAAACTTGGTCTCTGTTTCGTCTTTTTTTGTCGTTTGGTTTCTCTGAGGGAGGAGCGTCATATCGAGTTGAGCAAGTCAACTTTACCCTGATTCACAAGCTTGAGTATAAGCTCTCCGAAGAGAGTGTTCTGCCATGCGAACCATTCGCGGGTGAATTTTGCCGGATTGTCTTTGTGGAATGACTCATGCATAAAGCCGGTCTCATTGTCAGTGTCCATGAGCATACGGACGCATTTGGCGATCTCCTGATCGTCGGTCGATGTTAGTGCTTTCATTATTAGCGACATGGGCCATACCATGTCGTAGCCGATGTGCGGACCTCCGATGCCTTCGCCGGCTTTACCCGAGAAGAAGTACGGGTTTGAGTCGCTCCATACAAACCGACGCGTATTCTGATATATCGGATCGTTTACGTCGATGTCGCTGAGATAGGGGAGTGACAAAAGGCTTGGTGCGTTGGAGTCATCCATGAGGTTGTGGTTCCCGAATCCATCAACCTCAAATGCGTATATCTTGCCAAATTCCGGGTGATCGTATATGGCATATTTGTCGAGAGCCTGCTGAACCTCATCGGCAAGTGCGGTGCAACGCGATGCGGTAGCTTCGTCTTTGTTGACCGTGCGGAGGATTTCAGCTGCCTTGCGGAGCGATGACACGGCAAAGTAGTTGGACGGTACCAGGAACTGAAGCATTGTGGCGTCGTCCGACGGACGGAAACAGCTTACAATAAGTCCGACAGGTTTTACCGGCGAGCCGAGTCCGTCGTTGTTGAGAGTGTCGAGCTGGCGCTCTGTGCGGCGCTGGAAGCGATAGGGGCCTACGTTTTCCTTGCGCTGCTGGGCTACAAATGTATCAAGTATGTTGTTGATTGCCTTAAGCCACTCGTTGTCGAATATCGAGGCGTCGCCGGTGACTTTCCAGTACTCATAGGCGAGTCTTATGGGGTAGCAGAGCGAGTCGATCTCCCATTTGCGCTCATGCACCTCAGGCTTCATGTCGGTGAGGTCTTTCTGCCACTCGCCGCCGGTAGGACCGTCGTTGAACGCGTTGGCATAGGGATCGATGTTTATGAGCTTGAACTGCTGGCGTATCACGCCTTCCACTAAATCCTTGAGATGCTTGTCGGAGTCAGCGAGCTGCACATAGGGCCACACCTGTGCTCCAGAGTCGCGGAGCCACATGGCGTGTATGTCGCCTGTATATACAAATGTCTCGTTCTTTCCGTCTTTGTCTTTGCGGTAGTGTACGGTTGTGTCGAGAGTATTGGGGAAACAGTTTTCAAACATCCATGCGAGCTTGGGGTTTTTCAGAAGCCCCTTCACGCGCTTGATCTGAGCCTCGACGGCATCCGAGCGGAACAGCCGCTCTGACTCGGCCGGGCGTTTGGTCACTGTATAGCGTGATCCTGTGTTTGCGACTGCGGCAACCATGTCGGCCGGGCATTCGGGCACTGCCGATGCCGATATTGCCATCGGTATGATGCCGAGTGCAAGTGAGAGAGATATTTTGATGCTATTGTTCATCTTTTATTATGGTGTATATTGGAGAGTTCGTTAACTGTTCTTTTATTTTTTGACCGGATGAAAAGGCTTCTGAATGGCTTTTAAAAAAATAAGGGTGCGTAAGCTGTGTATCAACACTCGTGCTTGACGCACCCTTATCTGATCAATAAACCTAATCAATAAACCTAATCACTAATAACTAAACCGTGGTCACGTTTCACAACGTTAGGCGGTTTATTCGTTCAGATCGCGCAGACATTTTATGTCGGTCAGACTGTGAAGTCTGGCGGATTCTGTATATTTTTGTCGGTATGTCGATCTCCGAAGTGTCTCTGTTTTGTCTGGAAGACCTGACCCCGTGCTGTATCTTTTTTGCGTTGCTAAGGTAGTGCGAGTATTTCCCTTTGTCAAATTTTGTTTGTTAATTTTTCTGACAAAGATGTTTATTTGGAGACCTAAGTCGTAAAAATATACATATTTTCACATGATACGCGAAATTTTAGACTTTATTGTCACGAAAACATACACACGTTTTGCTCGTATCAGGCGATAGGTTGACCGAAAGATCTTATCTTTGGATAAACTTAAAATCAGTTAATAGAAGCAATATATGAAGAGGTTTCAACTATTGTTGGCGGCAGCGGTCCTGTTTTGTGCAGGCGCGAGTGCCAAGTCTTATTTTGTGACGTCTCCCGATGGGCACCTTGCTGTCAATATTGATGTCGGCAAACGCATTTCTTACACTCTTGATCTTGATGGAAAGCGTGTGCTTGACGATGGACGCATGTCGCTCTCGGTGGGCGGCCGTGTGCTGGGAAATGCGCCGTCGGTTGTGTCGGTGAAGCGACAGAAAGTGTCCGATAAGATAACGCCGGTTGTGGCATTCAAGGCGTCGGAAATCGACAATGAGTACAATCAGCTTACGTTGAAGTTTAAGGGCGGTTATTCGGTCGAATGGCGTGTATATGACGATGGCGCCGCCTATCGTTTTGTGACGGACCAGAAGGGCGAGGTCGATATTGTCGACGAGGAGTTTGGCGTGACGCTCCCCGAGGACTATATTATGCACGGGCAGCAGGCCGGACGGTTCAAGACCTCATACGAGGAGCCGTATGTGCATCTCACTTCCGATCAATGGAGTGCCTCCGGCGAGAAGAAGACACTCCTTCCGTTGCTCGTCGAGTCGGCCGACGGTGTGAAAATCCTTCTGAGCGAGTCGGCTTTAAATGATTATCCGGCGATGTTTCTTGTCCCGGGCGATGAGTCAGACGAGATTCGTTCGGTTTTCCCGAAAGTGCCGCTTAAATTCGGCGATGACGGTGACCGCAGTGTGAAGATCGAGGAGGAGGCCGATTACATTGCCCGCACGAGCGGAAAGCGTGCTTTCCCGTGGCGCTATTTTGTTGTGACGACCGACGACCGACGCATCATTGAGAATAATATGACGGCTTGTCTGGCCGATGCGTCGGAGATTGCCGACACGTCGTGGATCAGACCCGGAACGACCACCTGGGAGTGGTGGAACGGTGCTACTCCCTATGGAACGGACGTGGATTTTGTTGCCGGATGCAATACACCCACCTATAAATATTTCATTGACTTCGCGTCGAAATATGGAATTGACTATGTGCTTCTCGACGAGGGATGGGCTGCGTCGACCCGCGATCCGTTCAGGCCAAACGGCGATCTTGATCTCGAGGAGCTTATCGCCTACGGTAAAGAGAAAAACGTCGGGGTGATACTTTGGCTGACATGGCTCACGGTGGAAAACAATTTCGACCTGTTCAAAAAATACTCCGATATGGGAGTGGCCGGTGTCAAGATCGATTTCATGGACCGGAGCGACCAGTGGATGGTGAATTTCTATGAAAGGGTTGCTAAAGAGGCTGCCGCAAACAAGCTGTTTGTGGATTTTCACGGTGCTTTCAAGCCGGCCGGACTTGAATACAGGTATCCCAACGTGCTGTCATATGAGGGTGTGAGAGGCATGGAGCAGATGAGAGGCTGTGTCCCCGACAACAGTGTGTATCTCCCGTTCCTGCGCAATGCCGTCGGGCCGATGGATTATACTCCGGGTGCCATGCTGAGTTATCAGCCCGAGACATACAGGTGTGAGCGCCCGAACTCCGGGTCGATAGGCACGCGGGCATATCAGATGGCGCTTTTTGTGGTGTTTGAGACCGGATTGCAGATGCTTGCCGATAATCCGACGCTTTATTACTCTAATGGCGATGTCGCCGGTTTCATGGCCGGTGTGCCTGTCGTGTCCGACGAGACAAGAGCGCTTGAGGCTAAAATCGGCGAATATCTGATCGTGGCCAAACGCAAAGGCGACAAATGGTATCTGGGCGGCATGACCAACAACGGAGAGAAATGGCGCGAATTTGAGATCACTCTCGACTTCCTCGGCGACGGAGAGTACACTATGACCTCTTATGAGGACGGCGTCAACGCTCCACGTCAGGCGATGCACTATACTAAAAACACGCGCAAAGTGCGCAAAGGCGACACGGTGAAAGTGCGCATGGCACGCAATGGCGGTTATGCGGCTGTCATCGAGTGACAGTAAATAGAATAAACCTTTTCCCCTGGACGGAATGCCCGTGAAGTTTCCGTTCAGGGGATTTTTCTGTCCCTACTGTCGCTTTTTGTGCAATACAGTCCTCTTTTTTGCACAATAAAGCACTGTTTTGTCAGAATAATATACTAAATTGCGACATCCATAAGAAATCAGTTGTTATCATGCGTGTCGGACTTCTGCGATTGCTAATTGTGCTTGTATCAGCATGGGTATGTGCGCCACATACTCCGGGAAATACTCTGCGGTATATCACCACGACCGATGGTCTGACATTCGGATCTGTCACGACCATAATGCAGGACAGAAGCGGCATGATGTGGTTCGGCACGATCGACGGTCTTAATCTGTTCGGAGGAAAACAGCTCTTCAGATTCGGAGACCGGTTTATAGGCCACGAGCTCAAAGGATCGATGGTGTCGGCGCTCGCCACGACCTCCGACGGCAGTAACTGGATTCAGACGACCGAGGGTCTTCATCGCTTCAGGACGGCCGACGATCTTTTTGAGTTTTATGACAGTTTCCCTGAGTATAAAGGAAAATCGGAGCACTCGTTGGTCTTTGCTTCGGGCGACCGCCTTTATCTTCTGGCTCCCGACGGTCTGATCCATTATTATGAAGAGGGGCTCACCAACCGCTTTGTCGCGCTGAATGAGATTGACCTGCCGGCCGACAGGACTGTGTGCATCGACTGGTCGGATCCCGACAGGATCATAATATTCACTCAGGACGGGGTCACATCCTATGGCCTTCACCGCTACGACGGACGATATGAGGTGACGGGCGACAAATCGGTGTTTAAGGCCGATATCATGGATTGCTTCATGGACGGCGACAATATATGGGTCATCAGCAAGAACGGCGACCTTCAGAGCTACAACCCGTATATGCAGGTGTTCAACACTGTCGCAAATCTGTCGGACGAGATTGCCCGACGCAATGCGGTAACGGCCGTGTGCGCCGACCGTCACGGCAATGTGCTCGTCGGATTCAAGTCGGAGGGAGTGCTCAAGATTTCAGAGGGAGGCAAGAAAATAGAAGACACAGGCATAAGATCGGGCATATTCCACATGGTTCACGGCCGCTATCAGGACATAGTGTGGATCGGCACCGACGGGCAGGGGGTCATACAGTGGATCAACGACACCTACTCGATCTACACGTGCATGTATTCCGATCTGTTGCACACCATATTCGCGCCCACGAGATCTATATATCTCGACACGGCCGACAATTCGCTTTATCTCGGCACAAAAGGCAACGGCATCCTCCGCATCTCGGATTTTGCCCCGTATCATGCTGTCAAACCGTCGCAGCTGCAGATACTTAACACGCGCAATACTTCTTTGAGCGGCAACTCGGTCTATGCCATGGCTCAGAGCCGGCATCGTCCGATCGTATGGGTAGGTTCTGAAGGTGGTCTAGATTATATGTCGAAATCCGACAACAGCATACACAGAATAGAGAATGCACCCGATGCGCTGAAATACATACATGCGATCGTCGAAGATGAAAACAATGTGCTGTGGGTCGCTACAGCCGGTATAGGCATATTCCGTCTTGTCATGGAGGATACCCCTGCGGGAATGAGAGTGGCGTCCTACAAATATTTCTATCTGCAGGGCGACGGATCCAACTACTTTTTCACGATCATGCGCGGAGTCGACGGAAAGATTTACGCCGGAAACCGTGGCGAGGGAGTGTTCTGCGTGACAGAGAGCGGCCTCGAGCCTTTCGACGTGGACTTTGCGGGCGGACTTATAAATGACGAGGTGTTTGCGCTCGAGATGACTCCCGACTCGACACTGTGGATCGGTACGTCAAACGGCGTGCTGCGACACAATCCCGACGGGTCGGAAGTCGTGTACAACGAAGACACCGGCTTCCCGAGCTCATATATACACTCGATGTTTTTCGACGGAGAAAACCTCTGGTTTGCCACAAACGCCGGTATAATACGTTTTGTCCCCGAAAACGAGACGTTTCAGGTCTATGGCCGCCACAATGGCGTGAATATGGTCGAGTTCAGCGACGGCGCGTTCACCGAGTGCGACGGCCGTCTTTTCTTCGGCGGAAACAACGGATTCGTGCTTGCAGCCCTCAACCCCGAGGTGCGCTACGAGTCAAGACGCTATCATCCGCCGTTGCGCTTCAGCAGACTTCTTGTCAACGGAGAGCGCAGGGCGCTTTACCGGCATATGAAAGACGGCAGCGATGAGCCGGCGGTCCTGTCGCTGCGTCACGACGAGAACAACGTCAGTATCGGCATGTCGGTCGCCGAGTATATCAACTCGGCCAACCTTGAGCTGTTCTACCGCATGCGCGATGACAATGACTGGATCAGGGCGACCGACTACATGGCCACATTCAACCGCCTCGCATACGGCAACTATGAGCTTCAGGCGAAATACCGCGACACGGTCACCGGCTACGAGAGCCCCGTGTCGACTCTCAGGCTGCATGTCTCTCCTCCGTGGTATCTGTCGAGGCTTGCACAGATGTTCTATCTGCTGCTGTTGCTGATGATGATCGCTTATGTCGTACACCGCCTCAGAAGCAAGGAGCGCATGCGCCGTCTCCGTCAGATCGAGAAGATCGAGCGTGAGCACAACGACCAGCTTTATGAACAGAAACTGCGCTTCTTCACAAACATCACACATGAGTTCTGCTCGCCTCTCACGCTCATCTACGGGCCGTGCGAGCGACTGCTCTCCTATGAGCACAGCGACAGCTACGTGTGCCGTTATGTCAACCTCATCAAGCAGAATGCCGAGCGCCTCAACAGTCTGATACAGGAAGTCATCGACTTCAGGCGTCTTGAGACCGGCCATCGCGAGCGCAATGTTGACGCGATCGATATTACAGCTACATCCACGCAGATTCTCGCTTCTTTCGAGCATCTTGCCGAGCAGAACACCCTCTCGCTTCAGGGCGATATCGAGCAGCACATCATGTTCAATACCGACGGCAGCGCGTTCACCAAGATATTCTATAATCTTGTGTCAAATGCGTTCAAGTACACGCCGGTCAACGGCACCATAAAAGTGACCGTCAGTAAAGAAGGCGACTCGCTGCTGCTTTCGGTCTACAATACTGGAAAAGGCATCACGCAGGAAGACCGGAAACGCATCTTCAACCGCTATGAAGTGCTCGACAGCCTTGAGGTGAACGCGACAAAGGGACTCTCGGCACGCAATGGCCTCGGTCTGGCCATATGCCACTCGATGGTTCATTTCCTCGAAGGCTCGATCGACATAAAGAGCGAGCCGGGGCAGTATGCCGAGTTTATCGTGCGGCTGCCGTCGCTGGAGAAAACGGCGCCTAATCCCGCTTCGCCCGACATAAACATACCCGATGTGGGAGCCGTGATGCGCATGGAGTCAAAGGAAAATCCGGGTGAGATCACGCCGCTGCAGGAGCCGAAAGGCGACTCTAAAGGCCATATACTCGTCGTCGATGACGACCGCGAGATGCTTGTGCTCCTCAAGGAAGGTCTCGACCGATATACCGTCGAGACCGCGACCTCGGCCGATGAAGCTATGGAACTCATGCGAGGACGTCTGCCTGATCTTGTCATCACCGACGTTATGATGCCCGACCGCGACGGAATGTCGCTGATAGGCGAGATCAAAGCCAACGCGATCACCTCGGCGATCCCCGTGATAGTACTGTCGGCCAAGCACACCAACGACGACCGTGTTGCTGGACTCAGGGCCGGAGCCGACGCCTACGTCCCAAAACCTTTCACATTCAGCTATCTCTCGGCAGTGATCGAAAGACTGCTGGCGCCGCACAGGCAGGCCGCGTCGTCGCCGGTACAATATAGCTACGACCGCAGCAAACTGCAGCACTACGACGACATGAAACTTGTCGACGATGTCGTGCGCTATATCGAAGAGCACATGCAGGATGAGAAACTCACGGCGGCGCATATCGCCGACGGACTCGGCATCGGCATACGCAAGCTCTACCGCCGCTTCCAGCAGCTCGAACAGCCGTCGCCGTCCGACATGATCAGAGAGATACGCATCGCATGCGCCATGAAGCTGATGCTCACCACCACGCTCTCGATGAAAGAGATCATATCGAAATGCGGCTACCGTAACCGCGGAAGTTTCTACAAAACGTTCATGAAAAAATACGGAATGCCCCCCATTGCATATAGGGAGGCACTCACGTCACGCAAGTCTGATGAATCCGAGTCTGCCGATATTGAGGAAGACGACGACCCGGCCGATGCCCGATTAGAAGGCTAAGAGCTTGTCTAATCTATGCGGGCTATCGTCATGCGGTCGATATCTGGCATCTTGAAACGGTCGTTGAAAAGCCTTATCTCGTTCTCTCCGGGCGCGAGCTCTACAGTCACCTTCACCGATGCTATGCTCCCCTCGGTGGCCGACGGAGCATATTCTATGACCTGCCCGTCGCCATTGTTGACCGAGACAAATAGCTTGCCCTTCGACGGAGCGACATATTCAATCGTCGCCTCGTATCGGCCTCCCTCCTTGCTGTAGACATTGCGCCAGCGCAGATCGTTCTCAGGACGCAAGCCCAGATTGGTAGCCTTCATGCCGCCCGAGCAGACAGAGTCGGCTGCGTAGAAGCCTGTGCCTACTGCCATCGGGTTGTATATCTCCTGATATGACGACAGATATGCGGTCTCCCCCTCATACACGCTTCTCTCAAGGCGCTTGTCGGCCTCCAGACGATACAGGCGCACGCCGTGCGGAGCCACCGTCTCGCCCCATGTCCCCTCGACAGTGCCGGCATTTCTCTGCTTTATCAGATCGTGCATCCTCACCTTGCCGCCCATGTCAATATCCTTCATGTCGACCGTGATCGTCTGCGGCTCGTCGGTCGGATTGTAAAGTGCTATCGCACGGGTGTTGCCGTAGGCAGTCTCGATATCCTTTACCAGCACATACGTCTTGCCGTCGGTCGAAGCCACATAGGCCTGCAGTCCGAGCGGATCCTGATTCAGGGCGATGATCTCACGGTTTGTCAGAAGAGCGTGAGTCTCCGGCTTGAGAGTCGTCATGTCGCATCCTATGAGCAGGGGAGAGGCCATGATGCACCACATGCCGAAATGAGTCTCGTCCTCGGTCGGCGACATGCTGCGTCCCACCTCAAGCATATCCATATCGTTGTATCGGCCGTTGCCCGCATAAGCCGAGAGGTAGAGACTCTGCGCTATGATACCCTTCACGCTGTTCCAGTTGTCCCTGATATCCTCCGATATGCGCCACGATGTGGCCACATCGCTCACCCATGTGCCCGGATAGTTCCACCGGCACACGTTAAGCCTCGCATCCTTGCGGCCTGTGTTGACAATGGCGTCGTGGATAGCCTTGTACCTGTCCTTCGGCTCATACGACAGATGCTTGTGGTTTGAATAACCGTCGGCTCCGCAGAAATCGACCTTGATGAAATCGCATCCCAGCTCCTTGAAGAACATGTCGATGTCCTGCTGCTCGTGGCCGAGCAGACCCACATTGCGTGCTATAGTGTCATTGTTCCAGAAATTTCCGCAAGTGTTGGCGCCCGCATCGCTGTAGATGCCCGACTTCAGCCCCAGCGAGTGGATGTAATCCACCACCGGCTTCAGCCCCTTCGGGAAACGCGTCGGATGTATCAGCAGACGCCCCGTTTTCTCATCGCGTCCTCCGAAATAACCGTCATCGATATTCACATACTTGAATCCCGCGTCCTTCAGTCCCAGATTGACCATTGCATCAGCCTGCGACATGATAAGCGAGTCATTGATGTCGATGTAATACGTATTCCACGAGCTCCATCCCATTGTCGGAAGCTCGATATCCTTTGCCGAAACACTTAATGCTGCGACACAAGCCATTGCGGCGGCAAAACATCTTAGATTCATTAGATTTACAAGATTATACTGTGATAGACATTATTGATTTTTTGTAAAAGTACTAAAACGGGGTACTATATATCTGCCCATTCAGGCTAAAGAATGTTAATATCATTAAAATGACGTCGCATTTCTGGGCTTAATGTCTTGATTATTAGCACATGATTGACACGGGCTTTAATTCAGACAAAAAAAGTCCTCTGAAAATTTGGAGGAATAAAAAAATACTCCTACCTTTGCATCGCAAAAACAAAACAACGGTGCCATAGCTCAGTTGGTAGAGCAAAGGACTGAAAATCCTTGTGTCCCCGGTT
>CAYMEX010000009.1:0-100735 GCA_964389525.1 uncultured Muribaculaceae bacterium | reverse complement strand
ACCCTGCTTGCTTCGCGCGCAGGATGGGGTTTTGCTCCGGCTTCGCCGGGTTCGGGCATCTGCGATGCCGTGTGCAATGGTGCGTTGCGTGATAGGTCTCTGTGCAATGATGCTGCATTGCAGGAGTAGATCCAATGGCTGTATTTGGCATCGTAGATGCCGTGCGCAATGGTGCGTTGCATGGTAGATCTCATGTGTAGTAATGCTGTGTGCAGTAGCGGATGTTGCCTCTGATCTAATGGAGGCATCGCAGATGCCGAGACCCGGCGTAGCCGGAGTAAAGCCCCATCCTGTGAGCGCAGCGAACAGGGTGGGGTATATAGAGACAGTCGCGCCTCAGTCTCGCAGAGACTGAACCTCGCCGTATGTGTTGTGCTGCTTTCAAGTGACTTATGGTAGTGATGTGGTTCAGTCTTTACAAGACTGATTACGATTTTGTCTGTGCCGCCCCACCCTGCTTGCTTCGCGCGCAGGATGGGGTTTTGCTCCGGCTTCGCCGGGTCCGGCATCTGCGATGCCATGCGCAATGCTGCATTGCGTGGTAGGTCTCTGTGTGGTGGGAATGGTCAGATGGTAGGCTCTGATTGAGTGTTCGGCATCTGCGATGACGTGCGCAATGGTGCGTTGCGTGGTAGATATCTGTGTAGTGATGCTCCTTCGATTTGTGGGCGTACTGTCGCACGCCCCTACAAATCAATACTGTACCACAATATCAATCAACCTTTTTCTATGTAGGGTCGCAGGATGGGGTTTTGCTCCGGCTGCGCCTGGTCTCGGCATCTGCGATGCCGTGCGCAATGGTGCGTTGCATGGTAGATATCTGTGTGGTGATGCTCCTTCGATTTGTGGGCGTACTGTCGCACGCCCCTACAAATCAATAATGTATCACAATGTTAATCAGGCTTTTTTTCTATGTAGGGTCGCAGGATGGGGTTTTGCTCCGGCTTTGCCGGGTTCGGCATCTGCGATGCTATGACCGATGAGGGGGTCAGCGGGTGCCGATGACGCGGTCGCCGAGCATGTGGGCATACTCTTTCTGCAGCTCGAGGTAGCGTGCCTTGCGCTGCATGAGCTGCATGACTTTCTCGATGTCGCCAGAGGCGCTGGCTGCGGCGATCTCCTCGCACAGCGCGTTCGACATTGAGGCGAGCACAGCCGATTTCCAGGCGTAGATGGCCTGGCTGAGAAGGTGGTAGAGTTTGTCGAGTTCGGTAGGTATCTGCGTGAACCGGGTGTGATATTTACTCAGATGGTGACGCTCGAAGGCGAGCGAGGTGGCGAGTTGGCGCACGACGTCGCTGCTCGAGCATGTGAGCGAGCGCTCAACATAGTTGCGGGTGAACGATGTCACGGCGTTGTTGTAGTTCTCGTCGGCGCGTTCACGCAGCATGTGTTCCTCGCGGGTGATCGATGCCAGATCGGGAGCTGTGGCGGCAATTGTTTTGCGGCCTTCCTCGATTTCGGTCGTGCGGCGCGTCGCGGCTTCAAGTTCTTCGCGTCTGTAGTCGTCGGGCCACGTCGCCCGCAGCGACCGGGCCTCCTCAAACAACTCGCGGTTGGTCTGATCGGAAAACTCCATGCCGTCGTTGGCCATCTCGGTCTCCACGAGGTCTATGACGCTTAGCGGTATAGTGTTGCCTTCGTTGTCGATAGCGTCGCACACGTTCGTCATGCCGTAGCGGACGACGTAAAGCAGTACTCCGCGCTCAAAGTCGGCCAGCGACGGTCGGCCGCCACGTGGTGCGGCGCCTTGCGGCGTCTGCGGCACGGCGACCTGGGTGACGGTGCTGTCGGCTGGTTGCGACGGTGCATCGTCCGACATGCCGGCGCGGATCGAATTTCTTGCGTTCTCGCGCTGACGCTCGACGGCGGCCTGTTCGGCCTTGCGCTTGCGTGCGAGTGCGACCTGCCGGCGGAGTATGTCTTCGCCCATCTCAAGCAGACGGCCACACTCCTGGATGTAGACCATGCGCTTCACTTCGTCGGGTATGGCGGCTACCGACTGCACGATGTCGTTGATGACTTCGGCTCGGCGTGTGGGGTTGTTGGCGGCGTCCTTAAGCAGTATCGACGTCTTGAAGCGGATGAAATCCACCGAGTTCTCGTCGATGTATCTTTCGACTTCCTCGGAGCTGTGACTTTGCGCGAACGAGTCGGGGTCGTCTCCGTCGGGGAGCAGGACGATAGAGATGTCGAGTCCCTCGGCGAGCAGTATGTCGATGCCGCGCAGCGAAGCTTTTATGCCGGCGGCATCGCTGTCGTAGATGACGGTGACGGCGTCGGCGAAACGGTGTATAAGGCGTGCCTGTCCCTGTGTGAGCGAGGTGCCCGACGATGCCACTACGTTCTCGACTCCGCTCTGCGACATGGATATGACGTCCATGTAGCCTTCGACGAGTATGCAGCGCCCTTTCTGGGTTATGGCTTTCTTTGCCTGAAACAGACCGTAGAGCTGGACGCTCTTGGAGTAGATGACCGACTCGGGCGAGTTGACGTATTTGGCAAGCGACTTGTCGGTGCGGAGTGTGCGTCCGCCGAATGCCACGACTTTGCCTGAAACGCTCTGTATTGGATAGATGACACGTCCGCGGAAGCGGTCGGTGATGCGTCCGGTCGATTCCTGGCGGTAGCACAGTCCTGTAGAGACGAGAAACTGCTCCTGATAGCCTGCGGCGATCGCTTCGCGGTACAATATGTCGCGCTCTTCAAGCGCATATCCGAGGTGAAACCGCTCGATCATGCGCTCGTTGATGCCGCGCTCGCGGAAGTAGGCCAGTCCGATGTCGCGTCCGGCATCGGTGTGAAGGATGTTTTCTTCAAAACGATGCATCGCCCACTCGTTGACGGCGAACATGCTCTCGCGCTCGCTCTCGGCCTGCTGCTGTTCGGCCGAGACTTCTTCCTCTTTGATCTGGATGTTGTATTTAGCTGCAAGATAGCGCAGAGCCTCGTAGTAGGACATGGACTCGTGCTCCATGACAAAGCCTATGGCGCTGCCTCCTTTTCCGCAGCTGAAACACTTGCATATGCCTTTTGATTTTGATACGGAAAACGACGGTGTGCGTTCGTTGTGAAAGGGGCAGAGGCCTATATAGTTGGCTCCACGCCGCTTCAGCTTCACAAAGTCGCTCACCACTTCGACAATGTCGGCGGTGTCAAGAATGCGTTGTACGGTTTCCTTATCTATCCTTTTCATGATTCGCTATGCGGATACAAAGATAGGCATATTCGTGAAAAACGGAAAGGACTGTCTCGGCGATGCTTATGGTGCTGAGAATGTGGTGAGCACGATTCCTTAAAAATGCAAAAAAGGCATTGTCTCACGACAACGCCTTTTCTTAAACCTTTATCTTAATCTAATACTATGAAAAACACACGCACAAATGTACTCGGAGTTTTTCATTCATGCAAAAAATTGCTGAATAAATTTGAGCTTTCGTATCGGTCTTTAATACATCTTAACAAATCTGTGCGCTGTTTTGTCGCACCTGCGACAGTCAGTAGACTCTTTCGCCGAAGATGCTCGTGCCGACGCGCACCATTGTGGCTCCCTCGCCGATTGCCACGGGGTAGTCATGGCTCATGCCCATGCTGACGGTGTCGAACCGCCGGAGGTCGGGCGCGATCTCGGTTATGATGCGGTCGTAGCATGCGCGTATCTCGCGGAAGTCGTTTCTGACGCGTGAGAGATCGTCGGTGTTTGTCGCCATGCCCATCACTCCTCTGATGTGGGTCGCCTCAAGTGTCTCAAAACGTCGCTCGGCCATCCACTGTTCAAGCTCGGCCACGCTGAACCCGGTCTTGGTTTCCTCGTCGGCGACATGGAGCTCAAGCAACACGTCGATGGTGCGTCCGGCTTTCGCTGCCTCGCGGTCGACAATGCGCAGAAGCCGGTCGGAGTCGATGCTCTGTATGAGAGTGAGGTTGCTTACGCGAAGCAGCTGCGCGACTTTGTTGGTCTGCAGATGGCCTATGAAGTGCCACTCTATATCGTCCGGCAGCAATGGAGCCTTTGCGGAGATTTCCTGCACACGGCTCTCGCCGAAGATGCGTTGTCCGGCCTCGTAAGCCTCCCCGACAGCCTCCGACGGATGGAACTTAGAGACAGCCACAAGCGTGACGCCCGAGGGTAGGGTAGAGGCTATTTCTTTCAGATTATCTGCGATCATTTCTCTGCATTTCCCGAGAGATCGGCTTTGTAGACATCCATTATGAGTGTCTCGCTGATCGAGACGATCTCGTAGTCGGCGCTTGTGGTGCTCATGGCTTCGAGGAGGTTGTCGTAGGCTCCTTTGAAGTCGTTGCCGGCGACGAGCATCTGGCTGATGGCGCGTTTCTCCACGGCGGTTTTCTCGTCGATGGTGATGAACGCTACTTTTGCCATATACCACTTGTCGGCTGAGTCGTCCCAGACGATTTCAGCGATTTTTGTGCGTTTTACGGCCGACACCGAGAACTCGCCTGAGATAAACGGAGTGATCTCTTTGATAATGCGTGCCTCGGCCTCGGTGAAAGTGAATGCGTCGACAAGATAGGGTTCGGTGACTTTCTTCTGTGTGCCGTTTTCCATTGTCTTGTCAAATCTCACTTTGCATTCAAACCAGTTTGCCATTGTCGTAGATTGTATAATTTGCTAATTTTGTTGCTTTGATAGTCGGGTCACAAAAATAACGATTTCCATTCAAACCAAGTATCGGCGTGATGTGTTGAAAACTTAAAAAACATTGATTTAATCGTCAGCCGATAGGGGACTGATAATAGTATTTATATGGGATCATCTTGTATTTCAGATTGTTTGCTGAAAGAAACTTCGCTCGGTGGTGCGAAAGGCTCGGCCGACAGAGGGTATGAGTCGTCTCCGCTGCACTTTGAGCCGATCACGCTCGATGCGATGCCGGAGATAGGACGCATACTGCAGATGTCGCCGTCGCTGACATGCGACTATAGCATCGGGGGAATCTATATGTGGATCAACTATTTCCGCTACAGATACTGCATTTTCAACGATACTCTGTTTATAACGGGTGTTGAGGAAAATTGCCTTGAACGTCAGGCTTTTTCATGTCCGGTAGGTGCTATGCCGCTTCCCGAGGCTATCGCATTGCTCGAAGGCTATTGTCGCGAGCATGGTCTCATGTTGAGGTTCTCGGCTATTCCGGCCGACCGCCTGTCATGTTTCATGGCATATAACCCCGCTTTCAGGGTTGAGGAACTGACCGACTGGTCGGATTATGTCTACGATGCAGCAAGTTTTGCCTCGCTGTCGGGTAAGAAACTTGCAAAGAAGCGCAATCATGTCAACCGTTTCAGAGCCGATTACCCGGAGGCGCATCTCGATGTGCTCACCGTTGCCGATACCGACAGTCTGAAGCGTGTGCTTGCACAGTGGGCGTCGGCTGAGGACAAAGAGGCGGGTTCGTCAACCAGACTCGAGGAGCTGAGTCAGGTGTTTGATGTGCTCGACAATCTCGACGTCTATGGTTTTGACGGTGCGGTGCTGCGGAGTGGCGGAGATGATGACAGGATCGTGGCGTTCACACTCGGTGAAAAGATCAATGAGACGCTCTATGTGCACATCGAGAAGATGGATCATTCTGTGTCGGGTGCAGGAGAGACGATCGCCCATCTTTTCGCCGGAAGCATGACCCGGAAATACGGTGATCTGCGTTTCCTCAACCGTGAGGAGGACTGCGGTGATCCGGGATTGCGTTACGCCAAACAGTCGTGGCAGCCGGCGATGCTGCTGCGCAAATACAATGTAGTCCTCTGATCGGACGGATATAAATATAAAAGAGCGGAGTGCGTCACAAAATAGCAGTTGACGCACTCCGCTTTTTTCTTGTATTCTTGTCGTTCAGAGCTTCACTCTCACAGTTGTACCCGGCTTGATTGTGCGGTCAAGTATTTTACGTCCATCGGCTCCTGTGACCTTCACGTTGATTTTCTCGGGAGCGATGCGGTGTATGTCGATGGAGAAATCTCCGCCGAATGCTTTGATTGCGCTAAGCGACATGTCATCCCACGACGACGGAAGCGACGGGGTCAGATCGAAGCTGCGAAGGCCGGTCGGGCGTATGCCGAAAAGTCCTTCGGTGAAGATGCGGGCATAGAGCGCGCTCTCGGTCGACAGATGCCGCTGGCTTCCTTCGGGCCACGCCTCGATGGGGTAGGGCACGTGGTCGCCGAGAAGGCGCGTGGCGGAGTAGCTCTCGAGGAATGGAAGCGCACGGTCGGCGCGTCCGGCCTGAAAGACGCCACGCAGGGCGTAGAGAGTCGAGCGGTCCCAGAATGTCTTGTCGTTGGCTTCAGTGAGCAGACCGTTCTTGGTCCAGAGGCGCGGCGAGAACAGCGCGTCGACAGTTGCGTCGGTGCGGTCGAAGATTCCCATCGTCAGAGGGATGCAGATCCATGCGCGCAGTATGTCGTTGCCCTTGTAGTATGCGTATGTGTCAAAGCCTTCGACCGGTCCGGCAAAATACTTCTCCATGTTTTTGTGGAGGTCGGCCGCCTGCTTGCGGTATTTGCGTGCGTTGGCCTTTTCAATGCCGAGATCGTCAAGCAGATAAGCTGTAGAGAGCAGCGCGTCGTAGTAGAGCGAATTTGTGCAGAGGTTTGCCTCGCCGGAGGGGAAACGCCCCTCGAGCTCGTCGGAGTCGGAGTTTACGACACCGTCGGCGTTGATTTTGTTATTGCAGAAATTGAGGCACCACTCGATGAGGGGGAGCAGATGGCGTGCTGTGGCAGCATTGCCGTTGGCAAGCGCATAGCGCGATGCCCCGTAGGCGATCATGGCGGCGTCACCGCGATCGCCGGCTCCGTTCCAGTAGTCGTCGCCTTCGGCTATGATCGAGCTGGGTATTGGTTTGCCCTCGTCGTTCATAAACCGGGCGAAGTGGTCAAAGGAGTTCTCAGCCGACTCATTGGCGTAGCCGTAGCCGGTGAAGGGGAAGAACGGGTTGGCGTACTCGGCCTGGTCGTTTGCCCAGATGGCCGCATAGTAACTTTCTCCGCCGGGACTCTGCAGAGGTCCGCCCTTGGTGGCGTAAATGCTCTCGCACACGCGCAGTTTTGCGAAATCCATGAGGCGGTTGAGCGTGTCGTTGGGCGTTTTCAGCTTAAGCGAGCCTGCAAGCTGTGCCGACAGGGCTTTGCGCTTGCCGTACTCGTCGGCGGCGTTGAAACGTCCGGCGGTCTCGCCCTTCTTTGTGGCGGTGTTGACGGCCGAGAAATCAATTGTTTCGCCGGGAGCGAGTGTCACACCGTCGGTACCCTCACATGTGATGATGACGGTGAAAGGCGCGTCAATGCCTTCCGAAGCACTGGTCGTGAGCCGCTGATCGACCGACGGCACTTCAAGGCGTACCGCATTTTTGCCGGTATTCTTGACAGTATAGTATTCGATGAACGCACGCCCGTCGGTCGAGGGGAAGTAGCGTCGTGTAAGCTCCAGCTGTCCCATGCGGCTACCGTCGAGTGTGCTCTCCACCTCAAGGCATCCGTCGGCTATGCGCACTCTGTCAACTTTTTCTTTCATCGGGTTGCGGCCGATCATCATGTCGCGCACGATGTCGTGTGTGATGCGTCGCTGGAAACTTGCGTGGGTGTTGTTGGGTATTGTGCGGAGCATCGGGAACACAAGTGACTTGTCGATGCCGAACGAGCCGTCGGGGTTGATGCCGTAACGCAATACGGTAGCTATATGTTTTCCGGCCATCTCGATGTGGTCGGTGTGGCCGTATGAAGTGCTGTCTACGTCCCATACGATCGCATTGTCTTTGGGATCAAGTGTCCAGTATTGTCGTGCCCCGGCCGATAGTGTCGCGCACAGGAGCAGCGGCAGCAGTATTTTTTTCATGGATTGATATTTTGTTATTGATTGGTTTGATCTTTGGCGGATATCTGCATGAAGAGTTCGGGGACGCTGTCTTGCAGATGGCCTTCAAATGAAGAAACGTATATGTCGGCGGCCTTTGTCTCTCCAGCATTACGCAGTCTGTTCTCTTTGTCGCGCACGTCGAGGAGAAATCCCTGAAGTCTCATCCGGGTCACTTTTTTCTGTGATGCGATGCTGATGAAGGTGTCGGCATCGGCAACGCCAAGCTTTCGGGCGGCCGCTTCACGCGAAGACTCTCCGCTGCATGACGTGAGTGAGAGTGCTGCTACTGATAGAATTATCGTGGTTGCAAGATGTTGTCGTGACATCGGGTGACGGTTTATTCTGTTTTGCGGTAGCGGTCGAAGAAGCTGAGTATGATCTCGCCGGTGTCTATGTCTTTATCGTGCCACGTGTGGGCTCCGTCGGCCACCTCATAGAGTATGACGTCGTATCCCGAAGGGGAGTCGGAGTAGGTGTGACGTGTGACGGTGTGAGTCGCGTCGGGTTTTGTGCCGACATTCTCAAGCAGATAAGACTGGCAACGGTTGGCAGTGGCTACGGCTCCGACAGCCGCCGGAACCGATGTGTATGCACCCCATCCGCCCGTGTTGTCGGGGTCGCCGTTCCACATCGACACCTTGTCGGCTGTGCCGTGTATCTCCATGAACGGTACGGGCGCAGATATATTTTTTTCAAGATATACATTGCAGAACGTCAGTCCGGCAACCGAGGCGTAGGCGTTGAATATGCCGGGCTCGGTGTATATGATCTTGTATATCAGATCGCCGCCGTTGGAGTGCCCTGTGCAGAAAACGTTTGCGGTGTCAAGCGCATATTTTGTACATACCTCTCTGATAAGTGCTTTCATCAGGTCGATGTCGTTGTCAGGCATGTTGTATTGTGGCGGGTAGCCTACGTTCCATCCGTCCTTTCCTTTGGAGTCAGGCGCTCCGTCGGGGTAGCACACAGCGTAACCATGACGGTCGGCAGCGGCATTCAGATCCTCGCGCCAGCGGCTGTTTGATCCATATCCGTGCAGATATATGCAAAGTGGCGCATTCTTCCCGAGATTGTCGGGGAGATACATGCTGTAGGTCCTGACGGTGTCTCCGAAGTTCAGGCTTGAACGCTCGGGAGCGGCTGCGAATGCAGCCGATAACGCGCATATAACCGATGCAGCGGTAATGATCAGACGTGCCGGCATTTCAGATTCAGTATTTTAGTACAAGTGAAGACCAGCCGGTATCGGCGACTTTGCGGCTGTGTTCGTGCAGACCGAGCGGTGCCGCAGCTTCGAGGAGCATATCGATGTCCTGCTCGTAGAATCCGCTGAGAGCCATGAGGCCGTCGGGTTTCAGCCGCGACGCATATACCTGTATGTCATTCAGAATGACATTGCGGTTGATGTTGGCAAGGAAAATGTCGGCCGGAGCTACATTCTCAAGAGCCGATGCGTCACCAAGTATGACGTCGATCTCGCCGTGGCCGTTTATGACGACGTTTTCTTCGGCGTTGATTTTTGCGGCCGGGTCGATCTCTATGGCCGTGACGGGCGAGGCGCCTCTCATGGCCGCTATAATGGCGAGCAGACCGGTGCCGGTGCCCATGTCGATCACGCTCTTTCCCTCCAGCTCATTGTCGAGCAGGAATTTTGCCATAAGCGAGGTCGTGGCGTGATGACCTGTGCCGAATGCCATTTTCGGATCGATCGTTATGTCGAGCGGGCAAATCGGATAGTCTTTGTGGAAGGAGCTGTGTATGACACAGCGTCCGGCCACTACAATCGGCTGGAAGTAGTGCTTTTCCCACTCCTCATTCCAGTCCTGCCCCTCGATATCTTCTTTCGACAGAATAGTCGCGCTGATACATCCCGTCATGTCGGCGAGGCTGTCGGCAGCAGCCACTACGGCGTCGTGGTCGACCTTGCTGCACGGAATGTAGGCGAGCAGTATGCTCTCGTCGTCGGTGTCGGTCGAGAATGACTCAAAGCCGACAGGCGCGAGCAGTGACGCAAGCACGTCGGCTCCGTCGGATATTGTAAAAGAAACGCTGTCATCCATGCCGCGTTGGGTAGACATGGATGACAGTTTAAAGAGGTAAAGTGTATAATCGTTCATCGGCGACGCGTTTGTCAGAACAGATACCCGAGGGTGACTGTCCAGTAGTTGTTGCGTATTTTCCGGTTGAATCCTCCGTCGACAAGCTGTGCGGCGCGTGTGCATCCGAGGCTGTATCCGGCTTTTACCTGCAGGTGGCTGACGAGTGTGAGTCCGGCACCGAAATCCCATGCCATATCGCCTTTGCGGCTGTTGATGCCGTGCATGTCCTTATCTTTGGAAATCATGTAGGAGAATGACGGTCCGGTGAATATGAAAGGAGATACGACACGCCCTACGATAGGCAGGCCGAGGCCCCACTTGAGGTGGATAGGCACGGTGAGATAGTCGCGCTTGTAGGTGTGTTTGGCATTGTCGGTCTCGTTGTCGAACTCGCTTGTGCGGTGTACGTAGAGGAGCGATCCCTGAACGGCGATGCCGATTACCGGAATCTTGAACTCGGCGGTCGCTCCACCGGTGAATCCCACGCGGTTGGATGACTCGAATGTCTTTTCAGAAAAATGGAGTTTGTTGGCTACGATACCTGCCTGAAGTCCCCACTTGAACTGTGCGGAGGCAGAAACGGCCGAAATCATGGCGATGACGGCGGCAACCAGAAGTGTGCGAAGTTGTTTCATAGGGCTTTATCTGATATATTAATAAAATTAATTATTTGCTTTAAGCATAGCTGCGGATGCCGTGTCGCGGTGACGTGCGGGTAGCGACGAAGCGATCGTGTCGTGTATGCTGTCGATGAGATCCTGACAGTGATCGGACTCGGGAGCCGGTACGGGAGGATGTATCGTCAGTGTGATGTGTCCCCACACCGGAAGTTTGCTCTTGCGTGACATCACGTCGTAGGCACCGTCGATTGTAACAGGCACAATAGGCAGCTTAAACTCCGACGCCAGCATGAATGCTCCCCGCTTGAAGCGTCCGATGCGCCCTGTGAGAGTGCGCGACCCTTCGGGGAAGACAACAAGCGACATGCCGTCTTTAAGCTGGCGCTCGGCGTTTTCGATTGTCTGTCTTATGGCCTGAGGGGAGCTTCGGTCTACCATGATGTGTCCCGACCGCTTGCAGCTGTAGCCTACCAGAGGTATGCTTTCAAGCGATTTCTTCATCATCCACTTGAAATTGTGGTTGAGGTAGCCGTAGACCGCGAAGATATCATATGCGCTCTGGTGGTTTGCCACGAAGACATATGATGTTCCGGCCGAAATGTTTTCACGCCCTTTTACTGTCACTTTCACCATTGTGAGCAGACAAAACAGTCTTGCCCACACATGTGGCGGCCAGTATCCCCACCATCGTCCGCCAAACAGGATTGACCCTATGGCTGTGACGATGGCGGTGATGGCTGTCGACACCAGCAGAAGCGGTGCCATTATTATCGCCTGATATATGCGGTAAAGTATCAGTTTCAAATCAGTCAGAAAACGTGTTGCTTGTTTTGACAGAATGCCGGGTTATTACCAGGCAAACATGGGATATTTCTCCATGAGGCTGTTGACCTCGGAGCGCACTGAAGCGATGACTTTCTCGTCGGTCGGCGCTTTCAGCACGGTGTCGATCATCTCGACGATGTCGCCCATCTTGTCTTCCTTGACGCCACGGGTTGTGATGGCAGGTGTGCCGAGGCGTATTCCCGAAGTCTGGAACGGGCTGCGCGAGTCGAAGGGCACCATGTTCTTGTTGGCTGTGATGTCGGCCTCGACAAGTGCTTTCTCTGCCACCTTGCCGGTGAGGTCGGGGAACTTGGTGCGGAGATCGACAAGGATGCAGTGGTTGTCGGTGCCTCCCGATACGATCTTGTAGCCTTTGTCGACAAGAGCCTGTGCCATTGTTGATGCGTTGAGCTTGACCTGCTTCTGGTATTCAATGTACTCGGGCTGCAGTGCTTCGTTGAATGCCACAGCCTTGGCAGCGATGACGTGCTCGAGCGGGCCACCCTGTACACCGGGGAAGACGGCAGAGTCGATGAGCGACGACATTTTCTTTATAACACCTTTGGGAGTGGTTTTTCCCCACGGATTGTCAAAATCTTTTCCGAGAAGGATGATGCCTCCGCGCGGTCCGCGCAGTGTCTTGTGTGTCGTCGACGTGACGATGTGGGCATATTTCACGGGGTTGTCAAGGAGTCCGGCCGCGATTAGTCCGGCAGGATGCGCCATGTCGACCATGAGTATCGCTCCGATCTCGTCGGCGATAGCGCGCATGCGGGCGTAGTCCCACTCACGTGTATATGCGCTTGCTCCGCCCACGATGAGGCGCGGACGCTCGCGGCGTGCCACCTCTTCCATCTGGTCGTAGTCGATGCGGCCGTCTTCTTCGCGCACGTTGTACTCAAGAGCCTGGAACATAAGTCCCGAGAAGTTGACGGGGCTTCCGTGGCTGAGGTGTCCGCCGTGGCTGAGATTGAGGCCGAGGAATTTGTCGCCGGGTTTGAGGACCGACATGAATACAGCCATGTTGGCCTGTGCTCCCGAGTGGGGCTGCACGTTGGCATACTCGGCTCCGTAGATCTTCTTTATGCGGTCGATCGCGAGCTGCTCGACCTCGTCGACAACCTGGCAGCCTCCGTAATAGCGATGGCCGGGATAGCCTTCTGCGTATTTGTTTGTGAGGCAAGATCCCATTGCGTTCATCACTTCGTCGCTCACGAAGTTTTCTGACGCGATCAGTTCAATACCTTTTTTCTGGCGGTCGTGTTCTTTGCCGATAAGGCCAAATATTTCTGTGTCTTTTACCATTAGAAGATGTATATTGGAGTTTATTTTTTCTTTTTGACTGAAAACCCGAAGTGGCCGATGTAGTCGCCGAGCCCGTAGTAGCCGCCATGGGCGTAGACGAGCGGGCCGGCTTTCTCGAGGCTGAACTTGCCGGTCTCGGGGTCGAGCCAGCGTTCGTCGGCGAGCACGTTGAGCACTTCGCCGATAAACATGTCGTGGCTGCCGAGCGAGATGATGTCGCGCACGCGGCACTCGATCGACACGGGCGCTTCTTTGACCGACGGACAGGCGACGGCTATGCCCGGCTCGGGGGTGAGGCCGGTCTCTTTCCACTTGTCGTAGTCGCGTCCCGATCTCACGCCGGCCCAGTCGGTGGCCTTGGCCATGTCGGCTGTCGTGAGGTTTATGGTAAATTCCATGTGACGCTTTATCAGGTCGTGGCTATAGCGCTCGGGTCTGACCGAGATATAGCACATGGCCGGATCGGAGCATATCGTTCCGGTCCACGCTACGGTGAGGATGTTTGACACGTCGCTGTCGCCGCAGCTGACGAGCACGGCCGGCAGGGGATATATCATCGTGCCCGGTCTCCAGACCTGTTTCATAGTAGTGTGGCCTTGAGTGAGCTTACGGTGTGGTTGCAGTAGTGGCAGCGCAGAAGCCCGGCGTTGCGGTCGATGACCGCGAATTTGGTGCGCATGGGCTCATGGTTTGTTATGCACTTCGGGTTGTCGCACTTGACGATGCCGACGACAGTGTCGGGCAACTCGACGCGGCGTTTCTCGACAACCTCGTAGTCGCGGATGGTGTTTACGACGGCTTCGGGTGCGATGATCGATATGCGGTCGAGCACGGCTTCGGGGAAGAATGTGTCGGCGACCTTGATGATGCCTTTTGCTCCATGCTTGGAGCTGTGGAGGTTGTTGCCGATAGTCAGCTGCTTGTCAAGAAGCTCTATGCCGAGTATCTTGACGCACTGAAACAGTGCCTGTGGCGGTATGTGGTCTATGACGGTGCCGTTGCGCAGGGCAGCAACGGCCAGTTCCTGCTTGCTCATTGCTGTGAATTGTTGTTGATGTTGAGTGGTGCCTGAGGTATGTCGATGCCCAGAGAGCGGCATATGAGTGCCTGACGGGCGTATAGTCCGTTCTGCGCCTGCTGGAAGTAGTAGGCTTTCGGGTTGTCGTCGACATCGATGTTTATCTCGTTGACGCGGGGGAGCGGATGCAGTATGCGCAGATTGTCGCGGGCTCCGTCGAGCATCGAGTTGTGGAGTGTGTAGAGGTCTTTCACTTTCTCATACTCCATGAGGTCGGCAAAGCGCTCGCGCTGCACGCGTGTCATGTATATAATGTCGGAGGTGTCGATCACCTCTTTCGAGAACTCGGTGTGTTCTGTGTATCTGATGCCGTTCTGCCGGCACACCTCTTTGTATTCGTCGGGCATTTTCAGCTCGTCGCATGCGACAAATCGGAATGTCGGGTTGAAGTAGCGCATCGCCATGATGAGCGAGTGCACAGTGCGTCCGTATTTCAGGTCGCCGACAAGCGTGATTGTGAGATTGTCGAGATGTCCCTGCGTTTTGTAGATCGAGTACAGGTCGAGCATTGTCTGCGACGGATGCTGGTTTGCTCCGTCTCCTGCATTTATGACCGGCACATCGGTGACTTCGGTCGCATATCTCGACGCTCCCTCGAGGAAGTGCCTCATGACGATGAGATCGACGTAGTTGCTCACCATCTTGATGGTGTCTTTGAGCGTCTCACCCTTCGACGTGCTTGTCGATGATGCGTCACTGAATCCGATCACGCGTCCGCCCAGACGGTTTACGGCAGTTTCAAAACTCAGACGTGTGCGCGTCGACGGCTCGAAAAACAATGTGGCCACAACTTTGCCGTCGAGAATCTTCTGGTTGGGGTTCAGCTCAAAATGGCGGGCCTGAGCGAGCAGACGCATGATCTCCTCTTTCGACAGGTCGCTGATTGAAACGAGACTTGATGGGTTCATCGTTGCTTGTGATGATGTTTTGACAGTTTCAGGGGCAAATTTAACCCAAAATTCCTAAAAGACGTCTCATTGACTGCCAAAAAATCACTTAACATTGTTTCGCAACTCAAAATATTTTTTCGCAAGAAAAGGGTTGGGGTGCAGGAAAGTTTTACTACTTTTGCAACTTGTAGGCTGTCGGGAGCCCCGTTATATTGTAGCGAGGCTATGCCCGTTCGGTCAATTCATTATATATTATATGACTAAGTACTCCGCTATCTGCTGCATAGTCGCACTTGCCGCCACTCTCTCGGGAGGGGTCGTGTCTTCGTGCAACAGCTCCTACGACGAGAATGAATATACTTATACCTATTCAAGCACGGTTATTTCCGAGTTTTCGCTGACGGCCAACGAGGAGATCCTTAATAATCTTGACTCGGTCTTTTTCTCTATAGACCTTACTACGGGCGAGATCTACAACGCCCAGCCACTTCCTTACGGCACCGACATATCGCGTATGGTTGTGAATATCGAAACCGACATGTGCTCTGCGACAGATATTCTGTTCAAGACAAAGTCGGGAGCCGACACTACTGTCAATTACCTCACGAACTCAGGAGACTCCATAAATTTCGCCGGCGGCCCGGTGCGCATCCATGTCGCAAGCTACGACGGCTCGGCCGGTCGCAACTACACTGTCAAGATCAATGTCTATGACCAGCCGGTCGACTCGATCTACTGGACAAAAATGACCGACGGGCATCTGCCTTCGACACTCAGCGGTGTCAGAAGACAGAAAACCGTGATGGCCGGAGACAGATATTATATGCTGACAGCCAACGCGTCGGGCTACTCGCTTGCGGTTGCCGACGATCCGTCGGTACTGTCGTCGTGGCAGGCCCGCGGGATTGAGTTTGACGGTATTGATGCTAAGGTAGAGAGCTTTACCGGCACTTCGGACGGCAGTCTGTATTTGCTCGACGGCGACGGACAGCTGTATGTGTCGCATGACGAGGCCGGGTCATGGACGGCGTGCGACGATGTAGTCATGGATAATGTCTACGGAGCATATGACGACATGATTGTCGGCGGTTATGTCGCTGACGACAACACCATCTATACCTGCACATATCCCGGGCAGTCGGAGCCAATGGCTATGCCGGCCGATTTCCCTGTGTCGGGTACAAGCGACATGATATGGCAGAAAGTGAAATGGGGTGCCCGTCCTCAGGGATACATCGTCGGCGGCCGCAAGGCCGACGGAACACTTTCGGGCGACACATGGGGCTTTGACGGCAACAGCTGGGCACGTGTCAGCAAGGGCACTCTTGAGGCAGCCGAAGGCCGTTCGGTTTTCCCCTATATATTCAGTGCCACCGATACAATGACCTGGCGCACGACCGAACACGACGTGCTCGTGACGATTGGCGGCAGACTTGCCGACAACAAACTTGTCACCGATGTGCATTTTACAAATGACAACGGCATGCACTGGTTTGATGTCGAGGATATGAAACAGCTTCCGCCCGACCTTAAGCCACGCTATGGTGCGTCGGTGTTTGTGGCAGAAGAGACGATAAACTCACGTGCGATCCGTCCGATCACCGAATGGAACGCCCCTTACATATATCTTGTCGGCGGCCGTGACGCATCCGGTAAGCTGCAGCCCGAGATCTGGAAAGGCGTGCTTGGCTATCTTACTGTCAAGCCGCTGCAATAGCAGAAGACGCGAGGCTGTCGGCGGCGTATGCGCATTGTAGCTGTAATACTGGCATTGACGGCCATTATGCCTATGGCTCTGCCGGCTTCCGCGCAAGAGAGCGCGTATAAGTGGGAGGTCGGAGCCGCAGCCGGACTTAGCGGATATCTGGGAGACTACAGCCGCAGCAATCCGCTTGCTCATCCTGGGTTCAGGGTCTCGGCATGGGGTAGCTACCTGCTTGACTCGCGATGGAGTTTCCGTGCGATGGCCGGATATTCCGGCATCTCGGGAAGCAGAAGCGGCGTCGGAGGAGTGCTCCCGTCGGACGTCCCCGACCGATTCAGGTCGACGCTTGGCGATGTGACGGCGAGGGCTGAGTTCAACTTCTTCGCTTATGGCGAGGGAGAGACTTTCAAGCATCTGTCGCGATGGACTCCCTATGTCGCGGCAGGAGTCGGGATGGTGGTTGCATCGCCACGCGGTTCATCCGTCGAGATCGCTCCATTGCTTCCGATGGCGTTGGGTGTGAAAGTAAGATTACAGCCGAGGCTGAGTCTGTGGGGAGAGTTTTCGATGGCCAAAAGTTTTACCGATGGCCTTGACGGAAATGCCGATCTGTATGGCATCGCGGGCAGCTGGCTGAAAAATACCGACTGGCTCTCGACCCTGACGGTAGGCGTATCTTATGAGTTTGGCGAGCGTTGTCCCACGTGCCATTACTTTGACTGAATGAAATGACTGAAAAGACTGACATAGCAAACGTAGGAGAGAAAGAAGTCTCGATAGACATGACAAGGGTTCCGGGTCATGTCGCCGTCATCATGGACGGTAACGGGCGCTGGGCTCAGTCGCGTGGCCTTGACCGTTCGGCCGGACACGTAGAGGGCGTCGTGGCTGTGCGTCGTGTGACAGAGGCCGCCTCGCGCCTCGGCATAAAATATCTCACGCTTTACACTTTCTCGACAGAGAACTGGAACCGCCCGAAGGAGGAAGTCGATGCTCTGATGCATCTGATTGTCACGGCTATCGAACGTGAGACTCCCGATCTGATCAAAAACAATGTGAGAATGGCTGTCATAGGCGACACTTCGCGTATGCCGGCCTATGCGTTCGAGCGTCTGAGCAAATGTATCGACGACACGTCGGCGTGCACCGGGCTCACGCTCGTGCTTGCAATCAGCTACTCGTCGCGCTGGGAGATAAGGGAAGCCGTCAGGAAGCTCGCAGCCAAGGCCGCTGCCGGCGAGATCGACGCTGCGTCGGTCACCGACGAGGATGTGGCCGGAGCACTCTCCACGGCCGGGATGCCTGATCCCGATCTGCTCATACGCACCGGGGGAGACTTCAGGGTGAGCAATTTTCTGCTTTATCAGATCGCATATACCGAAATTTATCTGACACAAACATATTGGCCTGACTTTGACGACTGTGAGCTGAAAAAGGCTATAGCCGCCTATCAGGGGCGCCAGCGGCGATTCGGACTGACCGGAGAGCAAGTCGAGGGACGACTCTGAATCACGACAGTCTGATCGCAGCAAACTACAAGAAATGCAATTATTCATCACACCGGATATGTTAAGAAAGAGTTGTATCGCATGTCTCTTCCTGTTTCTCGGAGCAATAGTCTCATTCGGACAACAGCCCGATAACGATACGATATATAATCCAGCTGTAATATTCTCGTCGATCCCACGCAGTTATGAGATAGCCGACATCCAGGTTACCGGCAATGACAGCTACGAGGATTATATTGTCATCGGGTATTCAGGACTCAAAGTTGGCGATATTGTCGACATTCCCGGCAACGACATCACTTCGGCTGTGAAGCGTCTTATGCGTCAGGGCCTTTTCGCCCAGGCTCAGATCAAGGTGACAAAGACTGCGGGCAACAAGGCGTGGCTTGAAATAGCGTTGCGCACGCAGCCGCGTATCTCGGCTGTGAGGTATGAGGGTGTGAAGAAGAGCGAGCGTGAGGATATAGACGAGCGTCTTAACCTTATGGTCGGCAACCAGATCACACAGAATATCGTCAACCGTGCGAAGAACATCATCAAGGGATACTTCAACAGCAAGGGTTTCGGTAACGCCGATGTTAGGATCGACCTTATCGATGATGTGTCGGCTCCCAACTCCGCGATTGTGAACATCTCGGTCAACAAGCACGACAAGGTGAAGGTGCACAAGATATATATTGACGGCAATGAGGTCATGTCGGACAACGCTATCCAGCGTGTGATGAAAAAGACCAATGAGAAAGGAAAACTTCTCAATCTTTTCCGTCAGAAAAAGTTTGTCGAGAGCGACTATGAGGATGACCTCGTGCGCATCATCGACAAGTATAACGAAAAGGGCTACCGCGACGCGAAGATCCTTGCCGACAGTGTCGTTCCTTACGACGACAAGACCGTCGACGTATATATCTCGCTTGAGGAGGGACAGAAATACTACATCAGCGATATTTCGTGGGTAGGCAACACGGTGTTTGAGACCGACCGTCTCAACTGGCTGCTCGGTATCGAGCCGGGTGAGGTCTACAACCAGAAGCTCATAAACAAGCGTCTGAATGAAGATGAGGATGCCGTGGCCAACGCCTATATGGATCAGGGATATCTGTTCTATCAGCTCGTGCCGATCGAGAAAAACATCAAGGGTGACTCGATCGATCTTGAGATGAGAATGTTTGAGGGACCTCAGGCGCGTATCAACAAGGTTGTGATCAACGGTAACGACCGACTCTACGAGAAGGTGATACGTCGTGAGCTGCGTGTGAAGCCGGGTGAGCTTTTCAGCAAGAGCGACCTTATGCGTTCGGCCCGTGAGATCGCGCAGACAGGTCACTTCGACCCGGAGTCGATGGATCTGCGTCCCGAACCAAACGAAGAGAACGGAACGGTCGATATTGTCTTCGATCTGACTTCAAAGGCCAATGACCAGGTGGAATTCTCGCTCGGATGGGGACAGACCGGTGTCATAGCCAAGGTTGCCCTGAAGTTCACCAACTTCTCGATTAAAAATCTGTTCAGACCGGGCTCATACCGAGGCATCATCCCGCAGGGCGAGGGTCAGACGTTCACTGTGTCGGCTCAGACCAATGCCCGTTTCTATCAGGCTTACTCGGTTTCGTTCCTCGACCCGTGGTTCGGCGGACGTCGACCCAACTCACTTCAGGTTTCGGCCTACTACAGCCGTCAGACCGGCGTGAACTCGTCGTACTACAACAGCACATGGAAGAATGCCTTCATGTATAGCATGATGGGTAGTCAATATAACGACTATTATAACAATAGCTACGAGAGTGCATATGACCCGAATAAATATCTGCAGATGGCCGGCATCACATTTGCATTCGGCAAACAGCTCAGCTGGCCTGACGACTACTTCCAGCTGACCGGCGATATCTCATATAACTGGTATAACCTCAAGAACTGGGATTATCTCTACTACATGAACAACGGTGTCTCCAACTCGGTGGTTCTCGGCGTGACGCTGGCCCGCTCGAGTATCGACAACCCGCTGTACACCCGTTCGGGCTCGACATTCTCTCTGAGTCTGCACGCTACTCCTCCGGCATCACTTTTCGGCAAGAAGAACTGGGAGGCCCTCTACAAAGAGAATACCGTAGCCTCGAAGGAGAAGCTCTACAAGTGGATCGAATACTGGAAACTCGCGTTCAAGTCGCGCACATATACTCCGCTTGTCAACCCCGACGGCACCTATACGCTCGTGCTTATGACACGTGCCGACATAGGTCTGCTCGGAAGCTACAACAAGTATCTTAAATCGCCTTTCGAGACGTATTATGTGGGCGGTGACGGCATGACTGGCTCCTACACCTACGCTACGGAGACGATAGGTCTGCGCGGATATGAGAACGGTGCGCTCACTCCATGGGGCCACGAGGGCTACGCCTACACCCGACTCGGCATGGAGCTTCACTTCCCGTTCATGCTGCAGACGTCGACCACGATATATGGTCTGGTGTTTGCCGAGGGCGGTAACGCGTGGACCGAGGTCAAGTCGTTCAATCCGTTCAGCCTCAAACGCAGTGCCGGAGCCGGTGTGCGTATCTTCCTGCCTATGGTCGGCATGATGGGTATCGACTGGGCTTATGGTTTCGACCGCGTGTATGGCGAGAAGGGCGGAAGCCACTTCCACTTCATCCTTGGTCAGGAATTCTGATAAACGATTAAACCAAAGAGGTCCTTCAGTTGTCTAAAGTAGAAAAGACCTATGAAAAAAATAATTATAGCACTTCTGGTGACTGTCGGCGCAGCTGTCAGCGCGCAGGCACAAAAGTTCGCGCTTGTCGACATGGAGTATATCCTTCGCAATATACCAGCCTACGAGATGGCCAATGAGGAGCTCAGCCAGCTTTCGGACAAGTGGCAGAAGGAGATTGAGAAAAAACAGTCGGAGGCGTCGCAGATGTATCAGAACTACCAGTCGGAGGCTGTGTATCTGACATTTGACCAGCGTCGCGAGCGTGAGGAACAGATCGCGGCTGTCGAGAAAAGCGCCGCTGAGCTGCGATATGCTTATTTCGGCCCCGAAGGTGAGCTGTATCAGAAACGTACCGCTCTTATAGAGCCTATACAGAATGAAATTTACGAGGCTATAAAGAAACTCGCCGACGAGAAAGGCTATCAGGCCATCATCGACCGAGCGTCGGCCTCGGAGATTATTTTTGCTTCGCCCCGCATCGATGTGAGCAACGATGTGCTCGCACGCTTGGGTTATTCAAAATAAAAAGTTAAATTTGCAGTTGCCGGGGAGATCAAAAACCATGAAACGGCATATAATCGCCCGGCGCATACATTGAAATAGAAGTCATTATACATTTATTTACATCATTAGCGATGATCAAAAAACTCATTGTTGCCCTTCTCGTGGCACTTCCGCTTTGCGCATCGGCGCAGAAACTTGGTGTTGTTGACACAAGTTCGATTCTTCCCCTGATGCCCGAGTATAAGGCAGCTGAGCAGCAGCTTCAGGAGGCTTCTCAGAAGTATGAGACCGAGTTCTCCAAACTTCGTGAGGAGATGGACAAGAAGGTTGCCGATTATCAGACGCTTGCAGAGGATCCTAACACTCCGCAGTCGATAAAGGAGCGCCGCATGCAGGAGATCCAGGAAATCGACCAGAAGGTCAACCAGTTCTATCAGACCGCCCAGCAGGATCTTCAGCGTCAGGAGCAGCAGCTTCTCCAGCCTGTGCAGCAGAAGATGGTCGAGGCCATACAGTCGGTCGGCCAGGAGAATGGCTTTGCCATGATCTTCCCGAACGGTGTCGCTGCTTACACAAGCACAGACGTTGTCGATGTCACCCCGCTTGTAAAGACCAAACTTGGTATCTAAGCAGGTAAACTATATTGAAAAAACGATCCTCTTTGACGGTGGATCGTTTTTTTGTTTTCGTCTCAATTAAACAAGCTCATAACACCTTAAACAGATGACTGTGAAATACTGCGGAAAGAAACTGATTGCGGCCGGCACTGTCTGCATGGCTTTGTTTGTGTCCGGATGCGGCGAAACCTCCAAAAGCGCCGAACATGTATCGGCTACGGTGACAAACCCTGTGCCGGTGAAGTTCGGCGACCCGTTTGTGCTTGCTGCATCCGACGGGAAGTATTACATGTACGGCACTTCGCTGCCCGACGGATTTGAGGCTTACGTGTCGGACGACATGGCTGAGTGGACTCCGCTCGGACAGGTTTACAAGGGAGCATGTGACGACCAGTGGAACGTCGACTGCTTCTGGGCTCCCGAGGTCTATGAGCGTGACGGAAAGTATTACATGTTCTATAGCGCGAACGCTAAGGACAATCCTACTAACGAGGGTGAGAACTTCAAGATCGGTGTAGCCGTCGCCGACAGTCCGGCCGGCCCGTTTACCGACTTCCTCGACCGCCCGGTATTCAATCCTCCTTATCCGATCATCGATGCCAACGTGCTTTTCGACGAGAACGGCAAGTGCTATCTCTATTTCTCGCGCTGCTGCTACAAGCATGCTGTCGACAGTGAGATCGCCGACAAGGCACGCAAGGACGGTTTCTGCGACGAAGTGGAGGAAAGCTGGGTATATGGCGTGGAGATGTCGCCCGATTTCAGCGGTGTCATCGGCGAGCCTCAGCTGCTTCTTGCCCCTCCCACACGTCTTGACGACGTACAGGCTGAATGGGAGAGCCGTTCGGTTACCAATAAGGAGGTTAACCGCCGCTGGACCGAAGGCTCGTATATTTTCAAGTCGGGTGACAAGTACTACATGATGTATTCGGCCAACCACTACGGTGGCAAATACTACGCTGTCGGCTACGCCACATCCGATTCGCCTCTCGGCCCGTTCGTGAAGTCGTCGTCAAATCCTGTGCTTGAGGAGAACGTCAGCAAGGGTGGAACCGTCATGGGCACCGGCCACAACATGGTGGTGGCAATGCCCGACTCGTCGCTCTACTGCGTATATCACGGACGCATGTCGTCGAACCCCGGAGAAAGAGTGGTCTTTTTTGACCGTGTGGAGATCGACAGTGCGGGAGTTCTCCGTGTAGAAGGCCCCACTACCACTCCGCAGACAATCGTCGTCAAATAGCGTTTAAACGCGTTTTTCGAGATAGCGACCAGTCGCGACTGCCGGTGGTGGATTCGATAGCTCCGTTTGCATATCCGCTCTATGTCATGGCGAAGCCTGTCGGCTCGTCGTGCAACATGGCGTGTGAGTACTGCTACTATCTTGAGAAATCGGGTCTCTATGACACGGCATCGCGTCAGGCGATGAGTGAGGAGACTCTTGAACTCTATATCAGACAGTATATCGGGAGTCAGACCGCCGACAGCGTGCAGTTTGTGTGGCATGGCGGCGAGCCGGTCGTTCGCGGCCTCGATTTCTACAGGCGCGCTGTCGGGTTGCAGAAGAAGTATGCCGGCGGACGTCATATAGAGAACTGTCTGCAGACCAACGGCACGCTCCTGACCGAGGAATGGTGCCGTTTTCTGCGCGACAACGGGTGGCTCGTCGGTCTGTCGATCGACGGGCCGCAGCAGTTTCACGACGAGTATCGCAGGGATCGCGCCGACAAACCCACATTTCAGCGCGTGATGAAGGCCGTCAGGCTATTGCAGCGTCATAGTGTAGAGTGGAACGCTATGGCTGTGGTGAATGAGTACAACGCCGATCATCCGCACGAGTTCTATCGTTTCTTCAAGAATATCGGCTGCCGCTACATACAGTTCACTCCTGTGGTGGAGCGTCGGGGCGCCGACGGACGTCTCGCGTCGGGTCGCGACCGTGAAGGGCGCCTGATGTCGTTTTCGGTCACACCCCGGCAATGGGGCGACTTCCTCATCGCGCTGTTTGACGAATGGGTGAAGGAGGATGTTGGAAAGTATTTCATACAGATATTTGACGCGACTCTTGCCAACTGGGCTGGGGTGGAGCCGGGACTCTGCTCTCTCGCTGCGAGATGCGGGCATGCGGCCGTCATGGAGCACAATGGCGACATATACAGCTGCGACCATTTCGTATTTCCTGAATACCGGCTCGGCAATATCCATGACAAGACGATTGTGGAGATGATGTCGTGCGAACGCCAGCAGACGTTCGGGCTGATGAAGGAAACGGCTCTGCCACGTCAGTGCCGGGAATGCAGATACGGCTTCGCATGTCATGGAGAGTGCCCTCGCAACCGCTTTGCGGTGAGTGCCGACGGCGAACCGGGGCTGAACTATCTGTGTGAAGGATACATGCGCTTCTTCGATCACGTCGCTCCTTACATGGAGTTTATGAAGTCGGAGCTCGAAGCGGGGCGTCCGCCTTCAAATGTCGTCAATTTCCGTCCCCCTACTAAAAATCTGAAATCTATATAGCATGAGACAGATCTGCCTGTTTGCCACTGCGGCGATGATCGCGCCGGCAAGTTCGCTGCTGCAAAGCTGCCGGAGCGCCGGAGCGGCAACGGATGAAACAAAGCCCTACAACATCGTCTACATAATGACAGACGATCACACGGCACAGATGCTTAGCGCCTACGACACGCGCTACGCCCATACGCCCAATCTCGACAGGATCGCCGCCGACGGTGTGAAGTTCACACGGTCGTTTGTGGCCAACTCGCTTTCCGGGCCGTCGAGAGCGTGCATGATCACAGGCAAGCACTCGCATGCCAACGGCTTTACCGACAATGAGAGCGGCAAACCCTTCGACGGATCTCAGCCCACGTTGCCTAAATATCTCAGCCGGGCGGGATATGAGACGGCGCTGATAGGCAAATGGCACCTTGTAAGCGAGCCGACCGGATTTGACTACTGGCGTATCGTGCCCGGCCAGGGCGACTATTACAATCCGGCATTCATCAATATGGACGGGAGCGAGGAGATAGTGCACGGTTACCTTACCAATCTGATAACCGACATGAGTCTTGACTGGCTGGAAAACCGCAGAGACAAGGAGAAACCGTTTCTGCTGATGATACACCACAAGGCCCAGCACCGCAACTGGATGGCCGACACGTGTAATCTGCGTCTGTATGAAGACCGTACATTCGCCTTGCCTGATAATTTCTTTGACGACTACGTCGGGCGCGAGGCTGCGTCGACTGCCGAGATGCGCATCGACAATCCCCTGCACATGGATATACAGTACGACCTGAAGATGCTTAACGACAGGGACAGCACGCGTCTGAAGAGAAACTACGAGGCGTTTATCGGACGCATGGATGCGGAACAGCGCGCCGCATGGGATGCGTTCTATGATGCGATAATCAAGGAGTATTACAATTCAGACCTCAAAGGGCGCGAACTGGCCGAATGGCGTTTCCAACGCTATATGCGCGACTATCTGAAAACGCTCAAGAGTCTTGACGACAATGTGGGACGTGTGCTCGACTATCTTGACGAGCATGGTCTTAGCGACAACACGCTGGTCGTCTATACATCGGACCAGGGATTCTACATGGGCGAGCACGGGTGGTTTGACAAACGCTTCATGTATGAGGAGTCGTTCAATACGCCGCTTCTGATGAAACTGCCGAAAGGACTTGACGCACGCGGCGACATTGACCTGATGGTGCAGAATATCGACTACACGCCGACGTTTCTCGACATAGCCGGGATTGAGATACCTGAGGATATGCACGGTGTATCGCTGCTTCCGCTTCTGCGCGGAGAGACTCCCGAAAACTGGCGCGACGCGCTTTATTATCATTATTACGAGTATCCGGCCGAACATGCGGTGAAGCGTCATTACGGAGTGAGAACCGACCGATACAAGCTGATACATTTCTACAACGATATCGACTGCTGGGAGCTGTATGACCTTCAGGAGGATCCGTCGGAGATGAACAATCTGTACGGCAAGCCGGGCACCGAGGAGATCACTGCCCGGATGAAGGAGCGTCTGAAAGCGCTGCAGGTGGAATACAACGATCCGATACTCGAGAAGTATCCGCTGTAATTATCAGATAACTCAGGGAGGCTGTGCACAAAATGCACAGCCTCCCTGAGTGTTATGTGGTTGTGTTGTTGATTTATTTTATGTGACCATAGCCGTGGCATTCTGTGCAGGGATAGTGGTAATGGTCGTCAGTGCGGTTGCAGTATGGGCATTTGCCTCCTGTACAATGATATGGCTGCATCCATCCGGCTGTCGACGCGGCCGCATGCGTGTAGGCTGTCGATTCAAAACCTCTACCATTGCATTTCGGACATGTGCCGGAACCTGCAGATGCTCTTGATGAGGATGACTGGCTGTCTGCTCCTCCTACTCCTCCGTGTACTGTTACTTTTCCGTCGGGGCTTGTGACAATAGTGCCTCCTCCGAAGCTGTTTGCCGTGTATCCGTTGGATGACGAGAGGGTGCTTGTTCCATCAGGATTTGTAACTGTTGTTGTGACCGTGTAGCCTTCTCCTTTGCAATTCTGGCATACGCCTGTGCCTCCACAGCTTTTGCATGTATACCACGTTCCTCCATACGCGCGTCCGTATACGCCTCCGTTACCATTGCATATACTGCATATCTTTGTGCCATGACACCATAGACATGGCTGACATGTAACGGTGTGCAGCACCCCGTTTTCGTCCCATGTATAGTCGATATAACCGCCGTTGGGAAGGTCGGTGTGCATGTGCCTTGTATTGCTGTTGTTGGTTGTGGTTGTGGTTGTGGTTGCGGCTAAATTGTTGCTGTATGATGTGGTGTTGTCGCATCCGCCACCAATGTATGCGATGTCCTGTGAGTCATCCCAGCGCTTCTGTATATAGTCTTTGACGTCGCTGCTGTCTATGGAGTAGTTTTGCCCGCGGCTGTTATTGGATGAATAGTTGCCGTATGTGACCAGATATGATCCATCGCCGTATTCAATGGCCTGTATGTTGTAGTTTTTATCCCATACATTCTCCTGTATCTTGCTTTTTAATTCGTCGTAAGTACTGGCAAAGAAGTAGCCCTGAGACTCTATAGGGGCGTATTTGCTCATAACGATTCCCCACTCGGTGCCGTTGTATGCCATGCTTGTTATAGCGTAGCCGGCATCTCGTTTTTCTTTAAGCCAGTCGCTTATCTCGGACCATGTGCCACATTTATAGCTTTGTGCGGAGAAGTCGTCGCTTTTGCTCATCACAACCAGCCATTTACCGTCGCCATAGGCGAGCTCGCTTATGTAGTAGTCTTCGTCCCAGTTTTCTTTGATCCAGTCGGTTGGCCACTCAGTGTCGGTCTTGTAGGTCTGTGCCGTGTAGCCGGTTTCTTTTGCCATGACGAAAAACCAGCCTTTGGATGTATAACTTGCCGCATGTATGCGTCGCTCTTCGTCCCAGTTCTTTTTGATGGATTCACCCGGGAAATTTACTGCGGAGAACCATACCTGCCCCTGTAGTGGAAGATCGCTTTCGGCTATAATGATCGTTTTGTCCTGGGCGTTTAGTGCCAATGAGAATGCTGCAGCGACAATAATTGAGATGAGGTGACGCATGATAACGACTTTGAATAGTGAGATCAGCGCATCTCCTGTTAAGGAAACGCGCTGATACTGAATGTTATAAGAGTTTTTTTAAGCCTGCTTGTAGAGGTCGATCTGGTCGGGTGTGAAGTTGGCGATGAATTCGGCATGCTTCTCGACCTCGGCCTGGGCGATCTTGCTGTAGACCTTGGCACTGCGGGTCATCGACTCTGAGCTGTAGCGTGTAGCGTCGGTGACAAGCAGCCAGCTCATGACGATGTTGCCGGCCATCTCGACGAGGCGACGTGCCATGAAGTCGGTGTAGGTGGTGTCACCTACCGCATTGATCTTCTCGACAGTCTCGTTGTACTTGGCAGCGAGTCCGGCAAGCATGTCGGCCACGGGCTTGAGCTCGTCGGAGACGGGCATTGCTGCGTAGTCGGCCATCATGGCGCTGTAGGTGCCTGTTGTGACGTGGCGTATTGCTGCCACAACCTGAAGCTGCGTTGTGCCTTCGTAGATCGATGTGATGCGTGCGTCGCGGTAAACGCGCTCACAGGCATAGTCTTTCATGAAGCCCGAACCGCCGTGGATCTGTATGCAGTCGTAGGCGTTCTGGTTGCAGTATTCGCTTGCAAGGCCTTTGACGAGCGGAGTGCATGCGTCGGCAAGACGGCGGTATTTCTTGAGCTCGTCTTTCTGCTCTTTGGTGAGCTTTGTGCCTTCGCGCTCGATATCCTCGTAGGCTTTGTAGACGTCGACGAAACGCGAGGTCTCGTAGAGGAGCGAACGTGATGCGTCGAGCTTGGCTTTCATGACAGAAAGCATCTCATAGACAGCCGGGAAAGTGATGATGGCCTTGCCGAACTGCTGACGCTCGTTGGCGTAGGAGAGGGCTTCGCGGTAAGCGATCTCGCTGACTCCGACACTCTGTGCGGCGATGCCGAGGCGTGCGCCGTTCATAAGTGCCATCACATATTTGATGAGGCCGAGTCGGCGTGAGCCGCAGAGCTCGGCTTTGGCGTTCTTGTAGGTGAGCTCACATGTGGGTGATCCCTTGATGCCCATCTTGTTTTCGATGCGACGCACGTCGACGCCACCGTCGCGCTTGTCGTAGATGAACATCGATAGGCCGCGTCCGTCGCGTGTGCCGTCTTCTGAGCGTGCGAGCACAAGGTGTATGTCGCTGTCGCCGTTGGTGATAAAGCGCTTCACGCCGTTGAGACGCCATGTGCCGTCGGGTGCCTCGGTTGCCTTGAGCATCACCGACTGAAGGTCGGAACCTGCGTCGGGCTCGGTGAGGTCCATCGACATGGTCTCTCCCTCACAAACGCGGGGGATGTATTTCTCGCGCTGTTCCTCGTTGCCGAACTCGTAGAGTGTCTCCACGCAGTCCTGAAGTCCCCAGAGGTTTTCAAATCCTGTATCGGCGCGGCTGACGATGTCGGCTGCCATGATGTAGGGCGTGATGGGGAAGTTGAGACCTCCGTAGCGGCGCGGCATCGCCATGCCCATGAGGCCTGCCTTGCGGCATGCGTCGAGGTTGTCGAATGTGGCGTCGGCATAGATGACGCGGTTGTTTTCAACGCGGGGACCCTGGTGGTCGACTGACTCGGCGTTGGGTGCGATGGTGTTTGCGCAGATGTCGCCTACGATATCGAGTACTTTGTCGTAGTTGTCCATGGCATCCTCGAAGTCGCGGGGCGCATAGTCAAATTTGTCGGCATCGCTGTATCCGCGTTCCTTGAGGTCGACGATCTTCTGCATCAACGGATGCGAGAGATGGTTCTTGAGGTCGGGGTTATCGGTATAGAAATTAGCCATGGCTTATTTCGAGTTTTTCTTGTAGTACTTTATGAGTTTGGGGAGCACGTCCTCAAGATTGCCGGTGATGACGTAGTCGGCAATTGTGTTGATGGGAGCGTCGGGATCGTTGTTGATCGAGATGATCATGGCGCTCTCCTGCATGCCTGCGATGTGCTGGATCTGACCGGAAATGCCGCATGCGATGTAGAGTTTGGGACGCACGGTGACGCCTGTCTGGCCGATCTGACGGTCGTGCTCGGTGAAGCCTGCATCGACAGCTGCGCGCGAGGCTCCGACCTCTGCACCGAGTGTGTCGGCGAGGTCGTGGAGGAGCTGGAAGTTCTCCTTGCTGCCTACTCCGTAGCCGCCGGCTACGATGATGGGTGCGTTCTTGATGTTGATCTTGCTCTTCTCGATATGGCGGTCGATGATCTCGACAACGAAGTCGGCATCGCTGACATATTTCTTGGGATCGAGGCTGATTACCTCACCCTTGTGGGCTGCATCCACGATCTCTTTCTTCATCACACCCTCGCGGACGGTAGCCATCTGCGGACGGCACTCGGGGTTGACGATCGTTGCCACGATGTTGCCGCCGAATGCGGGACGGATCTGATAGAGAAGGTTGGTGTACTCTTTGCCGGTCTTGGGATCGGTGTGGTCGCCGATCTCGAGCGATGTGCAGTCGGCAGTGAGTCCGCTGTGGAGGCACGACGAAACGCGGGGACCGAGGTCGCGGCCTATGCAGGTTGCGCCCATGAGGCAGATCTGAGGTTTGATCTCCTTGAAGAGGTTGATCAGAACTGCAGCATGGGGGTTGGAGGTGTAGGGGTAGAGGCGCGGATCTTCAACTTTGTAGACAGTGTCGGCGCCGTAGGGGAACACCTGGTTTTCCACTCCGTCGAGTTTGTCACCAATGACAAGTGCCTCCAGTTTTACGCCGAGACGGTCGGCGAGCTGACGGCCTTTGGTGAGAAGTTCGAGGCTGACGTCGGCAACTCGTCCGTCGTCAAATTCGCAATATACTATGAGATTGTTTTTGTCTTCTGCCATGATGTCTTATCCGATGGTGTGGTTGACGATAAGTTCCTTGATGAGTTCCTCGAGCTGAGTGTCGTCGTTTTCAAGACGTCGGCATTCCTTTGCGGTGAAGACAACGTTTTCGATAGCCTTTACCTTTGTGGGCGATCCGGCCATGCCGATCTGCTCGGGATCGGCCTCGACAAATGCTGCGCCCCACTCCTGAAGATTGAGGTAGGGACGTGCGTCGATATATGCCTGCTCATCGGTCGAAAGTTTTGTTTTCTCGGAGGGGGATACGACGCGCTTAAATTTCATAATGCGCTTTGCGTTGCGTGGACGGCACTCGGCAGCCGAACCGTTGACTGTCACAACACAGGGGAGGGGAGCCTTGACAGTCTCCACGCCCTGCTCAAGACGACGCTTCACGATCACGTATCCGTCTTTGAGATCGAGTATCTCCTCGGCGTATGTCACCTGCGGTATTCCAAGCTTCTCTGCGATCTGCGGACCTACCTGCGCTGTGTCGCCGTCGATAGCCTGGCGTCCGCCAAGGATGATGTCGTAGTTGCCGAATTTCTTGACAGCCTGTGCAAGCGAGTAGGATGTGGCAAGAGTGTCGGCACCTCCAAGAGCTCTGTCGGTTAGTACAATGCCGGTGTCGGCGCCGCGGAAGATGGCTTCACGTATGATTTCGGAAGCACGGGGAAGACCCATCGTGAGGATTGTGACGGTCGAGCCGGGATTTGCATCCTTGATGCGGAGCGCCTGCTCGAGGGCATTGAGATCCTCGGGGTTGAAGATGGCGGGGAGAGCGGCACGATTGATAGTGCCATCTTCTTTCATAGCATCTTTTCCAACATTGCGGGTATCGGGTACCTGCTTTGCGAGAACGATGATGTTTAAACTCATAATCTTTATTTTGAGTGTTTAAGCTATTTTGTCTTCTTCAAGATGCGACTTGCCGGATGCACGGTGATGCGCCCGATAAACGCTAAGGCTACAAAGATATATAAAATATTGTAGTTAAGAAACTGTTTACAACTCAGTTTCCCGGCAATTTGAAAACTGCCGGACACAATATCGGGGATGTCATTCGTAGCTCGAGCCGTCGAAGCAGTGTGTGCAGATGCACTCCCGTGGCAGTCCGATGGAGCGTGTCACGCAGTCTATGCTGTTGAATTTGAGAGAAGTGAGGTTGAGTCGGTTTTTGATTTCCTCTACCATTTTCTCGTAGCGCGGAGTGCCCTTGGTGGCGTATTCTTTCAGTATCTCGGGTGTGGGCGACGTGCCTTCAAGATCCTGTATGACGCGGCGTGTTATCAGCTCCATCTCGCTCTTGGAGTTGGTGAAGTTGATGAACTTGCAGGGATATATGAGCGGCGGACAGCTGATGCGTACATGTACTTCGGTGGCTCCTGCGTCGCGTATGTCTTTCACGTTGTCGCGCAACTGTGTGCCACGCACGATCGAGTCGTCGCAGAATGCCACTCTCTTGCCGTTGAGCAGCGACTTGTTGACGATTAGTTTCATCTTTGCCACAAGCTCGCGTCGCTCCTGGCTTGAGGGGGTGAACGAGCGTGGCCATGTGGGTGTGTACTTGGATATGCCGCGGCGGTAGGGGACTCCCTTGCCTACGGAGTATCCGAGTGCCATGCCTATGCCTGAATCGGGGATGGCGCTGACGAAGTCGACCGGAGTCTCGTCTTCGCGTCCCATCTCCTCGCCGCATGCGTTGCGCATCTCGTCGACGTTGCGTCCCTCGTATTCGCAGGGGGGATAGCCGTAGTATGTCCAGAGAAACGCGCAGATCTGCATTTTGTCGCCGGGAGCCTGCAGCTGCTCGATGCCTTTGTCGGAGGATATGCGCACGATCTCACCCGGTCCGAGGTTTTTTGCGGTCTCATAGCCGAGGTTGTAGAAGGCGCATGACTCGGACGAGATCGCATATGATCCTTCGTCGGTCGTGTGGCTTCCGGCTATGACTGGTGTGCGTCCGAGTCGGTCGCGTGCGGCGATAATCGATCCGTCGTCGAGAAGGAGCAGCATCGAGCATGATCCTTTTATTTTCTTGAAGACGAGGTTTATGCCGTCAACGAAGTCTTTGCCCTGCGAAATAATGTCGGCGACGATCTCGGTGGGGTTGGCCGACTCGGATGTGTGCTCGTAGAAGTTTTTGCCTTGCTCGAGCAGTTCCTGAGACAGCTCCGACAGGTTGTTGATCTTTGCCACAGTGACGATGCCGAATCGTCCGATCTTCGAGTTGAGGACAATTGGCTGTGCGTCGGTGTCGCTTATGATGCCTATGCCGCTGTTGCCAGTGAACTCATGGAGCTCGTTCTCAAATTTGTTGCGGAAGTAGGCGTTTTCGATATTGTGGATCGAACGGCTGAAGTGGGTGCCGTCGACGGTCGCAAGGCCGGCGCGTTTTGTGCCGAGATGCGAGTTGTAGTCAGTGCCATAGAAGAGGTCGTTGACACACTTTGTGCGCTTCACGACTCCAAAGAAACCTCCCATAAGAGTGGGCTTATGATATTTGAAACGGTTTTAAATCGTGTTATGACAATTATTTCTTCATGTTCTGCTCAACCCAGCGGCGTGCTGCGATGAATGCGTCGATCCACGGCGTGATCTCGGCTCCGGCTTTTTCAGCAGGCCAGTAACCGCACTGCCAGGGGAATATTGCGCGCTCGGGGTGGGGCATCATGGCGAGATGACGTCCGTCGGCCGATGCGATCGCTGCCACAGCACCTTTCGATCCGTTGGGGTTGGCGGGATATGCGTCGTAGTTGTAGCGTGCCACGACGTTGTAGCCCTTGGTCTCGTCGGGGAGACAGAATTTGCCTTCGCCGTGAGCGACCCATACGCCGAGTTTCATGCCTGAGAGCGGCTTGAGCATCACCGACTCGTTGGCGGGTATGTCGAGGCCGAGGAACTGAGACTCGAATTTGTGTGAGACGTTGTGATCCATGTGCGGACGCGGATCGGCTCCCGGTGTGATGAGTCCAAGCTCTATCATAAGCTGGCATCCGTTGCAGATGCCGAGCGAGATTGTGTCGGTGCGGTCGTAGAAGCGGCGCAATGTGCGCTGTGCGGTTTCGTTCCAGAGGAATCCTCCGGCCCATCCTTTGGCCGATCCGAGAACGTCGGAGTTGGAGAAGCCTCCGCAGAATACGATCATGTTTATGTCGTCGAGTGTCTCGCGGCCCGATGTGAGGTCGGTCATGTGCACGTCCTTGACATCGAATCCTGCAAGGTGAAGGGCGTAGGCCATCTCACGGTCGCCGTTGACGCCTTTCTCGCGGATAATGGCGGCTTTGACGCCTGAGCGTGTCTTGCGGGTGTGCGAGATGCCGCGCGACCCGAGTGTGCCGTCCCACTGTGCGGGGATGTTGTAGACGATGGGCTGCTGACGGTAGTTCTCGAAACGGTCGAGGGCGCATTTCTCTCCGCTCTGCAGTGTGTCGAGCAGATAGGAGGGGCGGAACCACACGTCGCGGAGCCAGTCGATGCCGAGAAGCCACTCGCCTGCGTCGCCGTGGCTGATGCCGAGAACGCGCTCGGCGGCGGGGTGTCCGAGCACCACGCTCCTGACACCGGCTGCCTCGAGAATGGCGGTGACGGCCTCAAGCTGCTCGCCGTCGGCGATCTGAACCGCAACGGCGGGATTCTCGGCGAAGAGTATCTTCATTATGTCGGTCTCGCCTAGAGCACTCATGGCGGTGGTGTCTATCTCCAGGCCGCCGTCGGTGTTGGCGAATGTCATCTCAAGGAGTGTGACGATGAGTCCGCCGGCCGATATGTCGTGCATGGCGAGAATGCGTCGCTCGGCCACGAGTTTCTGCACGGTGTCGAATACTGTGCGGAAATAGGCCGGATCGTCGACGGCAGGAACGTCGCTGCCGATCTTGCCCTGAGTCTGTGCGAAGGCCGAACCTCCGAGCGCAAGGGGCGACAGCGAGAACGGGATATAGAGGATTGTCGACTCGGGGACGTCGGCGAGTACGGGCGACACGGTCTTGCGTACATCGGCGACTTCGCCTGCAGCCGATATGATGACGGTGCCGGGGGCGAGCACCTTTGTGCCGTCGGCATATTTCTGTGTCATCGAGAGGCTGTCTTTGCCGGTGGGGATGTTTATGCCGAGGTCGCAGGCGAATTTGCTGCATGCCTCTACTGCGCGATAGAGCGCCGCATCCTCGCCTTCGTTGCGGCACGGCCACATCCAGTTGGCGCTGAGCGACACGGTCGAGAGGCCGCGTGCAAGGTCGGCGCCGACGATGTTGGTGAGCGACTCGGCGATGGCGAGCACCGATCCGCGCGCGGAGTCGGCGAGTGCGGCCTGAGGCGCGTGTCCGATAGATGTGGCTATGCCTGATGTGCCGGTATAGTCGAGGGCAACCACGCCGCAGTCGCTGAGGGGAAGCTGTATCTCGCCCTGACACTGCTGGCGTGCGATGCGTCCGGTAACCGAACGGTCGACTTTGTTGGTGAGCCAGTCTTTACATGCGACTGCCTCGAGCGAAAGGACTTCCTTGAGGGAGTCTTCGAGCGAAGCAGCCGATGCTGCGGGTGACTCGTATGTGCGTCCGACTGTGGAGTCGTGCATGACTGTCTTGGGGGAGTTGCCGAACATGTCGGCCATGCCGAGGTCGATGGGGCGTTCGCCGTCTTTGCGCTCGAAAACGAAGCGGTCGTCGCCGGTGGTCTCTCCGACAACATAGAGCGGGGCGCGCTCACGCTCGGCGATGCGCTCGATCAGCGCTATGTCCTGCGGCTTTACGACCATGCCCATGCGCTCCTGGCTCTCGTTGCCGACGATTTCTTTGGCCGAGAGAGTCTTGTCGCCTACGGGGAGGGCGTCGAGATCGATGTGTCCGCCGGTAGCCTCGACGAGCTCAGAGAGTGCGTTGAGGTGTCCGCCGGCACCGTGGTCGTGTATCGAAACGATGGGGTTGTTGTCGCTTTCGGCAAGAGCGCGTATGACGTTGCTGACGCGTTTCTGCATCTCGGGGTTGGCACGCTGCACGGCGTTGAGCTCGATAGCTCCGGCGTAGCGGCCGGTGTCGACCGACGAGACGGCTCCGCCGCCCATGCCGATGCGATAGTTGTCGCCTCCCATCACCACGACTTTCTCGCCGGGCTCGGGTGTGCCTTTGATGGCATCTTTGGCAGCTGCGAATCCTACGCCTCCGGCAAGCATGATGACCTTGTCGTAGGCGAGCTTGCGGTCGTGCTCGGCATGCTCGAACGTGAGGAGCGATCCGCAGATGAGGGGCTGTCCGAACTTGTTGCCGAAGTCGGAGGCTCCGTTAGAGGCCTTGATGAGTATTTCGGCCGGAGTCTGATAGAGCCACTGGCGTGGATCCATCATGCGCTCCCAGGGCTTCTCCTCGTCGAGGCGCGGGTATGATGTCATGTAGACTGCGGTGCCGGCTATGGGAAGGCTTGCCTTGCCTCCGCCGAGACGGTCGCGTATCTCTCCTCCCGTGCCTGTGGCTGCTCCGTTGAACGGCTCGACGGTCGTGGGGAAGTTGTGTGTCTCAGCTTTAAGTGAAATGACCGTCTCGATGTCTTTTGTCTCAAAGAAATCGGGGCGGTCGGGATTAACGGGTGCAAACTGCATGGCAGTCGGGCCTGCAACAAAGGCTACGTTGTCTTTGTATGCCGAGACGAGACGGCCGGGGTTTTGCTGAGATGTCTTTTTGATGAGCTTGAACAGCGAAGAGGGTTTTTCCTCTCCGTCGATGACGAATGTGCCGTTGAAGATCTTGTGACGGCAGTGCTCGGAGTTGACCTGCGAGAAACCGAACACCTCGCTGTCGGTGAGCGGGCGTCCGAGTCGTTTTGCGAGGTCCACGAGATACTGCTCCTCGTCGGGGCTTAGCGCGAGACCTTCGCGCTCGTTGTACTCGTGTATGTCGGCGATATGCTCTACAGGTGCCGGCGTGATGTCGGTTGAGAAGAGCATCTGGTCGAGTCCTGAATAATGACGGTGAAGCATCGGGTCGAATCCCGGATCGTTGTCGGGGTCGTCGACTGGAATGTACTCCTCGATGCGCTCGATGCCCGAGAGCCCCATGTTTTGCGTTATTTCAACCGCGTTTGTGCTCCACGGCGTGACCATTTCTTTGCGCGGGCCACGGAAATTACCTTTTACTGAGTCGAGTTCTACACTTGATGCTCCGCCAAGAAGCCAGGAAATTTTCCTGTCGTCGTCAGGCGAGAAAGCATGATCGGCCTGGATGGCAAATACCTTGTCGGTGTCGCTTTTTCTGTAAAATAAAACCATTGCAGAGATGCTCTTAGAATAATAGCGCAAATTTAGCGGGATTTATGCTAACTGACAAATTAAAAATTATTCACACCGCATAAAACGATTTGGCATGATTTTTGTTTTTATAGTAAACACACAAGATAATCCATGATCAGATCGTGGATTGATAGTTTCGATACGAATTATGAATTTCAATAGTTTCACTATTAAATCGCAGGAAGCGATACAGAAGGCTGTGGAGCTCACCAGGCAGGCCGGTGAGCAGCAGATCGAGCCTGTGCATATCCTCAAGGGACTTATGGAGGAGGGCGACTCTCTGGTGAAGTTTATTTTCCAGAAGGTCGGCGCCAATCTGACGGCTGTCATCCAGCAGGTCGACCGTGAGATCGCCTCGCTTCCGAAAGTGTCGGGGGGCGAACCTTATCTCAGCCGCACGTCGAACGATGTGCTCCAGAAGTCGCTTGACATAGCCAAGCAGAACGGCGACGAGTATGTCACGCTCGAGGCTCTGCTGATGGCTCTGTTTGAAATCAACAGTGCCGCGTCGACAATCCTGAAGGATGCCGGTCTTGGGTCAAAGGAGCTTAAAGCTGCCGTCGAGGAGCTGCGCAAGGGGAAGAAAGCTACGGATCAAAGCGCGGAGGAACAGTATAACGCGCTGAGCAAGTATGCGATCAATCTTAACGAACGCGCCCGCTCCGGCAAGCTCGACCCGGTGATCGGGCGTGACGAGGAGATACGCCGTGTGCTGCAGATACTCAGCCGCCGAACGAAGAACAACCCGATGTTGATAGGCGAGCCCGGCACGGGCAAGACCGCTATCGCCGAGGGGCTGGCACAGCGCATCGTGCGTGGCGACGTGCCCGAGAATCTGCGTACAAAACAGATATTCTCTCTCGACATGGGCGCGCTTGTGGCGGGTGCGAAATACAAGGGCGAATTTGAGGAGCGACTGAAAGCAATCGTCAACGAGGTGACCCAAAGCGACGGAGAGATCATTCTCTTTATCGATGAGATACACACTCTTGTGGGTGCCGGAAAAGGGGAGGGCGCGATGGACGCGGCCAATATACTGAAACCGGCGCTTGCCCGTGGCGAACTGCGCAGTATCGGTGCCACGACTCTCGACGAGTACCAGAAGTATTTTGAAAAGGACAAAGCTCTTGAACGCCGTTTCCAGAAGGTGATGGTGAACGAGCCCGACGAGGCTTCGGCAATCGCCATACTGCGCGGTCTGAAAGAGAGATATGAGAACCACCATAAGGTGCGTATCCGCGACGAGGCGATTATCGCCGCCGTGCAGCTCTCGGAACGCTACATCACCGACCGTTTCCTGCCTGACAAGGCTATCGACCTTGTCGACGAGGCAGCCTCGAAGCTGAAACTCGAGATCGACTCCGTGCCTCAGGCTCTCGACGATATAAGCCGCCGCATCGCCCAGAAGGAGATCGAGCGCGAGGCGATAAAACGCGAGGGCGACAAGGAGAAGGTGAAGGAGATCGAAAAGGAACTCGCGTCGATGCGCGACGAGGAGAAGGAATATTCAGCCAAGTGGAAAGCCGAGAAGGAGCTCATCGACAAGATACAGCAGAACAAGATCGATATCGAGCAGCTTAATTTCGAGGCTGAGCGTGCCGAACGCGAAGGTGATTATGCGAAGGTGGCCGAGATAAGGTACTCCAGGATCCAGGGCAAGGAGCAGGAGAACGCTACGATACAGGAGCAGCTTAAAATGATGCAGGGTGAGAAAGCCCTGATCAAAGAGGAAGTCGACGCAGAGGATATCGCCGATGTGGTGTCGCGCTGGACGGGAATACCTGTAAACAAGATGGTGCAGAGCGAGAAAGAGAAGCTGCTTCATCTTGAGGACGAACTCCACAACCGCGTGGTGGGTCAGGGAGATGCCATCACCGCTATCGCCGATGCGGTGCGCCGCAGCCGTGCGGGTCTTAACGATCCGCGCCGACCGATAGGCAGCTTCCTTTTCCTCGGTACTACCGGCGTCGGCAAGACGGAGCTTGCCAAGGCTCTTGCCGAATATCTCTTTGACGACGAGAACATGATGACGCGTATCGACATGAGCGAGTATCAGGAGAAACATACTGTGAGCCGTCTTGTTGGAGCGCCTCCGGGATATGTCGGTTATGACGAGGGTGGCCAGCTTACCGAGGCCGTGCGCCGCAAGCCGTATTCCGTCGTACTGTTCGACGAGATCGAGAAAGCGCATCCCGATGTGTTCAACATCCTGCTTCAGGTGCTCGATGACGGACGTCTGACCGACAACAAGGGCCGTATGGTCAACTTCAAGAACACTATCATCATTATGACCTCGAACATGGGATCGAGCGTGATACGTGAGAATTTCTCGCATATGACCGACGAGAACCGCGGCGAGGTTATAGAGAACACTAAAAAGCAGGTGATCGAGCTGCTGAAGCAGACGATCAGGCCGGAGTTCCTGAACCGTATAGACGAGACGATAATGTTCACTCCTCTCAATGAGAAGGAGATCGAGGAAATCGTCGGGCTACAGGTGAAGGGCATACAGAAAATGCTGTCGTCTAATGGCGTGACACTTGAGGTGACACCTGCGGCAATGCACTATCTTGCGGAAGAGGGGTATGACCCGGAGTTCGGCGCCCGTCCGGTCAAGCGTGCTATCCACCGTCTTGTGCTTAACCGCCTTAGCAAGGACATACTTGCCCAGAAGGTTGACAAGGAGCGCCCGATCGTCATAGACATGAAAGACGATGATCTCGTATTTGAGAACTAACACATCTATTATATATTATTAATCGGTTAATTTAAAGACTATGAAAAAACTGTTTTATTTACTGCTCGCTACGCCGCTGTTGTTTGGGATGACAGCATGTAGCGATGACGACAAGGAGGTGCCTGATGCAAGCATCAATGCATCGTTCAGCGGTGTTTATGTCGTGCCTGATGATGATGTGCTTTATGTCATCGACGGCAACCCGGTGGTTGTTGAGAGTGTCACTGTCGAAAGCAATGACGGCCAGGAAGTGGCCATCGGCCCTGTGACCTATATCTGGAATGGATTTGACATCGGTACTACTCCCGTGTCTCCTTTCAAGTATGTCATCTCGACCGACTATCTTACCAAGACCTACAACCTGCTGTCGCTCAGAACTAATCTTCTTGTAGTCGATCACCCGATCTACACAGCTCTCGTGCAGTATAAGGTTCAGGTCGTGCCTGACGAGGAGTCGCTTCCTGAGGGTGCTACCTATCTCGAAGGTCCCGGTAATGTCGATACTGAAACATATATCGAGAAGTAACAGAGAAATCTGACCGCATAAGTACGGCGGGCCGACCACACAGAAAGTGGCCGGCCCGCTATGTTTCATGTGTGTATAGAACGCATTTTTTTTCTGACAGATTTTTTGCGGCGAAACGTGTGTGTGACGAAAAATATTATATTTGCAGTCACCATGGAAACAGAGAATCCTGACATAGACCCGCATTGCCGTGTGACGGTCGAGGAGTGCCGGTGGATAGATCTTCCGGTGTTCCCGGATCCTAACGGTAAGCTTGCCGTCTATGACAACGGATGCGTGGATGCCGCTTTTCATGCCGAACGAGTCTTTTTTCTTTATGATGTGCCTTCGGGGGCGAGTCGTGGCGGCCACTCGGAGCATACGACAACCCAACTGCTGATAGCAGTGAGCGGATCGTTTGAGGTGACGGTTGATGATGGTATGCGCCGCGTCGTCTATCGTCTTGACAGTCCTTGCCGCGGGTTGCTCATCCCTCCCGGTATCTGGCGCGAGCTTGACCGGTTTACTTCGGGGGCGGTGTGTCTGGTGCTCGCTTCGACCCGGTTCAACGAGTCGGATTATGTGAGAGACTATGACGAGTTTATGGCATTGTCGGCAAAAAAAGTTCCTTAAAAAAACTGTGAAAATGATTCCTTTCTGCGATCTGGCAAAACTCAACCGGCCTATGATGGCCGAGATAGAACGGGCGTTGCTCAGAGTCGCACGATCGGGACACTATATCGGCGGCACGGAGGTGTCGGACTTTGAAGAAAAATTGTGCAGACTGACGGGGGCCGGGTATGCGGTCGGAACGGGAAACGGGCTCGATGCCCTGAAACTTGTGATGCGCGGCTGGGTCGAGACCGGACGTCTGAGACCTGGCGACGGCGTGATAGTGGCCGCCAACACTTACATCGCCTCGCTGATGGCGATAGAGGATGCGGGGCTTGTGCCTGTGCCTGTGGATCCTGACGAAAACACGATGCTGCTTGGCGCCGAGGGTATAAGAAAGTGTCACGACGGGGGTGTGAAGGCTGTCATGCCGGTGCATCTTTACGGCCGTGCTGACTGGGATGCCGAAATGGCAGCGGTGATAAGCGACCGCGGGCTGCTTGTGGTGGAGGATAACGCGCAGGCGATAGGCGCGATGGCACCGATAACCGTGCTGAACGGACGCCACAGGATGACGGGGTGTCTCGGTGATGCGGGCGCATTGAGTTTCTATCCGACCAAGAATGTCGGTGCTATCGGCGATGCGGGCGCGGTGCTGACCGACGACGCAGATCTGGCCGGTGCAGTCAGGGCTTTGTCGAACTACGGCAGTGACCGACGCTATCACAATATCTATGCCGGAGGATGCAACTCGCGTCTTGACCCGCTACAGGCGGCAGTGCTCAGCGTGAAGCTGGATCATATCGTGCAGATGACGGCAACGCGGCGCGAGGTGGCAATGCTCTATGACAGCCTGATAGATAACCCTGATGTCGAAAAACCTCAGGTGCCGGATGCACCGGAGTCGCATGTGTGGCATCAGTATGTCGTCAGGGTGCCGGACCGCGACTCGTTCAGGCGGTATATGGAGGAGCGAGGCATCGGGACAGACGTTCATTATGCTGTGCCTCCACACAGGCAGCCATGTTACACCGGGCGGCCGTGGGCGTCGGGCGACTTCGCTATAACAGACCGTATCGCCGACCGTGCGGTGAGTCTGCCTATCGCGACCGTGACAGACGAGGAAGCTGCCATCGTGGCAGAGACTGTCAATAGTTGGCATCCCGACTGACATGTGTCATGGAAATCTAATCAAACCAACAAACCAAATTATAAGAACCATGAAAATCGGAGTACCTAAAGAGATTAAGAACAATGAAAACCGTGTGGGTCTGACACCTGCCGGAGTGAAGGAACTTGTGCAGCACGGGCACGATCTCTATGTACAGCATACGGCCGGCGAAGGCTCCGGCTTTTCCGACGAAGAATATATTGCCGCCGGAGCGACAATCCTGCCTACGATCGGTGATGTATATGGCACGGCCGACATGATCGTCAAGGTGAAGGAGCCGATAGCGCCGGAGTATCCTCTGGTGAGGAAGGGGCAGGTGCTGTTTACTTATTTCCACTTTGCAAGCGACGAGGAACTGACTGATGCCATGCTCAAGTCGGGCGCGACGTGTATCGCCTATGAGACTGTGCGTGACCGCGCCGGTGCGCTTCCGCTGCTCGTGCCTATGAGCGAGGTCGCAGGCCGCATGTCGGTGCAGGAGGGCGCGCGCTTTCTCGAGAAGCCTCAGGGTGGCAAAGGCATACTGCTCGGTGGCGTTCCCGGCGTTAAGCCTGCCAAAGTGCTTATACTCGGTGCCGGAGTAGTGGGACGCAACGCCGCACTGATGGCTGCCGGCCTTGGTGCCGACGTGACAATAACCGATATATCGCTTCCTACGCTTCGTCATGTGGCCGAGGTGATGCCAAAGAATGTGAAGACACTCTTCTCATCGCGTCACAATATCGAGCAGGAGCTGCCGACGGTGGATCTGGTGATCGGATCAGTGCTGGTGCCCGGCGCAAAGGCTCCCAAGCTTCTCACGGCCGACATGCTGCCGATGATGCGCCGTGGAAGTGTCATTGTCGATGTCGCTGTCGACCAGGGCGGTTGCTTTGAGACAACACATCCGACAACTCACTCCGAACCTGTGTATGAAGTGGATGGCATCGTACACTATGCGGTGGCAAACATACCCGGTGCAGTGCCTTATACTTCGACCCTCGCGCTCACCAACGCTACGCTGCCCTATGCGCTCCGCATAGCCGATATGGGCTGGAAGGAGGCTTGCAAGGCCGATGTCGGTCTGGCCGAAGGGGTGAATGTCGTCGACGGCAAGGTTACATTCAAGGGTGTGGCCGAGGCATGGAACCTCCCGTACAGCAAACTTGAGCTCTGACAACAGAAATCAGCGGGATTATGTCATAGTAGCAGTGTAAAAAAAGACTTATGACATGTCATGCTGAATCATAAAAACTCCCCGGCGCATTCATAGTCACATGTGCGCCGGGGAATTGATATATCCGTTTCCAACTTTATGACCGCAATGAGAAAAGGTTTTTTGCTTGCAGCTTTTGCCGCGTTCTCGATGATGCTGAGCGCGCAGACCACTCTTGAAGATATGAAGGCGCATCCAGAGCGGTGTGCCGGAAGATTTTACGCATATCCGGTGACTGAGAGCGTCAACACTCCTGCTCCAAGAGGATATGAACCTTTTTATGTAAGTCACTACAGCCGTCACGGATCGCGGTATATAATCGCTGAAACCGATTACACCGATGTGCTCGATGTGCTGGATCGGGGACATAAGGCCGGTGCGCTGACTCCGCTCGGCGAGGATGTGAGAAAGAGGATGCAGGTGGTGTGTGAGGAGGCCCGAGGACGAGGCGGTGAACTTACGCCTCTCGGAGCCAAGCAGCAGCATGATATAGGGCAGCGCATGATCAAGGCGTTTCCGCAGGCATTTGCAAACGGGGCAGAGATCACGGCCAAATCGACGGTGGTGATGCGTGTGGCTCACTCGATGTTCAATTTCGTGCTTGGCCTGAAAGAGGTTGATCCGACGCTGGTCATACCGACAGAATCGGGAGAGCGCAACATGTATTATCTCAATTATCATGCTCCTGCATCGGGAGAGTTTGACAGTGAGAAAACCGTGTCGTGGAAGCCGGAGCGCGATAAATTCAAGGAAAAAATGACTAACCCGGACCGGCTTATCGGCTCGCTCTTCAATGACGAGGCTTTTGTGACGCGCTCGGTGCGTCCCGAGAAGCTGATGGCGGGGCTGTATATGGTGGCGTCGAATCTGCAGAATATCGAGGCCGATGTTACACTTTTCGACATCTTTGAGCCGCAGGAGCTCGTGGATCTGTGGCAGTCGGGCAACTTCGCCTATTATGCCTCCAATTCCTCGTATCCCCTGAGCCGCGGTGTGAATGTCGACAATGCCAAGAATCTGCTTCGCAATATAGTGGAGACTGCCGACGAATACATTGCCGGCGGGAAGCATGGCGCCACGCTTCGTTTCGGGCATGACGGCAATATCACGCCTCTTGTGGCGCTGATGAGACTCGATGGCGCCGTCGGGTATGAAAATGATCCGGCCGAGGTTTACAAGGTGTGGAATGACTGGGATGTCACCCCGATGGCCTCTAACGTGCAGATCGTGTTCTTCAAGAACAAAAAAGGAGATGTGATATGCAAGTTTCTGCGCAACGAGCGCGAGGTGTCGATACCGTGCGATACGGACATGTATCCGTTCTATCGTTGGGATGACGCACGCAAGGTGCTGAACGAGGCTATCGAGCGTCCTTCGTCTGATTTTTTTCCGGAAAAGTATCGGGAATGATTTTTTGAAAAATGCGAAATAATGATTAACTTTGTGCGCAATAAAATTTCTATATCCGATGTCATTTATTGCAGATAGGGTGAAGATGGACGGTCTCACATTTGATGATGTCCTTCTTATCCCCGCTTACTCAGAAGTATTGCCGCGCGACGTGGATTTGCGCACCCGTTTCTCTCGTAATATAACCCTCAACGTGCCTTTGGTCTCGGCTGCAATGGACACAGTTACCGAAGCCAAGCTTGCTATCGCGATAGCCCGTGAGGGAGGTATCGGAGTTATCCACAAAAACATGTCGATCGAGGAGCAGGCCCGTCAGGTGCATGCCGTGAAGCGCGCTGAGAACGGAATGATCTATGATCCGGTGACCATACTGCGCGGCAGCAAGGTGCGCGATGCTCTCGCCATGATGGAGGAGTATCATATCGGCGGTATTCCTGTTGTCGACGAAAACAAGAAACTTGTGGGTATCGTCACAAACCGTGACCTGAGATTTGAGCGCAATCTCGACCGCCCGGTCGACGAGGTGATGACCTCGGAGAATCTGGTCACAACCTCGCAGACAACCAATCTTGAGGAGGCTGCCGATATCCTTCAGACGCATAAAATCGAAAAGCTCCCTGTTGTCGACAGTGACGGGCATCTTGTAGGTCTTGTCACCTACAAGGACATCACCAAGGCCAAGGACAAGCCCAATGCCTGCAAGGACAAACTCGGACGCCTGCGTGTGGCAGCCGGTGTGGGCGTGACGCCCGACAGCATGCTTCGCGTGGATGCCCTTGTGGCAGCCGGTGTGGATGCCATCGTCATCGACACGGCCCACGGACATAGCCGCGGTGTGATCGGGGTGCTGAAAGCTATCAAGGAGAAATACCCGGAAATCGACGTTGTAGTCGGTAATATCGCTACAGGCGACGCAGCCCGCTATCTGGTGGAGAACGGTGCTGACGGTGTGAAGGTAGGCATCGGCCCCGGCTCGATCTGCACGACCCGTGTGATTGCCGGAGTAGGCGTGCCGCAGCTGTCGGCTGTCTATGACGTGGCCAAGGCTCTCGAGGGCACCGGCGTGCCTCTGATCGCTGACGGCGGTATCCGTTATTCGGGCGATATAGTGAAGGCGCTTGCCGCCGGCGGCTATAGCGTGATGCTCGGCGGAATGCTTGCCGGAGTGGAGGAGTCGCCCGGCGACACAATAATCTACAACGGACGTAAATACAAGGCATATCGCGGCATGGGTTCGCTCGAGGCGATGGAAAAGGGCTCGAAAGACCGTTATTTCCAGGGCGACGAGAAGGATAACCGTAAACTCGTTCCGGAAGGCATCGCAGCCCGCGTGCCATATAAGGGAACACTGTATGAGGTAGTATATCAGATGCTTGGCGGTCTGCGTGCAGGCATGGGCTACTGTGGTGCCAAGAATATCGATGTGCTCCACACGGCCAAGTTCACACGTATCACAAACGCCGGAGTTGCCGAGAGTCATCCGCATGACGTGGCTATCACGTCGGAGGCTCCCAACTACAGTGCTTCGGCTCACTGATCTCAGATACTGTCATTATGTTGCTATCAATGACCGGATTCGGGAAGGTTGTGGAACTTTCCCCCGGCAAGAAGCTGACAGTGGAGATGAAGTCGCTCAACTCCAAGCAGCTTGACCTGTCGGTGAAGCTCCCCGTGGCATTCCGTCATCTTGAGCCTATGGCGAGAGAGGCGGTCGCCCGCCGGCTTCAGCGCGGCAAGGCGGATCTGAATGTCTGGGTTGAGACGACCGGCGCTGTAAGCCAGTCGCTGTCGACAGATTTCAATGTCGACGTGATGAAGGTGCTCAAGGCGCGTGTCGAGGAGGTCTCGGCGACGCTTGGCATTGACAATCCGTCGGACTGGTATCAGGTGCTGATGCGTTTTCCCGATACTCTGCGCAGCGACGCCGGTCTTGCCGAGGCTTCGGAGGAGGAAGAGCAGGAGCTGATGCGCGCGATCGAGAAGTGTGTTGATTCGCTCATGAACTATCGTGGCGTGGAGGGTGCGAAACTTGTGGACTTCTTCTCGCTCAGAATAGAGCGGATCCGCAATCTGCTCGGCCAGGTGCCGCGTTGGGAAAACGAGCGTGTCGCCAAGGTGAAATCGCGTCTTGAGGAAAATCTGTCGAAGCTGCCTCAGATCGATTATGACAAGGGGCGTCTTGAGCAGGAAATGATTTTCTATATTGAGAAACTCGATATCAACGAGGAGAAACAGCGTCTCGCGCAGCATCTCGACTATTTCATGGAGACGATGAACGGCAATGTGCCCGGGCAGGGCAAAAAGCTCGGATTTATCGCTCAGGAGATGGGACGTGAAATAAATACTCTGGGCTCAAAAAGCAATCATGCGGAACTCCAGCGTCTCGTCGTGGAGATGAAGGATGAGCTCGAGCAGATCAAAGAACAGGTGCTCAACGTCATGTAACCGGGAATTTATGGCAGAAACCCGCAAAGGAAAAGTGATAGTGATATCTGCTCCATCGGGGTGCGGAAAGTCGACGATCATCAGTGCCGTCAGGGAGAAACCGGGGATGGATCTCCAGTTCTCGGTGTCGGCAACTAACCGTGCGCCGCGTCCGGGAGAGACTGATGGTGTAAGCTACTATTTTCTGAGTGATGACGAGTTTCGCCGTCGTCTTGACGCCGGCGATTTCGTGGAATACTGCGAAGTCTATCCCGGCCGTTTCTACGGTACGCTTAAAAGCGAGGTGGAGAGGACGCGCGACGAAGGGCATGACGTTATCCTTGACATAGATGTTGTCGGGGGCGTGAATGTAAAGGATATTTTTGGCGATGACGCGATGAGTATCTTTATCATGCCTCCCTCGGTTGAGGAACTGCGTCGCCGTCTTGAAAACCGCGGCACCGACAGCGAGGAGCGCATTGCCGAGCGTGTGGGACGCGCTGAATATGAGATCGGCTTTGCTCCGCGCTACGACAAGGTGGTGGTGAATGACCGGCTTGAAGAGGCTGTGGAGGAAACCACCCGGCTGATCGCTGAATTTACCGGACGCAAAGTCTGAGCTGCTATAAACGAGAAATAAAATCATGCCCCGCATCAATCGCGATAAGCGCGATGGTGCGGGGCTTAATAGTCCTTCAGACAGTGGGATAAAGAACGTCCCGGCTCTCGTGGTGAGATGCCGGGACGCTGAATTCGTTGGGTTTCTGCTGCCTCTTATTTGACAACGCGACGCTCTTTGATGCGTGCTTTTTTGCCGGTGAGTTTGCGGAGGTAGTAGAGTTTTGCGCGACGAACTTTACCGTACTTGTTGACAGTGATGCTGTCGATGAACGGTGACTCGATGGGGAAAATACGCTCAACGCCGATGTTGTCGGACATTTTGCGAACGGTGAAGCGCTTTTTGTCGCCGTCGCCCGAGATGCGGATAACCACTCCCTTGTAAAGCTGAATACGCTCTTTGTTGCCCTCTTTGATGCGGTAGGCTACCGTGATTGTGTCGCCGGGACCGAAGTCGGGATGCTTTTTGCCGGTGGCAAAAGCCTCCTCGGCGATTTTGATCAGATCCATTTTAAATTGTAATAATCAAAATGTTAATACTACGCGCAACATTCACGGGCAGCTTGTCCCGCCAGCGGTTACGGCTGTTTTTGTGGGTGCAAAGGTAGGTAGATGAAGTGGTATTGCCAAATTATTTCGGAAAAAATAGTTGGAAAAAAAATAATAAGATTTGAATTAATCGAATAGAATTTCTAATTTTGCAAGGTTTTTCAGCACGAACAGACTTCAGAAATGGGAAAATTCACCGAATTCAAGCTGCCCTTGAAGAGTTTGCCAGTCGGTACGCATGAGATGCAGTACCATCTGGGCAGGCAGTTTTTTGCCAATATGGAGAGCCCTGACGTGCGGGAAGCCGATATCGAGGTTAAGCTGACGCTTGATCACCGCAACGATTTCTACGACCTGACGTTTAAACTGACGGGTGTGGTGACGGTGCTGTGTGACCGGTGTCTTGACGAGATGGAACTCCCGATCGATACGGGGTATCATATTGTTGTAAGGTATGGAGACCGCTACAACGATGACAGCGATGAGACGCTTGAGATACCCGAGAGTGAGAACTATCTCAATGTCGCCTACATGCTCAATGACACAGTGGCGCTTGCAATCCCGATCAAGCATGTGCATCCTCTCGGGAAGTGCAACCGCACGATGAGCGCTCTTCTGAAGAAGCACCGTGGGGGGCGTCCGGCTCTGAATGGTGACGAAGATGCCGAGGATTTCGATGATGAAGCTCTTGATGTGATGGATCTTGAGGTTTCGTCGGAAGATGCCGGCCAGACGTCGGATCCGCGGTGGGATAAGCTGAGGGAGCTCGGCAACCTTGATAACGAAGACTGAAAAGACATAACGAGACAATTGACCTGCAGCGGCAGGCCTGAAACGAATAACAAATAAAAAAGAGATAAAAAACCGATGGCACATCCTAAACGCAAACAATCGAAGACGCGCACTGCGAAGCGCCGTACTCACGACAAGGCTCAGATGCCTACAATCGCTCTTTGTCCGAACTGTGGTTCGTGGCATATCTATCACACCATCTGCGGCGAATGCGGATACTACCGTGGCCGTGTGGTGATCGAGAAGAACGCAACTGTCTGAGACCGGGCAGCTGCCGAAAACAAAGCGACCAAGCGCGAACGGGGCTGTCTGAGAGAATTGTCGATTTAACTTCGTGCAATCTTCGGAGAGTATTCGCGGCCGGTACAGAGATTTCGTAGAGTTGAGATCAAATCCATGACTTATTCTCTCGATCTCAGTGCGTGCTCCGAGAATCCTGACGAAGCATAAACATAAGCTAAATCTCCACACACTCTAAGAAGCGGCCTGTGATGGCGCTTTTGTCGTCTGACAGGAATGCAAACAGCGGAAACCGGGCCGAGAGAATAAACGGTCGGGCTTTCGTTGCCTTTTGTCAAACCGTATTATAACTTTTATAGTCAAAATACTTCAGTCATGCTGAACGCACGCATATCAGGCATCGCCTCATATCTGCCTGACGACATTCTTGACAATGAGATGTTGTCGAAGATGGTGGATACCAACGACGAGTGGATCACAACCCGTGTAGGTATCAAGGAACGCCGCATCCTGAAAATGGAAAATACCGGGTCGTCATATCTTGGCATCAAAGCTGTAGAGAAGCTGCTCGAGTCGACGGGAACACGTCCTGAAGAGGTTGAACTGGTTATCTGCGCTACGTCCAATCCCGATTACCGTTTCCCCTCGACCGCATCGATCATCGCCCACGGATGTGGACTAAAGGATGCTTATGCCTATGATATCCAGGCCGCTTGTGCCGGTTTTATTGTAGCTCTCGAGGATGCTGCGGCATATGTTAAATCGGGCCTTCGCAAGAAGGTAGTTGTTGTCGCAGCCGAGAAGATGTCGTCGATGGTCAATTACAACGACCGTTCGACTTGTCCTCTCTTTGGTGATGGCGCTGCCGCAGTGCTTGTCGAACTGACCGAAGAGGCTGTCGGCGTAATGGACGCAGTATTCCACGTCGATGGTTCGGGGCTGGAGCATCTCTACATGCGTGCCGGTGGCTCTGCTCATCCTGCCTGTCAGGAGACTCTCGATGCAGGAGATCACTACCTGTTCCAGGACGGCCGTCATGTCTACAAGCATGCAGTGACCGACATGCTCACATCGTCGCTCGCTATCATGGAGCGCAACGGTCTTTCGGTAGACGATATCAACTGGCTCGTTCCGCATCAGGCCAACCTCCGTATCATCGAGGCTGTGTCGTCGCGTGCGGGAGTCCCCTCGGAGAAGGTGCTCGTGAATATCGAACATACCGGAAACACGAGTGCGGCATCGATACCCTTGTGTCTCGACGAATACAAGGATCGCCTGAAGAAGGGTGACAAGATTGTGCTGACTGCGTTCGGTGCAGGCTTCACATGGGGTGCCATGTACCTCATCTGGGATCTTTGACGTCATCTTTTCGGAATGAATTAACAAAAGGTAGCATCTCAAAGGGTGCTATTTTTTGTTATATATGCAGAAGTGGTTTGAACTTATATGAAACTGCCTGGAGTGCAGCTCAAAAATCATTTCTTTATTGAGTGAAGAAAAATCGAGTCTAAGATCATGGATGATAAATTTATCATTAATCCCGACGCCTCGGGGAGTGAAAACAAGGAGGTCAAAAGTATAGACGATATTATCGCCGGGACGGGCTCTCAGTCTGTTAAGGAGGGGCACAAGGCCGGGTTCGTGAATATCGTCGGCAACCCGAATGTGGGTAAGTCGACGCTCATGAATGACCTGGTGGGCGAGCGTGTGAGCATCATCACATCGAAGGCGCAGACTACACGCCACCGCATCATGGGTATCGTGAATACGCCGGACTATCAGATCGTGTTCTCGGATACTCCGGGCGTGCTGAAGCCAAAATACAAGCTTCAGGAGTCGATGCTGGAGTTTTCGGAAGGTGCGCTGACCGATGCCGATGTGCTTCTTTATGTCACCGATGTGATCGAGGATCCGACAAAGAATGCCGATTTTCTTGAGCGTGTGGCTAAGGAGGCTGTGCCTGTGCTGCTTGTAATCAACAAGATTGATCTGCTCAAAGGACAGGATGAACTGACTGCAATCGTAGACCGCTGGAGGTCGCTTCTGCCGAAAGCCGAGATCTTCCCGGCGTCGGCGCTCGAGAAGTTCAACACCGACAATCTTATGAAGCGTATAGTCGAACTGCTGCCAGTGTCTGCACCTTATTTCGGCAAGGATGCGCTAACCGACAAGCCGGCCCGCTTCTTTGTGACCGAGATAATAAGGGAGAAGATCCTGCTCAACTATGACAAGGAGGTGCCTTACTCGACGGAGGTGATTGTCGAGAAGTTTGACGAGAAGCCCGGCTCGATCCACATCATGGCAGTTGTGTATGTCGAGCGTGACAGCCAGAAGGGTATCCTGATCGGTAAGGGAGGCGCCATGCTTAAGAAGGTAGGCATGGAGTCGCGCAAGGATATAGAGACGTTTTTCGGGAAGCGTGTGTTTCTCGAACTGTTTGTGAAAGTCGAGCCAAACTGGCGAAACAGAGAGAATAAGCTCAAGGCTTTCGGTTATGTGGAGTGAAGTATTGAAGTGATTAAACTTATTACAAAATGTTAACCATGAATTGAAATGAACCATTCAGTTTAAGTTTCAAGTCTGCTTCGGGCAATTTCGGAACTTCTCTTCGGTCACAATGGAACCCCATTGCTCCCTCATCTCGATCCCGAACTTACCTCGAATCAGTCTTAAATCTTAAAATGCAGTAAGTCTAAATCATTTCATTGTGAAAAAAATACTTAACTTCGCGGTAAAATAAAGATCAATGGGACAACTTGTAGCAATAGTAGGCCGGCCGAATGTGGGTAAGTCAACCCTTTTCAACCGACTGACACAGTCGAGAACGGCCATAGTAGACGAGACTGCGGGCACTACCCGCGACCGCCAGTATGGCAAGGTCGACTGGAACGGAAAGGATTTTTCGATAGTCGACACAGGCGGCTGGGTGGTCAACTCGGAGGATGTCTTCGAGAGTGAGATCAACAAGCAGGTGGCTCTCGCCATCGAGCAGGCCGACGAGATACTGTTTGTCGTGGACGCGATGAACGGTGTCACTGATCTTGACGATCATGTGGCCGAGATACTGAGAAAATCCAAAAAGCCGGTTCTGCTGATCGCAAACAAGGTCGACAGCAACGAGTGGATATATAACGTTCCGGAGTTCTACAGCCTCGGTCTCGGCGAGCCCTGGCCTGTATCGGCCATCAACGGATATGGGACGGGTGATCTTCTTGACGAGGTGGTGAACAAGCTGCCCGAGAAGGAGGATGAAGAGGAGGAACTCGACGATATACCGAAGTTTGCGATCGTCGGACGCCCGAATGCCGGAAAGTCGTCGCTGATCAACGCTTTTATCGGCGAGGACCGCAATATCGTGACCAATATCGCCGGCACGACCCGCGACAGCATCTACACGCGCTACAACAAATACGGATTTGATTTCTATCTCGTCGATACGGCCGGTATACGAAAGAAGGCCAAGGTGAACGAGGATATCGAGTATTATTCGGTGATACGCTCGATACGAGCTATCGAGGCGTCGGACGTGTGCATACTGATGATCGACGCGACCCGTGGCATCGAGGCTCAGGACAGTAATATCTTCTCGCTGATACAGCGCAACAAGAAGGGGCTTGTGGTTTGTGTGAACAAGTGGGATCTTGTCGAGGACAAGTCGCAGGCCGCCGTGAAGCATTTTGAAGATGCGATAAGAAGCCGGTTCGCCCCGTTTGACGATTTCCCGATCATCTTTGGCTCGGCTCTTACCAAACAGCGAATCTACAAGGTGCTGGAGACAGCTGTCGAGGTTTACAAGAACCGCCGTCGTGAGGTGCCCACACATCAGCTCAACACTGTGATGCAGGAGGAGATCGCCGCGTATCCGCCACCAGCCAACAAGGGCAAGTATATCAAGATCAAGTATATCACGATGCTCAAAGGGTCGAGGATACCTACTTTCATATTCTTCTGCAATCTGCCTCAGTGGGTGAAGGAGCCCTATCGCCGCTATCTTGAAAACAAGATACGCTCGCACTGGGATTTCCACGGAACGCCCATCAACATATTCATGCGCGAGAAATGATCAAGGCCGCTCTTGTCGACATGGACGGCACTCTCTATGACTCTATGCCGCTCCACTCTCAGGCGTGGCACAGGCTAATGAGGGAAATCGGCATCAACGCTCCCGATGACGAGTTTTATCTTGACGAGGGAATGACGGGTGCGGCTACCGTCAATAAGCTGGCAATGAGCGCATGGGGAAAGACATACAGCAAGGAGGAATGTGACCGGCTGTATGCACGCAAGGCGGCGTATTTCCGTGAACTTGAGGCTCCTGACGTGATGCGTGGCGCCCGTAGAGTTATCGAGGGGCTGCTGGAGCGCGGCATCGTCTGTGTGCTTGTCACGGGCTCGGGGCAGAACTCGCTTCTTAGCCGGCTCGACACGGATTATCCCGGTGCTTTCCCGTCGGAACGTCGGGTGACATCGCGTGACGTTGAGAACGGCAAGCCTCATCCCGAGCCGTTTCTGCGTGGGGCTGCACTTGCGGGTGTGAGGCCTGAGGAGTGTCTGGCTATCGATAATGCGCCTCTCGGCGTGGAGTCGGCTTCAAGAGCGGGAACTGTGGCAATAGGCGTCTGCACCGGTCCGATCGCGGCCGATGTGCTGAAGGCGTCGGGGGCAGTCAGGGTCTACGGATCGATGGATGCTCTTGCCGATGATCTCGACAGCGTGCTTGAAACGTATAAATAGAATCTTTATGGCTGATATTATGGGAAATAATGTGGTATTTACCAACTATGTGGCCGAGGAGATCGACCGATATGCCGCGGTGCTGAATCCGTCATGTGCATTTGTGCTCGTTGACCGCAACACCCAGGAAGCCGCGCTGCCAGTGCTTGCATCGCAGAGCCGATGTGTGGGCGATGCGACGGTGCTTGTGGTGGAGCCCGGGGATGAAAACAAGAATATCGAGTCGCTCAGCTATATATGGCAGCAGCTCGGAGACAATGGCGCCACACGCCGTTCGCTGCTCATAAATCTTGGTGGCGGTGTCGTGACTGACATGGGGGCGTTTGCAGCGGCTACATTCAAGCGTGGGATACATTTCGTGAATGTGCCGACATCGCTGCTTGCGGCTGTTGACGCTTCGGTCGGCGGCAAGACGGGAATTAATTTCAACGGACTGAAGAATGAGGTCGGTGTTTTCAAGGACGCTGATCTGGTGATCGTGTCGTCGATTTTCTTCAATACACTGTCGGCTACTGAAATGCGGTCGGGATATGGCGAAATGCTGAAGCACGCGCTTATCAAAGGGCCTGACATGCTCGCCGATCTTATGAGGCATGATGTGCTTGAGGTGGGCCGCGAACGTATGCTTGACTTGCTGAAAGAGAATGTGGGTGTGAAGCAGGATGTCGTGAGTCAGGATCCGACCGAGAAGGGGCTAAGAAAGGCTCTGAATCTCGGACATACTACCGGGCATGCCTTTGAGTCGCTGGCACTCAGGCGTAAGTCGCCAATACCTCACGGATATGCGGTGGCCTACGGCCTTGTCGTTGAGCTTATTCTCTCGGTTATGAAGACGGGGTTCCCGTCGGAGACGATGCGCAAGATCGCGGCGTATATCTACGAGAATTACAGAGCTTTTGCCGTGACATGCGATGACTATGAGGAGATCATAGATCTCATGCGCCATGACAAGAAAAACGCCAATGCCTCGGAGATCAATTTCACTTTGTTGAAAAATGTCGGCGAGATCGCTCTCGACCAGACGGCAAGCGTTGACGAGATCAAAGCGGCTCTTGACATATACCGCGACGTGATGCACCTCGATTGAAAGTTCTATACGTCGTTGGGCGTGACCGTTGTGGTCGCGACGTGACGGTTTCACAAAAAAAAAGATAACGGAATCTCCGGAGTGGCCATTTAAGACATTCCGGAGAGTTTGTTTTCTTATCTTTGCGGCATGAACCTGAACCGTGAGATATTGCGACTGGCTATGCCGGCGATCGTGAGCAATGTGACAGTGCCATTGCTCGGACTGAGTGACACCGCTATCTCGGGTCATCTGGGTTCGGCCGACTATATCGCCGCTATCTCTGTCGGGTCGATGATGCTCGCGCTGTCGTTCGGTGTCCTGAATTTCCTGAGGATGGGCACGACGGGCATGACTGCCCAGGCTTACGGCGCGAGAGACGCGGCGGGGATCAGGGATGTATTCTCTGGTTCGCTTTTGCTTGCGCTGCTTCTTGGCGGACTCCTCGTCGTTTTTCAACAGCCTATGCTGGCGTTGCTGATGTATGTCATCGGTCCTGACGCGGCCGTGCGCGAGCTGGCCTCGTCGTATTTCAGAATCTGTATTGCCGGTATGCCTGCGTTGCTCGGCACAATGGTTGTGTCGGGGTGGTTCATAGGGATGCAGTCGACATTCTGGCCTATGGTGATCGCTATCACGGTGAATGTTCTGAATATTCTCACGAGCTTTCTGCTGGTTTTTCCGTTGAATGTCGGTTTTGAGGGGGTGGCCTACGGCACCTTGGCTGCCAACTGCACAGGACTGATCATGTCGCTTGTCATTGCCTGGCGCATGTCGCCTGAAGGCGGATTGTGGAGCGGGTGGCGCCGAATCTTCCGTATCGAGCTGCTGAGGCGCTTTTTCTCGGTGAACTCAAATATATTTCTGCGGTCGCTGTGCGTTATGTCGGTTACGCTGTCGGTGAGCGCATACGGGGCGCGTCTCGGCGCGCTCACGCTTGCCTCTAATGCAGTGATCGTGCAGTTCTTTATTTTCTTCTCTTACTTTATGGACGGTTTCGCCTTTACGGGCGAGGCCCTTTGCGGCAGGTTCTATGGTGCGCGTGATGCCGCAGGACTCAAAAAGACAGTAAAATATCTGCTCTTGTGGTCGGCAGGGATCGCCGCGACTTTCTTCCTTGTCTATACTGTGGGGTGGGAGGCGGTGACGTCGCTTCTGACCGACAATGTGGATGTCAGGAATATGGTTGCCGACTATCATGTGTGGATAATGCTGATCCCGCCGTTTGCCGTGCTTGCGTTTATCTATGACGGCTTTTTTATCGGGATAACGTCGACGCGGCCTATGCTTGTGGCGACGTCGATCGCGGTGGGCGTTTTTTTCGCGGTGACTCTCCCGGCTGTGAACGGTGTGATCTTATTCAGTAATGATGTGCTTTGGGGAGCGTTTCTGACGTATCTGCTGGTGAGGGGATCGATACTTGCGGGGATATGGTGGCGGCGATTTGATAAATAGGCAGATGTAGAGTGTGCCATTTGAACGAGTTTGTTATATTTGCAGTGTAAACACAGATAATCATTTATGCGTATTACTGAACTTGTCCTGCATAATGTCCGTCTTTATGGAGCGGATGGATTGAGCCTGAAATTTGATCCAGATAAACATGCTACAGTGTTACTTGGAGATAACGGTTGTGGAAAAACAACCGTTCTACAGGCAATATCTACAATTCTGGGATCGTATCTGTCGCAATTTCCGGGTTCCGGAGATGTTCAGATGACGGATGATGACGTCCATATTGGAGATAACGGAGTAAGAGGTGATTATCTGGGAATAGAGGCGAAATTAGCAGGAAACGGTATAGATGCCATTGATGTCAAGCGATATCGCCGAGGACGAGTTGCGGCTCCAGCTCCACAACTAAAGGAAATAAAGAGTTATGCACAGCATCTTATAAGCGTGATAGATGCAAAAACAGAAGATGTAAAACTTCCTATAATCGCATACTACGGAACGGAGCGAGGGCGCATTACGGCTCCTGAAAGAAGACGTAATTTCAAAAAGGCATTTGGACGAGGTGATGGTTATGTGAGTGCGATGACCCCGGCCACTGATTTCAAAAATTTCTTTCAATGGTTTGATTTTAAGGAGGATGAAGAGCGTCGTGAACGTGAAGCACGATGGGACAGAGATTATACGGATCCATCGTTGAATGCTGTCAGGCATGCTCTTGAGAAATTTGTAGGTGAAGATTTTACTTCTCCGGCAATAAAGTTGCATCCGCTCAGGTTTGTAATGAACCAGAAAAATACCGGCCGGAACCTTAGAATTGAGCAGCTGAGTGATGGCTATCGTATTGTCATATCAATGATAGCGGATATTGCTTCCCGTATGGCAGAATTGAATCCGTCAGATCGTTATGAGGATATTCTTTCTACTCCAGGTATCATACTTATAGATGAGATAGACTTGCATCTTCATCCAAAATGGCAGCGGTGTATCGTCTCTCAGCTAATGAAAACTTTTCCAAACGTTCAGTTTGTATTGACGACACATAGTCCGCTTGTGGTTCTTGATGCCTCGGAGAACGCGGAGGTGGTAAATCTTGCGAATATTGATGGTACGCCGTCAGATCTAAGAAATTATGATGTAGGGCTTACACTTATAAGTAGTCTTTTCGGCATTGAAGGGGTACAGGCTCCTATGTGGGATGATATGATTGCCCGTAGACGTATTTTGTTGGGTAAACCGGAACTTTCGGATCAGGATCGTGCTGAACTTGCCAACATTGATAGCGCACTTGCCGATTTGTCAATGGGGAGAACAAGTGAAGAAATTGAATCAGATCGTATAATACGTAGATTGGCAGATAAATTAGGCATCGGTTAACGAGTATGATAAAAATAGACAAATCATATCCTGCTCCTAAGCATCTTTCAACGTTGACTCCACCTCAAAAGCCGGAAGAAGTGGACGGCTGCAATTATAACGGACCGGGTGTCAAAGATCGGCTTATGACGGATCAATATGGTAAATGTTGCTATTGTGAGTGCAGACTTGACAGGTATGCGGATATTGAACATTTTAGGCCTAAAAAAGAGTATGTAGGAACTGATGGTGTTAAACACGTGCCCGGGTATTATTGGCTTACATGTGACTGGGATAACTTATTATTAAGCTGCCCCACATGTAACAGATCTTATAAAAAGAATAATTTTGGTCTGATTGATGAAAGTAAGAGGAGGATCGGGAGAAAGGACATTTCGCAAGAGGAACCATTGCTGGTTAATCCAGTTTTAGAGGATCCGGTATTGCATATCGGTTTCAGGAAAGAAGTCGCAGTTGCGATCAATGATTCACGTAGGGGTGGGTATACAATAGAGGTTTTAAAACTTAATCGGAAAGATCTTTGTGATCTTAGATATAATAAGTACAGTGACTATTGCAGAGAGAAAAAGAAATTAGAGATTGCATTAAGAATAAAAGCATGTATTCCTGACATGGAGAAGGATGCAGAGGAGCTTGCAGAACTTTCTCGGTTGAGTATCCACAGAATGGAAAGCCGTGGAAGTGAGTTTTTAGGTGTTGTCATTCATCAGATAGAGGAGTATTTATTCGTGGTGTCATGAATTTTTATTGACGGAGTCAAGGACCTTTTGTATGTATTCCGGACGGAGTATATAACAAGTATTCTCTTCAATTCGTTGAAACTCATCGATTTGTTCTTGTGATGCACCAGCTGCCAAATATGCGTTTCTGTCTAAAGTACATTTGTCTGTGCCGATAGTCAGCATTCCGACCACTTTATTGCCTTGCAGTATGGGGCATCCGCTTGACCCGTGTGTGATGCGATCACATGTGACGAGTTTGTAAAAATTGGTATTTTCATCAGAATTTCTGCAGACTAATCCTTTTGTGTTAAATGCGATAGGTGAGTTGCCTTTCTTCTGCCAACACATAACATCTGCTTCGGTATCATCTAATGGTGATGTAGATAACGATAGCTCGCTTTTTAATCCTTCAAATTTGCATATTGCTACATCGCGCTCAGGGGTATCCCCTTTTGAATGCTGTCGAATTAGCCAATTATCAGGATCGATTTCGAAGAAACGTCTGTTGTCTTTTGTGTAGTAGATGCGATAGTGTGGTACGACATGACCTGCTGTAATAAGAAAATTATCAATGCGAAAAGCGGTGCCGATAAAAGAAGCGAGATCTTTGCTCTCAAACAACGGGACAATATAATCAGAAGTCATGGTTATTGGGCTATGATTAATTCGAGTCTCAAATTTAGAAAAAAAAGAGAGATATCCAGTATGGAATAGATATATGAATAGAGGAGTACGTCTTGGCGCTTTGTCTGCTGGTGAGGGGGTCGATACTTGCGGGGATATGGTGGCGGCGGGGAAAGAGGTGGTGTTTCTGGTAGGGGGAGGATAGCTACAATAACTACTTTAGCTGCTTTAGCAAGGTAGGGGGATGATGCTGTCTCATAATTGACTTTGGGCGTACTGTCGCACGCCCCTACATTAGGTGGGAGCTTAAATCGCTTTTATGTTTCTATGTTTTGTGCGGGGAATGGAGGGAATATTATGTTTTTTTAATATTTTTGCATGAAATCGGCCGGAGTGTCGCAATGACGGTCCGGCGACGGGTTTATTTGCATTAAAAAATAGATATTCTTGACAGATGGGAAAGCCTCTACGCATTAAAAGAGGATTGAATCTGAATCTGACGGGCGGGGCTCCACGCCCGGCGTGTGTCGCCGAGATGGCTAAGGCTGTCGCTGCGACTGTCGCTCTTGTCCCTGACGATTTTACCGGTCTGACTCCCAAGATGGACGTCAGGGAGGGGGATCGTGTGGAGTGCGGCAGTGCGCTTTGGCATGACAAAGAGTTCTGCGATATCAAGGTCGTATCGCCTGTGACGGGGTGTGTGAAGCGTGTGGTGAGGGGTGAGCGCCGCAAAGTGCTTGCCGTGGAGATCGCTGCCGACAAAGACTGCCCGACAGTGTCGAAAGGATGCGATGCCCCGAAGACTGCGGAGTCTCTTAAAAAGGCTCTTATGGAGCAGGGTGTGTGGGCGCAGATGAGGCAGCTGCCGTTTGATATCGTGCCGATGGCGTCTGCTGTGCCGCGCGATGTATTTGTGACGGCATGGGATGCCGCTCCGCTTGCTCCTGACATGTCGCTCGCGACCGAGGGCAAAACCGCTATGCTCGAAAAGGGTGTGGCGGCTCTGAAAACTCTGACTAAGGGCAATGTGTATGTCGGCCGACCTGCCGGCGGCCGTATTGCAGATATCGCCGGCGCGGTGATGGTGGATGTGGAGGGAGGTTTCCCTGCCTCGCTGCCTTCGGTGCTGGCAGCAAATATCAATCCGGTAAACAAGGGGGAGACGGTATGGCTTCTCGATGTCGTGACGCTTGCCCGCATCGGTGAGGTCGCATCGGGCTCGGGCGTGGACTGGAGCTGCCCCGTGGCTGTGACCGGTAGCGAGGTAAAGACTCCGCACTATGTGATGGCTCCCGCCGGAGCGTCGATGAAGTCTATTCTCGGCGACGGACTCAAGGGTGAACGGCATGAACGCGTGATCTCGGGCAATGTGCTCACGGGAGTGAACGCGGGAGCCGACGGTTATCTCCATTACCCCTACACACAGGTGACAGTGATACCCGAGGGTGATGACGTGGACGAGTTCATGGGTTGGGCGTCGCTCTCGCCCGGCAAGATGAGCGAGAGCCGGTCGTTCCCGGGACATTTCCTTAAAAAGCGTCTGTTCAGACCCGACGCGCGTCTGAACGGCGGTCGCCGCGCGATGATACTTTCGGGACAGTATGCCCGCTACATACCGATGGATATAATGCCTGAATATCTTGTGAAGGCGATACTTGCCCGCGACATAGACAAGATGGAGGCTCTCGGGGTGTATGAGGTGACTCCTGCCGATTTTGCAGCGGCCGAATATGCCGATGCCTCAAAGCTGGAGCTGCAGCGCATCGTCAGGGAGGGTCTTGACTATCTGCGACAGGAGACGGTATAACATACAAACAGAGTATGAAAGCATTGAAAAAAATGATGGACCGCATCCGCCCGAATTTTGAGGAGGGTGGAAAACTTCATGCGCTGAAGTCGGTCTACGACGGTATGGATACGTTTCTGTTCACGCCGTCAGATACGTCGAAGTCGGGCGTGAGCATACACGACAGCATCGACTCGAAACGAGTGATGATAATTGTTGTTCTCGCGCTTGTGCCCTGTATGCTTTTCGGCATGTACAACACCGGCTACCAGCACTGGCTTGCCTGCGGGGCGACTGAGTTCCCGTTCTGGGAGCTTATGCTGTATGGCTTCCTTGCAGTGCTGCCGCGCATAGTGGTGGCGTATGTTGTCGGCCTCGGCATCGAGTTTTTTGTGGCTCAGCTTCGCGGCGAGGAGATACAGGAGGGTTTTCTTGTGACAGGTTTCCTGATACCTCTTATCTGCCCTGTCGAGACTCCGCTGTGGATGATCGCCGTTGCTACGGCTTTCTCGGTGATATTTGTCAAGGAGGTGTTTGGCGGCACGGGCTACAATGTGTTCAACGTGGCACTTGTGACGCGCGCATTCCTTTTCTTCGCTTATCCGTCGCAGATGAGCGGCGACAAGGTGTTTGTGGCTACTAAACCGATACTGGGTCTAGGCGGTACGGCTCCCGACGGCTTCACCGGCGCGACTCCTCTGGGTCAGATAGCTACGGCCGACCTGACTTCGGGAGGCGGCGTGATGCCTCTCGGACTCGACGGCACGGCAATCGATTCATGGCAGAGTTTCATAGGTCTGATCCCCGGCTCTTTCGGCGAGACGTCGACGCTCTGTGTGCTTATAGGCGCGGTCATACTTCTCGCCACGGGCATTGCAAGCTGGAAGATAATCGTGTCGGCGGTGGCCGGCGGCCTGGCAATGGGCGCGATCGCCCATGCGTGCGCCTCGCCGCTTTATCCGATGAGTTTTGTCGACCCGCTTGATCAGCTGATGCTCGGCGGTTTTGCATTTGCCGTGGTGTTTATGGCCACAGATCCTGTGACTGCTGCACGCACCGAGACCGGCAAGTGGATATATGGTTTCCTTGTCGGAGCCATCGCGATACTTATACGCACTTACAACAACGGCTACCCGGAGGGCGCGATGCTCGCAGTGCTTCTGATGAACGCGCTTGCGCCGCTTATCGACTATTGTGTTGTCGAGGCCAATGCAGCGCGTCGCCGCCGCAGAGGTGCCAAGGTGCTGGCCGATTAACCGACAGAGTGATATGAACAAGCAAAGCAGTATATACACTATAGTCTACATCATAGTGCTGGCCGGAGTCGTCGGCGCTGTGCTTGCGATGACTTCGATGGGGCTGCGGTCGCGTCAGCAGGCCAATATCGACGCCGACAAGATGCGCCAGATACTTATGGCCATAAGGGTCGTGCCGGAGAAGGATATGATCGCACAGGACTTCGACCGTTATGTCGTGTGGCAGACGGTCGTGAATGAGAAGGGAGACAGTATCGGCAATGACGCTTTCGGCATCGACATGTCGACCGAGTCGAAAGTCGCCGCTCAGGACCGCCGTCTGCCGGTCTATATATGCGATGTCGACGGCAGCCGGAAATATGTAGTGCCGGTCTATGGCGCCGGTCTGTGGGGGCCGATATGGGGGTATGTGTCCCTCGACTCCGACGGGTCGACGATCTATGGGGCATACTTCGCGCACGAGGGGGAGACTCCGGGACTGGGCGCGGAGATCGAGAAGCCGCAGTTCAGCGACCAGTTCAGGGGCAAGGAGCTGTGGAAGCACGGCGAGTTCTACCCGGTGAATGTGCTGAAAAAAGGTGTGAAGCCGACTGCCGACGAGGATTATGTCGACGCGGTCTCGGGCGGCACGATAACGAGCAAGGGCGTCGCCTCGATGCTTGACTCGGGTCTGACTCCATACAAGGCATATCTTCAGTCGTTAACGGAAAAATAAGAAGTGTCATGGCTGAAAAGACAAATAACAGAAGTGTATTCTTCAATCCATTTGCCAAGAATAATCCTGTGGTCGTGCAGGTGCTCGGCATATGCTCGGTGCTTGCCGTCACGGCCAAGCTTGAGCCTGCGATGGTGATGGGACTGTCGGTGACGGTGGTGCTCGCTTTCTCTAACGTCATAATATCGCTGATCAGAAAGTCTATCCCGGTGAATATACGCATCATAGTGCAGCTCGTGGTTGTGGCCGGTCTTGTAGTGGTCGTCAACGAGATGCTCAAGGCGTTTGCCTACGATGTGTCGAAGCAGCTGTCGGTGTTCATCGGTCTGATCATCACCAACTGCATACTTATGGGACGACTTGAGGCGTTCGCGATGGCCAACAAGCCGTGGCCGTCGTTTCTCGACGGTGTGGGCAACGGCATCGGCTACACGATCGTGCTTGCCATAACGGGCTTCATACGCGAGCTGCTCGGCAGCGGCACACTCTGGGGATTTCAGGTCGTGCCTCAGTCGTGGTATGAGGCCGGATATGTGAACAACGGCCTGATGATACTTCCTCCGATGGCTCTGATCGTCGTTGCGTGCATCATATGGGTGCAGCGCTACCATAACCCCGACATGCAGGAAAAATAAACAAGAGAACACGCTGACATATGGAGAATTTCAATATATTCATACGGTCGATATTTGTCGACAATATGATTTTTGCCTATTTCCTGGGCATGTGCTCTTTTCTGGCGGTGTCCAAGAATGTCAAGACGGCTTTCGGTCTGGGCATCGCTGTGACGTTTATGCTTGTCGTGACTCTGCCGGTGAACTATCTGCTCAACACTTATGTGCTCAGACCGGGCGCGCTGATATGGCTTGGCGAGGAGATGGCAGATGTGGATCTGTCGTTTCTGTCGCTGATAATGTTCATCGCCGTGATCGCGTCGATGACGCAGCTTGTGGAGATGGCGGTCGAGAAGTTCGCTCCGTCGCTTTATGCCTCGCTCGGTATCTTCCTGCCGCTTATCGCGGTGAACTGCGCGATACTTGGCGGATCGCTGTTCATGCAGCAGCGCGGGTTCGGCTCGGTCGGCACGGCAGTGTGCGCCGGCGGCGGCTGGGGTCTCGGCTGGCTGCTTGCCATCACGGCTGTGGCGGCTATAAGGGAGCGTCTGGCCACCTACTCGCGCATACCGGCTCCGCTGCGCGGCATCGGCATCACGTTTATCGTGACAGCTCTGATGGGTATTGCATTTATGAGTTTCCTTGGAATAAAGATATAAACCGATGACACTGACAACAATTGTATTGGATGTGCTGTCGCTGACAGTGTGGACGGCCGTCGGGGTCTTCCTTGCCGTCACGATCGCTTTGGTGCTTATACTGCTTGTGGCCAAGAGGTATCTTGTGTCGTCGGGCAAGGTGAAGATAACGGTTAACTCCGACACCGAGATCGAGGTGGAGTCGGGTGCGTCGCTTCTGTCGTCGCTTGCGACGCAGAATGTGTTTCTGCCTTCGGCCTGCGGCGGCAAGGGAAGCTGCGGCCAGTGCAAGGTGCAGGTCTTTGAGGGGGGCGGCGAGATACTGCCGACCGAGACGGTGCATTTCAGCCGCAAGGAGATAAAGGATCACTGGCGTCTGGGATGCCAGGTGAAGGTGAAGTCGGACATGAGCATCGGCGTACCCGCTTCGGTGATGAGCGTGAAGGAGTGGGAGTGCACCGTGCTCTCCAACAACAATGTCGCCACCTTTATCAAGGAGTTTATAGTGACTCTGCCTCCGGGCGAGCATATGGACTTCCTGCCGGGCAGCTACGCCCAGATCAAGATACCGCCCTACAGCATCGACTACGACAAGGATATCGACAAGGCTTCGATCGGCGAGGAGTATCTGCCGTCGTGGGAGAAGTTCGGGCTTTTCGGGCTCAAGGCAGTGAACACGGAGACTACCGTTCGTGCCTACTCGATGGCCAACTACCCCGAGGAGGGCGACCGCATCATGCTGACGGTGCGCATCGCCACACCGCCTTTCAAACCGAAGCCTGAGGTGGGATTTCAGGATGTGCCGCCGGGCATAGCTTCGAGCTACATCTTCACTCTGAAGCCGGGCGACAAGGTGATAATGAGCGGCCCTTACGGCGACTTCCATCCGATCTTCGACAGCAAGAACGAGATGATGTGGATCGGCGGCGGCGCGGGTATGGCTCCGCTGCGTGCTCAGATCATGTACATGACCAAGACGCTGCACACGACCGATCGTGTGATGAACTATTTTTACGGCGCAAGGGCACTGAACGAGGTGTTCTATCTCGACGACTTCCTGCAGCTTGAAAAAGATTTCCCGAACTTCAGGTTCCATCTGGCGCTCGACCGGCCAGATCCGGCGGCTGACGCGGCCGGCGTGAAGTACACACCCGGATTTGTGCATCAGGTGATATACGATACTTATCTGAAGGATCACGACGCTCCCGAGGATATCGAATACTATATGTGCGGCCCCGGCCCGATGAGCGCGGCGGTGAACAAGATGCTCGACTCGCTCGGTGTTGACGCTGCCAATATCCATTACGATAACTTCGGTGGCTGAGTCGGACATATACTATACAATAGAGCGTGAAGGAGAGGGGCGGCTCACTGAAAAGATGAGCCGCTTCCTGTCTTTTGCGTTTCATGTGACTACTGCCGAGGAGGCTCGGTCGACGGTGAAGCGTATGGCCAACGAGTGGCATGATGCGCGCCATGTGTGCTGGGCCTATATGCTGGGGCCGTCGCGCACCGAGTATCAGAGCAACGACAACGGGGAGCCGTCGGGGACTGCCGGACGGCCCATACTGGGTCAGATAAATTCTTTCGGACTCACCGACGTGCTTGTGGTCGTGGTGAGATATTTCGGCGGCATAAAGCTTGGCACGCCCGGTCTTATAGCCGCTTACCGCGAGGCAGCGAGGCTGGCTCTCGACGACGCGGGGAAGAAGGAGGTGGTGGAAGAGGGGAGGATTGCGCTGTCGTGCCGCTATGAGTCGGTGAACGGCGTGATGAAGATCGTCAAGGAGCTTGGCCTTGACGTGGTGAGTCAGGAGATGGGGATGGAGTGCAGGTATGTGTTGTCGATGCCCCTGTCGATGGTGGCGGGGGTGAAGGGGAGGCTCGATAAGCTGCCGGGGGTCAGAACGGAGTAGGCTCGCCGGGACCCGATGTGATGTCGGACTGCGAGCCGAAGGGGGAGTCGGATGGGGAATCGGGCAGATTCATGCTTGAACCGACAGATGTGCGCGTGCCGTCGAAAGCCGACACGGCCGCGTCGGACCAGTTCTCGAAACGTGCGAATTTGGAGCGGAAGCGCAGATCGACGTCTGCGACTTTACCGCTACGGTGCTTGGCGATCTGAAATTCAGCCAGGCCGCGTATGTCGCGCCCCTCTGAGTCGACGTCGGAGTGCAGATAGTATTCCGGGCGGTGGATGAAGCACACGAGGTCGGCGTCCTGCTCGATGGCGCCGCTCTCGCGGAGGTCGCTGAGCTGCGGGCGCTTGCCCTCGTTGCCTGTTCCGCGCGACTCGACCGATCGGTTGAGCTGCGAAAGGGCTATGATGGGTATGTTCAGCTCTTTGGCAAGCTGCTTTAGCGAGCGCGAGATCATGCTCACCTCCTGCTCGCGGCTTCCGAAGCGCATGCCTGAGGCGTTCATCAGCTGCAGATAGTCGATGATGATGATTTTTATATCGTGCTCGCGCACGAGGCGGCGCGCTTTTGTTCGGAGCTCGAAGATCGAAAGTGCGGCCGTGTCGTCGATGTAGAGCGGTGCGCTGTAGAGTCGCTTGATGCGTGTCATGAGCTGATCCCACTCTGGCTGGCTGAGCTGTCCGCTCTTGATGATTTCGCCGGGCAGCTCGCAGACGTTGCTTATGAGACGGTTTACGAGCTGCACGTTCGACATCTCGAGTGAGAAGATGGCCACGGGGGTGTTGTAGTCGACTGCCATGTTCTTGGCCATGGAGAGGACAAATGCGGTCTTACCCATGGCGGGACGGGCGGCGATGATGATGAGGTCGGATGCCTGCCAGCCCGATGTGATCTTGTCGATCTCGGTGTAGCCTGTCTCGAGTCCCGAGAGACCTGTCGTGCGGTTGGATGCTGCCTCGATCTGCTCGATCGCCTGTTTTATGACAGGATCGATCTGCGTGACGTCTTTCTTGACGTTGCGCTGCGATATCTCAAAGAGTTTTCCTTCGGCTTCCTGCAGCAGATCGTCGACGTCGTTTGTCTCGTCGAAAGCTTTGCTCTCGATGCTCGACGCGAAGCTGATGAGCTCGCGCGCGAGATATTTCTGTGCCACGATGCGCGCGTGGTACTCGACGTTTGCTCCCGAGAGCACGCGCGACGTGAGCTGGGCGATATACACCGGGCCTCCTGCGGCCTCGAGGTTGCCGTCGAGTCGCAGCTGCTCGGTGACGGTGAGCATGTCGATTGGCTGCTGTCGCATGCCGAGCTGCTGCACAGCCGAATATATCTTCTGGTGTGCCGGCTCGTAGAAGCTCTCGGGCTTAAGTATGTCGCAGACGTTGGTGTATGCGTCGCGCTCGAGCATTATGGCTCCGAGCACGGTCTGCTCAAGTTCGTTGTCGCGTGGCACCATGCGTCCGTCGACGTCCGATGGAGCGTTCTGACGCTGTCTGTCGTTTCGGAATGCGCCGGAGCGCGAAGACTGTTCAGGCATATCGTGAAAGCAGGAAGTTTCAAACTAAAAGCTGATATTTCCGGAGTCAAGCGGAAAATTCAGCTCAAAGTTAGGTATTATTATTTATATGGGAAGTGCATGATGATATTTTGTGAAAAACTTTATGGAACAGATTGTTTGTAACATTAAGATTAACCGTGGAAATTGTCGGAAATCGTTTGGTGATGTTGTAAAACAGTAAAAAATGGTATCAGAAAAAATTTGCGCTAAAGAAAAATAATAATATCTTTGCCGTCAGACTTCAATGTGTCATAAACGACCGCGTGGGAGCCGATAAAACACAAGAGTAATCTATATAAAATCAATCATCGTAATAACTAAAAAGTTTTCAAACAATTATGGAAGCTAACAAGCCCCAACAGGCTGCTAAGGCAGCTAACGCCGGCCACAACGTTCGCGGTATCAAGAACGCCTTTTTGGTGATCATTGCCTGCTTCATTGTAGCTGTATGTCTCTTCCTCTTCTTCTTCGGTAACCCGAGCCACTTCGAGCTTGAGAACGCCGAGGGTATCACCTCGATGGCATTTGCCGACGTCAAGGCTAACCCGAGCGACCTTATCGGTACCATCTACATGGGTGGTGTGATCGTGCCTGTCCTCCAGACACTCTTCCTCACCGTAATCGTTCTTTCGGTAGAGCGTTACATTGCTCTGAAGAGCGCTAAGGGTAAAGGTAATATCACCAAGTTTGTCAAGGACATCAAGGGTTGTCTCGCTACTAACGACATCGCCAAGGCTCAGCAGCTCTGCAAGGCTCAGAAGGGTTCGGTAGCAGCAGTAGTTTCGGCCGCTCTCGTTCGTTACGAGGAGATGGACAAGAACACAATTCTCAGCAAGGAGCAGAAAATCGCTACCCTTCAGAAGGAAGTTGAAGAGGCTACCGCAATGGAGATGCCTTCTCTTCAGCAGAACCTCCCGATCGTCGCTACTCTTACCACTCTCGGTACTCTCGTAGGTCTTCTCGGTACTGTGATCGGTATGATCAAGTCGTTCCAGGCCCTCGGTGCTTCTGGTGCTCCTGACTCGAGCGAACTTTCAAAAGGTATTTCGGAGGCACTTGTGAACACCGCCTTCGGTATCGCCACCGGTGCATTTGCTGTAATTTCTTACAACTTCTACACCAACAAGATTGACAACATGACGTATGCCATCGACGAGATCGGCTACTCAATCGTACAGTCATTCGCAGCTACCCACTGATCCCTGTTTTATCCAGCGATTAAAGAACTACCTTAAACTCTTTAAACAATAGGTAAAATATGGGAAAAGTAAAACCAAAAAGAAAGAGCACCCTCATCGACATGACCGCGATGAGTGACGTGACGGTTCTTTTGCTTACTTTCTTCATGTTGACCTCGACGTTCCTTGCCAAGGAGCCTGTGACAGTTATCACACCTTCTTCGGTTCAGGAAAAGAAAGTCCCCATTGAAAACGTCGCAACCATACTCGTAGGTACCACAAACGGTGCCGACGGCAAGGAGAAGGCTCATATCTTCATGAGCATCGCCGGTGCCGCCGACGAGGAGTTTGCCGACACATGGGGAACCAAAGCCGTAAAGCGCAACGCGTTGCAGAATGCGGCTACCGAATATGAAAAGTATACAGGCAAAAGCACTGGCATAACTTCATCGGATCTCGATAAGTTTGCAGAGCTCAACAGTGTGGGTGTGCCCCTGGCACAGATGCACGAGTTCCTCCAGCTGAAGGTCGAAAAGCAGGACGAGTTCCAGGATCCCAGCAAGAATCCCAACATCGGTATTCCGATGGATGAGATCGTCTTCACAAACGCCGACGGCTCGAAGGAAATCACCAATGAGTTCCGCATCTGGATGCGTGCAATCAACAATGCCGGCAATCCTCAGCTTTCAGACGCCATCAAGGGCGGCGAGGGCATCGCAGTGAAGGCCGACAAGGACACCAAGTACGAGACGATGCATCAGATACTGAATGACCTTCAGACTATCAAGATGAACCGTTTTAGCGTGATGACCGCACTTAAAACAGAAAATGACTAACCCGCCATGGCACAGATAGAACAATCCGATAAGGGCAAAAAGAAAAAAGGTGCCCAGAAGAAGATGGCTATCCATGTGGACTTCACTCCCATGGTGGATATGAACATGCTTCTGATCACGTTCTTCATGCTTTGTACGACCATGATCAAGTCTCAGACTCTTAACATCGCCCTCCCCTCCAATGAGAAGGTCGAGAAGACTGAGATGAACAAAGCGAAGGACTCCGAGGCCGTGACGCTGATCCTTGACGCAGAGCGTAACGCCAACGGTGATGTCAAGGCCGATGCCGGTACAGTTGTTTACTATTACGAAGGTAAGCCTGTGCTTCAGGAAGGTGTTGACGTCAGCAAGGTGAACGACGCACAGGGTGTGCAGTCCAATATCTCGGCCACACAGTTCCTCGGCAATGAGAACAAGGTTCCTCAGGGTATCCGTAAGATCCTTCACGACAAGAACCAGAAGGTGCTTGAGCGTATCGAGGAACAGAAAGTGAAGTGGCGCAACAAGGAGATCACTGAGGAAGAGTACCAGAAGATCGCACGTGAAATACGTAACGACTCGACTCTTACCCGTCCGGTTGTGATCATCAAGGCTACTCCCGACGCATCGTGGGAGAGTGTGATCACTGCTCTCGACGAGATGCAGATCAACCAGATCTCGCGTTATCAGATCGACCAGATGAATCACCTCGACTCGATGATGATCTTCGGTTACCGCACTTCGCAGGGCCTTGCCAACATCAAAAAGTGATAGACAGATCTATTTATTTACCGATAAAGACACAAGACAATGGCTAAAGACGTAGATCTTTCATCAAAAGAATGGCGCGATCTTATCTTTGAGGGTAAGAACAAGGAGTTTGGCGCATACCAGCTCCGCGCAGCGAGTGACGCACGTCACAACCATTCGATGATCGTAGTAATACTTTTCATCTGTGGGGTGTTCGCTCTCTCATTCATCATTGACAAGCTCCCGAAACCTGAGGCTAAGCCTGAGGACACAATTGAGCAGACTCTTGCCGAACTCGCATCTGAGACGGAGGAGACTGAAGAAGTCGAAGAGCTGCAGCGCGTAGAAGAGCAGCAGCCCGAGGCTCTCCCCGAAGAAATCCTTAACACCATGAAGGTGACTGAGATCGCCATCGTTGATGATGAGGAGGTGACAGAGGAGATCAAGAGCCAGGATGAACTTCAGGAAACCACCACCGCTCTCGGTAACACCGACTTCGATCAGGGTACCGACGATATCAATGTCGTGCGCGAGCACAAAGACGAGATCATCGTCGAGGAGAAAGCTCCGGTTGAAGAGAATCAGGTGTTCACTGCTGTAGAGCAGATGCCTCAGTTCCCCGGCGGTGATGCTGAACTGCTGAAGTATGTCAACGATCACATCAAGTACCCGGCTATGGCACAGGAGAATGGTATCCAGGGTCAGGTTGTCGTACAGTTCGTTGTGACCAAAGACGGAACAGTAGGTGAAGTTAAGGTGGTTCGTTCAAAAGACCCCGACCTCGACAAGGAGGCTGTGCGCGTCGTGAAGACTCTGCCTAAGTTCATCCCCGGTAAGATGAATGGTCAGAATGTGAACGTTTGGTTTACACTCCCCATCCGCTTCAAACTCGCAGGTATCTAATAAATTCGATATCATCAGTGGCGGGCGACCTCGTGTGAGGCCGCCCGCTTGTTTTTGTTGTGGGAGGGGATAGCTTGGATAGCTATTGTAGCTAATATAGGGGGCGCGCGAGTGGCTGGGATGTCGGATAAATGACTTCTCCGAGGCCGCGTTTTGGGAGAACGATTTTACCCCACACCTTCGCGCTGCGCGCTCGATGTGGGGCTTTGTATTATTATCCGTCTTCGACGGAGGCAGGGGGCGCGAAGGGTGGGTAGCCGCAGTGCGGCGCGTGTTGTGATGAATAATGTTCGGAGGATAATTGACCTCTTCGAGGCCATGTTTTGGCACAATGATTTTACCCCACACTTTCGCGCTGCTCAGGTGTGGAGGTGCAGCCCCGCTAGGGCTGATACGGGAGAAGGGCGATCAGAACCGGGCTCGCAAGCGAACCCGGTTAACGAAATGTCATACCTCCGGTATGAGATATGAGGGGGCGGTTCAGTCTCTGCGAGACTGGTTGTCGGGGGATGCAGGATCCCCACCCTGTTCGCTTCGCTCACAGGATGGGGTTAAGCTCCGGCTACGCTGGGTTAGGGCATCTTCGATGCCTCGGTGTGTGGGGGAGGATGACCTCTTGCGAGGTCATGGGGTTTTTGTGGGTTTGCTTACCTCACGGTGCGGCTTTGCCGCGACCGTGAGGCTTACCACAAATGCTGCCTCCGGCAGCAGTGTGTGGGGGATGAGGTGGTGGGTGGCGCTGCGGCTCACCGCCATGCCTCCGTCGAAGACGGATAGTAATACAAAGCCCCATGTCGAGCGTAGCGAAGGCATGGGGTAAAGAAAAATCGAGAGAAACGGCATCGAAGATGTCGCATATATGACCTCTTCGAGGCCGTGTAAAGTCAAATCGAACATATCCCCACACCTTCGCGCTGCTCGGGTGTGGAGGTGCAGCCCCGCCAGGGCTGATACGGGAGAAGGGCGATCAGAACCGGGCTCGCAAGCGAACCCGGTTAACGAAATGTCATACCTCCGGTATGAGATATGGGGGGGGGACGGTTCAGTCTCTGCGAGACTGGTTGTCGGGGGGGGCTTAGTCCCCACCCTGTTTGTTTCGCTCGCAGGATGGGGTTAAGCTCCGGCTACGCCGGGTTGCGGCATCTGCGATGCCTCGGTGTGTAGGATGGGCTATGATATCTAATATAGGGTGTGGTGGGCGAGTGGGGGGGGTGGATGCGGAGAGCACATGTGTCGCTGCGCTGCAGCTCTGTGGGGATGTGCGTCGCGCACACCGGGTTCCCTGCGGTCACCTAGTGCTACTTATGTGTCGCCGCTACCGCGGCTTGCGTTGTGATGAATAATGTTCGAAGGATACATGACCTCTTTGAGGCCGTGTTTTGGGAGAACGATTTTACCCCACACTGTCGGATCTTTGGGTGTGGAGGTGCAGCCCCGCCGGGGCTGATACGGGAGAAGGGCGATCATAACCGGGCTCGCAAGCGAACCCGGTTAACGAAATGTCATACCTCCGGTATGAGATATGAGGGGGTGGTTCAGCCTCTGCGAGACTGGTTGTCGGGGGGGGCTTAGTCCCCACCCTGTTCGCTTCGCTTACAGGATGGGGTTAAGCTCCGGCTACGCCGGGTTGCGGCATCTTCGATGCCTCGGGGTGTGGGATGGGCTATGAGAGCTAATATAGGGTGTGGTGGGCGAGTGGGGGTGGATGCGGAGAGCACATGTGTCGCTGTGCTGCAGCTCTGTGGGGGTGTGCGTCGCGCACACCGGGTTCCCTGCGGTCACCCGGTGCTACTTATGTGTCGCCGCTACCGCGGCGCGTGTTGTGATGAATAGTGTTCGGGGACGGCGGATAAATGACCTCTCCGAGGCCGTGTTTTGGGAGAACGATTTTACCCCACACTGTCGGATCTTCGGGTGTGGAGGTGCAGCCCCGCCAGGGCTGATACGGGAGAAGGGCGATCAGAACCGGGCTCGCAAGCGAACCCGGTTAACGAAATGTCATACCTCCGGTATGAGATATGGGGGGCGGTTCAGTCTCTGCGAGACTGGTTGTCGGGGGATGCAGGATCCCCACCCTGTTCGCTTCGCTTACAGGATGGGGTTAATCTCTGGCTACGCCGGGTTGCGGCATCTGCGATGCCTCGGTGTGGGGGGGGGGGCTATGATAGCTAATATAGGGTGTGGTGGGCGAGTGGCGGGTGGATGCGGAGAGCACATGTGTCGCTGCGCTGCAGCTCTGTGGGGGTGTGCGTCGCGCACACCGGGTTCCCTGCGGTCACCCGGTGCTACTTATGTGTCGCCGCTACCGCGGCGCGTGTTGTGATGAATAGTGTTCGGGGACGGCGGATAAATGACCTCTCCGAGGCCGTGTTTTGGGAGAACGATTTTACCCCACACTGTCGGATCTTCGGGTGTGGAGGTGCAGCCCCGCCAGGGCTGATACGGGAGAAGGGCGATCAGAACCGGGCTCGCAAGCGAACCCGGTTAACGAAATGTCATACCTCCGGTATGAGATATGATGGGGCGGTTCAGTCTCTGCGAGACTGGTTGCGAGGGATGCAGGATCCCCACCCTGTTCGCTTCGCTCGCAGGATGGGGTTAATCTCCGGCTACGCCGGGTTGCGGCATCTGCGATGCCTCGGTGTGTGTAGGGGGATAGCTTTTATAGCTATTGTAGCTGCTGTAGGGGAATGGTGGGCGAGTGGCGGGTGGATGCAGCGCGGCGCGCGTTGTGGTGAATGATGTTCGGAGGATAATTGACATCTTCGAGGCCATGTTTTGGCAGAACGACATTACCCCACACCTTCGCGCTGCGCGCTCGATGTGGGGCTTTGTATTATTATCCGTCTCCGACGGAGGCTGTAACAAGGTGTCTTTCAGACACGCTTTATGGCGGGTTTTTTACCGGGCACACCTTGCGGTGTACCCGGCTACTGTTTCTGAAATGCCTTTCAGGCATTTTTGCATCCTATCGGTGGCTTTGTGGGGTGGTAGCTTGGATAGCTATTGTAGCTAATATAGGGGATCTGAAGGGTGGGTGGCCGCTACCGCGGCTTGCGTTGTGATGAATGATGTTCGGGGAAGGTGGATATATGACCTCTTCGAGGCCGCGTTTTGGGAGGACGATTTTACCCCACACCGTCGCGCTGCGCGCTCGATGTGGGGCTTTGTATTATTATCCGTCTTCGACGGAGGCAGGGGGCGTGTTGGTGGGTGGCCGCTACCGCGGCGCGGCATGAGTAGCACCGTGCGAATGATGTGAGCGCGGTGGGATGCGTGTAGAAATAAGAGCTGCGGAGCTGCGAGAGAATCGTGTTACAAGGTGTCTTTCAGACACGCTTGATGGTGGCTTTTTTACCGGGCACACCTGGCGGTGTACCCGGCTAATGTTTTTGAAATGCCTTTCAGGCATTTTTGCATCCTATGGGTGGCTTTGTGGGGTGGTAGCTTGGATAGCTATGGTAGCTAGTATATGGGATGGGGGGGTGGTCAGTTGGCGAGCCAGTCGGCGAGGAGGGGGAGGGAGGGGTCTTTGAGGAGGACGGTGTTGTCGGGGGCGAGGACGTAGAAGACGGGCATGGCGGGGAGTGTGTAGAGCTCGTTTCCTGTTATGGCTCCGTCGGGTGAGTATCCGTTGTACCATTCGGCGGGTATCTCGTCGATGACGCGTTTCCAGAGGTTTGTGTCGCCGTCGGGGTAGATGGCCATGACTCTGAGTCCGCCTGTGGCTATGGCGTCGTTGAGCTGCGGTAGCTCGCGTAGCTGGTCGATGATCTCTTTGCAGTGGTTGCAGTCGGGGTCGTAGAAGATGATGAGTCTGATCTGCTCGGGGCGTGCTTCTCTGTAGAGTGTGGTGTGTCGTCCTTTTGTATCGATGATGTCGAAGTCGGTGGCTGGTGTGCCGGCGCGGTTTTTGAGTACGTCGGCTATCTGCGAGCGTACGCGTGCTCGTCGTGCGTCGTCGAGATATGTCGAGCTGTCGATTGCCTGTAGAAAGAGGTAATAGATTTCTTCGTCGCGCATCGATGAGTTGGGGCTTGTGAGGAATCGTTCGGCTACTTCCATGACCTGTCGGTAGGCCTGTGGTGTGGCTTCGGCGCGGCGCATGAGTGTCTCGACTGCCTTTGTTGCGTCGTCGTAGGTGGCGTATGGGAATGCTGAGAGGTAGGTGGCGAAGTTTGTCTCCATGAACGTCGTGTCGGCTACGGCCACGGTGTCGGTGAAGTCCATGTTGTCCCAGAAGTGTTGTATGGTGTATGCTGCTATTGCCTGTTCTCCCACAATTGTGGGTGGCACAGCGGGTATCTCGAGCTGTCGTGCCGGTTGGGTGGTGCTTGGTATGGTGTCCGTTGTGGTGTCGCGGCTGCTGTTGCAGGCGAGTGCGGCGAGTGCTACCGCGAGTGCTGAGATGTGTTTCAAGTGGTTCATACGTGCACTTTTTGAAATGTGCACAAAGTTAAATAAATCCTTATCTTCTGAAAAATGAATCGGTATGGCCCGCACAAATATGTGTTACGAATGCTACAATTGTGGTGCAAAATCATACATAAATGTCTTTAAAACATAAAAAATGTTAACAGGGGGGGGGTATAATAAATGTTTGTTAAAGGCATTTTTTTAGATTTTTTATCAGTTATAAATTTGCGCACGGTTGTGTGCTACCTACCTGGAAACACAGGCATAGTAGCCTCTTATCAAGAGAATAATTTAAATATGCCACGAGAAATTGTGGTAGCTTTATAGGTAACTGAAACAATATGCAAACCAATCCGACATTCTTGTCAAGAATGAAAATTGCCTCTTGTTTTGCTTGCATCGTTCTCGCTACGATAAAAACAGAGGCCGGTGAGATTTTCACCGATGACAGCAGACAGTCAGTGGAACTGCGTTCGACGGACGTCAGGACCACGCGTATGTCAGCAGTCAAAATGTCGGCCGACACACTTGTCTCCGACACGATAGCCGCCGACACCACGTCGCGCATAGTGGAGTACCCTAAATGGAATGTGGGTACCAACCTGCTCGAGTGGGCCGGTGTCATGCCTGACCTGAAGTACACGACATGGGCGGCGACGCTCAACGCCGAGGCTTATTTTGCAAAGCGTTATTCGCTAAAACTGTCGGCAGCCTACAGCGACCACGACTATAGTGGCGGGGAGAAGCATCAGGGATTCACGTCGTATGTGATCGAGCCTCGTTTCTGGTTTAAGAACGACGCTCATTTCCGCGGCTTTTTCGGTGGCATCTACGGTCAGTTCGGTGACTATAACGACATCGACACCGAGCGCAAGTACACCGGTCATTTCTGGGGAGCGGGTCTTTCGGCCGGTTATCTTTATCCGATATGGAAGGGTCTTGCCATAGAGTTCAACGTGCGTGCGGGTTATCGCGCCACCGACATCAACAAGTATGTCTTCAACGAGTCATGCGACCGTTGTCTTCGTGAGACGTTCAGCAAGAACAAGTTTGTGCTTTCGGGGTTTGCGCTTAATCTTTCCTGGCGCTTCAAGTAAGCTTATCATTTTATCGGAGCCGCGTGCTGTATGATGCGACAGTTGCGTCTGTCGTCTCCTGCAGCCCTCAACGGCACAGCAATCATCACTTTACTCAAAGAACAACAGGCAGTTTCGGCGCGATATGGGCCGGAGCCGCTTGACGATATACAGTAAAACCAGAAAAAATAACAATTAATACTTTCACCAGACCACAGTAATGAAAAAGATTATTTCAATGCTGGCGCTCAGTTCCGTGCTCTTCGGATTCAGCGCATGTTCGTCGGAGGAGTCCAAGGAGGACGCTCCCATCACTGACGGACGAGTATTCGTGAAGCTTGACAATGTCGTAGGCCCTCAGTCGCGCATGACGGAGACGGCCAAGACCGACAAGGAGTCGGCTGAGCTTCACAACGGCTACATTGTGTTCTCGACCCCTAACGGCGGTATCCGTGCCCACTACGAGATCGTGTCGAACGAGGATGACGTGGTAGACGCACACACAATCCTTCTCGACGAGCTCCGCGAGGGCAAGACATTCGAGGGTATCCCCGGCGACGTGACCAATGTGGCTATCATCGCCAACACGACCAATGACGAGCTCAACCCCGATGATTTCCACAACAACAACATCAAGTTCAAGGCCGACATTTTCGAGCGTAAGCTCCAGCTCCGCAACCAGTATGCCGACAACATGACGCATGTCGCTCTCTATGACATGAAGCAGCTTCAGGGTTCGGCCGGCGTCGGCTCGATGACCGCTACTCTCGAGCTTAAGCCTATGGTTGCCCGTCTTGAGATCGCCAAGATCACTCCGGGACCCAACATCATGTCGTATAAGGTCGAGGGCATCTACTTCGCAGGTTTCTACAAGCAGTCGTACATGAACCAGGTGTGCGCCCGCGAGGACTGGACTTTCCCCGACTATGACGATGCCGACCCGCAGGCCGCTCTTGACGAGCTCTACAGCTCCAACTACACCTATCTGGCCAACACCGACATCAGGGGCGTGACCGAGAAGGGCATCGGCATGGGCACCGGCGGCGCTCAGAATGTCGAGAGAGACGTCACCGCCTACTATCCGACCGAGGAGGGCAAGGTATGGGCATATCCTTTCTTCGGCAAGTATGACCAGTTCCCCAACGACGACCACTATGGCGTGCGTCTGATCGTGAAGCTCTCGGGCCTGAAGATGTATCTGAAGAAGGAGCACTCTGATGACATGGAGCTCCGCGACGTATACCAGTATGACATCGAGCGTGGCATCGACCCGAAGATCGCCGGTATCCGCTACCTCAACATCAGCGGTTTTGTAGAGGATCCGAACAACACTCTCGCCGAGCCTATCCAGTTCTACAACGGCAATGTGTATGTAGTGGAGAATTTCGAGATCACTACCCAGTATCTCTCGGAGAAGATCATGCCTGCCGACATCAACGTGAACCTCACAGTATCGGTTAAGCCCTGGGTGATCAAGAAGGTTTACCCGCAAATCTAAACCCACTGACAGTTTAGCCTTATGTCTAAAGTATTAACAAAACTCTTTGTCCCGGCGTTTCTGCTCCTGCTCTGCCCGGCGTGCATAACCGAGGTTGATGTAGGTGCCTGCGAGAACACCGAGATAAAGTTTGAATACCCTGCAGGTGAAGAAGGATCATATCTGCCCGACGAGGTGGAGTCGATCACTTACCTGGTATATGACAGCGAAGGCAATCTTGTGTTGAAGGGAACGATCGACAAGAAAGATCTTGATGATGGTCTTGGCAACATCAAATTCCGTCTTCCCGACGGTGGTGACTACAAGATCGTCATCTGGGGAAATACGGGCGACAACTGTATTTTCGAGGGTGAGGACCGTTATGAGACGCTTCACGTCGTTAACCCCTCGCCCAATCCCGATGATTTCGACAAGATCTACATCGGCGAGATCGACGTCAATCTTGACAGTTCGGACGATCTGTCGCAGACCGAAATACCGCCTGTGCACAACTCCAATGTCACGATCGACATCACTCTCGACTCGACTCTCGAGGAAGGCGGCACCGACTATGTCGTTAAGATCGGTCCTCTGCCTTCGGGTATCGATAAGGATGGAAATCCGACGGGGCCGTATGTCTATTACGAGCCTAAGCTTGTCGAAGACGAGGATGGCAAGATCGTAACCGTCATCGATGTTCCTCCGTTCGGTCCCGACACAGACGCTGTCATACAGATCATCGATCCTGAGACCGGCGAGGTTGTCGCCGAGGTGCCTCTCAAGGATTACATCGAGGAGAACGACATCGACCTTTCGACAGAGGATCCGAAGATCGAGATCGAGATTGCCGTTTCAGGCACAACCATCACAGTCAAATTCCCCGGATGGAAGCCCAAACCTGTCTATCCGCACATCTAAATCCAACAAGAAATGTTCCGAAAACTGCAAAACAAGCTTGCACTGCTCTGCGGCATCTCAGCGTTGGTGCTGACTGGGTGTTCGTCCGGCGAGGAGGTTTCTCCGTCGTCTGAGCCTGTCATGGTGACGATCGAGACACGTCTGCCCCGCAGCGTGACGTCGGCCGACGACACGCTCCACTCTGATCTCAACATCACTCACGGCCTGATACTTATCTACGACAAGAACGGTACGTATGAGGCTGGCGGCAAGCTGAAGATCAACGGCGACGGCGACCGTGAGGGCAAGATCAGCCTGGTTGTCGGCAGCGGCGAGAAGCACATCATCTGTGTGGCCAATCCGCCTAAGGAGTTCCGCGATCTCATCGCCACCGATGTCGATCCGGCCGCTCCGATACTCGACGAGTTCGGCAACCCCAAGACCTACAAGGGTGATACGATTCTGGTCGATATCGAACCTGTGCATCAGCAATATGAGGATCTGGTGAAGACTCTGACGCTCAAAAAGGATTATATCAAGAGCGTGAAGACGACCCACCGTATGCTCATGGTGAAGGATGAGACGGTGGAGATTGAGGGCGATCAGTTTCTCAACGCCTACGTCGCGCTGGAGCTCATAGTGCCTATGGCGCGCATCGACCTTCATGCCCGCGTCATGAAGGATGAGGGGAAGCGTGTGGCTGATGCCGCAATACGTGTCGAGAGTGTGTCGCCATATCTCAACTGGGATCTGACGCACCCTGCCGATCAGGACTCGGTCATGGCTCCGTGGCTCGGTATCTCCGACAAGATGACTCTTGTCGATGACCGTGAGGTGATCTTCAATGACACCGACTGGTCGAAGACCGATGTGAAGGAGGACGCGCCTATCGCGACGCTTTATACCTACGACACGAACAGCAATGCCCGTGTATGGATAGGACTGCGTTTTGAGGGAGGCGCCGACTACGACTGGTATCCGATCGACATGGCCGAGCTGATGAACGGTTCGTTCAAAGGCTTCCAGCGCGGTCATCTCTACCAGATCTTCATCACGCTCTATCCCGACAAGCTCGGTAAGATCATCGTCGATCCATGGATCCCGTCCGATCTGAGCTTCGTGATCGGCTGACGCTGTAGCAATGAATGATGCGCGTGCCTGCGGGCACGTGTTATCGAGATAGTAACGGCGGGCGGGACTGAACCCCCGTCCGCTGACAAAGACAAACGTCAGGACGCACGAGCCGTGCGTCCCTACAACGTGGAATTGACAACGGAGGCACCGACCGGTGGGCGTACTGTCGCACGCCCCTACAAATCAATGACGTATTAAAAAATGCGATCGGTGTTGGCCGACGTAGGGGCGTGCGACAGTACGCCCACAACCTTGATAAAATACAACAAACAGATATGAGACTGATCGACAGTTTTTTGAATCTTGGATTTGCGGCGATGCTGACGCTTGCCGCCGCATCGTGCGCCGACGACGCATTTGTGCCAGATCCCGATGATCCGTTCTCGCAGCCTGGCGACCGCGCTGCAACGATCGAGGTGCCTCTGCGCCTCCACACCGACAAGCCTGAGATCATCGGCAAGCCTCTGGTCAACGATATCGTCTCGCGCGCCGACGAGGGCGAGGGTGATGATGAAGAGGCCGCCGACCCTGAGAAGGCCGCCGAGGAGGCAATACACGACATATGGGTGTTTCAGTACGACAGCAATGGTGATCAGCTCATTGCCCCGCGCTACTACGAGACCACCTCTGTCGTGATCAAGGATATCAATATCCGCCTCGCCGAGGGTGAGGACAGCCGCGTGTATGTGCTTGCCAACACGGGCGATGAGAACTGGGCTGTTGACAAGGATCTGACGACCGAGGAGAAATTTGTGGCTTATGAATACCCTTTCACCGAGGAGAACGTAGAGATGGGCGAGGATGAGTACCTACTCATGGAGGGCCACGTTAAAGAGACTATCAGGCGCGAGACCGATCTTCTGCCGGTCGATATCAACCTGACGCGCATGATGGCTAAGATCAGCTTCAAGTATGTGACGGAGGAGGCCGCCAAGGATCTTGTCGTGACTCGTGTGCTTATCCACAACATGCCTGAGAAGATGCGCATGGAGGAGACCCCTATAGAGGAGGATTATCCGCTCGGCGACTTCGCCACCCGCTCGGTGACGATCGACAAGAAGCTTGCCTCGGGTGATGTGTACACATTCTACATGCCGGCCAACCGCCGCGGTGTGATAGAGGAGAAGGACGATCCGAAGTTTAAGAACAATGACGCTCCCGACAAGGCTCTCTATGTGCAGCTGTTCATATCGTCGCGCTCCAACGGGTCGAACTTCCTCTACACGATCTATCTGGGCGAGAACGACTACAACGACTACAACGTGCGCCGCAACCACAACTACAACATCACGCTGACTCTTAAATCGGAGAAGCGCGACGACCGTGTGCTTGCGGCTCCTGCCAACTGCTTCGTGCTGGCTCACAACGACGAGATCATGTTTGACCCCTACACCCGCACCGAGACTGCCGGCGGCTGGAAATACAGCGACTATGTGAACAAGAAAGACCCGAAAAAGACGATCGTTCGTGCGGCTATCGTATGGCAGCAGCCCAGTGTGATCGGCAACAACACGGACGGCAAACTTGTGTATCTCGACGAGTATGACCGCATACATGTGAAGTCGGGCAGTGTCAACGGCAACGCATTGATCGCCGGATATAACAAGGACAACGAAATCGTCTGGTCGTGGCACATATGGGTGAACAACGACAAGCCGGCCGAGCTTGCCGCTGCCGTGCCCTACTACACATTTGCTTGGGATGCAGGTGGCATCAAGACTACTCAGGGTCGTGTGGTGAAGGGCCGCTCGGTAATGGTATGTAACCTCGGTGCTCCTAACCGCAATCGCAGTGAAACTAATCCTGCTTCTACTTTCGGTTGTGTCTATCAGTGGGGTCGCAAGGATCCGTTCCCTAATTGCTGGGGGCACGTGCAGTCCGGAAGCTCGTGGAATTTTGGTGGCGCTCAGTCTTATAATTCAACTAATTGCGGTAAGATTAACAATAATTCAAACACAGAGATCACATTTACAGGCACCGGTAACACCGACAACGGCCAGCTGTTTACGATACAGAGAACCTCTGCCGTGAGGGGAACGATCGAGTATATACTGAAGCATCCGACAGTATTCCTGAGTCCGCTTAAAGAAGATCAGACCGGAAATGGAGCCGGTGACACAGAGGCGAATTATATAGCCGGTACAGATGGCGACTGGTATTGGGGGCATGCCGATAATCTGTGGGGTGGCTCGGCGTTTGCTACTGCGATGCACTTCCTTGTAGGTGGAAATGCCAGCACTGTGGTGTCGGATAACGGCGCCAAGGAGAAGTCGCTTTTCGATCCGTGCCCTGCCGGATGGATGGTTCCTCCCGCCGATATGTGGCTCTCGTTTACGATCGACGGTGTGAATAAGAATGACGGTAGCAATACTGCTTATCCTAACATGAACACGATCGATAATCAGAGCACGAATATTGCGGCACGAGGCTACAGAATGTGTATGACACAGGTGTATAAGAATAAGGGTCTGAGTGGTGCGGACAATATTACGGTGTTCTTCCCGTCGTGTGGTGTAAGGCTTGTCAACGGCCAGTTTAATCAGTGTGGACTTTGTGGAAACTACCATACAACAACCGGGGCAGGCGGCGGACGTACAAATGCTTTCCATATGCACACTCCATCGTTCATGTATCCGTTTGAGACCGGCTACCAGTACACTCGCCGTTCGATAGGCGGTTCGATACGTTGCGTGCGCGACGTCGACGAGTGACGATACCGTTTCCGATTGGTGGTGGGCGTACTGTCGCACGCCCCTACAAATCAATGACGTATTAAAAAAACGATCGGTGTTGGCCGTCGTAGGGGCGTGCGACAGTACGCCCACAACCTTGATAGAAGACAACAAACAGATATGAGACTGATCAACAGTTTTTTGAATCTTGGATTTGCGGCGATGCTGACACTCTCGGCTGCATCGTGCGGCGACGATGCCTTTGTTCCTGATCCCGACGACCCGTTTGTGCAGCCGGGCGACCGCGCTGCAACGATCGAGGTGCCTCTGCGTCTCCACACCGACAGGCCTGAGATCATCGGCAAGCCGCTTGTCAACGATATCGTCTCGCGCGCCGGCGAGGGCGAGGGTGATGATGAAGAGACCGCCGACCCTGAGAAGGCCGCCGAGGAGGCGATACACGACATATGGGTGTTTCAGTACGACAGCAAGGGGAACCAGCTTATCGCCCCGCGCTACTACGAGACCTCCTCGGTCGTGATCAAGGATATCAACATCCGCCTCGCCGAGGGTGAGGACAGCCGCGTGTATGTGCTTGCAAACACGGGCGATGCACATTGGGCCGATGCCAAGGATCTGACTACGGTCGAGAAATTCGTCGGCTACGAGTACCCGTTTACCGAGGAGAATGTAGAGATGGGCGAGGATGAGTATCTGCTCATGGAGGGTCACGTCAACAAGACGATAAGAAAGGAGGAGGATCTTCTGCCTGTCGACATACACCTGACTCGCCTGATGGCTAAGATCAGCTTCAAGTATGTGACGGCCAGCGCGGCCAGCAACCTGAAAGTGACGCGTGTGATCATCAACAACATGCCTGAGAAGATGCGCATGGAGGAGACCCCGATAGAGGAGGACTATCCGCTCGGCGACTTTGAGACACGCTCGGTGACGATCGACAAGAAGCTCGCTTCGGGTGAGGTGTACACGTTCTACATGCCGGCCAACCGACGCGGTGTGAGCGATAACACCGACGCTGGGCTGAAAAACAACGGCGCACCCGAGAAGGCGCTCTATGTGCAGCTGTTTGTATCGTCGGAGTCCAATGGCTCCAACTTCCTTTACACGATCTATCTGGGCGAGAACGACACCAACGACTACAACGTGCGCCGCAACCACAACTACAACATCACGTTGAACATCAATTCAGAGAATCGCGACCAGCGTGTGCTTGCGGCTCCGGCCAACTGCTATGTGCTCGGCTTCAACGAGAACATCATGTTCGACCCCTATAACCGTACGGAGACGGGCGGCGGCTGGAAGTACAGCGACTATGTCAACAAGAATGTGAAGGAGAAGAAGATCGATCATGTCGATATACTGTGGCAGGAGAAGGGTGTGATCGGTGACAATACTAACGGTAAACTTGTGTATCTTGACAAGTACAACCGCGTGAATGTGACGTCGGGCTCTACTGCCGGCAACGCTGTTATCGCGGGCTACAACGAGGCGGGCGAGATCGTGTGGTCGTGGCACATATGGGTGAACAACGACAAGCCGGCGCAGATATCGAAGGCGGTATCATACTACACATTCGGCTGGGACGCCAGCGGCATCAAGACAAGTGCCGGACGTGTGGTGAAAGGGCGCTCGCTCATGCAGTGCAACCTCGGTGCGAGAAGCGCCACGGCACAGGACGAGAACGCATACGGCCTCATCTACCAGTGGGGACGCAAAGATCCGTTCTTTACACAAAATTCCCAGAATCTAAGCGGCGGCAATGTCAAGACAATCGTCGACAAGACCAACAGGACGCAGATACCGATGAAGGGTGACAACGGTACGACTAAGGATACCGGCCTGCTTTTCGATTTTACACTGACCAATGCTCAGAAAGGCACGATAGAGTGGGTACTGAAACATCCGACAGTATTCGTCGGAACCGGTGGATCGGACTCGTCGGACGATTATTCCGCCTATAATAACGGTGACTGGTATTGGAAAGGTGAAGACCGTCTGTGGGGCGGCAAACCGTTTGCCGAGGCGAAAGTCAAGTATCTTGTGATTGCAAAAGGCAAGACTGAGAACGGAATCACGATGGCGCATGACGGATGGCTGAGCGATAACGGCGCCAAGGAGAAGTCGCTTTTCGATCCGTGTCCCGCGGGGTGGATGGTGCCTCCTCACGACATGTGGCTGACCTTTACGAAAGACGGGCGAAATGCGGGCTGGGGTGAGACATATCACGGCAACCGTAATGTGAAGTTCCAGACCGGTCTGAAGGGGCATCTCTGCTATGTTACGGCGTGGCGCGGCGGTTCAATACTCTTCTTCCCGAGTCCGGGATGGCGACGTGCATACGGCTCTATAGGAGGACGTGGATCTTGCGGAAACTATCACACGAGTACTCCCAGTACCAATGGTACGGTAAACTGCTTCCACATCCACGCGCAGGATGCCCTGCTGACTTTTGAGAGCTCAAACCACTACACCCGCCGCGCGTTTGCCGGTCCGATACGTTGCGTGCGCGACGTCGATGACTGATGATACCGTTTCCAATCGGCGGTGGGCGTACTGTCGCACGCCCCTACAACCCGGAATCGACAACGGAGGCCCATAAACCACGGAATTGACATAGGACGCACCGACCGTGCGTCCCTACATTCCCGACAGCAGACGGAGACACGGTAAACCGTAGGGGCGTGCGAAAGTACGCCCACAACCTTGATAAAAGACAACAAACAGATATGAGACTGATCAACAGTTTTTTGAATTTTGGATTTGCGGCGATGCTGACGCTTGCGGCGGCATCGTGCTCCGACGACGCCTTTGTGCCGGATCCCGACGATCCGTTCTCGCAGCCTGGCGACCGCGCTGCAACGATCGAGGTGCCTCTGCGTCTGCACGCCGACAAGGCTGAGGTCATCGGCAAGCCTCTGGTCAACGATGTTGTCTCGCGTGCCGACGAGGGCGAAACGACCGGTGACGAGAAGCCGGCCGACCCTGAGAAGGCCGCCGAGGAGGCGATACACGACATCTGGGTGTTTCAGTACGACAGCAATGGTGATCAGCTTATCGCCCCGCGCTACTACGAGACCACCTCGGTGGTGATCAAGGACATCAACATCCGCCTCGCCGAGGGTGAGGACAGCCACGTGTATGTGCTCGCCAACACCGGCGACGAGAACTGGGCGGTTGGCAAGGATCTGACGACGGTCGAGAAGTTCGTCAGCTACAAGTATCCTTTCACCGAGGAGAACGTAGAGATGGGCAAGGACGAGTACCTGCTCATGGAGGGGCATGTCGACAAGACGATAAGGAGGGAGGAGGATCTTCTGCCTGTCGACATACATCTGACGCGCATGATGGCTAAGATCAGTTTCAAGTATGTGACGGCCGAAGCGGCTAAAAATCTTATCGTGACGCGTGTGATCATCAACAACATGCCCGAGGAGATGCGCATGGAGGAAACCCCGATAGAGGAGGATTATCCGCTCGGCGATTTTGCCACGCGCTCGGTGACGATCGACAAGAACATGTCGTCCAACGACGTGTACACATTCTACATGCCTGCCAACCGTCGCGGCAAGAGTGATAACACCGACGCAGGTAAGAAAAACAACGGTGCCCCTGAAAAGGCACTTTACGTGCAGCTTTTCGTGACCTCTCGCACCAACGGGTCGAACTTCCTCTACACGATCTATCTCGGCGAGAACGACACTAACGACTACAATGTGCGCCGTAACCACAACTACAACATCACGCTCAACCTGAAGTCGGAAAACCGTGATGACCGCGTGCTTGCCGCTCCTGCCAACTGCTTCGTGATGAACACCGGCAACCAGATCATGTTTGACCCCTACAACCGCACCGAGACGGGCGGTGGCTTCAAGTACTCTGACTACGTGAATAAGAACGTGGCCGAGAAGAAGATCAAAAGCGTGAAGATCATATGGCAGTTCCTGAATGTGATCGGCGACAACTCGGCCGGTGACAAGGTCTATCTCGATGACTATGACCGCATCCACGTAAAGGCCGGCACGGCTGTCGGCAACGCCCTGATCGGCGGCTACAACTCGGCAGGCAAGCTACTTTGGTCATGGCACATATGGGTAAACAACGACAAACCCGCCAACCTCGATGAGGCTGTGCCGTATTATACGTTCGGCTGGAGCGACAAGGGTATTGTCTCGACCGACAACAAGCGCACCGTCAAAGGACGCTCGCTTATGAAGTGTAACCTCGGCGCCAAGTCGGCCGACCCGAACGCATACGGCCTCAGCACCTATGGCATGGTCTATCAGTGGGGGCGCAAGGATCCGTTCCCGCTCGGTAATCTTGATCTTAATGTGGATTATTACCAGTACAGCCGTGGTACCGTGGGCGATCTGCGCGGTAACAACAATGAGGTGATCGCAATGAACACGACGGGTGGTGTGCACACGACCGAACTCTTCAGCACCGAGACGGCCAATGCCACGACCGGAACGATAGCCTATACTACGTTACATCCCACCCATTTCATCAGTCCGGTGACTTCGGGCGAATCCAACCCGGCGTCGGCAGCGACCTGTGTCAACGACGGAGACTGGTACTGGGGGCACAACGATCAGCTATGGGGCGGCAAACCATATGCCACGGCTCTGAAATATACTGTGACTACGGGTTGTGTGCTATCAGACAACGGCGCTACCGAGAAATCTATATTCGATCCGTGTCCCGCGGGGTGGATGGTGCCTCCGGGCGACATGTGGCTCGGCTTTACGAAGACAGGTACAAACACATCGTCATATGGTGAGATCAATTCAACGTCGACAGGTGATAACAGCTCATTGCGTGGTTTCCGCATGTATGTGCAGGAATGGAAGATAGGCAAGTGGGTCTATTTCCCGAGCCAGGGTCTGCGCACGGCCGGCGGACGCCCGTGGCGCAACGGCATGTGCGGTAACTATCACACATCGTCGGCATCGGAGGGCGGACGTGTAAATATTTTCCACCTACACACTCCGGGCGAACTTGATCCGTTTGAAGTAAGTTTCGGCTATTCGCGCCGCGCTGTGGGCGGCCCGGTGCGCTGCGTTCGCGACGTCGACGATTAAATTGCGAGATAACGGCGGGCGGGATTGAACCCCCGTCCGCTGACAAATGTCGTTTCTGATTGGTGGGCGTACTGTCGCACGCCCCTACAACGCGGAATTGACAACGGAGGCACGAGCCGTGCGTTCCTACACGCGGAATTGACAACGGAGGCACCGACCGGTGGGCGTACTGTCGCACGCCCCTACAACGCGGAATTAACAACGGAGGCCTACAAACTGATAGGATTGAAATAGAAGATAATAAACAGATATGAAGCTGATCAACAAGTTTCTGAATATAGGTTTTGCGGCGATGCTGGTGCTTGCGGCGGCATCGTGCTCCGACGACGCCTTTGTGCCGGATCCCGACGATCCGTTCGCTCAGCCGGGCGACCGGGCTGCCACGATCGAGGTGCCTCTGCGCCTCCACACCGACAGGCCTGAGGTCATCGGCAAGCCGCTGGTCAACGATATCGTCTCGCGCGCCGACGAGGGCGACGATGTAGCCGGCGAGGGTGACGACGAAGAGACCGCCGACCCGGCGCAGAAGGCTGCCGAGGAGGCGATACACGACATATGGGTGTTTCAGTACGACAGCGAGGGCAAGCAGCTTATCGCCCCGCGCTACTACGAGACAACCTCTGTCGTGATCAAGGATATAAACATCCGCCTCGCCGAGGGTGAGGACAGCCATGTGTATGTGCTCGCCAACACGGGCAATGAGAATTGGGCTGTTGACAAGGATCTGACTACTATAGAGAAGTTCGTCGGCTACAAGTATTCTTTCACTGAGGAGAACGTAGAGATGGGCGAGGATGAGTATCTGCTCATGGAGGGCCATGTCGACAAGACGATAAGAAAGGAGGAGGATCTTCTGCCTGTCGACATACACTTGACGCGCATGATGGCTAAGATCAGCTTCAAGTATGTGACGGAGGATGCGGCTAAAAATCTGATAGTGACTCGTGTGATCATCAACAATATGCCTGAGGAGATGCGCATGGAGGAGACTCCGAAAGAGGAGGACTATCCGCTCGGTGACTTCGCCACCCGCTCGGTGACTCTCGACAAGAAGCTCAAACCGAATGAGGTGTACACGTTCTACGTTCCGGCGAACCGTCGCGGCGTGAGCGGTAACAGCGACGCCGGGCTGAAAAACAACGGCGCTCCCGAGAAAGCACTCTATGTGCAGCTTTTCGTGACCTCGCGCACCAACGGATCGAACTTCCTCTACACGATCTATCTGGGCGAGAACGACTACAACGACTACAACGTGCGCCGCAACCACAACTACAACATCACGCTGACTCTGAAGTCGGAGCAGCGCGACGACCGTGTGCTTGCGGCTCCGGCCAACTGCTTCGTGATGAACACGACCAACCAGATCATGTTTGACCCCTACAACCGCACCGAGACGGGCGGCGGCTTCAAGTACTCGGACTACGTGAACAAGAACGTGGGGGAGAAGAAGATAGCCAGCGCGAGGATCATATGGCAGGAAGCCAACGTCATAGGCAAAAACACAGATGGGTCGCTTGTCTATCTCGATGACTATGACCGCATCCACGTAAAGGCCGGCACGGCTGTCGGCAACGCCCTGATCGGCGGCTACAATAAGGCGGGCAAGCTGCTTTGGTCGTGGCATATATGGGTTAACGACGACAAGCCCGCCAATCTCGATGAGGCTGTGCCTTACTACACGTTTGAGTGGGACAGCAACGGCATAAAGGCCGGCGATGACAAGCGCACCGTCAAAGGGCGCTCGCTTATGAAGTGTAATCTCGGCGCCAAGTCGGCACAGAAAAATGCTACAGGTCTCAGCACCTACGGCACAGTCTACCAGTGGGGTCGCAAGGATCCGTTCCCGCTCGGTTGGAAAGTGGATTACTATCCGTCGGGCTACTACGCCTATTCGAGCACTAATGTCGGCACACTCTACGACAATGACTACAACCCCATAAGCATGACGACCGACGGTTCAACGCACACCACCGAGCTTTTCAGCACCGAGAAAGTGAGCGCCACGACCGGAACGATAGCCTATGTGACCGAGCATCCGACTCATTTCATCAGCCCGGTTATCGCCGGCGAGTCATATAACGTGACTCCGGCCAACCATGCAAACGACGCTGACTGGTACTGGGGACACAACGACAGGCTCTGGGGCGGCACATCATATGAGTCGGCGACAAAGAAGTATGTCGTATCGGCCAACATCGAGCTTACCGACAACGGAGCTAAGGAGAAATCGATATTCGACCCGTGTCCCGCGGGGTGGATGGTGCCTCCGGGCGACATGTGGCTCGGCTTTACGCAGAACGGCCTTAACGCCGCCACCTACGCCACAATCAACTCAGTCCACAAAAGCGACAACACATCTTTCCGCGGCTTCCAGATGTATGTGCAGGAGTGGAAGAAAGGGGAGTGGGTCTATTTTCCGAGTCAGGGTCTGCGCACTATGGGCGGCATGCCATGGCGCAACGGCGTGTGCGGCAACTATCACACATCTACCGCCTCAAAGGGTGGCCGCGTGAACATACTCCACCTCCACACTCCCGGCGCGTTGTCGCCGTTTGAGACCGATTACGGCTACACGGGGCGCGCTGTGGGCGGCCCGGTGCGCTGCGTGCGCGACGTCGACGATTAAATTGCGAGATAACGGCGGGCGGGATTGAACCCCCGCCCGCTGACAAATGTCGTTTCTGATCGGTGGGCGTACTGTCGCACGCCCCTACAACTCGGAATCGACAACGGAGGCTCACAAATTGTGATGATTGAAAAAAAATAACAAACATATATGAAGCTGATCGACAGTTTTTTGAATTTTGGATTTGCGGCGATGCTGACGCTTGTCGCCGCATCGTGCGCCGACGACGCCTTTGTTCCGGATCCCGACGATCCGTTCGCTCAGCCGGGCGACCGCGCTGCAACGATCGAGGTGCCTCTGCGCCTCCACACCGACAGGCCTGAGATCATCGGCAAGCCGCTGGTCAACGATATCGTCTCGCGCGCCGACGAGGGCGAAACGACCGGTGACGAGAAGCCGGCCGACCCGGAGAAAGCCGCCGAGGAGGCGATACACGACATATGGGTGTTTCAGTACGACAGCGAGGGGAACCAGCTTATCGCCCCGCGCTACTACGAGACCACCTCTGTCGTGATCAAGGATATCAATATCCGTCTCGCCGAGGGTGAGGACAGCCATGTGTATGTGCTCGCCAACACGGGCAATGAGGAGTGGGCTGTTGACAAGGATCTGACTACGGTCGAGAAGTTCGTCGGCTACAAGTATCCTTTCACCGAGGAGAACGTAGAGATGGGCGAGGATGAGTATCTGCTCATGGAGGGTCATGTCGACAAGACGATAAGAAAGGAGGAGGATCTTCTGCCTGTCGACATACACCTGACGCGCATGATGGCGAAGATCAGCTTCAAGTATGTGACGGCCAGCGCGGCCAGCAACCTGAAGGTGACGCGTGTGATCATCAACAACATGCCTGAGGAGATGCGCATGGAGGAGACCCCGAAAGAGGAGGACTATCCGCTCGGCGACTTCTCCACCCGCTCGGTGACTCTCGACAAGAAGCTCAAACCGAATGAGGTGTATACGTTCTACATGCCGGCCAACCGACGCGGCGTGAGCGCTAACACCGACGCGGGGCTGAAAAACAACGGCGCACCCGACAAGGCTCTCTACGTGCAGCTCTTTGTATCGTCGGAGACCAACGGATCGAACTATCTCTACACGATCTATCTGGGCGAGAACGACTACAACGACTACAACGTGCGCCGCAACCACAACTACAACATCTCGCTCACGATAAAGACAGAGCAGCGCGACGACCGCGTACTTGCGGCTCCGGCCAACTGCTATGTGCTCGGCTTCAACGAGAACATCATGTTCGACCCCTACAACCGCACCGAGACGGGCGGCGGCTTCAAGTACACCGATTATGTGAAGAAGGGCGATGAGGCCAAGGAGATAGATCATGTCGATATACTGTGGCAGGAGCAGGGTGTGATCGGCGACAACTCCAATCACGACAAGGTCTATCTCGACCAGTACAACCGCGTGCATGTGACGTCAAACAATAAAAATATCGCGGGCAACGCCGTTATCGCGGCCTACAACAAGGCCGGCGCGATCATATGGTCGTGGCACATATGGGTGAACAACGACAAGCCGGCGATGATATCGAAGGCCGTGCCATACAGCACCTACGCGTGGGATAACAGCGGCATACACACCGCTGCACGCGTGAAGGGGCGCTCGATCATGCAGTGTAACCTCGGCGCACACACCGCCACCGGCACCGGAAAGAACGGTTATGGCGCCGTCTATCAGTGGGGACGCAAGGATCCGTTCCCCATCGGCTGGAAAATCGACAACCAGGCAGCCGGAGCGTATATGTTCAACCATGCCAGTGTCGGTGTGATTGCAGGAAATGACAATAAACAGATCGCTATGTCGACCGATGGCGGCAAGGAGAACTGCGGCGAGCTTTTTGATTACAAAAAGACCAACGAGCAGATAGGCAATGTCGAATATACTCTGGGTCACCCGACGGTGTTCCTCGGTGCGACAGCTACCGAAAGTAGTTCGGGAGCGATGAACACCGATGGGTGGCGTCAGCCTGCCACGTGGGTGAACAAAGGCGACTGGTATTGGGGCGGTAATGACCGCCTTTGGGGCGGCAAGCCGTTTGCCGAGGCTACCAAAAAGCTGCTTGTGCATGCAAAGGGTACGACATATCTCGATAATGGAACGATGGCTGTCGACGGCTGGCTGCTGGACACCGGCGCCAAAGAGAAGTCGCTCTTCGATCCGTGTCCCGCGGGGTGGATGGTGCCTCCTCACGATATGTGGCTGTCGTTTACCGATGACGGTAAGAACTCCGGCTGGGGATCAAATGCGACAACTCATGTCAACGGAACGTTTGCGGCCGGAGTATATGGCCATTATATCTACGTGCAGGCGTGGAAGAAGGGACCGACGGTTTATTTCCCGAGTAACGGTTTCCGCAACTCAAACGGCACGCTGAGACGTAACGGCGGTTGCGGTAACTATCACACCTCGACTCCGAGCACCGAGGGTACTGTCAACTGTTTCCACATACACAACCAGTCGGCCGCGCTGCCGTTTGAGGCCGGTTACGAGAGCACGCGCCGCGCTTTTGCCGGCCCTGTGCGCTGCGTGCGCGACGTCGACGAGTAAATTGCGAGATAACGGTGGGCGGGACTGATCCCCCGTCCGCCGACAAATGTCGTTTCTGATTGGTGGGCGTACTGTCGCACGCCCCTACACCCCGTAATCGACATCGGACGCACCGACCGTGCGTCCCTACATCACCGACAGCAGACGGAAACACGATTTTTACTGAAAAATGAGATTTATTCCGGCATTTTTGGCAACGGTGGCACTGTTGCTCGTCTCGTGCGTCAAGGAGGGCGATGACGAGAACAGAGGCGTGGAGGCTGGTGACATGCTTCCGGCCTTTTCTGTCGTGCTCGACAGCGGCGAAACCGTAACAGCAGCCGGCCTGCGGGGGAGGGTGGCGGTGATTGTCTTTTTCAACACCGGGTGTGGTGACTGCCGCAATGAACTGCCGGTTGTGCAGCGTGTCTATGAGGAGTATGCCGCTGACGCCGGTGTGGCCTTTGTGGCCATAGCGCGCGAGGAGGAGGCTGATGCCGTGTCGGACTATTGGAGCGAACAGGGTCTGACGCTGCCCTTCGCGGCGCAGAGCGACAGGGCTGTCTACAACCTTTTTGCCACGGTGGGCATACCGCGCATATACATCGCGGATGGAGGCGGCCGCATAACGGCGGTTTTCGATGACCTGCACGCTCCGTCGGCCACGGCGCTTTCCGCCGCCATCGCCGCCGCCCTTGCCTCCGTCGAAGACGGATTATAATACCAAGCCCCATGTCGAGCGTAGCGAAGGCATGGGGTAAAAAAAGTCCAAAGAAACGGCATCGAAGATGTCGGATATATGACCTCTCCGAGGCCGCGTTTTGGCAGAACGATTTTACCCCACACCATCGCGCTTGTCGCGCTCGATGTGTGGCTAATATTATCTCGTGCCTTCGGCACTTACATATGTTGCGCCCGATATGGGGGGAGTCGGTTCAGTCTCTGCGAGACTGGTTGCGACGATGGATGCAGTCCCCACCCTGTTCGCTTCGCTCACAGGATGGGGTTAATCTCCGGCTACGCCGGGTTGTGGCATCTGCGATGCCCCGGTGCTACTCGTGTGGCGATGCTCACCGCCGTCGAGGGTGATGGAAAAAATGCCTGAAAGGCATTGCAAAAACATTAGCCGGGTACACCGCAAGGTGTGCCCGGTAAAAAAGCGTCCATTAAGCGTGTCTGAAAGACACCTTGTTACAGCCTCCGTCTCCGACGGACGCAAGGGTGCGGTGGTGGGTAGCCGCAGCGCGGCGCAACATGTGTAGCACCGTGCGAACGAAGTGAGCGCGTTGTAGATGAGCGTAGTAATATGGAGCTGCGGAGCTGCGAAACAAGATGCGCACACATGTGTCGCTGCGCTGCAGCTCTGTGAGGGAGTGCATCGTACAATGGGTTCGCTTCGCTCACCCAGTGCTCGCACATGTTACGCCCGTTTCACGGGCTGCGCGCGCGATAGCGCCCATGTATGATATGTGTAACAAGGTGTCTTTCAGACACGCTTTATGGGCGTTTTTTTTTTCACCGGGCACACCTGACGGTGTACCCGGCTACGGTTTTTGAAATGCCTTTCAGGCATTTTCTTACATCGCATCGCCTCCGACGGAGTTGCAGGCATAGCAAGTGCAACCGTCAAGGCATCTGCGATGCCCCGGTGCAGTTCGTGTGACGCCGCTACCGCGGCTCGCCGCCGCCCACTGCCTCTGTCTCCGCTGAAGGCGAAAAAAATGCCTGAAAGGCATTTTTGCATCCTATCGGTGACTTTGTGTGAGGATAGCTGTGATAGCTATTGTAGCTAATAGGGGGGGGTGCGCGAGTGGCAGGTGCAACCCGCGCCCGCTGAAACGGCGCCGGCGCGAGACCCACCAAGGGCCCCGCGCCGACTATTAAGGGATAAAAAGATGCAGTTTATTGAGGCTTAATCGTATCCTCCGTTCAGACCTGTACGGCGATAACCATGTATCCAGAGGGCGTCGTAGTAAACTCCTACATAGTCGTCATCCTCAAACTTCACCTTGAAGCTGATGCTGTCGACTGTATAGCCAGACTGCGACACTGTGCCGTCCTTTACAATGGCTCCGTCGGCGATGTCAACACTGATCCCGTTATAGGAATCCTCTGCGCCCACGACCTGAAATGTACCGGCCTCATAGTTTACGTCGACAATGACACAGAATTTCCAAAAGTTCTGATCGTCATTGACGTACATATGACTTGGAGAATTGTCGTTGGTGTTATAGGTGTAAAGCGGGAAATAGCCCATCCCAAACGGGTCTTCAGCAACCACATTACCGTTGCTATCGACTCCGTCGACTTTGACATACCATTCTCCGGCCATATCCTGCACGGCCGTGCCGCCTATCTCCTCTTTGGCACAGGACGAAAGTCCAAGAACAGCAAGAATAACGGCAAAGACCTTTAATATATTCTTAATCATAGTTGCAAATTATTTAGGGTTCCAGCACTACATCAAGATTGAACCCCTGCCTTGAGAGGTCTGCTTTGTATGTAATGGCTCCGGTCTGAGGGTCATACTCGCCGCTGAAATCAGTGATTGCATAGTTTGCGGCCCATCCACTGTAACCGAATGTTGTGGTCAGCAATGAAATCTCATTGTCTTTGTTAAGCGAGACATAGGCGTGCATCTGGAAATTCAGCGTCGGGTATGCCGGGCCGTATCCGTAAAGCGATGTAACAAGTCCGGCCTCGATATCGTCCACATAGAAGATACCGGGGACAACCTGCTCGAATTTTACAGGTATTCCGGCGCTGACATCATTGCCATTGGACTCTGCTACTGTTGCGAACGAGAACTTCTGACCAGCGTTTGCTCCAGCATAACGGACACGATAACTGTCATCGAGATTTACCATATATGTACCCGAAAGATTGGTATTTACCGACGAATCGTAGACATACACGGTACGTGTTTTTGACACAGACGGATCGGTATGCACCTCACTGCCATAGGAATTATAGTACACCGTGTACATTCCGGGCGTATTCACATCGATCGAACTGACATAGTCGTTGTTGAGAATGTCGTATATCAGAACTTCAACAGCCGATGACGCGTCCTCACCCGTCATCGTGTTCACGGCAGTGAAACCGGGCAGTGTCCAGTCTGATCCCATCTCAACCTCACAGGTTTCGCTGCCCTCAAGTGTTACGACGGGATACCATTGTATCCATGGTTCATCCTGCTTACTGTCCGAGCACGAGGCGAATGAAAGCAGCACGCCGGAGAGCAGGGTTGATAATATTATTTTTTTCATAACCATTCTTTAGCACTGTTGATCATTTTGCCCAGAAAATAGGAGCAGTAAAGCCCGGAAAATCCGGAACATTGTCGTTAGTGTTCTCCGATGCTGTCGAGTACGGGAATCTCTCGGCGATCTTATTGTCTCCGATCTCAGAGTAGACCTGATAGGGAGTGTATAAATGGCCAGGAGAGAGAAGCGATACATCGACATCGCAGTTTGTAGCACCGGAATACATGTCTGATCCGGACACAGCCGTATCAAAAGTAGGATAATCGAGACGGCGGGCCTCACACCATCCTTCATAAGTATTGACGCCCGACAGATGCACCCACTTCTGAACGCCAAGAGACTCTTTCCACTTGCTTTCGGTAAAAGGATAGGCTGCAATCGCAGCATCGGCACCCGAAACACCTGCACTTGCGAACGAAGCGTTTATAGCAGCTTCATAGTGTTGGCGTCCAGCCGCCACATTACCGTTCTCGGCATAGTATTCGGCGAGGAAGAACTCGATTTCGGCTTTTGATATGAACGATACAGGGCTGTCGTAAGCCATGTTCGGACGACTCCAGTATGCCTGTGTCTTATACGGGCTTGCAGCTGTCGACAGATTGGTCCCTGATATGGATCCATTGAATTTACCATCGTAAAGCGACGGCTGGAAATAAGCTCTCAGTCGACCGTCTGCATAGGCATTCATTGTCACGGCGAGCGCCGCATTCAGAACAGTGTTCTTCTGAGATCCCCAGTCTGCAAAATCCTCGCTATAAAAGGGGTTGGCCTTTCCTGCGGCATTCTGCCAGCAATTGGCCCACTCCACATCTGATGCGGGGAAGTTGTTTTCATTGATCAGAGCCTGAAGCTGAGAAGATACGTTGACTGCGTTGTGCTCACGCATCATAATCTTGAGCTTTAGAGCATTTGCAACCTTTATCCAGGCTTCAGCAGTTCCGTTGGGGATCAGAATTGATTTGGCAGTTGCCTGATTCCTGTCAGTAACTTTAGCAATAGCATCATCAAGTTCCTGAAGAATGCCCGCATAGACATCTTCTCCGGTGTCATACTTTGGCATTGCGTTCTCAGAGTCAAGAGCCTCAGTATAGGGCGTCTCACCGTACATATCGATGAGAACCTGATATGTTGCAGTGCTCATGACGGTTGCGGCAAGGTATGTAGCCCAGTCACCCTCGGCCGCAGCTTTCTCCTTGACAATCGAAGCGTTGGAAAGCACCCTCAGGTTAAACTGCGAATAGAATGTGCTTGTACGTGCTTGAGTGGGCTGGAACTGACTGAACACAATATAGTTGGAAGTTCCACAATACTGAGCGTAGTACTGCACGAGAAATCCGGAACATGTGCGCAGATAGTCACCAACGTTCGAGGCATATGCCATCTCAACCGCCGGATAAATCAAGTCATTGTCAAGACTTGATTCAGATGGTGAGTTCGGGTTAGTGTTGATGTCGAGATAACTGTCGCATGAAGTCATGGAAGCCACCGCCAACACCAATGATGGAATTATATATTTCTTCATCTGAGTCTTAGCTGTTAATAGATTACTTTCAGATTAAGACCGAAAATCCGGTTGGAAGGGTTAGTGTACATCTCACCGAACTGTGTTGCCATGTCACCATATGAGCTCGAACTGATCGTGGTAGTCTCAGGATCGATATAGTGGTTTCCTTTGGCGGTCCATGTGAAGAGATTGTTGCCGTAGGCTGTGATGTCTACGCCGGTAAGATCGATCTTATCAAGCCACTTCCTGGGCAGACTCCATGTAAGCGACAGGTTGCGGAGTTTGGTATATGAACGGTCGAGAAGATATGCCAGACCGGCATTACCGTAACCGGAGTCATAGTAGCTCTGCAGACCTCCGTCAGACCAAAGTATAGGTGTTGTATTGGGAGCGTACCCGTCGTTGGTGGCGACCACTGAATTCGGGATGATAAACGGATTGCGGTTGTTGTATGAGGTGACGATGCCGTTGCCGGTGAACTGCATCAGGTTCTTAGTGCGGGAGAACATGTAGCCGCCCTGACGGATATCAAAGGCTGCGCTAAGAGTCAGGCTCTTCCATGTGAGTGAAGTCGTGATACCTCCGATCCAGTCATGCTGCATGTTGAGGCCGGTGTCCTGAATTCCGTTGCCGGTGTTCACAACAGGGCGTCCATATCGGTCCACAACAATATTACCATAGTACTGGCTGGATTTGTCATCGACATAGGTGGGAAGATAGGTGTAGAACTGTCCGATAGGTTTACCGACTTCGGCATAAGCCTGAACATTGTCATTGCCTGCCGTGAAACCATAAATCGAGGTCTTGCCGCCCATACCCTCAGGCAGCGAGAGCACCTTATTGTAGTTTTTGGTCCAGTTCAGGCCGATTTCCCATTGCCAGTCGCGTGTCTGCACGGGGATGAAGTTAACCATAAGTTCGACGCCACGGTTGCGTACCTTACCGAAGTTTACAACCTGCGAGCTGAATCCTGAAGCCGGATCGGTAGGCAGTGTGAATATCTGGTCGTCGGTAATGCGGTTGTAGTACGCTGCATCAATATCAATGCGGCCATTGAAGAACTTAAGGTTGGTACCGACTTCAAATTCCGAGGTCATTTCAGGACGCAATGTCTTGGCTCCTGCTGTAGCCGATGCCATGAAAGCGTTTATGCTGTTGAACGGGAATGTGAGAGCGGTGATATAATATCCTCCGGAATAGGCCTGCATAAAGCGTGTCATCGTCTGATAAACGCTTGCATCGTTACCGGTCTTACCATAGGCGAGACGTACTTTACCGAAAGAAAGGATGTCTTTGTTATCGATAAATTTGGTAAAGATACCTGACAGTGTGGCTCCAGGATAGAAGAAAGAGTTATCACCAATGGGCAGAGTCGACGACCAGTCGTTACGTGCGGTAACGTCAAGATAAAGGAACTCATCCCAGCCGAAAGTTACATCAGCGAACAGGCCCACAAGGCGACGTTTCCACTGACTTTCGGCCAGAGTTGATTTTGTAGCACCATTGCTCAGATCCCAGAAACCAGTATAGATACCCAGCTTGTCGGACTGACCATACATCAGCGTATTGCCTCGCTCATTGATATTGAGACCGACAGTAGCTCCGAAATCAAGACGATCGTCAAGGAACTTGGTGGCGTAGTTGGCAAGGAAGTCATTATTAGTTTCGTAACCACGGCTGTAACGCGCGTAGACGTAACCGTCCTGATTCATCGCCGAAGGAGCATATCCATAGTCCTGATCAATGAGATCGTCAGTCAGCGATATTTGAGGATATCCCTGTTTTGAGTCATAGTCGGTATAGTCGAAGCCGAAACGGTATGTAAGTGTGAGTCCCTTGACCGGATACAGATCGAGCTGCATCTTGCCGTAGATCTGTTTGCCTCCAACCTCAAACTTGTTGTTCTCAAGTGCCCAGTAAGGGTTCGTGATTCCGTAAGGAGTGAAGTATGCCGCCGGAGTATTGAACGGATTGCTTGTATCCTTCAGGTAGGAGGTCGACATGTTGCGGGGCATTTCAAAAATACCGTCGATAACCGATGTGCCCTGGTATGAGCCTACACTCTTTGTGGTGTATTTTGCAAAACTCATGGCCGATGACACTTTCACCCAGCTTTTGGGCTGGAAAGAGCCGCGAAGCGCGATTGTGTTACGGTTGTATGAGTCTTTGTCGGTGGGCATGACTCCGTCCTGCCCCGTGTAGGAGTAGGAGGCATAGTAGGTCATCGTTTTGTCCTTGGATGTGCCTGACAAGGCTACATTGTGGTTCTGCGTGATGCCGGTGTCAAAGAAGTCGCGGACATTGTCTTTCACAGCCGAATACTTGCCGACAAGCTGCTGGCCGTTGTAAACCGGACCGAAAGGCTGAGCCGATCCGTTAAGAGCGGGACCCCATGAGCCGTTTTCAATGTATGTCTGGTTGCCATTCCATCCCTGTCCCCATTTGTTCTGCATTTCGGGGAGATATCCTACACGGCTGGCCTCGACATTTCCACTGTATGTGATCTGATAATTCTTGCCGTCGCCATTCTCACCGCCGCTCTTGGTGGTGATGATGATGACACCGTTTGAGGCACGTGAGCCGTAGAGAGCCGTAGCAGCGGCACCCTTGAGAACGGTCAGCGAAGCTATGTCGTCGGGAGCGATGTTGGCGACACCGCCTGTTGCCAGATTCTGTCCTGATCCTGACAGTGTCTTTGTCTCCAGAGGTACACCGTCTACCACATAAAGCGGCTGGTTGGAACCACTGACCGATCCGATGCCACGGATCTGAACGTTGTTGGCTGATCCGGGAGCCGCACCCATTGTCATGACCTGCAGACCGGCAACCTTACCCTGAAGTGCCGACATCACATTGGTTGTCTGTGATTTCTCGATTTCGGCGGCATCGACCTGCGTGGCCGAGTAGCCGAGCGACTTCTCCGAACGGGAGATACCCATAGCGGTTACCACAACCTCGTCGAGCATTTCAGAGTCGGTTCCGAGAACGACTTTGATCTCGCCCGTGACGATCTTGACCGTCTGCGAGGTCATGCCCACGTAGCTGACGCGCAGATTGTGCGCACTCGAGGGAACGTTGGCGATGCGGAATCGACCGTCGATGTCGGTCTGCGTGCCAAGCGTTGTCCCCTCCACAAGCACCGTGGCGCCGACAACAGGGTCACCGCCCTCGTCGGTCACGACACCTGTGACTGTCCTGTTCTGGGC